>NZ_JBDZDM010000004.1:0-533709 GCF_040049175.1 Nocardioides asiaticus | reverse complement strand
CGCATCGCCGCCACCCTCAACCAGCGGCCACGGCCTACCCTGGACCTACAGACCCCAGCCCAACGGCTGGCCCAGCTGCTCGACCAAGCAGCCTGACCCAGCGTTGCTTCGACCGATTGACCTCGCCACACATCAGCGGTCACTTCATCCGCGAACTGTCACGGTGACACTTTGGCGCGCGCGCAGGCCCCAGGCGACGACGAGCGCGCCAGTCATGACGAGGGCTGCGTCGGCGGCGACCGCCGTACGCAGGGCGGGGAGTGAGTCGATCCCGCCCGCGGCGGTGGCGACGGCGCTCATGACGGGTACGCCGACGGCGATCGCGACCTGCTGGGTCATCGTCGCGACGCCCGTGGCGAGGCCCTGCTCGCGGTCCGGCAGTCCCGAGGTGGCGGCGATCATGAACGCGACGATCGCGCAGACGTGGCCGACCGCGCCGACGAAGGTCACGACGCCGTAGAACCACAGCGACCCGCCGGCCGAGTGGCCGAGCAGGACCAGGGCTCCCGTCGTGACGGCCTGGACGAGCAGACCGCCCGCTGCCGTGCGGCGTACGCCGACCGCGCGGATCACCCGCGGACCGACCGAGCCGCCGATGATCGCGCCGAGCCCCATCGTGCCGAGCATCAGACCGGTCTCGAGCGGGTTCAGGCCGAGCACGTGCTGGAAGTACATCGTGGAGAGGAACACCAGCCCCGGCTCCATCGCGAACGTCACGAACCCCACGACATTGCCCCAGAAGATCGTGGGCCGCCGCAGGATCGGCAGCGGCACCAGCGGGTGCGCGTGAGTGCCCTCGGCCCGCCAGAAGGCGACCAACAGCACCGCCGCGACGGCGAGCACGCCCAGCCCGACAGGGTCGGAGCCGCCGTGCTCGCCGAGCCGGGTGGCGGCGTACACGAGCGCGAGCAGGCCGGTCGTCACCAGCGCCGCGCCGGGCAGGTCGAGCCGGGTGCGCTCCCGGTCCGGTGAGTCGCGCAGCACGAAGGGTGCGATCGCGACCACGACGAGCACGACCGGCACGTTGACGAGGAACGCCCAGCGCCACGACAGCAGGTCGGTGAGTACGCCGCCGAGGATCGCCCCACCGGTGAAGCCCGTCGACATCACGACGCTGTTGAGCCCGAGCGCGCGCTGCCGCAGCGGCCCCTCGGGGAAGGCGACGGTGAGCAGCGAGAGCGCCGCCGGCGTGACCGCGGCGGTGGCGAGGCCCTGCGCGACGCGCGCGGTGAGCAGCACCTGCGGCGAGCTCGCGAGGCCGCCGAGCAGCGACGCGAGCCCGAGGGCGACGAGACCGGCGAGGAAGATCCTGCGCCGGCCGACGTAGTCGCCGATGCGGCCGAAGAGCAGCGTGAAGCCCGCGGCGCAGAGCGAGAACGCGGTGGCGATCCACTGCACGTTCGCGTCGGAGAAGCCGAGGCCGGCGCCGACGGTCGGCAGCGCGACGTTGAGGATCGAGAAGTCGACGGTCAGGGTGAACTGGGAGGCGAGCAGGAGGAGCAGCACGAGCACCTGGCTGCGCGTCATCGCCTGCTCCGCCCGCCCGGTCTGCGGGAGCGTGGTCGTCATGTTCTCCACGCTGCTGGCCGCCGACGGGAGCAGCGAGACCCCTGCGCGGGCACCCACCGGCGTGCCACCCACCGGCGTGCCTGGCACTGACAGGGTCAGGAACAATCCGCCGCCCGGCCGCACTATGGGAGTCATGACGACCGAGCTCGGAGAGTTCCTGCGCAGCCGCCGCGCGGCGATCAGCCCGGAGGACGCCGGCCTGGTGTCGTACGGCGCCCGCCGGGTGCCCGGCCTGCGGCGCGAGGAGCTCGCGCAGCTGGCGGGCGTCAGCCCGACGTACTACACCCGGCTCGAGCAGTCCGACCACCACAACGCCTCAGACAGCGTCATCGACGCGCTCGCCCGCGCGCTGCGGCTCACCGCCGGCGAGCACGCCCACCTGCGCCGGCTCGCGCGTCCGGTCGCCGACCCGTCGCGGCCGCCGGTCGAGCGGCCGCGGCCGTCGGCGCGGGCGCTCGTCGAGGCAGCGCCGGGCCCCGCGCTGATCGTCGATCACTCCAACGACATCCTCGCCTGGAACCCGCTCGGCCACCGGCTGATGGCCCACGACCTGCCGTACGACGCCCCCGACCGCGCCGGGTGCCGGCCGAACCAGGCGAGGCTCTTCTTCCTCGAGCCCGGCGGATCGGAGCTGTACGCCGACCCTGACGAGATGGCCCGCGCGATCGTCGGCTTCCTGCGCTACTCCTCGGGGCTGTTCCCCGACGACGCCAAGCTGAGCTGCCTCGTCGGCGAGCTGGCGCAGCGCAGCGACTGGTTCGCCGCGCTCTGGGCGGAGCACCCGGTCTTCGACTGCGGCTACGGCGTCAAGCGGTTCCGCCATCCGCTCGTCGGCCGGCTCGACCTGTCGTACGAGGCGATGCTCCTCCCCGAGACCAGCCAGCGGATGGTGCTCTACCACGCCGAGGAGGGCACGGCTGCGGCCGACGCCCTCGCGCTGCTGTCCCGCTCCTGAGCGCAGCTATTGCTCGGCGTCTCGGAACAGGCAGAACGGATGGCCGCCCGGGTCGGGCCCTCGGAGGAGATCGCCCAACCGAACAGCCTGGAGTAGAAGCGGGCCAGCGCCGGCGGGTCCGGTGTCCCGAGCACGACGCCGAGCCAGCCGGTGAGGCCGCGGATCGCCATGCGTACGACCATTCCAGTGGCGCGGGCGCGGGGCAATAGACTTCCCCGGTGACCGAGATCGAGATCGGCAGAGGCAAGCGGGCGCGGCGCGCCTACGCGTTCGACGACGTGGCGATCGTGCCCTCCCGGCGTACGCGTGACCCCGAGGAGGTCAGCACCGACTGGCAGATCGACGCCTACCGGTTCGACATCCCGGTCCTCGCGGCGCCGATGGACTCGGTGATGTCGCCCGAGACGGCGATCAGGCTCGGCAAGCTCGGCGGTCTGGGCGTGCTGAACCTCGAGGGCATCTGGACGCGCTACGAGGACCCCGAGCCGCTGCTGACCGAGGTCGCGACACTGAGCGGCATCGACGCGACTCGGCGGCTGCAGGAGATCTACGCCGAGCCGGTCCAGGCCGAGCTCATCACCGAGCGGCTGCGCGAGGTCCGCGCGTCCGGGGTCACGGTGGCCGGCGCGCTGTCACCGCAGCGCACCAAGGAGTTCGCGAAGACCGTGGTCGACGCGGGCGTGGACATGTTCGTCATCAGGGGTACGACGGTCTCCGCCGAGCACGTCTCCTCGCAGGCCGAGCCGCTCAACCTCAAGGAGTTCATCTACGAGCTCGACGTGCCGGTCATCGTGGGCGGCTGCGCCACCTACCAGGCGGCGCTGCACCTGATGCGCACCGGCGCCGCCGGCGTACTCGTCGGGTTCGGCGGGGGCGCCGCCCACACCACCCGGACCGTGCTCGGCGTGGCGGTGCCGATGGCCTCGGCCGTCGCCGACGTCGCCGCGGCCCGCCGCGACTACCTCGACGAGTCCGGCGGGCGCTACGTCCACGTCATCGCCGACGGCGCCGTCGGGCGCTCCGGCGACATCGCGAAGGCGATCGCCTGCGGCGCCGACGCGGTGATGGTCGGCTCGCCGTTCGCCCGTGCGTCGGACGCCCCGGGCCGCGGCTTCCACTGGGGCGCCGAGGCCCACCACGCCGAGCTGCCGCGCGGCCAGCGCGTGGAGTTCGACACCGTCGGCACCTTCGAGGAGATCCTCTTCGGCCCCTCCCACACCGCTGACGGCACCATGAACCTCATCGGCGCCCTCAAGCGCGCCATGGCCACCACGGGCTACACCGAGCTCAAGGAGTTCCAGAGGATCGAGGTCGTCGTCGACGGCTGAGCGAGTCAGCGCGGCACGCCGACGATCCTGAGCGCGATCTCGGCGTAGCCATCGGCGACGTCCTCGGGTGACCAGCCTCCGTCGTCGCGGTACCACCGGGCGAGGTCGATGCCGAGCGAGAGCAGCGCGGTGGCGGCAAGCCGCGGGTTGGGTACGTCGAACTCGCCGGCCGCCACACCGGCCTCGACGACCCCGCGGACGAGGGTGTCGATCTCGTGCCGGAGCGCGAGGATGCCGGCGAGGTGCTCGGGGCTGAGTGAGGCCAGCTCGTAGTTCACGACCCGCGCTGACGTGTGGCCGCGGGCGTGGTGCACGGCGAAGGAGTGCACCAGCGCTCGCAGCTGCTCGGTCGGGGATTCGGAGGAGTCGAGCGCCTCCTTGATGAGGTCGATCGTGGCCTGGTGGCCCGCGAGCGAGAGCTCGTGGAGGAGCTCCTCCTTCGACCGGTGGTGGACGTAGAGCGCCGCCGGGCTCATCCCCGCGGCGGTCGCGATGTCGCGCGTCGTCGTGCCGTGGAAGCCGCGCTCGGCGAAGGCGGCGACGGCCGCTGCGCGGAGCCTGGCCCGGGACCCGTCCGGCGCGACCGAGCCATCTGCGGTCGCCGGTGGCCGAGCCTGTCGTGAGCCGCTCATCGCCACCCCCTTCCCTCAGCCGTTCCGACGCCTTACAGTGAGCGTCGTCACACACTAAGCAAGCGCTTAGTCACTTGCCAAGAGGCTCGCCCAGAAGGGTGACCGGGAGGAGAGCGGATGCAGGCGTTGAACGGGCGGTTCGAGGGGCGTACGGCGATCGTCACCGGTGCGAGCCGGGGGATCGGGCTGGGCATCGCCCAGCGGCTCGTCGACGAGGGCGCCAGGGTGGTGATCACCGCCCGGAAGCCCGAGGCCCTCGCCGAGGCGGTGGCGGAGCTCGGCGGCGCCGACCACGCGCTCGGCATCGCCGGCAAGGCCGACGACGCCGACCACCAGGCCGAGGTCGTCGCCGCGGCGATCGACACGTTCGGCGGCGCCGACCTGCTCGTCAACAACGCCGGGATCAACCCGGTCGCCGGCGGCCTGGTCGACCTCGACCTGGGCGCCGCGCGCAAGACGATCGAGGTCAACTGCCTCGCCGGGATCTCCTGGGTCCAGCAGGTCCGCAAGGCGTGGATGGGCGAGCACGGCGGTGCGGTCGTCAACGTGTCGTCGGTGGCCGGGCTCGACCCGTCGCCGCTGCTGGCGATGTACGGCGCCAGCAAGTCGATGCTCAACTACATCACGCAGGAGCTCGCCGTCGAGCTCGGCCCGGACATCCGGGTCAACGCCGTGCTCCCCGCGGTGGTGAAGACGAAGTTCGCCACCCTCCTCTACGAGGGCAAGGAGCAGGAGGTCGCCTCGGCCTACCCGCTCAAGCGCCTCGGCACGCCGGAGGACATCGCCGGCGCCGTGGCCTTCCTGCTCTCCGAGGACGCCGCCTGGGTCACCGGCCAGCTGCTCACGGTCGACGGCGGCGTGACGATCGCCGGCGGCGCCGTCTGATGGCCGCCGCGACCGCCGGCCTGGGGCCGGACAGCGCCGTCGTCGTCACGGGGGCTGCCCGCGGCATCGGCCGCGGCCTCGCCGCCCGCCTCGCCGCCGAGGGGTGCCGGGTCGTCGTCGCCGACCTCGACGCCGACGCGCTCGAGGCCACCGCGGCCGAGCTCGGCGCCCACCCGGTGGTGGCCGACGTCGCCACCGACGCCGGCGTCGGCGCCCTCGTCGACGCCGCCCGCGACCACCTCGGCACGATCGACGCGTGGTACGGCAACGCCGGCATCGACCGCGGCCGCGGACTCGACGCCTCCGAGGAGGACTGGGCGGCGTCGTACGACGTCAACGTGCTCGCGCACGTGCGCACGGCCCGCCGGCTGGTGCCCGAGTGGCTCGAGAAGGGCGGCGGGAGGTACGTCGTGACGGCCTCGGCCGCCGGCCTGCTCACGATGGTCGGCGCGCCGGCGTACTCCGTCACCAAGCACGCCGTCGTCGCCTTCGCCGAGTGGCTCTCGGTGACCTACCGCCACCGCGGGGTCGTCGTCCAGGCGATCTGCCCGCAGGGCGTGCAGACCTCGATGCTCGAGCGCTCCGGGGAGCTGCAGGGGCTGCTCAGCCACGACGTCGCCCTGACCCCCGACCAGGTCGCCGACGCGATGTGGGAGGCGGCCCAGGACGACCGCTTCCTGATCCTGCCGCACCCGCAGGTGGCGGGCTACTACTCCCATCGGGCCACCGACACCGACCGCTGGCTCGGTGGCATGAACCGGATCCAGCGACGACTCGAGGAGCAGGGGGTGCTGTCGTGAGGGCGTGGCGCGTGGCCGAGCTCGGCGAGCCCAGGGACGTGATGCGGCTGGCCGAGGTCGAGGACCCGCGCCCGGGCCCGGGCCAGCTCGTCGTCCGCGTGCTCGCCTCCCCGGCCAACTTCCCCGACGTGCTCATGTGCCGGGGGCTCTACCAGGTGCGGCCCGAGCTGCCGTTCACCCCCGGCGTCGAGCTGTGCGGCGAGGTCGTCGAGGCCGGCGAGGGGGTCACCGACGTGAGCCCCGGCGACCGGGTGATCGGCGCGGGGGCGATGCCGCACGCCGGGTTCGGCGAGCTCGCCCTCATGGACGCCGCCACCACGTTCCCGGCGCCCGGCGGGCTCGGCGACGCGGAGGCGTCCTCGCTCTACATCGGCTACCAGACCGGCTGGTTCGCGCTCCACCGCCGGGCCGCGATCCGGCCGGGGGAGACCCTGCTGGTCCACGCCGCCGCCGGTGGCGTCGGCAGCGCCGCCGTCCAGCTCGGCAAGGCAGCCGGCGCGACGGTGATCGGCGTCGTCGGCGGACCGGAGAAGGCGAAGGTGGCCGCCGAGCTCGGCGCCGACGTCGTGGTCGACCGCCACACCGAGGACTTCGTCGCGGTCGTCAAGGAGGCGACCGGCGGACGCGGCGCCGACGTGGTCTACGACCCGGTCGGCGGCGACACCTACGACCGCTCGACCAAGTGCGTGGCGTTCGAGGGCCGGATCCTCGTCATCGGCTTCGCCGGCGGCCGGATCCAGGAGGCGGCCCTCAACCACGCCTTGATCAAGAACTACTCGATCCTCGGGCTGCACTGGGGGCTCTACAACCAGAAGATGCCCGCGCTGGTCGCCGAGTGCCACCGCGAGCTGGTCCGGCTCGCCGACGAGGGCGCGATCAGGCCGCTCGTCAGCGAGCGCCTTCCGCTGGAGCGGGTCGCCGACGGCGTACAACGCCTCGCCGACGGCACCACCGTCGGGCGCGTCGTCTACGACGCGGGGGTCGTGTCATGAGCGGGGCGGGTGGTTTCGAGACGGTTGCTAGCGCAACCTCCTCAACCACCGTCGAGACGGTTGCTAGCGCAACCTCCTCAACCACCGTCGAGACGGTTGCTAGCGCAACCTCCTCAACCACCGTCGAGACGGTTGCTAGCGCAACCTCCTCAACCACCGTCGGCGCGGTGGTGTTCGACTACGGCGGGGTGCTGACGACGCCGGTCGCCGACTCGATCGCGGCGTGGCTCGAGGCCGACGGGATCGAGCCGGAGAGCTTCAGCGCCGTCCTCAAGGAGTGGCTGGGCCGCAACGCCGAGGACGGCACGCCGATCCACCGGCTCGAGCTCGGCGAGCTGCCGATGCCGGAGTTCGACGCCTTGCTGGCCGCCCGTCTCAGGACCCACGACGGCAGCCCGGTCGACCCTGTCGGCGTGCTCGGCCGTCTGTTCCGGGGCATGCGCCCCGACCCCGCCATGTGGGCGCTCGCCGAGGAGCTGCGTGCCGCCGGCGTACGCGTGGCGCTGCTGTCCAACAGCTGGGGCAACACCTACCCGCGCGACCGGATCGACGCGCTCTTCGACCCGATCGTCATCTCGGGGGAGGTGGGCCTGCGCAAGCCGGACCCGGCGATCTACGACCTCGTGCTCGACCGGCTCGGCCTCGCTGCCGAGGAGTGCGTCTTCGTCGACGACGCCGAGCCCAACGTGATCGGCGCGCGCGAGGCGGGCATGCACGGCCTGCTGCACACCGAGCCGTCAGCCACCCGGGTCGCGCTGGCCGAGCTCCTCCCGGCACTGGGAGGCGCCGCATGAGCGCCTCGACCGAGAGCCTGCCCGGGCTCGACCTCGACCGGCTCGCGCCGTGGCTCGCCGAGCACGTGGTCTCGACAGGCTCGACCAACGAGGCGAGCTCGACCAACGGCCGCCCCCTGACCGCCCGTCACATCTCCGGCGGCAAGTCCAACCTCACCTACGAGGTCTCCGACGGGACGTCGACCTGGATCGTCCGGCGACCGCCGCTCGGCCACGTGCTGGCGACGGCGCACGACATGGTGCGGGAGTACACCGTGATGACCGCGCTCCGCGACACCGCGGTGCCGGTCCCGACGACCTACGCGCTGTGCCGCGACGAGTCGGTGCTCGGCGCACCGTTCTACGTGATGGAGCGGATCGAGGGGACGCCGTACCGCTACGCGCGCCAGCTCGAGCCGCTGGGCCCCGAGCGCACCCGCGCGCTCTCCGAGCAGCTCGTCGACGTCCTCGCAGCGCTGCACTCGGTCGACCCGGCCGAGGTCGGGCTGGGGGCGTTCGGCCGGCCGGAGGGATTCCTCTCCCGGCAGGTCAGGCGCTGGAAGAAGCAGCTCGACGCGTCGTACTGTCGCGACCTGCCCGCCGCCGAGGAGCTCCACCGCCGGCTGGAGGCGCGCGTGGGCGAGGTCGAGGCGGTCGGCTCGCCGCCGGGGATCGTCCACGGCGACTACCGGCTCGACAACGTGCTCACCGGCGACGACGACCGGATCCGCGCCGTCGTCGACTGGGAGATGGCGACGCTCGGCGACCCGGTCACCGACCTGGCCGTCCTGGTGACCTACCAGCGGATGGCCGACTGGTCCTCCGACGGCACCGTGACCGACGTGAGCACGGCGCCGGGCTGGCTGCCGGAGGACGAGCTGCTGGCGAGGTACGACGCCGCCAGCCACCGCGACCTCACCCACTTCGGCTTCTACCTCGGGCTGGCGGCGTTCAAGCTCGCCGCGATCCTCGAGGGGATCCACTACCGCTACCTGCAGGGCCAGACCGTCGGTGCCGGCTTCGACACCGTCGGCGACGCCATCCACCCGCTGCTCGAGGCCGGCTTGAGCGCGCTCGACTCCTGACGACGTCGTCAGGCACACACCCCGGAGGGACCAGATGGACTTCGCACACGACGCCCGCACCGAGGAGCTGCGGGCTGACCTGCTCGACTTCATGACGACGTACGTCGAGCCGGCGGAGCCGGTCTTCGACGAGCAGCTCGCTGCCCAGGAGGACCGCTGGGCCTGGGACACCGTCCCGGTGCTCCAGGAGCTGCGCACCGAGGCCCGCAAGCGTGGCCTGTGGAACCTCTTCCTGCCGGGCGAGGAGGGGGCGGGCCTGACCAACCTGCAGTACGCCCCGCTCGCGGAGATCTCCGGCCGCAGCCACCTCGCCCCCGCCGCGCTCAACTGCGCCGCCCCGGACACCGGCAACATGGAGGTGCTCGCGCAGTTCGGCACGCCCGAGCAGAAGAAGGAGTGGCTCGAGCCGCTGCTCGAGGGCGAGATCCGCAGCTCGTTCGCGATGACCGAGCCCGACGTCGCCTCCTCCGACGCGACCAACATCGGCACCCGGATCACGAAGGACGGCGACGGCTACGTCATCAACGGCCGCAAGTGGTGGATCACCGGTGCGATGAACCCCAACGCCAGGATCCTCATCGTCATGGGCAAGACCGACCCGGACGCCGAGCGCCACAAGCAGCAGTCGATGATCCTGGTCCCGCGCGAGACCCCCGGCCTCGAGATCAGGCGCGGCATGGAGGTCTACGGCTACGACGACCACGACCACGGCGGCCACGCCGAGCTCGAGTTCCACGACGTACGCGTCCCCGCCGCCAACCTCATCGGCGAGGAGGGGATGGGCTTCGCCATCGCCCAGGCCCGGCTCGGTCCGGGCCGGATCCACCACTGCATGCGCTCCATCGGCGTCGCCGAGAAGGCGATCGAGCTGATGTGCGCCCGGGTCGAGGGCCGCGTCGCGTTCGGCAAGCCGCTCTCGGAGCAGGGCGTGATCCGCGACTGGATCGCCGAGTCGCGGGTCCGGATCGAGCAGCTGCGGCTGCTCGTCCTCAAGACGGCGTGGCTGATGGACACGGTCGGCAACAAGGGCGCCCACACCGAGATCCAGGCCATCAAGATCGCCACCCCGGCGACGGTCCAGTGGATCCTCGACAAGGCGATCCAGGCCCACGGCGCCGGTGGCCTGTCGCAGGACTTCCCGCTGGCCCGCTCGTACGCCGGCATCCGCACCCTGCGATTCGCAGACGGCCCGGACGAGGTGCACAAGAACGCGCTGGCCCGCAGCGAGCTCCGCCGCCAGGCCGCGACGCGGGAGGCGTGAGATGACCCCCGAAGAGCTGCACGGCCGGGTCGAGGAGTTCCTCGCCCAGCACCCGCCGGCGACCACCGACCGGTCGGAGTTCCTGCACGCCCGCTACCGCGCCGGACTGGCCTGGGTCGCCTTCCCGGAGGGGCACGGCGGCCTCGGGCTGCCACGCGCGATGCAGCCGCTCGTCGACGAGCTGTTCGTGGCGGCCGGGGCACCTGACAACAACCCGCGGACGAACGGCATCGGCCTCGGCATGGCCGCGCCGACGATCCTCGCCTACGGCACGACGGCGCAGAAGGACCGCTTCCTCGAGCCGCTGTGGTGCGGGGAGGAGATCTGGTGCCAGCTCTTCAGCGAGCCCGGCGCCGGCTCCGACCTGGCCGGGCTCGCCACCCGCGCCGTACGCGACGGGGACACCTGGGTCGTCAACGGCCAGAAGGTGTGGACCTCGGGGGCCCAGAACGCCGACTTCGCGATCCTGGTCGCCCGGACCGACCCCGACGTGCCCAAGCACCGCGGGCTCACCTACTTCCTGTGCGACATGCACGACCCCGGCGTCGACGTACGCCCGCTGCGCCAGATCACCGGGGAGGCGGAGTTCAACGAGGTCTTCCTGACCGACGTACGCATCCCCGACGGCCACCGGCTCGGCGACGTCGGCGACGGCTGGCGGGTCGCCAACGCCACCCTCAACAACGAGCGAGTCGCCATCGGCGGCAACGCCATGCCGCGCGAGGGCGGGATGGTTGGCGTCGTCGCGCAGGCGTGGCGGGACAACCCCGATCAGCACACCCCCGAGCTCCACGACCGGCTGATGCGGCTGTGGGTGGAGTCCGAGGTCGCCAGGCTCACCGGCCAGCGGCTGCGGCAGAAGCTCGCCGTCGGCCAGCCCGGCCCGGAGGGGTCGGCGATGAAGCTCACCTTCGCGAAGGTCAACCAGCAGCTCAGCGGCCTCGAGATCGAGCTGCGCGGCGCCGACGGACTGCGCTACGACGACCCCGGCTGGACCGAGCGCCGGCCGCAGCAGGTCGTCATGACCGGCCGCGACGCGATCTACCGCTACCTGCGCGCCAAGGGGAACTCCATCGAGGGCGGCACCTCCGAGATCCTCCGCAACATCGTGTCCGAGCGGGTGCTCGGGCTGCCCGCCGAGCCCCGCGTCGACAAGGACGTGCCGTGGAAGGAGATCCCGCGATGACCGCCCAGCCGACCCCGGGCGCGGACCTCGACCTGCTCTACACCGAGCTCGAGGACGACCTGCGCAGCACCGTCAAGGACTTCCTCGCGGACCGCTGCGAGCCCGGCTCCGTGTCCGCGATCTACGACGGCGACCGGACGCTCGTCGCCGGCCTGTGGAAGGGGCTGGCCACCGACCTCGGCCTCGCCGGACTGCTCGTCCCCGAGGACCTCGGCGGCGCCGGCGCGTCGGCGCGGGAGGCGGCGGTCGTGCTCGAGGAGCTGGGGCGCTACGTCGCCCCGGTGCCGTTCCTCACCAGCAGCGTGATCGCCACCACCGCCCTGCTCGCGCGGCCCACGGACGCCGGCACGGAGCTGCTCGGGCGGCTGGCCGCGGGCGAGGCGACCGCCGCCCTGGCGCTCTCGATCACCAGCGCGATCGACGCCCCGACCGAGGGGACGCGCGACGGCACCGGCACCGTCCGCAGCGTCGCCGGGGCGCTGGAGGCCGACACCCTGATCGTGCCGGTCGGCACCCCGGGCGGGACGGAGCTGCGCGCCGTGCCGGTGGCCGCCGTCCCCGTCGCCCCGGTCGTCTCCCTCGACATGAGCCGCCAGCTCGCCGACGTGACCATCGACGCACCGGCGGTGGCCGAGGCCCCGGTCGTCGTCGCGGCCGACGCCGGCGCCGCCGGCGTACGCCAGGGACTGCTCGCAGGCACCGCGCTGCTCGCCTCCGAGCAGCTCGGGTTGGCGCAGTGGTGCCTCGCCGAGACGGTGGCCTACCTCAAGCAGCGCCGCCAGTTCGGCCGGGTCGTCGGCGGCTTCCAGGCCCTCAAGCACCGGCTCGCCGACCTCTACACGAGTGTGGAGGGGGCGGCGGCTGCGGCCCGCTACGCCGCCGCGGTGCTCGCCGACCAGGGACCCGCGACCGAGGAGGCCGAGGTCGCCGCCCGGGTCGCCGCCGCGTGGTGCGGGGACGTCGCGGTGACCGCGGGGGAGGAGGCCATCCAGCTCCACGGCGGCATCGGGATGACCTGGGAGCACCCTGCCCACCTCTACCTCAAGCGCGCCAAGGCCGACCAGCTCGCCCTCGGACTGCCCGGCGCCCACCGGGCCCGCTTGGGGGAGCTGGTCGAGCTCACCGTCTGACGGCGCGGCGGACGGGCTCAGCGCTCCAGCGCCATCAGACCGAGCTGGAGCAGCAGCCGGTCCTCCGGGTCGTCGATGCGCCGGCCGGTGAGGGTCTGCAGCTGCCGCATGCGGTACATCACCGTGTTGCGGTGGCAGAACAGGTCCTCCGCAGCGTGGGTGGGGGAGCCGTGGTGGGCGAGCAGGGCCCGCAGCGTGTCGACGAGCACCTCCGCCTGGTGGGCCGGCTGGGCGAGGACCGGCCCGAGCGTTCGGCGTACGAGCAGCGCGGTCACCGCGGGGCTCGCGGTCAGGAGCACACGGGGCAGCCGGTCCTCGACGTCGGCCACCTCGGCCTGTCCGCGCGGGATCGTCTCGACGGTGTGGCTGGCCAGCTGGAACGCGGTGCAGAAGCCGGCCAGCCCGGCCGCGGCGGCGACGCCGACCCGGCCCGACGTGCACTGCCGCAGCAGCGACACGACGACGTCCGTGGAGCGGCTGCCGAGCCGGATGAGGCCGAAGTGGAGGTCGCCGCGGACCTGCCAGTACGACGTCAGCCCGGCCTCCTCGAGGCGACCGTCCGGGTTGCGCAGCGGGCTGTCCCGGTCGCCGTCGAACGCCGCGACCACGCAGGCGAGCGGCTCCTCGGCGGCGACGCCGAGCACCTCCTGGACCTCGGTCGCGAAGGCGGGGTCGCTGCCACGCCCCTCGACCAGCCCGTCGAGCAGCCGCCCCTGCAGCTGCAGGTCGCGGCGCTGCATCAGCGCGCTCTCCTTGCGGTAGGCCGCCGACATGACCGAGTTCTGCACGTCGAGGTTGGACCAGATCCGGCGGCCGGCCACCAGGACGACGTACTCGTCGAGCTGTGAGCCGGGCTCGCTCTGCTGGCGTACGAGCGCCTCCCACAGCACCCGGGTGCCCATCGTGTAGGCGTTGAGCACGAGCTCCAGCGGCACGCCCTGCCGCGCCCGCCGCCGGCCGGTCTCGCGCCACAGCTCGAGCGGGTCGTCCGGCGCGGCCAGGCCGGCCATGGCGCGCAGCCCCAGCCGGACGTGCTCGCGGGTGCTCTGCCGCAGGTCGGCCTGGATCTCGGGCCCGGCGGCGTCGTACCACTCGCGCTCCCGGGCCAGCAGGGTGAGCGTGATGTCGTCGGCGATCGCGTCGGCGCGCGGGACCAGCCCGGCCCACGCCCGCTCCACCTCGAGCCGAAGAGCCTCGCCGCCCAGCGGCGATGTGTCGTGCGTCACACCCACGCCCGAAGACTCGCACGAGCGCACAGTGCTGCCAAGGCCCGGGTCCCCGATTCAGGCGAGATGAGGACGCTGCGCCTGAACAGATTTGGGCGCTCCGCCCATGTCCGCGACTGTGCGGAGCGACCAAAGTGATCCCCGTCACAACGACAGGTGGGGGCCACAGGAGAGGGATGCCGATGGGCGACGGCCAGCCAGACCCACAGCCAGACCCACAGCCGGATCCGGCGTCGGACGGTGGTCCGCTGTTCGCGGTGCGCGACGTGTCGGTGCGGTTCGGCGGAGTGCAGGCACTGTCAGGGGTCTCGCTCGAGGTCGCGCCGCACGAGGTGCTCGGCGTCATCGGGCCCAACGGCGCCGGGAAGACGACGCTCTTCAACGTGCTCTGTGGATTCGTGACACCGCAGCAGGGCGAGCTCTCCTGGGAGGGCCGGCGACTGCCGCGGGTCCGGCCGTCGCGGCTGGCCCGGCACGGCATCGCCCGCACCCTCCAGGGGCTCGGTCTCTTCGACCGGATGAACGTGCTCGAGAACGTCGTCGTCGGCGCCGAGGTCCACGCCCGCGCCGGCTTCTGGTCGGGGCTCGTCGGGCTCGGCAGCCGCGACGAGGCACGGCTGACCGACCGTGCCCGGGCGGCGCTGGCCCGCCTCGGCATCGAGGAGTACGCCGACCGGCTGCCGCCCAGCCTGCCGTACGCGATCAGGAAGAAGGTCGCCCTTGCGCGCGCCCTGGTCGCCGAGCCGCGGCTGCTGCTGCTCGACGAGCCCGCCAGCGGCCTCTCGCGCGAGGAGATGGACGAGCTCGGCGAGCTCATCCGCGAGCTGACCGACTCCACGGCGACCATGCTGGTGGAGCACCACATGGACCTCGTCATGAAGGTCTGCGACCGGGTGATGGTGCTCGACTTCGGCCGGGTGATCGCGAGCGGCACGCCCGAGCAGGTGCAGGGCGACCCGGCCGTGCTCGCCGCCTACCTCGGCAACGCCGTCGACCACGAGCAGGTCGGGCACAGCGTGCCGTCCGGGGAGGTGGGCTGATGCTCGCGGTGGAGGACCTCGTCACCCGCTACGGCGCGGTGACCGCGCTCGGCGGAGTGAGCCTGGAGGCGCCCGAGGGCCAGGTGACCGCCGTCCTGGGCGCCAACGGGGCCGGCAAGACGACGCTGCTGCGGACCATCTCCGGGCTCGTCCGCCCCAACGAGGGCCGGGTCGTGCTCGACGGGAAGGACCTCAGCCGGACGCCCCCGGAGGAGATGACCGCCCTGGGGATCGCCCACGTGCCGGAGGGGCGCGGCGTGATCGCCGAGCTCACGGTCGCCGAGAATCTCCGCCTCGGCGGCCTCCACCGCCGCGCCGGCGCCGACCCGGTCGACCTCGACCGCGTCTTCGGGCTGTTCCCGGTGCTCGAGGAGCGCCGCAACGCGACCGCCCACGTGCTCTCCGGCGGCGAGCGGCAGATGCTCGTCATCGGCCGCGCACTCATGGCCGCCCCGCGGATCCTGCTCCTCGACGAGCCCTCCCTCGGCCTCGCGCCGCGGGTCGTCGCGCAGATCCTCGCGCTGCTGCGCAGCCTGGTCGAGACCGAGGGCCTCACCGTCCTCCTCGTCGAGCAGAACGCCGCCAGCGCCCTGTCCATCGCCGACCGTGGCGTCGTGCTCAACCTCGGCAGCGTCGTCGCCAGCGACCAGGCCGAGAAGCTCGCCGCCGACGAGAAGCTCCGCCACGCCTACCTCGGCTTCTAGGAGGGACTCGTGCAACAGTTCTGGACCACACTCCTCGGCGGGCTGACGCTCGGAGCGGTCTACGCCGCCTTCGCGCTCGCGCTCTGCCTGATCTGGCGCTCCACCCGGGTGGTCAACTTCGCCCAGGCGCCGATGGCCATGGTGACGACGTACGTCGGCCTGGAGGTCATCGACTCGACCGGCTCCTACTGGCTCGGCTTCGTCGTCGCCCTCGCCGCGGGCCTCGTCCTCGGGGCGGTCGTCGAGCGCGGCCTGGTCCGCTTCGTCGAGGGCAAGTCCGACCTCAACGTCGTCATCCTGACCCTCGGGCTCTTCGTCGTCCTGCACTCGCTCGCGGCGATCGTCTTCGGGCAGGACTACAAGTCCTTCCCGGCGCCGTTCAGCCTGCAGGGCCTGCACGTCGGCGGCCACAACCTCGCGATCACCGGCTTCGGGGTCTTCACCCTGATCGCGGTCGCGGTCGTCTTCGTCCTGCTGGTCGCGCTCTTCCGCTTCACCGACCTCGGCCTCAAGATGCGGGCCTCGGCGTTCAGTCCCGAGGTCGCGCGCCTCCTCGGCGTACGCGTCGGGAAGATGCTCACCCTCGGCTGGGCGCTCGCCGCGGTCGTCGGATCGCTCGCCGGTCTGCTCGTCGCGGGCGGCAGCCTCGTCTTCCCGCAGTTCATGGACTCCGTCGTGGTCTACGGCTTCGTCGCCGCCGTGCTCGGCGGGCTCGACAGCCCGGCCGGGTCCGTGGTCGGCGGGCTCGTGCTCGGCCTCGCGCTGAGCTTCGTGAGCGGGTACGCCGCCTCCGACCTCGTCCCGATCACCGCGCTCGGGATCCTCGTGCTCGTGCTGCTCGTGCGGCCGGGCGGGCTGTTCTCCCACGTCGCCGAGCGGAGGGTCTGAGATGACGGCGGTCAAGCGCGTCTGGGGCATCCCGCTGGTCAGGCACCTCGTCATCGGCGTGGTCGCCCTGGTCGTCGTCCTCTTCGTGCTGAGCTCGCTCAGCCCGTTCCGCAACGCGCAGATGGCGACGATGGCCTACCTCGCGATCGCGGCGGGCGGGCTCACCGTGCTCACCGGCCTGTCCGGGCAGCTCTCCCTCGGGCACGGCGCGTTCCTCGCCGTGGGCGCCTACACGACGGCGTACCTCCTCAAGGACCCGGACCCGCCACTCCCGCTCGTCGTGATCATGCTGGTCTCGGTCGCGGTGGCGCTGGTCGTCGGCGGGGTCGTCGGCGTCGCCGCGGCCCGCCTCAAGGGTCCGTACGTCGCCGGGGCGACCCTCGCGCTCGCGGTGGCGGTGCCCGCCCTGGTGAGGTACCTCCACGGCTTCGGTCAGGAGCAGGGGCTGCACGTGATCGTCCCTGACGTCCCGCGGTGGTTCACCGACATCGTCTGGCAGATCACCGGCGTCGACGTCGACCCGGTCAGCTACGTCGCCTACCTCGGCTGGATCGCGCTCATCGTGACCTTCATCCTGCTCGCCAACCTGATGCGCAGCCGGACCGGCCGCACCTGGCGCGCCCTCCGTGACAACGACGTGGCCGCGGAGATCGCCGGGATCACGCTGGGCCGGTCGCGGGTCCTCGCCTTCGTGATGAGTACGGCGGCGGCCGGTCTCGCGGGCTCGCTGATGGCCCTCTCGGTGCGGGTCGCCGCCCCCAGCGGCTTCCCCGTCGACCTCTCGCTGACCCTGCTGAGCGCCGTCGTCCTCGGCGGCCTCGGCAGCCTCACCGGCGCCCTTCTCGGCTCGGCGCTGCTCACCTTCCTGCCGCAGGCGGTGACCAACTGGGGCTCGTCCGCCGGGCTCTCCGACGTCCAGTCCGCCGAGCTCGCGCCGGTCGTCTACGGCCTCATCATGATGGCGGTCATCCTGCTCGCCCCGGCCGGTGTCGTGGGCAGCCTCCGCCACGCCTGGCAGCGCCGACGAGGACTCGCCTGAATCGCCGGATCCACCCGCCCTCCGTCTCCACACGACGCCCTCGACGTACATCGTCGTACCACCCAAAGGAGAACCACCATGACACGCACGACACGCAGGGGACACCGGTTCCGCCGCCCGGCCGGGGCAGCGGCACTGCTGCTCGTCGGGGCGCTCGCGCTGGCAGGCTGCGGCCGCGACGCCAGCAGCCGCGAGCCGGCCGCGGCCGGTGACACCACCGGAGTCACCGACACCTCGATCAAGGTCGGGGCGACCTTCCCGCTCACGGGGGTCGCGGCGCCGGGCTACAGCACCATCCCGAAGGGCGCGCAGGCGTACTTCGACTACGTCAACGACAACGGCGGGGTCTACGGCCGCAAGATCGACTACATCGTCAAGGACGACGCCTACAACCCGACCACGACGAGCTCGGTGACCAACGAGCTGGTGCTCAAGGACCAGGTCTTCGCCATGCTCGGCGCGCTCGGCACGCCGACCCACGAGGCGGTCGTCGACTTCCTCAACTCGAGCAAGGTGCCGGACATCGCCGTCTCCAGCGGCTCGGTCACCTGGGGCGACGACCCGAAGGAGCACCCGTGGACCTTCGGCTGGCAGACCGACTACGAGTCCGAGGGCAAGATCATCGGCAAGTGGATCGCCGACAACATGCCGAAGGCCAGGGTCGGCCTCTTCCTGCAGAACGACGACTTCGGCGCCTCGGGTGAGAAGGGGCTGCGGGACTACATCGACAAGCAGATCGTGGCGGTCTCGAAGTACACCCCCGGCGGCACCGACGTGACGCCGCAGATCGCCGCGCTCCAGGCCAAGAAGGCCGACCTCGTGGTCGGCTTCAACGTGCCGTCGTACACCGCGCTCTCGCAGCTGGTCGCGATGAAGCTCAACTACAAGCCGCAGTGGTTCTACACCAACGTCGGCTCCGACCCGACGCTCGTCGGCTCACTGCTCGCGAACTTCTCCAAGGGCCAGGTCAAGAACGGCGCGCAGCTGCTCGACGGCGTGATGTCGACGGCGTACCTGCCGGACGTGAGCAACACCAGCAACCCGTGGATCCAGACCTTCGACAAGATCTGGAAGTCGAACGGCTCCGGCGGGGCGCTCACCAACTACGAGCTGTACGGCATGTCGCAGGCCTACATGTTCGTCCAGGCGCTGCAGGCGACCGGCAAGGACCTCACCCGTGAGGCCCTGGTCAAGACGCTGGAGGAGAAGGGCGGCGACTTCACCGGGCCGGTGTTCGCGCCGTACCGCTACAGCGCCGACAGCCACCTCGGCACCTCCGGCATGAAGGTCGTCAAGATCGAGGGCGGCCAGGTCAAGGACGTCACCGGCGTCGAGACCACCGACATCGGCGACGCGGACATCACCGAGTCCAGCGAGTCCGAGTCCACGCCTCCGGCCGACGGCATCCCGCCGGCCGAGTAGACGGCGGGTCGAGACCAACACGGTCGGACCTCCTGCCGGAGGCGGTCGTGTTGGTCTCGACACCGGCCACTGTTTGTCCGGGCTCGACCCACAGGCCCGACTAGGTTTGACCCATGGACGGCGCACTGGTCTCGACGTGGGTGAGCGGGCTGGACGGCGTACCCCTGCAGGCACAGAACGTGAACCAGCAGCACTACGCGGCCAGCCTGATCAAGGTGCCGATCGCGATCGCGGCGTACCGGCTGAGCGAGCGGGGCGAGCTCGACCTCGACGAGAAGGTGCCGGTGCACGTCGGGTTCGACTCGCAGGTCGAGGGCGCGCGGTTCACGATGGACGAGGGCGACGACCAGGACCCGGAGACGTGGGGCGCCGTGGGCGGCGAGCTGCCGCTGCGGGATCTCGTACGCCGGTCGCTGACCCACTCCGGCAACCTCGCCTCCAACCTGGTGCTCGAGCGGGTCGGCGCGGCGGAGGTCGCCGAGGTCCTCGCCGAATCGCACTGCTCACCGATGACCCAGATCCCGCGCGGGATCGAGGACGCGCCGGCGCGGGAGGCGGGCCTGCAGAACCTCGTGACCGCCCACGACATGGCGCGGGTGCTCATCGCGCTCGCCGAGGGCCGGCTGGCGTCGCCGGAGTCGTCGGCGGAGCTGGAGGGGATCCTCCGGGACCAGGTCTACCGTGACGCGATCCCGCTCGCGCTGCCCGAGGACGTGGTGGTCGGCAACAAGACCGGCTGGATCGAGGGCGTACGCCACGACATCGCGCTGGTCCGGGCCGCCGACCGCGACCCGCTGGTCATGTGCGTGCTGACGACCGGGCTCGACGACGACGAGTCGGAGTTCCGGATCAGCGAGCTGGCCCGCTACCTGTGGGACAGCCTTGGCTGAGCCGCTGATCGCCGGGCTGCGCACCGAGGTGGTGCGGGTCCCGCTCCACACGCCGTTCGTGACGGCGCTGCGCCGGACGGAGTACGCCGAGACCCTGGTCGTCGAGCTCACCGACGCCGACGGCCTGAGCGGCTGGGGCGAGGCGCCGCAGGTGTGGCGGGTCACCGGCGACTCGATCGCCGGCTCGCGGGCCTGCCTCGAGGGGCCGCTGCGCGATGTCCTCGTCGGCGCGCCGGCCGATCCGCGTGAGACCGGGCCGCGGATCCAGGACGCGGTCGTCGGCAACCACGCCGCGAAGATGGCCGCCGACGTCGCGCTCCACGACCTCGCGGCCCGCCGGACCGGCCGGACGCTGGCCGAGCACCTCGCGGCGCTGGAAGGACTCGCGTCGCCGGCGCGCCACGTCATCACCGACGTCACCCTGTCCGCCGGCGAGCCGGCGGAGCTCGCCGAGGCGGCGGCCGCGCGGGCGGCCGAGGGCTTCACGACCCTCAAGGTCAAGGTCGGGACCGACGCCGCCACCGACGCCGCGCGGGTGCTCGCCGTCCGGGCCGCGGCCGGCCCGGACGTCGTACTCCGCCTCGACGCCAACCAGGGCTGGGACGCCCACGATGCCGTCCGGGTGATCAGCGGGCTCGAGGACGCTGGCGCCGGGATCGAGATCGTGGAGCAGCCCGTACGCCGTCGCGACCTGCACGGACTGGCCTACGTCCGCCGCAGCGTCAGGACCCCGGTCATGGCCGACGAGGCTGTCTTCGATCTCGACGACCTCGTCGACGTCATCAGGTACGCCGCCGCCGACTGCGTCAACATCAAGCTGGCCAAGTGCGGAGGGCTGACGCCGGCGTTGGAGCTGCTCGAGGTGGCCGGCCGGCACGGGCTCGGACGGATGGTCGGCTGCATGATGGAGTCGCACCTCGGCATCGGCGCCGGGGCCTCGCTGGTGGCGGCGCTCGGACTGCCCGGGGCGCACGACCTCGACGCCGGCTGGTGGGCACGCCGCTCGCCGTACCTCGGCGGCGTGGTCTATGAAGGACCCCGCATCGTCCTCCCGGACCATCCGGGTCTCGGGATCAGCGGAGTGGAGGAGCCATGACCGTCGACGACGTGACCCCGGTGCGCGCCGAGCCCGACGAGGCCGCCGAGCAGGTCACCCAGCTGCTGCCCGGCGAGCCGGTGGAGGTCGTCGAGAGCCGCGACGGCTGGACGAGGGTGGTGGCGACCGAGCAGCCGTCCTCGCAGGACGAGCGCGGCTACCCGGGCTGGGTGCCGACCGAGGCGCTCACCGAGGCGGCCGCGGCCGTCCCGGTCGTCGGCACCGGCGACGTCGTCACGCTCGCCAGGTCCTATCTCGGCACCGTCTACGAGTGGGGCGGGATGACCCTCGACGGCATCGACTGCTCCGGCCTCACCCACATGGCGACGCGGACGCTCGGCCGGACGATCCCGCGCGATGCCCGCGACCAGCTCCCGGCGCTGTCCCGGGTCGACCTCGACGACGTCCGGGCCGGAGACCTCTACTTCTTCGCGAACGAGGCGGGCCGGATCACCCACGTCGCCATCGCCACCGGACCGGTCGGCGCGGACGGCAGCCGGCCGATGATCCACGCCGACGGAGACAAGGGCGTCGTCGAGGAGCCGATGGGCGAGGAGCGCCGCGCCGCCCTCGTCGCGGCCGCCCGGCTGTGACGGAGCTCGACGCGCTGCTCGACGGCGTCCCCGGGGTGCGCTGGTCGGTCGAGCTGCGGCGGGACGGGGAGCGGGTCTTCGCCCGCGACCCCGACCGGCTGCTGCGCACCGCGAGCGTCGGCAAGGTCTTCCTGCTGGTCGAGGTCGCGGCGCGGATCGAGGCGGGCGCGATCGACCCGGCGGCGCCCGTCGACCGGCGTACGACGCTCCGCGTGGCCGACTCGGGGCTGTGGCAGCACCTCGTCACCGACACCCTGCCGGTGGCCGACGCGGCCCTGCTCGTCGGCACCGTCAGCGACAACCTCGCGACCAATGCGCTGCTCGACCTGGTCGGCCTCGTCGCGGTGCAGGCCCGTGCCCGCGGCCTGACCGACGGCGCGGTGCTCCACGATCGCGTCCGCGACCACCGCACCCCCGACCTGCCCGCCACCCTCAGCGAGGGAACGGCCGCGGCGTGGGCCGACGTGCTCGACGCGCTCCGCGGCGGTCGGGTGGTGAGTCCTGCCGTCAGCCGTCGGGTGCTCGACTGGCTCGCGCACGGCACGGACCTGTCGATGGTCGCAGCCCCGCTCGACCTCGATCCGCTCTCGCACGGTCACGACCACGGCCTGCGGCTGTGGCACAAGACGGGCACCGATGCCGGCGTACGCGCCGACGTCGGGATCGTGCAGACGCCGGCCGGGACCACGTCGTACGCCGTCATCGCGAACTGGGACGGCGGCCCCGCGGGTCCGGTGCTGGCGGCCATGCGCAACCTCGGGGCAACGCTCGCCCGATAGCGTCGGAGCCATGACTCATCCCGGTGTGCTGAGCCCGGAGACCCGCGACCAGGCGATCGCGGCCATGAGCGGTGCCGCGGGAGAGGCGGAGCTCGACGTGCTCGTGGTGGGCGGCGGCGTGACCGGTACGGGCGTCGCGCTCGACGCGGTCACCCGCGGCCTCTCGACCGGTCTGCTCGAGCAGCGCGACCTGGCGTCGGGGACGTCGTCGCGCTCCTCGAAGCTGATCCACGGGGGGCTGCGCTACCTCGAGATGATGGACTTCGCGCTCGTCCGCGAGGCGCTGCAGGAGCGCGGCCTGCTGCTCACCCGGCTGGCCCCGCACCTGGTGCGCCCGGTGCCGTTCCTCTACCCGCTGACCCACCCCGTCTGGGAGCGGGCGTACGTCGGCTCCGGGCTGATCCTCTACGACACGATGGCGTCGTTCGGGAAGCAGTCCGGCCTCGGCAACTCCGGCCTGCCGCACCACCGCCACCTCACGAAGAGGCAGGTCGGCCGGATCGCCCCGGACTTCCGGACCGACACGATCACGGGCGCGATCCAGTACTTCGACGCCCAGGTCGACGACGCCCGGCTCGTGCTGACGCTTGCTCGGACGGCCGCGAGCCACGGCGCCCACGTCGCCACCCGGATGCGCGTGACCGGGTTCCTGCGCGAGGGCGAGCGGGTGGTCGGCGTACGCGCCACCGACCTCGAGCACGGCACCGAGCACGAGATCCGCGCCCGCGTCGTCGTCAACGCCGCCGGCGTCTGGACCGACGAGATCCAGGAGCTCGTCGGCGGCCGCGGCGCCCTCCACGTCCAGGCCAGCAAGGGCATCCACCTCGTCGTGCCCCGCGACCGGATCCGCTCCGAGTCCGGATTCATCGTCCGCACCGAGAAGTCGGTCCTCTTCGTCATCCCGTGGGGCAGGCACTGGATCATCGGTACGACCGACACGCCGTGGTCCTACGACCTCGCCCACCCGGCGGCGTCGCGGACCGACATCGAGTACGTCCTCGACCACGTCAACGCGATCCTCCGCGAGCCGCTCGACCACGAGGACGTCGAGGGCGTGTACGCCGGCCTGCGGCCGCTGCTCTCGGGCGAGTCGGAGCCGACCTCGAAGATCTCCCGCGAGCACACCGTGGTCACCCCCGTTCCCGGGCTGGTCATGATCGCCGGCGGCAAGCTGACGACGTATCGCGTGATGGCCGAGGACGCCGTCGACGCCGCCGCGCACTCGCTGCGGACCACCACCAATCTCCAGCTGCGGCCCTCGATCACCGACAAGGTGCGGCTGCTCGGGGCCGACGGCTACGAGACCCGGTCCAACCAGCGGGTGCTGCTGGCCCGCCGCTCCGGCCTGCACGTCGCTCGCATCGACCACCTGCTCGGGCGCTACGGCGGCCTCATCGACGAGCTCCTCGAGCTGATCGCCCAGCGCCGCTCGCTGGCCCTCCCGCTGGAAGGTGCCGACGACTACCTCGCCGCCGAGGTGGTGTACGCCGTCACCCACGAGGGCGCGCGCCACCTCGACGACGTGCTCGCCCGGCGTACGCGCATCTCGATCGAGACCTTCGACCGGGGGGTCTCGGCCGCCCCCGGGGCCGCCCGGCTGATGGCCGCCGAGCTCGGCTGGTCGGCCGACCGGGTCACCGAGGAGGTCGACCACTACCTGCGCCGGGTGGAGGCCGAGCGGCGCTCCCAGCTGATGCTCACCGACCAGGAGGCCGACGAGGCGCGGATCAGCGTCACCGATCTTGTGTGAGCCTCACCAGGCCTCACCAGGCCTCACCAGGCCTCACCAGGATGGGGGAGCGACGGCCGCAGGCGGCCCGCCGGCCGGAATAGTCTGGGGGCGGGGAGGTTGCATGGGCATGGTGAGCGAACCTATGCAGGAGGTCATCGCACAGCTCTGGGAGCTGAACGCCGCCCGGGCGAGCGCGCCGGCGCCGACGCTGGAGGAGAGCCGCGCGGCGTTCGAGTCCCGTGCCGACCAGTACCCCGTGGACGTCGACGTGACAGTCACCGAGGTCGAGGTGGCCGGGCGCTGCGCGCTGTGGCTGGACCCGCCCGAGGCGGACCCGGGGCGGATCGTGCTCTTCCTCCACGGAGGCGGCTACGCGATCGGCTCGCCCCGCGCCGACGGTGAGCTCGCCTCCCGGATCGGCCGGTCGACCGGCGCCCGGGTGCTGTCGCTGGACTACCGCCTCGCGCCGGAGCACCCCTACCCGGCCGCCGTCGAGGACGCGGTGGCGGCCTGGCACTGGCTGGCCGACGAGCACCACGTCGACCCGGCCTCGGTGGCGGTCGCCGGCGAGTCGGCCGGCGGTGGGCTCACGCTCGCGATGATGCTCGCCCTGCGGGACGCCGAGGAGAGCCTGCCCGCGGCGGCCGGGCTGATCTCACCGTGGACCGACGTCGGCGGCACGCTGCCGACGCTGGAGAGCCCGGTCCTGCCCGACCCGATCTTCGCCCCCGAGACGATCCGTGGTCTCGGGACGCAGTACCTCGCCGGCGCGGACCCGCGCGACCCGCTCGCCTCGCCCGTCTTCGCCGACCTGTCCGGCCTGCCGCCGCTGTGGATCGTCGCAGGCTCCGCCGAGGTGCTGCTCAGCGACTCCGAGGAGCTGGCCCGCGCCGCCGTACGCGCCGGTGTCGACGTGCACCTCGAGGTCGCCGCCGGCCTCACCCACGTGTTCCCGGCGTACGCCCAGACCCCCGAGGCGCGGGCGGCCACCGACCGGCTCGGCGCGTTCCTGCGCTCCTGGGTCGACCTCGTCTAGCGCGACACGCCCTCCGGCCCGGACCGGGCGACGGGTCAGCCGGCCGCGCTGTCCTCGAAGAGGCAGCCGGTGGCGCCGGCCGGGCCGCCGACCGTCGGTCGCTCGACGATCCACTCGGCCACGCTCGCGACGAGCGACCGATCGGACGGCGGCGTGATCTCGACGCAGGCGCCGAGACCGCGCGTCTGGTTGGTGACGGTCACCGTGGTGCCGGTCGGCGTGTCGGCGCAGATCAGGCACCACATCGCGTCACCAGGTGACACGGGCAGGTTCCTGATCGCGACCTCGCCGACCGGCCACCACTCCCACCACGCGTAGGTGTGGGTGAAGCAGAAGAACGGTGTCCCGATGACGTGCGTCCCGGTCCCGGCCTGCAGCACGTCGGCGAAGCTCCAGCCGTCGAGCCCGACCCACTCCGCGGTGTCATGGCACCCGTCCGCGCCCTCCGCCCGGCGGTCGGGAACGGTCCACCCGCCGCCGACGTAGCGGTACGTCGAACCGGCCGGTGCGACGTCGATCGACCCCGACCACTGGCGCGACGTCTCCGTCTCGACGCCGCGCGCCGTGCCCAGCCGGGTCAGCTCCGCACTGCTGCGGCTGCGCATCCGATGCGGCGGGCCGTGGGTGACGTAGGCGCGATGGTCGAGCTGCGGCGTCAGCCAGCTGAGTCCGGTCGTCATCCGGTCCCAGAGCGCTCGCAGGGCGGGCTCGGCCCCGTCGAGCGGAACAGCCGAGAGCGGGCCGAGGGCACGGACCCCGAAGCCCCGGCTCGTCAGCGTCTCCGGCACGAGGCAGGTGGGGGTCGTCGTCTCAGGCGTCCGCTGCGGGCGTCGGGGCGTGGTCGTCATGGTGGGCTCCCTCTGGTGCGTGCTACGGGGAGAGAGGAGGCGGCCGAGCGCGGACCCGATACCGGGAGCGGGGTAAAGCCTCGTGGAGAGAGCCGCGTTGTTACCAGGGGGTAGAGGATTGCGACTGCGGTCACATACCCTCGGTACATGAGCGCATCCAACCCGACTCCCGCCGGTGGCCCCCTGGTCGAGGGCCCGCGCGACCCCGAGCACGACGTGACCGCGTCGTACGCCCTCGAGCCCGACTACGTCGCCCGGCTCACCGGCCGCATCCTCGCCACCTCCGGGGAGACGAAGGAGATGCGCAGTCCGCTCAACGACGCACCGCTGGCCCACATCCCGCAGTCGACCGACGCCGACGTGGAGGAGGCGTTCGCGCGGGCGCGCGCCGCGCAGCAGGAGTGGGCGGCGACCCCGCTCGCCGTACGCGAGGCCATGCTGCTGCGGCTGCACGACATCGTGCTCGATCGCCAGGACGAGATCCTCGACCTGATCTGCCTGGAGTCGGGCAAGGCCCGCAAGCACGCCTTCGACGAGCCGCTCCACATCGCGCTCACGGCTCGCTACTACGGCCGCACCGCCCACCAGCACCTCAAGACGACGCGCCAGCCCGGCGTCGTACCCCTGCTGACCCGGGTCGACCTCAACCGGGTCCCCAAGGGCGTCGTCGGGATCATCTCGCCGTGGAACTACCCGTTCACGATGGCGCTCTGCGACGGGCTCGCCGCGCTCGCCGCCGGCAACGCCGTCGTGACCAAGCCCGACGCCCAGACGATGCTCAGCGCGCTCCTCGGCGCGCAGCTCCTGGAGGAGGCGGGCTTCCCGAAGGACCTGTGGACCGTCGTCGCCGGCCCCGGCTCCAGGATCGGCACCAGCATCATCCGGCGGGCCGACTACGTCTGCTTCACCGGCTCGACCAACACCGGGAAGATCGTGGCCAAGGAGTGCGCCGAGCGGCTGATCGGCTGCTCGCTCGAGCTCGGCGGAAAGAACCCCATGCTCGTGCTGAAGGACGCCGACATCGAGCGGGCCGCCGAGGGCGCGACCCGCGCGGTGTTCTCCAACGCCGGTCAGCTGTGCGTCTCGGTCGAGCGGCTCTTCGTCGCCGACGAGATCTACGACCGGTTCGTCGAGCGCTTCGTCGCCCGCACCGAGGCCATGACGCTGGGCGGGTCGCTGTCGTGGGAGAGCGACATGGGCACGCTGATCAGCGAGGACCAGCTGCGGACCGCCGAGGCGCACGTCGAGGACGCCGTCGCCAAGGGCGCCCGGGTGCTGACGGGCGGCAGGGCGCGGCCCGACCTGGCGCCGTACTTCTTCGAGCCCACCATCCTCGAGGGCGTCACCCCGGAGATGACCGTCTGCGGCAACGAGACCTTCGGACCGGTCGTCTCGGTCTACCGCGTCAGCAGCGAGGACGAGGCGGTCGCGAGGGCCAACGAGGGGGAGTACGGCCTCAACGGCTCGATCTACAGCCGCGACGGCGAGCGCGCCCGGGCGATCGCGCGCCGGGTGAAGTGCGGCACGATCAACGTCAACGAGGCCTTCGCCGCCTCCTTCGCGAGCCTCGCGGCGCCGATGGGCGGCATGCGCCAGTCCGGAATGGGCCGTCGGCAGGGCGCGGAGGGCATCCTGCGCTACACCGAGCCGCAGTCGGTGGCGACGCAGCGGGTGATGCGGTTCTCGCCGATGCTCGGGATGTCGGAGGAGGCGTACGCCAAGGTGATGACGCTCAACCTCCGCCTCATGAAGAGGCTCGGTCGCGCATGAGCGACGCCAAGGGCAGGAGGAGGGCCAGCAGCCGGGCGGCGACTCTGCCGAGCGCGCGCGGCCCTCACTACGACGTCCTCGTCATCGGCTCGGGCTTCGGCGGCTCCGTCAGCGCACTCCGGCTGACCGAGAAGGGCTACAAGGTCGGTGTGCTCGAGGCCGGCCGGCGCTTCCCCGACGAGGAGCTGCCCGACACGTCGTGGGACCTGCGGAGCTACCTCTACGCGCCGGCCGCCGGCTGCTACGGCATCCAGCGGATCGACATGGTCAAGGACTGCCTGATCCTGGCCGGCGCCGGCGTCGGCGGCGGCTCGCTGGTCTACGCCAACACCCTCTACGAGCCGCTCGAGCCGTTCTACAACGACCCGTCGTGGGCCCACATCACCGACTGGAAGCGCGAGCTGGCGCCCTACTACGACCAGGCGAAGCGGATGCTCGGCGTCGTCACCTACCCCCGCATGACGCCGTCGGACGACGTGATGAAGAAGGTCGCCGAGGAGATGGGCGTCGGCGACACCTACCACCAGGCGCCGGTCGGCGTCTTCTTCGGCGGACCCGGCCAGCAGCCCGGGGAGGAGGTCGCCGACCCGTACTTCGGCGGCGAGGGGCCCGCCCGGCGTACCTGCACCGACTGCGGCGAATGCATGACCGGCTGCCGCCACAACGCCAAGAACACGCTCGTCAAGAACTACCTCCACCTCGCGGAGAAGAACGGCGCTGTCGTCCACCCGCTCACCACGGTGACGCGGGTCTATCCGCGTGAGGGCGGGGGCTACGTGGTCGAGGCCCGCTGGACCAAGGCGAAGCTCTCCCGGCGGACCGCCGTCAAGACGTTCACCGCCGACCAGGTCGTGTTCTCCGCGGCGGCGCTCGGCACGCAGAAGCTGCTCCACAAGCTCAAGGTCACCGGCGACCTGCCGGCGATCTCCGACCGGCTCGGCGAGCTGACCCGGACCAACTCCGAGTCGATCCTCGGCGCCATCGCCCCCGACCTCCAGGTCGACTACAGCGAGGGCGTGGCGATCACGTCCTCGTGGCACCCGGACGCCGACACGCACATCGAGCCGGTGCGCTATGGCCACGGCAGCAACGCGATGTCGCTCATGCAGACGGTGCTCACCGACGGCGGTCCCGGCCGGATCAGGCGCTGGCTGCGGGAGATGTGGGCGCAGAAGGCGAACGCCACCAGGCTCTACGATCTGAGGCACTGGTCGGAGCGGACCGTCATCGCGCTCGTCATGCAGTCCCTCGACAACTCGATCACCACGTTCCCCAAGCGTGGCCCACTGGGCTGGCGGCTCTCGTCGCGGCAGGGACACGGCCAGCCGAACCCGACGTGGATCCCGGCGGCCAACGAGGCGGCCCGCAAGATGGCCGAGGTGATGGGCGGCGGCTTCCCCGGCGGCACGATCGGCGAGCCGTTCAACCGGCCGCTCACCGCCCACTTCATCGGCGGCTGCACGATCGGCGACTCGCCGGAGAGCGGCGTCGTCGACGCCTACCAGCGGCTCTACAACTACCCGGGCCTCCACGTCGTCGACGGCTCCACCATCTCGGCCAACCTGGGCGTGAACCCCTCGCTGACGATCACCGCCCAGGCCGAGCGGGCGATGGCGTTCTGGCCCAACAAGGGGGAGGCCGACCCGCGGCCGCCGCTCGGCTCGTCGTACGCCCCGCTCGAGCCCGTCGCGCCCGCCTCGCCGGCGGTCCCGCCGACCGCTCCCGCGGCACTGCGGCTGCCGGTCGTCGGCATCGGCTGACCTCGTCTATCCCACCCGGAGAAATAATCCGGGAATGGGCGTACGACGGCCGTAACCGGGTCCGACCAGCCTCGTTGGACTGGTCGGACCCGGGATTGCTCCCTCCCTTACAGACCGGGTCTCATGTCCAGGCGCTGTCCAACAGATGCGTGGACGATCAGGGCCCGGCCACCCTCCCTCCCCGGCCGGGCCCTGGTGCATTTTCCGAGCCTGCCGGCCCGGAGCGCAGCGACGGGCCGGCAGATGGCGAGGAGGTCGAGCGAGCGCACGGACGAGCTTGCGGTGCGTGACCGCGAGTCGAGACCCCGCAGTCGGCGTCGGGGCGCTAGCGAGTCAGCGCCCCGGTGAGTTCGGACCCGGGCGTACGCCCCGGTAGGCTCTGTCCATGGCGGAGGCTTCTACGCACTCAGAACACGACCTGGTCCTCGTCGTCGACTTCGGCGCACAGTATGCGCAGCTCATCGCCCGCCGCGTCCGCGAGGCCAGGGTCTACTCCGAGATCGTGCCGCACTCGATGCCCGTCGAGGAGATGCTCGCCAAGAGCCCCAAGGCGATCATCCTGTCGGGCGGCCCGTCGAGCGTGTACGCCGAGGGGGCGCCGTCGATCGACACCGGCCTCTTCACGGCGGGCACGCCGGTGTTCGGCATGTGCTACGGGTTCCAGCTGATGGCGCAGGGGCTCGGCGGCACGGTCGACGCGACCGGCGCGCGCGAGTACGGCCGTACGACGGTGACCGTCAGCGACGAGGGCACCCTGCTCGCCGACATCCCGCCCGTGCACAACGTCTGGATGTCCCACGGTGACTCGGTGACCGCGGCGCCGGAGGGCTTCGAGGTGCTCGCCTCGACCACGGTGACGCCGGTGGCGGCGTTCGAGGACGTCGGGCGTGGCCTGGCGGGGGTGCAGTGGCACCCCGAGGTGCTCCACAGCGAGCACGGCCAGCGCGTGCTCGAGCACTTCCTGTGGGACATCGCCGGCTGCCGCCAGACCTGGACCATCGGCAACATCGCCGAGGACCAGGTCGAGGCCGTCAAGGCCCAGATCGGCGATCGCGGCCACGCCATCTGCGCGCTGTCGGGCGGCGTGGACTCCGCCGTCGCCGCCGCCATCGTCGCGAAGGCGATCGGCGACCGGCTGACCTGTGTCTACGTCGACCACGGCCTGATGCGGAAGGACGAGAGCGAGCAGATCGAGCATGCCTTCCGCGAGTCCACCGGCGCCGAGCTGATGATCGTCGACGCGGAGAAGCAGTTCCTCGAGGCGCTCGCCGGGGTCACCGACCCGGAGGAGAAGCGCAAGATCATCGGCCGGGAGTTCATCCGCTGCTTCGAGCAGGCGCAGGTCGACATCCTCAGCAAGGCTCTGCCCGACGAGGGGGACGCCACGTCCGGGCCGGAGAAGATCGCCTTCCTCGTCCAGGGCACGCTCTACCCCGACGTCGTCGAGTCCGGCGGTGGCTCCGGCACCTCCAACATCAAGTCCCACCACAACGTCGGCGGCCTGCCCGACGACCTCGAGTTCGAGCTCGTCGAGCCGCTCCGCGCCCTCTTCAAGGACGAGGTCCGGCTCGTCGGCCACCAGCTCGGGCTGCCCGACGAGATCGTCTGGCGCCATCCGTTCCCCGGGCCGGGGCTCGGCATCCGGATCATCGGCGAGGTCACCAAGGAGCGTCTCGACATCCTCCGCGAGGCCGACGCGATCGCCCGCGAGGAGCTGACCAACGCCGGGCTCGACCGCGACATCTGGCAGTTCCCGGTCGTGCTGCTCGCCGACGTACGCTCCGTCGGCGTCCAGGGCGACGGCCGCACCTACGGCCACCCGGTCGTGCTGCGCCCCGTCACCTCCGAGGACGCCATGACCGCCGACTGGGCCCGGCTCCCGTACGACCTGCTGGAGCGGATCTCCACCCGGATCACCAACGAGGTCGCCGAGATCAACCGCGTCACCGTCGACATCACCTCGAAGCCGCCGGGCACCATCGAGTGGGAGTGACCCTGCGCGTCCCGTGAGCGCCGGAGCCGGCTTCGCTCACTCTGCGGATCGCGAGGCCGCCGTGTGGGCGAGCAGGGCAGACAGCACGACGTCGTACGCCGCGGGCGGCGGCACCTCGTGGCCCATCCCGTCGACGACGAGGAGCGTGGCGCCCGGGATCTCCCGCGCCAGCGCCTCGCCGTGCGCGAGCGCGAAGACCGGGTCGGCCGTGCCGTGGACGACCAGCGTCGGCGCGGTGATGTCCGCGAGCGATCCCGTGATCGGCTCCCCGCCGGGGAGCAGCGCGTGGTTGGTCAGCGCGGCGCGCACGTCGACGCTGCGCCGCACCACCCGCTCGGCCAAGGCCCGCGCGCGCGCTTCGTCGAACCCCACCGGGGCGAGCCGACGCTGGTCGGTGACGAGATGGTCGACCACCGACGCCGGGTCCGACCAGTCCGGCTCGGGCAGCTCCCCGAGGTCGCTGTCGTAGTCGAGGGGAGGGCTGTCCGCCGGCAGGGGTACGACGGGGGTGGTGGCGATCAGGGTGAGGGAGGCGACCCGCTCGGGGTGACGGAGGGCGACGGCCTGGGCGACGGCGCCTCCCATCGAGATCCCGACGAGGTGGGCGGTTGGGAGACCGAGATCGTCGAGCAGCCCGGGGACGTCCTCGACGAGGTCCGAGAACGTGTAGCCCGGCTCGCCGGGCGGTGAGGTCGTGGACCGGCCGGTGTCGCGCTGGTCGTACCGGACGACGTACCCGCCGGCCGCGGCGAGCAGCTCGCACAGCCCGTCGTCCCAGCAGTCCATCGGGCTCGACATCCCCGCGACGAGCAGGACCGCCGGATGCTCCGGCGTCCCGGACGTCCGCACGCAGAGCTCGACCCCGTCGACCTCGATCAGCCGCTCCATCGCCGCCCTCCGGAAGACATCCGATTGCAACATGCAAGCAGCCTGGTCGGTCGCGGTCAAGCCCGTTAGGTTCACGCCATGCGAGCGATCCACCACTGGGACCTGTGGGTGTCCGATCCGGCCGTCGCCTCCGAGGAGTGGGGGTGGCTGCTCGGCGAGCTGGACTGGGCGGCGGCCGACGGCGGCGGCTCCTGGGAGCATCCTGACGGGACCTACGTGTTCATGGAGCGCTCGATCGACCAGCGCGACGAGCCGTACGACCGGCTCCGCCCCGGCGTGAACCATCTCGCGCTCACCGTGGAGGACCGTACGACGCTCGACCGGCTCCGCGCCGAGTCGGGCGCCCACGGCTGGCGGGAGCTCTTCGCCGACCGCTACCCGCATGCGGGCGGGGAGCAGCACGCGCTCTACCTCGAGAGCTCCGAGGGCTTCGAGGTCGAGATCGTCGTGGCGCCCGAGTGATCCGACACCGATCGGGGACCGACCACGTGCGTCGCGTGTGCCCCCCGGCGGGCGGGTACCGGACGGCGTACCCGAACGAAGGAGGCCACGATGGCCGACACGATCGTGGACGACCGCCTCTGGGAGAACTTCCACCGCGCGGTGAACATGACCTCCCGCGAGCTCCGCGAGTGGCTCTCGGTCCAGGGGGCCGGTGAGGAGACCGAGACCGAGCCCGACCATGCCGGAAGCCGGCTCGGCCACCATGTCGCGGACATCCTCGCCAAGCGGCGGGCGGACCTGACGGAGGACGACGTCGCCGTGATGCGGCGGGTGGTCGACAAGGTCACCGACCTGCGCGGCGGCGACGTGGGGGAGTGGGAGCCGACCGCCGGCGACGACCACTGGCGCCGACGTCTCATGAACGTGGGCCACGACCCGCTCAAGCCATGACCTCCCGCGAGGCCCCCGGCGCGGACCGGTGGGTGCCCGATCGGCCGACGCTCCGCAAGCTCGACAGCGCGGTCCAGGACTGTCGCGGCTGCGAGCTCTACCGCGACGCCACCCAGGCGGTGATGGGCCGCGGCGACACGGGCGCGGGCCTGATGCTGCTCGGCGAGCAGCCGGGGGACCGCGAGGACATCGAGGGCGAGCCGTTCGTCGGCCCGGCCGGCGGCGTCCTCGACAAGGCGCTGGCCGAGGCCGGCATCGCGCCCGACTCCGTCTACACGACCAACGTCGTCAAGCACTTCCGGTTCCGCACGGTCGGCAAGCGCCGCATCCACCTCTCGCCGACCCGCGGGCAGGTCACCGCCTGCGCGCCCTGGTTGGCGGCCGAGCTCGAGGTGGTGCGGCCGGCCGGCGTCGTACTCCTGGGTGGCACCGCCGGCAAGGCGCTCTACGGCTCGTCGTTCCGCGTCGGCAAGGCCCGGGGGAAGGTCGTCGGCTGGCCGGAGGACCTGCCGTCGACCGACCCGGCGCCCTGGGTGCTCGCGACGATCCACCCGTCGGCTGTTCTCCGTGCGGAGGACGACCGCCAGGAGGCGTACGACGGGCTGGTGGCCGATCTACGCACCGCGGCCGCCGAGCTGAAGAGCTGAGCGGCCCGGCCGAGGGAGCGCGGTCGGACATGGCGGAGGCGCCACCCGGACGGGTGGCGCCTCCGCGCGTGTGCTGCCCCCGGCGCTGCGGTCAGGTGAAGAGGCTGACCCCTCCCGGGCCGACGAGACAGCCGAGCACGATCAGGGCGACGCCCCAGAGGATCCCACCGCGGAACAGACTCACGATCCCGGCCACAACCAGGATCACCGCGATGATCCACAACAGAAACGCCATCATTCCCTCCTTGGTTGGTGAGCCCGGGAGGTACCCGTCATCGCGGCCGGGGCATGCGCGCTACTCCTCTTCCCACTCGTCCGGGACGACGTGGACGGCGGCCTCCTCGGCCGAGGCTCCGGCCCCGTCGATCCCGACGTCGTCGCCGACCAGGTCGGACTCGGTGTCCTCCCCGAAGCCCTGGTCGGGGTCGACCAGCCGGCCTGCGCGACGGTCGCCGACCTCGCCGTCGTCGACCTCGTCGTACGACGACGGCTCGGCGTACGGGTCCCTGTCCGGCTCCTCCTGCTGCATCCGCTGGTCGATCGACTCGCGGTGCTCCTCCTCCCAGGCGGTGTTGCCGTAGCCCTGGCCGGGGGAGTACTTCTCCGGCGGCGAGTAGCCGGGGTCGAGCTCGTCCTCGGGGTCGTTCTCGTCCCGAAGGGTGTCCTCGGCGCCGGGCTGGTCCTCGTCGTCCACGCTGTAGTCGCCGTACGACTCTCGCTCTTCACTCACGCGGGATCACTCCTCTCGGACGCTCTGTCCTTCGACTCGTGACGGTACCCCCTTGGCGCCGCTCTGAGACCGGCGATCGCCCCGCCTGCAAAGAACAGAAAGTCGAGTGAGTTACTATTTTACAAATCGCGCAACTTGTGAGCCTGCTGTGGCGTCTAATGAGCCCACAGCGCAGACGGAGCGGTGAATGAGACGACCCACGACCCTGGCCGCGCTGGCGGTCGCCGTACTCGCCAGCACCGCGGTCGCCATCGACATGGCGCTGCCCGGCAGTCCGGTCGAGCACACGACCGCCTCGGCGCAGCCCGGTGCCGCGGGGCTCGGTGCCGCGCGGCCCGGCCCCCACACGTCGACGGCGATCCTGCCCAAGCAGGCGACGCCGACCCCCAGCTGGACGCCGTACGGCGCCGCCGGCGGCCGCCGGCCCAACATCATGATGATCACCTCCGACGACCTGTCGCTGCCGGACCTGAAGTACATGCCGCACGTCCGGGCGATCTTCCAGCAGGAGGGCGTCACCTTCTCCGACGCCATCGCGCCGACCCCGATCTGCGTTCCGTCCCGGGCCTCGCTGCTGAGCGGGCAGTACGCCCACAACCACGGCGCCGTCACGATCAGCGGCCCCCACGGTGGCTTCGCCGCCTTCGACGAGAACCGCACCCTGCCGATCGCGCTCCAGCGGGCTGGCTACGACACGCTCTTCACCGGGAAGTACCTCAACGGGTACGGCGAGACCGACCAGAGCTACGTGCCGCCCGGCTGGACCGACTGGCGCGCGACCGTCGACCCGTGGACCTACGGCTACTTCAACCCGCGCCTCAACCACAACGGCCTGGTGACGCAGTACGAGCGCTACACGACGTACCTCATGCAGGACCAGACCAACGAGATGCTCAACGCGCCGGCGCGCCAGGACAAGCCGTGGTTCATGTGGGTCAACTACGTCGCCCCGCACCACGGCGGCCCGACGCAGAGCGAGGACCCGGCGTACCTCTTCCCCGGGACGGGTGCCGCGACGATCCCGACCACGGTGCCGGCGCCCCGTGACGACCACCGGTACGACGGCGTACGACTGCCGCGGCGGCCCGACCTGTTCCGGACGCCGACCGGTGTGCCCGCGAACTCGCCGTCACGACGTCACTGGACGCCGCTGGAGCGCACGGCGATGCGGATGGAGTACGACCAGCGGATCGAGGCCGTGCAGGCGCTCGACCGCGCCGTCGCGAGCCACCTGCGGGTGCTCCGCCGGACCCACCAGCTGAGCCGGACGATCATCCTCTTCGGCTCCGACAACGGCTTCTCCGTCGGCGGCCACAACGTCAACGGCAAGCTCGACCACTACGACCAGATCCTGCGCGTCCCGCTGATGATGCGCGGACCCCGGGTGCCGCAGGGGAGGACGGTGCGGACGACGGTGACGATCCCGGACCTGACCGCGACCTTCCTCGCGATCGCAGGGGCGAAGCCGCTGCGCCCGCTCGACGGCGTCGACATCATGCCGTGGCTGCGGGGCCCGAGGCAGATGAGGGTCGTGCCGATCGAGGGCTGGCCGGTGAAGGACGGGAGCCACCGGTTCTACTCCGGCGTGCGCGTCGGGCCGTGGACCTACGTGCGCTACCGGGTCGGCGGCGAGGAGCTCTACAACCGCACGACCGATCCGTACGAGATCCACTCGCTCGTCGGGCGGCCGGGCTACCGCGCCCAGCTGCGGCAGCTGCGTCGGCTGACCGACCGGTATCGCGACTGCCGCGGGGCGAGCTGCCCGAAGTCGTTCTACCCCGCGCCGTCGCGGGCGTAGCCGCGGGCGTCAGGCGTCGGAGTCAGGCGTCGGCGGCGCAGCGGAACCCGAGGTTGCCGGCGGTCGAGTCCGGCGGCGAGCTCGACCGCGCGGACACGCGGTAGCGGTGGCAGTAGGACGCGTGGCAGAGGTAGGAGCCGCCGCGCATGACCCGGGTGACGCCCTCGGCCGGGCCGCGCGGGTCGCGCGCCGTGGCCCCCGCCAGCTCGCCGTAGTAGGCAGGGGAGAACCAGTCGGCGCACCACTCCCACACGTTGCCGGTCATCTGGAACAGGCCGAAGCCGTTGGGCTCGAAGTGGCGTGCCGGCGCCGTGGTCAGGAAGCCGTCCTCGAGGGTGTTGACGTCGGGGAAGTCGCCCTGCCAGACGTTGCAGCGGTGGCCGCTCTCCGGCACGAGGTCCTCGCCCCAGGGGAACCTCGCCCCGTCGAGGCCGCCGCGGGCGGCGTACTCCCACTCGGCCTCGGTCGGCAGCCGCGTCCCCGCCCAGGCGCAGTAGGCCAGCGCGTCGTCGTACGACACATGGACGACGGGGTGGTTGCTGCGTCGGCCGACGTTGCTGCCGGGGCCCTCCGGCGTACGCCACGAGGCACCGCGTACGCCGAGCCACCAGGGGGTCTCGGGCGCGCGGCCGAGGACGTCGCGCGGGTCGCCGGTGAAGGCGAGGTGGAAGACGGCGGAGAAGCCGGCCCGCTCGGCGGTCGTGACGTGGCCGGTCGCCCGTACGAACCGGCCGAACTCCTCGTTGGTCACGGTCGTCGCGTCCAGCCGGAACGCGGGCACCTCGACGTCGTGCACCGGTCCCTCGCCGTCGGCCGGGTAGCCCTCGCCGGTGCTGTCGCCCATGGCGAAGCGGCCGGCGGGGAGGTCGACCAGGCCGCGTCGCCGCCTCGTGGGCACGGCCGGCGGCCGCTCCGCCGGATCGGCGCTCGGCGCCCGCGTCGCCCGGAGCTCCACCGGGCGCGGCTGCGGCGCCCCCGCCGCGGGCTCGGGGACGCAGCAGGGGCCGGACATGCCGCCAACCCTACGTTCGGCGGCCCTACGGGTGCGTTCGGCGCGCGTCGGGCCCTGGCAGCGGGCACACTGGTCGCATGTCTCCTGCCGGACTCGCCGTGCTCGTGGTGGCCGCTGTTGCGGTGGGCGCGCTCATGGGGCTCACGATCGCGGGCGAGCGTCGGCGGGCGCGCGGCTGGGGCGCGGCAGTCGTGGCCGGCATGTTCTTCCCGGTCACGTGGACGGTCTGGTACGTGCGGGACGTACGTCCATACGCCGTCGGCCGCCGCGGCTGACGCTGTCCGGTCGGCCTGGGCGGTGAGACTACCTACGGCTCGGAGAGCAGCGTCCCGAGCGGACCGAGGTCGATGTTCAGATCCGCGGAGGTGAGGTCGAAGCGGGTCTTCAGCTCCTCCATCGCCCGCTCGAGCGCCATCAGCCCGTTGCCGAGGTCCTCGACCTGCTCGTCGCTCAGGTCGCCCTCGTCGACCCGGCGCAGCGCCTGCTTCTCCATCAGCTGGCGGATCAGCTCGACGATGGTGAGGACGAGCTTGACCAGGTCGCGCTCGACCGACTCCGCGTCGGTCTCGAGCCGCTGCGCGATCGAACGCCCCCGCTGCGTGTCGGGCTGCCTGCGGGGCTCGCTCATTGCGCCATCTCCGCCCGGACCGACGCGATGAGCGCGTGCAGGCGGATCTGCACGAGGTCGACGCCGGCGAGCGAGATGACCAGGTCGCCGGCCAGCACGACGCCGCTGCCCAGCAGCCGGTCGACGAGGTCGACCAGCGCGATCTGGGCCTGCGCCTGCCCTTCGGCGGTGGCCAGCGTCATCGGGCCTCCAGCGTCGCGAAGGAGTACGGCGGCCACGGCCCGGCGACCACGACCGAGACCGCCGGCTCGGCGTCGGCGGCCTCCTCCACCCGCGCGCGGAACCGCTCGGAGGCGTCCTGCTCCACGAGCACCGCGAGGTTCAGCAGCATCGTCCCCTCGAGCCCGGACAGCCTCGGGTCCTGCGGCTGCAGGCGGCGTACGGCGACGGCCTCGGGCGCGCCGTCCGTGAGCGCGTCGGCCACCCGCCGGGCCGCCTCGACGGCGTCGCTCTCCGCGGTCTGCCGGGCCTGGCTCTCGGCCTTCTTGCGGCGAAGGTACTCCGCGCCGCCCGTCGGCGCACCGGCCGCGACCGGCTCGGCGGGCCGCTGCCTAGCCAGCACCTTGACGCTCCACTCGGCCCGGCCGTCCACCCGGTCGAGAGCGGCACGCAGCTCGTCGTACCGCTCCTCGACCTGGCGCCGGACCCCGCCGTCGTCGAGGAAGATCGTCGCGAGCCGCATCGGGGCGGTGGGCGCAGCCGCCGAGGCCGCCTGGACGACCGTGTCGTGCGCCCGTGCCGTCGCCTCGACCCAGGCGAGGTCCTCGAGGTTGCGCCGCAGACTGTCCTCGCCGTACTCCTCGAGGTCGACGTCGGAGACCAGGGCCACCAGTCCGCGGTGCTCGACCGTCTCGAGCGGTCCGCCTCCGATCCCGTCGACGCCCGCGAGGGCGCCGGGCGGCAGGTCGCGTACGACGGCGTACACGTAGCGGCCGGTCTCAGTCATGGTGCGACTCCTCACGCTCCTCGGTGACGATCGCGCCGTCGGAGCCCTGCCCCGCCTCGAGGGCCTCGACCCGCTCGCGCAGGCGCCGGTTCTCGTCGGCCAGCCCCTGCTCGCTCGAGGTCAGCAGCGGGTCGTTGCGCCACCAGTCGATGCCCATCTCCTGGGCCTTGTCGACCGAGGCGACCAGGAGCCGGATCTTGATCGTCAGCAGCTCGATGTCGAGCAGGTTCACCCGGATGTCGCCGGCGATGACGATGCCCTTGTCGAGCACCCGCTCGAGGATGTCGGCGAGCGAGGCGGGGTTCGGCGCCCGGGACGTGCCCTGCGGCGCGAACGGTCGGGTGGTGGGCGCGTTGCTCAGGCTCTCGGTCATGTCAGTCCTCCTCCGCCGACCCGCGGACGTAGCGACGCAGGCGGCGGCAGGACACCAGGTCGCCGTGCTCGTCGAGCTCGACGGCGTAGCAGGCGAGGATGTCGGTCGTCTCCGGGATGCGGCGGAGCTCCACCGCCTCGATCTCGATCCGCCAGCCGTCGTCGGTGCGCTCCATGCCCACGACCGCCTCGGCCGACTTGCCGGTCAGGTCGTGGAGCTGCCGGGTCGCCAGCGAGGCGGCCTTGGAGCCGCGCAGCTTCTTGTCGTCAGTGGCAGTGCGTTCGGTGCGATCAGCCATGTCCTCTCGTCACCCGGTCCGGTGACGTCCTTCCATCAGTCGTGCGATGAGCTCGTCCTCCCACGCGGCCGCCTCCTCGTCGGTCAGCTCGCCGGCGTCGCGCAGGCGGTCGACCTCCTCCAGCTCGGCCCTGATCCGGGCCGGGTCGTAGAACTCCCCCTCAGCCTGGCGGCGGATCTGCTCGGCGACGGCCACGGTGCCGCGCACCGGCGCGAGCGGGAAGGTGAGCAGGCCGGTGAGGAGTCCCATCACTCGGCTCCGACGAAGTCGTACGGCGCGGTCGGCCCGACGAGCTTGATCCGCAGTCGGTCGTACGCCGCCGCGGCCAGGTCCTCCAGGTCCTGCTCGAGGGCGGGGAACCGGTCGGCCTCGACCAGCGCCGCGACGTCGAGCACGTCCATGCCCCCGACCTGGTGCTGCACCTCGGCGAGCGTGTGGGGACGGAGCACGGCGAGGACCCGCTCGGAGTCCTCCTCCGCCCGTCGGGTCACCGCCTCGGAGGCCAGCTCGCCGAGCCGGATCCGGTCGCCTCGGGCGAACTCCTCCGGCAGGTCCTTCGTACGCTGGCGCAGCTCCTGGATCTCCGGGTCTGAGCCGACCACCTCGCGCAGCACGGCCTCCTCGACGTACCGCGCGCGCACCTGGACCTGCACCTTGCCGGCGAGCTCCTCGAGCAGGGCGGCCAGCCGGACCTCCTCGGGTGCGAGCACCTGGTCGACCACGTCCTGCTCATCGGCGAGCAGCGACCCGAACTGCACGGGTACGACGGGCCCCTGTGCGGCCAGTGCGTCGACGACGCGGCTGTACTGCAGCAGGTCGTCCCGACCCGGACGCCAGTCGGGCAGGACTCCGCCGACGACCGCGGCGAGGTCGTGGTACGCGACCTGCCGCAGCCCCGAGCCGTCCGGCCCCACGGCGTCGGCCGGGAGGTCCGCGTCGCCGGCGACCACGCCGTAGACGAAGACCCCCGGCTGCGGCGTCTCGGTCACTCCGACCGCCTCCGCGAGGAGGAGGACGACTTCCGGGCAGGTCGGCGCCGGCCCTCGTCGTCGTTGTCGTCGTCGTTGTCGCCGCCGCCGGTGACCGCCTTCTTCACGCCTCGGATGGCGCCCTGTGTCTTCGACTCGGCGCCACCTTCGCGCAGGTCGTTGACGACGTCCCCGATGTCCTTCCCGCCGTGCTCGTAGAGGTCGAGTCGGTTGGTGGCCTCCGCGAACCGGAGGTAGGTGTCGACGCTGGCGATCACGATGCGCGCGTCGATCGTCAGCAGCTCGATGCCCACCAGGGAGACCCGTACGTAGGCGTCGATCACCATCCCCTTGTCGAGGATCACCTCGATGACGTCGGCGAGGCCGCTGGGTGCGGGCCTCTCCAGGTAGCCGCCTCCGCGGCGCGGCGTGGTCGTCTGTACGGTCATCAGCCAGCCCTCCTCGAGCGGGTGCGTCCCCTCGGAGCCTCTTGCTCCTCGGGCTCGTCGTACTCGTCCTCCGGCTCCTCCTCATCCGGCTCTTCTTCGTCCGGCTCCTCGTCGGCCGGCTCCTCCTCGTCGAGGTCCTCGTCGTCGTAGTCGTCCTCGGCTTCGTCCTCGGGCAGGTCCTCGGCTTCGTCCTCGGCCTCGTAGTCGTCCTCGGGCTGGTCCTCGTCCTCGGGCTCGCCGTCCTGCTCCTCGGCGTCCTGCTCCTCGGCGTCGAGGGCGTCCTCGTGGGTCTCGACGACCTCGCCGTCGTGGATGGTGCCGCGCCAGCCCTCGACCTGGTCGGGGTCGAGGATGGTCCGCGTCATCACGTGGCGGCGGAAGTGCAGGAGCTCGGCGCGCACCCGGCGGCCCTGGGCGCGCCAGAGGTTGCCGGTGCGCTCCATGAAGCCCTGGGGGTAGTACTCGAGCACGACGATGATCCGGGTGAGGTTCGGCCCGAGCTCGTGGAACGTGACCGACCCGTCGACGTGGCCCTTCTGGCCCTCGGAGCGCCACACGATCCGCTCCTCGGGGGTCTGCTCGAGGATAGTGGCCTCCCACTCCCGGTGCGACCAGAAGATCTGGGCCTTCCACTTGAGCCGCTCGTCCTCCTCGGCGTTGACGTTCTCGACCTTCTTCATGAAGGTCGGGAACGAGCCGAACTCGGTCCACTGGTCGTACGCGACGCGGATCGGGACGCCGACGTCGATCTCCTCGAGGATCGTGGTCGCCTTGGTGGCCTTGCCGCCACCACCGCTCTTGCTGCCGCCTCCGGTCAGCTTGTCCTTCGTGCCGGAGATGGCGCCCTTGAGCGCCCCCGTGACGGCGGAGCCGCCCTCGGACTTCGACTCGGCGCCCTTCTCGACCGCCTTCCCGATCGGGCCGCCGCCGGCGACGTCCTCGAGCCGGTCGGTGAGGTCCCCGACGCGCGAGCCGACGGTCTGCAGGGCCTTTTGCCCGAGCGCCGACACGAGGTCCTGCGAGACGCTCTTGAACCGCTCGGTGGCCTGGGTGCTGGATGCCATCGGTCTCACTCCTCGGCGTTCTTGGAGGACCGGCTGCGCGAGCTGCTGGACCTCTTCTGTCCGGATCGCGAGCCCGACCGCGAGCCCGAGCGGGACGACGACTTAGCGGCGGGTTTGCGCGCCGTGGACTTCCGGCTGGTCTTCTTGGCCGGTGGGCGCTCCTCAGCCTCGGGCTCCTCGTCCTGGGGCTCTTCGTCCTGGGGCTCCTCGTCCTGGGGCTCTTCGTCCTGGGGCTCTTCGTCCCGGGGCTCTTCGTCCCGGGGCTCCTCGTCCTCGGACTCCTCGCGCTGGTCGTCCGCCGGGGCCTGGAGCGCCTTCGTCATCTGCTCCATGCGTGATGAGGCGACGCCGAGGGCCGCGTCCCGGGCAGCCGTGGCCAGCCGACCGCGGACCTGGTCCTGGAGCGCCTTGAGCTCCGGGTTGGACTCCAGCAGCTTGGCGCCCTGCTCCACCAGTGATCCGCGGCTCGCGGCGAGCCGCTGTCCTGCCAGCAGACCGGCGACGGTGACGGCCAGCTTGAGCTTCTTCGTCCTACCGAGCAGGTAGCCGCTCGCCACGGCCGTGGCGATCTTCGTGGTTGTTGACATCTTCGTGCGAGCCGACCCCGCGCCCCTCCCGGACGCGTCCAGGTCGCTCCCTCCTCGACGGCCGCAGTACCCGGCAACCCCGCCGCCTAACACGTACCCCGGCCCGATCCGGCCGGACCACCTGGCCGAGCCTGACGAGCTAACCCAAGAGATCGTTCGACCAGCGGGCAGAGTCTGCAGGGAGCGAGAAGTGGCCGTGCCCGGGGTGCACCCGCAGGCGGGCCTCGGCGATCGCCGACGCGAACAGCCGCGCGTGCTCGACCGGGACCGTCCTGTCGGCGGCGCCGTGGTGGACCACGGTCGGGACGCGGATGTCACCGAGGTCGAAGCCCCAGGCGCGGGTGAGCAGCCGCAGGTCCTGGCGTACGCCGGCGCCGCCCTGCCGGAACGCGTCGAGGTAGCCCGCCAGGAAGTCCTCCCGCGGCCCCTGCCGCCCGAGCGCCTGCCGGTCGGCGTCGGGCAGCTCCGCGGTCACGACGCGGAAGAACGCCGGAGGCGAGCACCGCCCCAGCATCGCCAGCCGCTCCAGGAACCAGCCACCGAAGCCGGGCAGACGTGCACCGAGCGCGAGGGAGCGGCGCTGCCACGGCGCCATGCCCCCGGTCGGCCACTCCGGCGGCCCCAGCGGGGCGAGCAGGACGAGCCGCCGGAACCGCGAGGGCAGCAGCGCCGCACAGGCCGCGGCGAACGCGCCGCCGCCCGAGACGCCGACCAGCTGCGCCTCGGGGATGTCCAAGGCATCCAGGATCTCGGCCGCGTCCTCCACCCATGCGGACACGCGGTCCAGCCGGCGGAGGTCCGTCCCGCCGGTGCCGGGGCGATCGGGTGCGATCACCCGCAGGCCGCGCTCCTCGGCCACCGGGGCGAGCTGGCGCGCGGAGCGGCGCGAGTCGGCCAGCCCGTGGCAGAACAGCGTCGGCGCGCCGTCCGGTGGCCCCAGGAGGTCCACCGCGACCACACCGCCGTCGCGACGACGCAGCTCCATGTCCCCACCCCGGCGGGGAAGCCCGGGCGCCCCGGCGCAGGTCAGCGGGCGAGGGCGCCCATCGGGTCCCACGCGGGCAGCACGGTGGGCTCCTCGTCGAGGGCGGCGAGCAGCTCGGGCGAGAGCATCGACTTCGGGGCGGCGATCTCGAAGACGTACTCGTCGAACCACGAGTCGTTCATCGTGTAGAAGCCCTTGTCGGCGTGCTCGTCGCCCCAGGAGTTCTCGACCCGCCACTTCCGCGGGACCTGGCCGCCGTCCGGACCGTCGACGAGGTCGACGCCGGTGAAGAGCATCGCGTGCGTCATCAGCGTCTGGTGGTAGTCGAGCCGCGCCGCCTTGTCGAGGGTCAGCGCCGTGGCGTAGACCGACTCGAGGTCGTGCAGCCTCGCGTCCCAGATGCCGCGGTCGCGATCCATCTGCTGGCCGACGTCGCAGCCGAACCAGACCGGCGTACCCCCGACGATCATGTCGGCGGTGATCTTCTTCATCGTCTCGATCTCGACGTTGAGGTAGACCACCTGCGGGGCGTCGACGACGTTGCCGAGCAGGTCGACGGTGTAGGTCTTGCCGTACGCCGAGGTCGCGCGCGGGTCGTGCACGAGGCAGACGAGCTCCTCGGCGTCGATCGCGAAGTACTTCTGCTGGAACTCCTGCGGCGTCATCTCGCCGTCGCGGTGGAACTCGCCGTCCTTGTCCTTCCACTGCCAGAAGAACCGCTCCGGCGGGGTGCCGAGGTGGAGGCAGAGGGCGCGCCAGACGGTGGAAAGGGTCTTCTCGACGATCTCGTCGCGGGCCTCGGGCGCCGCCTCGCGGATGTCCCGCGCGGCGGTGTGGAGGATCTTGCGGAGCGAGGAGTTCATCTGTCGGGTGCCCTCGGAGCTGATCGTCTCCGGCATCGCGGCCTTCGGCACCACACCGTGCTTGCGGATGACGGCGACGAACATGTTCCACTGCCCGCCGTCGCCCATGCAGTCCTCGAGGAGGGTGGCGACTGTCCGGTCGTCGACCGGCCGGTCGGCGGTCTCGATCACGGCCTGGAGGTAGTAGTTGGCGCGCTCGATCTTGTCGAAGAACATCGCGTAGTTCTGGCTGAACTCGAACTCCTTGACGTTCAGCTTCTGCGCCGCGCCGACCCGGAACAGGTTGAGGCCGGCGAACAGCCAGCATCGGCCGCTCTGCTTCTGGTTCGTCGCCTTCCAGTCGTCGAGCTGGTGCGACATCGTCGTGTCGGTCGTCATGACCACGTCGTGGTCGAGCGCGACGTCCTTCAGCTCCGCGGTGGTCAAGGCGTTCTGCAGCAGCTTCGCCGTCGGATCGGCCGCGAACTCCTTCCGCAGCCTGGCGAGGTCGTCGGTGGTCAGAGGGGTGGTCGGCATCGAGGGGCTCCGTCTCGTCACGCAGAACTTTCAACGAAGAACGTACGCCTACGGTGTTGCGGACGTGTTGCCGGGATCACTTGAAGCGGATGGTGTCGGAGTACTTGCCGACCTTCGCGGTCATGGTGCCGTGCGGGGTGAAGGTGAAGTACCACCCGTTGCCGACCCCGCGGCCGTCGTACTCGACCTCGATGGTCTTGTCGCAGCTGCTGCCGCAGTTGAAGTTGCCGTCGGTGACGTTGTGGACCTTGAGGTCGTCGTACGGCGTGAACCCCTCGACGTGGAGCTGGTAGGCGATGCAGCCGGGCGCCTCGGTGCAGCTCTTCTCCTTGGCCCACCAGATCCGCGGCGGCTTCGACCGGCCGCACAGCTGCGACTCTGAGGTGCGGGAGGTGCCCCAGCCGTACGTCACGACGGAGCGGGCGCGGAGGCACGCCCGCTCGCCGCCGGCGTCGGTCTCGACGGAGTACGACGTCGCGTTCTCGGACTTGTGCACCACCTTGGCGCCGGCCCGCAGCTCGGCGACGCCGTTCTCGGCCGTCGGCGTGGCGACGTTGAACTGCACCGACCGGTAGCCCGGCACCACCCGGCCCTTCGGCTTCTCGGGGTCCGCGGCGTAGCACTTGTCGAGCGCGTCAGCGGTCCTGTCGTTGTCATCGTCGAGCCCGTCGTCGGTGGGCCGGAGGGCGTCGTCGGCGATGACGCCGGCGATGGAGGAGGCGCCGACGTCGTCGAGGCAGGAGGTGCTTGACAGGTGCCACGCCGAGCCGACCTCGTCGGCCCAGTCGTCGGTGCAGTCGAGCAGGCCCTCGACCAGGTCGTGGGCGTCCTCCGACGTCCACCGGCCGGTGTAGCGCCAGCCCCGCTCGGCGCCCTTGTCGGGGATGACGACGCCGTCGTCCTGCAGGTCGCCGGCGCGGCGCTGGTGGAGCAGCTTGTCGGAGGCGCAGGAGACCTGCTCGTCGTCGGCCCAGTCGGGTGCGTCGACGCCGTCGGCGACGACCGCGGCGACCGCCTTGTCGTCGCCGCTGAGCGGTCCGATGCCCAGCCGGCCGCTGAAGTAGGCCCACGTCATGGCGGCCGCGGCGATCAGCACGACGGCGAGGGCGGCGGCGAGCACGATGAGGCGCGTACGCCGCTTGCGCGGGGGCGGGCCGGCGGCGTACGGGAGGCCCTGGGTGGCGTAGAGACCGCCCGGCGGGGGCGGCTGGCCGGCCTGCTGCGGCGTCGACCACGGCGGAGGCGGCGGCGCCCCGGGGGAGGGGGCCGACGTCGCCGGTCCGGGCGGCGGCGCGGCCGGCCGGCGGGAGATGCGGGTGGGGTCGTACGCCGGCGGCGGGGCGACGGGGGAGGTACCCGGCAGCTGGGTCGGGCCGTCGATCGGCGGCCCGGCGAGGCGCTGGACGGCGGCGTCCAGCGCACCGAGCCATCCCTGGACGCTGCTCTCCGGGAGCGGCTGGGTGACGACGTGGACCAGGCCCGCGGTCTCGCCAACGTCGAGGATCTGCAGGCCGAGGCCGGTGCCGCCGCGGGCGATGGTGGCCGCCTCGCGGGCCAGCCGGTTGCGGAAGTCGGCCGGTCGGGACGCGCCGGGGACGGCGACGGTGAGCCCGACCGTACGCCGCAGGGTGGTGTCGGTCGCCTCGTAGACCGCCGTCGACGCGCTCTGTCCGAGCTGCCGCTGGAGCAGGTAGCGGCCGAGCTGCTGTCCCGGACCGGGGAACGCCGTCATCAGGAGTCCTCAACGCAGGCCAGGGGCCCCCGCCGGGCCCCGGATGCCTTGGTTATCGACCACGATCGGGCGGGGTAAACCTCGTTGTCGGACGGTAACCGTCAGGTGCTCGCCTGCGGGGCAGGCTCGACGGCCCGTCGTCCGCGGTCGAGCCGGCTGGGCCACCAGACCGCGCGGCCGAGGTCGAGGTTGAGCGCGGTGACGAGGACCGAGCGGACGACCAGGGTGTCGAGGAGGACACCGATCGCGACGGCGATCCCGATCTCGACGAAGGCGGTCAGCGGGAGCGTGGCGAGGACCGCGAACGTCGCGGCGAGCACGATGCCCGCGCTGGTGATGACTCCGCCGGTCGCGCCCAGCGCGACGAGCGCACCCTGGCGCGTCCCGCGCGAGGCGGTCTCCTCGCGTACGCGCGTCATCAGGAAGATGTTGTAGTCGATGCCGAGGGCGACGAGGAAGACGAACGCGTAGAGCGGGAAGTACGGGTCGGCGCCGGGGAAGCCGAGGACCCAGGTGAAGATCGCCGTCGAGAGCCCGAGCGCGGCGCCGAAGCTCAGCACGACCGTCACGATGAGCAGCAGCGGCGCGACGATCGCCCGCAGCAGCAGCATCAGGACGAGCAGCACGACGCCGAGCACGAGCGGGATGATCACCCGCGAGTCCCGGTCGGTCGCGTCGCGGACGTCGAGGTTGGTTGCCGAGTAGCCGGTCACCTGCGCGTCGGCGCCGCGGACGTCGTGGACGGTCGCGCGGACGGTGCGCACGGCGTCGTACGCCTTCTCGGACGTGGCGTCGCCGGGGGCGGGGGCGGTCACGAGCGCCGACTGGCCGCGCTTCGCCGAGACGATGGTCGGGTCGAAGCCGGCCTTCGTCAGCGCCCGGGCGACCCGGTGGGCGGTGCCGGGGTTGCTCACGACCTCCATCGGGTTCGACTGGTCGGCGAGGTGGTGCTCGGCCATGACCCGGTCTCCGGCGGTGTTGTCGAAGGAGCGGGTGTACTGGTCGGCGCCGGAGAGGCCGCCGGCGTCGAGCCGGAGCAGCCCGCCGCAGCAGAGGACCAGGATCGCCGCCGTGACGACCCAGACGAGCCGTGGCCGCCTCGAGATCCGCCGCCCGATCCGGGACCAGAGTCCGGTGGCGGTGGGCTCGGTGGAGCCGTACGTCGGCCGTACCGGCCAGAAGATCCACCGGCCGAACACCACGAGCAGCGCGGGGAGCAGGGTCAGCATGACGACCAGGCAGATGCCGATGCCGACCGCGCAGACCGGGCCGAGCCCGGCGGTGGAGTTCAGCTCGGCGACCATCAGGCACAGCATCCCGAGCGCGACCGTCGCCGCGCTCGCGATGATCGCGGGGCAGGCGCGACGCAGCGCGACCGCCATGGCGGCGTACCGGTCGCGGTGGGTGCGCAGCTCCTCCCGGTAGCGGGCGATGAGGAGCAGCGCGTAGTCCGTGCCGGCACCGAAGACCAGCACGTAGAGGATCGCCCGGCTCAGGCCGGTGACGGTCAGCCCGGCGTGCACGGTCAACAGGTAGGTCACCCCCATCGAGGTGACGAGGGCACAGCCGACTCCGAGCAGCGGGAGGATCCACAGGACGGGACTGCGGTAGGTGATCAGCAGGAGGAGGATCACCACGCCGGCCGCCGACACCAGCAGGATGCCGTCGATGCCCTGGAACGCCTCGGCCTGCGTCGCGACGTTGCCGCCCACGCCTGACACGTGGGTCTCGACCCCACTGATCCTGATCATGTCCCTCAGCTTCGAGACCGCGGCCGGCAGCTTCTCGAACGTGCCGCCGGTGGTGAAGTTGAAGACGACCTGGGTCGTCGCGACCGTACGGTCCTTCGACACCAGCCCCCGATCGGGGTCGATCCGGGCGGGCATCGCCGGGATCTTGTGCGCCAGTGCGCGGTTGGTCCTCGCCAGCGCCGAGCGCAGCTCGGCCGGGACCGCGAGCCCGGCCCGGGTCGCCTCGTCGCGCTTCTTCTCCAGCTGCTCGCGCCTCTTCCGGAGCTCCTTGCGTTCTTCCAGGAGCTCGGTGCGCTTCTCCCGGAGCTCCGTGCGCTTCTCGGCGAGCGCCTTGCGTTGCGCGGGCGAGGCAGGAGCGAGGACGGCCGCCCGCCCGGTGCGGTCGTCCTTCGCGACGCCGTACATCTTTGCGATCTCGCGCGCCTGGCGGCTGATCTTCCGGAAGTCGGAGGTCGTCAGACCGCCCGGCCGGTGGTAGACGACCGTCGTCGTCACCTCGCTCGGCGCGTGCACCTTGCCCAGCCGGTCGAGGCCCTCGGTGGACTCGGCGCTGCGGGGCAGGGAGTGGGACGGGTTGTTGTCCTCCGCCGCACCGAGGTGGCCGGCGTAGTGGAGGGCCATCACCCCGGCGATCACGGCCCAGGCGGCGATGACGAGCCACGAGACGATGCGGCCGATGACGCCCGAGATGCGCATGGGCACTAGCCCATCACGCCCGCGGCTGCTTGTGGACGGCAGGGTGGATGTGACTCGTCACACGACGTACGGCGGCTGCCCGGAGATCCTCCGGGCAGCCGCCGTGACGGGTGTGTCGCTCAGCGTCGGACGGTGAACGACCGGGTGTTGCTGGACTTGTTGAGGTTGGTGCCACCGGCGTACGAGGCCACGACCGACCATCCGCCGGTCTTGGTGAGCTTGTTGAACGTCGCCTTGGCGACGCCCTTCCTGAGGGTGACGGTCTTCGAGCCGACCTTCTTGCCCGCGTGCTTGAGGACCAGGGTCACCTTGCCCACGGCGAGGGTGCCGTACTTCGTCTTGACGGTCACCGTGGAGGCGAGCTTCTTCTTGTACTTCGCGTTGAGGAGGCTCTGCCGCGTCGTGGTGGTGTCCTTCACGATCCGGAGCGTCCGGCTGGCCGAGGCGCTGCCGGTGAAGGAGTCCGCGCTGGTCGGGACGTAGGTCGCGGTGACCCGGTAGCTGCCGACGGCCAGGACGGGTGCGGTGAACCGGGCCTTGCCGTTGACGACGGCGACCGTCGCGGTCCGGGTGCCGTACTTGAACTGCACCTTCCCTGCCGCGGTGCCCCGGCTGGCGGCGACGGTGGCCGTGAAGCTGGGCTTCTGGCCGTACGCCGCCGAGGAGCGGCTCAGGCCCAGCGCCGTCGTGGTCGTCGGGACGCCGACGGAGAAGGACTCCTCGTCGGAGGTGCTGCCGGCGTACAGGTCGTCGGACGGGGTGAAGTCCGCCGTGACCTTGTGGGCGCCCTTCGCGGAGGTGTCGAGCGGGATCGACGCGGTGCCGCTGTTGACGGCGACCGGGGCACCGAACGGGGCACCGTCGACCATGAACTGCACCGAGCCGCCCGGGGTGCCGGCGTCGCTGCCCACCGTCGCGGTGGCCGTGGAGGAGTCACCGATCTCCGGGTTCGGGTCGGAGACACCGACCTTGGTCGTCGTCGGCGCGACGACGTCGACCGACGAGGAGGTCACGGTGCTCGTGAGGTACGGCGAGGCGCTGTCCGGCTCGTAGGTCGCGGTCACGGTGTACGACGCGTGGCCCGGCAGCGCCGGCAGGGTCGCGCTCGCCTTGCCGTTGGAGTCCACGGTGTCGCTCACGGTCTTGCCGCCGACGGCGAACTGGACAGAGCCGGTCGCGTCGGGCCAGCTCGAGGTCGAGCCCGTCCGGGTGACCGTCGCGGTGGCGGTCGCCGGCGGGTCGCCGGCGGTCCAGCTGCTCTTGCTCAGCGACACCGTCGTGCTGGTCGGGGCCGTCACCTTCATGGTGTCGATGACCGGGCTGCCCGACGGGGCGGTGCAGTTGACGGGGTAGACCGTGGGCGTGCTGCTCGTGGTGTAGACGTCGAGCTCGAGGACCATGTCGCCGGCCTTCACCTGCGCGGTGCCGGGGATCGTCGGCCCGTGGTCGAGGTGGTTCGGCGCAGGGCTGCTGCCGGAGAACTCGGAGCCCGTGGTGTGCTTGAAGCTCGGGTGGGTCGTGACCGGGATCTGCGTCCCGCTGGCGACGTAGATCTGCTTCACCCCGAGACGGGAGGCGTCCGCGTCGTCCTGGCCGATCAGCTCGACGCCCTGGTATCCGAGGTTGCTGAGCGCGGTCTTCACCGCGTCCGGCAGGGTGACCGTCGCCGTGGTCGTGATGTCCAGCGGAGCGCTGGCCGGTGTCGAGTCGGGCGCGTCGGTGTCGATCGACACGGTCGTGGGCTGGGCGCCGCTCACGAGGTCGCCGTACGTGCAGCTGTAGGTCAGGTCGCCGCTCGCGGCGGAGGCCGCGCCGGGCAGCAGGGCGAACGAGCCGGCCGCGAGCGCCGCGGCGGCGATGGGAGGCAGCGTTCGTCTGAACGCGCGGTTGCGGGTGTTCACTTCGGGGGTCCCCCTCGTCGTCGGTGGCGGCCCCGAGCGGGGCCCGTCGCGGACGACTGTCGTGGCCCCCGTCACGGCGACGGCGAGTCTGTGAAGCCCGTTCCCCAAGTTGGGGGAGCGCTGGCGGCGGGCCCTACCGAATCTGGGGTACGACGAGCACGGCGGTGGGCCGGCACCCGTTCCGCAGCTGCGAACCGATGCCGGCCCACCGCCGGTCGAGGGGAGGGGTCAGACCCGCTCGGGGTCCTCCCGATGGACGTCGGTGGGCTCCGGGCGTGGGCGGGGTACGTCGCCCCCGCGGTCGAGCCTGCTGGGCCACCAGATCTTCGCGCCGAGGTCGAGGTTGAGCGCGGTGACCAGGATGGCGCGGACGATCATCGTGTCGAGCATGACCCCGAGCGCGATCGCCGTACCGATCTCGGCCAGGAAGACCAGCGGGATCGTCCCGAGCACCGCGAACGTCGCCGCCAGCACCAGCCCCGCCGAGGTGATCACTCCGCCGGTCGAGGCCAGGGCGACCAGCGAGCCCTGGCGGGTCCCGCGGGTCTGGGTCTCCTCCCTGACCCGGGTCATCAGGAAGATGTTGTAGTCGATGCCCAGGGCGACCAGGAAGACGAACACGAACAGCGGATAGCCGGAGTCGGCCATGTCGAACCCGTAGAGGTACTTGAAGATCAGGGCCGAGATCCCGAGCGCCGCCCCGAAGGACAGGATCACCGTCGCGATCAGGACCACCGGAGCGACCAGCGCCCGCAGCAGCAGCATGAGGATCAGCATCACGACCACGAGCACGATCGGGATGATCACGGTGTTGTCCCGGTGCGCGGCGTCGGCGGTGTCCAGGAAGAGCGCCGCCGATCCTCCGACCAGCGCGTCGGCGTCGGGCACCTGGTGGACGGCACTGCGGACCGCCTCGACCTGGTCGGCCGCCGCGTCGCTCGCGGGATCGAGGTCCTGGGTGATCTCGAGGTACTTCACCCCGTCGACCGGCGGCGTCGAGTCGTCGACGGCGCCGATCCCCGGGACCGACCGGACGGCCGAGACGACGGCGTCGGATGCGTCGGCGTTCGCGACGACCTGGATCGGCGTCGAGGTGTCGGCGAGGCCGTGGTCCTCCAGGGTGTGCTGCCCGACGATCGAGTCGTAGTCCTTGGTGTACTGCTCGTCGTTCGGGATGTTGCCCGTCTTCAGCGTCAGCAGGCCGAGGCAGGCGACGGCGAGGACGACGGCGGTGGTGACCCACACCGTCCGCGGGCGCCTGGCGATCCGCCGGCCGACCCGCGCCCAGAGCCCGGTGGTGGTGGGCTCGGGCGAGCCGTACGTCGGCCGCTTCGGCCAGAACATCCACCGACCGGTGATCACGAGCAGGGCCGGCAGCAGGGTGAGCATGACGAGCAGGGTGACGACGACGCCGATCGCCATGATCGGGCCGAGACCGGCCGTGGAGTTCATCTCCGCGAACAGCAGGCACAGCATCCCGATCGCCACGGTCGAGGCGCTGGCGATGATCGCCGGCGAGGCGCGGTGCAGCGCGAACGCCATCGCCTCGTGCCGGTCCTCATGGCGGCGCAGCTCCTCGCGGTAGCGGGCCACCAGGAGCAGCGCGTAGTCGGTGCCCGCCCCGATCACCAGCACGCTCAGGATCGCCTGGCTCTGGCCGTTCACCGTGAGGTCGGCGTACTTCGCCAGGAAGTAGATCACCGCCTCGCTCGTGAACAGCGCGACGACCGCCGAGAGGATCGGCAGCAGCCAGAGGATCGGACTGCGGTAGGTGAAGAGCAGGATCACGATGACGACGCCGAGGGCGGCGTACAGCAGCGTGCCCTCGATCCCGGAGAAGGCGTCGGCGGCGTCGGCGGCCTGGCCGCCCGGGCCGGCGAGATGGACGTCCCCGCCGTCGAGCTGGGCGATGTCGCGCAGCTTGTCGACGATCGGCGGCAGGTCGTTCCAACCGTTCGCCCCGAGGTTGAAGGTGAAGAGCGCGGTGGCGACAGTGCCGTCCTTGGAGACCAGTCCCATCTTCTGTCCGGCGGCCTCGTCGGTGGGGACGACGACCGTGGGCTGGCCGTCCTTGCCCTGCACCACGCCCTTGAGGTCGGCGATCTCGGGCGCCTGCTGCTTCATCGCGGCGTAGTCGGCCGTGGTGAGCCCGCCGTCACGGTGGTAGACGACGACGGTCGGGATGTCGTCCTGGTCGGAGAACGGGGCCAACCGCTCCAGCGCCTTGGTCGACTCGGCGCTGTCGGGCAGCCATGACGACGCCTCGTTGTTCTGGACGTCGGTGAGCTTCTGTGCGAACGTCCCGGCGACAGCGAAGATCACGATCCACGCCGCCAGGACGATCCATTTCGTCACGCGCCCGGTCAGCGCGCCCGCGAGCTGTCTGTGCATGCATTACAGGGCAGCACTCTTTACCCGGCCCGGCATCCGGGTTTCCCCCTAGATCGGGCCCTGACATACCTCATACGAGGATCAGGAGATCCACTCCTTGACCTGCGCGATCGCCGCTGCGGCGTCGGTGGCCGGGGCCGGCGTGACGTTGAGGCTGGTGACGCCCGCCTCGGCGTACGCCGCGATCCGCTCGCGCACGTAGCCTTCGGGTCCGACCAGGTTGCCGGACTCGAGCCACTCGAGCGGGACCCTCGCCTCGGCGTCGCGCTTGTGGCCGTCGAGGTAGAGATCCTGGATCTCCTTCGCCTCCTGCTCGAAGCCGTAGGAGACGGCGAGGTCGTTGTAGAAGTTCTTGCCGCGGGCACCCATGCCTCCGACGTACAGCGCGTAGAGCGGTCGGAGCTGGTCGAGCAGTGCCTTCGTCTCGGGGCCCTCCCCGATCGCGAGCATCCCACCGGCGGCGACCTGCAGCGGGCCGAGATCGGCGGAGCGCTTCGCGCGGCCCGTGGCCAGCGGCTCACCCCAGACCTGGTGCGCCTTCTCGGGGAGGAAGAGGAACGGCAGCCAGCCGTCGGCGACCTCCGCGGTCATCGCGACGTTCTTGGCGCCGAGCGCGGCGACCCAGATCGGGACGTCGGCGCGCTCGGGCCGGTTGAGGAGCTTGAGCGGCTTGCCGAGGCCGAGGCCCTGGTCGGCGGGGAGCGGCAGCGTGTAGATGCCGTCGTGCTCGAGACGCTTCCCGGCCAGCCCCATCCGGAGGATCTCGATGATCTCGCGGGTGCGCCCGAGCGGCTTGTCGTACGGCACGCCGTGGAAGCCCTCGATCACCTGCGGGCCGCTCGCCCCGAGGCCGAAGACCGCTCGCCCGCCGGAGACGTTGTCGAGGCCGGCGGCGGTCTGCAGCAGCGCCCCCGGCGTACGGCTGTAGATGTTGAGGATCCCGGTGCCGAGCTCGACGCGCTCGGTCTTCGCGGCGAGGTAGCCGAGCAGGGAGACCGCGTCGAAGCCGTACGGCTCGGCCACCCAGAGCTGGTCGAGCCCGGCCTTCTCGAGGCCGACCACGTGGTCGGCGGTCTCGCGGGGGTTCCCGAAGTACGACAGCGGCATCGAGAGCTTCATGCGCCGGACCCTATCGGCCTCTGGGGTGAGCAGTAGGTTGGGAGTCGTGACAGAGATCAGGTTCGGCTACAAGGCGTCCAACGAGCAGTTCGCACCGACCGAGCTCCTGGACTACGGCGTACTCGCCGAGGAGTGCGGCTTCGACTCCGTGTTCGTCTCCGACCACCTCCAGCCGTGGCGCCACGACGGCGGCCACGCGCCGTTCGCGATGACCTGGCTCGGCGCGCTGGGCGCGAGGACCGAGCGGATCACGATGGGTACCTCGGTGCTCACCCCGACGTTCCGCTACCACCCTGCGATCGTCGCGCAGGCCTTCGCCACCCTCGGCTCGCTCTTCCCCGGCCGGGTCGTGCTCGGGATGGGCACCGGTGAGTCGATGAACGAGGTGCCCCTGGGCCTCGAGTGGCCCGACGGCAAGGAGCGCTTCGCCCGGTTCCGCGAGGCGGTGCGGATCATCAAGCGGCTGTGGAAGGAGGACCGGGTCGACTTCGAGGGCGACTACTACAAGCTCGACCGGGCCACCATCTACGACAAGCCGTCCGTGCCGGTCCCGATCTACCTCGCCGGCTCCGGGCCCGCGGCGACGAAGTACGCCGGCCGCTCCGGCGACGGCTACATCACCACCTCGGGCAAGGGCCGGGAGCTCTACACCGACACGCTGCTCCCCGCCGTACGCGAGGGCATCGAGCTGTCCGGCCGCAAGCCGGACGACCTCGACATGATGATCGAGGTCAAGGTCTCCTTCGACCACGACCTCGAGAAGGCGAGGGAGGCGACCCGGTTCTGGGGCGCGCTCGGGCTGTCCGCGGAGCAGAAGCACTCGGTCGAGGACCCGGTCGAGATGCAGCGCCTCGCCGACGCGCTTCCGACCGAGGCGACCGCCAAGCGGTTCATCGTCTCCACCAACCCCGACGAGCACGTCGAGCGGATCAAGGAGTACCTCGACATGGGCTTCACCCACTTGGTCTTCCACGCCCCCGGCCCCGACCAGGCGACCTTCCTGAAGCTGTACGGCGAGGAGATCCTGCCGAGGCTCCGCGCCCTCTGACGGGCGGCAGTCAGGAGGGAGGTCGGATGTCGACGTTGCAGCGACAGCGCATGTCGTACGACGAGTGGCTCGCCCTTCCCGAGAATCCCAAGGCGGAATGGGTCGACGGCGAGGCGGTGTGGTCCGTGACGCCGCCCCGGCCGCGGCACGGCCGGTCGCAGTTCAGACTCGCGGCGCTCTTCGACCGGGCCCTTCCCGACCTGCCCGGCTACACCCGACGGGGACGGTGACCGTCGACGCCCACGGCACCGTCCACCTCGATCTCCGGTGGATCCTCGACCTCTGATGCGGCGACTCAGCCCGTCCGGCGCCACTGCGGGGCGGAGAGGACCGCGCGGGGGAGCACGAGGAGCAGGCCCGCGAGGACCACGCCGAAGAGGACGCCGACCGTGAGTGCCACCCAGCGGTCGACGACCAGGTCGAACATCAGCACGCTGATCCCGATGATGAGCAGCGACAGGGTGGTGAGGATGCCGCTCATGAGCCGGCGGCCGGTGGCGACGACCCGCTCCTTGATGTGACGCCCGGAGAGCCGCTGGTGCACGGCGATCGCGGTCATGATCAGGGCCGTGGTGAGCAGCGCCAGGACCACCAGCCCGAGGAACAGTCCGCGCTGGGCGCGGTCGAGGCCGGCGAAGCGCTGCTGGAAGGGCAGCGTCAGCAGGAACCCGGCGGTCAGCTGGGCGCCGGTCTGCATGACCCGGAGCTCCTGCAGCAGGTCGTCCCACAGCCGGTCGAGCCGCTCCTCCGGCGTCTCGTTGCGGCCGTCGACGAGATCGGGTTTGTCCTCGCTCATCCGCTCAGTCTCGCGCATGGCAGCGCGGTACCCGGTCGACCGGTGGCCTAGAGTCGCCGCCATGCCGTGGACCCGGGGCGCGCCGCTGACCGCCCGTCACCGCGACCGTCTCGTCACCGCCGGCCTCGACCCGGACGCGCTCGAGGGGCTCGCCTACCGCGAGGTGACCGGCCCGCTGCCGGACTGGTGGCATCAGGGCGGCAACGCGCTCTACCTGCGCGACGGGTTCGACCTCCCCGAGCGGCTCGTGGAGCTGCTGTGCACCTACCCGTTCGGCGACGCGCTGCTCGTCGTCGGGACCGGGCTGGAGTCGCTGACCTGCCTCCTCGTCGGCGGCGACGGTGCCACGATCTACGTCGGCCCGGACAGTGCGCTGGCGGCCGGTGAGATCTACTGCGGCGCCGGCTCCGCCGTCGTACTCGCCGGCGGCGTGGTCGCCACCGCCCGGGCCGTCGTCGACGCCCGCAACGGCGGCTCGGTGGTCGCCGAGCACGACCAGCTCTGGGCGGCGAACGTCTACGTCGCCACCGACGACATGCACCGGCTCGAGGACGCCGCGACCGGTCAGAGGATCAACCCGTACGGCGCCCACATCCGGCTCGGCCGCCATGTCTGGCTCGGCCGGGATGCGATCGTCACCGGTCACGTCGAGATCGGGGACGGCGCCGTCGTCGGGATGCGCAGCCTGGTGCGCGGCCAGAAGGTCGCCCCCGGCACCGCCGTCGCCGGCACCCCCGCCCGCGTCATCCGCGAGGGCGTCGTCTGGCGCGGCGACGACACCCCCTGACCTGAGAGGCCTCTCAGCCGCCCGTGGCTGAGCCGCCGGGCACTGGTCACCCGCCATTCACGTCGTGCTGGCCGCGCGGTCGTCGCCGCTCGCGACCCTCTTCACATGATCCCCGCCGAACGACCGCTGGTCATCGGACACCGCGGCGCCCCCGGGTACCTTCCAGAGCACTCCCTCGAGTCCTACCGTCTCGCGCTCCGCCAGGGCGCCGACGCGCTCGAGACCGACGTCGTCATGAGCAAGGACGGCGTCCTCGTCCTGCGGCACGAGAACGAGCTCAGCCGCACCACCGACGTCGCCAATCGTCCCGAGTTCGCCGACCGGCGTACGACGCGCATCGTGGGCGGCAAGAAGCTCACCGGCTGGTTCACCGAGGACTTCACCTACGAGGAGATCTACAGCCTCGGCGCGCCGACTGAGACCGACAAGGTCATCACCCTCGACACGCTGCTGCTCCTCGTCGCCGAGGAGTCCGCGCGGCGCGGGAGCCGGATCGGCCTGCACGTCGAGGTCAAGCACCCGTCGTACTTCGCCGAGCACGGGCTCCCGATGATCCACCCGGTCCTCGAGACGCTCCGCGACCACGGGGTCGACCACCCCGGCTCGCGGGTCTGGATCCAGAGCTTCGACGACGACTTCGTACGCCGGATCAGCCCCTTCACCGAGCTCCCCCTCGTCCAGCTGATGGACCCCAAGTGGGGCCGGGTCGACTGCCACGCGATCGCGGCGTACGCCGACGCGATCGGGCCGAAGAAGTCGATGGTCCGCAAGAAGGGACAGCCCGCGACCGGCCTGGTCGAGGCAGCGCACCAGGCGGGGCTCAAGGTCTTCGTGTGGACGCTCCGGGCCGGTCGCGACCAGGCGCTGCGGCTCTACGAGGCGGGCGTGGACGGGGTCTTCACCGACTACCCTGACCGCTGCGTCGCGGCGCTGCGCGACGTGAGCGTGGAAGAGACTGCCTAGTCTTGCTGCATGCCGCCGCTGAACGGGGATCGCAGAGTTCTCGACGCGGCGCGCGTCGTACTCCTGCGTGATCCCCGGGCCACGATGGCGGCCGTGGCCCGCCAGGCCGGCATGGGCGTGGGTGGTCTCTACCGCCGGTTCGGGAGCAAGCAGGATCTGCTCCGGGCGGTCTGCGACGACAACCTGCGGAGGTACGTCGCGCTCGGCGAGGCGGCCATCGCCGACTCCGACGATCCGTGGACGGCGCTCGCCCAGTTCCTTCGCAACGTCGTCGACGACGGGATCCACCAGCTGACGCCGTGCCTCGCCGGCGTGGTCCCGCTGGACGACGGCCTCACCGAGCTGGCCGAGCAGGCGGACGACGTCACCGAGCGGCTCCTGCGCTCGGCCCGGGGGAGCGGGGTGCTGCGCGCCGACGTGAGCCGCGCCGACCTGACCCTGCTCGTGGAGCAGCTCGGCAGCCTCGACCTCGGCTCCGAGAGGCGTACGGCGGAGCTGCGCCACCGTTACCTCTCGCTCATCCTCGACGGCCTGCGGGCCGACGCCGCCTCGCACCGACTCCCCGGCCCCGCGCCGCAGGACGGCGAGCTCGCCCTCCGCTGGAAGACCTAGCGCTCCGAGCGCCGGCGGCGTACGCCGGCCAGCGTCACCGCCAGCCCGGCGGCGCCGGCCACGACGAACGGGACCGGCACGAGCCAGCGGATGTCGTCGCCGGTAACCACGTCGGCCTGGATCAGCGCCCAGGCGCCGACGAGACAGCAGAACACCAGACCCATCACGAGCTGTCCGATGTTGACCTGGTGCCGGCCGCTGCGGACCAGCCTGTTCGTGCGCTCACTCATCGGCGTACCTCATCTCGATGTCACCGGCGTGCAGGTCGGCGTCCAGCGTGAGGACGGGCCGGTCCGTCGTCGCGCTCGTGTCGGTGGTGTCGACGCGCCAGGTGGTGTCCCAGCCGTCGCGGTCGTCGCCGAACACCCGGATGTCTCCGGGGCCCTCGACCCTCAGGGTGCCGACGACGTCGAGCGAGCGCGGGACGACGACCACGATCTCGCCGATCCCGCCGTCGAGCTCGAGGGTCCGGCCGTCGAGGTTCTGCGGGTCGGAGACCGCGCTGAGGTCGATCTCGATCCGGCCTGCGTCCACGTCGTAGCTGTCGCCGAGCGCGGCGGCCGTGACCGGGCGGGCGTCGACGCGGTCGGTCTCGACCTGGTCGGCGGCGATGCTGCCGACCAGACCCAGCGAGGCGATCACGCCGAGCAGGATGAGGCCACCCGCCCGGCCCCAGAAGGCCCCGGCCACGAGCGCGGCGCCGATGATCCCGACCGCGAGCGCGGGGTAGGCCGACCCGGCCACGTCGGCGCCGGCCGCGTCGGCGATCCCGAGGAAGCCCTCAGCCAGCGCGATCAGGCAGATCACCGGCCAGAACAGCAGCGGCCCGCGCCGCCGGGGGTCCGGGGGCGGCACCCAGGCCGGCGGGGAGGGGTACGTCGGCGCTGCGCCGCCCTCGAAGGGTGCGGTCGTCTCGGCGCCGGTCGTCGGCGGTGTCGAGGCGGTCGCGGTCGGGGCGGCAGCGGGCGGCGAGGTCGGCTGGTCGGTCGGCCAGGTCTGGCGCTGGGCCTGCTCGCGCTGGGCCTGCTCACGGGTCCACGGCAGCCACGCCCGCTCCCGCCGCGACAGCAGCACCAGGACGATGAGCGCCACCACGACGATCGGCCAGGGGAAGTGGAACTGCCCGGCCGTGTCACCCAGGATCGCGAGCAGCGCGAGCGCCGCAACGACGTACAGCAGGAAGCTGCGGCTGCGCGGGTCCATCCGCACGACCGCGCGGTCGCTGTCCTCCTCGGGCACGCAGAGCCACCCCGCGGCGTACAGCAGCAGGCCGGCGCCGCCGAAGAAGACCAGGACGACCAGCCCGACCCGGACGATGATCGGGTCGATGTCGAGGTGGCGGGCGAGGCCGCCGGCGACGCCGGCGACATACCTGCCCTCGGGGCTCCCGCTGACGGTACGCCGCAGGCGGCCCAGGTCGCGGGCCTCGTCGCCGGTGACCCGCGGCCCGTGGTCGTGGGGCCCGCCGGCGCCGGCAGCGCCGCCGGGATCGCCGGGCGCCGGGGACGGTGGCTCGGTCGGAGTGGTGGTCATGGCTCCAGCGTGGTCGCGCGAGGTGTCGGGCACCATCGGGGACGCCCCTGATTCGCCGGGGTGGCCACCCCGAGCCGTACCCCCGACACCGCCGGGGCGGGATCAGGGCGCTCCCTCATGGTGGCGCGCCCGCGCGCGTGTGACGATGGTCGGGACCATGACAGCACACCAGACGACGACCCCGCTGCCGGGGATCCGACGGGCCTACCGCGACACGGACGCCTCGGTCCTCGGTGGCGTCGCCGCGGGGCTCGCCCGGCACCTCGGCGTCCCCGTGCTGGCGGTGCGCGCCTTCTTCGTGGTGACGGCCGTGCTGAGCGGGCTCGGCGTGGTGCTGTACGCCGGGCTGTGGATCTTCCTCCGCGCCGCCCCGCCGGTGGAGCACTCGACGCCCGGCGGTGAGGCCGCCGCACGCGGCGGACGACGGCCGGCCCGGATCTCGCGGTTCATCGACAAGGGCCCGGCGCTCGCGCTCGTGGCCCTCGGCTTCGGCGCGCTGCTCCTCGTGGAGATGGCGCTCGGTCAGGGCGCGGTGCTCTGGCCGGTCGTCCTCGGCGTCGTCGGGATCGCGCTGCTGTGGCGCCAGGCCGACCAAGCGCAGCGGGAGCGCTGGCTGGACCGCCGCGGGCGACTCGACCCGATCAGGATGGTCTTCGGCAGCGGCGGCTGGGCGTCCTACGGCCGCGTCGCCGCCGGCGTACTCCTCGTCGTCGGGGCCTTCGCCCTCTTCACCGTCCGCGGCGGCTCCGCGGAGGACGCCGGCGATCTCACCCTCGCCTTCCTCGTCGGCATCCTCGGCATCGCGGTCGTCGTCGGGCCGTGGATCCACCGGCTCGTCACCGACCTGTCGGCCGAGCGGGAGGAGCGGGTCCGCACCCAGGAGCGCGCCGACGTCGCCGCCCACCTGCACGACTCCGTCCTCCAGACGCTCGCGCTCATCCAGCGCAGCGCCGACGACCCGGCCACGGTCGCCCGGCTGGCCCGGGCCCAGGAGCGCGACCTGCGCAGCTGGCTGTACGACGCCCCCGGCTCCGCCGAGGAGTCCTTCACGATCGCGCTCCGCGCGGCGGCGGCCGACATCGAGGACGACCACGGCGTCGTCGTCGACGTCGTGGTCGTCGGCGACGCGCCGCTCGGCAGCACCACCACCCCGGTCGTCGCCGCCGCCCGGGAGGCGATGACGAACGCCGCGAAGCACGCCGGGACCGGCCGGGTGGACGTGTACGCCGAGATCCGGCCGGACGCGCTCGACGTGTTCGTCCGCGACCGGGGCGCCGGGTTCGACGTCGCCCTCGTGCCGGGCGACCGCCACGGCGTACGGGACAGCATCATGGGGCGCATGGAGCGCCACGGGGGCGAGGCCACGATCAGGTCGCGGCCCGGCGAGGGCACGGAGGTCCACCTCCACCAGCCGCTCGAGCAGCCCGCACACCAGAGCGAGGGAGCCACCGATGAGTGACGTGCGCGTCGTGGTCGTCGACGACCACGCGATGTTCCGCAGCGGCGTACGCGCCGAGCTGGCCGGGCAGCCCGGGGTCGTGGTCGTCGGCGAGGCCGAGGACGTCGACAGCGCGGCCGCCGTCATCGCGGAGCAGTCGCCCGACGTCGTACTCCTCGACGTGCACCTGCCCGGCGGCGGTGGCGTCGAGGTGATGCGGCGGGCGCCGACGGTCGACGGGAGCCCGCGCTACCTCGCCCTGTCGGTCAGCGACGCGGCCGAGGACGTCATCGGGACCATCCGCGGTGGAGCGCGCGGCTACGTCACCAAGACGATCACCGGACGCGAGCTGGTCGCCGCGATCTCCCGGGTCGCCGACGGCGACGCGGTGTTCTCCCCGCGGCTCGCCGGGTTCGTGCTCGACGCCTTCGCCGGCACCATCGCCATCGCCGACGTCGACGAGGACCTCGACCGGCTCACCGAGCGGGAGCGGGAGGTCATGCGGCTCATCGCCCGCGGCTACTCCTACAAGGAGGTCGCCAAGGAGCTGTTCATCTCCATCAAGACGGTCGAGACGCACATGTCGAGCGTGCTGCGCAAGCTGCAGCTCTCCTCGCGCCACGAGCTCACCCGCTGGGCCTCCGACCGGCGCCTGCTCTGAGCTCGAGGGCCGCCGCCGGCCGGCGTACGCCCACGCCCTACGCTGTGGTGCCGTGACCACCGTGAAGTCGATCCTGCTCGTCATCCACCTGCTGGGCTTCGCGGCCCTGTTCGGCGGGCTGCTGGTCCAGGCCAAGGAGCCGGTGAAGAAGGTCAACGGGCCGATGCGCGACGGCATCGGCACGGCGTTCGTGATCGGCCTCGCGCTGTTCGGCATCGACTCGGCGGACGACCCGGCCCCGGGCTCGGAGTGGCACTGGAAGATGACCGTCAAGCTGGTCGTCGGCCTGGTCATCCTGGTCGCGGTCATGATGAACCTCCGCAAGGAGTCGATCTCGAAGGGGCTGTGGGGCACCCTGCTGCTCCTCACCGTCGGCAACGTCTGCGTCGCCGCCATCTGGCACGCGAGCTGAGGCCGGCGCGCCGAGCTCGGCGCGGTCCCACGTTTCTAGCGCTGTCGGTGGCGGGACATAGGCTGAAGAAAGCATGAGTACGCCGGAGCCGACCCCCACCGCCACCATCCCGGGCCTCGAGGCGTTCGCCGCCGGGTCGCCCGCCGAGCAGCCGCGCACCAAGCGGCGCGGGCCGGGAGCCGAGGAGCTGCTCGAGGGGCTCAACGACGCGCAGCGCGCCGCCGTCGTCCACGAGGGGACCCCGCTGCTCGTCGTCGCCGGTGCCGGGTCGGGCAAGACCCGGGTGCTGACCAGGCGGATCGCGTGGCTGATCAGCCAGCGCGGCGCCCACCCCGGCTCGATCCTGGCGATCACGTTCACCAACAAGGCCGCCGCCGAGATGAAGGAGCGGGTCGAGGCCCTCGTCGGCAGGCGCGCCCGGATCATGTGGGTGAGCACCTTCCACTCCGCCTGCGTCCGGATCCTGCGCAAGGAGGTGGACAAGGTCGGCCTGAAGTCGAGCTTCTCCATCTACGACGCCCAGGACCAGAAGCGGCTCATGTCGCTGGTCCTCAACGACCTCGACCTCGACCCGCGGCGCTACCAGCCGGCGCAGGTCCTCAACTGGGTCTCCGACCAGAAGAACGAGCTGCGCGACGAGGACGAGGCGGCCAAGGACGCCCGCAACGGGCTCGAGGAGACCTACGCCGCGGCGTACGCCGAATACCAGAAGCGCCTGCGCCAGGCGAACGCCCTCGACTTCGACGACCTCATCATGACCACGGTCCACCTCTTCCAGGCCTTCCCGGAGGTGCGCGAGACCTACCGCCGGCGGTTCCGCCATGTCCTCGTGGACGAGTACCAGGACACCAACCACGCGCAGTACGCCCTCGTCCACCAGCTCTGCGCCGACGACCCCGACGACACCGCGCTGACCGACCCGGCGGCCGATGCCGGAGCGCCTCGTTCCGAGCCCGCCGAGCTGATGGTCGTCGGTGACGCCGACCAGTCGATCTACGCCTTCCGCGGCGCCAACATCCGCAACATCCTCGACTTCGAGCAGGACTTCCCGAACGCCACCAGCATCCTGCTGGAGCAGAACTACCGCTCGACCCAGACGATCCTCACGGCCGCCAACTCGGTGATCCAGCACAACAAGGGCCGCAAGGAGAAGCGGCTCTGGAGCGACGCCGGCGACGGCGAGCGGATCGTCGGCTACGTCGCCGACGACGAGCACGACGAGGCGCGGTTCGTCTCCGACGAGATCGACAAGCTCGTCGACGAGGGCCACAAGGCGTCCGACGTGGCGGTGTTCTACCGCACCAACGCGCAGTCGCGCGTGTTCGAGGAGGTCTTCATCCGGACCGGCCAGCCCTACAAGGTGGTCGGCGGCGTGCGGTTCTACGAGCGACGGGAGGTGCGCGACGCGCTGGCCTACCTCCGCATGCTCGCCAACCCCGACGACCAGGTCAGCCTGCGCCGGATCCTCAACACCCCCAAGCGCGGCATCGGCGACCGTGCCGTCGAGTGCGTGCAGGCGCTCGCCGACCGCGACGGCCTCACCTTCTGGCAGGCGCTGCAGAAGGCCGACCAGGCGCCCGGCCTCGCCTCGCGCAGCCTCGCCAACATCTCGGCGTTCGTCGCCGTGGTCGAGGAGCTGCAGCAGATGGTCGAGGCCGGCGAGCGCGCCGACGTCATCCTCGAGACCACCCTCGCGCGGTCGGGCTACCTCGAGGCGCTCGAGGCCTCCGACGACCCGCAGGACGCCACCCGCGTCGAGAACCTCGCCGAGCTCGTCGCCGTCGCCCGCGAGTTCAGCGACGACCCGGTCGCCGCACCGAGCGCGGACCCGGCCGACGTTGACGCGGGCCTGGTCACCCCCGGCCTCGCCGACTTCCTCGAGCGGGTCGCGCTGGTCGCCGACTCCGACCAGATCCCCGAGACCGACGAGGGCGTCGTGACGTTGATGACGCTCCACACCGCGAAGGGGCTGGAGTTCCCCGTCGTCTTCCTCACCGGGTTGGAGGACGGCGTCTTCCCGCACGCCCGCGCCCTCGGCGACGGCACGGAGCTGGAGGAGGAGCGCCGACTGGCCTACGTCGGCATCACCCGCGCCCAGCAGCGGCTCTACCTCAGCCGCGCCGTCGTACGCTCCGCCTGGGGCGCGCCGTCCCACAACCCCGGGTCACGGTTCCTCGACGAGTTGCCGGTCGACCTGGTCGACTGGCGGCGCACGGAGGCCGCCCAGACCAGCTGGGGCCGCCCCAGCCTGGCGGGGGAGCGCTGGTCCGGCCAGCGGCTCGGGCAGCCGACCGCCGCAGGCCGCCGCAACTTCTCCAGCGCCGCCCTTCGCGCCGACGCCGCGGAGAAGTCGAAGCCCGCCCGTGAGGTGCCCTCGCTCGACCCGGGCGACCGGGTCACCCACGACACCTTCGGCCTCGGCACCGTCGTCTCGGTCGAGGGCGTGGGGGAGAAGGCCGTCGCCTCGATCGACTTCGGCACCGAGGGAGTCAAGCGGCTGCTTCTCCGCTACGCCCCCGTCGACAAGCTCTGACGATCTGTCAGTAGGCGTCCGGGTTGACACCGTGCTGGCGCAGGGCCTCGTCGGGGTCGACGGGGTCACCGCCGCCGGGACGGACCTCGAGGTGGACGTGTGGGCCGGTGACGTTGCCGGTCGCGCCGACGTAGCCGATGACCTCGCCCTCCTCGACGGTGTCGCCGACGGAGACGGCGTACTCGCTCTGGTGGCAGTACCACAGCTCGGTGCCGTCGGGCAGGGTGACGACGGTCTTGTTGCCGTACGAGCCGTCGTAGCCGGTCGAGGTCACGGTGCCGCGGGCGACGGCGTGGATGGGCGTGCCGTACGGCGCGGCGAAGTCGAGCCCGGTGTGGATCGTCGCCCACAGGCCGCTGACGTCGCCGAACCGGCCGGTGAGGTGGTAGACGCCGGGGGCGATCGGCAGGCCCCACTGGTTGCTGTTGAGGTACTTGTCCTGGCTCTCGGCCTGCTGGTCGAGGCCGGCCAGCGCCTTGGCGCGCTTGTCGGCGGTGGACTGGGCCGCCGCGGCGCGGTTGGCGCTCCGGCTGACGGGCTCCTGGTCACGCCCGCCGCCGACCCCGGCCGTCTCGGACGTGCCGGTGAGGGCGCTGGCGGTGGCGACACGGCTCTCGGCGACCGGCGTGCTGTCGGGCTGCGCGGTCAGCATCGCACCGCCGACCGCGGCGGCCAGCGCGGCGGCGCCCACGGCGACCGGGAGCGACGGCAGGCCCTTGCGGAGCGTACGACGGCCGGAGGCGCGGCGGCGACCGCCGCCGTTGCCGACGGCGGGCAGGGTGGTCGTCGTCTCGAACGAGAGATCGGTGGTGAGGGTCGCGGCGACGCTCAGCCGGGGCTGACCGAGGGAGGTCTCGTCGCTGAAGAGCGGCTTGGGCAGCCCGGCCGCGTCCGACGGCTCCGGCGGCCGCCTCGGCCCGGGTACGGCGAGGGGCGCGGGGGCCTGATCGGCCGCCTTCCGCGCGGCGGGGGACTGCACCGTCGGCGTCTGGCCGGCGAGCCCCGTCGGCTCGGGGGCACGGTCGGCCTCCGACGTCCGCGGCCGGTGCAGCGGCCGGGAGAGCTCGGGCGGCAGCGGGAGCGGGGCGCGAAGGCGCGGCCGCGGTGCGGTGTCCTGCAGCTCCGCCTCGACGAGGGCGCGGAGCTCACCGGTGCTGATCCGGGGGTCCTCGGTCCGCTCGTGGGCCTCGCGCTCGGCCTCCACACGGGTCCGGGCGGAGAAGAAGTCGGAGAGCTCGGACTCGCGCAGCACCACGCGGTTCGGGCGGTGGCGGGCGACCGGCTCCTCGGCGGGCTGCTCCGCACGCTGCTCGGTCCGTGGCTGGGACGGCTCGTCGACCGGAAGGGCGCGCCGCTTCCCGACGTACGGCTTCGCGGGCGGACGCTCGTCAGCGGGACGGTCTGCGGGGAGCGCGCGGCGCTTGCCGACGTAGCCTCCCGAGGGAGGGGTCACCGAGTCCGGAATGTCGGGTCCGACATCGGCTCGGTGGTTACCCATGTGTTCATTGCTCCGCTGCTCGGGGTTCAGACGGCGAGGCATGACTGTAACGGACGCTCCGAGGGCGTCAAGAATCATCCACAGCGCGTTTCAGTGCCGCACGGCCGTGATGACGCTCGGATCCGAACGTCGGTGACTCATTTCCGCCAGTTCCGCTGGCGGGGATGCGACAGCTGACCAAGCGCCGACGCGCGAGGAGGGGGTCTGTATGGCCTGCGTCACAGGGGTGCACCCTGGACTCGTCCTGCGCCGCGGGCGAGGTCTAGTGTGCCTTGCGGACAACTTCTGACACGTGGCTGCGCCCCCCACGTCGCGCGCCCGTACCGCAATACACGGAACCAGGTGGATCAGTGGATCTCATGGAGTACCAGGCGAAGGAGCTCTTCGCCAAGCACGGCGTCCCGGTGACGCTCGGCAAGGTCGTCGACACCCCCGACGCGGCCAGGGCCGCGGCGGAGGAGATCGGCGGCGTGGTGGTCGTCAAGGCCCAGGTCAAGGCCGGTGGCCGCGGCAAGGCCGGCGGTGTGAAGCTCGCGAAGACCCCGGACGAGGCGTTCTCGTACGCGAGCGACATCCTCAAGCTGACGATCAAGGACCTGCCCGTGCGCAAGCTCCTCATCGTCCCGGCCGCCACCATCGAGGACGAGTACTACTTCTCGTTCCTGCTCGACCGCTCCAACCGGCAGTACCTCACGATCGCCTCCGTCGCCGGCGGCATGGAGATCGAGGAGGTCGCCCACACGAACCCCGACGCCGTCAAGCAGATCGGCATCGACCCGGGTGCGGGCGTCGACGAGGCCAAGGCCCGCGAGATCGTCGAGGCGACCGGCTTCCCGGCCGAGGTCGCCGAGCAGGCCGTCGACTTCGTCCAGAAGCTGTGGACCGTCTTCGTCGAGGAGGACGCGACCCTCGTCGAGGTCAACCCCCTCGCGAAGCTGTCCGACGGCAGGCTCGAGGCGCTCGACGGCAAGGTCACCCTCGACGACAACGCGGTCGAGGTGCGCCACCCCGAGGACGAGCAGTACGTCGACACCGACTCCACCGACCCGCTGGAGGCCAAGGCCAAGGAGAAGGGCCTCAACTACGTCAAGCTCGACGGCCAGGTCGGCATCATCGGCAACGGCGCGGGCCTCGTGATGAGCACCCTCGACGTCGTCGCGTACGCCGGCGAGGCGCACGGCAACGTCAAGCCGGCCAACTTCCTCGACATCGGCGGCGGCGCCAACGCGCAGGTCATGGCCGACGGCCTCGACGTGATCCTCAACGACGACCAGGTGAAGTCGGTCTTCGTCAACGTCTTCGGCGGCATCACCGCCTGCGACGAGGTCGCCAAGGGCATCGTCGGCGCGCTCGGCATCCTCGGCGACGAGGCGAGCAAGCCGCTCGTCGTACGCCTCGACGGCAACAACGTCGACCTGGGTCGCCAGATCCTGCGCGACGCCAACCACCCCCTCGTCACGATCGTCGAGACCATGGACGGCGGCGCCGACAAGGCCGCCGAGCTGGCCAACGCCTGAGTCGCTGAAGGAAGAGCAATGTCGATCTACCTCAACAAGGACAGCAAGATCATCGTCCAGGGCATCACCGGCGGCATGGGTGCCAAGCACACCGCCCTGATGCTCGACTCGGGCGCCAACATCGTGGGCGGCGTCAACGCCCGCAAGGCCGGGACCACGGTCACCCACAAGGACCACGAGGGCAACGACGTCACCCTCCCGGTCTACGGCACCGTCAAGGAGGCCATGGCCGAGACCGGCGCCGACGTGTCGGTCGTCTTCGTGCCGCCGGCGTTCACCAAGGACGCCTGCGTCGAGGCCATCGACGCGGGCATCGGCCTCCTCGTGGTCATCACCGAGGGCGTGCCCGTCCAGGACACCGCCGAGGTCTGGTCCTACCTGCAGGGCAAGTCCACCCGGATGATCGGCCCGAACTGCCCCGGCATCATCACCCCGGGCGAGTCGCTGGCCGGCATCACGCCGCACACCATCACCGGCAAGGGCCCGATCGGCCTGGTGTCGAAGTCCGGGACGCTGACCTACCAGATGATGTACGAGCTGAAGGACTTCGGCTTCTCCACCGCCATCGGCATCGGCGGCGACCCGATCATCGGCACCACCCACATCGACGCCCTCGAGGCCTTCGAGAACGACCCGGAGACCAAGGCGATCGTGATGATCGGCGAGATCGGCGGCGACGCCGAGGAGCGCGCCGCGGCCTACATCAAGGAGCACGTGAGCAAGCCGGTCGTCGGGTACGTCGCCGGCTTCACCGCCCCGGAGGGCAAGACGATGGGTCACGCGGGCGCGATCGTGTCTGGCTCGTCCGGCACCGCGGCCGCGAAGAAGGAGGCCCTCGAGGCCGTCGGCGTCAAGGTCGGCAAGACGCCCTCCGAGACCGCCGAGCTCATGCGAGAGATCCTGCAGAGCCTCTGACCCCACGTGGTCGCCGCAGCAACGTCATACGCCCCGCGCCGGCAACGGTCGCGGGGCGTATGACGTCTCGGGCTTCCCCCGCGAAGCCCGTCAGCCGAAGCAGTCTTGGTCTTTCGCGACCAGCGAGATCTCGGTGACCGTGCCGTCGCTCTCGACCCCGAACTCCAGAGAGCGGTCGGGGTACCTCGCGTCCTCGTGGATCCAGTAGCCGCTGTCGTTCTCCTTCAGGTCCGGATAGGCCTTGCGTACGTCGGCGAGCGTGCTGCCGAGCTGGATGCCCGCCTCGGTCGCCATCCGCGGGACGGCGGAGATCGCCACGACGCCGTGCTTGGGCGAGATGTAGCCCTCGGGGTCGCCTCCGGGACTGCGGACGAGCTGGAAGGTGCCGCAGGAGGTGCCCTCGGGTGCGTAGACCGCCACCAGTGTCTTGGAGCCGGTCGTCTGCGCCACGGTCTCGTGCAGCCTGAGGTCGCCGTACCCCTGCATCGTGAGGCGGCGGCCGGTCGGCGGGAGCATCCGGCTGCCCTCGACGCCGCACCCGCGCTTGCTGAAGACGCACATCGCCGGCGCGACCTTCCGGGTCGCGACCGTGGCGTCGCCGCCGTCGGCGGGCAGGGTCCGGAGGACGTACTCGCCGGCGTCGGAGACCGCGAAGATCGCGTTGCCGACCTTCGTGAACTGGTAGATCGCCCCGTCCGGCCGGCCATCGGCGGAGGCCATGCCGACGGTGATGCTGTCGTAGCCGGTGTCCGGGTGCAGGACCTTCCAGGTGTAGCCGCTGGCCGACGTGCAGTCGCCGACGCTGTCCTGCAGGTTGCCCCAGGTGCGGGCGGCGGTCTTCTCGTCGACGTAGACCCGCAGGTCCCTGCCCTGGCTGCCCCACGGCCCCGAGACGGTGACGGCGAGCCGGTCGGACGGCGTGGCGGCATCGTTGGGCCACAGCCGGTCGGCGCACTCGTCGGACGTCGTGACGCCGGCCGTCTTCCTCGAGGGACCCTTCTTCACCCCGCCCTTCTGGTCGATCCCGGCATCGATCGGGAAGCCGGGCTGGATCTTGGTCACGGGCGCCCGGCCGGGACCGACCGGCGGTGCCGAGCCGTCGGTCTTCCCGTGCAGGACGAGGGTGGTCGGTACGACGACGAGGACGATCGCCGCCACGGCGGCGGCCGCGGTGAGCGCGCGGGCGCGCCGGCGGCGCTGGTCGCCGCGACGGCGTACATCGGCGGCGGGTGGGGGCGTCACGGGGATCTCCCGGAGCTTGTGGAGGTCGAGCTGCTCAGGCATGGCTGGTTCCCTCCTCGAGTCCGTTCCCGTCCTGCAGGAGGGCGGCGAGGGCGGTGCGACCGCGGCTGAGCCGGGCCTTGACGGTGCCGGTGGGGGTCCCGAGCTGTTGGGCGACGGCGTCGACGGACATGTCGGCGAGGTGGTGCAGGACGATCGCCTCGCGCTGGGCGTCGGGGAGCTTCGCCAGCGCATCGACGAGCGCGACGTGGTCCTCGGTGACGCCGGGCGTCGTCACCGCGGCCCCGACTGCGCGGTCAGGTGGCCGTCTGCCGCGGACGACGCGGCGCCAGCGGGAGACGGCCAGCCGGTACGCCGTCGTACGCAGCCAGGCCTCGGGGTGGCCGACGCGGTCCATCTTCCGGCGGTGCTGCCAGGCCCGGGCGAACGCCTCCTGCACGCACTCCTCGGCCTCGTCGCGGTCGCCGATCATCGCGTAGAGCTGCACCGTCAGCCGGGCGTACGACGCGTGGTAGAGCTCGTCGAACTGCTGCTCGTCCATCCTCACCCCCTGGCTGCCGGTCTCTCGGGTGCAGAGACGCCCGGGTGGGGTGCCCGGTTGCATCGCCTCCGGAAGTCGTGGAGCGGCGAGCCTAGAGGTGGGCGAGCCGGTCGGCGGCCCGGTCGGCGAGGGCGACGAACGCCGCCGGGTCCATGTCGACCGTCCCCGACGGCACGAAGCCCAGCTGGGCGACGGCGCTGCCCTGGCGCGCGACGGCCATGAGGTAGGTGACCGTGTCGGTCTTCGTGGTCTCGACGACGACCCGCCAGACGTCGATCTGGCGCTCGCCCCGGCTCTCCGAGCGGAGCGGGGTGACGTGGCTGCCGAGCTCGCGGTCGCCGCAGGTCGCCAGCCGGTGGCGGATGTCGGCGACGAACGACGCGGCGGCCTTCGCCTTGCCGAGATCGCCGACGGTCTCGGTCAGGCCGAAGGCGGGCGCGAGGTTCTTGGCCGTCGGGATCACGAACGTGCGGGTGAGGTCGCCGCTGACGCCCTTGGCGTGGAAGTCGGCGTTGTCGCAGCGGGTCGCGGCCAGGTTGCTCTTCGCGGCGACGGGGACCGTGCCGGCCCACGGCTTGGCGACCCCGCGGACGGGCGGGAGGTCGACCTCGCCGAGGAGGCCGGGGTACTTGCCGACGGCGATCGGCGGGACGTCCTTCGTCCGCGGCTCGTCCTCGGTGCAGTCGCCGTGACCCGGGAGGGTGCAGGCGTGCTGGACCGCCGCGCCGAGGAGCTCGGTGGTGCGCGGCATGGCCGCCTTGGTCGTCCCGGGCAGGGTCGTGGCCACCGAGGTCGTGATCGACCCCGTGCGGGCGACGCCGATCACGACCGCCCGGACCGGGTCGTCCCAGTCGCGGAGCCCCACGAGCGTCGCCTCGTCGCCGATCCCGCGCACGTCGCGGGTGTACATCAGCTGGACCCGGGGGTCGACGCAGCCGGCGTACCACTGCAGGGCGCGGGCGTACGCCGCCTTGGCGGCCGTCGCCGAGGCCGATGCCTCGGCCGACTGGCCGGCGGTGACGTGCTTGCCCTTGCCGGTGAACGTGCGGACGAGCGCTGCCTTGGCGTGCGGGTCGGCGTACCTGCCCTGCTGGCAGGGGAGCACCAGCCCGGTGCCGCGCTTGTTGTCGGAGGTGATCTCGGTGCTCCAGCGGCCGCCGAGGTCGGCGCCGACGTCGTCGCCGCTGAGCAGGTCGGCCGCCGAGAGCGGGTAGCTGGAGTCGAGGCTCGCCGTCGCCGCCGACGACGACCCCTCGTCGTGGAGCGAGAGCGCCTCGAGCCGCGGCCGCGCGTCGGCCTGGTTGGCGACGAAGTAGCCGGAGCCGACGAGGGTGGCGACGGCGACCAGCGCCCCCGCGAGGGTGTGGGTACGCCGTCGCGCCGAGCCGGCCCGGGTGAGGATCGAGCCGCGTGGCCAGCGCTGGCGGGCGACGACCTCGGCCAGCGGCTCGAAAGTGGCCATCAGGTCCTCGAGGGGTACGCCGAGCGTGGCGGCGTACGTCGTCAGCGCCGCCTGCAGCTCCCGCTCCGCCCGCGGCTGGGTGATGCCGATCTCGCGCGCCAGCTGGTCGAGCGGGAGGTCGCCGAGCGTCGCGAGCAGCAGTGCCTTGCGCTGGTTGAGCGGCAGCTTGTGGAGCGCGGCCAGGGTCGCCTTCGCCTCGGCCGGGACCGACTTGTCGCGGTGGAGGTGCGGGACGGAGTGCCGGCGCTGGGCGCGTGACCACGCCAGCGGGCGCACCCAATCCTCGCGGGCGCTGGTGGCCGGGTCGAGCCGGCGTACCTTCCGCCAGTGGTGCCACGCGATCACCAGCGCGTCCCGGACCGCCTTCTGGGCCGCCGAGAGATCGCCGGTGAGCGCCCAGGTCTGGAGCAGCAGACGGCCGCGGACGTCCTTGTAGAACGTCTCGAAGGCGCGGTGCTCGCTCAGCTGGGTCCCCATGACAGCCGGTCAGACTACGTGATGGGTGGGCGTCACGAAGAGTCGCCGGCGAACGGCGTGCCTCCTCGTCGGGGACGGGTAGCCGGGCGAGGATGGGCCGCGATGGCCTCCTTGCTGCAGTCTCCGTCCGGCTCCACGCGCCGGTCCGCCGACGAGGTCGCCGCCGACCTCCGGCACCGGCGGCCGCTCGTCGCGGTGGCGCTGCTCGGCGGCGCCGGGGCGGCGCTCGGCACCCTCGTCGTCTGCCTCGCTGTCGGTGTCGTCGGGTGGTTCCTGAGCGACGCGGGCGCCCACGGGACGCCGTCCGACGCGCTCCGGGTCGGGGCGCTCGGCTGGCTGATGGCCCACGGGTCCGGGCTGATGGTCTCGGGCGCGGCGGTCACCGCCGTACCCCTCGGCCTCACCCTCGCCTGTGCCTGGTCGGTCTGGCGGGTCGCGCTCCGGGTCGGCGACTCGGTCTCCGGTCACGGACCGGACCTCGACGCGCTCGCCGACGGCGAGCGGGACCTCACCGTGCCGGTGGCGGCCGGCCTCTTCACTCTTGCGTACGCCGTCGTGGCGGTCGTCGTCGTGACGCTGGCCGGGTCGGCGGCGACTGCGCCGAGCACCGCCGGGGTGGTGACCTGGTCGGTCGCGCTCTGCCTGCTCGTCGGCGGGACGGCGATCTCGGTCGGCTCGGGCCGGGCGGCGACCTGGGTCGGACTGCTGCCGCCGGTCGTGCGGGCCACCGCCGCGACCGTCCGCACGATGCTGGTCGGCTGGCTCTGGCTGAGCGCGGCCGTGCTCCTCGTCGCGCTGGTCGTGGACTTCAGCACCGCCGTCAACGTCATGTCACAGCTCCACCTCGGTGCCGGCAGCGCCACCCTCTACGCCTTCCTCAGCCTGCTGGTGCTGCCCAACGCGACGGTCTTCTCCTCGTCGTACCTCCTCGGCCCCGGCTTCACCGTCGGCGTCGGCACGGTCGTCAGCCCGACCGCGGTCTCGCTCGGTCCGCTGCCGATGTTCCCGCTGCTCGCGGCGCTGCCCGACAACGGCCCGCACCCGGTGTGGACGCCGTACCTCGTCGCGCTCGCCCCGATCGTCGCAGTGCTCGCCGTCGTACGCGTCCAGCGCCGACGGCCGACGCTCCGCTGGGACCACGGCGCCCTGCGCGGCGGGTGCGCGGGCGTCGTCACCGGCCTGCTCGTCGGCGTCCTCGCCGGTCTCGCCGGCGGAGCCGTCGGCCCCGGCCGGATGACCGAGGTGGGCCCGTACGCCGGCGCGGTGCTCGTCCACGCGATCGCGTGGTTCGGCGTGGCCGGCGTGCTCGCGGGCGTCGGGATGACGTGGTGGCAGCGGCGGCACCCACCGGCGCACTCCTAGACTCCCGGTGTGCCGAAGCCACTCCGCCTCGTCGTCCTCGTCTCCGGGACGGGCTCCAATCTGCAGGCCCTGCTCGACGCCTGCGCCGACCCGTCGTACGGCGCGGAGGTGGTGGCCGTCGGCGCCGACCGTGACGGGATCCTCGCACTGGAGCGGGCGCACGCGGCCGGGCTGCCGACGTACGTCCTGCGGGTGAAGGACTACGAGACCCGCGAGGCCTGGGACGCTGCCTTCACCGCGGCGACCGCGGCGTACGACCCCGACCTGGTGGTCTCCGCCGGCTTCATGAAGCTGGCGGGGGAGACGTTCCTCGATCGCTTCGGCGGGCGCTATCTCAACACCCATCCCGCCCTGCTGCCGAGCTTCCCCGGCATGCACGGCCCGCGGGACGCGCTCGAGCACGGGGTGAAGGTCACCGGGGCGACCCTCTTCGTCGTCGACGCCGGCGTCGACACCGGCGCGATCGTCGCGCAGACCGTCGTACCCGTCGAGGACGACGACACCGCCGAGACGCTCCACGAGCGGATCAAGACGGCCGAGCGGGCGATGCTCGTCGACTCCATCCGCCGGATCGCAGCAGTTGGCTTCCGTCTGGAGGGACGACGAGTTCGGTTCGGGGCGGCGCCGCCGATAGAGTGAGGTCACACGACTGGCGCAGGTGGGGGACCACCGGGGAGTGTCTTCCAGAGATGGGAAGAGTGGCATCGACCGCCTGGGTGCCCCTCATCGACGAAGCGAATCGACCGATGAGGAGTGAGCGTGGCTGCTGACCAGAGCGTGCGCGTCCAGGCGGCGACCGGCGAGACGGCGCCCGACCAGATCGCCATCAAGCGGGCCCTGGTGTCCGTCTACGACAAGACCGGTCTCGAGGACCTGGTCACCGGCCTCCACGAGGCGGGCGTCGAGCTCGTCTCGACCGGCGGCTCGGCGAAGCTGATCGCCGACCTCGGCCTGCCGGTCACCAAGGTCGAGGACCTCACCGGCTTCCCCGAGTGCCTCGACGGCCGGGTCAAGACGCTCCACCCGCGCGTCCACGCCGGCATCCTCGCCGACCGCCGCCTCGAGTCCCACGTGCAGCAGCTGGAGGACCTCGGCGTCGAGCCGTTCGACCTGGTCGTCTCCAACCTCTACCCGTTCGCCCAGACCGTCGCCTCCGGTGCGGGGCCGGACGAGGTCATCGAGCAGATCGACATCGGCGGCCCGTCGATGGTCCGCGCCGCCGCCAAGAACCACCCGAGCGTCGCGATCGTCACCAGCCCCGAGCAGTACGCCGAGACCCTGGAGGCGGTGAGGGCCGGCGGCTTCAGCTACGACCAGCGCAAGCGGCTCGCCGCCGCGGCCTTCGTCCACACCGCGACGTACGACGTCGCCGTGGCCTCCTGGATGGGCAACGTCCTCACCGACACCTCCGAGGGGACCGGCTTCCCCGCCTGGGTCGGCGGGACCTGGGAGAAGGCCGCGGTGCTCCGCTACGGCGAGAACCCGCACCAGCCCGCGGCGCTCTACCGCAGCGGCTACGGGCCCGCGGGCCTGGCCGGCGCCGAGCAGCTGCACGGCAAGGAGATGTCCTACAACAACTACGTCGACACCGAGGCCGCACGCCGGGCCGCCTCCGACTTCGCCGAGCCGGCGGTCGCGATCATCAAGCACGCCAACCCGTGCGGCATCGCCGTCGCGTCGCGGGAGGGCGACATCGCCGAAGCCCACCGCAAGGCGCACGAGTGCGACCCGGTCTCCGCGTTCGGCGGGGTCATCGCGGCCAACCGGCCGGTCTCGGTCGAGATGGCCAAGCAGGTGGCCGAGGTGTTCACCGAGGTCATCGTCGCGCCGGCGTACGACGAGGGCGCCGTGGAGATCCTCTCGGCGAAGAAGAACATCCGCATCCTGGTCGCCCCCACCCTCGAGGGCTCCCACGTCGAGACCCGCCCGATCAGCGGCGGCCTCCTGATGCAGCAGGTCGACCACGTCGACGCCCCCGGCGACGACCCGGTGACCTGGACCCTCGCGACCGGTGAGGCCGCCGACGAGGACACCCTGAAGGACCTCGTCTTCGCCTGGCGTGCCTGCCGCGCGGTGAAGTCGAACGCCATCCTGCTCGCCCGCGGCGGCGCCTCCGTCGGCGTCGGCATGGGACAGGTCAACCGCGTCGACTCCTGCAAGCTGGCCGTCCAGCGGGCCAACACCCTGGCCGACGGCGAGGAGCGGGCACGCGGCGCCGTCGCCGCGTCGGACGCGTTCTTCCCGTTCGAGGACGGACCGCAGATCCTCATCGACGCCGGCGTCAAGGCGATCGTGCAGCCGGGCGGCTCGGTCCGCGACGAGCTGACCGTCAAGGCCTGCGAGAAGGCCGGCGTGACCATGTACTTCACCGGCACGCGTCACTTCTTCCACTGATCTTCCACCGAGGAGCCCACACGGATGACTGCACAGAAGCTGGACGGCACCGCCACCCTCAAGGCCATCAAGGCCGAGCTCGCCGAACGGATCGAGAAGCTCAGGGCCCAGGGCGTGACGCCCGGGCTCGGCACCGTGCTGGTCGGTGACGACCCGGGCTCGCACTGGTACGTCAACGCCAAGCACAAGGACTCCCTCGAGATCGGCATCGAGTCGATCCGGGTCGACCTGCCCGCGGGCTCGACGCAGGAGGAGGTCGAGGCGGCGATCGACGAGCTCAACGCCGACCCGGCCTGCACCGGCTTCCTGGTCCAGCAGCCGACCGGCCTCGACGAGTTCGCGCTGCTGTCCCGGGTCGACCCGGACAAGGACGTCGACGGCCTGCACCCCTACAACCTCGGCAAGCTCGTCCTCGGCGAGGACGGCCCGCTCCCGTGTACGCCGGTGGGCTGCATCGAGCTGCTCCGCCGCCACGGCGTGGAGATCAACGGGGCCGAGGTGGTCGTGGTCGGCCGCGGCCTGACCGTCGGCCGTCCGCTGGGGCTGCTGCTCACCCGGCGTACCGAGAACGCCACGGTCACGCTCTGCCACACCGGCACCCGCGACCTCGCCGCCCACACCCGGCAGGCCGACATCGTCATCGCCGCCGCCGGGGTCCCCGGGATCATCACCGCCGACATGGTCAAGCCCGGTGCCGCGCTGCTGGATGTCGGTGTCTCGCGTGTCGACGGCAAGATCGCCGGCGATCTCGCGGAGGATGTATGGGACGTGGCCGGGTGGGTCTCGCCCAACCCGGGCGGCGTGGGTCCCATGACGCGTGCCATGCTGCTCACCAACATCGTGCTGAGCGCTGAGAAGTCCGCCGGGAGGCTCTAGGTTGACGGTTGTGTCCTCACTCGCCGACGGCTCCGCCGACGACACACCCGACGGCGACCGCCGCCAGGGCGAGGTCGAGGAGACGGCAGAGTCGGCGGGATCGGCCGAGTTGGCGGAGGGCGTCCCCGCCGAGGCCCCCGAGGAGCACGTCCCCGTGCTCGCCGAGCCGGAGGTACGCCGACACCCCTCGACCATCGGCGGAGCGTTCTACCTCGTCATCCTGGCCGCGACGGTCCTCGGCCTGGTGATCGTCTCCACCGGCCGCTGGCGCACCGGCGTCCACTGGATGGCGGGGGCGATGGGTGCGGCGGCGGTCCTGCGTGCCGTCCTGCCGGCGCGCGACGCCGGCATGCTCGCCGTACGCAACAGGTGGTTCGACGCCGCCCTGCTCGGCGGCACCGGCATCGCGCTGTGGGTGCTCGCCACCAGCGTGCCCGAGGCCTGAGAGAAGACGTACGACGCCGGCCCGATCACTCGGGCCGGCCGTCGTCACGTGGTCGGTGGGCCGGGGGTCAGCCCTGGGGCGGCGGCTGCTGGCCCGGGTCCTCGATCGGCACCCACTGCTGCTTGGCGTAGTCCCAGCGCCAGCCGTCCTGCTCGTAGACCGGCAGCTCGCCCTCGGCGGCGGGCTGGCTCGGCTGCTGCCAGGACTGCCCGGAGACCTGCGTCTGCTCCGTGGGGTACTGCTCGGCGGCCGGCTGGGCCCACTCCTGCTGTCCCCACTCCTGCTGGGCCGGCTGGCCCTCCGCCGGGGCCTGCTGGCCCCAGCCCTCCTGCTGGTTCCACTGCTGCTGGAACTGGTCGGGGCCTCCCCAGACCGGAGCGGCGGCCCGCTGCCTGGCGACGAACTGCCAGCCGGAGCCCGGGACGGGCTCGTCGGTGCGGCCGAAGAGCGCGGGGTAGCCGACGCCCGCGGCGGCGGCGCCGAGCAGCGGCGCGATGATGAAGACCCAGAGGTCCTTGATCGCATCGCCCCCGGAGAAGAGCGCGGGGCCGATCGAGCGGGCCGGGTTCACCGACGTACCGGTCAGTGGGATGGCGACGAAGTGGATCGCGGCGAGGGTGAGCCCGATCGCCAGCGGGGCGAGGCCGGGGTGCTCGTTGCGGGTGTCGGTGACCGCCAGGATCACGAAGACGAAGACGGCGGTCAGGATGATCTCGATGATCAGCGCGGCCCACCAGTGGATCCCGTCGTCGCCGCCGAAGGTGTTGGCGCCGAGCCCGGTGTCGGTCGACTTGAAGCCGCTGAAGCCGTGGTAGGTGATCCACAGGACCAGTGCCCCGACGATGGCGCCCACGATCTGGGCGGCGGCGTAGTAGCCGGCCTCCATCCACGAGATGCGTCCGCTGACCGCCGCTCCGGCCGAGACGGCCGGGTTGAAGTGGCCACCCGAGATCCGGCCGAAGGAGTAGACGGTGACCACGATCGCGAGCCCGAAGGCCAGGCCGGTCGTGCCGTTGAAGGCGGGGTCGCCCGCCTGCAGGCCGCCCGCCATCGCGGCGCCGCAGCCGAAGACCACCAGGATGAACGTGCCGATCGTCTCGGCCGCGAGCTTCTGGGCCAACGTGGGAGCCGCCGCCGGCGTCGGCGGCAGCGCGGTGGTTTCCCCGATCGTTTCCTCGGTCATGTCCCGTGAACTGCCCTTCAGTGTGTGGGTCTCGCCCCGTCGAACGGCGGAAGACCATCCGAACAACATGGACGTACGTCTCAACTACCTTCGGTCTCGCTGGTCACACTAGCCCTTCCGGACCCCCTGTCCGTGGTGCGAAGGTGGGCGGGGGTCGAGGTGTCGGAGACGTCAGGTATCTTGACGTCAAGGAACTTCTCGTCCCTGCGACGCCGCGAGCGTCACCGAAGGTCACTGCAGCCGCATGTCAGGAGTCGCCACACCCATGGCCAAGATCATCTACACGCACACGGACGAGGCGCCGCTGCTGGCGACGTACTCGTTCCTGCCGATCATCTCCGCGTACGCCGCGAAGGCCGGTGTGGAGGTGGAGACCCGCGACATCTCTCTGGCCGGACGCATCCTCGCCCAGTTCCCCGACGAGCTGGGCGACAAGGCGGTCCCGGACGCGTTGGCCGAGCTCGGCCAGCTGGCGAAGACGCCCGAGGCCAACATCATCAAGCTGCCCAACATCTCCGCCTCGATCCCGCAGCTCAAGGCCGCGATCAAGGAGCTGCAGGCGCTCGGCTACCCGCTGCCCGACTACCCGGAGAGCCCGTCGACCCCGGAGGAGAAGGAGACCCGGGCGAAGTACGACAAGGTGAAGGGCTCCGCGGTCAACCCGGTGCTGCGTGAGGGGAACTCCGACCGCCGCGCGCCGGCGTCGGTCAAGAACTACGCCAAGAGCCACCCGCACACCAACAAGCCCTTCGGCGAGGGCTCCAAGACCGCCGTCGCCACGATGGGTGGGCACGACTTCAAGTCCAACGAGAAGTCGGTGACCCTGCCCGCGGACGACACGCTACGGATCGTCCTGGAGACGACCTCGGGGGAGGAGATCGTCCTCAAGGACTCGCTCCCGGTCCTCGCCGGCGAGGTGGTGGACGCGACCGTCATGCAGGCCGCCTACCTCAAGTCGTTCCTCGTCAACGCGCTGGCCAAGGCCGACGCCGAGGGCGTGCTGTTCTCGGTCCACCTCAAGGCGACGATGATGAAGGTCTCCGACCCGATCATCTTCGGCCACGTGGTGAAGGCCTACTTCGCCGACGTCTTCGATCGGTTCGGCGCCGACCTCGCCGCGGCCGGGCTGTCCGCCAACGACGGCCTCGGTGCGATCCTCGCCGGCCTCGACTCGGTGGAGAACGGCGCCCAGATCAAGGCCGCCATCGACGCGCGCCTCGAGAGCGGCCCGCGGCTGTCCTACGTCAACTCCGACAAGGGCATCACCAACCTGCACGTGCCCTCCGACGTCATCGTCGACGCCTCGATGCCGGCGCTGATCCGCAACGGCGGCAAGCTGTGGGGCGCCGACGGCGGCGAGGACGACACGCTGGCGGTCATCCCGGACAGCTCGTACGCCGGGGTCTACCAGACCGTCATCGACGACGTGAAGAAGAACGGCCCGCTCGACCCGGCCACGATCGGCAGCGTGCCCAACGTCGGTCTGATGGCGCAGGCGGCCGAGGAGTACGGCTCCCACGACAAGACCTTCGAGGTCCCCGCCGACGGCACCGTGCGGATCGTCAACAGCGCCGGCGACGTGCTGATCGAGCACGACGTCGAGACCGGCGACGTCTGGCGCGCCTGCCAGACCAAGGACATCCCGGTCCGGGACTGGGTCAAGCTCGCCGTGACCCGGGCCCGGGCCAGCGAGACGCCGGCGATCTTCTGGCTCGACGAGAGCCGGGCCCACGACGCCGAGCTGATCAAGAAGGTCAACGCCTACCTGCCCGAGCACGACACTGACGGCCTGGAGATCCGGATCCTCACGCCCGAGCTCGCGACGGCGTACTCCCTCGAGCGGATGCGCCAGGGCCTCGACACCATCTCGGTCACCGGCAACGTTCTGCGCGACTACAACACCGACCTCTTCCCGATCCTCGAGGTCGGCACCTCCGCCAAGATGCTCTCGGTGGTCCCGCTGATCGCGGGCGGTGGCCTCTTCGAGACCGGTGCAGGCGGCTCCGCGCCGAAGCACGTCCAGCAGCTGGTCAGCGAGAACTACCTGCGCTGGGACAGCCTCGGCGAGTTCTTCGCCCTGGTCCCGTCGCTGGAGAAGTACGCCGAGCAGGCGGACGCCCCGGCGGCGAAGGTGCTCGCCGCGGCGCTCGACCGCGCCACCGGCACCTTCCTGGAGAACGACCGCAGCCCGGGCCGCAGGCTCGGCACGATCGACAACCGCGGCTCGCACTTCTACCTCGCCCTCTACTGGGCCCAGGAGCTCGCCGCCCAGACCGAGGACGCCGAGCTGGCCGCGGCCTTCAAGCCGCTCGCCGACAAGCTCGCCGCCGACGAGCAGAAGATCGTCGAGGAGCTCCTCGCCGTCCAGGGCAGCCCGGCCGACATCGGCGGCTACTACCGCCCCGACGACGCCAAGGCCTCCGCCGTGATGCGGCCCTCCGCGACCCTCAACGAGGCGCTCGCGGCGCTCTGAGCCGGGTTGGACCGCGCCTCGGGTTTTCCCCGGCTGACCGGGGAAACCTGAGGTTGTGGGGTGTTCTGACACCCAACAAGGTCGGATTTCCCCGGTCAACCGGGGATTCCTGCGACGACACCCCACCCCGGCACCCACCGAAAAATGACAAGAGAACAGCAGATGAGCCCGCGTAGCGTCGTCCCACGATGAGCGCGACGACGACCCTGCCGGCACCGCCGCACGAGCAGACCAAGCGCCCGGCTCAGGACCCCTCCAGACAGGTCGACTGGCGACGCCTGCGCCATCCGGTCGCCGTCGCGGCCCTGGTGGCCCTCGTGCTCACGGCACTGGGCCAGTCGCTCGGTACGGTGGTCGCCGGTCAGCTCGCCGAGCACCCCACCACCCGCCTGGTGTGGCTGCTGGCGGCGTGCGTCGTGGGCGGGGCGGTGTTCTACACGGCCGGGCTGGTCGCCTGGGCCGGCGTCGTCGACCGCGCCGAGGGCAGGCTGCGGGGCGACGTCCTCGAGGCGGCGCTCCACCAGCCGCTCGCCGACCTCACCGAGCAGGCGGTCGGTGAGATCCTCGACCGCGTCGACGACGACACCCACGAGGTCGGCACGCTGATGCGGCAGCAGGTGTGGCGCGTGCTCCTCACGGTCTTCGCGCTCCTGCCGATGTGGGTGGTCGCCGGAGTGACGTGGTGGCCGTCGTTCCTGCTCTTCCCCGTGGTCGGCGCGGTGATCGTCTGGGTGATCCGTCCGCTCCTGGTGGAGATCGCCCGGCGCAAGGTCATCGAGGAGATGGCGTGGACCGACCACGCCGCAGCCCTCGAGGAGGGCGTCGCCGGTCGCGACGACCTGCGCACCAGCCTCGGACAGTCGTTCGCGATCCGGCGGCTGGCGGAGCTGTCGGCGAGGGTCCACGAGAAGTTCTTCCGGGTCGTGCGGGTCGAGGCACGGCTCGCCGTACGGGCCGGGATGCTCCTCCACGGGCTGCTGATCGGAGTCGCCGTCGCGGGTGTCGCGCTGGTGAGCAGCGACCATCTCTCCGTGGCGAGGTTGGTCACGCTCTTCCTGGTCACCACCAGCTTCGTCGGTCAGATCAACAACCTGGCCCACCAGCTGCCCGACATCCAGGCCGGGCTCGGTGCCGTCATCCGGCTCCGGCAGATGCTGGGCGTCCCGGCGGAGCCGACCGGCGGCGACGCGGTCCCCGCCGGCGCGCTCGACCTGCGGATCCGCCGCCTCGACTTCTCGTATGCCGAGGGCACCTTCGGCCTGCGCGACATCGACCTGCGCGTCGACGCGGGCCACACGATCGCGCTCGTCGGCCGGACCGGGTCCGGGAAGTCCACGCTCGCCTCGCTGCTCTCGCGCGCGGTCGAGCCGCCGCCGGGCACGGTCTTCCTCGGCGGAGCCGACATCACCCGGCTCGACCTCCACGAGCTGCGCGCCCGCGTCGGGGTCGTCACGCAGCGCACCGAGATCCTCGCCGGCACCCTCGCGGAGAACATCGCGCTCTTCGCGGAGATCCCGCGGGACGAGATCGTCGCCGCCGTCACCGAGCTCGGGCTCACCGACTGGGTCCGGGGGCTGCCCCACGGCCTCGACACCCTCCTCGGTCCCGGGGGCACCACGCTCTCGGCGGGGGAGGAGCAGCTCGTCGCCTTCGCCCGGCTGCTGGTCCGACACGTCCAGGTCGTCGTGCTCGACGAGGCCACCGCACGCATGGACCCGGTCACGGAGGCCCGCGTCGTCGCGGCGTCCGACCGACTGCTCCGCGGGCGTACGGGCGTGCTGGTCGCTCACCGGCTGAGCACGATCGAGCGCGCCGAGATGGTCGCCGTACTCGACCACGGGCGGGTCATCCAGCAGGGCATGCGCGACGATCTCGCCCGCGCGGACGGGCCGTTCCGGCGGCTGCTGGAGGCGAGCGCCACCGAGGAGTTCGCCGAGCCCGCGGAGTCCGAGGACGAGGGCCGGCCGGGCGTGGGCGGCCGACGGCGTACGAGCGCTCCACCGGTCCACGCCGACATCGGCGACGGGCCGTCGCTGGCCCGTGGCACCTGGCACGCGCTCCTCATCCGCCCCTGGTGGGGCATGTGGTCGATCGTGCTGTTCCTCACCGGCAGCGTCTTCGCGCCGCTCGGCGCGGTGACCGGCTTCATCTGGGGGCGCATCGTCGAGCGGCTTGACGACGGCGGTACGCCGGCCGTCCTGACCGTCGTCCTCGCCGCGCTGCTGCTTTCGGCGCCCTTCCTCCTCGCCGACGCGTTCCGGCGCTATCCGCGCTGGTGGATCGAGGTCATGCTGCGGGTCCGGATGTCGGTGCTCGTGGGGCAGACCCGCACCCACCGGCTGCCGCGCACGCCACCGGGCGAGGTCGTCGCCCGCTCGATGGACGCCGACAGGTTCGCGAGGTACGCCGACCGCTGGGTCGACTTCATCAACGGCCTCCTCATCGCGCTCATGACGATGGCGTTCGGCGGCACCTGGCTCGCCGGGGGTGTGCTCCTGGCCGTGATGGTGAGCAGCGCGCTCGCCTCCTCGGTCGGGCGGCCGATCGCCGGCCGCTCGGCGGCTCGGTCGTCGGCCGCGCGGGCTCGGTTCGGCCGGGCGGTGGTGTCCGCGGTCGAGTCCGCCCGCACCGTCAAGCTCGCGGGCCGTACGCCGCAGGTGCACGCCCACGTCCGCCGCGTCGACACCGGCCGGATCGAGGCCGCCGTCTTCGAGCATCGCGTCCAGGCGGTGCTCGACGGCGTACCGATCGTCATGGTGCAGGTCGGCGTCGTCGCCGCCTGGGCGTTCTACCTGTGGGACGCCTGGGGTCTGGCGACGGCGATCCTGGTCGCCAACGCGGTCAACGGCTTCGACTGGTTCGGCCGGGTGGCCGGCGCCGTCGTGACCGAGGCGCCCGGCACCCGCGCCTGGCAGAAGGCGACCTGCCGCTTCGCCGGCGGCGTCGACCTGATGTCGCTCCCGCGGGGCGTCGACCTGGTGCAGGGCACGGCGCCGGAGGCCCCCGACCCGGCCCACGTGCCGCTCGAGCGCCTGTCCCTGTCCGGGCTGACGGCGGTGCACGACGACGGCACGCTGGGGGTCAGCGACGTCGACCTCGAGATCGAGCGCGGGGAGCTGGTGCTCCTGCTCGGTCAGGTGGGCTCGGGCAAGTCCAGCCTCCTCTCCGCGCTGGCGGGGCTGCTCGACCACACCGGCTCGATCAGGTGGAACGGGCGCGAGGTCGAGGACGCCCAGTCCTTCCTCCGGCCGCGCCAGGTCGCCCACGTCGCCCAGGTGCCGCGGGTGCTGTCGGGAACGTTCGCCGACAACGTCCGACTCGGCTTCCCGCGCGAGCTCGAGAGGTCGATCGCCGACGCCCGGCTCGGCGAGGACGTCGCCGAGGCCGGCGGGCCCGATGCCGTCGTCGGCCACCGCGGCGTACGCCTCTCCGGCGGCCAGGTCCAGCGGCTCGCGCTGGCCCGGGCGCTCGCGGCCGACACCGAGCTGCTGCTGGCCGACGACGTCTCGAGCGCCCTCGACGCGGCGACCGAGATCGAGCTGTGGGGCGCCCTGCGCGAGCGGCACACCACCGTCATCGGCGCCACCTCGAAGCGGGCGGCGCTAGCCCAGGCCGACCGCGTCGTCGTCCTCGTCGACGGCGGGGTCGCCGCTGTCGGGCCCTGGCGCGACCTGGCGGCGTCGTGGGGTCACCTCGCCGGTTGATCTCGCTAGGGTGCGGGGCATGAGCGACGCCGCGGCGCCCACCCTCATCCGCTCGGACTACGTCGTGCTCGGCGGCGGCCTGGTGGCCGTGGTGCTCGCGGGGCTGGCGCACTACCTCGACTGGGGGACGGTCGCGCCGTTCCTCGTGTCGGCGGTCGCGGTGACCCTGCTCGCGTCGCTGGTCGGCCGGTCGGTCGAGCAGCTCGGGGACCGGTTCGGGCCGGGCGCGACCGGGGTGCTGCAGTCGGCGCTGGGGAACCTGCCCGAGCTGTTCATCTCCCTCTTCGCGCTCAAGGCGGGGCTCGTCGAGGTGGTCAGGCACGCGCTGATCGGCTCGATCCTCGCCAACCTGCTGCTCGTCATGGGGATCGCGTTCACCGTCGGCGGACTGCGGCACGGCTCGCAGCGGCTGGACTCCCAGCGGGCCCGGACGATCTCGGTGCTCATGATCGTCGCGGTCGCGGCGCTCGTCGTACCGTCGCTGGCGTCCTACATCCACGCGCCCGCCGCCGACCACGAGAAGGCGCTCTCCGACATCGCCTCGGTCGTGCTGCTGCTGCTCTTCGCGCTGTCGCTGCCCGCCGCGCTCAAGCGGGGCAGCACCGGTCTGTCCGCCGAGATCGCGCACGAGGAGCCGCGCTGGCCCGTCGTGCTCGCCGTCGGGCTGCTCGCCGTGGCCGGGGTGCTCGCGGCGTTCGTCTCCGACTGGTTCGTCGACGCGCTCGAGCCGGCGATGGACTCGTTCGGGATCTCCGACGCCTTCGCCGGCCTGGTCATCGTCGCGATCGCCGGGAACGCGATCGAGAACGTCGTGGGCGTCCAGCTCGCGGCCCGCAACCAGTCCGACTACGCCTTCTCGCTGGTCATCAACTCACCGCTCCAGATCACCCTCGTGCTCGCCCCGGCGCTGGTGATCCTGTCGCAGGTCTTCGGCTTCGCCGCCCTCACCCTCGTCTTCTCGCCCCTGCTCGTGGCCGCCGTCGTGCTCGCCGTGCTCATCGCCGTCGTCATCACCGTCGATGGGGAGTCCAACTGGCTCGAGGGCGTCTCCCTGATCGCGGTGTACGTCGTCGTGGCGGCCTCGTTCTGGTGGGGCTGACCCGGGGTGACCGACGCCGCACCCGGGCCGGGCCGACAGACGGAATAGAGCTCGGGGCGCCATGGGTTGGAGACTGGCGTCGCCGTTGGATCGATCGAAAGGCCCCCGTGAGCCTCGCCGCGCCGCCCTCCGCCCGTCCCGCGACGCCGCGCGCCCGCCACTTCGCGCTGGCGGTGCTCGCGCTCGCGGTCGGCGGCTTCGCGATCGGCACGACCGAGTTCGTGACGATGGGCGTCCTGCCGCAGATCTCCGGCGGCGTGGACGTCAGCAAGTCGACGGCCGGCCACCTGATCAGCGCCTACGCGCTGGGCGTCGTCGTCGGCGTACCCCTGCTGTCGTTCTTCGTCACCGGCCTCCCGCGCAAGGGGCTGCTCATCGCGCTGATGGGCGTCTACGCGCTCTTCAACGCGCTGAGCGCCGCGGCGACCGGCTATCACCTGCTGTTGGTGGCGCGCTTCCTCGACGGCCTGCCGCACGGTGCGTACTTCGGCGTCGCCAGCCTCGTCGCCGCCGGCATGGCCGACCCGCGTCGGAAGGGGCGCGCCGTGGCGATGGTGATGCTCGGGCTCTCGGTCGCCAACGTCGTTGGCGTCCCCGCCGCGACCTGGCTGGGCCAGCACCTCGGCTGGCGGGCGCCGTACGCCGTCGCGGCCGGTCTCTCGCTGCTGACCGTGCTCCTCGTGCAGGTGTTCGTGCCGCACGTGCCGGGCGACCGCGCGGCCACCGGGCGCGGCGAGGCGAGGCGGTTCTTCACCAACCCCCAGGTCTGGCTGACGATGGCCGCCGGGGCGATCGGGTTCGGCGGGATGTTCGCCGTCTACTCCTACATCGCCTACCTCGTCACCGACACCGCCCACCTGCCGGAGTCGACGGTGCCGTGGTTCGTGCTCGCCTTCGGCCTCGGCATGGTCGTCGGGACCTGGCTGGCCGGTGAGCTGGCCCGGTGGTCGGTCTTCGGCTCACTGCTCGTCGGTGGCGTCGGGATGGCGCTGGCCCTGGTCGGCGTCTGGTTCGTCGCCCCGCACGGCTGGTGGCTGTGGCCGGCGAGCTTCCTGATGACCGGGCTCTCCTCGGTCCTCGTCCTCAACCTGCAGCTGCGGCTGATGGATGTCGCCGGCGACGCCGTCACCCTGGGTGCGGCGATGAACCACGCCGCGCTCAACATCGCCAACGCCCTCGGCGCCTTCCTCGGCGGCGCGGCCCTGGACGTCTGGGGTGAGCGCTCGACGCCCCTCGTCGGCGCCGTGCTCGCCGCGGCCGGCACGGTCGTCCTGCTGTGGAGCCGGGCGGCCCACCGACGCGCACCCGCCCTCGACTGACGGCCCGGACGTCATACAGACGGGGACCTCGGGCCGCGGCGGCCGGATGACGTCCTGCGACGGGTCAGGCTGCCCGGCCGGACTCGAGAGCCCGACGAAGAGCAGCGAGATCGACGTCGAGATCCCGAAGAACCTCATAGCCGTCGCCCTCCGCGCGGATGATGCCGAGCAGGAGGTCCTCGGCTCCGATGGACCGGTGCTTCAGCCGGACGGCCTCGCGCAGCGCCAGCTCGAGGGACTTCTTGGCGTCCTTCGTGAAGTGCTGCCGGGCCTTCCGGGTCCCCTTGTCGAGGGCGCCCGGTCCGAAGGCGGCCTCCACCCGCTCTCGTACGGCGGCCAGGTCGATGCCCAGTGACCGCAGCGCCTCCTCGTCCTCGGCGCCGAGGCGGTCGGGCCGGTGCCGCCCGGCCATCGCGGCCCGCACCCGGTCCGCGTCGACCCCCGCCGCGGCGAGCGCCCCGCCGGTCGCCGGGTCGGCCTCGCGGACCAGTGCCAGCAGCACGTGGTCGGTGCCGACCTGTCGGTGGCCGAGCTCGCCCGCGGCGGCGTACGCCTCCGTCACGGCGAGCCTGGCCTGCTTCGTGAACCGCTCGAACATCTACAGCTCCCTCGCGTACTTCTTGTGGACCGCCTGCCGGCTGACCTCCAGCGCCGCCGCGATCGCCTGCCACGACCAGCCCTGCCGGCGGGCGTTGGTCACCTGGAGCCGCTCCAGCGAGTCCGCCAGGCGGCGCAGCGCCAGTGCGGCGCGGAGGCCGGTCTCCGGGTCGGTCCCCGACGCGGCCGCGGCCAGGTCGTCCATCTCCGTCATGTCGTCAACCTAGGTTGACGACATGACGGATGTCAACCCAGGTTGACGTCCGTTGGCAGGAGGTCGTACCACGCGAGGTCGGCGAGCCCGGCCCGGGTCGTCGTGCCGAGCCGCTCCACGCCGAAGTGGCGGAACCCGGCACGCTCGAGCACGGCCTGTGACGCGGTGTTGTCGACCGCCGCCGCGGCCTTGACCTTGGGCAGCCCGAGCTCCTTGAAGGCGTACGACGTCACCAGCCGCACGGCCTCGGTCATCACGCCGCGGCCGCGCGCGTCCGGGTGCAGCCAGTAGCCGAGCTCCCCGTCACGGCCCGGCTCGAGGTCGAAGACGCTGATGCTGCCGAGCAGCCGGTCGTCGGCCGGGTCGGCGACCGCGAACCGCACCACGTCCGCCCTGGACCGCGCCTGCCGGATCCAGCCGCGCGCGTCCTCGGCGGCGTACGGCGACGGCATGGCGCCGAACCAGTGCTGCACCTCGGGGGAGGAGCAGGCCTCGACGATCCGCGGCACGTCGCTCGCCAGGAACGGCCGCAGCACGACCCGCTCGCCGACGATCCGCGGCTCGGTGGGCTCGGCGTACGGCCACTCGCTGCGGAGCAGGTCGTAGCCGAGCAGGTCGACCGCCTCGCCCGCGCCCGTGCGCGCGGCGCCGCGCTCGACGCCCGTACGCCGCAGGCCGAGCGACTCGAGGATCCGGCGGGAGCCCTCGTTGCCGGCCGAGTGAGAGGCGGTGATCCGGTCCAGCCCGAGCCCGTCGAAGCCGTGCCCGATCGCGAGCGCGGCCGCCCGCGTGGTGAGCCCGCGGCGTCGGCCCGCGGGGTGCGTCCAGTAGCCGATCTCCGCCTCCCGGCTGCCGTCGCCCAGGCGGATCCGGAACAGGCCGACGGTCCCGAGCAGCGGCCCGTCGACCGTCTCGGAGAAGGCCCAGCGCAGGCCCGTGGCGGTGGCGTACTCCTCCCGCGCGGTCTCCAGGTAGGCGTAGCCGTAGTCCGGGCCCGGGTCGCGGGGGAGGAAGGCCAGCCAGTGCTGCGTCTCCGGGTCCGCCGACCCCTCCACCAGCCGGGGAGCGTCCTCCTCGCGGAAGCCGCGCAGCACCACCCCGTCGCCCTCCAGGACCGGCACGTCCAGCCAGGTCGAACGGGGCTCGCGCGGGTCGTCGCGCCGCAGCGTGCCGACCCAGCCGTCCGTGAGCTCGCCGCGCTGGGGCAGCCAGCGGCGCAGGGTCCCGTCGAAGCTGAACCCGAGCTTCCACGCCAGCCTGCGCGACGCCCAGTTGCCGGCACTGGCCCACCAAACGACCGTCTCGAGACCCTTGGCCTCGAAGCCCCAGTCGAGCAGCCGGCGTACGGTGCGCTCCATCACCGACCGGCCCTCGACCCTGACCCCGCGCACGTCCGGGTGGGCGCCGTACGCCACCTCCGCGCGCCGGTCGCCCTCGTTGCGCAGCGAGATCGTCCCGACGTACCGGCCGGCGTACTCCACCGCGAAGGACCACTCCTCGTCCGACTCCCAGCCCTTCGGCTGCCGCTCGATGAACTCCACCTCGTCGGCGAGCGTCAGCCCCACCGGAACCGTCGTCCACCGGATCGATTCGGGGTCGACGACCTGCTCCCAGGCGCGGTGTACGTCGTCGGGGCGGTGCGGGCGGAGGGTCACGACGCCGTCGGTCAGGGTCGGGGCGAGCATGGCGTGAGCCTGCCAGAGCGGGTCGTGCTCGTGCCTCTGGTTTCGGTCTGCGGGCTACCGGCACGCCCGCGGTGCGTACGGCGGGCGGCGACCGGCTGGCGACCGCCGGGCGCCAGGGCCGCCGAAATCGGTCAGCGGGCCAGTGCCTGCCAGAATGGGGCCATGTCGTCCACGCAGTCCTCGGCCGGGGCCAGCACCCCGGCGACGGCCCGCCCGCGGGTCCTGTCCGGCATCCAGCCGACCGCCGACTCCTACCACCTCGGCAACTACCTGGGTGCGGTCCGGCAGTGGGTGGACCTGCAGAACGACTACGAGCCCTTCTTCTTCATCGCCGACCTCCACGCGATCACCGTCGAGCAGGACCCGAAGGTCCTCCGGCAGCGCACGCTGCGCGCCGCGGCGCAGCTGGTGGCGGCCGGCGTCGACCCGGAGCGGTCGGCGATCTTCATCCAGTCCCACCTGCCCGAACACGCCCAGCTCGGCTGGGTGCTCGAGTGCATGACCGGCTTCGGCGAGGCCCGCCGGATGACGCAGTTCAAGGACAAGTCGGCCAAGGGAGGCGAGGGCGCGTCGAGCGTCGGCCTCTTCGCCTACCCGATGCTCATGGCCGCCGACATCCTGCTCTACCGCCCGCAGTACGTCCCGGTGGGAGAGGACCAGCGCCAGCACCTCGAGCTCACCCGCGACCTCGCGCAGCGCTTCAACAGCCGCTACAAGAAGACCTTCCGGCTGCCCGAGCCCTACATCCTCAAGGAGACCGCCAAGATCTTCGACCTCCAGGACCCGACCAGCAAGATGTCCAAGTCGGCCTCCAGCCCGGCCGGGATCATCGACATGCTGGACGACCCGAAGGTGAGCGCCAAGAAGATCCGCAGCGCCGTCACCGACTCCGAGACGGAGATCCGCTTCGACGAGGAGCAGAAGCCGGGCGTCTCGAACCTGCTGCGGATCTACTCCGCGCTGACCGGCACCGAGGTCGACACGCTCGTGGAGAAGTACGCCGGCAAGGGCTACGGCGACCTCAAGAAGGACCTCGCCGACGTGGTGGTCGAGTTCGTGACGCCGTTCCGGGCGCGCACCTTCGAGCTCCTCGACGATCGTGCCTACCTCGACCAGGTGCTCCGCAGCGGTGCCGAGAAGGCCGGCGCGGTCGCCCGGCGTACGCTCGCCGACGTCTACGACCGGGTGGGCTTCGTCCCGGCGGTCCAGACCACCGACCGGTAGGGTCGCCCGCATGCGCACGATCGGTGTGGCCGTCGCGATCCCGGAGCCGTGGGCGACCCAGCTGCAGGACTACCGCACGTCGGTCGGCGACACGACCGCGTCGATGATCCCGACCCACATCACGCTGGTGCCGCCGACCGAGGTCGCCGAGGAGCTGCTGCCGGACGTCGAGAAGCACCTCGAGGAGGCCGCGGCGGCGGTCGACACCTACACCGTCCACCTGCGCGGCACCGGCACGTTCCGGCCCGTCTCGCCGGTCGTCTTCGTCGCGCTGGCGGAGGGGATCTCCTCTTGCGAGCAGCTCGCCGACGCCTGCCGCCGCGGGCCCCTCGACGTCGACCTCACCTTCCCCTACCACCCGCACGTGACGGTCGCCCACGACCTCGCCGACGAGGCGCTCGACCGCGCCTTCGCCGAGCTCGCAGACTTCGAGTGCCTCTTCACCGTCGACGCGTTCCACCTCTACGTCCACGACGAGGACGACGGCTGGCGGCCGACCCGCGAGTTCGGGCTCCGCTCCCGCGTCTGCCGCTGAGCGGTCGCCGTGGCGAAGGTCGTGGACCGGATCCGGGAGCGGGTCCAGGAGGCGCGACGGGACCACCCGTCGGTCGACCGGCTGGTGCGCACCCAGGAGCACTACGGTCGCGTCTCGGCGGGGCAGCAGGCCGGCGCGATCACGTACTTCGGCTTCCTGTCCGTCTTCCCGATCCTCGCACTGTCGTTCTTCGTGGTGGGGTACGTCGCGAAGGTCTATCCCGATGCCCGGGCCGACCTCCTCGACGCCGTGGAGCGGGTCCTGCCGGGGCTGGTCGGGAGCCAGGACGGCCAGGTGCCGCTGTCCACGATCGAGGACGCCGCCGGCGCGGTCGGCCTCGTCGGCCTCGCCGGCGTGCTGTACGCCGGCCTCGGCTGGGTCGACAGTGTCCGCTCGGCGCTCCAGGTGGTCTTCGAGGTGCCGCGGACGGCGCAGCCCAACTTCTTCATCGGGAAGGCCCGGGACCTCGTCACCCTGGTCGTCCTGGGGGTCGTCCTCCTCGTGGCCGTCGCTGTGACCGGCTTCGTCGCCGGCTTCTCCACCGACGTCCTCGACTGGCTCCACCTCTCCCGCCGGCTCGGCTGGCTGGTCGTCGTGGTCACCGTCGTCCTCGGCCTCGCCGCCAACGCGGTGCTGTTCTTCGCGATGTTCGTCCTGCTCGCCCGCCCGGCGACGCCGCGGCGGTCGCTGTGGGAGGGCGCCGCGCTCGGCGCGGTCGGCTTCGAGCTCCTGAAGCAGCTCTCGAAGTACCTCCTCGCCTCCACCCGCGGCGAGCCCGCGTTCCAGGTCTTCGGAATCGCGCTGATCCTGCTGGTCTGGATCAACTACTTCTCCCGGGTCATCCTGTACGCCGCCGCGTTCGCCCACGTCTCGCCGGCCGCCCGCCGGTCCCGCGAGCGGTCGTACGCCGCCGACCCGGTGCAGGGGCCGCAGACGCCGTCCCTCGACGTACCGCCGGTCGCGCCGCCTCCCGTCCGCGCGCCGGGGCCGGTGCCGGCCTTCCTCGCGGGGGCGGGCACGATGGTCGCTGCCCTCGCAGTCCTCAAGAAGATCGGAAAGAAGCAGAAGTGAAGCAGTCGAAGAAGGACGCCGCGGTGCTGCTCGGCGTCGGGGCTTGGAACATCGCCATCTGGAGCAACTTCGCGAAGAACCTCGTCAGGACGGCGAAGGACCCCGAGCAGTCGCGTCCCACGCCGTACTACGTCGCCCACGGCGTCCTCGTCGCCGTCGATGTCCTCATCGGCGGCCACCTCGTGAAGATGGGCGCCAAGGGCCTGCTCTCGAAGTCCTGAGCATGGTCGACGAGGGGCTCGAGTCAGCCCGCGAGGCCGGGTGGCGGGAGCTGGCCGAGATCGACGCGGCGTACGAGCGTGGCGACCTCGACCGGGCGGGCTGGCACGACGCGGTTCGCGCGGTCATCGTCCCGGCCTACCTCGCGGCCGCCGACGTACGCGGTGGATCCGGGCACTCCGGTACGGCGGACGACTGGGAGCGGACCCGGGGTCCCCTGATGGCTGCCATCACGCGGGCGGGCGACTTCCTCGATGTCGGTTGCGCCAACGGGCTCCTCATGGAGTCGGTCCACCGCTGGGGCGCCGCCCGCGGACTCGCGATCGAGCCTTACGGCGTCGACATTGCCCCGGAGCTCGCCGACCGCGCGCGCCGGCGCCTGCCACAGTGGGCGGACCGGATCTGGGCGGCGAACGCCGCCGACTGGGTGCCTGCGCGGCGCTGGGACTACGTCCGGACCGGGCTCGAGTACGTCCCGGACGACGCCGAGGAGGGGTTCGTCGCCCACCTTCTCGAGGCGTCCGTCGCGCCCGGCGGGCGCTTGGTCGTCGGCAAGACCAACGAGCGTCGCGGCGACGTGCCGATCGGGGATCGGCTCCGCTCCTGGGGCCACCGGGTCACCGGGGAGCTACGGCTCCCGCATGCGCACCCGGGACTGCTGATGACGTGGTACTGGGTCGATGCCTAGGTCCGCACTTCCGGACAGGTGTGGGGAAATGCGTGCGGTCGACTGCATCCGGGCGCGCACTCTCCCGCATTTGCACGGTTCTGACTGACGGCGGCGCCCCCCGGATAGCACGAGGGCCGCCTCCCGAGCGGGAGGCGGCCCTTCGGCGTACGGCTGGGGCTGCTGCGGCTCAGTGACCGGTGCGCATGGCGTGGCGCAGGTCCTTGTTGAGCTGCGAGATCACGTCGAGCGGGATCTCCTTCGGGCAGGCGGACGCGCACTCGCCGATGTTGGTGCAGCCGCCGAAGCCCTCGGCGTCGTGCTGGGCGACCATCGAGGCGACCCGGGTGTAGCGCTCCGGCTGCCCCTGGGGGAGCTCGCCGAGGTGGGTGACCTTGGCGCCCAGGAAGAGGGAGGCCGAGCCGTTCGGGCAGGCGGCGACGCAGGCGCCGCAGCCGATGCAGGTCGCGACGTTGAACGCCCGCTGTGCCTTGTCGCGCGGTGCCGGGACCGAGTTGGCCTCGGGGGCCGAGCCGGTGTTGGCGGAGATGAAGCCGCCGTTCTGGATGATCCGGTCGAACGCGCCGCGGTCGACGACGAGGTCCTTGACGACCGGGAAGGTCGCCGCACGCCACGGCTCGATGGTGATCGTGTCGCCGTCCTTGAAGGAGCGCATGTGGAGCTGGCAGGTCGTGGTGACCTCCGGACCGTGCGCCTGGCCGTTGATCATCAGCGAGCACATGCCGCAGATGCCCTCGCGACAGTCGGAGTCGAACGCGACCGGCTCCTCGCCGCTGGTGACGAGCTGCTCGTTGAGAAGGTCGAGCATCTCGAGGAAGCTCATGTCCTCCGACACGCCCTCGAGCGTGTAGGTGTGCATCGAGCCAGCGGAGGCAGCGTCGGGCTGTCGCCAGATCTTCAGGGTCAGGTTCATTACTTGTAGCTCCGCTGCTTCATCTCGATGGCGGTGTAGATCAGGTCTTCCTTGTGCAGGACCGGCGAGCCGTCCTCGCCGCCCCACTCCCAGGCCGCGACGTAGGCGAACTCGTCGTCGTGGCGCAGCGCCTCGCCGTCCTCGGTCTGCGACTCGGCGCGGAAGTGGCCGCCGCACGACTCGCGGCGGTTGAGGGCGTCGATGCACATGAGCTCGCCGAGCTCGATGAAGTCGGCCACGCGGCCGGCCTTCTCGAGGTCCTGGTTGAGCGACTCGGCGGAGCCGAGGACCTTGACGTTGGTCCAGAACTCCTTCTTGAGCTCGCGGATGAGGCCGATCGCCTTCTTCAGGCCGTCCTCGGTCCGCTCCATCCCGCAGTACTCCCACATGATCTTGCCGAGCTCCTTGTGGATGGAGTCGACCGATCGGGTGCCGTTGATGGACATGAGCTTGTCGATCCGCTCGCGGACGGAGGAGAGCGCCTCCTGGACGGCGGGGTGCGACCCGTCGATCTTCTCGAACGGCCCGTCCGCGAGGTAGTCGCGGATCGTGTTCGGGAGGACGAAGTAGCCGTCGGCGAGGCCCTGCATCAGCGCCGACGCGCCGAGGCGGTTGGCGCCGTGGTCGGAGAAGTTGGCCTCGCCGCTGCAGAACAGGCCGTCGATGTTGGTCTGCAGGTCGTAGCCGACCCACAGGCCGCCCATGACGTAGTGCACGGCGGGGTAGATGCGCATCGGCACCTCGTACGGGTTCTCGCCCGTGATCCGCTCGTACATGTCGAGGAGGTTGTCGTACTTCTCCTCGACGGCCTCCTTGCCGAGCCGCTTGATCGCGTCGGTGAGGTCGAGGTAGACGCCGCGGCGTACCCACTTCTCCTCGCCGTCGAGACCGACCTCCTTGACCGCGGGGCCGACGCCGCGGCCCTCGTCGCACATGTACTTGGCCTGGCGGGAGGCGATGTCGCGGGGGACCAGGTTGCCGAAGGAGGGGTAGATCCGCTCGAGGAAGTAGTCGCGGTCCTCCTCCGGGATGTCACGCGGGTCCTTCTCGCAGTCCTCGGCGCGCCTCGGCACCCAGACCCGGCCGTCGTTGCGGAGCGACTCCGACATCAGGGTCAGCTTCGACTGGTGCTCGCCGGTGACCGGGATGCAGGTCGGGTGGATCTGCGTGTAGCACGGGTTGGCCATGTAGGCGCCCTTGCGGTGGGCGCGCCAGGTGGCGGTGACGTTGGAGCCCATCGCGTTGGTCGAGAGGAAGAAGACGTTGCCGTAGCCGCCGGTGGCGAGTACGACGACGTCGGCGAGGTGGGTCTCGAGCTCGCCGGTGACCATGTTGCGGGCGATGATCCCGCGGGCCTTGCCGTCGACGACGATCAGCTCGAGCATCTCGTGGCGGGTGAACTGCTCGACGGTGCCGGCCGCGACCTGGCGCTCCATCGCCTGGTAGGCGCCGAGCAGCAGCTGCTGGCCCGTCTGGCCGCGGGCGTAGAACGTACGAGACACCTGGACGCCGCCGAAGGAGCGGTTGTCGAGGAGGCCGCCGTACTCACGGGCGAACGGGACGCCCTGCGCGACACACTGGTCGATGATGTTCGCGGACACCTCGGCCAGGCGGTAGACGTTCGACTCGCGGGAGCGGTAGTCGCCGCCCTTCACCGTGTCGTAGAAGAGGCGGTAGACCGAGTCGCCGTCCTCCTTGTAGTTCTTGGCCGCGTTGATGCCGCCCTGGGCGGCGATCGAGTGGGCCCGGCGCGGGGAGTCCTGATAGCAGAACGACTTCACGTTGTAGCCCGCTTCACCGAGGGTGGCAGCCGCGGCGCCACCGGCGAGGCCGGTGCCGACGATGATGACGCTCAGCTTGCGGCGGTTGGCCGGGTTGACCAGCCGGTTGTCGAACTTCCGGTTCGTCCAGCGGGTCGCGATCGGCCCGGTGGGGGCCTTGGGGTCGACGAGCTTGTCGCCGAGGACGTAGTAACCCGCGGCGTCGTCTGACTTCTGGACCGGGGCCTCGTTGGTCGGGTGCAGGCCCGACAGGTCGAGCGTGGATGCCATGACCGAGCTCCTTTAGTCGATGACGCCGAAGAGGATGAACAGGGGAACCAGCGAGAAGCCGCCGGCGATCACGATGGCCACGACCCAGCCGAACACGCGGGCACGGGCGCGAGACGCAGCGGTGCTCGTCCAGCCGAGCGTCTGGCAGGCGCTGAAGGTGCCGTGGTGGAGATGGAAGCCGAGGGCGAGCATCGCGATGAGGTAGATGACGGTCATCCACCAGGCGTCGCCGCTGAAGCTGTCGACCAGGAGGCGGTAGGGGTTCTTCGTGATCGCGTCGCTCTGGTCACCGGCCGGGTTGATCTTGAGGATCGTGAAGTGGAGCAGGTGCCAGATGACGAAGAGCAGCAGCGTCAGGCCGCCCCAGCGCATCGTGCGCGAGGAGAGGGAGCTGTGGACGTTCTTCTTCACGGCGTACTTCACCGGCCGCGCCCGGTTGGCGCGGGCCCACAGCACGACCGCCGACCACACGTGGGCGACGAGCGAGACGATGAGGACCGCCCGGATCACCCACAGCGCACCGGCGTACGGGAGGATCGGGGTCGCGACGGTGCGGATGTGCTCGGAGTACGTGTTGTAGGCGCTCTCACCCTGGAAGGCCTTGAGGTTGCCGTACATGTGCACGAGCACGAAGAGGATGAAGATGATCCCGCTGGTCGCCATCAAGAGCTTGAGCGCGATCGTCGAGCGCGTCGACCGCGCTCCCTTGATCAGAGTCGTGGTTGCCACGGGGCAGCACGGTACTCGCATCTTTCAGGCGCCTGTCAGGCGGGGAGTGTGACATCCGCCCTGTTACCCGCGGGTTAATGGTCGGCGCATCGTCAGGCTGCGGGCTGCTCCGAGCGGTGGAGGAGGCGGACGAGGAGCTCGTCAGCGGCGGTCGTCCAGCCCCGCGCGGCAGCCACCTCGCGGCCGCGGCGGCCGAGCAGTGCGCGGTGCGGGTCGGCCGTGACGGCGGTCAGGGCGGCGACCAGGTCCCGCTCGTCGCCAGGCCCGTAGAGCAGGCCGGTCTCGAGGTGCTGCACGATCTCGGCCGCGGCGCCGGCCCGCGGCGCGACCACCGGGAGGCCGCTGGCGGCGGCCTCGCGCAGGACGTGGCCGCAGCCCTCGCGCTCGCCCGGGTGGATCAGGACGTCGAGGCTGGCGAGCGCGACCGCGAGGTCCCCGGTGCCGAGCGGCCCGGTGAACCTGGCGTCGACGATCCGCTGCTCGAGCCAGCCGCGCTGCGGCCCGTCGCCGATCACGACCGGCCGGATGCCGGGGACAGCGCCCAGAGTCGTCAGTCGGCGTACGCCGTGCGGCTTGGCGAGGCGGCCGGCGTACCCGACGACGACCAGGGGCGTCTCGCGGGACTTGGCCCGCGACCAGTGGCCGTGGAGCCAGGTGTCGCGCAGCGCGGGGGAGAAGGCGGCGGTGTCGACGCCGGGGAGCCACAGATCGGCGCGTACGCCGAGCTCGAGCAGCACGGTGCGCAGCCAACGGCTGGTGACGAGCACGTCGTCCGCGTGCGCCGCGACCCGGTCGGGCCAGGCCTCGTCATCGACTGCCGACTGTTGTACGACGGCGGTGCGGACGCCCCAGGCGCGGGCGTGCGCGAGCGCCTTGCGGCCGATCCGGCGCGGGTCGAACGAAACGACCATCTCGGGACCGAAGACGTCGAGCGCGTCGCGCACCTGGCGCCCGGTCTTGGCCAGCGGACTGACCCGGGCGACGGTGCTCTTGCGATAGCAGGGCAGCCCCGGCCCCGGCGCCACGAACGAGACCTCGTGGCCCGCCTCGATCATCCGGTCGGCGACAGCTTTCACCGTGGTGGTGACGCCGTCGATGGAGACCCCCGCGAAGAGGGTCTCGGTCACGAGCGCGATCCGCATGCCTCCACCATGCATCGCCCACGTGAGCGGAGCGCCAGCCTGAGGTGGATGTCGTGTGAACGTCTCTCGCGCTCCGCCCGGATCAGGGGCACTCTGGTTAACGGTCGTAAACGTCACACTCTGTGGCGCCCGCCACTCTCCCTTTCCTAAGGTGCCCGTCATGACCGACGCCAGCGCGACGCCACCACCGCCGGAGGCGCCGACCCCCGAGCAGGGCACGCTCGCCCTGGCCCAGCCCGAGGACGCTCACAGGCGCGAGGAGTGGGAGAAGGCGGCCGCCGGGGTACTCCGCAAGGTGGGTCGCCTCGCCGAGAGCGACCCCGACTCGGCGGTCTGGGACAGGCTGACGCGGACGACGCTCGACGGCCTCGCCGTCACTCCGTTGGGTACGCCGGCGGCGGCTCCGGTGCCGGGCCGGCGGCCGGCCCGGGCCGGGTCGTGGGACATCCGTGCGCTGGTCTCGGGCCCGGAGGCGAAGCAGGCCAACGAGGCAGCGCTCGCCGACCTCGACGGCGGCGTGACGTCGCTGTGGGTCTCCGCCGACGAGACCACCGACCTCGCCACCGTGCTCGACGGGGTGCTCCTCGACCTCGCGCCGGTCGTCCTGGACGCGCCGACGGCCACGAGCGAGGTCGCCCAGGCGTTCCTCACCCTCGCCCAGGAGAAGGGGATCACCCCGCACCCCGACGGCAACCTCGGCGCCGACCCGCTCGGCGCGATGCTGCGCGACCTCCTGGTGGCCGTCGACGAGGGCGTGGAGGAGCTCCGCGTCGTCGCGGACCTGGCCCGCGCCGCCGGCGTACGCGCGCTCGTCGTGGACGCGACCGCCGCTCACGACCTCGGTGCGAGCGACGCCCAGGAGCTGGGCTGGTCCGTCGCCGCCGGCGTCGCCTACCTGCGCTGGCTCACCGGCCACGGCCTCTCCGTCGAGGAGGCGGCGAGCCTCGTCGAGTTCAGGTACGCCGCGACCGACGAGCAGTTCCCGACCATCGCCAAGCTGCGCGCGGCCCGCCGGCTGTGGGCCAGCGTGCTCGAGCACTCCGGGGTCGCGGCGGGCTCGGCCACCGGCATGCGGATCCACGCGGCCACGAGCCGGCCGATGCTCAGCAAGTACGACCCGTACGTCAACATGCTCCGGGGCACCGTCGCCGCCTTCGCCGCCGGCGTCGGCGGGGCCGACGCCGTGACCGTGCTTCCCTTCGACAGCCCGCTCGGCCTGCCCGACGCGTTCGGCCGCCGGATCGCGCGCAACGTCTCGCACCTGCTCGTCGACGAGTCCCACGTCGCCGCGGTCGCCGACCCCGCCGGTGGCGCGTACGCCGTCGACCGGCTCACCGCCGATCTCGCCGAGGCCGCCTGGGTGGAGTTCCAGCGGATCGAGTCCGAATGGGAGGATGGCCAGGGCTTCGCCGCGTTCAAGGAGCGGGTCGCCGCGGTGGTCGAGCGCCGCCGGACCGAGATCGCCCGCCGCAAGCGGCCGCTCACCGGGCTCTCGGAGTTCCCGAACCTCGCCGAGGCGCTTCCCGAGCGTGAGCCCGACCCGCTCAACGACCGGGTGCGGCGCTACGGCGCCGACTTCGAGGCGCTGCGCGACGAGCCCGCCGCCCGGCCGGTCTTCCTCGCCACCCTCGGCCCGATCGCCCAGCACACCGCGCGGGCGACCTTCGCGACCAACCTCTTCGCCGCCGGCGGCATCGCCGTCGAGCTCGCCGGCGCCACGAGCGGCGTCGAGGACCTCGTCGGCACGTACGCCGCCGCCGGCGCGCCGCCGGTCGTCTGCCTGGCCGGGTCGGACGCGGCGTACGCCGACTGGGGCTCGGCCGCCGTCGAGGCGCTCCGGGCCGCCGGCGCCGCCCACGTGATCATCGCCGGGAAGCCGGACGCCGTGGACGCGGAGGTCGACGACGCCGCGTCCGTCGGCGTGGACGCGCTCGCGTTCCTGACCGCAACGAGGGAGAAGCTCGCATGACGATTCCGGCCAGTTTCCGCGGTCTGCCGCTGGCGGGCCCGGGTGGTCTCGACACGCGCTCGCCTAGTGGCTCGGGCGGCTCGACCACCGATGCGGTCGGCTCCTGGCACAGCCCCGAGGGCATCGAGATCAAGCCGCTCTACACCGACGGCGACGTGGCGGGCCTGGACGGGCTCGACACCTACCCGGGCCTGAGCCCGTTCCTGCGCGGGCCGTACCCGACGATGTACACGACCCAGCCGTGGACGATCCGCCAGTACGCCGGCTTCTCGACCGCGGAGGAGTCCAACGCGTTCTACCGGCGCAACCTCGCGGCCGGGCAGAAGGGTCTCTCGGTGGCCTTCGACCTCGCCACCCACCGCGGCTACGACTCCGACCACCCGCGCGTCCGCGGCGACGTCGGCATGGCGGGCGTGGCGATCGACTCGATCTATGACACCCGCACCCTCTTCGACGGGATCCCGCTCGACCAGATGTCGGTGTCGATGACGATGAACGGCGCGGTCCTCCCCGTCATGGCGCTCTACATCGTCGCCGCCGAGGAGCAGGGCGTACCGCCCGAGGAGCTGGCCGGGACCATCCAGAACGACATCCTCAAGGAGTTCATGGTCCGCAACACCTACATCTACCCGCCGCTGGCGAGCATGCGGATCATCGGCGACATCTTCAGCTACACCGCCCAGCGGATGCCGCGGTTCAACTCCATCTCCATCTCCGGCTACCACATGCAGGAGGCCGGCGCGACCGCCGACCTCGAGCTCGCCTACACGCTCGCGGACGGGGTCGAGTACATCCGGACCGGCCTCGATGCCGGCCTCGACGTCGACGCGTTCGCCCCGCGGCTGTCGTTCTTCTGGGCGATCGGGATGAACTTCTTCATGGAGGTCGCGAAGATGCGCGCCGCCCGCGCGCTGTGGTCGCGGCTGGTGAGGCAGTTCGACCCGAAGAACCCCAAGTCCCTGAGCCTGCGCACCCACAGCCAGACCAGCGGGTGGAGCCTCACCGCCCAGGACGTCTTCAACAACGTCGCGCGGACGTGTATCGAGGCGATGGCGGCGACCCAGGGCCACACCCAGTCGCTCCACACCAACGCCCTCGACGAGGCGATCGCGCTGCCGACCGACTTCTCGGCGCGGATCGCGCGCAACACCCAGCTGCTCCTCCAGCAGGAGAGCGGCACCACCGGAACCATCGACCCGTGGGGCGGCTCGTACTACGTCGAGCGACTCACCCACGACCTCGCCGAGAAGGCCTGGGCCCACATCCAGGAGGCCGAGCGCGCCGGCGGGATGGCCAAGGCGATCGAGCAGGGCATCCCCAAGATGCGCATCGAGGAGGCCGCGGCCCGCACCCAGGCGCGGATCGACTCCGGCGCCCAGAAGGTCATCGGCGTCAACACCTACCGGCTCCCGGCCGAAGACCCGCTCGAGGTCCTCAAGGTCGACAACGACGAGGTCTACAAGCAGCAGGTCGCCAAGCTCGACCGGCTCCGCGCGGAGCGGTCCGACGACGACGTACGCCGGACCCTGGAGGCGCTCACCCGTGCCGCCGGCTCCCAGCCCGGCCCCGGCCTGGAGGGCAACCTGCTCGCGCTCGCCGTCGACGCCGCCAGGGCGAAGGCGACCGTCGGGGAGATCTCCGAGGCGCTGGAGAAGGTGTGGGGCAGGCACCAGGCGGTGATCCGTACGATCTCCGGCGTGTACCGCGACGAGGCCACCGGCGCCGGCGACAGCAAGGTCGCCGCCGTCCTGAGGGCGACCGAGGAGTTCGAGGAGGCGGAGGGCCGCCGTCCCCGCATCCTGGTCGCCAAGATGGGCCAGGACGGGCACGACCGCGGCCAGAAGGTGGTCGTCTCCGCCTTCGCCGACCTCGGCTTCGACGTCGACGTGGGCCCGCTCTTCTCGACGCCGGAGGAGGTCGCCCAGCAGGCCGTCGACAACGACGTGCACATCGTGGGCGTCTCCTCCCTCGCCGCCGGCCACCTCTCGCTGGTCCCCGCCCTGAAGAAGGCGCTTGCCGAGCACGGCCGCCCCGACATCATGATCGTCGTCGGCGGCGTGATCCCGCCCGACGACGTACCCACCCTCGAGCGGATGGGCGCCGCCGCGGTCTTCCTGCCGGGCACGGTCATCGCCGACTCCGCGCTCGACCTGCTGGCCCGGCTGCGCGAGCAGCTCGGCCACTGAGCGGATGCCACAGATCGACCCCGACCAGCTCGTCGAACAGATCGCGGAAGGCAGGCGGGCGGCCGTCTCCCGGGCCATCACGCTGGTCGAGTCCAGCAAGCCGGCCCACCGGGAGATCGCACGCGAGCTGCTGGTGGCGCTCGAGTCGGTCCGCAACCGCGCCCCCGCCCGCGGCGGAGCCGCAGGTCGGCGGAGTGCCGTGCGCGTCGGGATCTCGGGTGTCCCCGGGGTCGGGAAGTCGACGTTCATCGAGGCGCTGGGCAGCCGGCTGACCGGTGAGGGGCACCGCGTCGGCGTCCTCGCCGTCGACCCGTCGTCGGTGCGCACCGGCGGCTCGGTGCTCGGCGACAAGACGCGGATGGCGCGGCTCTCGGTCGACCCGAACGCCTTCATCCGGCCCTCGCCGTCGGCGGGCACGCTCGGCGGCGTCGCCCGGGCGACGGTCCAGGCGATGGCGGTCCTCGAGGCGGCGTCGTACGACGTCGTGCTGGTCGAGACGGTCGGCGTCGGCCAGTCCGAGGTGACGGTGGCGGGGATGGTCGACACGTTCCTGTTCCTGACCCTCGCGCGCACCGGCGACCAGCTGCAGGGGATCAAGAAGGGGATCCTCGAGATCGCCGACGTCATCGCCGTCAACAAGGCGGACGGCGACCGGGAGCAGGAGGCGCGCGCCGCCGCCCGCGAGCTGGCCGGGGCACTGCGGCTGGTCCGCGCCAAGGGGGAGTGGGCGCCGCCGGTCGTCACCTGCTCCGCGCTGCACGACGTCGGTGTCGACGGCGTGTGGGACCAGGTGCTCGGCCACCGCGCCCACCTCGGCGAGGACGGACTGCGCGCCAAGCGGGCCGAGCAGCAGCTCGACTTCACCTGGGCCCTTGTCCGCGACGAGCTCGACCAGCGCCTGCGTCAGTCGCCCGGTGTGAGGGCCGTCCGCGACGAGATCCGCGCCGCCGTGCTCGCCGGCGAGCTGCCCGCCACGGTCGCCGCCGACCGGATCCTCGCGGCGTACGACGGTCGCTGACCGATACCCTGGGTAGGTCATGCCGACCGATCCCGCCACCCTGATCACCCAGTCGATCGTCCCGTCGGTCTCCCAGCACGAGGCCGAGCTGATCGACCTGCGCCGGGACCTGCACGCTCGCCCCGAGCTGTCGTGGCAGGAGCACCGTACGTCGGACCTCGTGGCGGAGCGGCTCGAGAAGGCCGGCTGGAGCGTGGAGCGGCTGTCCTCGACCGGCGTGGTCGCCGACCTCGGCACGAGCGGCCGACGGGTCGCCCTGCGCGCCGACCTGGACGCGCTCCCGGTCGACGACGACACCGACGACCCGTGGACGAGCACCGTGCCCGGCGTCGCCCACGCCTGCGGCCACGACGTCCACACCGCCTGCCTTGTCGGTGCGGCGCTCGCGCTGGCCGACCTCCACCGCGACGGCCGGCTCGACGGCGGGGTGCGGCTGCTCTTCCAGCCCGCCGAGGAGGTCATGCCCGGCGGCGCGCTCCACCTGATGAGCCTCGGCGTGCTCGACGACGTCGACCGGATCTTCGCGCTGCACTGCGACCCTGCCGTCGACGTCGGTCGGGTGGGGCTCCGCGCCGGCCCGCTCACCAGCGCCGCGGACCGGGTGCAGGTCAGGCTCACCGGCAACGGCGGCCACACCTCCCGTCCGCATCTCACCGGCGACCTCGTCTTCGCGCTCGCCAAGGTCGCGACCGAGCTCCCCGCCGTGCTCTCCCGCCGGATGGATCCGCGCTCCGGTGTCAGCGTGGTCTGGGGCGTCGTGAACGCCGGCCAGGCTCCCAACGTCATCCCGCGCACCGGGGTTGTCGGCGGCACCGTGCGCATCCTCGACAGCGACGCCTGGGCGGAGTGCGAGGCGGTGGTCCGCGAGGTGGTGACAGAGCTGGTCAGCCCCTACGGCGTGACCGCCGCTGTCGACTACCAGCGCGGCGTGCCGCCCGTCGTCAACGACGACCTGTCTCACCGCATCCTCACCGAGGCGGTCCGCGAGGCTCTCGGCGAGCGCGGCCACGCCGTCGCCGGCCAGAGCCTCGGGGGCGAGGACTTCGGCTGGTACCTCGAGCAGGTGCCCGGCGCCATGATGCGCCTCGGCGTGCGTACGCCGGGCGGCCCGACCTACGACCTCCACCAGGGCGATCTGCGGATCGACGAGCGGGCCGTCCCGGTCGGCGCGAAGGTGCTCGCGGGAGCGGCCGTCCGCGCCCTGGTCACCATGAGGTAACAACCGCGAAAAATATTCGAGCTACGGCGCTGAACGTCCGGTGGCCGCCACTATGGTGACCCGGTACGACCCGCCGGGCCGTACTTTCGCGTGAAATTTTTGTACAGGAGGAGCCGTGACCAAGACGGCACGTATTGCGGTGGTGGCGGTCGCGGCCACCCTCTCTCTGTCCCTGGCGGCCTGCGGAAGCAGCGACAGTGACGACAACGCCTCGGACGCGGGTTCCAGCGCCGCCGGAAGCTCCTCGAGCGCCTCCGCTTCGGCCAGCAGCACGGGCGAGACCTACCCCGACTTCAAGGCATGCATCGTCTCCGACACCGGCGGGTTCAACGACCACTCGTTCAACGAGACCTCGCTCGCGGGCCTCCTCCAGGCCGGCAAGACCTACGGCGTGCAGACCACCAAGCTGCAGTCCAGCGCCGACTCCGACTACGCCAACAACCTCAAGACGCTCGTCAAGCAGGGGTGCAACGAGATCACCTCCGCCGGCTACCTGCTCGCCGACGCCACCCTGGCGGCCGCGAAGGCGAACCCGAAGGTCGACTTCGCGATCATCGACAACTCCTACGGCAAGAAGATCCCCGCGAACCTGAAGGAGCTCACCTTCGCCACCGACGAGGGCGCGTTCCTCGCCGGCTACCTCGCCGCGGGGATGACCAAGTCGGGGACGGTCGGCACCCTCGGCGGCGTGCAGATCCCGTCGGTCACGATCTACATGGACGGCTTCATCAAGGGCGTCGCCCAGTACAACAAGGACAACGGCAAGTCCGTCAAGGTCCTCGGCTGGGACGGCAAGAAGGGCTCCTTCTCCAACGACTTCGGCGACGTCTCGAAGTGCAAGTCGATCGCCGAGACGCAGATCCAGCAGGGTGCCGACATCCTCTTCCCGGTCGCCGGTGGCTGCGGTGAGGGCGCCCTGCAGGCCGCGAAGTCGTCCGGCAACCTGGCCATCTGGGTCGACACCGACGGCTACACCTCCGAGGCCGACTACCGGTCGATCCTGCTGAGCTCCGTGGAGAAGCGGGTCGACACGGCCACCATCGCCGGCGTCGTCGCCTCGGCCTCCGGCAAGTGGACCAACAAGCCGTACGTCGGAACGCTGGCCAACGAGGGCGTCAGCCTCGCGCCGTTCCACGACTTCGACTCCCAGGTCCCGCAGGAGCTCAAGGACAAGATCGCCGACTACCAGAAGCAGATCGAGTCCGACCCGTCGGCGCTCGGACTCAGCTGACATCTTCGGCGGACGGCCGGGGCGGGCGCGAACCCGCCTCGGCCGTCGCTGCTCACGGGGCCAGCGGACGGTTAGGGTCGGTTCCGCAGCCCGAGCCGGCACGAGGGAGGTAGCCATGCGCCTGGAGATCCAGGGGTTGACCAAGCGGTTCGGTGACTTCACCGCGAACGACCACATCGACCTCACCATCGAGCCCGGCGAGATCCACTGCCTGCTGGGCGAGAACGGCGCCGGCAAGTCGACCCTGATGAACATGCTCTACGGTCTGCTGACGCCGACGGAGGGAAGGATCGCGGCCGACGGCCGGGTGCTGGACCTCTCCGGCCCTGCGGACGCCATCGCCGCCGGCATCGGCATGGTCCACCAGCACTTCATGCTGGTCCCGGTGTTCACGGTGGCCGAGAACGTCATGCTCGGTCACGAGTCCGTACGCCGCGGCGGCGTGCTCGATCGGAAGACGGCCGCCACCAGGGTGCGCGAGCTCTCCGACCAGTACGGCCTCGCCGTGGACCCCGACGCGCTGGTGGGCGACCTCCCGGTCGGCGTCCAGCAGCGGGTGGAGATCATCAAGGCGCTGGCCAATGACGCCGAGGTGCTGATCCTCGACGAGCCGACGGCCGTGCTCACCCCCCAGGAGATCGAGGAGCTCATGGACGTGATGCGCCGCCTGCGGGAGCGGGGCACCTCGATCATCTTCATCACCCACAAGCTCCGCGAGGTCAAGGCCGTCGGCGACCGGATCTCGGTGATCCGCCGCGGGAAGGTCGTGGGCACCGCCGAGCCCACCGTGCCGGAGGCCCAGCTGGCCGAGATGATGGTCGGCCGCAGCGTGCAGCTCGTGGTGGACAAGAAGCCGGCGGCCCCGGGCGCCGTGGTCCTCGAGGCGCGCGACATCGTCGTCTACGACCCGCGCGGCCACGAGGTCGTCAAGGGTGTCGGCTTCGAGGCGCGCGCCGGGGAGATCCTCGGGATCGCCGGCGTCCAGGGCAACGGTCAGACCGAGCTCATCAAGTCGCTGCTCGGCCTGGTCGCGCCCGACGCAGGATCCGTGCTGCTCGAGGGCCGTGACATCACCCGGGCCGGGCCGCGGGCGAGCCTGGAGTCCGGCATCGGCTTCATCCCCGAGGACCGCGGCCACGACGGCTACGTCGGATCCTTCTCGGTCTCGGAGAACCTCGTCCTCGACCTGATCCGCGACGAGCGGTTCTCCACCGGCCCCGCGCTGAGGATGTCGGCGATCGAGCAGAACGCCCGCGAGCGGATCGAGCAGTTCGACATCCGGACGCAGGGCCCCTCCGAGCCGGTCACGTCCCTGTCCGGCGGCAACCAGCAGAAGGTGGTCGTCGCCCGGGAGCTCTCCCGCCCGCTCAGGGTGCTCATCGCCTCGCAGCCGACCCGCGGCGTCGACGTCGGCTCGATCGAGTTCATCCACCAGCGGATCGTCGCCGAGCGGGATGCCGGCACCGCGGTCATCCTCGTCTCCACCGAGCTGGACGAGATCTTCGCGCTCTCGGACCGGATCGCGGTGATGTACGACGGCCGCATCGTCGCCACCGTCGCGCCGGACGTCACCCGCGAGAGGATCGGCCTCCTGATGGCCGGCGCCTACGACGAGGAGGAGTCCGTGGCATGAGCGGGCCCGTCGAGAAGGCGCCGGGCACCGCGACGCGGTCGCCACGACGCTCGCCGGTGTCGTCGGCGACCGTGGCGCGGGTCGTCCAGGGAATGCTGCCCTCCGCGGTCACCACGCTGGTGGCGGTGGTGCTGGCCCTCGTCGTCGGCGCGCTGCTCATCATCTTCACCGACCCCGACAGCCTGCACGCCCTCGGACGCGGCGACATCGGCTTCGTCCTCCAGCGGGTGGGCGACTCCTACCGTGCGCTGGTCTCCGGGGCGGTGGGCGGCGGCAGCCAGATCTCCACGACGCTGGAGTACGCCGCCCCGCTGGTGTGTGCCGGGCTGGGCGTGACCCTGGCCTTCCGCGCCGGACTCTTCAACATCGGCGCCCAGGGGCAGCTGATCGCCGGCTCGGCGCTGTGCGCGTTCGTCGGCTTCCACTGGCACATCCCCGGCGTCGCCCACCTCCTGGTGGCGCTGATCGCCGCGGTGGTCGGCGGCGCGCTCTGGGGCGCGATCGCCGGGATCCTCAAGGCCCGCACCGGCGCTCACGAGGTCATCACCACGATGATGCTCAACTACGTCGCGAAGTACGCGCTGTGGTATCTCCTCACCAAGCCCGCCTGGATCCGTCCGGGTCAGACCAACCCCACCTCCCCGAGGGTCGACGACAACGCCCTCTTCCCGAAGATCCTCGGCTTCCACAGCGGCGTGCTCCTCGCCCTCGTCGCGGCGATCGGCGTCTGGTGGCTGCTGGAGCGGACGACCTGGGGCTTCGAGATGCGCGCCGTCGGCGTCAACCCGGAGGCCTCCCGGACCGCGGGCATGAGCATCGCCCGGGTGACCACGGTCGTGCTCACGCTCGCCGGCCTGCTCGCCGGTCTGGGTGGGGCGATGCAGATCCTCGGCCAAAACAACGACCTGACCCAGGGCACCGGCGGTTCGATCGGCTTCGACGCCATCACGGTCGCCCTGCTCGGCCGCGCGACGCCCCTGGGCACCGTCCTCGCCGGCGTCCTGTGGGGTGGCCTGCAGACGGGGTCGGCCTCGATGCAGGCGGCCGCGGGCACGCCCGCCGAGCTCACCGAGGTCATCCAGGCCCTCATCGTCATGTTCGTCGCCGCTCCGGCGCTGGTGCGCGAGATCGTACGACTGCGGGTCATCAGCAAGGAGCAGACGCTCGCCACGAAGGGGTGGGGTGGATGACAGCCGCTGTGACCGACCCGGTCGCGGGCGGCGCGCCCGCGCAGGTGCGCGACCGCGCCGACGTACATCGCCAGGTGAAGCTGGTCGTGGCCAGTGTCGTGGCCGCCGCGCTGCTGCTGTACTTCTGGCTCTCGACCAGTGATCCCCACGTGCTCTTCGGCGCCCAGCAGAGTGCCGGCGGCTGGCTGGGCGGCGGCGGCGCGAGCAAGCCGCCGAAGAACATAGACATCACCCCGATCCAGATCACGTGTACGGCGATCGCGCTGGTCGTGCTGGTGCTGGCGGCGCTCAACCGGGTGCCGCGAGGCTGGCGAGGCGGCCTGGTCTCGCTGCTGCTCGGCGCGGCGTTCTTCGTCGGCTTCTATCTGTGGAACTTCGTCGACCAGTCGAGCAGCGGCACCCAGGTGACGGTGGTCGAGCCGTTCAGCCAGGGCATCCACTACGCCACGCCGATGGTCCTCGGCGCGCTCGCGGGCTGTCTGTGCGAGCGGGCGGGTGTCATCAACATCGCCATCGAGGGTCAGTTCCTGCTGGGGGCGTTCCTCTCCGCGGCGGTCGCCACCCTGGCCGCCCACATCCACGGCATGCCCGAGCAGCTCAGCTCCATCCTGGGCATGGCCGGGGGGATCCTCGGCGGGGTGGCCATCGCCGCACTGCTCGCTCTCTTCGCGATGCGCTACCGGGTCAACCAGGTGGTGGTGGGCGTCGTGCTGACCGCGTTCGCCACCGGACTGACCTCGTTCTTCTACGGCCAGCTCCGTGGCAACGAGAGCGCCAACGCCTGGCTCAACCGCCCGGTGCTGCTCGACGACGTGGGCATCCCCGGCCTGGACAAGATCCCGTTCGTGGGGAAGATCCTCTTCCAGCAGACGGTGATCGTCTACGTGATGTACGTGGCGATCGTCGGTGTCTGGTTCCTGCTGTTCCAGACCCGCTGGGGGCTGCGGGCTCGCGCGGTCGGCGAGCACCCGACCGCTGCCGACACCGTCGGCATCAAGGTCAACCGGCTGCGGTGGCAGGCGGTCCTGCTCGGCGGCGTCGTCGCCGGCCTGGGTGGCGCGGCGCTGACCGTCGGCGACACCGGCCCCTTCCAGCAGGACATGTCCGCGGGCAAGGGCTTCATCGCCCTGGCGGCCGTGATCATGGGCCGCTGGCACCCTATCTGGGCGACCTTCTGCGCGCTCTTCTTCGGCATGATGGTCAGCCTCCAGGTGCAGTTCAACACCGTGCAGCCCGCGGCGTCGTACCTCTTCACCGCGATGCCCTACGTCGCCGTGATCGTCGCCGTCGCCGGATTCCTCGGCCGCGCCCGTCCGCCGGCGGCCGACGGCGAGCCGTACGAGACGCGCTGATGGGCACCGGATCCGTGGACTGGGACGACCTTCGCGCACACGCCGTCGACGCGATGGGGCACGCCTACGCGCCGTACTCCCGCTACCCCGTCGGCGTCGCCGGTCTCGTCGACGACGGCCGGGTCGTGACCGGTTGCAACGTCGAGAACGCGTCGTACGGCGTCGGGCTGTGCGCCGAGTGCGGCATGGTGTCCCAGCTGCACCTCACCGGCGGCGGTCGGCTGACCCACGTGGTCTGCGTGGACGGTGGGGGCGAGCTGCTCATGCCGTGCGGCCGGTGCCGCCAGCTGCTCTGGGAGAACGGCGGACCCACGTGCGAGCTGCTCACGCGGTCCGGGGTGAAGCGGATGGATGAGGTGCTCCCCGACGCCTTCGACCTGGAGCATCCTGCATGAGCGAGCACCAGCGAGCGACCATCGAGCCTGTCAGGCCGCCGCGTCAGTATCCTTGCTGCTCTTCCACGGACGCGGCGGCATGACCGGGGGCCATGACGCGATCGAGGTGATCATCACCAAGCGCGACGGCGGTGAGCTCTCCGACGGCCAGATCGACTGGATGGTCGACGCCTACACCCGCGGTGCGGTCGCCGAGGAGCAGATGGCGGCGCTGGCGATGGCCATCGTCCTCAACGGGATGACCCGCCGTGAGATCGCCCGCTGGACGACGGCGATGATCGCGACGGGCGAGCGGATGTCGTTCGCCTCGCTGTCGCGGCCGACGACCGACAAGCACTCCACCGGCGGGGTCGGCGACAAGATCACGCTGCCGCTGGCACCGCTGGTCGCCTCCTGCGGCGCGGCGGTCCCGCAGCTGTCCGGTCGCGGGCTCGGCCACACCGGCGGCACCCTCGACAAGCTCGAGGCGATCCCCGGCTGGCGGGCGACGCTGTCCAACGAGGAGATGCTCGCCCAGCTCGACTCGGTGGGGGCGGTCGTCTGCGCGGCCGGGGAGGGGCTGGCGCCGGCCGACCGGAAGCTCTACGCGTTGCGGGACGTCACCGGCACGGTCGAGTCGATCCCGCTCATCGCCTCCTCGATCATGTCGAAGAAGATCGCCGAGGGCACCGGCGCGCTCGTGCTCGACGTCAAGGTCGGCACCGGCGCGTTCATGAAGTCCGCCGACGCCGCGCGCGAGCTGGCCCGGACGATGGTCGACCTCGGCACCGACGCCGGCGTACGCACCGTCGCGCTGCTCACCGACATGTCAACGCCGCTCGGGCTCACCGCGGGCAACGGGCTCGAGGTCGCCGAGGCCGTCGAGGTCCTCGCCGGCGGCGGGCCGGCCGACGTCGTCGAGCTCACCCTCGCGCTCGCCCGGGAGATGCTCGCCGCCGCCGGGATGGACGGCGTCGACCCGGCCGACAGGCTCGCCGACGGGTCCGCCATGGACGCCTGGCGGGCGATGATCGAGGCTCAGGGCGGGGACCCCGACGCGCCCCTCCCGGTCGCTGCGGAGCAGCACGTCGTGACGGCGGCCGCCGGCGGCGTACTCACCCGGCTCGACGCCATGTCCGTCGGCCTCGCCGCCTGGCGCCTCGGCGCCGGCCGGGAGCGCAAGGAGGACCCGGTCCAGGCCGCCGCGGGCGTGCAGTGGCACGCCCGGCCGGGGGACACGGTGACGGCCGGCCAGCCGCTCTTCACGGTGCATACCGACACCCCCGAGCGGATCCCGCGGGCGCTGGAGGCACTCGAGGACGCGTACGCCGTCGGCGACGCCTTCACCCCCACGCCGCTCGTCCTCGACCGGATCTCCTGACCGACGGGTCGGCGCCGGCCCACGGGCTACTGCTCGAGCATGAGCACGACGGTCTCGGCGACGCAGGCGGGCTTGGTCTCGCCCTCGATCTCGATGGTGTACGTGATGATCAGCTGCTTGCCCGACGGCAGGTCGGTGAAGTCGCCGAAGGCGACGTGGGCGCGGACCCGCTTCCCGACCAGGACCGGGTGGGGGAAGCGCACCTTGTTGGCGCCGTAGTTGAGCCGCGCGCCCGGGGTGGCGAGCGAGAAGACCTGGCTGCCGAACCACGGCACGAGGGAGAGCGTGAGGTAGCCGTGGGCGATCGTCCCGCCGAACGGGCCGTTCTTGGACCGCTCGACGTCGACGTGGATCCACTGGTGGTCGCCGGTCGCGTCGGCGAAGGCGTTGACGCGGTCCTGGTCGATCGTGATCCAGTCGCTGGTGCCGATGTCCTCGCCGGCGGCCGCCTTGATCTCGTCGAAGGTGGTGAATTCCCGCATGATCTCCCTCGCTCCTAGATGCTTGGATGACTCGCATGGAACCTACCGCTGCTCCGCTCCCGACGCGTGACGTGGTCCACACCGCGCCCAAGGTGCTCCTGCACGACCACCTCGACGGCGGCCTCCGGCCGGCCACGGTCGTGGAGCTGGCGGCGGAGGTCGGCCACGAGCTGCCGGCGACCGACCCGGCGGCGCTGGAGGAGTGGTTCGTGACCAGCGCCGACTCCGGCTCCCTCGAGCGCTACCTCGAGACGTTCGTGCACACCCTCGCGGTCATGCAGACCCCCGATGCGCTCACCCGGGTGGCCCGGGAGTGCGTGGAGGACCTCGTCGCCGACGGCGTGGTGTACGCCGAGGTGCGCTACGCCCCGGAGCTCCACGTGGGCAGCGGGCTCGACCTCGAGCACGTCGTCGCCGCCGTCCAGCAGGGATTCGCCGACGGCATGGCGGCCGCCGCGTCGCAGGGCCGGCCGGTCGTCGTACGCCAGCTGCTGACGGCGATGCGGCAGGCCGCCCGCGCGCAGGAGATCGCCCAGCTCGCGGTGGCGTGGCGCGACCGCGGCGTGGCGGGCTTCGACATCGCCGGACCCGAGAAGGGCTACCCGCCGACCCGGTTCATCGACGCCTTCGACTTCCTGGCGGCCGAGAACATGCGGTTCACCATCCACGCGGGGGAGGGCTTCGGGCTGCCGTCGATCTGGGAGGCGGTGCATCCCTGCGGCGCGGACCGGCTCGGCCACGGCGTACGCCTCGTCGACGACATCACCACCGACATCACCGCCGGCGGGTCCGGAGCCCCCGTGCTGGGCCGGCTGGCGGCGTACGTCCGCGACCGCCGGATCCCGCTCGAGCTCTGCCCGGCCTCCAACGTCCAGACCGGCGCCGCGCCGTCGATCGCGAAGCACCCGATCGGGTTGCTCTACGACCTCGGCTTCCGGGTCACCGTCAACACCGACAACCGGCTGATGTCGCGCACCTCGATGACCTCCGAGATGTGGGGCCTGGTCGAGGCGTTCGGCTACACCCTCGCCGATCTCGAGAAGCTCACCGTCAACGCGATGAAGTCGGCGTTCTACCCCTACGACCAGCGGGTCGAGGTCATCCACCGGATCAAGGAGGCGTACGCCGGCCTGTGAGGCCTCGGGTGCCGCATCACGAGCCGTCGGGCGCGCCGCTCAGTGCGGTGTAGAGCGGCAGGACGACGTCGGTGACCATGCTGTCGACGTCGGGATCGGCCCGGCCGACGAGCAGGACCTCGTGCCGGACGAGGTCGAACGGCAGGGACAGCGCGCGCTCCGGGAGCGGATGAGTGCCGAGCTCCCCGCGCTCCCGCGCGCGGTCGAGGACCGGGCCGAGGAGCTCGGCGCCGCGGGCGAGCAGCAGAGTGCGCAGCGACTCGGCCCTCGACGCCTCCGACTCGGCGAGCAGGCGCAGCATCGACGGCCGGTCGGCCACCCCGTCGAGGATCCGGCCGAGGCTGCGCAGCATGCCCGTGAGGTCGTCCCGGAGGGAGCCGGTGTCGGGCACCCTCAGCGTCGCGCTGCCCCGGGCGATGAGCGCCGAGAGCACCAGCTCGGCCCGAGTGGGCCAGCGGCGGTAGAGGACCGGCTTGCTGGTCCGTGCGCGAGCCGCCACGCCGTCGTACGTCGTGCCGGCGTAGCCCCGCTCCTCGAGCTCGGCCAGCACCGCCGCGTGGATCGCCCGCTCCAGCTCCTCGCCGTGCCTGCGCCGCCCGGCCATCCCGCCTCCAAGATACTTGCCGTTTCTTGCTGCGGCAGTCTACGGTGTATCGACCTAAGAAACGAACCGTATCTTTACGAGGAATGTCATGGCCGACACCACCACGACCCCGCCCACCGACGGGTTGCGCCGCATCGTCCTCACGATCGTCGGCGTCGCCGCGATCCTGGTCGTCCTGCTCATCGCCTTCGCGCTGCCGTCGGCCCGCTCGGCCCCGCACGACGTCCCCGTCGGCGTCGTCGGTACGCCGGAGGCGGCCGCCCGGCTCCAGCTGCAGGCGCACGGCTTCGAGCTGTCGATGTATCCGGACGAGGCGGCCGCCCGCACGGCGATCCTCGACCGCGACGAGTACGGCGCGGTCGTGCTCACGCAGCCGGGCCGGGTCACGACGCTCGTGGCCACGGCCGCGAGCCCGTCGGTGGCCACCCTCGTCGAGCGGCTCGGCCAGGAGACGGCCGAGGCGAGCGGCTCGACCGCGACGGTCACCGACGTCCGCGCGTTCCCGTCCGACGACCCGCACGGCGCGGGCCTGGCCGCTGGCGCACTGCCGATGGCACTGGGCGGCTGGATCGGTGCGCTCGTCATCATGATGGTGCTCCGCACACCCGGTCACCGCCTGGTCGCGGCCCTGGGGCTGGCCGTCGTGGGCGGGCTCGCCCTCGCGCTGACGCTCAGGTACGTCATCGGCACCATCGACGGGCACACGCTGACGACCTCGCTCGGCGCGATGCTCGGCATCGGGGCCACGGCGCTCGCGGTGCTCGGGCTCCGCACCACCCTGGGCGGCATCGGACTCGGCCTCGCCGCGGTGGCGCTGATCGTGCTCGGCAACCCGCTCTCCGGGCTGACCAGCGCCCCGGAGCTGCTGCCCGATCCGTGGGGCGCGCTCGGGCAGCTGCTGCCGCCGGGGGCGACGGGCGACCTGCTGCGCGGCCTCGCGTTCTTCGACGGGCACGGCACGGCGCGGCCCATCGTGGTCCTGGCCTGCTGGCTCGTGGGCGGCGCCGCGCTCTACGCCTACGGCGTACGGCGTGCCGCGCCGCGGGCCCGGCACGAGGCCGGGCCGAAGAACGTGGAGGAGGAGATCGAGGAGGCGCTCGAGGTCTGAGCGGGTCTCGGCACGCTCAGCCCACGGACGGGACGACGACCGTCCACGGCCGCGGCCAGCCGCCGAGACGCAGCCGCCGCCCGACGAAGTCGGCGCGGATGACCTCGTGGACGAGGCCGTCGGCGGGGTCGAAGACGGCGAGGCCGTCGCCGCGGGCGCCCACCACGAGCGCGATGTGGCGCGGCAGCGTCCGGGTGCCGACGTAGACCGCCGCGAGCCGCCCGGCCGAGGCAGCCCGGTGGAGCCGGTCGTACGCCGCAGCGGGGTCGAGGTAGGCCTGCCGCAGGACGTATCGCGTGCCCTCGACGTCGCGCAGCCAGCCGGCGAGCGACCAGTACGCCGTGCCGAGCCGCCGCGGCCAGGGACGCTGCGGCAGCCGACAGCGCGAGACCGGCCGGGCGAAGCGCCGGTGGACGTCGCTGACGACCTCGGCGAACCGGGGGAGCGACTCGGCGGCGTACTCCGGGTCGCGCAGCATCCGCGCCACCACGGCCGCGGTCGGCCCGCAGGCCATCGGGTCGGGCTGCCGCAGCCCGTCGCCCCACGGCAGCGCCGCGGGCGACTGCGCGGCGAGCAGGCGTCGTACGCCGGCGTACGCCTGCTCCGGGGTGGCGACCGTGCACCCCTTGGCGACCGCGTCGGCCACGACCGCGGGCTGCGCCTGCATCAGCGCGAGCCCGCGCCGGAGCAGCACCAAGGGAGGCTTGCGGCGCTCACGCAGGTCGCGGGTCAGCCTTCGCCAGAAGGTGACGAGGGGGTGCTGGGTGACGCAGTACGCCGCCGCGAGCTGCCCCGCCTTGCGGCAGCCGGCCACGATGTCCTGGGCGAAGACGCCCTCGGCGACGAAGAGCCGGTGCCCGTCGAGGTCGAGCCGCTGCCAGCCGGTCCGGCCGTCGCCGGCGATGTCGTAGACGGGTACGTCGGCGACGCCGGTCTCGCACAGCGACGCCAGCGCCTTCAGGGCGTCCTCCGGCAGCCACGAGTCCGGGTGGTCCCAGTCGACGAGGCCCGCGTTGCTCGTCCTGAGGAGCCGAGGGACGAGGCGTCTCGAAGGGGAGCCCGCGGTGATCAGCGGAAGGGTCGGGTCGCCGCCGTCCTTGTAGAAGTCGTCGAGCCTCAGGACCGGGAGCCCGAGCCGCTCGGAGAGCCGGGACTTGCCGGAGCCGGACGGCCCGGCGAGCACGATGACCTGGGCGTGCACGCTTCGTCGGCGGCTCAGTAGCCGGACCCGGCGGAGCCCGCGGACCCGGTGAGGATCGCTCGCGAGCCGGAGACCCCGAGCCGGGTGGCGCCGGCGGCGATCATCGCCTCGGCCTGCTCGCGGGTGCGGATGCCGCCCGAGGCCTTGACGCCCAGCGCAGGCGCGACGGTCTCGGCCATCAGCCGGACCGCGTGCTCGGTCGCGCCGCCCGCCGGGTGGAAGCCGGTGGACGTCTTCACGAAGTCCGCGCCGGCGTCGGCGGCGGCGCGGCAGACGCCGACGATCTCCTCGTCGCTGAGCACGGCCGACTCGATGATCACCTTGAGCACGGTGGGCGTCGGCGCCGCGGCGCGGACGGTGGCGATGTCGGCCTGTACGTCGGCGTACCTGTGCTCGCGGGCGGCCCCGATGTCGATGACCATGTCGACCTCGTCGGCCCCGAGACCCACCGACTCGGCCGCCTCGGCGGCCTTGACCGCGGAGGTGTGCTTGCCGCTCGGGAAGCCGCAGACCACGGCCAGCTTGAGGCCCTCGGGCAGCGTGACCGGAAGCATCGAGGGCGAGATGCAGGCCGAGTAGGTACCGAGCTCGGCGGCCTCAGCGATGAGCGCGTCGACGTCGGCGCGGGTCGCCTCGGGCTTCAGCAGCGTGTGGTCGATGAGCCGGGCGATCTCGTCGGTGGTGGGCACCGGGACAGGATATTCGCCGCCGTGGTCCCGTGGACATCGCGTACGCCGCCCACCACCATGGACCGGGTCCGCCTCGGACGAAACCCATGTCCGGCCACCAGGAGGCTCCGTCTTGGCGTCCACCTCGCCCGTCGGTACGCCGTTCCAGCCCCTCGAGCCCGGCGACCCGGCCGTGCTCGGCGGCTACGAGATCCGCGCCCGGCTCGGCGCAGGCGGCATGGGGCAGGTCTACCTGGGCGTCACCGCGACTCGCCGGCGCCTCGCGGTGAAGGTGGTGCGTCCCGAGCTCGTGGAGGACCCCGAGTTCCACCGGCGGTTCCGGCGGGAGGTCGACGCCGCCCAGCGCGTGCGGGGGCTCTTCACGGCGGCCGTCATCGACGCCGACCCGGACGGCCCGCGGCCGTGGCTGGCGACCGAGTACGTCCCCGGCCCGTCGCTGGCCACCGTCGTCGCGGAGCATGGGCCGCTGCCACCCGCGTCCGTCGGTGCCCTCGTCGCCGGCGTCGCGGAGGCCCTGCAGTCGGTCCACCGAGCCGGGCTCGTGCACCGCGACCTCAAGGCGTCCAACGTGCTGCTCGGGCCCGAGGGACCGTGCGTCATCGACTTCGGCGTCGCGCGGGCCGTCGACGCGACCTCGCTCACCCGCAGCGGACGGCCGGTCGGGACGCCGCAGTACATGGCACCCGAGCAGGCCCGCGGCGAGACCGCGACCCCGGCGACCGACGTCTGGGCGCTCGGCGTCCTCGCCTACGTCGCCGCCACCGGGCGCCGGCCGTTCGGCAGCGGCAACGAGAGCGCGCTGCTCTACCGCGTGGTGCACGAGGAGCCCGACCTGGCCGGCTGTCCCGACTACCTCCGCCACCTGGTCGCAGCATGCCTCGCCAAGGATCCCGCGCTGCGGCCCGACCTGCGCTCGGTCCTCGCGGCGCCGCTCGGCACCGGCGCGAGCCCCATCGTGCTCCCATCGTCCGACTGGCTGCCCGCAGAGCTGCGGCGCACGGTCGCGGCGTACGACGTCACGCCGGAGCGGCCGATGATCGCTCCGGCCGCTCCGGTTGCCCTGGCCGCTCCGGCGGGTGGACGGCCGCCCCGCCGTCGTACGCCCCGCGCGCTCCGAGCAGTGGTGGCGGCCGGAGCGCTGGCGGTGGTGGGCGCCGGTATCGGCGCGTACCTCCTGACGCGAGGAGACGGGGGCTCAGACCCGCCCGGCGGCGACGGGTCGGACTCCTCGCAGCCGGGCGGGACGCCGGCGCCCGGCACCTACGCGATGCGGCGCGAGCTCGCCGACGACGGGACGTGGCGGCTCGTGCTGACCGACATCGAGGTGGCGGCCGACGGCTCGATGACGGCCCACGTCGACTACCGGAACCACGGCGCGGCCGCGCTGCTGAGCTGCGCGCTCTCGCCGGCGGCGGATGCCAGCCGGGTCGAGTACGCCGACGGCACCGAGGCCTCGTCGACGGCGACGTACTGCTCGGAGCACCCGACCGCCACCTTCACCGTCGGTGCGGGGAAGTCGTTCACCAGCTTCGCGACCTTCCCGGCCTCGGACCGGCTGGGCTCCCCGTTCACGCTCGACTGGCAGCCGGGGCAGTCGATGTCCGGCTCCGCCGAGGGCATCAGACTGCGGTGACCGGCCGCCTCGGTAGAGTCGGCGGAGTGAGCGCGGCGAGCCAGAGTCACGGTGAGGGGCACGGTGAGTGGTACCGCGGGACCAGCAGCTGGGTCTGGGCCGCCCTCGCGCTCATCGCGGTCGTCGTGGTGATCGGCATCGACATCGCCGACGGCTGGCACTGGCCGATCTTCTTCGCCACGCTGCTGTTCGCGGTGCTGGCGTACGTCGCGATCCTGCGGCCGCGCGTCGGCATCGAGGGCGGCGACCTGGTGCTGCACCACATGTACTCCACCCAGCGACTCCCCGTCGCCGCCGTAGAGACGGTCTCGATCGGGCGGACCTTCGAGGCGACCGCTGGCGGACGGCACTACGTCTCGGCAGCGGTCAGCCGGTCGCTGCGCGCGGTCTTCAAGGGCTCTGGCCGGCGCGACCCGCAGGCGAACTACGCGGACTTCGTCGAGGAGCGGGTCCTGCTGCTCGCCTCGGACGCGCGGGTGCAGGCCGGCGTACGCCAGGACTCCGACGAGCAGTTCGCGCTCGCCGACGACGTACGGCGGACCTGGTCCTGGCCGCTCATCGCGGCGACCGTCGCGCCCGCGGTGGCGCTGGTCGTCTCGCTGCTGGTCTGACTCAGAGCCCGAGGGCGGCGCGGACGTCGGCCTTGATCGCCTCCAGCCACTGCGCGGCGGAGGCCCTGGCGGCGGAGACGGTGGGGAGTCCGCCGGCGACCGGGACGACCACCTCGAGGTAGCACTTCAGCTTCGGCTCGGTGCCGCTGGGGCGGCAGACGACACGGGCGCCGCCGGCGAGCGTGTAGCGCAGCCCCTCGGTCGGGGGTAACCCGTCAGTGCCTCGGGCGAGGTCGTCGACCCGCTCCACCGCGAGGCCGCCGAGCGTCGCCGGCGGGGAGGTCCGCAGCCGCTCCATGGCCCGGGTGATCAGGGCGACGTCGTCGACCCGGACGGAGAGCTGGTCGGTGGCGTGCAGACCGTGCTCGACGGCGAGCTCGTCGAGCAGCGCCGTCAGCGAGGAGCCCTTCGCCTTCTGCTCGGCGGCCAGCTCGCACAGCAGCAGCAGCGCCGAGACGCCGTCCTTGTCCCGCACGTGCTCGGGGTCGCAGCAGTAGCCGAGCGCCTCCTCGTAGCCGTAGGCCAGCCCCGGGACTCGGCCGATCCACTTGAAGCCGGTCAGGGTCTCGACGTACGGCTGCCCGGCGGCGGCCGCCAGCTTGGAGAGCAGCGTCGAGGAGACGATGGAGGCGGCGTACGTGCCGCGCCGGCCCTTCCGGAGCAGGTGGTGGGCGAGCAGCGCGCCCACCTCGTCGCCGCGCAGCATCCGCCAGCCCACGGGGGTGGGCACGGCGGCGGCGCACCGGTCGGCGTCGGGGTCGTTGGCGACCACGAGGTCGGCGCCCAACTTGTCGGCGAGGGCCATCGCGCGGTCCATCGCCCCCGGCTCCTCGGGGTTCGGGAACGCGACGGTGGGGAAGTCCGGGTCGGGTGCCGCCTGGGAGCGCTCGATCGTGGGGGCGGGGAAGCCGGCGTACGCCAGCGCCTCATGGACCAGGTCGCCGCCGACGCCATGGAGCGGCGTGTAGACGATCGACAGGTCACGCGGGCCGTCGGCGACGAGTGCTGCGGCGGTGTCGAGGTAGCGCTCCACGATCTGCTCGCCGAGCACCTTCCCGTCGCTCCCGCGCGGGATCGAGGCCAGCCGCCCGACGGCGGCGATCCGGGCGGCGATCTCCGCGCCGGCGGGCGGCACGATCTGCGACCCGTCGCCGAGGTAGACCTTGTAGCCGTTGTCCTGCGGCGGGTTGTGGCTGGCCGTCACCATCACGCCCGCGCAGCAGCCGAGCTCCCGGATCGCGAATGCGAGCAGCGGCGTCGGCAGCGGCCGGGGCATCACCAGCGCGTCGAAGCCGGCGCCGGTCATCACCGTGGCGGTGTCGCGGGCGAACACCTCGGAGTTGTGGCGCGCGTCGTACCCGATCACCACCGGGCCGGCCGCACCGGCGTCGCTGCTGTGGTCCCGCAGATAGGCGGCGAGGCCTGCTGCCGCGCGGAGGACGACCACGCGGTTCATCCGGTTCGGGCCCGCACCGAGCGCCCCGCGCAGGCCGGCGGTGCCGAACTCGAGCGTGCCGGAGAACCGGTCGGCCAGCTCGGCGGCGGCCTCGGCCGTCCCGGCGTCGAGCAGCCCCTGCAGCTCCGCCCGGGTCTGCTCGTCGGGGTCCTCGGCGAGCCACGCCTGTGCGCGCTCGCGGAGGTCGGGCCCGGTGGGGACGGGTGCGGTCACGGGTGCACGGTAGCGCGGCATGATGGTCGTGTGACCGCTCGCTACGCGTTCGTCGACAGCTGGGTCGTGGCGGCGCCGCCCGAGCGGGTGCGGGACGTCGTGGTCGATCTCGAGCACTACCCCGAGTGGTGGCCGCAGGTCGTGGCGGTGGTGAAGCTCGGCCCGGACGACTCGCGGGTGCTGTGCCGCTCGGCGCTGCCCTACACGCTCGACCTCCTGCTGCACGCGGTCACGCGCGACCTGCCGGTCGTCGAGGTGCGGATCGGCGGCGACCTGGTCGGCTCCGCCCGCTGGACGCTCACACCCGCGGGCGGTGGCACGCGGATGGACTACGAGCAGGCGGTCGAGGTCCGTGGCGCGCTCGCGGTGGCGTCGTACCTCGCCAGGCCGATGCTGCGGTGGAACCACGCGCGGATGATGGCGGGCGGCCGGTACGGGCTGGTGCGACGGCTGGAGGCTCAGGCGGAGAGCTCGGCCGACGGGGCCAGGCGCTCCTCGTAGACCCCGATCTTCAGATTGATCGCGTCGAGGTGCGCCTGCACGGCGGCGAGGTCGGCCAGCACCTGGTCGCGGTGGGCGCGGAGCAGCTCGAGCCGGGTCTCCTCGTTGCCGTCGCCCTCGCGCACCAGCTCGGAGTACCGGCGTACGTCGCGGATCGGCATCCCCGTCGCGCGCAGCCGGGTGATCATCACGATCCAGTCGAGGTCGTCGTCGGAGTAGCGGCGGTGGCCGCTCGAGGAGCGCACGACGGGGCGCACCATCAGCCCGTCACGCTCGTAGTAGCGCAGCGTGTCGGGGGTCAGCCCGGTCCGCTCGGCTGCCTCGGCGATCGAGTAGGTCACGCAGCCAATGTACGTCGGGGTACGTCGGGGTACGTCGCGCCCGGGACGCCGAGCCCGTCGAGGCGGGGTCTAGAGCTGCGGCACGATCCGGGAGAGCAGCTCGCCCATCCGGGTCGCCGCGGCGCGGCCGGCCTCGAGGACCTCCTCGTGGTTGAGCGGGGCGTCCGAGATCCCGGCGGCCAGGTTGGTGACCAGGCTGATGCCGAGCACCTCCATCCCGGCCTCGCGCGCGGCGATCGCCTCCAGGGCGGTGCTCATCCCGACGATCGAGCCGCCGATGATGCCCGCCATCCTGACCTCGGCCGGGGTCTCGTAGTGGGGCCCGGGGAACTGCACGTAGACGCCCTCGTCGAGACTCGGGTCGACCTGCCTGGCCAGCGCCCGCAGCCGGCCGCTGTAGAGGTCGGTGAGGTCGACGAAGTTTGCGCCCACCAGCGGGCTGGTGCCGGTCAGGTTGATGTGGTCGCTGATCAGGACCGGCGTCCCCGGCGACCAGCTGGTGTCCAGGCCGCCGGCCCCGTTGGTCAGCACCATGGTGCGGCAGCCGGCGGCGGCCGCCGTACGCACCGGGTGGACGACGGCCGCGACGCCCCTGCCCTCGTAGAAGTGAGTGCGGCTCAGGAAGACCAGCAGCTGCTTGTCACCCGCGGCGATGCTGCGGATCCGGCCGCTGTGGCCGGCGACCGTTGCGGCGCCGAAGCCGGGCAGGTCGGTCGTGGCGATCTCGGCGGTCGGGCTCTGTCCGTCGGGGGCGAGGAGGTCCGCGGCCGGGAGCCAGCCCGAGCCGAGCACGAGCGCCACGTCGTGCTTCTCGACGCCGGTCAGCTCGGCGAGCGTGGCGGCGGCTTCCTTGGCGAGGTCGTACGGCGACGTATCGGTCACGCGGAGGACCCTACTCACGCACCCCCGGGGTCGGGCAGGATCGGCGCCATGATCGACCACTTCGGCATCAACGTGGCTGACATCGCGGCCGCGTCGCGGTTCTACGACGCCGTGCTCGGCGTCCTCGGGCACTCACGGATGATGGACTTCGGCGTGGCGATCGGCTACGGGACCGAGCAGCCGCAGTTCTGGATCGGTACGCAGCCACCCGGTGAGGGCCCGTCGTCGGGTCCGAACCGGGAGACCCACATCGCCTTCACCGCCCCCGACGAGACCACTGTGCGGGCGTGGTACGACGCCGCCGTCGGCCTCGGCGCCGAGGTGCTCCACGAGCCGCGGCTGTGGCCGGAGTACCACCCCGGCTACTACGCCGCCTTCGTGCGTGACCCGGACGGCAACAACGTCGAGGCGGTCTGCCACACCGCCAGCTCCGAGTAGGAGGCTGTGGACGACGCGCCACCGGCGGCGGCCTGTGGACGACAATCGGCCCGTTCCGGGGCAACCTGTGGAAGGCCGTTTGCGGGCGTACGCCGCCGGGCGGACCGTTGCGGGCATGACCCAGACACCCTTCTCTCCCGTCCTCCACACCCAGTCAGACGTCGAGGACGCCTGGCGCCGGCTCATGCACCCGCTCGGCTGGCCCGACCGCCGGCTCTGGCTGATGCTCGTCGGCGACGACGGCCGGCCGTCCCGGCAGCTCACCGAGGTCACCGACCTGCCCGACCTCATCCCGCCGGAGGAGGCGGCCGGCGTGGTCGCGATGTGGGGCCACCTGCTCGACCAGGTCGCGCCCGGCGGGCGCCTCGCGGTGCTCGTGTGCCGGCCCGGACGCGGCGGTCCGTCGCCGCAGGACCTGGGCAGTGCCGCGGCGCTCTACTCCGCCGGGCGGGCCGGGGGCGTGGCCCTCGAGGTCATCCACCTCGCCACCGACGAGGACGTCCACCCGATCCCGTACGACGCCGTGGGGCGCGCCGGCGCCTGAGCGGTCACGCCGGTCAGAGGCCGTTGGACCTGCACGGCCGGGTGCGGAGCCGGAGCACGTAGTCCTGCGGCGCGTCGGCCGCCTCCGCCGCATTGGCGAGCGCGCCGAGGTAGTGCGCCGAGGGCAGCCCGCCCTCGAACGCGTCGAGCACGTAGGTCCACACCAGCAGGTCCTCGGCGAGCGCGTTCACCCGCACCTTCGTCTTGCGGTAGAGCCCGGTGTCGGCCATCTCCCACTGGTCCAGCAGCCCCTCGTCGTGGGCGGCGACGTCGTACACCGCGACGAAGACCTCCTCGAGCGGGTCCTCGACGATCGTAGCCAGCGCGCCGTCCCAGCCGTGCTCCTCGCCGCCGAAGGTGAGCCGCCAGCCGGTCAGCCAGCCGGTCGTGCGCAGCGGGGAGTGCGGACAGCGGTGGCCCATCACGGCGGGGTCGAGGTTGGTCCCGTAGGCGGCGTAGAGCGTCACCCCCGAGAGGCTAATGGACGCCGCCGATTACGCTTGGGGCCGTGACCCACTTCGATGTCCTCGTCCTCGGCGCCGGCCCCGGTGGCTACGTCGCCGCCATCCGCGCCGCACAGCTCGGCAAGTCAGTCGCCGTCGTGGAAGACAAGTACTGGGGCGGCGTGTGCCTCAACGTCGGGTGCATCCCGTCGAAGGCTCTGCTGCGCAACGCCGAGATCGCCCACATCATCACCGAGGAGAAGTCGACCTTCGGCATCTCGGGCGACGCCACGATGGACTTCGGCGTCACCTGGAAGCGGAGCCGCGGCGTCGCCGACGCGAGCGCCAAGGGCGTCCACTACCTGATGAAGAAGAACAAGATCACCGAGGTCGACGGCTGGGGCACGCTCACCGGCCCGAAGTCGATCGACGTGAAGGGCCACGACGGCGCCACGACGTCGTACACCTTCGACAACCTCGTCATCGCCACCGGCGCCACGGTCCGCAGCGTGCCGGGCGTCGAGCCCAACGGCCAGAACATCGTGACCTACGAGGAGCAGATCCTCAGCGAGCAGCTCCCGACGTCGATCATCATCGGCGGCTCGGGCGCGATCGGCGTCGAGTTCGCCTACGTGCTCAAGAACTTCGGGGTCGACGTCACCATCGTCGAGTTCCTCGACCGGATGGTGCCGACCGAGGACGCCGACGTGTCGAAGGAGCTCCTGCGGCACTACAAGAAGCTCGGCGTCAAGGTCCTGCTCTCCACCGCGGTCAAGGGCGCTGAGGACACCGGCTCCGGCGTACGCGTCCGCGTCGCCCCCGCCGCCGGAGGCGAGGAGGAGGTGCTCGAGGCAGACAAGTTCCTCGCCGCCTTCGGCTTCGCACCGCGCGTCTCGGGCTACGGCCTCGAGAACGCCGGCGTCCAGCTCACCGACCGCGGCGCCATCGCCGTCGACGCCCGCGGACGCACCAACGTCGAGAACGTCTACGCGATCGGCGACTGCACCGGCAAGCTCATGCTCGCCCACACCGCCGAGGCGATGGGCGTCGTCGCCGCCGAGACCATCGCCGGCGCGGAGACCATGGAGATCGACTTCGACATGATCCCCCGGGCGACGTTCTGCCAGCCCCAGATCGCCTCCTTCGGCTACTCCGAGCAGCAGGCCAAGGACAAGGGGTACGACGTCAAGACCGCCTCCTTCCCGTTCTCCGCCAACGGCAAGGCGCGCGGCATGGCCGAGACCGCCGGCTTCGTCAAGATCGTCGCCGACGCCGAGCACAACGAGATCCTCGGCGCCCACATGATCGGCCCCGAGGTCACCGAGCTGCTCCCGGCGCTCACCCTCGCCAAGACCTGGGACCTCACCGCGGACGAGATCGCCCGCAACGTCTTCGCGCACCCGACCCTGTCGGAGGCGATGAAGGAGGCCGTCGAGGGCATCGCGGGCCACATGATCAACCTCTGATCCCCGCGCCGCGGCGCCGCCTCTCGCGTCCGCAGGCCGCCCTGCAAGAATGAGCGCCATGGCACGCGTGGTGATCATCGGCGGAGGACCGGGCGGCTACGAGGCGGCGCTGGTGGCGAACCAGCTCGGCGCCGAGGTGACGATCGTGGACCGCGACGGCCTGGGCGGCTCGGCCGTGCTGACCGACTGCGTGCCGAGCAAGACCCTCATCGCCACCTCCGATCTGATGACCGACATGTCGGGCGCGGCCGAGCTCGGCATCAACTTCCACGACGCGTCCGGCGATGCGGCGACGACGATCAGGGTCGACCTGGCGAAGGTCAACGCCCGCGTGAAGGTGCTGGCGGAGGCACAGTCGCGCGACATCGAGGAGCGGCTGCTGCGGCGAGGCATCCGCATCATCAAGGGCACCGGCCGACTCGACCCCGAGAAGCGCCAGGTGGTCGCCACCCACGCCGACGGGACCGAGGAGGCGCTCGACGAGGAGGCGGTGCTGGTCGCCACCGGCGCCCGGCCGCGCACGCTTCCGAGCGCCCAGCCCGACGGCGAGCGGATCCTCACCTGGGAGCAGGTCTACGACCTCACCGAGGTGCCGACCCACATGATCGTCGTCGGCTCCGGCGTGACCGGCGCGGAGTTCGCCAGCGCTTACCAGTCGCTGGGAGTCCCCGTCACCCTCGTCTCCAGCCGCGACCGCGTCCTCCCCGGCGAGGACGCCGACGCCGCGACGGTCCTCGAGGACGTGCTCACCCGTCGGGGCATGACCGTGCTCGGCAAGAGCCGCATGGAGTCGGTCACCCGCGACGGCGACACCGTGCTGGTGACCCTCACCGACGGGCGCGAGGTCACCGGGTCGCACTGCATCCTCGCGCTCGGCTCGATCCCCAACACCGAGGGCCTCGGTCTCGAGGAGGCAGGCGTCACGCTCGACCAGGGCGGCTTCATCGAGATCGACCGGGTCTCCCGGACGACCGCGCCCGGGGTGTACGCGGCCGGCGACTGCACGGGCGGCTTCATGCTCGCCTCGGTGGCGGCGATGGCGGGCCGGATCGCGATGAGGCACTTCCTCGGCGACGCCGTACGCCCGCTGAACCTCAAGGAGGTCAGCTCCAACGTCTTCACGAGCCCGGAGATCGCGACGGTGGGCGTGACGCAGAAGGCCATCGACAGCGGCGAGGAGATCGCCGAGGGCCTCCGGCTCGACCTGAGCGGCAACCCGCGCGCGAAGATGCAGGGCGTCCGCGACGGCTTCGTGAAGCTCTTCGCCAGGCCCGGCTCCGGCACGATCGTCGGCGGCGTCGTGGTCGGCCCGCGCGCGAGCGAGCTCATCCACCCGATCTCGCTCGCCGTCTCGGCCAACCTCACCGTCGACCAGCTCTCGGCGGCCTACACGGTCTACCCCTCGATGAGCGGCTCGCTCGCCGAGGTCGCCCGGCGGCTCCACAAGGTGGACTGACAGCCACCGGCGACCTGTACGCTCGGGCACCATGCGTGTCCGAATCCTCGCCCGCACCGTCGCGGTCGCCGTCGCCGTCGCCCTCCCCGTCGCGCTGGGTCCGGCGACGGCATGCGCCGCGTCCACCCGTGTCACGGATGCGCCCAGGCTGGCCCCGTCGACGAAGGTGACGATCACCGGCCACGGCTACGGCCACGGCCACGGGATGTCGCAGTGGGGCGCGCAGGGCGCGGCGCTGAAGGGGAAGACCTACCCGCAGATCCTGTCGTTCTACTACCCCCACACCGGCTCCGGGAGGGTCGGGGGCACCATCCGCGCGCTGATCACCCGCGACACCAGCGCGGACGTCGTCGTCCAGAACCGCTCCGGCCTCGTCGCCCGCGCCGTCGCCACCGGCCGCACCTGGAAGCTCCCCTCGCTGCGGCCGAAGGCGAGCCGCTTCAAGATCACGCCGGTGTCCGGGGGCAGGAGCGCTCTCGCCTACAAGGTCAAGAGCGGCTGGCACCGGATGAGCGTCGTCAAGGGCGACCTCGCGTTCAACGCCGGCGGACGACCGATCCGGCTCTACCTGCCCAGCGGCTCCGCGGAGTACCGCGGCACCCTCCGCTCCGCGAGCCCCAAACCCGGCAAGTGGGGCCGCAGGACCGTCAACATCGTCTCCCTCGAGGCCTACCTCAAGGGCGTCGTCCCCAACGAGGCCTACCCGAGCTGGAGGCCCGCCGCCCTCCGCGCCCAGGCCGTCGCCGCGCGGTCGTACGCCGCTCACGGGCGCAACCACCCGCGGGCCCGCTACTTCGACGTCTACGACGACACCCGGGACCAGGCCTACGGCGGCTACGACTTCGAGACCTCGACGACCAGCGCCGCGGTCGACGCCACCAGGGGCAGGGTCAGGACGTACGGCGGCAAGCCGGCCTACACGCAGTTCAGCGCCTCCAACGGGGGCTACCTGCTCAAGGGCGACAAGCCCTACCTCGTCTCCAAGAAGGACCCGTACGACGTGAAGGCGTCGGGCGACCCGAACCTCACCTGGAAGCGCACCGTCACGGTCCGGCAGATCATGAACCGATGGCCCTCGGCGGGCGGGATCGTCTCGATCAGGGTGAGCAAGCGGGTCGCCGGCACCGGCGGGCGCTACGTCGACACCGTGACGATCGAGGGCACGAAGCGCACCTACACCGCCACCGGGTCCGCCGTGGAGTCGTGGGCGGGGCTGAAGTCGACCTGGTTCTCGTTCACGACCGGCTGACGCCGGCCGCCGCTCAGGCCGGCTGGTAGGTGAGGCAGTCGGCGGTGTCGGTGGCGGGACCGATCTCGACGCCCTCGGCGGTGCACTCGAGCATCGAGTTGTGCACGCAGTCGGCGCGCTGACAGGCACCGACGTGGCCGACCTCGTCGGTGCCGCCCTTGACGCCGTTGGCGTAGTAGGTGCCGCAGGCCGAGCTCTCGTGCATCACCGTGATCGCGGCGGCGTGGCAGTCGTGGTCGTGGTTGTAGGAGCAGCCTTCGACGCTGCAGGTGCTGACGATCGGCAGAGCGAGCGTGGTCATGGGAGACCTCCCGGGGAAGACGTGGGCGGATGCCGATGCCTCTACGGTGCACCGGCCGGCCGGGTCGGTCCAGCCAGGTGAGGCTTGCCTATCCGGTCGTACGCCGGCGGTCGGGCCGCGCGTCAGCCCAGCACGAGCACCAGGTCGCCGCCCTCGACGGCCTGCGGACTGGTGAGCGCGAGGCGCTGCACGGTGCCGTCGACGGGGGCGGTGATCGCCGCCTCCATCTTCATCGCCTCGATGGTGGCGACGGTGTCGCCCGCCTTCACCGCGTCGCCCTCGGCCACGGCGATCGTCACGACCCCCTGGAACGGTGCGGCGACCTGCCCGGGCTGCGACGGGTCGGCCTTCTCGGCGGCCGCCGCGTCGGACTCGATGGACCGGTCGCGCACCGGGATCGGCCGCATCTGGCCGTTGATCGTGGCCATCACCGTGCGGATGCCGCGCTCGTCGGGCTCGCCGATCGCCTGGACGCCGAGGATGATCGTCTTGCCCGCGTCGAGCCGGACGTTGTGCTCCTCGCCGGGCCGCATGCCGTAGAGGAAGTCGGTCGTCGGGATCACCGACACGTTGCCCCAGGTCGCGCGTGCCTCGACGTAGTCCCTGGTCGGGCCGGGGAACAGCAGCCGGTTGAGGGTGGCGCGGCGGTCCGGCCCGGCGCCGCTCTCGAGCGCGGCGGCGTCCTCGGCGGAGAGCTCCTGGTCGGGGGCGGTCCAGGGCCGGTCCTCGATCGCCTTGCTCCGGAACGGCTCGGGCCACCCGCCGGGCGGGTCGCCGAGCTCGCCGTGGAGGAAGCCGATGACGCTGGCCGGGATGTCGTACGACGACGGGTCGGCCGCGAACTGCTCCGGGTCGGCCCCGGCGGCGACGAGCGAGAGGGCGAGGTCGCCGATGACCTTGGAGCTCGGGGTGACCTTCGGGATCCGGCCGAGGATGTCGTTGGCGGCGGCGTACATGTCCTCGATCTGCTCGAACTTCTCCCCGAGCCCGAGCGCGATCGCCTGCTGGCGCAGGTTGGAGAGCTGCCCGCCGGGGATCTCGTGCCGGTAGACCCGGCCGGTCGGCGCCGGCAGGCCGGACTCGAACGGGGCGTAGACGCGGCGTACGGCCTCCCAGTAGGGCTCGAGCGCGTTGACCTTCGCCAGGTCGAGGCCGGTCTCGCGGTCGGTGAAGTCGGTGGCCGCGACCAGCGAGGAGAGCGGCGGCTGGGAGGTGGTGCCGGCCATCGAGGCGGTCGCCGCGTCGACCGCGTCCACGCCGGCCGCGATCGCGGCGGTGAGGGTGGCGAGCTGGCCGCCGGCGGTGTCGTGGGTGTGCAGGTGGACCGGGAGGTCGAACCGCTCGCGCAGCGCGGTGACCAGGGTCCGGGCGGCCGGCGCTCGCAGCAGCCCGGCCATGTCCTTGATCGCCAGCACGTGCGCGCCCGCCTCGACGATCTCCTCGGCCAGCCGCAGGTAGTAGTCGAGGGTGTAGAGCCGCTCGTCGGGGGAGGAGAGGTCGCCGGTGTAGCACAGCGCCACCTCCGCGACGGTCGTGCCCGTCGCGCGGACGGCCTCGATCGCGGGGCGCATCTGGTCGACGTCGTTGAGCGCGTCGAAGATGCGGAACACGTCGATCCCGGTCGCGGCGGCCTCCTCGACGAAGGCGGTCGTGACGGTGGTGGGGTACGGCGTGTAGCCGACCGTGTTGCGGCCGCGCAGCAGCATCTGCAGGCAGAGGTTCGGGATCGCCTGGCGCAGCTCGGCCAGCCGCTCCCAGGGGTCCTCGTGGAGGAACCGCAGCGCGACGTCGTACGTCGCCCCGCCCCAGCACTCCACCGACCACAGCTGCGGCGTCATCCGGGCGACGTGCCCGGCCACCGCGAGCAGGTCGTAGGACCGCACCCGGGTCGCCAGCAGCGACTGGTGCGCGTCGCGGAAGGTGGTGTCGGTGACCGCGACCTGCTGCTGGGCGCGCAGCTCGGCCGCGAAGGCCTCCGGACCGAGGGAGAGCAGCCGCTGTCGGGTGCCGTCGGGGGCGGGTACGGCGAGGTCGAGCCCCGATTCGACGCCGGGCAGCTTCGTCACCGGGTCCACGCTCACCGGCGCCTCGCCGTACGGCCGGTTGACGGTGACGTCGGCGAGGTAGGTGAGCAGCTTCGTGCCGCGGTCTCCGGACGCGCGGGCCGTGAGCAGCTGGGGGTGGCGCTCGATGAAGCTGGTCGTGATCCGGCCGGCGATGAAGTCCGGGTCGTCGAGGAGCGCCTGCAGGAACGGGATGTTGGTGGCAACCCCGCGGATGCGGAACTCCGCCACCGCGCGCCGCGCCCGCATCACCGCGTCGGCGAACGTGCGGCCGCGGCAGGTGAGCTTCGCGAGCATCGAGTCGAAGTGCGGGGAGATCTCCGCGCCGGAGTACGTCGTACCGCCGTCGACGCGTACGCCGGCGCCGCCGGGGGAGCGGTAGGTGGTGATCATCCCGGTGTCGGGGCGGAACCCGTTGGCCGGGTCCTCGGTGGTGATCCGGCACTGCAGCGCCGCGCCGCGGAGGTGGACCGAGTTCTGCGACAGGCCCAGGTCGGCGAGCGTCTCGCCCGCGGCGATCCGCATCTGCGACTGCACGAGGTCGACGTCGGTGACCTCCTCGGTCACGGTGTGCTCGACCTGGATCCGGGGGTTCATCTCGATGAAGACGTAGTTGCCCTCGGGGTCGAGCAGGAACTCCACCGTGCCGGCGTTGCGGTAGCCGATCTGCGTCGCGAACCGCACCGCGTCGGCGCAGATCCGCGTTCGCAGGTCCGGGTCGAGCCCGGGCGCCGGGGCGATCTCAACGACCTTCTGGTGGCGGCGCTGGACCGAGCAGTCCCGCTCGAAGAGGTGGATGGTGCCCTCCTCGGTGCCGTCGGAGAGGATCTGCACCTCGATGTGGCGGGGCTCGACCACCGCCTGCTCGATGAAGACCGACGGGTCGCCGAAGGCCGCCTCGGCCTCGCGCATGCACGTCTCGACCGCGTCGCGCAGGGTCTGCTGGCCGGCACCCGGCTCGTCGACGCGGCGCATCCCGCGCCCGCCGCCGCCCGCGACCGCCTTCACGAAGAGCGGATAGCGCATGCCCTCGGCCGCGGAGACGAGCGTGTCGACGTCGGTGGACGGGTCCACCGACTCGAGGGTGGGCACGCCCGCCTCGCGCGCGGCCGCGATGGCGCGGGCCTTGTTCCCGGTCAGCTCGAGGACCCGCGCGCTCGGGCCGATGAAGGTGATCCCGGCGTCGACACAGGCCTGGGCGAGCGCGGGGTTCTCCGAGAGGAAGCCGTAGCCGGGGTAGACCGCGTCGGCACCGCAGCTCACGGCCGCCTCGACGATCGCCTGGGGGTCGAGGTAGGCGCGGACCGGGTGGCCGATCTCGCCGATCTGGTAGGCCTCGTCGGCCTTCAGGCGGTGCTCGGAGCCGCGGTCCTCGTAGGGGAAGACGGCGACCGTCTTCGCCCCCAGCTCGTACGCGGCGCGGAACGCCCGGATCGCGATCTCACCGCGGTTGGCCACCAGCACCTTGGAGAACATGGCGACAAACTACCGAGCCCGGTCGCTGGCGACACAGGGGCCGTTCCAAGGGGTGGCTCACCCCTGTGCGCGCCACCACTCGACCGTCGCCTTCGCCCCGACGTCCAGGGGCGTGGGTGCCAGCCCGAGCCGCGCCTCGCTGGCCGAGGAGTCGAGCACGAAGGGCCGCTCGAACTGGTAGAGCATCTCGGCGAGCTCGCGGGTGCCGCGGTGGACGAGGCCGACGCCGCGCAGCGCCCAGCCCGGGATGCTCGTCACCGTCGGGGTGGGTACGCCGGCCACCTCGGCGTACAGCTCCACCAGCCGGCGCTGGCTCGCCGGCGGCGCGGTGGGCGCGTGCAGGAAGCCGTCCCAGAGGGCCTCGTCCTCGGCGGCCCGGATCATCGCGGCGGCGAGGTCGGGGACGTAGGTCCAGGAGTGCGGTACGTCGGGGTCGCCGAGGACCCTCATCGTGCGGCCGGCGAGGACGGTCGGGACCATCCGCTCCCCGGCGTGGGCGTTGCGCGCGAGCGGGCCGTAGAAGTCGGAGGCCGCGACGCTCACCGTCGGCGTGGGGGACGCCTCGCGCGCACGGAGCAGGTCGGCTCGCACGGCGGGCTTGCCGGAGGCCGCGTCCCGCGGCAGGTCCTCGGTGATCGGTCCCGAGACGTGGCCGTACGCGTACAGGCTCTCGGGGAAGACGACCACGGCGCCGACGCCGCCGGCGGCCTCGAGGACGGCACGCTCGGCGGCGGGCAGCTCGGTCCGCCAGACGTCCGCGCGGTAGGCGCTGCCGTGCATACAGTCGAAGACGGCCCGGGCCCCCGCGAAGGTCGCGGCGAGATCGGCGGGGCTCGACGCGTCGCCGCGACGGCGTTCGACGAGCGGGTGGTCCGGGCCGCTGCCCGAGCGGGTGAGCACGCGGACGGCCTCGCCCCGGGCCGCGAGCTGGGTGGCGATCGTGGCGCCGACGGGGCCGGCACCGATGACGACGTGGGTGGTGGTCATGGCTGTCTCCTGAGGATCGGTGGATTCGAGAGCGGTGCTCTCGTTTCCTCAGCCTGCGCTGCCGGCGATCGAAAAACAAGAGCGCCGCTCACATTTGTCTTTCCCGCTCTCGATCTGTGGCAGGATGGCGTTCATGGCAGGGACTCCGCGGCAGCGCGCCCGTGAGCGCACGATGGCCGAGATCGTCCGGATCGGCCGCCAGCACCTCGCGACCGACGGCGCTGCGGCGCTCTCGCTCCGCGCGGTCGCGCGCGACCTCGGCGTGGTGTCGTCGGCGGTCTATCGCTACGTGAGGAGCCGCGACGAGCTGCTCACCCTGCTCGTCGTCGACGGCTACGACGAGCTCGGCGAGGCGGTGGAGTCGGCCGTCGCGGCGGTCGAGACCGACGACTATGAGGCCCGGCAGGCGGCGATCGGCCGTGCGGTCAGGTCCTGGGCGCGGGCCGAGCCGGCGACGTACGCCCTGCTGTTCGGCAGCCCCGTCCCGGGCTACGAGGCGCCGGCCGAGCGGACGATGGGCCCCGGCACCCGCGTGATCAGGGCGCTCATCGCCGTCTGGGAGGAGGCGTACGCCGCCGGCCGGCTCACCCCACCGAGGGTCGAGCTCTCCTCACCGACCCTGCTCGCGGCCTTCGCGGCGGCGCGTCAGGAGCTCGGCTCCGAGCTCCCCGACGACGTGCTCGTCGCCGGGGTCTTCGGCTGGGCGGCGCTCTTCGGCTGCGTCAGCTTCGAGGTGTTCGGGCAGTACGGCCGGGACGGCCTCGGCGATCCCGACGCGCTCTTCGAGCACCACCTCGACCTGCTCGCCCGCGCCGTCGGCCTCACCTGAGCACCCGAGCAGCCCGGGCTCAGTCCTTGATCTCGGCGATGACCTGGCCGTTGGTGACGGTGGCGCCGACCTCGGCCGCGAGCCCGGTGACGGTGCCGGCCTTGTGGGCCTTGAGGGGCTGCTCCATCTTCATCGCCTCGATGACGACGATGGTGTCGCCCTCGGCGACGGTCGCGCCCTCCTCGGCGACGACCTTGACGACGGTGCCCTGCATCGGCGAGGTGACCGCGTCGCCCGAGACCGCGGCACCGGCCTTCTTGCCCCCGCCGCGCTTCGGCTTCCCCTTCGACCCGGCTGCCGGACCCGCGGCCAGGCCGCCGAGGCCGCCGGGGAGGGAGACCTCGAGGCGCTTGCCGCCGACCTCGACCACGACGGTCTGTCGCTCGTCGGCCTCGGGCGCCTCGGCGTGGTCGCCGGCGTACGGCTGGATCTGGTTGTCGAAGTCGGTCTCGATCCAGGTGGTGTAGACGCCGAAGGTCGTCCCGTCGCCGACGTAGGCCGGGTCGGCGACCACGGCCTGGTGGAACGGGATGACGGTGGGCATCCCGTCGACCTTGAACTCGGCCAGCGCGCGGCGGGAGCGCTCGAGCGCCTGGGTGCGGTCGCGGCCGGTGACGATCAGCTTGGCGATGAGGGAGTCGAACGCGCCGGGGATGGTCTCGCCCTTCTCGTACCCGCCGTCGAGGCGTACGCCGGGACCGTGCGGGGGAGCCCACTCGGTCAGCGTGCCGGGCGCGGGCATGAAGTTGCGGCCGCCGTCCTCGGCGTTGATGCGGTACTCGATCGAGTGGCCGCGGATCTCCGGGTCGTCGTAGCCGAGCTCCTCGCCGGCCGCGATCCGGAACATCTCGCGGACCAGGTCGATGCCGGTGACCTCCTCGGACACGCAGTGCTCGACCTGGAGGCGGGTGTTGACCTCGAGGAAGGAGATGGTGCCGTCCTGGCCGACGAGGAACTCGCACGTGCCTGCGCCGACGTAGCCGGCCTCCTTAAGGATCGCCTTGGAGGACTCGTAGAGCCGGGTGACCTGCTCGTCGGTCAGGAACGGCGCGGGCGCCTCCTCGACCAGCTTCTGGTGGCGGCGCTGCAGCGAGCAGTCGCGGGTGGAGACGACCACGACGTTGCCGTGGGTGTCGGCGAGGCACTGGGTCTCGACGTGGCGCGGCTTGTCGAGGAACTTCTCCACGAAGCACTCGCCGCGGCCGAAGGCGCTGACCGCCTCGCGGACCGCCGACTCGTACTGGTCGGCGACCTCCTCCATCGTGCGCGCGACCTTGAGGCCGCGGCCGCCGCCGCCGAAGGCGGCCTTGATGGCGATCGGCAGGCCGTTCTCCTGCGCGAACGCCACCACCTCGTCGGCCGACTCGACCGGGTCCTTGGTGCCGGGGGCGAGCGGGGCGCCGACCTTCTCGGCGATGTGGCGGGCCCGGACCTTGTCGCCCAGCGCGTCGATCGCGGCCGGGGAGGGGCCGATCCAGATCAGCCCGGCGTCGAGCACGGCCTGGGCGAAGGCGGAGTTCTCCGCGAGGAAGCCGTAGCCCGGGTGGACCGAGTCGGCTCCGGACCGCAGGGCCATCTCGACGATCTTCTCGATCGAGAGGTAGGACTCCGCCGGGGTGGCGCCGCCGAGCGCGTAGGCCTCGTCGGCGAGGCGGACGAAGAGAGCGTCGCGGTCGGGCTCGGCGTACACGGCGACGGAGCCGATGCCGGCGTCCTTGCAGGCGCGGATGACGCGCACCGCGATCTCGCCGCGGTTCGCGATCAGGACCTTGGACAGTGGCTTGCTCACGTCGACACTCCTTCGGATCGTTTGGCTACGCGAGTCTAGGGGAGGTACGCCGGGGCGGCTGGTGGCGCCTCTCACAGCGGACCGCCGCTCAGCGGACCGCCGCTCAGCGGAGCGGGGCCAGCGACCCGACGAGCCGCTCGAACTCGGCGGCGCCGACGCCCACGCCCGCGTGGCGCAGCGCGAGCGTCGCCGCGCCCACGACCCCGTCGGCCACCGTGTGCATGTCGGGAAGCGCGCCGCCGCCCGCGAACGCCGACACCACCCGCAGGGCGAGGGCGGGGTGGTGGGTGAGGATGCCGCCACCGAGGACGACCGGCCCGCTGACGACGGGCGACGCGACCGCCGCGAGGGTGCGGGCCAGCCCGGCGACGGCGTCTGTCACGATCCCGTCCGCCACCGCGTCGCCGTACGCGTCGAAGGCGAGGTCGGCGAACTGCGCGAGCCGCACCGGCCTGAGCGCGTACAGCCTCTCCAGCGCCCTTGCGATGACCTCCCTCCGCTCGTCGTACGACGACGTGGCGGCTGCGCCGAGGTCGAGCCGGTGCAGCAGCAGGGGAGTGAGCGCGGTCGCCGGACCGCGCCCGTCGAGGTCGGCGAGGGCGGCGCGCACGACCCGCTGGCCGATCCAGAACCCGGAGCCCTCGTCGCCGAGCAGCCAGCCCAGGCCGTCGGAGGTGGCGATCGCCTGCCCGTCCTCGACCCGGATCGCGGCGGCTCCGGTGCCCGCGACGACGCCGTACCCCTGCGGCAGGTGCGTCCCCGAGAAGTACATCGCGAGCTGGTCGCTCTCGAAGACCACCGGCGCGGTGACGCCCTCGCGCTCGAGGCCGCGGTGCAGCTCGTCGAGCGGCCCCGCGGAGCGGTGGCCGGCCATCGCGAGCACGACCAGCGACAGCTCCGAGGCGGGGACGCCGGCGCCCTCGAGCGCCATCGCTGCGCTCGCCGCCACGGCCCCGGCCGCGGCGGCCGGGCCGGACGAGGTCGGGTTGCCGCTGCCGGCCCGTCCGTAGCCGAGGCAACGACCCGACCCATCCACGACGACCGTGCGCGTGCTCGTGCCGCCGGCGTCGACGGCGAGCACCGGCTCCGCGGCCGGGCGCCGACCCGACCGCTGACCGGTCCGGACAGGTTCGCTCATCGTTACCTACTCGTGACACTTCGAGGATTGTTCGGCGGATGCTATGCAAATAGTTTTCTCTGCCATACCTTCACGGCTGAGACGAATTTTCAGGTGACTGGACGACAGTGGACGTGACGACCGCGGCGCAGGCAGCGCACACATTAGAGGGATTCGGCGCGAGCAGCCGGATCAGAGCCGCGCTGCCCCGGATGTCGGACGCGATGGCGAAGATCGGGACGCTGCTGATCGAGGACCCCTCGCTCCCGCTCCGGCTGTCGATCACCGAGCTCGCCCAGGCCGCGGGCACCTCGCCGGCGACCGTGACCCGGTTCTGCCGCGCGATCGGGTACGCCGGCTACCCGACCCTCCGCGTCGGCGCCGCGGCCGAGCAGGGCCGCGCCAGCGGGGACGAGACCTGGAAGGCCGACATCGGCCGCGAGTTCCACCCCGGGGACTCGCCGACCGACGTCGTACGCACCCTCGTCAACGCCCACAGCGTCGCGCTCGCCTCCACCGCCGACGCGATCGACCCCGACCTCATCGCACGGGTCGCGGCGGCGGTCGCCAGCAGCGGCCACGTCGACATCTACGGGATCGGCGGCAGCGCCGGCATGGCGGTCGAGCTGCAGGCCCGGCTCTACCGGATCGGCATCAACGCCCACGCCTGGAGCGAGGTCCACGTCGCCCTCACCAGCGCCGCCCTCCTCGGCGAGACCGCGGTCGCGATCGCCTTCTCCAACACCGGGCGGACCGAGGAGACGATCGAGATGCTCACCCTCGCCAAGTCCTCCGGCGCCTTCTCCGTCGCGGTCACGAGCGACCCGACCTCACCGCTCGCGGAGGTCGCCGACGCCCACCTCGCGGCCGTCGCCCCGGGCGCCTACCTCCAGCCCGACGACCTCTCCGCCAAGCACGCGCAGCTGTTCGTGATCGACCTGCTCTACCTGCTCGTCGCCCAGCAGGACTTCTCCCGTACGACGAGCCTGCTCGCCGCCTCCGCGGCGGCCGTCTCGCCGCACCGCCGTCGACAGCGAGGCGCCGCGCGTGCCGGCCGCGCTCCGATCAAGACCCCGACGACGCCGTCGAAAGGAACCCGATGACCGCCTTCGCCGACTTCTCCGCGGAGGTCACCCGTCGCCTCGCCGAGATCGACGCCGACGTACGCTCCGGCGGGCTCGACGCCGCGCTCGACCTGATCGTGGCGTCGCTGCGCGACGGCGGCGTGCTGCAGGCGTTCGGCACGGGCCACTCCCAGGCCTTCGCGATGGAGATCGCCGGGCGCGCGGGCGGCCTGATCCCGACCCACGCGGTGGCGCTGCGCGACCTCGTCCTGCTGGGCGACCGCGACGTCTCGGTGCTGCGCGGCGGCACGCTCGAGCGGGACGAGACCGTCGTGGACGACCTCTTCGCGCTCTACGGCTTCCACCCGGCCGACGTCTTCCTCATCGCGTCCAACTCCGGCGTCAACGGCTCGATCGTCGGGCTCGCGCTGCGCGCCAAGGCGGAGGGCCACCCGGTCATCGCCGTGACCAGCCTCGAGCACACCAACGCGGTCGCCCCGAAGCACCCGAGCGGCCGGCGCCTGGCCGACGTCGCCGACGTCGTGCTCGACAACCGCGCGCCGTACGGCGACACGACGCTCGCCCTGGGGGACGGGCTCGGCGTGGGCGCGGTCTCGTCGATCACCGCGGCGTACCTCGCCCAGCTCCTCACGATCGGCGCCGCCGAGCGGATCGGCGCGAGCGGTGAGGTCCCGCCGCTCTACATCTCGGCCAACGTCCCCGGCGGCGACGAGCACAACGACGCCCTCAAGGAGAGGTACGGCGAGCGCATCGCCGGCCTGGCCTGACACACGTCCCCGCCGATCGGGTGGCGGGTCCGAAACGCAGCAAGCAGCACACACCGACATCCCACCTGAAAGGCAGGAACCGATGACTCACCAACCCGGTCTCGTGGACCGCCGGAACCTCCTCCGTGGCGCGCTCACCGCGGCGGCGCTGCTGCCGCTGGCGGGCCCGCTCGCCTCCTGCTCCTCGCCGAGCAGCGGCGGCGGCTCCGAGGAGTCCGGCCCGAAGTCCGCCTCCAACCCGTTCGGACTCAAGGACAGCACCAGCGTCGAGGCGGTCATCTTCAACGGCGGCTACGGCTACGACTACGTCACCTACGCCACAGAGCAGGTCAAGAAGCAGAAGGGCTTCTCCGGCGTCACGTTCAAGGTGTCGCCGTCGACGCAGATCGCGCAGGAGCTCCAGCCCCGCTTCGCCGGCGGCAACCCGCCCGACCTGATCGACAACTCCGGCGCCGGCATCATCGGCTTCAACACGATCGCCGACCAGCTCGAGACGCTCGACGACGTCTTCGACGCCGACAACTACGAGGGCACCAAGATCGCCGACACCCTCTACCCGAACGCCAAGGCCACCGGCACCTACAACGGCCGCTTCGTCGCGATGAACTACGTGATGACGCTGTACGCCGTCTGGTACTCCGCGTCGCTGTTCGAGGAGAACGGCTGGACCCCGCCGAAGACGTGGGACGAGGCGCTCGACCTCGGCGCGAAGGCCAAGGCGAAGGGGAAGTACCTCTGGGTCTGGGGCAAGGAGGCGGCGACGTACTACCGCACCCTCGCCATCGACTCGGCGGCCAAGGAGGGCGGCGACGAGGTCCGCCTCGCGCTGGAGAACCTCGAGTCCAAGGCCTGGTCGCACCCCGCGATCCAGGGAGTCTTCGAGAAGCTGGGCGAGATGGTGAAGCAGGGGATGTTCGTCCCCGGCGGCGCGGGCACGCAGTTCACCGCCGCGCAGGCGAAGTGGAGCAACGACCAGCTCGCCCTGCTCTACCCCTCGGGTGGGTGGATCGAGAACGAGATGAAGAAGGCCACGAAGAAGGGCTTCGAGATGACCGGCTTCCCCGAGCCGACGCTCACCGACAGCCCCGAGATGGGGTACACGGCGCTCCGGGCCGCCTCCGGCGAGGGCTTCATCGTGCCCAGCCAGGCCAAGAACCCGGCGGGCGGCAAGGAGATCCTGCGGGCGATGCTCTCGAACGCCGCGGCGACCAACTTCTCCAAGACGCGCCTTGCGCCGACGATCGTGAAGGGCACCGTGCCCTCCGACGGGTTCGGGTCCACCGCCCTGAAGTCGCAGTCGAAGCTGCTCGACGACGCCGGCGACAAGGTCTTCAACTACCAGTTCTACGACTACTACGGCATGGACAGCGACCAGCTGGTGGTCTGGAACTCCTTCCTGTCCGGCGACACCGACGTCGCCGGGCTGACCAAGGGGATGCAGGAGATCAGCGACAAGGTCGCCAACGACTCCTCCGTCAAGAAGCTCAAGATCACGTGACAGCCATGAGCACCAGCAGTACGACGACGGGCGGCCGCCCCCGCGTGGCCGCCCGACGGCGGCTGGCCCGCTGGCGTGGGCTGCTGACCTTCGACCGGATCAGCTTCATGCTGGTGTTCCTCGGGCTGCCGCTCGCGATCTTCGTGATCTTCGTGCTCGTGCCGGTCTGCCAGGCTATCTTCTACTCCCTGACCGACTGGACCGGGTTCTCGCCCGAGATGCACGTCGTCGGCCTCGCCAACTTCCGCAAGCTGGCCCACGACGACATCTTCCTCCACGCCGTCCGCAACAACGTCCTGCTCGCCCTGGTGGTCCCGTTCGTGACGCTGACGCTCGCGTTCGCGATCGCGGTCGTCGTCACCATGGGCGGTCCCAGCACCGGCACGATCCGCGGGATCCGGGCAGCGGGCCTCTACCGGATCGTCTCCTTCTTCCCGTACGTCGTGCCCGCGATCGTCATCGGCCTGATCTGGGCGCAGGTCTACGACCCCGCCGCGGGGCTCCTCAACGGCGCCCTCACCAAGGTCGGGCTGCACGGGTTCGAGAACTTCGCGTGGCTCGGGGAGGTGAAGAGCGCGATGCCGGCCTCGATGTTCGTGATCATCTGGGGCTCGATCGGGTTCTACACGGTGCTCTTCGTCGCCGCCATCAAGGGTCTCCCCGCCGAGATCTACGAGGCGGCCCGGCTCGACGGCGCGGGCCGTTTCCGCACCGCGGTCTCGATCACGCTGCCGCTCGTCCGGGACAACGTCCAGACGGCGTACATCTACATCGGCATCCTCTCCCTCGACGCCTTCGTGTTCATGCAGGCGCTCAACCCGAACGGCGGGCCCGACAACTCCACCCTCACGATGAGCCAGTACCTGCTGACCACCGCCTTCAAGAAGAGCCAGTTCGGCTACGCCACCGCGATGGGCGTCGTGCTCGCGCTCATCACCCTGCTGTTCGCCACGCTCGTCTTCCTGGTCAACTACCTGACCGGCGGGCGCGAGAGGAGGAAGGCATGACCGCCGTGGCCACCGACGAACGCGTCGTCGCACCGCACCGCCGTAGCGCGCGCAGCGGGGGGGACATCGCCGTCGAGACGACCTCGCACGTCCTGCTGGTCATCTGGTCGGTGATCGTGGTCGTGCCGTTCCTCTGGGTCGTGCTGTCGTCGTTCAAGACGACCAAGGAGATCCTGCACTCGCCGTTCGCGCTCCCGGCGCACTGGCGGTTCGCGAACTACTCCGAGGCCTGGACCGACGCCGGGATCGGCCGGTTCTTCCTCAACACCGTGCTGGTCGTCGCCAGCGCGCTGGTGATCGTCATGCTGCTCGGCGCGATGTGCGCCTACGTCCTCGCGCGGTACCGGTTCCCCGGGCGCCGGCTCATCTACGGCCTCATGCTCGGCGGACTCGCCTTCCCGATCTTCCTCGTCATCGTCCCGCTCTTCTTCGTGCTGCGGAACGTCGGCCTCCTCAACACCCTGCCCGGGCTCACGCTGACGTACGTCGCGTACGCGCTGCCGTTCACCGTCTTCTTCCTGTACGCGTTCTTCAAGACGCTGCCGCACGACGTCTACGAGGCGGCGACGATCGACGGGGCGGGGGAGTGGCGGACCTTCTTCCAGATCATGCTGCCGATGGCCGGTCCCGGCATGGCGAGCGTGGCGATCTTCAACTTCCTCGGGTTGTGGAACCAGTTCCTGCTCCCAGTGGCGCTCAACACCGACCAGAGCCACTACGTGCTGACCCAGGGGATGGCGAGGTTCTCCTCCCAGGCCGGCTACTCGGTCAACTTCGGTGCGCTCTTCGCCGCCGTCGTCATGACCGTGGTGCCGGTGCTCGTCGTGTACCTGTTCTTCCAGCGGCGGCTCTCCGGCTCGGTCGCGACCGGCACCTTCCGATGAAGGTTAATGAACGCTAACCTGCGGACATGACCTTCGAACTCTCCCGCGAGCACGAGGAGTTCCGGCACGTCGTCCGTGACTTCGCCGAGGCCGAGATCGCGCCGTACGCCGCCCAGTGGGACCGCGACCACCACTTCCCGGTGGAGGTCGTGCAGCAGATGGGCAAGATCGGGCTCTTCGGCCTGACGGCCCCGGAGGAGTACGGCGGCGCCGGCGGCGACTTCACCTCGCTCTGCGTCGCCATCGAGGAGCTCGGCCGGGTCGACCAGTCCCTCGGGATCACGCTCGAGGCCGGCGTCGGGCTCGGGATCAACCCGATCCTCACCTTCGGCACGCCGGAGCAGAAGGAGCGCTGGCTGCCCGACCTCGTCGCCGGGCAGAGGCTGGCCGGCTTCGGGTTGACCGAGCCCGGCGCCGGCTCCGACGCCGGCGCCACCAAGACCCGCGCCGAGCTCGTCGGCGACGAGTGGGTCGTCAACGGGGCCAAGCAGTTCATCACCAACTCCGGCTCCGACATCACCTCCGTCGTCACCGTCACCGCTCGGACGGGCGCGCGCGAGGGCGGCAGGCCGGAGATCAGCGCGGTCCTGGTCCCGGCCGGCACGCCCGGGTTCACCGCGGAGCCGGCGTACGACAAGCTCGGCTGGCACGCCTCCGACACCCACCCGCTGACCTTCGAGGACGTCCACGTCCCGGCCGACCACCTGCTCGGCGAGCGCGGCCGCGGCTACGCGCAGTTCCTCGCCACGCTCGACGACGGCCGGGTGGCGATCGCCGCGCTCGCGGCCGGCTGCGTCCAGGCGTGCCTCGACCACTGCCTGGCGTACGCCGCCGAGCGGCAGACCTTCGGCGTACCCATCGGACGCAAGCAGGGCGTGGCCTTCCAGCTCGCCGACCTCGAGGTGATGGCGCAGGCCGGCCGGCTGCTCACCTACAAGGCGGCGGCGATGAAGGACGGTGGCGCGCCGGTGGCTGACTTCAAGCGGGCGGCGTCGGTCGCGAAGCTCTACACCTCCGAGGCGGCGGTCACGGCGACCCGGATCGCCACCCAGGTCTTCGGCGGCTACGGCTTCATGGAGGAGTACCCCGTCGCCCGGTTCTACCGCGACGCCAAGATCCTCGAGATCGGCGAGGGCACCTCGGAGATCCAGCGGATGCTCATCGCACGCGGCCTCGGCCTGCCGGTGGAGTGATCGGCGGGACCGCGTTCGGGCTCCCTTCACCTGCAGCCTTTAGGCTGCTGCGCATGCGCGCAGGACGCCTGGCCGGCGAGGCCGGCCGCTTCATGGCGGTCGGCGGCATCGCGACGGCCGTCGCGTTCGTCCTGTTCAACCTGCTCGCGCACGGGCTGTTCGTGCCGGCGGTCCTCCCGTCGCACCCGATCCTGTCCTACGTCCTCGCCAACACGGTCGGGATGCTCATCAGCTATGAGCTGAGCCGCCGGTGGACGTTCCGGTACCGCGCGTCCGACCACCCCGACGGCGGCTTCACGGCGTACGTCGTCATCAACGTCGCCACCATGACGATTCCGGTCGCCTGCCTGTGGATCAACCGGAACTGGCTGGGACTCTCGGACCCGATCTCGGACAACATCGCAGCCAACGTGATCGGGATCCTGCTCTCGCAGGTGGCGCGGTTCTATCTCTTCCGGCGGTTCGTGTTCCACCGGCCGATCCGCTACACCGAGGTCTACGAGGACCCCCGCGCGACCGCCCGCGCGGCGCGGGTGCTCGACGAGATCACCGAGGAGGTCACCGACTGACCGGCGGCGTGGCTCGGGTCGCCACGGCACTGCGTGAATGCCACGGGCACTGCGTGAATTCGGCCGAGCCGGTCAGGCTGCGGTCGGCTGCCGGTGGCGTCGTAGGAGGGCCGCCTCGCCCTCGGTCAGGACGTGGGTGCCTGTCGGGTCGACGAGTCGGAGCAGGCCGTGGGGCGTGCGCCAGAGGTAGCGCCCCAGACCGAGCTGCTCGACGGTGTAGCCGAGATGGGTCTTGGCGCGGTGGGAGCTGCGTGAGAGTGGGGCGGCGTTGAGATCGCTCGTCTGGCCGGGAGGTCCACCGGGGTCGTAGGGGACCGGGTGGTCGAGGTCGCCGCGACGGTTGGTGGACGTGGCGTGCGGGAAGACGTCGCCGACGGCAAGGCGGAGTCTGGTCCGCTCCTTGAGGTGTTCGGGGTGCTCGTAGCCGTTGACGCTGCGGATCTGGGCCAGGTCGACGACCGGGGTGAGCTCGATGTCGGCATGGCCGAGGAGCCGGGAGAGGTGTGAGGCGAGCATCGGCCCGAGGCCCTCCACCCGGGTGAGGCCGTCTCCGGAGAGCAGGGTCGACTCGTGGAGGTGCACGTAGACCTTCGCTCGGTCTCTCTTCCGTCGTCTCGCCGGCGGCTGGTCGGGGGTGGAGGCGTCGTCGTTGATCAGGTCGAGGACCTCGTCGGGCCTGGCCAACAGCTCGAGTGCCCGCGCTCGAAGCTCGTCGTGGCTGAGTGGCCCGGACTCGGCGTCGGACTCCGGGTCGGGAGCGTCGTCGGAGTGCGCCGCCAGCCGGTCGGCGACCTGGGTGATGAGTGCGTTGAGCTGGTAGGCGGCGGCCGGGTCGATCTTGGCGAAGAGGGACTGCACGGCCCGGCCCGAGTCGGGATGGGCGGGGTCGGCGGGCCGAAGCCGGCCGAGCCAGACCCCGCGCTCGCGTCGCCTCTGCTCGAGCTGGGCCTCGTGGGCGGCGGTGTCGGCCTCGATGATCTTGGCCTCGGCGATGGCGATGAGGCGGGCCGGGGACTCGTGGACCGCGGCGGTCACCGCCTGGTCGACCACGCCGACGGCGCGTTGTGAGAGGCGCCTGGACATCCTGGCGACCTTACGGGCCAGCCAGGGCTCGCACTCGAGCCCTCGGGTCGCTGCCCAGAGCGCGGGAAGCCGGTGGCGCAGGTCGAGGGCGTCGGCGGTCGCCGACCGCGTCGCCGCGGCGGACGCGTGGCGCGCGATCGCGAGCTCGGCCAGGCACAGCTCCCGCACCGTCGGCGTCCCGTCGCCGCCGAGATCGATCAGCCGCTCTCCGCCCGGCACCTCGAGGGCGGGCGCCTCGCCGTGCAGGTCCGCCCAGGCCAGGCACACCTCGAGGTCGTCGACCTCGGCGGCCCGGCGGGCGCGCAGCACCGACTCGGCGCGGTCGAGCACCGTGCGCGGGTCGAGGAGGTCGGGGCTGGCTGCCATGGACCCGAGTCTACCCGGCATCGACCCATATTAGAACAGACGATCGATAATCCACAGGTACCCGTCAAGATGTTGCCGGCCGACCGCCGACCTCAGTGAGGGTGCGGGTTCACCGCGGCGGACTGACCGCGGCGTCCGGCATCACCGTGCCGGAGGTGCTCGGCGTGGTAGAGCGCCTGGTCGAGCAGCTCGGCGACGTGATCGTCGTAGAGCTCGTAGACGATGGAGCGCCCCTCGCGCTCGCCGGTGACGAGGCCGAGGTTGCGCAAGATCCGCAGCTGCTGGGAGACCGCCGGCTGCTCCATCCCGACCGACTCGGCGAGCTCACCGACTGTCGACGGCGCCCGACGCAGCCGGTCGAGGATGAGTAGCCGGCTGGACGAGGCGAGTGCCTGCAGGGTCGCCGCGAGCGACTTGGCCGAGGTGGCGTCGAGCTCGGCCCGCGCCCCGGCGCTTCCCTCCCCGATGTGACCCATGCTGACATCCTACCGACGTTTTCATGCATATATGTGCATGTGATTATCCTTGGGTGTGACGACCCTCCAGGACCCTTCCCCCTTGGCTGTCCGCCCCCTACCCGCCCGCCGCTCGCCGTGGGCCTCGGCATGGGACCTGCTGGAGGTCCGCTGGGCCGGCCTCGCCCTGGTGCTCTTCGCCCTCGGCGGCATCGCCGAGCTGACCGGCGCGGCCTCGCCGCTGTGGTGGGCGCTCTATCTGGCGTGCTACGTCGCCGGGGGCTGGGAGCCCGCGCTGGCCGGTCTCCGGGCGCTGCGGGAGAAGACACTGGACGTCGACGTCCTCATGATCGTGGCCGCGATCGCGGCGGCGGCGATCGGCCAGGTCCGCGACGGTGGGCTGCTGATCGTCATCTTCGCGACCTCGGGCGCGCTGGAGGCGTTCGTCACCCGGCGTACGGCCGACTCGGTCAGCGCGCTGCTCGAGCTCACTCCGGACCGGGCGACCCGGGTCCATGCCGCCGGCGAGGAGGTCGTAGACGTCGCCGAGCTCGAGGTGGGAGACCGGATCCTGGTCCGGCCCGGTGAGCGGATCGGCGCGGACGGCGTCGTCGTCGAGGGCTCCAGCGAGGTCGACCAGGCGACCATCACCGGCGAGCCTTTGCCCGTGCTCAAGAGCATCGACTCGGAGGTCTACGCGGGCACCGTCAACGGCACCGGGTCGTTGACCGTACGAGTCGGCGCAGCGGCACACGAGTCGGTCGTGGCCCGGATCGTCGCGCTGGTCGAGGACGCCTCGCAGACGAAGGCGGCGACGCAGCTGTTCATCGAGAAGGTCGAGCAGCGCTACTCCGTGATCGTGGTAATCGGGACCTTGCTGATCGTGGCCATCCCGCTGATCGCCGGCGCCGCGTTCCAGCCCTCGTTGCTGCGCGCGATGACCTTCATGATCGTCGCCTCGCCCTGCGCCGTCGTACTCGCCACCATGCCGCCGCTGCTGGCTGCCATCGCCAACGCCGGCCGACACGGGGTGCTGATCAAGTCGGCCGTCGCTCTGGAGAGCCTTCGGGGCGTGGAGGTGGTGGTGTTCGACAAGACCGGCACGCTGACGCACGGCTCGCCGCTCGTGGTCGACGTAGTTCAGCTTGCCGACCACTCGGCCGACGACGTGCTTGCCGCGGCCGCCTCTGCCGAGCAACACAGCGAGCACCCGATCGCGCGTGCCGTCGTCGCGGCGGCCCGGGCCCGCCGGCTGACCCTCTCGGCTGCCGGAGAGTTCCACGCCACCCCGGGCCGCGGCATCACCGCCCGTGTCGCGGACCGCACGCTGAGGGTCGGCTCGCCGCTGCTCCTCGATGAGCTCTCCGGAGCCGAGGCCGTACGCCCGTCCGTCGTCGACCTCGAGGAGGCCGGGCACACTGTCGTGGCCGTCATCGTCGACGACCAGCCCGTCGGCCTGATCGCCCTGACGGACGAGATCCGGCCGACCTCCCGTCCGACCGTCGAGCGGCTCAGCGCAGATGGACTGCGGTCGATCCTCCTGACCGGCGACCATGCTCTGGCCGCCCGTCACGTCGGCGACCGCGTCGGAGTCGCCGAGGCGTACGGCGGGCTGTTGCCCGCGCACAAGGCGGCCACCATCACCGCCCTCCAGGACGAGGGCCGCCGCGTCCTCCTGGTCGGGGACGGCATCAACGATGCCCCGGCGATGGCGACCGCCGACGTCGCGGTTGCGATGGGACGCGGCGGCTCAGACCTGGCCGTGGAGACCGCCGACGTGATCCTGGTCCACGACGACATCGCCGCCATCCCCGCCACCGTCGAACTCGCACACCGCGCGCACCGCGTCGTCAAGGCGAACATCATCTTCGCCGCCTGCGTCATCGTCGCCCTCGTCACCTGGGACTTCGCCGGCCATCTGCCGCTGCCGCTCGGCGTCGCGGGACACGAGGGATCGACCGTCGTCGTCGGCCTCAACGGACTGCGCCTGCTCCGCAGGCACGTGTGGAAGGCCGATGCCACGTAGGTCCGGCCCCGTGGCGGCCGCCTCGACGCGGAAGGTGCTAGCCCCAGAGCTCGGTCCACGAGTGGCCGAGCTCAGCCAGCAGGTCCCGCAGCAGCGGCAGGCTGAGGCCGACGACGTTGTGATGGTCGCCCTCGACACCGGTGACGAACGCGCCGCCCAGGCCGTCGATCGTGAACGCGCCCGCCACCACGAGCGGCTCGCCGGTGGCGACGTACGCCGCGATCTCCGCGTCGCTCACCTCGGCGAAGTGGACGACGGTGGCGGCGGTTGCGGAGACCGTCTTGCCAGTGGCGGTGTCGGTCAGGGCGTGACCGGTGAGGAGTACGCCGGAGCGCCCGCGCATCTCCTGCCAGCGCCGGGTCGCCTCCTCGGGGCTGCCCGGCTTGCCGAGCGCCCGGCCGGCGAGCTCGAGGACGCTGTCGCAGCCGAGCACGAGCGCGTCAGCGGGGAGGTCGTCGCGACCTGCGACGGCGGCGCACTTCAGCTCCGCCAGCTGCAGCGCCAGCTCCGCGGGCGGAAGCCCGTCCAGCTGCTCCTCGTCGACCCCGCTGACGATCACCGTCGGCTCGACGCCGGCGGCCCGAAGCGTCTTCAGGCGGGCGGGGGACTGGCTTGCGAGGACGAGCGTCGGCATGAGGGTCACCCTATGGTCGTGCGTGCGCCCGGAGAGACTCGAACTCTCACTGAACAGGACCTAAACCTGTCGCCTCTACCTATTGGGCTACGGGCGCGGGATCTCAGACCTTGTTGAGCTGGAGGTCCTTGCGCAGCTTGGCGACGTGGCCGCTGGCCTTGACGTTGTACTGCGCGAGGAAGACCTTGCCGTCCTCGTCCACCACCACCGTGGAGCGGATGACCCCCTCGACCTCCTTGCCGTACAGCTTCTTGGTGCCGTACGCGCCGTACTCCTTCATGACCGTCTTGTCCGGGTCGGACAGCAGCGTGATGGTGAGGTGGTCGCGCTCGCGGAACTTCGCCAGCTTCTCGGGCTTGTCGGGGGAGATCCCGACGACCTCGTAGCCCTGCGCCTGGAGCGAGTCGAGCGAGTCGGTGAAGTCGCATGCCTGCTTCGTGCAGCCGGGCGTCATCGCGGCGGGGTAGAAGTAGACGATGACCTTCTTCCCGAGGTAGTCGCTCAGCGCGACCTCCTTGCCGGTGTCGTCGGTCAGCGTGAACTCGGGAGCGGTGTCGCCGGGCGCGAGACGGGTCATGCGGCACAACCTACCGTCCGGTCGCCGCCCGGATCGGCGCTGGGCCGGTCTGAGGGGCTAGTCTCTGCGCCATGGCCAAGGCAGACCCGACCTCCGCCCTCGAGAGCGAGATCGAGGAGATCCGCGAGCGACTGGCGGGCACGATCGACCAGCTGCTCTACCGGTCGAGCCCGAAGACCATCGCCCAGCGGCAGATGGCCGCGGTCAAGGCGGTGTACGTCGACCCCGCGACCGGCCAGCCGAGGACGCTCAACATCCTCGCGACCGTCGGCGGCGTGGTGGGGACCATCGCCCTCTTCGTCGCCCTGCGCAAGGTCGCGAAGTAACGCGCCGCCGACCTCATCCAGAACCTCATCCAGATCAGTCCGAGACAGAAGCCTGAACAGCACCGCCACGTGAGCGACAAGACTCCCATCAAGATGCTCCACGACCGTGTCCTGGTCGAGGTCGACAAGGACAACGGCGAGCGCCGCTCGTCCGGTGGCATCGTCATCCCGGCCACCGCAGCCATGGGCGCCCGCCGCCTCGCCTGGTCGCGGGTCGTCGCGGTGGGCCCCCACGCCCGCTCCGTCGAGGTCGGCGACCGGGTCCTCTTCGACCCCGAGGACAAGGCCGAGGTCGAGGTCGCCGGCGAGACCTACGTGATCATGCGCGAGCGCGACGTCCACGCGGTCGCGGCGGAGCTGGTGGGGGACGAGACCACCGGCCTCTACCTCTGATATGGGCTAGGCGGGCAGCAGCCGCTCCCAGACCCGGTGCTTCGCCATCAGCCCGGAGACCTCGGAGAGGACCGGCTGCGGGTCCTCGCCGGTGACGATGCCCGGTGCCTCGAGGCCGACCCCGGCCGCCGTGATGACGCCGTCGCCGTCCCCCCACGCGCCGATGGCCTTCCCGTGCCTGAACGACTCCTGGACGAGCAGCGCCACGCGGTGGTCGGTCGACTGCTTGCCGGCGCCGTCGGCGAGGAGCAGCGCGTCGTACTCCACCGACCGGGCGGTCGCGAAGGACCGCTGTGCCGGTGTGCCGTCCTCGAGCTGGCCGCCGGTCGGGGCGATGAGGAGGGGAGTCATCCCGGCCTCGTCGATCGCCGACCGGAGCGCACCGACCTGGTCCAGCGGCGAGTCGGGACCGACCACGATGCCGATCATCCGGCCGTCCAGCGGCCAGCTCTGACCGACCATCGACAGCGCGGGGCTGGGGTCGGGCTCCGCCAGCTCGACCGTGGGCTCCGGCGCCGGCAGGCCGAGCTCGTCGGCCACCCTCTGGCACAGCACCGGGTCGATGTTGGCGAGGCACTGCAGCTGCCGGACCTTGATGTTCTCCTCGTAGCACTTGCCGAGCTCGAAGGAGTACGCCGCGATGATGTGCTCCTGCTCGACCGGCGTCATCGACTTCCAGAACAGCCTGACCTGGCTGAAGTGGTCGTCGAAGCTGGCCGCCTGCTCCCGGGTCTTGGTCGCCGCCTCCGGGACCTTGACCGGGTTGTCGAGGAACGCCGACTGATCACCGCCCGCCTGGAACGGGCAGCCGCCGTCGAGCGAGTTCGGGTGGTACGGCGCCACCCCGCGGTGCACGCCGTCCTGGTGGAACCCGTCGCGGAACATGTCGTTGACCGGCGCGTGCGGACGGTTGATCGGGATCTGCTGGAAGTTCGGGCCGCCCAGCCGGGTGAGCTGCGTGTCGACGTACGAGAACAGCCGGGCCTGCATGAGGGCGTCGTCGGTCACGTCGATGCCGGGCACGAGGTTGCCGACGTGGAAGGCGACCTGCTCGGTCTCCGCGAAGTAGTTCGATGGATTCCGGTTGAGGACCATCTTCCCGATCGGCTGCACCGGGGCGAGCTCCTCCGGGACGATCTTGGTCGGGTCGAGCAGGTCGATGCCCTCGAACACCTGCTCCGGGGTGTCCGGGAAGACCTGGATGCCGAGCTCCCACTCCGGGTAGGCGCCGGCCTCGATCGCGTCGGCGAGGTCACGCCGGTGGAAGTCGGGGTCGAAGCCCGCCAGCATCTGGGCCTCCTCCCAGACCACCGCGTGCACGCCGAGCCTCGGCTTCCAGTGGAACTTCACCAGCGAGGTCTCACCGGCGTCGTTGACCAGCCGGAAGGTGTGGACGCCGAAGCCCTCCATCATCCGGTACGAGCGGGCGATGCCGCGGTCGGACATGTTCCACATCGTGTGGGCCTGTGCCTCGGTGTGCAGCGAGACGAAGTCCCAGAACGTGTCGTGGGCGCTCTGCGCCTGCGGGATCTCCCGATCGGGGTGCGGCTTCCCGGCGTGGATCACGTCCGGGAACTTGATCCCGTCCTGGATGAAGAAGACGGGGATGTCGTTGCCGACCAGGTCGAAGGTGCCTTCGGCGGTGTAGAACTTCGTCGCGAACCCGCGGGTGTCGCGGACGGTGTCGGCCGAGCCGCGGGATCCCAGCACGGTCGAGAACCGGACGAACGTCGGCGTCTCGACGTCCTTCTTCAGGAAGCCCGCGCTGGTCACCGAGTCGGCGTTGCCGTAGCCGACGAAGACCCCGTGGGCGGCGGCGCCGCGGGCGTGCACGACCCGCTCCGGGATCCGCTCGTGGTCGAAGTGGGTGATCTTCTCCCGCAGGTGGTGGTCCTGCAGCAGCGTCGGGCCGCGCTCGCCGGCCTTGAGGGACTTGTCGGTCTCGCGCAGGCGTAGGCCACTGCTGGTGGTGAGCCACTCGTCCTGCTGGGCGTTCACGGCCTGGTCCTCGTTCGCCTCCACGCCTGTCGGCGTACGCACCTCGGGCCCGGTCTGGTCCGGCTTGGGCGGCAGCGGGCCGCGGGGAGTGGTGGGCTCTTCGAGCGTGGGCTCCTCGGAGCTCGGCGCGCCGGGGATGTTCGGGTCGGTCATGGGATCCTCCGGAAAGTCTGGTCTGTGGCTCGGGCGGCGCTGCTCGCGCCTTGGCTCCGTGTACCCGATGCCGGCGGTGCGCCATGCGGCCGCGCGCTCGATGTCCGCTCGATGTCTGCGGACGGACGACCCGTTCAGTCGGCGAAGGAATGGGTACCGACCGGCCATGAGCGAGCGTTCCGGCGCACTCGACCAGCTCCTTGGTCGGGGCCGCGCGAAGTCCGAGGCCACGTCCGACGAGGGCTCCGACGTCGAGACCCCGCCCCGATCGCCGCTGGGACTGAGCAAGCGGTCGTGGCTCTACGTGCTGCGCAAGACGATCCGCGAGTTCAGCGGCGACCAGTGCACCGACCTCGCGGCCGCACTGACCTACTACTCCGTGCTCGCGCTGTTCCCCGGCGCGATCGCGCTGATGTCGCTCATCGGCCTGGTCGGGCAGGGCGAGGAGACGGTCAACACGATCACCGACATCATGCGCGACGTCGGCGCCGGGTCGATCGCGGACACCCTGCAGCCGACGCTCAACGAGCTCAGCAAGAGCACGACCGCGGGGCTCGCCCTGGTTCTCGGTCTTCTCGGTGCCGCCTGGTCGGCATCCGGGTACGTCGGCGCGTTCGGCCGCGCGATGAACCGGGTCTACGGCGTGCAGGAGGGTCGCCCCGTCTGGAAGCTGCGGCCCGCGATGCTGACCCTCACCGCCGTCACGCTCGTCCTGGCCGCGATCGCGCTGCTCGCGATGGTGCTCACCGGTCCGGTGGCGAAGGCGGTCGGGGACCAGATCGGCCTCGGATCGACGGCCGTCCTGATCTGGGACATCGCCAAGTGGCCGGTCCTGGTGTTCGTCGTGATGCTGATCGTCGCGCTGCTCTACTGGGGCACGCCCAACATCCGTCCGCCCCGGTTCCACTGGCTCAGCGTGGGCGCGTTGGTCGCAATCATCACCTGGGCGGTCGCCTCGGCCGGGTTCGGCGCGTACGTCGCGAACTTCTCGTCGTACGACCGGACCTACGGCTCGCTGGCCGGTGTCATCGTCTTCCTGCTGTGGCTGTGGATCACCAACCTCGCGCTGCTGTTCGGGGCCGAGCTCGACGCGGAGCTCGAGCGTGGCCGCGAGCTGCAGTCCGGCATCGCCGCGGAGGAGAACGTCCAGCTGCCGCCGCGTGACACCCGCACGATCGAGAAGGCGGAGAAGAAGCGTCTCAAGGACGTCGAGAAGGCGCGCAAGATCAGGCTCGATGCTGCCCACCGGCTGCGCCACCTGCACGGCCGCCACGCGCACGTCGACGACCGGACGGGCAAGACTCCCGAGGACCCGCCGGAGAAGCCGCCCGGCACCGAGAGCTGAGCAGGCTGAGCGTCAGGCGTTCTTCGCGTGGCGCGCCAGCGCGCCGTAGCGGTGGGCGAGGACCACGATGTTGCTCTCGTAGTCGTGGCCGTTCCAGTCGGTGCAGGTCACCAGCACGAGCCGACCGTCGCCGCGCCCCTGGCCGAAGAGCCGGCGGGCCTGCGCTGCGAGCCGGTCGCGTGAGAGGACGTCGACGCTGTCGACCTGGTACTGGAACGTGCCGAGCCTGGTCACCACGTCGACCTCCTGCTGCGGCTGCAGCCGGTCGAGGCGGTTCATGCTGCCGCCGCCGGTGTGGACCGTGTGGCCCGTGATCACCGTCTGGCCGTGGTCGGCGCCGGGCTTGGCACTGCCGCGCCACCAGCCGACCTCGGTGTAGTTGCGCGGCGGGTCGAGGCTCGTGCCCTCGAGCTCGATCGGCACGACCTTGGCCTTGGTGTGCGCCCCAGGCATGCGCAGCATCAGCGGCGCGCCAGGGGGTACGTCGGCGTCGTCGCCGTTGCTCGGCCACGCGACTCCCGCCACGGCGAGGGCGAGCGCGAGCACCACGAGCGTCGTCCAGACGCCGTTGGCGGCCGCGCCGGTGCGGGACTGCTCGGACATCTCGGCGGCCGGCTCAGCGACGGGTGCGGCGGTAGGCGATCAGCCCCGACCCGGCGGCGCCGAGCAGGACGAGGCCGAAGAGTGCGACCCGGCCCGGCGTCACCGGCCCGTCGGCGTCGGACGCATCGCGGTAGCCCGCCGTCACGACCGTAGGCACGTGCTCCGGAGCGCGGGCGGGCGGGTTCTTGGCGGGCGGGTTCTTGGTCGGCACCGTGCGCGAGGCGACCCGGCCATTGGGCCCGCACGACGAAGTGCCGACCGTCAGCTGCACCGCGTCTGTGCCGACGAACTGCTTCGCAGCGGGCAGCACGTGCAGGTCGAGCGCCGTGACCTTGATCGAGCCGTCGCCGCGGGTCTGCTCGTTGAGCACCGCGTCGAGCACGTTGTCCTCGAGCGGACCGAGCTGGCTGCTGAGCTGGTCCAGCGCTTCGTCCACGATCGGCTGGATCTGGTCGGTCGCAAGGCTGAGGTCAGCCGCCCCCTGGAGCGCATCCGTGAACTGCGTCTGGAGAGCGGCGAACACCTTGTCGGCAACGCTCCTCGCATTGGTCACGACGTGGGTGTTGGGAGCCGGGTCGACAGGGAGCGCCACCAGGTCGAGGCGACCGTAACCGGGGATCTCCGTCCACAGGACGGCGTCCGCGATGTTGCTCGTGCCGGTCGCGGTCCTGCCCTTCGCGGTGCACTGGCTCTGCACGGCGCCGAGGTCGAGGTGGAGACCGGGGTCGCCAAGGCTGTCGAGAGCCGCTTTGAGGACTGAGGCCAGATTCTGCGTCAACGCGCTCTGCGGACCCTGGAACAGATCCTGCAGCTGGTTGTCCATGCCCTGGAACAGGTCGGACTGCACGACTTGCACCTTGCTGAAGTCGAGGCTGCCGACGGACAGGTCGAGCGTCTGGCCGCCGGTGAGGCAGCGGCCCTCACCGACGCTGACGACGGTGGCGCCGTTGCCGGCGAGGCCGGAGCAGGCCGCCGCCGTACCGGTGCCGTTCGAGACCGAGGTGGTGGCGTCCTGGGCGAGGGTGCCGAGCCGGAGCGCGCGCTGGCCCGCGAGCGCGGTGAGGGCGGGCTCGTTGCTGCCGGACGCAGTCTGACCGGAGCCGTCGTTGGTGACGGCGTACGTGCCGGTGCCGGAGCCGCTCCCCGCGACGCTGATCGAGGCGGCCGTCGCCGAGGCCTGGGCGACCGGCGGGTCGGCCGCAGCGAACGCCGGCGCAGCCGACAACCCGACGACGGCAGTGACGACCGGCAGCGCGGCTGCCCGCGCCCATGCGGAACCACCCACGGCTTCCTCCCCTGTGGTGACCTACATCACCATCAACGGAGGACGGAGCCGGAGGTTACGCGCCAGTACCCGTGCGGGTGTCGGCGATGCCGTAGGCGTACGTCGGCCGCAGGCGTACGACGACCCGCCGGTCCTTCACCATCGCGGTGCGGTAGTCCTCCCAGTCCGGGTGCTCGCCGCCGATCGAGCGGTAGACCTCGACCAGCTCGTCGACAGTGGCGTCGTGCGGGTCGGCCGCGACGGGGGTCAGCTCGGCGTCGCACTCGAGGACGGCGTACGACCAGAAGGTCCCGCCGTTGAGATGGAGCGCCGCCCACGGCGTACGCCGCAGGTTGTGGTACTTCGCCCGGTCGGCGGTGATCGAGATCCGGATCAGCCCGTCGTCGCCGACCGCGTGGCCGACGTTGGAGAGCTGCGGCTTGCCGTCCTTCTTGAGGGCGACCAGCGTCGACTGGTGGGTCGCCCGCGCCATCGCCATCGCATCAGAGATGTCCACTGCTCAAGGATGCCTCGCGCTCGGTCACCGGCGCGTCGGCGGGCCGACGGCCCCAGTAGCCGGCGATCAGCGACCCGGACACGTTGTGCCATACCGAGAAGATCGCTGCCGGGAGCGCGGCGACAGGCGAGAAGTGGGCGGTGGCCAGGGCCGCGGCGAGGCCGGAGTTCTGCATGCCGACCTCGAGGGCGACCGTACGCCGGCTCGCCACCGGCAGGCCGGTGACCTTCGCGAAGAGGTAGCCGAGCGTGAGCCCGCCGCCGTTGTGGAGCACGACGGCGAGTACGACGAGGGCGCCGACGGAGAGCACCGTGTCGGCGCTCCCGGCGACGACCGCGAGCACGACCCCGGTGATGCCGGCGACCGAGACGAGCGGGAGGACGTCCAACACCCGCTCGACGAGCCGCGGCACGGCGAGCCGGAGCAGCAGCCCGACGATGACGGGCACGACGACGATCTTCACGATGTCGACGAACAGGTCGGACGCCGACACCGGCAGGTCCTTGCCGACCAGCGACAGCACGAGCACCGGCGTCAGGACCGGCGCCAGCAGCGTCGAGACAGACGACATCGCCACCGACAGCGCGACGTCACCCTTGGCGAGGAAGACCATGACGTTGGACGCCGTGCCGCTCGGTGCGGAGCCGACCAGGATCATCCCGGCGGTCAGCATGGGGGACAGGCCGAGCACGTGCGCGATGCCCCAGCCGAGCAGCGGCATCACGAGGTAGTGGGCGACGATCCCCACCAGCAGCGCCCACGGGCGCTGCCCGATGATCGCGAAGTCCGACGGCCTCAGCGTCATGCCCATCCCGAGCATGATCACCGTCAGCAGCCACGGCACCGCCGCGGTCCAGCTCGAGAACGCCCCGGGCGCCGCCAGCGCCACCGCGCCGGCGACGAGGACGATGAGCGGGAACCATCGGCCGACGACGGCACCCACCTGCTTGACGGTCATCTCGAGCTCCTCCTGATCGTTGACTCCCCGCGGCCGGGAATGACGAAGGCCCCGGCCGGACATCTCGTCCTGGTCGGGGCCTTCGCGCGACGTACGCCACGTAGGACTTGAACCTACAACCCGCTGATTAAGAGTCAGCTGCTCTGCCAATTGAGCTAGTGGCGCATGCCTGACGGCGAGAGGAAACACTAGCAGCGCCCGACGTACCCCCAAAATCGTCAGCGGAGCTCGAGGACGGCGTGGGCGGCGTTGTGGCCGCCGAGGCCGGAGACGGCGCCGCCGCGGCGGGCGCCGGAGCCGCAGAGGAGTACGGCGAGGGAGCCGGTCTGCACGCCCCAGCGGGCGGCCGGCTCGTCGAGGCGGCTGCGGTGCGGGGCCCACGGCCAGTCGAGGTCGCCGTGGAAGATGTGGCCGCCGGGCATGGCCAGGTCGGCCTCGACGTCCTGCGGGATCTTCGCCTCGAGGCAGGGCTTGCCGTCGTCGTCGCGGGCGACCACCGACGCGATCGGGTCCAGCAGGTGCTCGTCGAGCGAGGCGATCGCCCGCTTGACGGCCTCGGCCTTGGCGGCGGCCACCTGGTCGGGGTCGCCCTCGAAGAGCGGGGCGGGCGTGTGGAGGCCGAAGTAGGTGAGCGTGTGGGTGCCCTCGGGGACGTCGCCGAGGATCGAGGGATCGGTGAGGCTGTGGCAGTAGACCTCGCCGGGCAGGCGGGTGGGGAGCGAGCCGGCCGCGGCCTCGGCGTACGCCCGCTCCAGGGCGGAGAGCTCCTCGCCGAGGTGGAGCGTGCCGGCGAAAGCGACGGCGGGGTCGGCGCCCGACCGGAGCCGGGGGAGCCGGTCGAGCAGCAGGTTGATCTTCAGCTGGGAGCCGACGGGCTTGGACTCCGGGTCCTCCGCCTCGCCGAGCAGGATGCCCAGGACCCACGGCGCGACGTTGGCGAGCACGAACCGCGCGGAGACGGTGTGGCGTCCGGAGCGGTCGTCCCAGGTGACCTCCGCGCCGTCGTCGCCGGCCGCGATGCGGTGTACGCCGGCGGAGGTGACCAGCTCGGCGCCGGCGTCGACCGCCGCCTTTGCGAGCGCGTCGGTGACCGCGCCCATCCCGCCGACCGGGACGCGCCACTCGCCGGTACCGTTGCCGATGAGGTGGTAGAGGAAACAGCGGTTCTGGGCCAGGGACTCGTCGTGGAGCGAGGCGAAGGTGCCGATCAGCGCGTCGGTGGCGACCACTCCACGGACCAGGTCGTCGCGGAACCGCTTCTCGATCGTCACGCCCAGCGGCGTCTCGACGAGGTCGCGCCAGATGCCGGGATCGACCTGCTCGCGGATCGCCCGGTCGGTCGGCAGCGGCCCGACCAGCGTGGGCGCGACGGCGTGGGCCAGGTCGGAGACGTCGGCGTAGAACTCCCGCCAGGCGGCGTACTCGCCGTCGCCGCCGGTCAGCCGCCGGAACGACGCCGCGGTCTCCTCGCCCTCCTCGCGCTCGACGAGCAGGCCGCCGGGGACGCCGTCACGGACGAAGGGGGTGTACGACGCCGTCGGCCGCGACACGAGCGCGAGATCGAGACCGAGGTCGCTGACGATGCGGTCGGGGAGGAGCGAGACGAGGTAGCTGTAGCGCGACAGCCGGGTCGGCCGACCGGCGAACGCCGGCGCCGAGACCGCGGCGCCGCCGACGTGGTCGAGCCGCTCCAGCAGCAGCACCGAGAGGCCGGCCCGGCCCAGGTAGGCCGCGGCGGTGAGGCCGTTGTGGCCTCCACCCACGACGACGACGTCGTACCTCCCTGCGGTCACGTGCCCAACCTAGGGCATCGACGCTCAGAGGACCTTCTGGAAGAAGTGCGTGGCGTAGGGGTTGTCGTTGTAGCGCTCGATCCGCTCGTAGCCGGCGCGGTCGTACATCGCGACCGCCTCCTCCAGCACGTGGCGGGTGTCGAGCCGGACGACGTGGTGGCCGAGTGCCGCGGCCTCAGCCTCGAGCGCCCGGAGCAGGCGCGACCCGAGGCCGGCCCCGCGCCACTCCGGGTGGACCCACATCCGCTTGATCTCGGCCGTGCCGGCGTACTCGCGTACGCCGCCGCCGGCCACCGGCTCGCCGGCGCTCGTCGCGACCAGGAAGACCCCGTGGGGCGGACGCAGCGTCTCGTCGTCCTCCTCGATCGGCGGAGGAGTGAAGCCGTCCTCGAAGCGCTCGTCGGCCTCGGTGAAGTAGCGGGCCACCGCCTCGCGCGCCGCCGGGTGGGCGGGGTCGACCGGCTCGATGACGACGGTCGCCGCCCGGACGAGCAGGTCGGCGGTGGCGAGCGCCTCGTTGAGTCGCTCGCGCTGGCGAGGGGTCAGCGGGTCGAGCAGCTGGTGGGCGCGCTCCTCGGAGCGGCGGTCGAGGTCGTCCCAGCGCTCCCGGCCGGCGGCCGTCAGCTCGACCGTACGACGCCGCCTGTCGGCGGGGTCGGGCCGGACGGCGACGTACCCCTTCCGCTCGAGGCCGCGCAGCATCCGGCTGAGGTAGCCGGAGTCGAGGCCGAGCCGCGTGCGCAGGTCGGCCACGGTGGTCGCCCGCGTGCCGATCTCGTACATCAGCCGGGCCGCACCGAGCGGCAGGCCCATCCCGAGGAAGGAGTCCTCGAGGGCGCCCACGCGCTGGGTGTAGCTGCGGTTGAAGCGGCGCATCACGGAGGTGTCGGTCGTCACTTGTCTGACTCTAGTCAGATGATTTCGGGACTCAACCCGATTCGCTCGTCCTCCTGGCGGTCCGGCATAGCCCGTTCGGGCTATGGGGGCAGGGTAAAGAGACCCTTCCATTCGGCGTATCGAGGCCGGTTCGCCCATGCTTCCGACGTGAAACTCCGCATGCTCCCCGCGCTGGTCGTCGCGGTCGTCGTCGGCCTGGTCGTCGGCGGCGCGGCGCTGTCGTTCGCCAGCAGCACGACCACCCCGAAGGTCTACGTCTGCGTCGGCAAGAAGAGCGCCGTCGTCGCGGCGACCAAGCAGGGCACCTGCCCCGCCGGCTCGAAGCGCACCGCCGTCGATCAGCGCGGTCCCGCCGGCGCCCGCGGTCCCGCCGGCGCGCGCGGCGCGACCGGCGCCCGCGGTCCCGCCGGCGCGCGTGGCGCGACCGGCGCCCAGGGCCCTGCCGGGCCGACCGCCACGGTGACCGCGACGGTCACCACCGATCCGGCGGCGTCGGCGACAGCCGCCGGCCAGGCCGTGGCACCGGAGCCCGCCACGCCGACCACGTCCGAGGCCGCTGCCACCGCGGACCCGTCCGTCCTGGACGGAGGCCGCCCGTGACGTACGACGGACGCCGGCGCTACCACCGGCGCGGACTGCTCACCCTGCTGGTCGGGGGCGCGTCGTCCCTCGCCGTCGCCGCCACCGCCGGGCCGGCGGCGGCGCACGACGACGCGGCCGGTGGAGCTGCGAGCGACGAGATCGACGGCGGCCACGTTTCCGAAGGGCTCCAGCGGTCACCGAAACAGGCGTGACCACGATCAAGCTGCGCCGCGGGTCGGCCGAGGAGTGGACCGAGGTGAACCCGGTCCTCGCGCAGGGCGAGCCCGGGTTCGACACCACGACCGGTGTCCTCAAGGTCGGCGACGGCACGACCGCCTGGGCGGACCTGCCCGGCTACCTCGCCGACACCGAGCTGCGGGCGACCTTCGCCGCGCGGACCCGCACCGGCGTCGCCGCTGTCGGCCAGGGCGAGCTGGTCGTCAATGTCAAGGACTACGGCGCGACCGGTAACGGCACGGACGACGACACCGAGAAGGTCCAGGCCGCCAACAGCGCAGCGAAGGGCGGGGTCCTCTACTTCCCGAAGGGCACCTATCTCGTCTCGGCTCCGATCGCCGCGCAGAGCCACACCATCTACCGCGGCGCCGGCCGCACCGCCTCGACGATCAAGGTGGCCGCCGGCAGCGGACAGTCGAAGGTGCTCGATCTCTCGGGCTGCCGGGACGTCATCGTCGAGGACCTCGGCCTCGACGGCACGGGCTCGGGCTGCATCGCGGGCGTCTACGGCTCCGACAACCACTCCGGGAAGGACTGGCACGTCCGCCGCTGCCTCCTCACCGGCTTCGCGCCCGGCTCCGCGCCGAAGAACGGCCAGGGAGCGGTCTACATGTGGACCGCGAACGGCGTCTCGGTGATCGACTGCGTCATCACCGCCTCCGGCCGCGGGATCCGGCTCGACACGCCCAGCGGCGACGTCGTCGTGAGGGGCAACCGCATCACCGGCGGCGCCGGCCCGGTCTCGGCCGACGGCGTCATGCTCACCGGGATCTCGATCAACTCCAGCGTCCAGTGCGACAACGCCCGGGTGTCGGTGACCGACAACATCGTGTCCGGCGCCGACCGCGACCCGTACTACCCCAACGGGCGGGAGGGGCACGCGATTGCCGTCTACAAGGTCGCCAACGTCCGGATCACCGGCAACCACTGCCTCGCCTCCGGTCGCGGCATCCTCTGCTCGGCCGGCTCGTTCGGCGCCGTCGTCCAGGGCAACACCGTCGAGCGCAACTGGGACGCCGGCATCCGCTGCGAGCCCGCGATCGACGACGACATCACCGTCGGCGGCGCCGGCCAGCGTCGTGGCGTCGTCATCGTCGGCAACCGCTGCCTCGGCAACAGCGTCGTCGGTGCGAGCGGCAGCAGCGCCAACGGCACCGCCATCACCACGTCGTACGCCGCCGGCTCCACGGTCGTCGGCAACGTCGTCCAGGACTCCGGCAAGCACGGCATCCACTGCGACAGCGACCGGGTGGTGGTCGTCGGCAACGTCGTCTCCAACTCGTGGAACGGCGGGGCCTCGCCGCTCTCCGGCCAGGGGGCGAAGGCCGGGATCGGGCTGTACGCCGCCAAGGACTGCATCGTCGCGTTCAACCAGTGCTACGACAACCAGGCGACGCGCACCCAGGACTACGGGCTCTCCGTGGTCACCGGCGACGGCGGCGGACCGCACGTCGTCTTCGGGAACGTCCTCAGCGGCAACGGGCGTGGCGAGATCCACGACCCGCAGGCGCTCGTGCGGAACGGCTTCTTCGGCGCCAGCCCCGCGGCCCGGCCGGCGGCGCTGCCCGCGACCGACGCCGGCACCGTCGACGAGAGCTACGGCGCCGAGGAGGCCGCCGTGATCAACAACCTGCGTACCCGACTCGAGGCCCTCGAGTCCCGGTTGCGGGACATCGGCCTGCTCGGCTGACCTGACCCGGCTCGCGGGAGCTCGCCGACACCACGTCGGCATCGTGAGAAATGCACCTCGCCCCGGTCACTGCGTGAGTGACCGGGGCGAGGGATGAAGCTCGAAAGAAGCAGCCTCAGATGGCGCGGACGTTCTCCGCCTGCGGGCCCTTCGGGCCCTGCGTGACGTCGAACTCGACGCGCTGGTTGTCGGTCAGGCTGCGGAAGCCCTGCGCGACGATCGCGGTGTGGTGGACGAAGACGTCAGCGCCGCCGTTGTCCTGCGCGATGAAGCCGAAGCCCTTGGTGTCGTTGAACCACTTGACGGTTCCCTGGGTCATGATCTTTTCCTCGGTGTGACCAGGTGCGGCACTGTGCCGGCACCGTTCTGCTGAAGACATCCGTAACCGTCCTGATGTCCAGCGAACTCGAAGAAGAGGCGAGGAACAGGTACTGCGAAGATGATCGGCCACCGGCGGCGGCCGGGAAGTCGTCGTACGACGCTTCCTCCAACACGGTGAACCCTACCAGTCGCCCGGTGATCGTGCCCCATCCCGGCGAGGCCGGTGACAAAGCACGAGACCCCGTCCCGGCAGGGGCCGGACGGGGTCTTGTGCGATGGGGTGAGCGACGGGGCTTGAACCCGCGACCCTCGCGACCACAACGCGATGCTCTACCAGCTGAGCTACGCCCACCATCGGTCGCCGGCGCGTGTGCCAGGACCGCGGATCAGCATAGGGGAATCAGGCGCCTTCCGTGGAATCGGGGCCGTCGTCGGCCGGGCCGGCGTCGGTCTCGGCGTCGGCCTCCTCGGCACCGAGCCCGGTGATGGAGCCGCCGTGCCGCGCGGCGATCGCCTTGGCGGTCTCGCTGTCCGGCCCGGGCTCGGGGACGAACACCGCCTCGCGGTAGTAGCGCAGCTCCTCGATCGACTCCTGGATGTCGGCGAGGGCGCGGTGGTTGCCGCGCTTGGTGGGGGAGGAGAAGTAGGCACGCGGGAACCACCGCCGGGCCAGCTCCTTGATCGAGGACACGTCGACGTTGCGGTAGTGCAGGAAGCCCTCGAGCTCGGGCATGTCCCGGGCGAGGAAGGACCGGTCGGTGGCCACGGTGTTGCCGCCGAGCGGCGGGCGGCTGTCGGACGCGCAGTACTCCAGGACGTACGCCATCACCTGCTGCTCGGCCTCGCCGAGCGTCACGCCGTGCTCGAGCTCCGGCAGCAGACCCGACTTGGTGTGCATCTCACGGACGAACCCGTCCATCTGCGTCAGCGCCTCGGCGGGCGGCTTGATGACGATGTCGACGCCCTCGCCGAGGACGTTGAGATCGAAGTCGGTGACCAGCGCGGCGACCTCGATCAGCGCGTCGCGCCGCAGGTCGAGGCCGGTCATCTCACAGTCGATCCAGACGAGGCGCTCGTTGAGTGATGGCACGTGGAGACCTTACCGCCGTGCGGGCGGGTGCCCTCTCTCAGCGACGACTCAGCCCGGTTGCCTATTCTTGCGAGCATGGCGAGCAGGAGCGAGAAGGCGCGGGAGCGTGCCGAACGGGCAGCAGCGGCGCTGGCCGAGCAGAAGGCGAAGGAGCGCCGCCGTCGGATGCTGTCCGTGGTCGGCGTGGTCGTCGCGATGGCGGTCATCATCGGTGGCGCGCTCGCCTACAGCCTCACCCGGGACAGCGGCACCGACGCGCCGTCCTCGTCGTCGTACTCCCTCGGGATCGGGAAGAAGAGCGCCCCGCACACGGTGGTGGTCTACGAGGACTTCCTGTGCCCGTACTGCCAGGCCTTCGAGGCGGCCTCCCGCGCCCAGCTGACGAAGCTGGCCCAGCAGGGGAAGGTGTACGTCGAGTACCGCCCCTTCCACTTCCTCGACCCCGACTACTCACTCGAGGCGCTCAACGCCTTCGCCGTCGTCAAGGGCGCCTACCCCAGCACCTCCCCGACGGGGGTCGCGAAGAAGTTCCACGACCTGCTCTACGAGAACCAGCCGTCGGAGCAGGGGCCGTTCCCCAGCACCAGCGACCTCGTCGACCTGGCCGTCAAGGCGGGCGCCGCCAAGAGCAAGGTCGAGGACGGGATCAAGGACACCAGCAGCGAGAAGGACTGGACCGACGGCGCCACCAAGGAGGCGCTCGCGACCGGTCTGCAGGGCACCCCGACGGTGCTGCTCGACGGGACCCAGTTCCAGCAGGGGTCCTCGGTCGAGGACATCGCGAGCAACCTGATCAAGCAGCTCTCGTGACCACCGTCTAGGCTTCCGCCGTGCAGCTCGAGCAGGTCCAGAAGTACGTCATGTCGTCCTTGCTCTGCTCGGTCGTCCTGCTGCACTCCCTCGCGATGGCCGTGCTCGGTGTCAGCCTGCCGAACAAGGGCGGGTCGCGCCCCGGGCTCTTCGTGATCTCGGTGCTGCTCGGCGTCGTCGCGATCACCGGCGTACGCCTCATCAACAAGCTGCGCATCGCCACCCCGTGGCTCGTCTGCGCGCTGGTGATCCCCGTCGCCGTCTACGTCGTCGCGCCCCACTGGGGCTGAGCGCTGGCAGGATCGGCGCCATGGAGCCCGACTGGGACACGCTGAAGGAAGGTGACGTGGTCTACCTCGAGGAGGAGACCGGGGGACCGGTGCAGTTCCGGGTGGGGAAGGACGCGCTCTACCCGCAGGAGTACCCCGCCGTCCACTGGGACAACCCCTACATGCCGCTGGCCGCCGCGCAGCGGCTCGTCGCCGACGGCGAGGGCGGGCTGCGGAAGAAGTACGACGCCGCCACGAGCACGTGGCGGTACTGAGCGGCTGACGACCGGGCGGGTCAGCTCGTGGGCAGGGGACGGTCGGCGTACTGCTCCCGCAGGGTCTTCTTGGAGAACTTGCCGACCGAGGTCTTCGGCACCTCGTCGATGAAGACGACGTCGTCGGGCACCTGCCACTTGCCGAGCCGCTCGGTGAGGAAGGCGAGCAGCTCCTCCTTGGTCACGCTCTGCCCCTCGCGTACGACGGCGAACGCCAGCGGGCGCTCGCCCCACTTCTCGTGCGGCACCGCGATGACCGCGGCCTCGGCGATCGAGGGGTGCGCCATGATCTGGTTCTCGACCTCGACCGAGCTGATCCACTCGCCGCCGGACTTCACCAGGTCCTTGGTGCGGTCGACGATGCGCATGTAGCCGAGCGGGTCGATGGTGGCGACGTCGCCGGTGCGCAGCCAGCCGTCGGGGGAGTACGACGAGCCGGGCTCGTCGGTCCGGTAGTACTGCCGCGCGATCCACGGTCCGCGGGCCTCCAGCTCGCCGGTGGTCTCGCCGTCCCAGGGCTGCTCCTCCCGGGTCGTCGGGTCCACGATGCGCAGCTCGACGCCCGGTGGCGGCCACCCGGCGGTGGCGCGTACGTCGGCCAGCGTCTCCTCGTCGGCACCGTCGTACTCCAGCCGGAAGGTGCTCAGGCTCCCCACCGGCGACATCTCCGTCATGCCCCAGCCCTGGGTGATCGGGATCCCGGCCTTCGCCCGCCAGGCCTCGGAGAGCGACCGCGGGATCGACGACCCACCGCCCATCACCAGGCGCAGGCTCAGGTCGCGGCCGGGGAGCAGGTCGAGCATGCCCATCCAGATCGTCGGGACGCCGGAGGTCACCGTCACCTTCTCGGTCTCGATCAGGTCGAGCAGGCCGGCGGGTGAGAGGTCCGGGCCGGGCAGGATCTGGGCGGCGCCGGCCATCGCGGCGGCGTACGGCAGGCCCCACGCCATCGCGTGGAACATCGGCACCACCGGCAGGGTGCGGTCGCGGTCGGTGAGGCCGAGCGCGCCGTTGGTCAGCATCGCGATCGCGTGCAGCCAGGTGGAGCGATGGCTGTAGACGACACCCTTCGGGTGGCCCGTCGTGCCGGAGGTGTAGCAGATCGCCGCTGCGGTGTTCTCGTCGGTGACACGGCCGTAGACGTCGACCTCGGGCGCGCTCCCGACCAGCTGCTCGTAGTCGATGATGCGCGGGTCGTCCGGCAGCGGAGTCGGCGCGCCGTCGTCCATGACGACGATGTGCTTGAGGGTGGTGAGCTGGGAGAGGTTGGGCCCGAGTACGCCGAGCAGCGACCGGTCCACGAAGACGACCTCGTCCTCGGCGTGCTCGAAGGTGTAGACGAGCTGGTCGGGGAAGTAGCGGATGTTGCCGGTGTGCAGCACCCGCCCGGTGCTCGGCACCGCGTAGTAGAGCGCGAGGTGGCGGAAGGTGTTCCAGGCGAAGCTCGCCACCCGGCCGTCCGGGGAGACGCCGAGGGTCTCCAGTGCGCCGGCGAGCCGGCGTACCTCTCCCGCCAGGTCGGCGTAGGTCGCCCGCTCGACCCCCGTCGCCGTCCTCGTCACGATCTCGCGGGTCGGGAAGAGGCGCTCGGCGCGGCGGAGGATCGAGTCGATCGTCAGGGGTGCGTCCTGCATGAGCCCGTCCATGCGGCACATGGTGCACTCATGTGCCCTGGGTCACAAGGAAACGTCTCGGAAGTTCACCGACACGGAGGAAGCCGATGCCGGCCGGGACGTCACGCGCGCCGGGCGGTCAGGCGACCGGCGCCCGACCCAGCGTGACCGTCGCGGTGTGGGCGTCGCCCGACTCGTCGGTCCAGTGCAGGCTGACGCGGTCACCCGGCTCGTGCTTCGCGAGGACGTCAGTGATGTCGGAGAGGCTGCTGACCGAGGTCCCGTCGATCGAGGTGATCGTCGAGCCGACCGTCACGCCGGCGTCGTCGGCGGCGCCGCCGTCGACGACCCCGGCGACCCGAGGCGTGCCGGAGCCGTAGAGCTGGACGCCGAGCGCCGCGTCGTACCCGATCTCGACGTCGCCGCCATCCTTGCCGGCGATGATCTGCGCGGCGATGTCGAGGACGCGGTCGATCGGGATCGCATAGCCGGAGATGTCCGACCCGCCGCTGCTGGCGGCGACGTTCATGCCGACTACCTCGCCGTCCGCGTCGAGGAGCGCACCGCCGGAGTCACCGGAGACGATGTCGGCGTCGACCTCGATCAGGCCGGTGAGGCGGCTCTTCGAGCCGTCGTCGTCGGTCACCGTGATGGCGGTGCTCGGGTCGGTCACCGTGCCGTCGGCAGCGACGAGAGAGCCCTCGCCCTCGGCGTTGCCGACCGAGGTGACCTGTTCGCCGTCGGAGACCGCCGCCTTGTCGGTCGCGACCGTGGAGAGGCCGGAGGCGCCCTTCAGCTGCAGCACCGCGACGTCGTGGGTGTCGTCGTAGCCGAGCACCGTCGCGTCGTACGTCTTGCCGCCGGGCACCGACACCTTGATCTCGGTCGCGCCCTCGACGACGTGGTGGTTGGTCACCACGATCCCGTCGCTGCTCAGGACGAGCCCGGTGCCCGCCGCCTCCGCCGACCCGTAGTCGACGATCGTGTCGACGAGCACCACGCCCTTCGACTCGGCCGTGGTCGCCGGCTCGGTGTCCAGCGTCGTCGTACCCGAGTCCTGCGAGCCGTACGACGGCAGCCCCTCGCCGTAGCCGTAGTCACCGTAGCCACCGCCGTAGCCGTAGCCGCCATAACCGCCGCCGCCGTAGCCGTATCCACCCCCGTAGCTGTAGCCGTAGCCGTAGCCCGGAACGGGGCTGTCCACCGCCGACGCAGCAGCGGGGAGGGCGACCGGAAGTGCGACGAGCGGGATCGCCAGCGCAGAGGCGGCGAGCGTGTTGCGGAAGCGGCGGTGCTTGGCCATCGGGACCTCCTGGAAGGGCTTGACGATGACTACTGTCCGCGCGCGTTCTGTGACATCGCTGTGAGAGGCAGAGGTGTCTGCTGGGAGCCCGGAGAGCGCCGGTCTCAGGGGACGACGGTCACCGGGCAGGGGCAGTTGCGGACCGTCCGGACCGCGGTGGAGCCGAAGAACTTGTGGACCGCAGCGGTGCTCGCGCCGACGACGATCGCGTCGGCGCGACGGTCCGTCGCGATCCTGGACAGGACGGCCGCGGGATCGCCGAAGGCCGTGGTGAACGTGACCGGGACATCGGTGTGCGCGGCGACGTCCTTCACCGTCTCCTCGAGGCCGGAGCGGACCGTCGGGTCGGCGGCGGCCTGCGAGGCCCAGAAGGGGTCGTACGGCGCCGAGAGCACGTGCACGGCGAGCACAGACGCCCCCTGCCGGCCGGCGAGGCCGATGGCGTAGTGGAGCGCGTGCTCCGAGGTCGTCGATCCGTCGAACCCGACGACCACGACGGGTTCGTGTCGCTCGGGCGCCGTCATGGCTCCCGGCGCGACGGCGCGCCAGTCGGAGAGTGCACGAGGAAACTGTATTGATCGTTTATATAAAGCGTCAATGCGATCGGGTAGGGTGTCGCTGTGACCGGGGGGCCGGGGGCGACGGAGTCCGAGGTGGCGGAGGCGCTGTACGCGCTGCTGACCGCCGTCGTCCGGCGTACGCCGCGTGACCTCAGCCTCACCGCTCTCTCCACGCTTGGCACCCTCGCACGCAGCGGCCCGCGGCGCATCACCGACCTCGCCGCGGTGGAAGGGGTCACCCAGCCGGCGATGACGAGCATGGTCACGAAGCTCGCGGCGGCCGGGCACGTCGTACGCCGTCGGCACGCCTCGGACGGGCGGGTCGCCCTGGTGGAGATCACCGACGCGGGCGCCGACTACGTGGCCGGCCGGCAGCGCGAGGGCGCGGCCGAGCTCGCCGTACTCGTCTCGAAGCTCTCGCCCGCGGCCGCGGCCGCGCTCGCCCGGGCGGTTCCAGGGCTGCGCGAGCTGGTCGAGCTCGACACCGAGGAGCGCGACCCTGCCGACGAGCGCCGCTGACCGCGCCGACGCGCGGGAGGAGTACCGTCGACACGAAGCGCGGTGCCCGACGTCCGGAGGGCCCGTCACCTTCAGGGGCCGCGGGCCTCGTGAGCGGTCGGAGACGAACATGCACCAATCCACGGTCCCTTCGGTTCGTCCCGGCCCGGGCGGTCGGCTCCTCCGAGCGCGCGACCTGGAGGTGACCGCCGCCCGCGCGCGCCTGCGTGCGGCACGGGACGCCTCGCCACGGCACTGGGACTCGCAGGACCTGCGCGGCGAGCTCCTGCTCGCCCTGGAGAGGCTCGCCGCGACCGTCGTCCGGTCCGGTGCGCCGGTGCCGTACCGGCTCAGCTCCGAGATCGACCTCTACCGGCGGCTCGGACGGCTGAGCTGAGCGGTCGCGTAGTCGCAGACCCGGATGAGCACACGGGCCGGGCGCGATGCGCCCGGCCCGTCCGGTGAGATCGCCGGTCAGGCGACCGACCGGTACTCCGGTGCCTCCTGCTCCTTGACCTCGAGCGTGTGGACGACGCGCTCGGTGGTCAGCTCGTGCAGGACCAGCGCACCGGCGGCGAGGACCGCCATCGCGATCGCGTCGGCGAAGGCCAGCCAGCCAAGGGTCGCGCCGGTGAAGGCCCGGCTCCACACGATCGCCACGACGCTCGCGACCAGCGCGAAGGCGTTGATGAGGTAGCGCCCCCGACAGGATTCGAACCTGTGACCCGCGGATTAGAAGGCCGCTGCTCTATCCAGCTGAGCTACGGAGGCCGGGCCCGGGATCGGGCCGCAGGCAAGTATGCCCCAGCGGCGCCGCTCGCCACGCACTCTCGCCGACGTACGACGGCACCGGCGCGCTCCTCGGCGCTCTCCCCAAGACGGGGCATCCGCCTCTTGCCGCAACCCCGCGTCTGCCGCCAGATTGTCGTGAGGGTCTCGACGGAGGCTCGGCGCAGTGTCCGGGGGGCAGCCATGCACACGCGGAATACCAGCCTCAAGCGGTCCACGGTCGTGCTGGCCGTCGGGGTGCTGGCGATCGGCACCGGTCTGAGCACCGGCACGTCGTACGCCGCCGACCGAGCCAAGCCCACCGCAAGGGCGAGCCTCGGGAAGACCCAGCACGAGCAGCGCGGGGCCTTCGACGCCCGGTACGGGACCAGCGCTGCGGCGAAGGCCCGGCTGGCACGCACCGCCGCCAGGGCGGCGGCCCGGCCTTCGACTCGGTCGCTGCGCCGGTCGCTCGGCGACCAGGGGCTCGTCGACATCGACGGCACCACCGGTACGCCGCGGCTGGTAGGCAGGCTCGACGGGTTCCTCACCGGCGCGAGCTCGGCGTCGCCACGCTCGATCGCTCTCGGCTACGTACGGGCCCACGAGACCGCCTTCGGGCTGACCGGCCGGGACCTGACGACCCTCCACTTCCGACAGGACTACGTCGACATCGCCGGGACCCACCACCTGTCGTGGACCCAGCGGATCGGGGGCGTTGAGGTCTTCGGCAACGGGCTGGACGCCGCCGTCACCAGGACCGGGCGGCTGCTGATGATCGGCGGCTCGCCGGTCTCCGGTGCCGACGCCCCGCCGGCGGGGGCGCGCCGGATCGGCACCGCGGCCGCGGCCATCTCCGCAGCCCGGCGCAAGCTCGGCGAGCCGACGACACCCGGCCGTCGGGATGTGGCCGGGCCGGTGCTCTTCGTCACCCGCACCGGCACCCATCTGGGGTGGCGGGTGGTCACCATGTCCGCCTCGCAGCCGGCCTTGTCCGTCGTGGACGCGCACACCGCCCGGCTGCTGTACCGCCGCTCGCTCAGCTCGGACGCGAACTCCGGCGACAGCGGCGGGCTGGCCTACGCCTACTTCCCCGGGCACCGGCCCGGCGGCGAGCAGGTCTCGGTCGACTACACCCGGCGCGGCTGGCTGCCTGCCACCGCGCGGACGCTGTCGGGCAACAACTCCCACACCTACTCCGACGTGGACGACGACAACCTGGCGGAGAGCTCCGAGGAGGTGCCGCCCTCGGCCGGGAACCGGTGGGACTACCCGCTCCAGCCCTTCCATCTCTCCGACGTGTCGTTCTGTGACAACCCGTTCCCCTGCTCGTGGGATCCCGACACGCCGTTCTCGTGGCAGGCCAACCGCGCGCAGAACGCCGCCCAGGTCTTCTTCTACGTCAACAACTGGCACGACCACCTGCTGGCTGCGCCGATCGGGTTCACCGAGGCGGCCGGCAACTTCCAGGTGACGAACCGCACCCACCGTGGCAAGGGCGGTGACCCGGTCGACACCCAGACCGACGACGGCGCGAACACCAGCGCCGGGCTGCCGGACGGCAACCACCTCGACAACGCCAACATGAGCACGCCGCCGGACGGCCAGTCGCCCACGATGCAGATGTACCTGCAGCACCAGCCCGGTACCACCTACCCCGACGGGGACCCGTTCTCGCCGACCAACGTGGGCGACGAGGCCGACACCGTCTACCACGAGTACACGCATGGCCTGTCGAACCGGCTGGTCGTGGATCCCTCGGGCGACTCCACCCTAGGAGTCGTCCAGGCCGGTGCGATGGGCGAGGCCTGGAGCGACTGGTACGCGATGGACTACCTGGTCGACCAGCACCTGCAGACCGACGACCGACGCGCGGTGGACGTGGTGCTCTTCCAGTACGACGGCGCCGGCGTGGCGCTGGACCGGACCCAGCCGATGGACTGCAAGGTCGGCTCCACCGCGGAGGCCTGCAACGGGGGCGACACCGGCCACTCGGGCGGCTACACCTACGCCGACTACGGCCAGGTGTTCGGGCTCCCGGAGGTGCACTCCGACGGTGAGATCTGGGCGGAGACGCTGTGGGACCTGCGCGATGCGCTCGGCTCTGCGAAGTCCGAGTCGCTGGTGACCCGCGCCATGGAGCTCTCACCTGCCAACCCGTCGTTCCTCGACGAGCGCAACGCGATCCTGATGGCCGACACCGCGTTGTTCGGCGGCCGGGACCAGCACACCATCTGGTCGGTCTTCGCCCACCGGGGCATGGGCTTCTACGCCGGCAGCCTCGGCGCTGACGACGCGGCACCCGGTGCCGACTTCCACACCCCGCCCCACCACCCGGCCACGGCGACGATCACAGGCGCGGTCACCGACCCGGACACCGGCGCGCCCGTCTCCGGTGCCACCGTGACACTGGCGTTCCAGGGCGGGTCCGGGCCGGTCAACCCGTCGGCCACCACCGGCGACGACGGCACGTATCAGCTCGGCCCCGTGCCGGTCGGCACCTACCAGAAGCTGCAGGTCAGCGCCCCCGGCTTCGACCCCGTGACGACGGCGGTGACCGTCACCGGGCGCGGCGCGGTCGAGGACTTCACCCTGCGTCGTGACTGGGCGTCGGAGACCGGCGGTGCCTCGATCAGCGACTTCAACGGGCCGGACTACTCCCCTGTCTGTGGGCCCGACGGCGCCATCGACAACAGCCTGAGCACCGGGTGGGGCAGCACCACCGGCGACGACGCAGGCGACCCGACGAACGTGTTCGTGCCCAAGCACATCACGGTGCGGCTGCCGCAGGGTGTGGACGTCTCGCAGTTCGCGGTCGATCCCTCGGCCACCTGCGGGGACGGCGCGAGCGCCTCGACCGGCGCCTTCTCGATCGAGACCTCGCAGGACGGCACCACCTGGACCACCGCGGCCACGGGTTCCTTCACCTCCGCCGACCTCGGTCGGCTGAACCCGATCGTCCCCACCGCGGGCAGCCAGGGCGTCACGTACGTGCGGTTCACGATCCTGGGCAACCAGACCCCGGACTTCGCGACCAGCTGCCCCGACGGTGCGTTCTCAGGTTGCTCGTACACCGACCTGACCGAGCTCGAGGTGTACGGGGCCCCGGCGTCCTAGTGATGCTCACTGCAGCGTGCGGGTGGCCGATCTCAGGCTGTCGTGGAGGGTGTTCGCGTAGCGCTGCGCCTCACCGGTGTCGTTGCGGAGGAACAGTGCGTCGTTGATCGCCGGCAGGACCTGCGTGCCGTAGCCGGAGTTGACGCCGGGCGCGTAGATCTGGTGGCGGTACCACGACCGTCCGGGCAGACCGGCGCCGACGAGCAGCTCGCGTTCGACCTTCTCCAGGCGCCGCGTGAGTGCGTCGAGGGTGCGTGCGTCGGCGTTCGCGTCGAGCTTCGCGTCGATCGTCGACTGCAGCTTCTCGGCGGCGTCCGACCAGCCGGCCGCCTGCTCCTTGTCCGGCCCGAGGTCGACCACCTGGCGCCCGAAGGCGCTCTCCTGCTGGGAAGCGAGGTCGTCGAGGTACTGGCCTACCTCGTCGGCGTACGGCTGGTAGTGCAGCGGCACCACGTCGGCGTCGGCGAGGCGCATCGTGGTGAGGCCGACGACCTGCGCGGTCGCGACGTGGTACTTCCAGCCGGGGTCGATGAAGTGGTCCTCCATGTAGAAGTTGTCGCAGCTGCAGTGGTAGTCGCCGCTGTGGGTGGAGGAGCCGATGTCCGCCGCGGGGACGCCGTAGTGGTCGAGGTACGCCGTGTAGTCCGACCCGCTGCCCAGCCGCCCGGGCGTCGGGGTGGCGTCGTCGCTGTTGTCGGCCCACTCGTCGTACGCCGAGCCGTCGGTGCCGGGCCACGGGACGTGCTTGGCGACGTCGCTGATGACGCCGTCGAGCGAGGGGACCGAGGACGCGCCGAAGTGCTCACCGCCCGCACCGTCCATGTTGAGGTACGCCACGACCTTGCCGAGCCGCTTGGCGCCCTGGTCCTCGGCGTACTCGGTGGAGCCGAACAGGCCGTACTCCTCGCCGTCCCAGGTGCTGAGTCGGATCGTCCGCGCCGGCCGCCAGCCGGTCGACTCGAGGTTGTGCAGCCCGCGCGCGATCTGCAGCACGGCCTCCGCGCCGGACAGGTTGTCGTCGCTGCCGTAGGTCCAGGCGTCGTGGTGGGCGCCGACCTGCACGATCTCGTCGGGGTGCGTGGCGCCCGGGATCGTGACCGTGACGTCGTACACCGGCTTCACGGAATAGTCGATGTCGAGATCCATGTGGACCGTGGAGCCGGAGCCGAGGCGGTAGGTCAGCGGCAGGCCGCCCTGCCACTCCTTCGGTGCCTCCGGCCCGCCGAGGTGCTCCAGGATCGGCTTCGCCGAGGCGTAGCTCAGCGGCGTCGTCGGCAGCCTGGCGATGTTGGCCTTGCTCGGGTCGATCCGCTTCGCGTGCTTCGTCGCCGGCTTGCCGGGGGTCAGGGGGTCCCCGCCGTACTGCCAGAGCTCCTGGACGCTGCCGCGCTGGATGCCGTCGGGCGCGCGCCACGGACCGTCCGGGTACGTCGTACCCCTGGTGTCGCCGTCGTCCGCGGGGTCGGAGTAGATGAGCACGCCCTTGGCGCCGTGCTCGGCCGCGAGGTTGGTCTTCACGCCCCGGAAGACCTTGCCGTAGCGGGTGAGCACGATCTTGCCCTTGACGCTGACGCCCTGCTCGGCGAGCGTCGCGTAGTCGTCGGTCGTGCCGTAGTTCGCGTAGACGACCGGGGCGGTGACGTCGCCGGACGGTGAGAGCGCGTTGTAGCCGACCACGGTGTGCCGGCAGTCGGTCTCGACCGAGCGGCACTTCTCCTTGTTGGCCGCCTGGAAGTGCACCGGCGAGGTGAGCTCCACGCCGATGTGCTTCGGCGTGGACATGTAGACGTAGTAGGTGTGCACCCGCGGCGAGAGGCCGAAGGACCGCAGCCGCGCCACGATCTGCTCCATGCGGCGCTCGTCGCCCGGCGTACCGACCGTCGCCGTGTGCTCCGCCAGCTGCTCGTCGAGCTCGCGGGCGAGCGCGGCGGACGGCTGGTCCATGAACGCGTCCTCCGCGGCGCGCTCGCTCGCGCTCGAGGCGGTGGTGAAGCCGTCGAGGCGTGGCTCGTCAGCCTCGCCTGGGGCAGGGGCCACGACCGAGAGCGCGACCGCGCTGGCCGCAGCCGCTGCGAACGCCGTGCCTCGTCGGAGCAGCCGGGTCGTGGATCTGCGCCCGGGTGACTGCTCGTGTCCTCGCGTGGATCCCGATGGGCGGGTTGTGGTCATGGGGTCCTCCTTCGTCCCGAGTCGAGGGTGTTCCCGCTCTTTACCTTAGGGCTGGTCCAGACCACCGTGGAGCGTTCTGCCGCCCCACGGGAGAGCGGCGGCCACGTTGTCGAACGGCTTCTCCCGCCGAGTGCCGCTGCCGGCGTATCGCGAGCAGACTGGTCGTGCTCTTCGGAGGGCGGGAGCAGCGATCCTCGACTGCAGGGAGGCAGCGATGGTCACGATCGGGACGTGGAACCTGGAGAACCTGTATCGCCCGGGCGGTGACGGGCCGACGACGCAGGAGGCGTACGACGCCAAGCTGGCGACCCTGGTCGACACCATCAAGGCGCACGCGCCGGACGTGCTGGCGGTGCAGGAGGTGGGACAGCCGGCGGCGTTCACCGACCTGCTCGAGGCGCTCGGCGCCGGATGGAACGGGGTGCTGTCGGGCCATCCGGACGCCCGCGGGATCCGGGTCGGCTTCCTCTCCCGGGTCGCGGCGTCGGCGACGACGGATCTGCTCGCGTTCCCCGCGAGCCTCGAGCCGGTCCAGGTCGGCGACCCGGCCGCGGAGGGTGAGCCGCCCGCGATGGAGGCTGCGATGGGGCGCGGCGGGCTGCACGCGACGTACGACGTCGGCGGTGTGACCTGGGACCTCGTCACGGTCCACCTGAAGTCGAAGCTGCTGACCTACCCGGGCGGGCGGTTCGCTCCGCGCGACGAGGACCAGCGGGCGAGGTACGGCGCGTACGCGCTCTTCCGGCGTACGGCGGAGGCGACCACGGTGCGGATGCACGTGAACACGCTGCTCACCGACCTCGACACCCGCCGCGTCGTCGTGCTCGGCGACCTCAACGACACCGAGCAGGCGGCGACGACGCAGCTGCTCTACGGGCCGAGCGGGTCGCAGTTCGGGACCGGCGGGTTCAGCCACCCGGACAAGGGCGACGTCGCGCGGCTGTGGAACCTCGCGCCCCAGCTGCCGGCCGACCACCACTACTCGCGGATCAACGAGGGCCAGCCCGAGCTCATCGACCACATCCTGATCAGCCACGCGCTGCTCGACGGGTTCAGGTCGGTCGACGCCGACGTGTCCCAGCTGGAGAGCATCACGCCCGATCCGCGGGCGCGTGCCAATGCGCCTGCGTCCGACCACGCGCCGCTGATCGCGCAGTTCGCGTGACCGCCGCGCTCAGCGCGGGATCTTGGTGAAGTCCCAGCTCATGATCTTGGTCGGCTCGATGCGCAGCCAGGCGTGCCGGCCGTCGTCGAGGAACTCGTCACTGCCGTGGTACTTCCGCGCGAACTCGGTCCGTGGCCCGTCGCCCGTCGGCGCGGCAAGCCCTGAGATCTCGACACCGCGCAGCACGTCGTACTCCTCGCCGCTGTCGACCACCGCGGACACCCGCGGCTCGCGGACCACGTCCGCCCAGCGCTGGCTGCGGGTCAGCGACCAGAGCCAGAGTGCCGATCCGTCCCACACGAACCAGAGGGGTACGACGTGCGGGTGGCCGTCCGCTCCGACGGTCGCCACCCGGCACGTGCGCTCCGTGGCCAGGTAGGCGTCCCGCTCCGCCTCGCTCATCGCGATCCGACGGGAGCGACGCTGCTGCCTCATGACCGCAGGATGTCAGAGGTCGGTGCCGAGGGTCGTGATCCACTCGTCGGTAGTGGTGACGACCGCCTGCTTGGGGAAGACCTTCTCCAGCAGGACCCGGTGCACCTCGGGGTCGCGGTCGGCGCACGCGTCGGCGAGCACGACGAGGCGGAAGTCGAGGTCGGCCGCCTGCCGCAGCGTGGAGAGCACGACGCCACTGGTCGCGATGCCGGCGAGGACCAGGGTGTCGACGCCGGCGGCGCGGAGGAGGACGTCGAGGTCGCTGCCGCTGAAGGCGCTCACCCGGCGCTTCACCACGACCGGCTCGTCGGGCCGGGGAGCCAGCGCAGCGTGGATCTGTGTCGCCGCATGCTCCTCGAGCATCCCCTCGCCCGACCGCGCGAGGCGACCGAACGTCGGGTTGCTCGCCGAGATCTCCGGGTGGCCCGGTCGGAAGGCCACCCGGACGAACATCACCGGGACTCCCGCCTCCCGCGCCGCGTCGGCGGCGCGGCGGGCGGTGTCCACGACGCCCGTCCCGTCGTACCGCTCGACGATCTCCTGCTGGAAGTCCATGACCAGGAGGGCGGGACGGGGGTCGGGCATCGGAGCTCCTTCTCGGCGCGGGCGGGCGTCGCACCGAGCATAGGGAGACGATTCACCCGCCTGCGCACCAGCGTCGGCCAGCTCCACCACGGGATGAGCCTTCCTCGGCTAGGGCCGGATACCCCCGGCGGTTAGGGTGCAGGGCGTGACTCAGCGCTTCTGTACCTCCTGTGGCCGCTCGGTCGACGGGATGAAGTTCTGCACGGGCTGCGGGACGCCGGTCGGTGATGCCGCGGCCGGGCCTGCCTCCGTGGCCCGGCCCGGGCACGCCCCCGAGCCGGTCCCGAATCCGTCGTCGCCCGCGCCGGTGCCGGGGATGCAGCCGCCGACCCAGGGCGTTCCTGCCCCGACCCAGGGGGTCCCGGCGCCCGTGTGGACGCAGCCGGTGCCCCAGGCGCCGTCCGCGCCGCCGTCCGCGCCGCCGTCCGCGCCGCCGTCCGCGCCGCCGTCCGCGCCGCCGTCCGCGCCGCCGTCCGCGCCGCCGTCCGCGCCGCCGTCTGCGCCGCCGTCCGCGCCGCCACCGGGGCCGCCGCCGGGCTTCGCGCCGGGCCAGTTGCCGGCAGGCCAGCCGCGGAGCGGCCGGCCGGCGGCGCCGTGGCGCGGCCGGAGCAAGAGCCCGTGGATCGCGCTGGGCGTCGTCCTCGTCGTCCTCGTCGGCGGCCTCGCGTTCGCGCTGGGGACGATCGCGAACCGCGACGACAGTGGCTCGACGGTGACCTCGCCGGTCTCCGACACCGACGAGGGCGCGGCGGGCGCGACGACCCCGAAGGCGTCGACGTCCCCGACCACGACGGCGGCGGGGGAGAAGGTGGCGCGCAGCATCTCGGCGCTGCTGGCCGACTCGATGAACGACAAGAGCGACATCCAGGACGCCGCGAGCGACCTCACCGCCTGCCGCGGCATCGACAAGGCGGTGCGGACCTTCACGACCGCCGCCGCCTCGCGCGGGCGGCTGGTGCGGCAGATCGGTCGGCTCGACACCGGCAAGCTGCCGGGCTCGGCCAGGGTCGTCGCGCAGCTGAGCGAGGCGTGGACGGCGTCCAAGAAGGCGGACCTCGCCTTCGCGGCCTGGGGCCGCTCGATGCACAAGACCAAGAAGAGCTGCCACAGCGACCACGGCGCCCAGCGCCGCGCGGTCGACCAGAGCGTCAAGAGCCACGCCCCGAAGCGGGCCGCGGCACGGGCGTGGAACCCGATCGCGACGAGGTACGGCCTCCCGACGGTGGCCTGGAAGCAGCTCTAGCCTCCCGGCGCCCGACGGCGGTGGAGCAGCAACCGATCTGTCCAGTAGAACCGTTGCTGAGCCACCGCTGCGTGGCAGGGTCAGCCGTCCCGCGAGCGCCGGACGAACTCGGTCATCGCCGCGGCGATCTGGTGGGCTGCCTTCCGCTGGAACGCGTCCGAGGTGAGCATCGCGGCGTCCTCGGCGTTGCGCATGTTGCCGGCCTCGAGCAGCACCTGCGGCACGGTCGTCAGGTTCAGCCCCGCGAGGTCGTCGCGGGTGGTGAGGCCGTCGACGCCGTCGTACGTCGAGGTCGGCATGCCCGTCTTGCGGAACGAGTCGCGCAGGATCCCGGCGTACCGCCGCGACGCGGGTACGACGGCGTCGTTGGTGCCCGAGGGGACCGGCTGCAGGATCGCGAAGCCGCGTCCGGAGTCAGGGCCGCCGTCAGCGTGGATGTCGATGGCGACGTCGGCGTGCGCGCGGTTGATGATCCGGGCGCGCTGGTCGATGCAGGGCCCGACGCCGGTGTCGTCGGTGCGCGTCATCACGACCCTCGCGCCGCGGCTCCGCAGCTCACTCGCCAGGAAGCTCGCCACCCGGAAGTTGAAGCGCGACTCGGGGTAACCGGCGTACGTCGCGGTGCCGGTGGTGTTGCAGTCCTCGTAGGTCCGCCCGTTCCAGACCTGGCGCGTGATCACGTCGGTCGCGGTGTGGTTGAGACCGTTGTGGCCGGGGTCGATGCCGACGGTGACGCCAGCCAGCGGGGGTCGTGCCCGCTTCGGCTTCGGTGCCCGGTCGGTCGCGCTCGGCGATCCCGACGGCGACGGCGTGGCCGAACCCGTCCGGCCGGCCGCGGCGTCCGTCGAAGCGATCGTCGGGTCACTCGTCGGGCCGGCTGCGTGCTCGGAGCCCTCGGTCGCGCCGCAGCCTGCGAGACCCGCCGCCCCGGCCAGCAGAGTCGCCGCTGCGGCCGTGGCGGCGTACTCGCGCAGGCGCGGCATGGTTTCGACTCCTCGGCACGGGGAAGGGAACGGCGATCGACCCGCGGTGTCGACAGCACGAGGTCGGCCTTCGATGCTAGACAGGCCACCTGCGACCCGGCCAATCACCGCAGACCCCGACCGACCGGAGGACAGACGTGACAGACCAGGCCATCGTGATCCTGCGCAGCGGGTGGCGTACGGCGGGGACCGTCGCGGCCGCCACCGTCGGCTCGGCGCTGCTCCTCTCCCTCGTGCTGGCGTTCGTCGGCAAGCAGCCGGACGTGTCGGTCCACGACACCTTCACGCTCATGACCGCGCTGATGACCGGCGCGTTCGGGGCCTCGTTCGGCGGCAGCGCGGAGGACTCCGGCATCTCGGTCAACGCAAGCGCGAGCGCGATCCCGCTCACCATCACCCTGGTCGCGCTGGCCGCGACGGTGATCGTGTTCCGTCGTGCCACGGCGGGCTACGGACGCCCGTTGGAGGCGCTCATCGACGCGCTGCGCGCGGCGTTGATCTGCGGTCTGGTGATGATGATCTTCGCGCTCGTCTTCACCGCCGACTCCGACGGCACCAAGATCCACGCGAGCGCGGTCGGCGCCTTCTTCCTCACGCTGATCCTCGTCTTCGGCGTCCTCGCCGTCACCGTCCTGCTGCGCCGCGACTGGCTCCACGCCCACTGGGCGCAGCTGCTCCACGACTGGGCGCGCGCGCCGATCCTGGGGCTGGTCGCGGTCTTCGCGCTGCTCCCCGTGGCCGGGATCATCGCCGCCCTCGCCGTGCTCCTGATCGGGAAGGGCAGCTCCGGCTACACCGGCGACTTCACCGGCGCCGACTGGCGGCTGGTGGTCATCGGCGTCATCGCGTACGCCGGCAACCTCGGCCTGTGGGCCATCACCCTCGGCACCTGCGGCAAGGTCGGGGTCTTCGGCATCGACCAGATCCTGTCGATGGTCTCCAGCCTCAGCGAGAGCCTCGGCGGCGACAGCCAGGAGTTCCCCACCGGCGGCCGCCTGACCTGGTTCACCGGGACCTTCCACGAGCCCGGCCTGTGGGTCACGGTCGTCCTCACCCCGCTCCTCCTCGCCGCGGCGGCGTACGCCGTCGTACGCGCCACCGGCTACGCCGGCAAGGGCCACCCGGCCGGGCCGTCGGCCCTGCGCGGGCTGCTCGTCTGGGTCGTCGCGCTGCTGGTCGCCGTGCCGATCTTCGTCAGGGTCGCCAACCTCCACGCCCACGTCGAGGGGCCGTTCGGCATCGACCTGAGCCCGGCCGTCGGAGCCTCGGGCGTGGGCGCGACGTTCCTGCTGTTCGCCTACGCGCTGATCATCGCGGCGATCCTGGCGTTCGCGCTCGGGCTGCTCGACGCGGCGACCGTACGCCGCGCCGGCGCCGCCGTCCGCACCCGGCTCCAGGAGCCGTCGCCGACCGGCTACGGCCAGCAGGGCTACGGCCGCCCGCCCGCGGGACCGCCCGGCGGGCCGACCCAGCCGCCGCCGGCGTACCGGCCACCGCAGGCGTACCCCCAGAGCCCGCCCCAGAGCCCGCCGCAGGCCCCTCCGCAGGGACCGGCTCAGGGCTGAGCGCGGCGCGCGGCCACCATCTGCTGCTCCCGCCCGGAGCGAGCGGCGGCGTGGCCGACGCTGACACCAGCCATCACGACCAGGAGCACCCAGAAGAGCCAGGTCTCCCACTCCATCCCCTCGACCAGCTCCCAGGTCTCCTTGGCCGCGATCAGGAAGCCGCCGCAGCCCACCATCAGCCAGGCGGCCGCCTTGTTGACGAAGCCCAGGAACGCCTCGAAGTCCTCGTCCGAGAGCCGTGCCACCATCTCCCGGCGCATCCGGTCACTGCGGGACTTCGAGATGAAGTACGCCGCCGGCGGGATCAGCCACCACCAGGGGGACACCGGCTCGGGCCGGCCGACCTCCGCGGCCACCGCGGCGATCCGGTCGCGCTCGATGTCCTCGTCGCGCAGCTCCAGGACCGCCTGGTAGACCGGGCCCGCGACCAGCAGCCATGCCCCGGCGAAGCCGCACCACAGGATCAGCTCGTGCATGCGGGCAGCGTAGAGGTCAGAGGTGCTGCCCCATCCACGCCTCGACGTCGGCCGGGGTCCGGGGGAGGGCTGCGGACAGGTTCCGGGCACCGTCGGCGGTGACGAGGACGTCGTCCTCGATCCGGATGCCGATGCCGCGCAGCTCCTCGGGGACGAGGAGGTCGTCCTCCTGGAAGTAGAGGCCCGGCTCGACGGTGAGGCACATGCCCGCGTCGAGGGTGCCCTCGTAGTAGGCCTCGGCCGAGGCGCCGGCGCAGTCGTGGACGTCGAGGCCCAGCATGTGGCTGACGCCGTGGAGGGTCCAGCGGGAGTAGACCTTGCTGTCCTCGTCGAGCGCCTCCTCGACCGACACCGGCAGCAGCCCGAGGTCGCCGAGGCCGTGCGCGAGCACCTCGATCGCGGCGTGGTGCGGGTCGCGGAACTTCGCACCCGGGCGCACCGCCGCGATCCCGGCCTCCTGGGCGCGGAGCACGAGCTCGTAGAGGTCGCGCTGGAGCGGGGTGTAGGTGCCGCTGATCGGGAGGGTGCGGGTGATGTCGGCGGTGTAGAGGTTGCGGCCCTCCACGCCCATGTCGAGCAGCACCATCTCACCGGGGCTGATCGGCCCGGTGTTGTCGATCCAGTGCAGGGTCGTGGCGTGCTTGCCGCCGCCGACGATCGAGTCGTAGCCGAGGTCGTTGCCCATCGCGCGGGCGCGGCGGAAGAAGGTGCCCTCGATCCAGCGCTCGCCGTACTTCAGCGCGTCGGACCAGTCCTTGACGCAGTCCTCGAAGCCGAGCGCGGTGATGTCGCAGGCCTCCTGCAGCTCGCCGACCTCCCACTCGTCCTTGACGAGGCGCATCTCCGCGACGACCCGGGCGAGGTCCCCGTCGAGGGTCTCGTCCGGGGCGACCAGCCCGTCGACGTACGCCGAGCGGCCGCGCAGCACGCGGGTCTTGGCGGAGCCCCTGAGCGCGTCCTCGAGCTCGTCGACGTGGCGGACCTCGATGCCGAGCGAGTCGCTGATCTCCTTCGCCGAGGGGCGCCGGCCGACCCACAGCTCGCCGTACATGCGGTCGCGGAAGAACTCGTCGGTCTCGCGCGAGGAACGCGGCCGTGCGTAGAGCACCGCCTCGCCGTCCTCGACCACCAGGACCGCGTCGGAGGTCTGGTTGCCGGTGAAGTAGGTGTGGGCGGTGTCGGGGCGGAAGCGGTACTCGGTGTCGTTGGCGCGGGTCTTGTAGGTCCCCGCCGGGATCACCAGCCGCTCGCCGGGGAACGTCTCGGCCAGCCTCGCGCGCCGGGCGGCGGCGTACGGCGTGATCGGGTGCGACGGCAGGTCCAGATCACGATCGCCCCAGCCCTGGCGCATGAACGCCGACCACGCCTCGGGGACCGACGGATCGTGGCCCTCCGTCTTGAGCGTCTCGCCGGCGGGCTCCTCCGGCAGCACGGTCTCGGGCTCGGCGGGGGCGTTGAGGTCCTCGGCGGTCATGGCGCAAGCGTACGCCGAGGGCCGCTCGCGGCGCCCGTGCGTTACCCGCTCATCGCGCGCGCCTGAGCGCGGGACGGCCGGACCGTCCCGATAGGCTGCGGCCATGGGGGCGGTCTCGTCCGATAGCCGCACGTTCACCATCGTGGTGGGCGTGCTCGTCGGCCTTGCGGCGATCCCGATCATCGCGCTGGTCGTGCTCAGCGGGACCGGCGACGCCTCCGGTGCGCCGAGCTCCGCCGCGGCGCCGGTCCTCGGCCTCGTGCTGGCCTCGGTGCCGGTCGTGCCGCTGGTGCTCTGCTACCTCTGGCTGGACCGCTACGAGCCCGAGCCGCGGGTGCTCCTCGGCCTCGGACTGGCCTGGGGCGCCTGCGTCGCCTGCGCCGTCGCCGTGCTCGTCGAGGGCGTCGGCGGTCTGGTGACCGGCTGGAGCGAACGGGTCCAGCTCGCCGTGCTCGCCCCATTCACCGAGGAGGCCTGCAAGGGGACGTTCCTCGTCCTCCTGCTGCTGTGGCGACGCGTCGAGCTCGACGGCGTCCTCGACGGCATCGTCTACGCCGGCATGGTCGGCATCGGCTTCGCCTTCACCGAGAACGTCTTCTATCTCGCCGCCGCCTACAACGGCACCGACTCGGTCGCTCCGGACGGCAGCACGATCGACGGTGCCGCCGCGCTGACCGGCACCTTCATCGTGCGCTGCCTCTTCAGCCCGTTCGCGCACCCGCTCTTCACCGCCTTCACCGGGGTCGGCGTCGGCGTCGCCGTGGGCAGCCGCTCGCGCGCCGTACGCATCCTGGCGCCGGCCCTCGGCTACCTCTGTGCCGGCTCCCTCCACATGTGCTGGAACGCGTCGACGATCTACGGGCCGGGAGGCTTCTTCCTGACGTACGCCGTCCTGATGCTGCCCGCCTTCGCCGGCATGGTGATCCTCGCGGTCTGGGCGCGCCGGTCCGAGCGCCGGATGCTCGAGGCGTCGCTCGGCGACGCGGCCAGCCGCGGCCTGATCCCGTACCCCGACGTCGGCTGGATGGTCGACCTCTCCGCGCGCCGGCTGGCCCGCCAGTACGCCCGCAGCCACGGCGGGCCGGTCGGCGAGGCGGCCATGAAGGAGTACCAGCAGGCGGCCATCGAGCTCGGCTTCCTGCACTCGCGCTACCTCCGCGGCACCGCGCCCCCGGACTTCGCGACCCGCGGCAAGGAGTACGTCGCGAGGATCGGGGCCGTTCGCCCGAGAATCGCCTTCCCCGGACAGGTGGTAACCACGAGATGACATCCCCCGCCCCAGGCGACGCGGCGGACAGCACCCGCATGGTGACCGCGCTCGTGCGCCTTCACCACGCGCTCCAGGACGTCGCGCTGCCTCTCGACATCGCCGACGCCCCTGCGCAGCGGCAGGCGCGGGCGACGATGATCGACCAGCTCGAGGACTACGTCATCCCGCGGATGATGACGATCGACGCGCCGCTGCTGGCGGTCGTCGGCGGGTCGACCGGCGCCGGGAAGTCGACGCTGGTGAACTCGCTGGTCGGCACCCGCGTCACCGCCCCCGGCATCCTGCGGCCCACGACCCGCTCGCCCGTGCTCGTCCACCACCCGGACGACGGCAAGTGGTTCGGCCAGGACCGGCTGCTGCCCGAGTTCGAGCGGGTCGACCACGCGACCAACGACCCCGGCGCCCTGCAGCTGGTCCCCTCCGACCTGCTCAAGCCCGGCCTTGCGATCCTCGACGCCCCGGACGTCGACTCGGTCGAGGAGCAGAACCGTCTGCTGGCGGCCGAGCTGCTCGCCGCCGGCGACCTGTGGATCTTCGTCACCTCGGCGGCGAGGTACGCCGACCAGGTGCCGTGGGAGTTCCTCAAGCTGGCTGCCGAGCGGTCGACCGCGGTCGCCGTCGTCCTGGACCGTACGCCGGCCGACGCCGTCCAGACGGTGGCCACCCACCTCGCCCGCATGCTCGCCTCGCGCGGGCTCAAGGACAGCCCGCTCTTCATCGTCCACGAGGGGACCGTCAGCGAGGACGGCCTGCTGCCGTCGTCGTACGTCGCCGAGGTGCGCGGGTGGCTCGACATGCTCGCCGACGACGCCGCGGCGCGGCACGCGGTCGTCACCCAGACCCTCGACGGCGCAGTGCGGGCGCTCGCGTTCGACGTGCACGCGGTCGCCGACGCCGCGTCCGGGCAGGCCGAAGCCGCCCACCGGCTGCGGGCCGACGCGGACATGGCGTACGACGAGGCGGTCTCGGCCATCATGGCGGCGACCGAGGACGGCACCCTGCTGCGGGGCGAGGTGCTGGCGCGGTGGCAGGAGTTCGTCGGCACCGGGGAGCTGCTCAAGAGCCTCGAGAACCGCGTCGGCAAGCTCCGCGACCGGGTCGTCGGCGCGATCAAGGGCAAGCCGCAGCAGGCCGAGCGGGTGACCACCGCGGTGCAGGGCGGGCTCGAGCTGCTCATCCTCGAGCAGGCCGAGGCGGCCGCCGAACGGGCCGAGCGGGCCTGGCAGATGACCGAGGCCGGCCGCGGGCTGCTCGCCCAGGGGCCCGCCGACCTCGGCCGCGCCTCCCGTGCGCTGCGCGCCAGGGCGGAGCGGTCGGTCCGCGACTGGCAGCAGGACGTGCTCGACATGGTGCGCCAGGAGGGCCAGGACAAGCGGACGACGGCGAAGTTCCTGGCCTACGGCGTCAACGGCCTCGGCGTCTCGCTCATGATCGTGGTCTTCGCGAGCTCGGCAGGGCTCACCGGCGCCGAGTTCGGCATCGCCGGCGGCACCGCGGTGCTCGGCCAGAAGCTGCTCGAGGCGGTCTTCGGCGACCAGGCCGTACGCCGGCTCGCGCTGCGGGCGCGGCAGGCGCTCGAGTCGCGCGTCCGGGCGCTGCTCGAGGACGAGCGGGTCCGCTACACCGGCCTCGTTGACGCCCTCGTCATCGACGAGGAGGCGCCCGCCCGGCTGCGGCAGGCCGCCCGCCGGGTCGACGACGCGAGGTTCGCGACGCAGCGGCCCGATCTCGGTGCCGGGCTCGGCTTCGACGAGTCCTAGTCTTGACCCGGAGGGTCCACCACTGACGGCGCGAACTGAAAGGTGAGCATGAGCGGGTTGCTCGAAGGAGCCAAGAACCTGGTCACGAAGGGCACCGACATCGGCGAACGCCTCGAGGGTCTCTCCGCCGCGACCGACGCGGCGACCGGGCGGCTCGACGACGCGACCGTCGACGGCGCGCGCGGGGTGGTCGAGCGCGCCGCCGGGCGGCTCAAGCTCTCCTCCGAGCACACCGTGGTCGGCATCGCCGGCGCCACCGGGTCCGGCAAGTCCTCCACGTTCAACGCCCTCACCGGACTGGAGCTCTCCGCCGTCGGCGTACGCCGGCCGACGACGTCGTGGGCCACCGCCTGCGTGTGGGGCGCCGAGGGCGCCCGCGAGCTGCTCGAGTGGCTCGGCATCCCGGAGCGCCACCAGACCACCCGCGACTCGATGCTCGACACCCGGCGCGAGGGCCACGAGCTCGACGGCGTCGTACTCCTCGACCTGCCCGACCACGACTCGACCGAGGTGTCCCACCACCTCGAGGTCGACCGGCTCGTCGGCCTCGCCGACATGCTGATCTGGGTCCTGGACCCGCAGAAGTACGCCGACGCCGCGATCCACGACCGCTACCTCCAGCCGCTGCGGACCCACGACGACATCATGGTCGTCGTCCTCAACCACATCGACCGGGTGCCGGAGGAGCGCCGGGAGTCGATGGTCGCCGACGTACGCCGCCTGCTCGACAACGACGGCCTGCAGAAGGTGCCGGTCATCCCGGTCTCCGCCAAGCTGGGCTGGGGCGTGCAGGAGCTCAAGGCCGAGATCGCCCGCCGGGTCTCCGCGAAGAAGGCCAACAAGCAGCGCCTCGAGGCCGACATCCGGTCGGCGGCCGCGCGGCTCGACGAGGCCTCCGGTCACGGCCGGCCCCGCTCGCTGTCGAAGGGCCGCGTCGAGGCGCTCGACGACGCGTTCGCCGAGGCGGCCGGGGTGCCGACGGTGGTCGACGCGGTCGAGCGGTCGACGAAGACCCGGGCCGCCCGCGCCACCGGCTGGCCGCTCGTCTCCTGGGTCTCCGCGCTGCGACCCGACCCGCTCAAGCGGCTCCATCTCGACCTCGGCGCGGAGGGCAGGCAGCTCGCCGGGCGATCGCGGACCTCGATGCCGCAGGCCTCGGCGGTCGAGCGTTCCCGGGTCGAGGCGGAGGTGCGCGCGCTCGCCGACGAAGCGGGGGAGGGGCTGGGTGCTCCCTGGCAGGAGGCCATCCGGCGGGCGTCGGTCTCGCGGATGGGCGACCTGTCCGACCGGCTCGACGCGGCCGTCGGCAGCGTCGACCTCGGCGTACGCCGGCTCCCGGCGTGGGCGTCGCTCGTGCGCGTGCTGCAGTGGCTGCTCATCGTCTGCGCTGTCGGCGGGCTCGCCTGGACCGTGCTGCTCGCCCTCTCCGGGACCCTCTCCGACGACTCGACGCCCAAGGTCGCCGGCTTCGCGCTGCCGCTGGTCCTGCTGGTCGGCGGGGTGGCGCTCGGGATCGTGCTGGCGCTGCTCTGCCGCGTGCTGGTCATCGGCACGGCGCGCGCTCGCGCTGCCGCTGCCGAGCACCGGCTGCGCTCCGCCGTCGGCCAGGTGTCGCGCGAGCTCGTCGTCGACCCGATCGAGCAGGAGCTCTCGGCCTACACCGCGCTGCGGCAGGGGCTCGCCAAGGCGCTCAAGTAGGCCGGTTTCTCTCCACAGGCCGCCTTCCCGGCAGTGGCTTCCACAGCCGTCGCCGCCGGCGGCGGGCCCTGTCGGTGCCGGGGCCGACGCTCGTCGTCATGGCCCGCGAGCGCGGGCGAGAACAGGAGAGAGACGATGAACCAGTCGATGATCACCGTGCAGGGCTATGTCGGCGGCGAGCCGGTCCTGCGCAACGCCGGCGGCCACAAGGTCGCCAACTTCCGCGTCGCCGTGACGCCCCGGCGGCTCAACCGGAACACGGGGGAGTGGGCCGACAGCCCGACGCAGTGGTACACCGTGAACGCCTGGCGCAAGCTGGGCGAGAACGCCGCCCGCTCGCTGCGCAAGGGCGACGCCGTCGTGGTCCACGGCCGGCTGATGGCGCGGTCCTACACCAACAAGGACGGCATCGAGGTCAACACCTTCGAGATCGAGGCCAGCGTGGTCGGCCACGACCTGAACCGCGGCAGCTCGATGCTGATGAAGAACGAGGGACGGCGCTCCGAGGAGGACCCCGAGGCGGCCGCGATCGAGCAGGCCCGCCGCGACTGGGGCGGTCCTCTGCCGATGTCGGAGCCGCCCGGCTTCGAGCGCGATCGGCCCGACCCCGACCTCGCTCCCGACGCCGAGCCGGAGGCCCCGGCGCCGGCGGCCTGAGACGGCGGCCTGAGACGGCGGTCAGAGACGGGGATCGGCGCCCCGGGGCGGATGTGCCTCGGGGCGGCGATCCCCGTAGGGTTCAGGGTTATGGCGGACTACATCTTCACCCTGCGCAACGTGCGCAAGGCCCACGGTGACAAGGTCGTCCTCGACAACGTCACCCTGTCCTTCCTGCACGGCGCCAAGATCGGTGTCGTCGGCCCGAACGGCACCGGGAAGTCGACGCTGCTGAAGATCATGGCCGGCCTCGAGCATCCCAACAACGGCGATGCGATCCCCGACCCCGACGCGACCGTCGGCATGCTCCAGCAGGAGCCGCCGCTGACCGAGGGCAAGACCGTCCTGGAGAACGTCGAGGAGGCGGTCGGCGACATCAAGGCGAAGCTCGACCGCTACAACCAGATCTCGGAGCAGATGGCCGATCCCGACGCGGACTTCGACAGCCTCCTTGCGGAGATGGGCGACCTGCAGACCGATCTCGACCACGCCAACGCGTGGGACCTCGACAGCCGGCTCGAGCAGGCCATGGACGCGCTGCGCTGCCCGCCCTCGGACGCGCTGGTCGACAACCTCTCCGGTGGTGAGCGCCGCCGGGTCGCGCTGTGCAAGCTGCTGCTCCAGCAGCCCGACCTGCTGCTCCTCGACGAGCCCACCAACCACCTCGACGCCGAGTCGGTCCAGTGGCTGGAGGGCCACCTCAAGAGCTACCCCGGTGCTGTCCTGGCCGTGACCCACGACCGGTACTTCCTGGACAACGTCGCCGGCTGGATCCTCGAGCTCGACCGCGGCCGCGCACACCCCTACGAGGGCAACTACTCCACCTACCTGGAGACCAAGAAGGAGCGCCTCAAGATCGAGGGCCAGAAGGACGCCAAGCGCGCCAGGATGCTCGAGAAGGAGCTGGAGTGGGTCCGCTCCAACGCGAAGGCGAGGCAGACCAAGTCGAAGGCGCGCCTGGCCCGCTACGAGGAGATGGCGGCGGAGGCCGAGCGCGCCCGCAAGATCGACACCTCCGAGATCAACATCCCCGCCGGGCCCCGGCTCGGTGACGTCGTGCTCGAGGCGAAGGGCCTGACCAAGGGCTTCGAGGGCCGGCCGCTCTGGGACGACGTCTCGTTCTCCCTGCCGCGCGCGGGCATCGTCGGCGTCATCGGGCCCAACGGGGTCGGCAAGACCACGCTCTACCGCATGATCACCGGCTCGGAGGAGCCCGACGCCGGCTCGCTCGACGTCGGCCAGACCGTGAAGATCTCCTACGTCGACCAGAGCCGCGGCGGCATCGAGCCCAACAAGAACGTGTGGGAGGTCGTCTCCGACGGCCTCGACTTCATCAAGGTCGCCAACTTCGAGATGAACTCCCGGGCCTACGTCGCGAGCTTCGGCTTCAAGGGCCCCGACCAGCAGAAGAAGGCCGGCGTCCTCTCCGGCGGTGAGCGCAACCGGCTCAACCTCGCCCTCACGCTGAAGATGGGCGGCAACCTGCTGCTCCTCGACGAGCCGACCAACGACCTCGACGTCGAGACGCTGTCGTCGCTCGAGGACGCGCTGCTGGAGTTCCCCGGCTGTGCCGTGGTCACCTCCCACGACCGCTGGTTCCTGGACCGGATCGCCACCCACATCCTCGCGTGGGAGGGCACCGACGAGGAGCCCGGCCGGTGGTTCTGGTTCGAGGGTAACTTCGCGGCCTACGAGGAGAACAAGGTCCAGCGCCTCGGAGCCGACGCCGCCCGCCCGCACCGGGTCACCCACCGCCGTCTCACCCGCGACTGAGCCAGCGACTGACCCTCGGCGGGCTAGGGCTCGCGCATCTCGATCTGGGGGCGGTCGGAGACCAGGTGGTCCGAGACCGCGTCCATGACCCGGCCGAGCGCGGCGAAGTCGTCGGGGGAGGCGAGGTCGACGAGGTGCTCGCGTACAGCGGTGACGTGGCTCGGGGCGGCGCGCACAAGGAGGTCCATGCCCTTGTCGGTGAGCCTGGCGACCACGCCGCGCCCATCAGCAGGTGAGGTGCGCCGCTCGACGAGGCCGGCCCTCTCCATCCTGGTGACCGTGTGGGTGACCCGGGAGCGGGAGTGGGCCATCGCGTCGGCGAGCTGAGCCATCCGCATGGCGCCGTCGTTCTCGGAGAGCCGGACGAGGATCTCGTACTCCGCCAACGAGATGTCGAACTCGCGCCGCAGCTCGGAGTCGAGCCGGTCGCTGAGCAGCGTCATCCCCATCAGCAGGGCGCGCCACGACCGCTGCTGACCGGCGTCGAGCCACGGAGTCCCATCAGTCACACACAGAAGGATAGGGCTCGGGCGCCGGCGGCGAGCGCCGGGTGAGGTGGGTCGTCAGAGGCGCTCGAGGATGAGGGCCATGCCCTGGCCGCCGCCGACGCACATGGTGATGAGGCCGGTGGTCTTGTCGTGCCAGTCCAAGCTGTTGAGCATGGTGTTCTGCAGCCGCGCGCCCGTCATCCCGAACGGGTGGCCGACCGCGATGGCGCCGCCGTTGACGTTGAGCCTGTCGAGGTCGATGCCGAGGTCCTGGTAGGACGGGATGACCTGCGCGGCGAACGCCTCGTTGATCTCCACGAGGTCGATGTCGTCGATCGTCATCCTCGCGTTCTTGAGCGCCTGACGGGTGGCCTCGACCGGCCCGAGGCCCATGATCTCCGGCGAGAGCCCGGTGACGCCGGTGGACACGATCCGGGCCAGCGGCGTGACGCCGAGCTCGGCGGCCTTCGTGTCGGACATGACCACGACCGCGGCCGCGCCGTCGTTGAGCGCGCAGCAGTTGCCGGCGGTGACGGTGCCGTTCTCGCGGAAGACCGGCTTGAGCTGCGAGATCGCGTCGTACGTCACGCCGGCGCGCGGGCCGTCGTCGGCGGAGACGACGGTGCCCTCGGGCGTGGTGACCGGGGTGATCTCGCGCGCCCAGAAGCCGTCGGCGATCGCCTTCTCGGCGAGGTTCTGTGAGCGGACGCCGAACTCGTCCATCTCCCGGCGCGAGATGCCGCGCGAGGTGGCGACGTTCTCCGCGGTCTGGCCCATCGCGATGTAGATGTCGGGCAGCAGGCCGTCCTCGCGCGGGTCGTGCCATGCCTCGTTGGTCTCGGCGGTCTTCGCGGTGCGGGACTGCGCGTCGTCGAAGAGGTGGTTGACCGTGTCGGGCAGGTGGTCGGAGGTGCCCTTGAAGAAGCGCGAGACGGTCTCGACGCCCGCGGAGACGATCACATCCGCCTCGCCGGCCTTGATCGCGTGGAACGCCATCCGGGTCGTCTGCACCGAGGAGGAGCAGTAGCGGGTGATCGTCGCGCCCGGCACGTTGTCCCAGCCGTTGAGGATGCTCACCACGCGGCCCATGTTGTTGCCGGACTCGCCGCCGGGCAGGCCGCAGCCGAGGAGCAGGTCATCGATCATCGAGGGCTCCAGCCCCGGCACCTTCTCGACCGCCGTCTTCGTGATGAAGGCGGCGAGGTCGTCGGGGCGGAGCTCCTTGAGCGACCCCTTGTTGGCGCGGCCGATCGGCGTACGCGCCGCGGAAACGATGACTGCCTCGGGCATGGCAACTCCAGTTACTCGCGAGTAAGGAACGACGGTGTTCGCCACCATACTCGCCCGTCGCGGAGGCGGGCGCGAGAGCGAGTCGGCATCTGGGAGGATCGGGCCCGTGCGCCACACCTACGAGTGCCCGATGCGCTGGGCCGACCTCGACCTGCTGGGCCACGTCAACAACGTGGTGTACGTCGACTACCTCCAGGAGGCGCGGGTCGACATGCTGCAGGTCCACGCGCGCACGCACGCCACCGACGCCCTGGCCGAGGCGACCCTCGTGGTCAGCCACCAGGTGACCTACGTCAAGCCGCTGCTCTTCGACTTCGCGCCGGTCCACATCGACTGCTGGGTCACCGAGATCCGCGCGGCCGCGTTCACCCTCGCCTACGAGGTCTACAAGCTCGATGCCGCCGGGGAGCGGGTCGTCCACCTGACCGCGACGACCGTGCTCGCGCCGTACGTCTTCGCGACGGAGTCGCCCCGCCGGCTCACGCCGGCTGAGAAGGAGAGCCTGGCGGTCTACCTCGAGGCCCAGCCGACCCCGAAGGTGGAGTACGGCGAGCCGCGCCACACCGACCTCGGCCACTACCCGGTCAACGTCCGGTTCTCCGACGTCGACATCTACCGCCACGTCAACAACGTGAAGTACTTCGAGTACTTCCAGGAGGCCCGGATCGCCTCGCTCGGCCGGGTGGAGCAGGAGATGGGCGGGCGGCGGCCCTCGATGGTGGTGGCGCAGACCGACGTGGAATACCGCAAGCCGCTCCTGTTCCGCCCCGAGCCGTACGACATCTACACCTGGCTCTCCCACCTCGGGAACCGCTCCATGGTGCTCGAGGCGGAGATCCTCGACGCCGGCGAGCGACTGGCCCGCGGCCGCTTCGTACTGGTCTTCTTCGACCCCGAGACCGAGCGCAGCATCGCGCCCTCCGACGACGTACGCGCCGCGTTCGAGAAGCTCGCGTAGGGCGCCCGCGCAGGCCCGGCGCGGCGCAGGGCCAAGATGGTGCCGTGACGCTCCGCGGCCTCCTGCGCTCGCCCCTCCCGCTCCCACGGCAACTGGCCGGCTGGGTGCTGGCGCCCGTGGTGCCGATCGTGGTCGGACTCCGGCTGCACGACCGGCCCGACGTCGCACTCCTCGCCAGTCTCCTGCTGCTCGCCGGGACCGTGCTGGTCGCGCTCGTCGGCGGCCGCCGACCCGCCCTCGTGGGTGCGGTCGCAAGCTTCCTCGTCCTCAACTGGTGGTTCACCCCGCCGCTGCGGCACTGGTCGATCGCCGACACCACGGACCTCGTGGCGCTCCTGGTCTTCGTGGTCGTCGCGGTGTCGGTCGCGACGGTGGTCGACCTGGCCGCGCGGCGCGCGGAGCAGGCGGTCCGGGCCCGCAGGGAGGCCGAGGCCCTCGGCCGGCTCTCGCGATCGGTGCTGGTCGGCGAGGACACCGCGGAGGCGGTCGTCGAGGAGGTACGTGCGACGTTCGGCCAGCGCTCCGTCGTGCTGCTCTCGCGGCGGGACGAGGAGTGGGACCGGGTCGCCGGCACGGGTCTGGGGCTGGCCGCCTCCCCGGAGCACGCCGACACCGCCGTACGCGTGGACGACGACCACGTCCTCGCGCTGCACGGCCCTCGGCTGCGTACGACGGAGCGGCGGCTGCTCGACGCGTTCGCGGTGCAGGCAGGGCTGGTGCTGGAGTACCGCCGGCTGCGCGAGCGCGAGGAGCGTGCGGCGGTCCTCGAGCGCGCCGAGGCGACCTCGACCGCGCTGTTGAGGGCGGTGTCCCACGACCTGCGTACGCCGCTGGCCACCCTCCGGCTCGCCGTCGACGGGCTGCTCTCGACGCAGGGCCTCTCCGAGGCCGACCGCAAGGAGCTGCTCGACTCGGTCGCGGCGTCGAGCGCCCAGCTGGAGCGGCTGATCGAGAACCTTCTCGACCTGTCCCGGATCGAGAGCGGCCTCGTGCACCCCAGGCTCGTCGTGTGCAGCCTGGACGAGGCGCTGCCCTTCGCCGTGGCAGGTCTGCCCGTCCTCGACGAGATCCCGGAGTCGGCGCCGCTGGTGCTGACCGATCCCGGGCTCCTCGAGCGGGTGGTGGCCAACCTCGCGGCGAACGCCGTCCGCGCCGGCGGGCCCGTCCGGCTCGGTGCTCGCGAGGTCGGCGACTGGGTCGAGATCCTCGTCGTCGACCACGGCCCGGGGGTGCCGCTGGCAGATCGGGACCGGATGTTCGCGCCGTTCCAGCGGCTCGACGACACCTCGGGGGAGGGGCTCGGGCTCGGCCTCGCGGTCGCCCGCGGCCTCGCCGAGGCACTCGGCGGTGGGCTACGCGTCGAGGACACCCCGGGCGGCGGCCTCACGATGGTGGTGGCCGTACCCCGCGCGCCCGGGGCGCAGCGATGAGCAGGGTGCTGGTGATCGAGGACGAGCCCGCGCTTGTCCGGGCGCTCGAGATCAACCTCCGCGTCGCCGGCTGGGAGGTCGAGACCGCCCCCGACGGCCGCTCGGGGCTGAGGGCGGCGGCCGACTTCCACCCCGACGTCGTGCTCCTCGACCTCGGCCTGCCCGACCTCGACGGCACCGAGGTGATCGAGGGGCTGCGCGGGTGGACGCAGGTGCCCGTCGTCGTACTCTCCGCGCGGCAGCACGGCGACGACAAGGTCGAGGCGCTCGACCTCGGCGCCGACGACTACGTGACCAAGCCGTTCGCGATGAACGAGCTGATGGCCCGGCTGCGCGCCGCCGTACGCCGGGGGCAGGAGAGCTCCGCCGCCGAGGTCACCACGATGACCGTCGGCGACCTCGAGATCGACTTCGCGCGCAAGCGGGTGAGCAAGTCCGGCGCCGACGTACGACTCACGCCGACGGAGTGGGCCTTCCTCGAACTGCTGGCGCGCAACCTCGGCCGGCTCGTCCCGAGGACCCAGATCCTCAAGGAGGTGTGGGGGCCCGCGTACGCCAAGGAGACCCACTACCTGCGGGTGTACGCCGCCCAGCTCAGACGCAAGCTCGAGGACGACCCGGCGCACCCGCGCCACATCGTGACGACCAGCGGGCTCGGCTACACGCTCGAACCGGGGGAGTGACCGCCGCGCCCGGCATGAGGTCCCGCCCGCCTGGGTAACGCCCGGCCCATGGACGCGCTCGAGGTCGCCCTGCTCGACATCGACGGCACGCTGCTCGACTCGACCTACCACCACGCGCTCGCCTGGGGCCGTGCGTTCGCGGAGGTCGGCCACCCGGTGCCGCTGTGGCGACTCCACCGGCACATCGGGATGGGCGGCGACCGGCTGATGGCCGCGGTCACCGACGAGGAGACGGCTGACCGGATCGGCGACGCCGTGCAGGAACGCTGGCGGGCGGCGTACGACGAGGTCATCGGGGACACCCGGCTGCTGCCGGGCGCGCGCGAGCTCCTCGACGGGCTGCGCGCGGCCGGGCTCGACGTGGTCCTCGCGAGCTCCTCGATCCCGGAGCACGCCGAGCACGCGCTGAAGCTCCTCGACGCCGCCGACCGGACCGACGCGTGGACCACGAGCGAGGACGCCGAGGAGTCCAAGCCGGACCCGGAGCTGCTCGAGGCCGCCTTGGCCAGGGTGCGCGGGCGGCAGGCGGTGATGATCGGCGACGCGACGTGGGACGTCGTCGCCGCGAGCGAGGTCGACATCCCGACCATCGGGCTGCTGTGCGGCGGGTTCGGCGAGGCGGAGCTGCGGGACGCCGGTGCCGTCGCCGTCTACCGGGACCCGGCGGATCTCCTGGACCACCTCGACGAGGCCCTCGCGTCGGCCGCCCACGGCTGACCGGGTGCAGCGACCGGGTGCAGCGCAGGTCAGCGCGCCCGACGACCGGCGGGTCGGCTCACCGAGACCGCGGCCGAGAGCGCGATCAGCACCGCGAGGTGCTGCAGGTCCCCGGACGCGAACGTGAGTCGGCCGCCCACGTTGACGACGAAGCCGGTGAGCAGCGCCCAGCCGGTGAGCCCGGTGAGCACCGCGTAGCGCAGCGGCAGCAACAGCGCGGCGAGTCCGCACGAGCCGACGTACCCGAGGAGCCCCACCAGCAGTCCGACGTGGAGCTGCACGAACACCGCGGAGAGGGCGAGCATCATCGCCGCCGCCAGCCCCGCGCGTACGGCGTACAGCGTCCCCAGCGAGCCGCCCACGACCCCACCGTGCCCCAGAACGGGCCGTCGGGAGCCGCCGTGGACGCATCCCTGACGGCGCACGAGGAAATCCATACGGAATCTTGACGCCTCCACGCGTGGCAGCGATGAGGCCCGTACGCCGGGGACGCAGCAGGCTGAGATCGTGACCTCGTCGGCCCTCACCCAGATCCCCGCAGCCCCGCACGCCGCCGAGCCGCCGGAGGAGAAGAAGCACCCCTGGTGGCGCGTCATGTGCCTGACCGGGGTCGACTACTTCTCGACGCTGGGCTACCAGCCGGGCATCGCCGCGCTGGCCGCGGGGCTGCTCTCGCCGATCGCCACCCTGGTCCTCGTCGTGCTCACCCTGCTCGGCGCCCTGCCGGTCTACCGCCGCGTCGCCGCCGAGTCACCGCACGGCGAGGGGTCGATCGCGATGCTCGAGCGGCTGCTGTCGTTCTGGAAGGGCAAGCTCTTCGTCCTGGCCCTGCTCGGCTTCACCGCCACCGACTTCATCATCACGATGACGCTGTCGGCGGCCGACGGCGCGGCTCACGTCGTGGAGAACCCGCACGTCCCCGACGCCGTGCACGGCCACAACATGCTCATCACCCTGGCCCTGCTCGCGCTGCTCGCGGCGGTGTTCCTGCGCGGGTTCGGCGAGGCGATCGGGATCGCCGTCGCGCTGGTGGCGGCCTACCTCTCGCTCAACGCGGTCGTCATCGCGGTCGGGATCATCAAGGTCTTCGAGGATCCGTCGGTCTTCGCCGACTGGCGGTCGGGGCTCGTCGCCGAGCACGGCAACGTGCTCGCGATGGTGGGCGTGGCCATCCTCGTCTTCCCCAAGCTCGCGCTCGGCATGAGCGGCTTCGAGACCGGAGTCGCGGTCATGCCGCAGATCAGGGGCGAGCCGGGGGACACGGAGCAGGCGCCCGCGGGACGGATCCGCGGCGCGCGCACGCTGCTCACCGCCGCGGCGCTCACCATGAGCGTCTTCCTCGTCACCAGCTCGTGGGTGACGACGCTGCTCATCCCGAAGGAGGCGTTCGAGGCAGGCGGCCCGGCCAACGGGCGTGCGCTCGCGTACCTCGCCCACGAGTACCTCGGCAACGGCTTCGGCACGGCGTACGACGTGTCGACGATCCTCATCCTGTGGTTCGCGGGGGCGTCGGCGATGGCGGGGATGCTCAACCTGATCCCGCGCTACCTGCCGCGTTACGGCATGTCGCCGGAGTGGGCGGCGGCGACGCGGCCCCTCGTGCTCATCATCTCGGCCGCGGCGTTCCTGATCACGTGGCTCTTCAAGGCGTCGGTCGACGCGCAGGGTGGCGCCTACGCCACCGGCGTCCTCGTGCTCATGACCTCCGCCGCCGTGGCCGTGACGCTGGCCGCGCGGAAGACGGGCCAGCGCCGGCTGACGAGGGCCTTCGCCGCCATCACGGCGGTCTTCCTCTACACGACGGTCAACAACGTGATCGAGCGCCCCGACGGCGTGAAGATCGCGGCGTGCTTCATCGCCGCGATCATCCTGGTCTCGCTGGTCTCCCGGGTGGTGCGCTCCTTCGAGCTCCGGGTCGTGAGCGTCGAGCTCGACGCGACGGCCGACCGGTTCGTCCGTGACTGCGCCCGTCGCCGGATCCGGCTGATCGCCAACGAGGCGGACGAGGGCGGGCCGGAGGAGTACGAGGCCAAGCTCCGCCAGATGGTCGCCGACAACGACCTCGCCGACGAGGGCGACATCGTGTTCGTCGAGGTCGCCGTCACCGACCCGTCGGACTTCGAGGGCACCCTCCACGTCCAGGGCAGGGTGGTCGGCAAGCACCGCAGGGTCCTGCGCGCCGAGGCGCCGTCGGTGCCCAACGCGCTCGCCGCGCTGCTGCTGCACATCCGCGACACGACCGACGTCGTACCCCACATCTACTTCGAGTGGACCGAGGGCAACCCGGTCACGAACTTCCTCAAGTTCCTCTTCATCGGCGTCGGCGAGGTCGCCCCGGTCACCCGCGAGGTCCTGCGTCGGGCCGAGCCGGACCGGAAGCGCCGCCCACACGTGCACGTGGGCTGACTCCAGGCCCTCGCCGACGCGCTCTCTACGCCGGCGAGGGCTCCGGTCCGCCCAGGCGGGCGCGCAGCCGCTTGAGGGCACGGTGCCGCGTGACGCGTACGGCGACCTGGGTCATCCCCAGCGCCTCGGCCGTCGCCGCGGCGTCGAGGCCGACCACCTCGGTGCAGGCGACCACGTCGCGCTCGCGTGCCGACAGCACGGCCAGCGCCGAGCGCACCCAGTCGTCGGCGAGCACGCTCGTCTCCGGTCCGGGGACCGGGCGGTCGGCGTCGGACCCGATCGTCTCCGACGGCGAGGTACGCCGCCGGCCGCTGCTCCGGCGGGCGTTGGCGGCGAGCCGCCGGGCGATCCCGAAGAGCCAGCCGGCGAACTCCTCGGCGCTGCCCTGGAAGTCGCCGAGCTTGCGGGCGGCCGTCAGCCACGTCTCGCTCGCCAGGTCCTCGGCGTGGGCGGCGGTGTCGGTGGGCGAGCGGTGCTCCAGCCATACGAGCAGACGCCCGGCGTGGGCTCGGTAGAGCTCCCGCCAGGCGTCCGGGTCGCCGCGCTTCGCCGCGGCGACGACGTCGTCGTCGGCGCTCACGTCAGGGTGTGTCCGGCCTTCCGCTACCCCCGTTGCCCGCTGGGGCCGTCCGCGGCGGCCGGTGCGGGTTGTCGTTGCCCTTGTGCTTGCCGGGGTTGTCGCCCGACCGGCCGCGGTCGGCCCGGGGGCCGTGACCGCCACCGTGAGCCGAGTCCTGCCCGGTGCCGGCCGAACCCGGCTCCGGAGACCCGGCTCCGGACGCGGCACCTCCGGGGGAGGCGCCGGCGTCTCCGGTGACGGCCCCGGCGTCCTGCGAGCCGTGGCCGTCCTGGGTGGAGCCCGGTGCCGACGTCGGTGGCGCGTCGGCACCGGGCCCCGTCGAAGGCCCGCGCGTGGGGCTGGGGCCTTCGCTGCGATCCGGCGAGGGAGTGGGGCGTACTGAGCGCTCCCCGGGGGCGGGTGGGGGACCGCCGCCCGGGATCTGGGAGACGCCCCACGCCGTCACCGCGATCGCGGCCACGGCAGCGGCGGCCAGCAGCACACGCGGCAGGGCGGGCTTCGCCGGCGCCTGCGCGGGGGGCGGTGTGCTGCTGGCCGCCACCAGTCGCGAGAGCAGGACCGGGTCGGGCTCCAGCGTCGGTACGCCGACGCGGAGCCGCTCGACCGGGTCGATGCTCATCGTTCTCCTTCGTGGGGTGTCAGTCGCCCTGGTGGGCGTGGGCGCGACCGGCGGCGCGCCTCTCGGCCGCGGCGGCCTTCTTGTCCGACGCCTTCTCGTGAGCAGCTGCCTGGCGCTGCTCCTGGGTCGGCTTCGGCGGCAGGACGACGGCGCCCTTGCCGTGGCCGCGGCCCCAGGCGTGCCCGTCGTGCTTGTGCGGCTTGACCCGACCGTAGTGCCGGCCCTGATCGGCCTTCTCGGTGGGGGAGGCGGACGGGTCGGTCCCCGCCGTCGAGTCGTCGGCGGTGCCGGTCCTCGCCGAGGCGATCGGCTCGGCCGGCGCGCTCGGGTCCGCTGGGGCGGCGTGCTTCGCCCGGGCGGCCGCGGCGATCGCCTGGCCCTTGGCGGCGTGGTCGTCGACCTCGTGACCGGACTTGTTCACCACGCCGGCGGCGTACGCGCCGGAGACGGTGGCGCCGACGACGGCGGCGGCCGCCAGGCCGACCTTGATGCTGCGCATGTGCTCTCCTTCGAGGCGGGGACGTTCACCCCCACCTGTCGCCACGTGTGCGCGGCGTTACAGCCGCCTCGAAGATTTGTCCGACGGGCCGTCCGGGGCCTCCCGGCCGGGACTCAGCCGGGAGTGTTGACCATGAAGGTCGCGGCGTGGGTGACGTAGGCCCAGAACTCGGCGTCCTGCTCCGGGGTGAGCTTCGCGGCGTCGAGCCCGGCGCGGAAGTGGACAAGCCAGCGGTCGCGCGCCTCCGGAGTCACCGCGAACGGCGCGTGCCGCATCCGCAGCCGCGGGTGGCCGCGGCGCTCGGAGTACGTCGTCGGGCCGCCCCAGTACTGGCACAGGAACAGCAGGAACCGCTCCTCGGCCGGGCCGAGGTCCTCCTCCGGGTAGAGCGGCCGCAGCACCTCGTCCTCCGCGACCCCGGCATAGAAGGTGGAGACGATCGTGCGCATGGTCTCCATGCCGCCGATCTCGTCGTAGAACGTCACGCCACCATTGTGCCGAGCCCGCGGTTGCGTCCGCCCATCGGAGTGCAAGGATCGAGCGTAAGCGTCCACACAGACGGACTGTCCACCATCGAAGGAGATCGCGCATGGCCACCACTCGCACCGCCACGACCGTCTGGGAGGGCACCCTCTTCGAGGGGGCCGGCAAGGTCACGCTGGAGTCCTCCGGCCTCGGCACGTTCGACGTCAACTGGCCGTCCCGCGCCGAGGAGGCCAACGGCAAGACCAGCCCCGAGGAGCTCATCGGCGCCGCCCACTCGGCCTGTTTCTCGATGGCTTTCTCCAACGGACTGGCCCAGAACGAGACGCCGGCGACCAGCCTGCAGACCTCGGCTGCGGTCGAGTTCACGCCCGGGACCGGCATCACCGGCATCAAGCTGACTGTCCGCGGCGTCGTCCCCGGCGTCGACAACGACACCTTCGTCAAGCTCGCCGAGGAGGCCAAGGCGAATTGCCCGGTCAGCCAGGCGCTCACCGGCACCACGATCACCCTCGACGCCGCACTCGCGTAGGCGGCGTACGACGACGGAGGCCCGCGGCTCGAGCCGCGGGCCTCCTGTCGTCAGTGGGGTGTGATAGGGCGCTGCTCAGCCCGCGTCGGAGGTAGGGGTGTCCGACGTCGCCGTGGCCGCCTCGGCGGCCTTCTTCTCCTCGCGCTTCTCCTCGCGGTGCCACACGACCCGCTGCTGGAACGGGATCTCGATCCCCTCGTGGTCGAAGCGGGTCTTGATCCGCTGGCGCAGCTCGCGGGCGACGCCCCACTGCTCCAGCGGCTGGGTCTTGACCAGGACGCGGAGCGTCACCGAGTCGGGCGCCAGGGCCTCGACGCCGGTCACCTCCGGCTCCTCGATCACGACGTTCTTGAAGTCGTCGTCCGCCCACAGGTCGTGGGCGACCTCCTGGAGGATCCGCTTCGCGCGGGCGATGTCCTCGCCGTACGCGATGCCGACGTCGATGACCGCGCGCGACCAGTTCTGGCTCATGTTGCCGACGCTGAGGATCTCGCCGTTGGGGACGTACCAGACCGTGCCGTCCAGCGCTCGCAGCCGGGTGACGCGCAGGCTGACCGCCTCGACGGTGCCGCTGGCGGCTCCGACGTTGACGACGTCGCCGACGCCGTACTGGTCCTCGAAGATCATGCAGATGCCGGACAGGTAGTCCTTGACCAGCGACTGGGCGCCGAAGCCGAGGGCAAGGCCGATGATCCCGGCGCTGGCGATGATCGGGGCGATGTTGATGCCGAGCTCGCCCAGGGTCATGGTCCCGAAGATCACGAAGATGATCCCGGTGACGACGCTCTTGAGCATCCCGCCCATCGTCTTGGTGCGCTGCACCCGGCGGGCGGACGTGCTGAGTCGGTCGGCGAAGCGGTCGGCGAGCCTCTCGGGAAGGACGCCGCCCGCGGCGCGTTGGATGAGCCGGTCGACGAGGCGGTGCAGGACCCATCGCAGGATCAGGGCGACCGCGATGAGACAGACGATCGCCACGACTCTTCGGATGGCGACGTCTGCGAAGTCGGTGAGTCTCTCGGACAGGTCGAGAACAAACATGGGCCCCAGTATGGCGGCCGGGTGGTGGGCGGTAATCTGGCGCCGTGAGCACGTCCTTCGCCCGCCGCGCCGCCGCCGTGGCCGCCGGCACCACCGCTGTCGTCGCGTCCTCGACCGTCCTCGCCGGACCCGCGTCCGCCGGGGTCCCGCAGGGCTGGGCACCCCACGAGGACATGAACGCCGTCCACTTCCTCACGATCATCCTCTTCATCCCGATCGTCGTGGCGGCCGTCATCTCGCTGCTCGTCCTACTGCCCGGGATCATCCGCGGCGAGGGTCTGCTGCCCAAGGTCCACACCGAGTCGCAGCCACCGGTCGAGCGCCACTGAACCCCGCGCACCTACGAGCGAGCCCCCGCGAGCGATGCTCGCGGGGGCTCGGTCGTTCCGGCGACGGGGGCTACTCGGCGTCCTTCCTCTGCGCGGCCAGGGCGCGGGCGACCTCGTCGCGGCCCTCGCGCACGTAGCGCTTCGCGGCCGGCTCGGCCGGTGAGGACTCGAGCCACTCGTCGGCCTTCGCGAGGAGCTCCTCGGAGGCCAACGGGAGCGGGAAGATGTACTCCAGCACCGTCGAGGCCCGGAAGGTGCCGAGGTGCTCCCACAGCGTGTCGGCCGCGGTGAAGTACTTCTCGACGTACGGCGCGAGAACCTCCTCCTGCCCCGACCGCTGGAACGACAGCACGATCGAGCGGGCGGTCTCGTTGGCCACGTCGGTGCGTACGACGACGGCGTCCCACGCCTCCGCCTTCGCCTCCGCGGTGGGCTGCGCGGCACGCGCGGCGGCAGCCTTCTCCTGCCCAGAGATGGTGTTGTCGCGCTCGAGCTCCGCGGCGATCTCGGCCTCCCCGGCAGCGCCCGCGGCCGCCAGGCCGGTGAGCAGCGCCCAGCGCAGGTCCTGGTCGACGTCGAGGCCGTCGTAGGTCAGCGAGCCGTCGAGCAGCGCTCGCAGGTCGGCGAGCGCCTGCTCGGCGTGTGCCGCGGCGGCGTAGGACCGCACGAAGGTGAGCTGATGGTCGCTCCCGGGCTCGGCCCGGGCGAGCAGCTCCTTGAGCCCGGCCTCCCAGCGGTCCCTGAGCGCGGCGCGGTTGGCCGGCGCGGAGAGCCGGTTGACCGCCTGGGCGGCGAAGGCCGGGATCCGGGTGACACCCCAGCTGTCGGTCTCGGCGCCGATGTTGGCGAGCACGAGGGTGACGAAGTCGGTGGCGCTCATCTCGGCGTCGCGGGTCATGTCCCACGCGGCGCCCCAGATGAGGGCGCGGGCGAGCGAGTCGTCGAGCTGGGACAGGCTCGTCAGCGCGGTCTCGAGCGAGCGCTCGTCGAGCCGGATCTTGGCGTAGGCGAGATCTCCCTCGTTCAGCAGCAGCAGGTCGGGCTGCCTCACGCCGGCCAGCTGGGGGATCTCGGTGAGCTCGCCCTGGACGTCGACCTCGAAGGAGTCGCGACGGACCAGCTTGTCGCCGTCCTCGTCGTACAGGCCGATGCCGATCCGGTGGCGCCGCAGCGTCGGGTGGTCGGGGTGCGCGCTCTGGCGTACGGCGAAGGTGGCGTACTCGCCATGCTCGGTGAGCGTGAACTCGGGCGCGAGCGTGTTGACCCCCGCGGTCTGCAGCCACTCCTGCGCCCAGCCCTGGAGCTCGCGGCCCGAGGCCTCCTCGAGGTGGCGGAGCAGGTCGGCGAACTCGGAGTTGGCGTAGGCGAACTCCTTGAAGTAGGCGCGCAGGCCGGTCAGGAACGGCTCGAGCCCGACCCAGGCGACCAGCTGCTTGAGCACCGAGGCGCCCTTGGCGTAGGTGATCATGTCGAAGTTCACCTCGACCGCCTGCAGGTCGTAGTTGTCGGCGGCGATCGGGTGGGTGGTCGGCAGCTGGTCCTGGCGGTAGCCGGTCTGCTTGCGGGCGTTCGCGAAGCCGGTCCAGGCATCGGTGAACTCGGTGGCGTTGACCTGCGCGTGGTAGCAGGCCCACTCGGCGAACGACTCGTTGAGCCACAGGTCGTCCCACCACTTCATCGTCACGAGGTCGCCGAACCACATGTGGGCCATCTCGTGCAGGATGACCGAGCAGCGGAAGTCGTAGAACGAGCGCGGCTGGCGGCTGCGGGGGAGGTACTCGTCGCGCAGCGTCACCGCGCCGGCGTTCTCCATCGCGCCCATGTTGTACTCCGGCACGTAGAGCTGGTCGTACTTCCCGAACGGGTAGGGGAAGTCGAAGGCCTCCTCGAAGAACCTGAAGCCCTGCTTCGTGATCTTCACGATCTCGTCGCGGTCGAGGTACGGCACGAGCGACTGGCGGCAGTAGTGGCCGAGCGGGATCGCGCCGTACGCGCCCTCGTAGACGTCGTGCACCGCGTGGTACTCACCGGCGATCAGCGCGGTGATGTAGGTCGACATCCGCCTGGTCGGCTCGAAGTCCCAGCGCGCCCTGCCGTCGCCCAGCGGGACCGGCTCGGGTGAGGGGGAGTTGGAGACGACCGTCCAGCCCTCCGGCGCGCTCACGTGGAAGGTGAAGACCGACTTGAGGTCGGGCTGCTCGAAGCTCGTGTAGACGCGGCGGGCATCAGGAACCTCGAACTGCGAGTAGGTGTAGACGCGGTCGTCGGCGGGGTCGACGAAGCGGTGCAGCCCCTCGCCGGTGTGGGAGTAGGTGCAGTCCGCCTTCACGACCAGCACGTTGTCGGCAGCCAGGTCCGGCAGCGCGATCCGGCTGTCGGCGTACGACGTCGCGGGGTCGAGCGGCACGCCGTTGAGCGTGATCTCGTGGACCGTCGCGTCCACCAGATCGGCGAACGTCGAGGCCCCCGGCGAGGAGCAGGTGAAGGCGATCGTGGTGGTCGAGGCGAACGTCTCGGGACCGGTGGTGAGGTCCAGCTCGATGTCGTACGACGTGACGTCGAGGAGTGCTGCGCGGGTCTGCGCCTCCTCGCGCGTGAGGTTGGTTCCTGGCATGCCCGGAATCCTCTCATCCGGATCCCGACACCCCGTGATCGCCCGCATTCCGACAACGGAAGGCAAAGAAATTCGAGGCCATTCACGCGGGGAAAGCAAAAATACAGAATTGTAATTCCGCCACGCCGGTTTCAATGCTTGACAACTTTCCCTAGGGTGCTCACGTGCCTCAGAAGTCACATGCGCATCAGAACATCACGAGAGTCACACGGCTCGTGGCCGGGTCCGTGGCTCTCCTGCTGTCCGCGCTCTGCCTCCAGGTCGTTGTCCCGAAGCTCTCGCCGCCGGCATCGGCGAGCTCGTCGCTGCTCTGCGTCGGGTTCTCGAGCTGCGGCAGCCAAGGCATGAAGAACGCCGGCTACCACGAGCACTGGGGCCACATGTACTGGCGGATGTACTCCGGCCGGAACTGCGTGAACTACGCGGCCTACCGGATGGTGCAGGCAGGGATGCCCGACGTACGCCCCTGGTCGGGCAGCGGGAACGCGACCAACTGGGGCCGCGCGATGAGCTCGATCACCGACCACACGCCGGTGGTCGGCTCGATCGCGTGGTGGCGCGGAGGCGCGCAGGGCGCGAGCTCGCTGGGCCACGTGGCGTACGTCGAGCGGGTCGTCTCCTCGAGCGAGATCATCGTCTCGGAGTCGAACTGGGGCAGTGACTTCGACTGGCGCCGCATCACCAAGGACAGCTACTGGCCGACCGGCTTCATCCACTTCCGCGACCGTGCCTTCAAGAACATCGTGCGACCGAAGATCGTCGGCACGCCGAAGGTGGGCGTCCACCTCACCGTCGGCGGCGGCAAGTGGCAGCCCGCCGGCAAGCCGAGCTACCAGTGGCTGCAGGACGGCAAGCCGATCCCCGGCCAGACCGGGCAGCACTTCATGCCGATCCGGACGCAGATCGGCCACCGGCTCTCGGTGCGGGTGACGGCGTCGAGGCCCAACTACCAGAGCACGTCGGTGGTCACGGCGCAGACCGCCCCGGTGGTGCCGGGCGACCTGACGATGACCGCGGAGCCCTCGATCGGCGGCACGCCCGAGGTCGGCCACGAGCTGACCGTCGACCCGGGGACGTACTCGCCGTCGGGCTACAGGACCACCGTCCAGTGGTACGCCGACGGGCAGCCGCTCCAGGGCCAGACCGGGGCGACGTACACCCCGACCCAGGACGACGCGGGCAAGACGATCACCGTCAAGGTCCACGTCACCCGGATGGGCCACAACCCGCGCGACGTCACGACCGACGCGGTCGGTCCCGTGATCGGCACGCCGGTGAAGGTCGTGAAGAAGGGCGACGTGACAGGCGCGCTGCGCCCGGGCCGGGTTCTCCACGTCGACCCGGGCCGGCTCAGCCCGGCCAGCGCGAAGCCGGTCTCGTACCAGTGGCGCCGCAACGGAGTCCCGATCCCGGGCGCTACCCACGCGACGTACCGGACCACGACGGCCGACGTCGGCCGGAAGATCACGGTCATGGTGCGGCTCGCCGCCTCCCGCCACAAGTCGATCAGCGAGAAGTACACCGGCGGCTCGGTCCGGGTGTTCCCGCGGATGACGGTGAAGGCGGACGGCGGCACGAACCGGATCGCGGTGACGGTGCGCGTGTGGGCGCCGGGCGTCGGCTTCGACGGCACGCTGGTCAGGGTGATGAGCGACAAGCGGGTCCACTGGGTCCGTGTCGTGGACGGCGTCGCGCGGACGACGTACCGCCACATGGACGCCGGGAAGCGGCGCGTGCGGGTCACCTTCGACAACGCGATGGTGGTCCCGCGGACGATCCAGGTCCCGACGCACGTGTCCGCGCGGCACGCGAGGAACTGACCGCGGAATCGACCCGGGCCGGCGATGGTTGAGGGCGACATGACGACCAACGCTGACTTCTGGTTCGACCCGGCCTGCCCGTTCGCCTGGATCACCTCGCGGTGGATCCTCGAGGTGGAGAAGGTCCGCGACGTGTCCGTGACGTGGCACATCATGAGCCTCGCCTACCTCAACCAGGACAAGGACATCCCTGAGGACTACCGCAAGCGCCTCTCCACCGCGTGGCAGCCCGTCCGGGTCTGCATGGCGGTCGACCAGCAGTACGGCCAGGAGAAGCTGGCCGAGATCTACACGGCGCTCGGCACCCGGCGTCACATCGAGAAGAAGGACTTCACCCGCGAGGTGATCGAGGACGCGCTGACCTCGGTCGGCCTGCCCGCCGAGCTCGCGGACGCGATGGACGACCCGGCGTACGACGAGGCGATCAAGAAGTCGCACCACCTCGGCATGGACCAGGTCGGCAACGACGTCGGCACGCCGACGATCGCGATGAACGGCCACGCCTTCTTCGGGCCGGTGATCTCCAAGGCGCCGAAGGGCGAGCAGGCCGGGCGGCTCTGGGACGGCTTCGCGCTCGTGACGGAGTACCCGTACGTCTACGAGCTGAAGCGCGCACGGGTCGACGAGCTCGACTTCAGCTGACCGCCGCGCGCTCGCGCCCGGCGTCGGATCCCGGCTGACCGTGGCGCGGCGACCGGCGGACGTCCTACCGTGGGCGCGTGGTCTCCCCGGACTCCCTGCGGATCCTGTCGCACGCACTCGACCAGGCCGGCGACGTGCTCGACCACGTCCACGCCGGCGTCCTGGATCACCCGACGCCGTGCTCCCGGTGGGACGTGGCGGCGCTCGCCGACCACCTGATCAACGACCCGAGGCAGTTCCTCGCAGCGATGAAGGGTGAGGACGTCGACTGGGGCGCGCCGCCGCCCCACGTGACGGAGGGCTGGGGGCCGACCTTCCGGGTGGCCGCCGACGACCTGATCCACTTCTGGCACGAGCACGCGGGCGACGACGTCCAGACGCCGCCCGAGATGCAGATCGCCGAGCTCGCCGTCCACACCTGGGACCTCGCCACGGCCCTCGGCCGGCCGCCGACGTCGTCCCTCGACCCCGAGGTCGCGGAGACCGGGCTGGGCTTCCTGCGGGCGATGCTGAAGCCCGAGATGCGAGGCGACGCGTTCGCGCCGGAGCAGACCGTGCCGGACGGCGCGGGGGTCTACGAGCGGATCGCCGCGTTCGCGGGACGTACGCCGCTGCCCGTCTGACCGCCGGCGGCGTCACACCAGTCCCACGCGACACACCGAGAACAGTCGGTCCGGACACTCGGACGCCTTCATCGTCGATGATCGTGGGCATGGGTCAGACGAGAACTCGGACTCGGGGACGTCTCCTGCCTCGCGCCGCCCCCGCGCTCCTGCTCGCCCTCGTGCCGATCGGGTACGTCGGGCCGAGCGGGGCCGGTGTGGGGCTGGAGGCCGCCTCGGCACTGTCGTCAGCGAAGACGCCGGTACTGAAGCTGAAGCCCACCGGCGGTGGCGTGAAGGAGCTCGACCTGCGGCTCGCCCCGCGGCTGCGCGTGCCGACGGAGCACGGCCGGCGTACGCCGTCGCTGCGGACGACCGGCTTCTCGATGGTCGGCGTGACCTGGACCGGCAGCCACGCGCCGAGCCGGATCCTCGTCCGTTGGCGCGAGGGCGGCCGCTTCCGTGGCTGGCACCAGATCCCGCTGCAGACCGACCTCCCCGGCGCTGCCGAGCAGGGTAAGCGGAGCGGCACGCAGCCGGTGTGGACCGGACGGCACCGCGACCTCCAGGTCGCCGTCGTCGGCACGGCGCGCCGCCTCCGGCTCACCCTCATGTCCACCGGGCCCAAGCAGGACGTCGACGCGCCGTCGATCGTCGACGGCCGGCGTACGACGCCGCGGATCAAGCCGTGGCGCTACTGGACCCGGGCGCCGTACCCGAAGCTCTACAGCCGCAAGCAGTGGGGCGCCGACCCGTCCTGGCGGAACGGGACGGTGCGCTACAACCATGTGGAGAAGCAGATCCACATCCACCACACGGCGACGTCCAACAGCTACACCCGGGGCGACGTGCCGGGGATCCTGCGCGGCATCTACCGCTACCACACCCACAGCCTGGGCTGGTTCGACATCGGCTACAACTTCCTCATCGACAAGTTCGGTCGGATCTGGGTCGGTCGCAGCGGCGGCCCCCGCAAGCTCGTCCGCGGCGCCCACACCCTCGGCTTCAACCAGAGCTCGGTGGGCGTGGCGATGATCGGCAACTACCAGAACCAGCCGCCGCCGAAGGTGGCCATCACCAAGCTGGTGCGGCTGGCGGCGTGGAAGCTGGACGCCTACCACCGCCGGGCCACCGCGAAGATCAAGGTCTGGTCGTCGGGGAGCGACAAGTACCGTCGCGGCCGCGCGGTCTGGCTGCCGGTGATCGACGGGCACCGGGACACCAACGACACCGAGTGCCCGGGGACCGCGCTCTACAACATGCTGCCGGAGATCCGGAAGCGGGTCTGGGCGCGCGAGCAGCAGTTCAACAAGTAGCCCCCGTGCCTGCGTCCGCGTCGGCCGCCGATGAATATCCGATGGCGGCGGCTCACTAGGATCGTGCCCATGAGCAAGGTCCCACCGGCCGGAGGCCGGCATGTCCTCAGCGCCGTCGCCTGGCCCTACGCCAACGGCCCGCGCCACATCGGCCACGTGGCCGGTTTCGGCGTACCCTCCGACGTCTTCAGCCGCTACATGCGGATGGCGGGCCACGAGGTGCTCATGGTCTCCGGCTCCGACGAGCACGGCACCCCGATCCTGATCGCCGCCGACGAGGCCGGCCTGTCGCCGCAGGAGCTCGCCGACAAGAACCACCGCCTCATCGCCGAGGACCTCGCCGCGCTCGGCCTGACCTACGACCTCTACACGCGTACGACGTCGCGCAACCACCACGCCGTCGTCCAGCAGCTGTTCCGCGGCGTCTGGGACAACGGCTACTTCGTCGAGGAGACGACGTACGGCGCGATCTCGCCGTCCACCGGCCGCACCCTGCCGGACCGCTACATCGAGGGCACCTGCCCCATCTGCGGGTACGACGGCGCGCGCGGCGACCAGTGCGACAACTGCGGCAACCAGCTCGACCCGCAGGACCTGATCAACCCGCGCTCGAAGATCAACGGCGAGGTGCCCGAGTTCGTCGAGACCCAGCACATCTTCCTCGACCTGCCGGCGCTCGCGGAGGCGCTGGGCGAGTGGCTCGACGACCGGGAGCGGTCCGGCACCTGGCGGCCCAACGTGATCCGGTTCAGCCAGAACATCCTCAAGGAGATCCGGCCGCGCTCGATGACGCGCGACATCGACTGGGGCATCGCGGTGCCGCTCGAGGGCTGGCAGGACAACCCGACGAAGAAGCTCTACGTCTGGTTCGACGCGGTCATCGGCTACCTCTCCGCCTCGATCGAGTGGGCCCGCCGGCAGGGCCGCCCGGACGCGTGGCGGGACTGGTGGAACGACCCTGAAGCGCTGTCGTACTACTTCATGGGCAAGGACAACATCACCTTCCACGCCCAGATCTGGCCGGCCGAGCTGCTCGCCTACAACGGCAAGGGCTCCAAGGGCGGCAGCCCGCAGGAGCTGGGCGAGCTCAACCTGCCCACCGAGGTGGTCTCCAGCGAGTTCCTGACGATGGAGGGGCGGAAGTTCTCCTCCTCGCGCAAGATCGTGATCTACGTGCGCGACCTGCTCTCGCGCTACCAGGCCGACGCGTTCCGCTACTTCGTCGCCGTCGCCGGCCCCGAGAGCCAGGACAGCGACTTCACCTGGGCCGAGTTCGTCCGTCGTACGAACGACGAGCTGGTCGCGGGCTGGGGCAACCTGGTCAACCGCACGGCCACCCTGATCGCCAAGAACTTCGGCGAGCTGCCGCCGCTGGGCGAGCTCACCGACGACGACCAGGCGATCCTCGACCTCGTGGAGGGCGCGTTCGAGACCGTCGGCGCGCTGATCGGGCGGCACCGGCAGAAGCAGGCGATCAGTGAGGCGATGCGCGCGGTCGGCGAGGTCAACCGCTACGTCTCCGACCTCGAGCCGTGGAAGCTCGCCAAGGACCCGGAGGACCGCGACCGGCTGGGCACGGTGCTGCACGTGATGGCGCAGTGCGTCGCCGACCTCAACCTCGTGCTGTCGCCGTTCCTGCCCTTCTCGGCCAACGAGGTCGACAAGGCGCTCGGCGGCAAGGGCGAGGTCGCCCCCCTCCCGCGGATCGAGGACGTCGAGGACCTCGACGGCGGCCCCGGCTACCCGATCATCACCGGCGACTACTCCGGCGCACCCGCCTGGCGGCGCCACCCGATCACGGTCGGCACCGCGGTCGGCAAGCCGACGCCGATCTTCCGCAAGCTGGACCCGTCCGTCGTCGACGAGGAGCTCGCCAGGCTGGGCTCATGACCCGGATCGCAGTCCTCGGGGACGACCGCGGCCACCGCAGCCACCAGGAGCTGAACGCGCTGCGCCCGCGGCTGCTCGAGGAGCTCGGCGTGGAGGCCACCTGGGTGCCGTCGGCGGACGCCGCCGGGGCGCCGGTCCACCCGCTCGTGCGCGCGTTCGCCGCGGCGGTCAGCTCCGCGCATCGATGATCCAGTCGTAGCCGAGAGCGAGGAGCCTTCGGTCGGCGGTGAGGAAGTCCAGCCCCTCAGCGGCGGCCTGCGCGACCAGCATCCGGTCGAACGGGTCGTGCCCTTCCAGCTCGGGGATGCTGGCGATCGAGGCGGCATGGACATCCGTGAGTGGGAGCGCCCGCAGCCCGCTCTCACCCAGCCGGTGGACGAAGTCCTCGCCGACCCGGATCTTGCCTTTCGCCTGCTTGATCCGGATCTCGACATGACTGATGGCCGAATGATGGACGAACGCGGCCGCCATGAGGCGTTCGCGCGTGCGAGGGCCGAGATTCTCGGGGGAGAGGACGAGCCAGAGGAGCGCGTTCGTGTCGAGGAGGATCACGGCTCGTACTCGTAGTCGGTGCCGCGCCAGATCTCGGCGTCCACCTCGGGACTGAAGGCGTCGTCGGCCACCCATATCTCATCGCGCAGGCCGCCGAAGACGAGGTCCGGCTTGACTGACGGGCGTAGCTCGGCGACCGGCTTGCCGGCGCGGGCGATGATCACCGTCTCGCCGCGCTCGACCCGCTCGATCAGGCGCGAGAGGTGGGTCTTCGCCTCGTGGATGTTGACCGTGGTCGGCATGGACTTAGTCTAACTTAGTCCACATGCGTGTCACGCTGCAGTTCCACCCCGACTGGCCCGCCGGCCGGACGGGCGCCGGCGGGCTGGTGATCGAGGCGATGGCGCGCGACGGCGCCTATCGCAGCCAGTTCGAGACCGGCACCTCCAACGGCGGCCTGACGGCGTACGACGGTGGCGACCGGTGGCGCTGGGAGAGCCGGCTCTTCGGCGGCAGGTACGACGCCGGGCCGGCACACCGGCGGCCGGTGTACGGCGCGCTGAACCATCACGCGCGGCCGCACGGCGGGTCGGTGAGGTTCGGCTCGGCGTACGTCAGGCTGCGGCCGGAGGTCGTGCAGCGGTCGACCTTCTGCTTCCCGGACAGCGTGTTCGAGCCCGAGCGGGTCGGCGGCCCGGAGCTGATCGACGAGCTGGTCGCCCTCGCCGCGGCGAGCGGTCACGACGACCTGGACGACTACGTCGAGGCGCATGTCCACGGCGGGGTGCGGTTCGTGCGGGACGCGGAGGCGGTCGTGCTCGACCCGTGCTTCCGCGGCACGCCGGTCGAGCGGGCCGCCTGCGACCTCGGCTGTGCGGTCGAGTTCCACCCCGGGTTCCGGGTCGCGACCGACGGGCTGGACCCGACCTACCGCGGCGAGGAGTACGTCGCGCTGGCGCAGCGGCTGGCCGAGCCGCGCGGCGGCGTCCTCACCCCCGACCTCGTCGGGGCCGCCGCGCGCTCTGCCGAGCAGGACCCGCAGGCCCTGAAGCGGGTCTGGCACTACCTCGCGCGCTTCGGCCGGGTCAGCGGCTGATCTCCAGCCCGAGCCACTCGGCGAGCGCGTCGATCTCGGCCTCGACGGCGTCGCCGATCTCGGGGTCCCATGGGAAGTCCTCGTGGACGGCGAAGACGCGGAGCAGCCCCTTCTTGCGGTCAGCCTTGGCATCCAGCTTCCCGACCAGCCGGTCGCCGTGCAGGATCGGCAGGGCGAAGTAGCCCCAGCGGCGCTGCGCGGCCGGCTTGTACATCTCCAGGACGTACTCGAAGTCGAAGATGTCGAGCGCCCGGTCGCGGTCGTAGACGAGCCGGTCGTACGGCGACAGCAGGGCGGTCCGCCCCTCGAAGGGCGACCCGAGCGCCTCGACTGCGTCCGGGTCGACCCGCCAGGTCCCCTCGACGCCCTCGACCGTGCAGGGAGCGCCGAGGCCGCCGGTGCCCAGCTCCTCGCCGCCGTTGCCCTTGCTGGTGGCCCGCGCGATGCCGAGCGAGCCCAGCCGGCGGCGGTCGAGCAGGGCCCGCGCCTCGTCGGCGGCCGGTACCTCCAGGTCGGCCGGGTAGACCCGCTCGGCCAGGTCCCATGTCCGGAGCTTGCCGCGGCGGCCACTGATCGCGACCTCGCCGAGCCGGTTGAGCAGGGTGAGCATCCGGTCCACGGATCTGTCGTTGGTCCAGCCGCTCGACTCCCACGGCACCTGAGAGGTGTCGGGGATCTCGGCCGCGGTAAGGGGGCCTTCGCCGTCCAGCCGGGCGAGTACGTCGGCACGGAAGTCGGCGTTGGCCTCCACCCACTCGAGCGCGGTCGGGTGGATCCGGTGCGGCTCGGTGGCCAGCAGCAGCCCGACGTCGTCCATCGGCCTGATGAACGAGGACAGCTCGACCAGCGACCGCTCTCGCTCGAGCGCGTTGGTGAGGTCGGAGTGGTCGTAGGCGTCGCCGAGCCGGGACCAGCACACCAGGTCGGCGTTGGGCGCGATGGCGGCGGTCGGATCGATCTGGATCTGGGTGAGCTCGTCGACCACCTCGACCAGCGCCCATGGCCGGCGTACGTCGAGGAGCTGGGCGCGGCAGGCGATCCGGCGGGCGTCCTGCCGGCTCAGCCGCACCTGACCCGTGGTCACCCCGCCACAACTCCCGACTCGCCGGGCCACGACCCCGGACTCGACCTCAGAGCCGGGCGAGGGCCGCGCGGAACGGGTCGAGTCCCAGCGACCCCAGGTCGAGGGCGGCGCGGTGGAACGCCTTGAGGTCGAAGGCGTCGCCCTTGCGCGCCCGGGCGTCCTCGCGGGCCTCGAGCCAGATCCGCTCGCCCACCTTGTAGGACGGCGCCTGGCCGGGCCAGCCGAGGTAGCGCTTGACCTCGAAGTCGATGAACGCGTCGTCCATGAGGCAGTGCTGGCCCATGAACTCCCGGCCCAGCGCCGGCGTCCAGGTCTCGCCGGGGTGGAAGCCGAACGGGTTGTCCTCGGGGATCGTGAGCTCGAGGTGCATCCCGATGTCGATGATCACCCGCGCGGCCCGGAAGGACTGGCCGTCGAGCATGCCGAGCCGGTCCGCCGGGTCGGCGAGGTAGCCGAGGTCGTCCATCAGCCGCTCGGCGTAGAGTGCCCAGCCCTCGCCGTGGCCGCTGACCCAGCACATCAGCCGCTGCCAGCGGTTGAGCAGGTCGGCGCGGTAGGCGGTCTGCGCGACCTGCAGGTGGTGGCCCGGGACGCCCTCGTGGAAGACCGTCGTCTTCTCCCGCCACGGGCTGAACTCCGTGACAGATTCGGGCACCTCCCACCACATCCGGCCGGGCCGGGAGAAGTCCTCGGTGGGGCCGGTGTAGTAGATCCCGCCGTCGTGGGTCGGCGCGATCATGCACTCGATCCGCCGGACCGGATCGGGGATGTCGAAGTGGACGTCGGCGAGCTCGGCGATGGTCCGGTCGGCCAGCTGCTGCATCCAGTCGCGGAACGCCTCGGCGCCCGCGATCTTGGTCGACGGGTCGGCGTCCAGGTGGGCCACCGCCTCCTGCACCCCCGCGCCGGGGAGGATCTTGTCGGCGGTCGCGGCCATGTCGTCGGAGAGCCGCTTGAGCTCCTGCCAGCCCCAGGCGTAGGTCTCCTCGAGGTCGACGACCGCGCCGAGGTAGCGCCGCGACGCGAGCGCGTAGTGGTCGCGGCCGACCGGCTCCTTCTCCTTCCCGAGCGGCTGCAGCTCGGTCTCGAGGAACGTGCCGAAGTCGGCGAACGCCGCCGACGCGCCGGCCGCCGCCTGCTGCAGCTCGTGTCGCAGCGACTCCGGCAGCGACTCGGGGGCGCGGTCCACCAGTCCGGCGAACACGTCGTCGTCGCCGCGCTGGGCGGTCCAGCCCCTGATCTGCTCGGCCACCTCGGCGTACTGCCTCGCGGCGACCACCCGGCCGGCGGCCGCCTCCTCGGTCAGCGTCGTGCGGTACTGGTCCACGGCGGCCGGGAGGCCGCCGAGGCGGGCGCGGATGTTGCCCCAGTCGTCCTCGGTGTCGGTGGCCATCAGGTCGAAGACCGCCCGGAGCTCGTGGATGCCGCTGAAGATCACCGACACGAACGGACGGTCGAGGTTCGCGTCGGCGAACTCGACGTCGAGACCGATCCGCTCGAGGAAGGCCTCCTTCGCGACCTGCTCGCGCTCGTCGGTCGGGTCGAGCGCCGCCACGTCGGCGAGCGCCCGGCGGTGCAGCTGCTCGCGCGCGTCGTAGCCGTCGGGGGAGAGGTCGGGCAGCTCGGCCTCGTGGCCGGCCACGCCGACGTACGTCGCGGTCAGGGGGTCGAGGGCGCACAGCTCCTCGACGAAGCGGTCCGTGCGCTCGTCGACAGGTCGGGTCACGAGGGCGAGACTAGGCCATCGCGTGGGTAGCCTCGGAGCGGATTTCGCACGAGCTCGAGCGGCCGGTTGCTCAGCTGCCGGCGATGTTGAACATCCAGGCGATGCCGAACCTGTCGGTGAACTGGCCGAAGTAGTCGCCCCACGGCGCCTTCTCCAGGGGCATGCCGGGCTTGCCGCCCTCGGAGAGCCGGGCGAACGCCGAGGACAGCCGGTCGTACTCATCGGCCCCGCCGGTCATCGCGACGGTGATGCCGCTGGTCGGGGCGACGTACTCCATCCCCGGCGGCGTGTCGGCGGCCATGATGACCAGGCCGTCCTCGAGGTCGAGCTGGCCGTGCATCACGAGGTCGGCCGCCTCGGGCGGCACGCCCATCGACTGACCGGCGGGGTTGTCCCCGAACGTCATCGCCGTGACGGTGCCGCCGAGCGCCGACTGGTAGAACTCCAGTGCCTGCCTGGCCTCGCCCTGGAAGCTGAGATACGGGTTGAGGGTCGCCATCGCCGTCCATCTCCTCTGTCTGCAGCCGATCGCCGCTGATCAGCGCGCCTTACCACGCTAGGACTCGGCGGCGGGGCCGGGAAGGGGCGTCGGCGAGTGTTCACCTGCTGACAGACTGTCGGGCGTGAAGATCTTCATCTCCTCCGACATGGAGGGCACGGCCGGCGTCGTCGCGTGGGAGCAGTGCCGGCAGGGCGAGCCGGAGTACGAGTACTACCGCACGCTGCTCCAGAACGAGGTGAACGCCGCGATCGAGGGTGCGCAGGCAGCCGGCGCGACCGAGTTCCTGGTCAACGACTCGCACTCGACGATGCGCAACCTGCGCCCGGCCGGGCTGGCGGGGCGGGCCCGCTACCTGTCGGGCCGCCACAAGCCGCTCTACATGATGGAGGGGCTCGACGACTCCTTCGACGCGATCTTCTTCGTCTCCTACCACGGCTCGATGTCGGCCGCATCGCCCCTGTCGCACACCTACAACCCGCTCGCGATCGCCGAGGTCAGCCTCAACGGCCGGGTCGTGGGGGAGTCGGGGATCAACGCCCTGGTGGCGAAGGCGTACGGCGTACCACTCGTCCTCGTGACCGGTGACCAGGTGACCGCTGAGGAGGCGGCCCGGGTCTCGCCCGGCGTACACCCCGCCGTGGTGAAGACCGGGCTCAACCGGTTCGCCGCCGACAGCCTGCACCCCGACGAGGCCTGCGACCTGATCCGCGCCCAGGCGCAGAAGGCGGTCGAGTCGCTCGCCGAGGCGCAGCCGCCCGCGATCGACCTGCCGGCCACGCTGGCGGTGACGTTCCGCAACGCCGACCTGGCCGAGATGGCCACCTGGATCACCGGCGTACGCCGCACGGGCCAGGTCGCCGTCGAGCTGAGCGACGAGGATCCGCTGCGGCTGTTCCGCACGTTCGTCACCGTGGTGCTCCTGACCCGCGGGATCGCCGAGTAGCGCGCGCCGCTGCAACGCGACAGCGGGCCGTGGCGTAGAGGTCGTGTGAGACTTCTGCCGGAGGTGCCGATCGTGGCGGAACCCGAGGAGACCCTGCCCGAGGACAGGGCCGGGCGGGGGACCGACTTCGGCGCGTGGGTGGCCGCGCGCGGGGGCGCGCTGCAGCGCTTCGCCTACCTGGTGACCGGCAACGCCGACGAGGCCCCCGACCTGGTCCAGGACGCGCTGGCCAACGCCATGCCCCGCTGGTCCGAGCTCGCCGAGGCCGGGACCGCGGAGGCCTACGTGCGCCGCAGCATCGTCAACGGCTCGGTCTCACGCTGGCGCAAGGACAGGCGCCTCGTCGCTGTCGAGGACGTCGAGCACGTCGTACGCCGGCACACGCCGGACGCGACCGAGCGGCTCGACGACGCCGACGAGGCGTGGCAGCTCGTGCAGACACTGCCCGCGACGCAGCGCGCCGCCGTCGTGCTCCGCTTCTACGAGGACCTCTCCTTCGCCCAGATCGCGCTCGTCCTGGACTGCCCCGAGGCCACCGCGCGGTCCCACGTCCACCGGGCGCTCGCCCGACTCCGCCAGCAGCTCGCCCAGCCGCCTGAAGAGGGTGCCTCCCATGACTGACCAGCCCGATCCCGGCTTCGAGCGCGAGGAGCGCGCCTTCCGGGCGGCCCTCGAGGAGCACGCCGGCGACATCGAGCCGCACGATCTCGCCGCCCCGACGCGACCCGTACGCCGGCGGCGCACCTGGCTCGCCGCCGCGGCCGCCGCGGTCGTCGTCATCGGCGGTGCCGGCATCACCACCGCCGTCCTCGCCGGGGGCGGCGGAGGCGGCAGCGGCACGGCCGGCTCCGAGCAGGGCAGCAGCTCGCTCGCGACGGACGGGGCGGGCAAGGGCCGGAGCAACCTGCGTGGGGGCCGCAGCGTCGCCGCGGTCCTGCCGGACGCCGCGTCGGGGATGCAGTGGGTCTCGCGGTACGACGTCGCCGTCCAGGTCCCGTCGTCGTGGAGCTATGCCCAGGCGCCGTCGAAGCCGGAGTGCGTGCAGAAGCCGGGAGACACCTGGGACAACGCCCCGCGCCATCCGTACGTCGGGCTCGACCCGAGCTTCTTCGTCATGCCGATGATCGCCTGCCCCGACCCGCGGCCCGACGTGCCCGCGGAGTTCGTCAACCTGCCGCTGTCGCTGTGGCAGCCCTACCTGACGTTCGCCCGGACCGACGACGACGGTGCCGGTGGGGTGGAGGCAGGCAGCGCCGGCACGGCCGGGGGATCCACCGGCGCGAGCGGGTCGGACGGCTCCTCGACGCGGGACGGCACCTGGAGCTACCGCGGCTGGACCCTCACCCGGTGGACGGTGGGCGGCGTGCAGCTCTCGCTCCTGACCCGGACCGCCGACGCCGATCTGGCCGCGCGGATCAAGGAGTCGACGACGCGGTTCGAGGTCGACCAGAACGGCTGCCCGGCCACCTCCGACGTGCAGGCGGCCGAGCAGGCGACACCGAGCAGCGCCGCGAGCGCCTCCCGGCTCACGCCGTCGTCGGTCTCGGTGTGCCAGTACCTCCGCGGCTCCGACGGGGCCGGGCTGGTCGCCTCTCGCCGGCTGACCGGCTCCGAGATGGGTGGGCTGCTGCGCGGCATCGCGGCGGCGCCGTCGGGCAGCGGCCCCGACCAGGGCAGCGGCTGCCCGGCGACCGCGAGTCGCTCGGCGATCGAGCTCAGGTTCAACCGCGCCGGCGGCGGGGTGCCCGCGACGGCGTACGTCTACTACGGCGGATGCGACGACGGGATCCACGACTCCGACTCGGTCAGCAGGCTCACTTCCGCGGACTGCCGGCCGCTCTTCGCCGGGGCGCCGATCATGCCCGACGTCGCCTCGGTCCTCGAGGGCGTCTGCACGAAGCCGTAGCGCTCGGCGCGGATCAGTCGTCGGCGAGCGCCGGCCGCCGCGCCGCCTCGGGCACCCGCGGCGGCACCAGCAGGCGCGCGGCCCGCCAGGCGGCGTACGCGAAGAGGCCGGCGAGCAGCACGTTGCGTGCGGCCAGCAGGCCGACGTACAGGCCGGTGCCGGGGAAGCGGCCGAGCACGTAGCCGTAGTGGCGCGGGAAGACCTCGTGCGTGAGCGCGGCGGCGCCCAGCAGGAGCGCCGACCAGGTCAGGAGGGCACGGAGGCCGGGTCGCCCGTCGAGGAGGAGTACGCCGGCCGCGGCGGCGGGGAGCAGCCACAGGAGGTACTGCGGGCTGAGCACCTTGTTGGTCACGACGAACCCGGTCACCGAGGCGAGCACGAGCCACACCAGCGGCTCGACGCTCCGGGCGGGCGGGGCGTCGCGGAGCCGGAGCCACGCGAGCGCCCAGCCGGCCGCGACGAGGACGAGCGCGAGCACCGCGGCGACCGAGACGAGCACGAGCAGCGGACCCACGACCGGCCCGCCGACGTCGTACGCCTTCCACGTCGTGTAGGTGACGGTGTAGCCGTCGGCGCCGTTCGCCCACGCGAGCATCGCGGGGGTGGCCGCGACCGACTCGATCTGCAGCCCGCGGTCGCTCTGGTAGGTCAGCGGCGTCCAAAGCCGGTGCCAGCCGCCCGCGACGAGGCTGCCGGCGGCCAGGACGACGCCGGCCACGGCGACGGTGGCCACCACCCGCCGCCGGCCGGTGCGTGGCGCGGCGAGCGCGGGCAGGACGAGGAAGGGCCAGTACTTCACCCCCGTCGCCACCGCTCCGAACGCCGCCGCCACGCCGGGCCGGTGGACGGCGTACAGCAGCGCGAGTCCGACGAGGATGCCGGGGACGAGGTCGAACCGGGCGTACGTCGTGGCGCCCAGCGCCGGCGCCGCCGCCAGCCAGACCCACTCGGCGGCGGTGATGCCCAGGTAGGTCCGCGGCTGCTCCGGGCGCCACTCCCGGGCCCGGACCAGCATCACGAGGAAGAAGAGGTCGGTGGCCACGCCGAGCGCTGCGATCACGGCGACGTAGGCGCCGACGTGGCCGACCAGCCCGAGCAGCGCGTAGGGCAGCCAGAGCAGGAGCAGAGCCGGCACGGGGTACTCGGTCAGCGTGCCGGCCACGTGGTAGTGGTACAGCGCGGCCAGGCTGCCGCCGTAGTAGGTCACGTCACCGGTGACCATCCGCTCCTGGGTGCAGAGCAGGACGAGCACGAACCCGCGGGTGAGCACCCAGGCCACCGAGACGGGCCACACGCGCATCCGATCCCCCCCGAACCAGCTTGCTGTCGGCTGACCTCAGTGTGGCAGGCCGGAGGCCCGCCAGGCGCCGGGACCGTGGTGGAGCGGCGTACGAGGCCGGGGAGCCGCCCACAGCGACCGCGGCTTCCTCGGTGGCGGTGCCTCGGCGCCGCCCAGGGCGGAGAGGACCGCCACGATCGCCGCGACCTCCTCCGGCGTGGCGTCGGGGTTCACGACCCTGAGCAGCGGCTGGTCGGCCGGTGTCGGTTCGCTCTCGGTGCTCACAGCGGGATGTTCCCGTGCTTCTTCGGGGGCAGCGACTCGCGCTTGGTGCGCAGCAGCCGCAGCGCGCGGACGACCTCGGCGCGGGTCTCGTGGGGCGGGATGACGGCGTCGACGTAGCCCCGCTCGGCGGCGATGTAGGGGTTGGCGAGGGTGGTCTCGTACTCGTCGATGAGCTCCGCCCGGCGGGCCTCGACGTCACCGCCGGCGTCCGCGACCGCCTGCAGCTCGCGCCGGTGGATGATGTTGGCCGCGCCCTGGGCGCCCATGACCGCGATCTGCGCGGTCGGCCAGGCGAGATTGATGTCGGCGCCGAGGTGCTTGGACGCCATCACGTCGTAGGCGCCGCCGTAGGCCTTGCGGGTGATGATCGTGACGAGCGGGACGGTCGCCTCGGCGTAGGCGTAGATGAGCTTGGCGCCGCGGCGGATGATGCCGTTCCACTCCTGGTCGGTGCCGGGCAGGAAGCCGGGGACGTCGACGAAGGTGAGGACCGGCAGGTTGAACGCGTCGCAGGTGCGGACGAAGCGGGCGGCCTTCTCGGAGGCGTCGATGTCGAGGGTGCCGGCGAACTGCATCGGCTGGTTGGCCACCACGCCGACCGGGCGGCCCTCGATGCGGGCGAAGCCGACGACGATGTTAGGTGCGTAAAGTGGCTGGACCTCGAGGAACTCCCCAACCCCGTCATCATCAGTGTCGACGACGTGCGCGATCACCTCGTGCATGTCGTACGGCTGGTTCGCGCCGTCGGGGATGATCGTGTCGAGCTCGCGGTCGAGGTCGGTGATCTCGAGGTCCGCCGCCCCGAAATCCGGCCCGGCGTCGTAGGCCGGCGGCTCGTCGAGGTTGTTGGACGGCAGGTAGGAGAGCAGCGCCTTGACGTAGTCGATCGCGTCCTCCTCGTCGGCCCCCATGTAGTGGGCGTTGCCCGACTTGGTGTTGTGCGTCCGCGCGCCCCCGAGCTCCTCCATCGTGACGTCCTCGCCGGTCACCGTCTTGATGACGTCGGGCCCGGTGATGAACATCGCCGAGGTCTGGTCGACCATCACGGTGAAGTCGGTGACGGCGGGGGAGTAGACGTGGCCGCCCGCGCAGTTGCCCATGATCAGCGAGATCTGCGGGATGACGCCGCTGGCATGGACGTTGCGGCGGAAGATCTCGCCGTAGAGCCCGAGCGAGACCACGCCCTCCTGGATCCGGGCGCCGGCGCCCTCGTTGATGCCGATCAGCGGGCAGCCGGTCTTGATGGCGAGGTCCATGACCTTGGTGATCTTCTCGCCGTAGACCTCGCCCAGCGAGCCGCCGAAGACGGTGAAGTCCTGGCTGAAGACGCACACCTGGCGCCCGTCGATCGTGCCGTAGCCGGTGATGACGCCGTCGCCGTAGGGCCGGGTGCGCTCGAGCCCGAAGTTGGTCGACCGGTGCCGGGCGAGCTCGTCGAGCTCCTGGAAGGAGCCCTCGTCGAGCAGCATCTCGATCCGCTCGCGGGCGGTCTGCCTGCCCTTGGCGTGCTGTCGCTCGACGGCCTTCGCGGACCCTGCGTGGATCGCCTCGTCGAGCCGCTCCGCGAGGTCGGCGAGCTTGCCGGCGGTCGTGTGGATGTCGGGCCGTGGGGTGGCGTCTGGCTGCGCAGTCACGACTGACAATCTAGTGGGCGTGCCCGATGCCTCGATGAGACGCCCACCACTCGACGCCGTACGGCTGGCCGCCGTGAGCGGGTGGGACGTCGAGATCCTGCCGGAGACGCCCTCGACGAACGCCGTGGTCGCCGAGCGAGCCCGCCAGGGGGCGCCCGAGGGACTGGTCGTCACCACCGAGCACCAGACCGCCGGCCGCGGCCGCCTCGACCGGGCCTGGTCGACGCCGGCCCGCTCGGCGCTGACCGTCTCGGCGCTGCTGCGGCCCGACAGCGTACCCGCCGAGCGCTGGCCGTGGCTCCCGCTGATGACCGGCGTCGCGGTGGCCGACACGCTGCGGGGACAGGGGTACGCCGCCGGGCTGAAGTGGCCGAACGACGTGCTCATCTCCGGGCGGAAGGTGTGCGGCATCCTGGTCGAGCGGGTGGACTCGCCCGTCGGGCCGGCGGCGGTCGTCGGGATCGGACTCAACACCTCGCTCGCCGCCGACGAGCTGCCGGTGCCGACGGCGACCTCGCTCGCCCTCGAGAAGGGGGCGCCGGTCGACCGCACCGAGCTGCTCCACGCGCTGCTGGAGCAGTTGACGACGTCGTACGCCGCCTGGCGGGAGCGCCCGCAGGCGCTGACCGAGGCCTACCTCGGGCTGAGCGTGACCGTGGGCCGGTACGTCCGCGCGGAGCTTCCCGGCGGCGACCTGGTGGGGACGGCGACCGGCATCGACGCCTCCGGCCGGCTCGAGGTGGTCCCGGACGGCGGCACGGACCCGGTGGCGGTCGGCGCCGGCGACGTGGTGCACCTACGGGGTGCACCGGCGCCCGACGGGGAGGTGACATGATCTGCCCGTGGCCATCTCGAGCAAGCTCCTCAACCCGGGCGAGGAGGTCGTCGTCAGCACCCGCACGCATGCCAAGGTGCTGCTCCTGCCGCTCCTCGCGCTCGTGGTGCTGCTCGCGATCGCCGTCTTCGTGCAGGTACAGATCGGCAGCGCCGCGGTCCGGTGGATCGTCTGGGTCCTGGCCGCCGTCGGGATCCTGTGGTGGTTCCTGAGGCCCCTCGTGCAGTGGCTCGCGGCGTCCTACACCATCACCAACCGGCGCCTCATCACCCGCCACGGCGTTCTCACCCGCACCGGCCACGACATCCCGCTGACGCGGATCAGCGACGTGGAGTACGAGTTCGGGCTGGTCGACCGGATGCTCGGCTGCGGCACGCTGATGATCAGCGACGCCAGCACCGACGGTGAGGTCACCCTCCACGACATCCCGCACGTCGAGGACGTGCAGCGCCGCCTCAACCAGCTGCTCCACGAGCTCCACGACCCGAGTGGTCAGGGTGAAGGTGTCTGAGCCGCAGCAGAATGCCCTCACCGCTGTCCAGGTCGCCGAGCGTGCCGGCCTGAGCGTCGATCTCGCCAAGCGGCTCTGGCGCGCCCTCGGCTTCCCCGAGGTGCCCGACGAGGAGCCGTTCTTCGACGAGGACGACGTCGTGGCCGTGCGGACGCTGAAGGCGGTCGTCGACGACGGCATCATCGACTTCGACCTCTCCGTGAACCTCGCCCGCGGGATGGGCCAGACGATGGCGCGGCTCTCGGACTGGGAGGTCTCGGCGCTGCTGCACCGCGTCGAGGGGCTCAAGCAGGACGAGGAGTCCCCACGCGGCTCGGGTGACCTGCTCCAGGCCGCGGTCGGCGTCGCGGAGGAGTTCAGCGGACCGTTCGAGGAGCTGCTCGTCTACGCCTGGCGGCGCCACATCCGGGCCGCCCTGGCCCGGGTCGAGGCGTCGCTCGCCGGCGCTGACGAGCTCGGCACCACCCAGCTCTCGGTCGGCTTCGCCGACATCGTCTCCTTCACCGCGCTCTCCAACACGCTCACGGAGGAGAGGATCGGCGACCTGGTCGAGCTCTTCGAGTCCCGCTGCGCCGATGTCGTCGCCGTCCAGCACGGCCGGGTGATCAAGTCCCTCGGCGACTCCGTCCTCTTCGTCAACACCGACCCCATCCGGGCGTACGACACCGCCGAGGGGATCATCAACGTCATCGGCAAGGACCCGCGCATGCCCGACGTACGTGTCGGCATCGCCACCGGCTCCGTCGTCACCAGGCTCGGCGACGTGTTCGGTCCGCCGGTCAACATGGCCGCCCGGCTCACCGCCGTGGCCCGGCGCAACCGCGTGATCGTCGACGACGCCACCGCGGCCCTGCTGCCGTCCGCCGAGTTCGACACCCGCCGGCTCGCCGCCCGGCCGGTGCGGGGGTTCGGGATCGTCGAGCCGGTGTCCGTACGCCGGCACTGAGCGCGCGGTCGCCGACGCGCCGCCGATCGCCGCAGGTCGGATACCCGGTGGGGTAAGTGTTAGCAAAGGAAGGGATTGGCACGAATCGGCCAGTGGCCGATTCGGGCAAACCTTTGCCTGTGGGCTTTACCCAGACCTACGCTCGCGCCGTGATTCAGGTGCAAGACATCAAGCTCGACCCGGCGACGAGGCGCGCCTGGCGGGGCGACGAGGAGATCACCCTCTCGCGCAAGGAGTTCGACCTCGTCCACGCCCTCATCCGGCGCGCCGGCGACATCGTCAGCCGCGACGAGCTCATGCGCGACGTGTGGCACGCGAACTTCTACACCTCGTCGAAGACCATCGACGTCCACCTCGGCTGGGTGCGGCGCAAGCTGGGGGACGACAGCCGGAGGCCCCACCTGATCACGACGATCCGCGGCAAGGGCCTGCGTTTCGAGAAGGAGACCGTCGCGTCCTGACGCGCCGGTCGCCCGGGCGGCGGTGCCGAATCGGCTCCGGCCTGCCCGCCGCCATAGGATCTTGGGCGTGCCCCTCGCCCCGACCCTCGCCGTCATCGGCGGCGGCCAGCTGGCCCGGATGATGGCCCAGCCGGCCATCGCGCTCGGACTCCCGCTCCGACTTCTCGCCGAGGCCGAGGGGGTGTCGGCGGCCCAGGTCATCCCCGATCAGCTGGTCGGCGACTACCGCGACCTCGACACCCTCAAGAAGGTCACCGAGGGCTGCGACGTGGTCACCTTCGACCACGAGCACGTCCCTACCGAGCACCTGCACGCGCTGGAGGAGTCCGGCCTCGCCGTACGCCCCGGGCCCGACGCGCTCGTCCACGCGCAGGACAAGGCCGTGATGCGGGAGCGCCTCGGTGGGCTCGGGATCCCGTGCCCGCGCAACGCGGTGGTGACGAGCGTCGCCGAGGTCGAGGAGTTCGGCTTCCCGTGCGTGCTCAAGACGACCCGCGGCGGCTACGACGGCAAGGGCGTCTGGGTCGTACGCTCCGCCGCCGACGTCGAGGAGCCGCTCCGCGTGGCCGCCGAGAGCGGCGTCCGCATCCTGGCGGAGGAGCTGGTCGACTTCCGTCGTGAGCTCTCCGCGATCGTCGCCCGGTCCCCGAGCGGCCAGGCAGCGGCGTACCCCGTCGTCCACACCCTCCAGGTCGACGGCATCTGCCGGGAGGTGATCGCGCCTGCGCCCGATCTCGCGCCCGAGCTCGCCGGGCAGGCCCAGCAGATCGCGCTGACGATCGCGAAGGAGCTCGACGTGACCGGCATCCTCGCGGTCGAGATGTTCGAGACCGTCGACGGCCGGGTGCTCGTCAACGAGCTCGCGATGCGTCCGCACAACACCGGGCACTGGACCCAGGACGGCGCCGTCACCTCGCAGTTCGAGAACCACCTCCGCGCCGTCATGGACCTCCCGCTCGGCTCGCCGGCGCCCCGCGCCCGCTGGTCGGTCATGGTCAACATCCTCGGAGGCGAGACCCCCGACGTCGGCCGGCTGTACGACGGCTACCCGCACGCGCTCGCGCGCGACCCGCACCTGCGGGTCCACCTCTACGGCAAGGAGCTGCGGCCGGGCCGCAAGGTCGGCCACGTCAACACGTACGGCGACGACCTCGACGACTGCCTCGAGCGGGCCCGTCACGCCGCGGCGTGGTTCCGCGGCGACCTCGGCAACGACAGCGAGTAGCAGCCGGCAGCCGGCCGACGTCTCCGGCCTCAGCTGCGGTCAGATCACCGTGCCGACGTCCTGGCGGATCAGCACGTCGAGCGCGTGCTCGGCGACCGCCGCAATCGTCATCGACGGATTGCACGCGCCGGACGAGCCGGGGATCAGCGCGCCATCGAGGACGTAGAGGCCGCGCTGGCCGTGCACTCGGCCGACGGTGTCGCACACCGGGCCCATCACGGCACCGCCGAGGCTGTGCCAGGTGTTGGGGAGCACGGCGCCGACGTCGGTGAGTACGCCGTCGAGCCCGACGGTCTTGTGCATCCGCTCGTTGATCACCGAGAAGCTCCCGTTGTCGCCGAGGAACGGGAACTTCAGGTGGGCCTTCCCGGTCAGCGGCTGGTAGACGAACCGGCCGCGGTCCTCGGAGTACCCGTAGCCGATCACCATGATCGAGTGCGGGTCCACGACGTTGGTGCTGGTCAGCATCGGCGGCATCGCCGCCTGCACGATCGTGTTGACCGTCGAGGCGTCGTCCCAGTCGAAGGAGCCGAACACACACGGGCCGCCGGTGGTGGCGCCGAAGTCGGTGAACGGGTCGGTCCAGACGTAGATCCGGTCGCCGTTGGTGCCCCAGCCCTCGCCGACAGCGTCGGGCAGGTCCGGGATCGACCCTGTGCCCTGGGCCTCCACCAGCAGCCGGGAGGTGCCCGTCGAGCCGGCGGCCATGATGAGGGTGCCGGTGGTGATCGTCTTCGTCTCGAGCGTGGTGCCGTTGTCGTCGGTGCGGTCGGCCTGCACCACCCAGCTGCCGTCCGCGGCCCGCGCCACCGACGTGACGTTGTGGTGGTCCGCGATCGTGCAGCGGCCGGTCGCCTCCGCCTGCGCGAGGTAGGTGACGTCGAGGGAGTGCTTGCCGCCGTTGTTGACGCCGAGGAAGCAGTCCCCGTTCGTGTACGACGGCTTCATCTCGCCGCGCAGCTCGGCCAGTGCATAGGACCAGTCGATCGGCATGAACAGCTTCTGGACGTCGTACCCGGCGGCGAGCGACTTGTCCCGGAAGTAGCGCGCCGCGTAGTAGGGGTCGGCATCGATCAGCTCGTCGGGCGGTTGTGCGATCTGCAGCATCTGCGCCACCCGCGGGTAGTGGACCCGGTCGAGCAGGTCGTAGTCGAGGTCGGCGGGGAAGATCTTCGCGAAGACCGCGGGTGTCGGCTGGAGCGAGACGCCCTCATAGGCCACCGAGCCGCCACCAACGGCGGCCGGGACCAGCGCGAGCATGTTGTCGCCGGCGATGGCCTCCACGATGCCGACGTACGGCTCGAGGCCCAGCGGCGTGCCGAGCAGCGTCTGCAGCGCACGGGCGCCCTCGGGCAAGGTGCCGTACCAGAGGATGCGCTTGTCCGGCGGGTGCAGCGTCGGGAAGGTGTCCGCGTTCGGGCCGGTGGGCCAGCGCTTGCCGCGCTCGAGCACGGTGACCGGCACGCCCGCCTGGGCCAGCCGCAGCGCCGCGACGCTGCCGCCGAAGCCGGAGCCGACCACGACGACGCGGTGGTGCTCCGTGGAATGGGGGGTGGAATGGGTGGTGGAGCGGGGGATGGCGGCCGCCGCGGCGCGCGAGACGCCCGACCCGGCCACGGCCGCGGCAGTGCCGGCGGCGGTGATGAAGGTACGCCGAGTCGCACGCACGAGCGCTCCTGGTGGTGGGGGATGTCGCAGGGCTCGTCGGGAAAACGCGGGAGGCCGGGCGTGGTTACGGCAGCGAGAGCAGCGCGCGCGCCCCGATAGGCTCGGCGCCATGAGCGCGCAGGTGGGCATCGTGATGGGCTCGGACTCGGACTGGCCGGTGATGCAGGCGGCGGCGGAGGCGCTGGCGGAGTTCGGGGTCGCCTACGAGGCCGACGTGGTGTCGGCCCACCGGATGCCCGCGGAGATGATCGAGTACGGCGAGCGGGCCCACGAGCGCGGGCTGTCGGTGATCATCGCCGGGGCCGGTGGTGCGGCGCACCTGCCCGGCATGCTCGCGGCGGTGACGCCGCTGCCGGTGATCGGGGTGCCGGTGCCGCTGAAGTACCTCGACGGGATGGACTCGCTGCTCTCCATCGTGCAGATGCCGGCCGGGGTGCCGGTGGCGGCGGTCGCGATCGGCAACGCTCGCAACGCCGGGCTGCTCGCCGTACGCATCCTGGCGGCGACCGATCCCGGGCTCCAGCAGAGGATGCTCGACTTCCAGGCCGCGCTCAAGGAGGCGGCGCAGAAGAAGGGCGAGGCGGTCAGGGGCTCCTGACCCCTCCATGCCGCCCCTACATGCGGCCCGCCCGGCGGGATACCGGGGAGGCATGACTGCACCACCGATCGAGCCCACCGACCCGGACGTCGTCCCTCCCCGCCCGGACCCGGCGCCCGAGCCCGTGCCCGACCCCGAGCCGGCACCGGACGTGCCCCCTGCGCCCGAGCCGCTGCCGGGCGAGGAGCCGAGCGCGCCCGAGCCGCCCGACTGAGCCACGCTCCCTCATGACCCGGCCAGCACCTCCGTGACCGTGCGGGCCGGATGGCCGGTCACGCGCGGCACGACGTCGGAGACCTCGGCGACCGAGCCGTCCGCGATCGAGGAGTACCAGCTGACCTGGTCCTCCGGCACCTCTGCCGGCCCGTCGGCGAAGGCGAGGCCGGCGGCCGCGCACGCCTCGTCGAGGCTCAGCGCCTGTGGCCCGGTGACGGACAGCACCGCCTCGTCGTACGCGCCGGTCTTGTCGAGCAGCACCTCGACGGCCACCTCGGCGATGTCGTCGTGGCCCACGAAGGCGCACCGGCCCTTGCCTGCCGGGCCGCGCACGACGCCGTCGTCGGCGAAGCGGCGCAGCATCTGGGGGTAGTACGACGGCCGCAGCACCGTCCAGGTGAGGCCGCTGTCCGCGAGGACCTGCTCGGTGGCGAAGTGGTCGCGCGCGTTGACGTACGTCGCGTCGGGCGAAGCGCCGAGCAGCGAGATGTAGACGACCCGGTCGATCCCGACCGAGCGGGCGGCGTCGATGGCCGTGGCGTGCTCCTCCAGCCGTCGCCCGGACAGGTGGCCGGAGACGAGGAGCAGGGTGTCGGCGCCGGCGAGCGCGCGCGACATCGCCGCGTGGTCGGCGTACGGCGCCGGGAAGCGTGGCTCGTTGAAGCGCAGGTGGGCGACCCCGGCCAGCTTGCGCCGGTCGCGGGCGAGCGCGAGATGGAACGTCCCGCGGGCGTCGAGCAGCCGCGAGACCCGTCCGCCGAGCTGCCCGGTGACCCCGGTGACCGCGATCGTCACGCCAGGAACTTATCAGCGGTCAGCGGCAGCTCGCGGACCCTCACCCCGGTCGCGTGATAGGTGGCGTTCGCGATCGCGGCGGCCGTGCCGACGATCCCGATCTCGCCGATGCCGCGCGACCCCATCGGTGTGAACACCGGCGTCTCGTCCTCAAGCCACTCCGCGTCGATGCCGCGTACGTCGGCGTGGGCGGGGACGTGGTAGGTCGCCAGGTCCTGGGTCACGACGTGACCGAACCGCGGGTCGCGCACCGACTCCTCGTGGAGCGCGGAGCCGAGCCCCATCACGAGGCCGCCGAGGAACTGCGAGCGCGCGGTCGTCGGATTGATCACGCGGCCGACCGAGTAGACGCCGAGGAGCCGCTCGACCCGCAGCTCGCCGGTGTCGCGGTGGACCCGGGTCTCGGCGAAGACCGCGCCGAAGGAGTGGAAGGAGTACCGCTCGGCCTCGTCGCCGCGGGCCGCCCCCGCCTCGCTCCTCGCCCCCGGCTCCGGCCGGTCGCCGTGCTCCTCCCGGAACAGCTGGGCCGCGGCGACCACCGCCGAGCCCCACGAGCTGGTGCCCGAGGACCCGCCCGCGACCGTCGCCATCGGCAGCGAGGTGTCGGCGACGCGTACGTCGACCGCCTCGGGGCCGACCTCCAGGGCGTCGGCGGCGATCTGGGTGAGGACGGTGCGGGCGCCGGTGCCGATGTCGACCGAGCCGATCGAGACGGCGTACCGGCCGCCCTCCACCGCCTCCACGCGCGCGACGTTGCCTGGGAACCGCATCGCGGGGTAGGTCGAGGAGGCGACCCCGGTCCCGACCCACCACTCCTCGTCGCGGGTGGTCCGCGGCTGCGGCGACCGGTCGGCCCAGCCGAACCGTGCCGCCCCGCGGTCGAAGCACTCCAGCAGCCTGCGGGTGTCGAACGGGTTGCCCGTCTCGGGATCCACGTCGGGCTCGTTGCGGCGGCGCAGCTCGATCGGGTCGAGACCGCACGCCTCGGCGAGCTCGTCCATCGCCACCTCGTTCGCGAACATGCCCGGCATCTCACCGGGCGCGCGCATCCACGACGGCACCGCCACGTCGAGCACCGCGAGCCGGTGGCTGGTGCGGCGGTTCGGGGCGGCGTACATCATCCGCGTCGGTGAGGCCGTCTGCTCGGCGAACTCCTTCGTCCGCGAGCTCTGCTCCTGGACACGGTGCTCGATCGCGGTCAGCCGGCCGTCGCGGTCGGCGCCGAGCCGCAGGTGCGAGATGGTCGCTGTCCGGTAGCCCGCGAGCGCGAACATCTGCTGCCGGGTCATGACGACCCGGACCGGCCGGCCGGCGGTCGTCCGGGCGGCCAGGGCCGCGGCCATGACGTGGGAGTGCGCCTCGCCCTTGCTGCCGAACCCGCCGCCGACGTACGGCGCCATCACGCGGACCTGCTCCTTCTCGAGCCCGAGCATCGAGGAGAGCACCGAGGCGACACCGTGCACGCCCTGGCTGGCGTCGTACATCGTCAGCGTCTGTCGACCGTCCTCCTCGCCCCACCACGCCACGGTGGCGTGCGGCTCGAGCGGGTTGTTGTGCTCGTACGGCGTCCGGTAGGTCTGCTCCAGCACGACCTCCGCCCCGGCGAGCGCGGCGTCGACGTCGCCCTGCTCGGTGTCGGTCTCCTTGGCGGGGTTGACCTGCTCGGGACGGTACGTCGCGTTGTCCTCGCGCAGCTCCGCCTCGAACGGCTCGGCCTGCTGCTCGACGCGGAGCAGCCGGGCGCCCTCGCGCGCGGCCTCGGAGGTCTCCGCGAGGACCAGCGCGACGATCTGGCCGCGGTAGCCGATCCGGTCGTCCTGCAGGATCGCGAGCTCGCCGTTGCTCGTGTCCTCCAGCCGCGGCGCGTTGGTGTGGTCGACGACGGCGACGACGCCCGGGTGGTCGAGCGTCGCGCTCGTGTCGAGGCTCGTCACGCGTCCCCGCGCGACGGTCGACTGCACGAGCCAGCACGACAGCGGCGCCGGCACCGGTTGGTCGGCGGCGTACGCCGCCCGGCCGGTCACCTTCTCGGTGCCGTCGACCCGGGCGAGCGACGTCCCCATCACCTTCGCCGACAGCGGTGTCGTGGCGAGGTCGGTCATCGTCCCTCCTCCGAGTCCGGAGTCGCGTCAGGTGTCGTGTCGAGCTCGGGCACCAGCCGCCGGAAGGCGAGCGCGGTCGTGTTGCGGACCATCGGCACCTTGTACGCCGCTCCCGGCCCCGGGTCGGCGGCGCGCAGCTCCTCCCCGGCCGCAGCGCGTACGGCGTCCTCGGTGAGCCGCGTCCCGCGAAGCGTGTCCTCGGCGCGGGTGGCCCGCCAGGGCTTGTGGGCGACACCGCCCCAGGCGATCCGTACGTCGCGCACGGTGAGGTCGTCGGCGAGGTCCACGCCGACCGCGACGGAGACGAGGGCGAAGGCGTAGGAGGCGCGGTCGCGCACCTTCACGTACGTCGAGCGCCGGGCCGCCGCCGAGGGCGGCAGCTCCACGCCGGTGATCAGCTCGCCGTGGCCGAGCACCGTGTCGCGGTCGGGCTCGTCGCCGGGCAGCCGGTGCAGCTCCGCCGCCGGGATCCGGCGCTCGCCCTCGGCGGTGAGCGTCAGGACCGTCGCGTCGACCGCGGCCAGCGCGACGGCGAGGTCGGACGGGTGCACGGTGACGCACGCGGGGCTCGCGCCGAGCACGGCGTTGTAGTGCTCGTAGCCGCCGATCGCCGAGCAGCCGCTGCCCGGCTCGCGCTTGTTGCACGGTGTCGTCGCGTCCTGGAAGTACACGCAGCGGGTGCGCTGCAGCAGGTTGCCGCCGGTCGTGGCCTGGTTGCGGATCTGGCCGGACGCGCCGGCGAGCAGCGCACGGGCGACCGCCGGCCACTCGGCGCGCACCCGGGGGTGGGCGGCGAGGTCGCTGTTGCGGACGTTCGCGCCGACCCGCAGGCCGCCGTCGACCTCCTCGATCGCATCGAGGGGCAGGTGGCTGACGTCGACCAGCGTCTCGGGCGTGGCGACGCCGAGCTTCAGGTGGTCGACGAGGTTGGTGCCTCCGGCCAGGAACCGCGCCGTCGGGTCGGGCGCGACGGTCGCGACCGCCTGGGCGGAGTCGGCGGGACGGACGTAGCCGAGCTCCTTCACGCCTCCGCCACCTCCCGGATCGCCGCGAGGATGCCGGCGTACGCGCCGCAGCGGCAGAGGTTGCCGCTCATCCGCTCGCGGATCTCGGTGTCGGTGAGGTGCTCGACCGACGCGGGCTCGGCGAGGTCGTCCGTCACGTGGCTGGGCCTGCCGTGGGCGGCCTCGTCCAGCATCCCCACCGCCGAGCAGACCTGGCCGGGCGTGCAGTAGCCGCACTGGTAGCCGTCGTGGGCGAGGAACGCCTCGTGCATCGGATGCAGGCCGCCGGGGGAGAGCCCGGCGGCCGTGGTGAGCTCGGCGCCGTCGTACGACACCGCGAGGGCGAGACAGGTCAGCTGCCGTCGGCCGTCGACCAGCACCGTGCACGAGCCGCACTGGCCGTGGTCGCAGCCCTTCTTCGGCGAGGTGTTGCCGAGCCGCTCGCGCAGCGCGTCGAGGAGGGTGGTCCGGGTGTCGACGGTCAGGGTGTGGGACTCGCCGTCGACCGTGAGCTGGATCGGGGTGTCCACGCCCGATCGGTGACCCGCCCGGCGCTACGCCAAACGCTCGCGGACGTACCACTCCTTGCTCGGGCAGGTGTCCATCACCATCCTGAGCCCGGCCTTCGTGGTCCGCTCGAAGGCGGCCTCGTCGACGACGCCCATCTGGAACCACACTCCCTGCGCGCCGATCTCGACCGCCTGGTCGGCGAACTCGCCGGCCGCCTCGGAGCGGCGGAACACGTCGACGACGTCGATCGGGCCCACCGCCGCGGCGGCGTCGGCCAGCGTCGCGTACGCCTTCTCGCCGAGCACCTCCAGGCCACCGTCCGCGGCCTTCGGATGGATGGGCACGATGCGCTTGCCGCGCCGCTGGAGCTCCTGGGCGATGGAGTACGCCGTACGCCACGGGTCGCCGGACAGGCCGACGACCGCCCAGGTCTCGCACTCGTCGAGGAAGTAGTCGACCGTCGCGCGGTTCTGCCAGTCGGTCATGACGCCACAACCGCGGTCCCGATCCCGGGATTCCCGCCCGGTTGGTGACCGGCGGGTAACAAGCGACGGTGAACCTCCGTAGACTGCCGGGCATGACCGACGAGTACCCGCTCTTCGCGCTGTCGGAGGAGCACCGGGAGATCCGCAAGGCCATCCGGGAGATCTGCGACGACAAGGTCGCGCCGCACGCGGCCGCCGTCGACGAGGAGGCCCGCTACCCGCAGGAGGCCCACGAGGCCCTGCTGGCCTCGGACTTCTTCGCGCCGCACGTCCCCGAGGAGTACGGCGGCGCCGGCGCCGACGCGCTCGCGACGGTCATCGTCATCGAGGAGGTCGCCCGCGCCGACATGGCGGCGAGCCTGATCCCCGCGGTCAACAAGCTCGGCTCGCTGCCCGTCCAGATCGGCGGCGGTGAGGAGATCAAGAAGAAGTACCTCACCAAGCTCGCCGCCGGCGAGGGCGGGTTCTCGTACTGCCTCTCCGAGCCGGACGCGGGATCGGACGCGGCCAACCAGAAGACCCGCGCCGTGCGCGACGGGGACGAGTGGGTGCTCAACGGCACCAAGCGGTGGATCACCAACGCCGGCGTCTCGGAGTACTACACGGTGCTCGCCATGACCGACCCGGAGAAGCGGTCGAAGGGCATCTCCGCGTTCGTCGTCGAGAAGTCCGACCCGGGCGTCTCCTTCGGCGCCCCGGAGAAGAAGCTCGGCATCAAGGGGTCGCCGACCCGCGAGGTCTACTTCGACAACGTCCGCCTCCCCGCCGACCGGATCATCGGCGAGGAGGGCCGCGGCTTCGAGTACGCCATGCAGACCCTCGACCACACCCGGATCACGATCGCCGCGCAGGCGGTCGGCGTCGCCCAGGGGGCGCTCGACTACGCGCTCGGCTACGTCAAGGAGCGGCAGCAGTTCGGCAAGCCGATCGCCGACTTCCAGGGGCTGCAGTTCATGATCGCCGACGCCGGGATGAGGCTCGAGGCCGCCCGCCAGCTGACCTACGCCGCCGCCGGGCGCTCCGAGCGCGGCGACTCCGACCTCACCTTCTTCGGCGCCGCGGCCAAGGCGTTCGCCTCCGACGTCGCGATGGAGGTCACCACCAACGCCGTGCAGCTGCTCGGCGGCTACGGCTACACCCGCGACTACCCGGTCGAGCGGATGATGCGCGACGCCAAGATCACCCAGATCTACGAGGGCACCAACCAGGTGCAGCGGATCGTCATGGCACGGCAGCTGCTCGCCGGGGTGCAGAGCAACCTCTGAACGGCCTGTCCGTCAGGCGCCGAGCTCCCGGGCGACGGCGGCGATGGTCTCGTCGGTGCCGAAGCCCAGGAGCCGCGCCTTCTCGACGTACGCCGCGGCCTCCTCGCGCAGGAGTCCGGCCCGCCGCTGCGCGCCGCCCGCGACCCGGGTGCCGGCGCCGCGGCGGGTCTCGATGAGGCCCGCCTGCTCCAGCTCGCGGTAGGCCCGCGCCACGGTGCCGGCCGCGAGCCCGAGGTCGCCGGCCAGCTGGCGCACCGCCGGCAGCCGCTCGCCGACGGGCAGCGCACCGCTGTCGATGAGCGCGTCGAGCCGCCGGCGTACCTGCTCGTACGGCGGCGCCGGGTCGGCGGGGTCGACGGCCAGCTGCTCCGTCAGCGTCATCGCGGGCTCCTCGGGTCGGGTGCTCATCCCAGCATGCCCGGCGTCCGGCCCGGTCACTCGGTGGCGATCGCCTTGAGCACGTCGAGCCGGCTGGCGCGTACGGCTGGGATGGCCGCGGCGACGACCCCGACGACGACGGCGGCGACGAGGAAGAGCACCAGCTGCGTGAGGGGTACGCCGAGGCTGCTGATGTCGCTCGCGAGCGACTGCCGCAGCGCGATGCCGAAGGCGAGCCCGAGCACCAGGCCGAGGACCGCGCCGAGGGCGGCGATCGCGACCGACTCGAGCGTGACCATGCCGCGCAGCTGCGGCCGGCTGAGGCCGATGGCACGGAGCAGGCCGAGCTCGCGGGTGCGCTCGATGACGCTGAGACCGAGCGTGTTGACGATGCCGAAGACCGCGATCACGACGGCGAGCGCGAGCAGCCCGTAGATCAGGTAGAGCAGCTGGTTGACCTGCCCGCGGATGGAGTCGGCGAACTCCTGCTTGTCCTGGACCGACACCACCGGGAGCGCGTCCAGCATGGTGTCGAGCCGCCGGTGCAACACCGACGGGTCGGTGCCGGGTGCGGCGTCGATGCTGAGGTAGCTGTCCTGGCGCTCGATCCCCGCCTTCGAGATCTCGGAGAGCGGGATGGTGATCGGCCCCGTCACGGCGCTCTCCTTCGCGATCCCGGCGACCGTGAGGCGCAGCGCCTTCGCGCCGGGGAAGGTGAGCCGGAAGGTGCTGCCGACGTGCCAGCCGTGCTCCCTCGCGACCTCCTCGAACACGAGCGCCTCGTCGCCGTGGACGGCCTGCCGGCCGGCGACCATGTCGAGCGAGTAGATCCGCCAGAAGCTCGACGCGTTGGCGGTGAACGCCGTGCTCCTGCCGTGGAGCTCGCCGTACGCGACCTGCTGGCGGGCCATCACGCCGACGCCCGGGACGGAGGCGATCGCGTCGCCGATCGCCGTCGGGAACGGCGCGTACGACGGCCCCTGCACGATGAAGTCGGCCGCGAAGTCCTCGTCGACGATGTCGTCGACCGTGCGGTTGAGCGACGCGGCGAGCACGCCGATCGTGGACACCAGGGCGAGGCCGATCATGAGGGCGGAGGCGGTGGCGCCCGTCCGCCGCGGGTCACGCTGGGCGTTCTCGCCCGCGATCCGGCCGGTCGCTCCGAAGAGCCGCGCGAAGAGCCGCGTGAGCAGCGAGAGGAACGGCCGGCCGAGCAGGCCGCTGAGCGTCGCCGTGGTCACGATCCAGATGACCGCGCCGACCCCGATCCAGGCGGTGTCGTTGCCCGGAGCCCCGACGAGACCGGCCACGGCGCACAGCGCGCCGAGCGCGAGGGCCGGCACGCCGACGTACAGCCGACGACGCAGCGACGACGGGGCGGGCGTGGCGTCGACCCGCATCGCCGCGACGGGTGCGATCCGGCCGGCCCGGCGGGCGGGGAGGTACGCCGCCAGCGCGGTCACCAGGACGCCGACGGCCACGCAGGCCGTGATGCTCGACGCCGTCAGCGTCAGGGTGTCGCCGGCGATCTCGAGGCCGAGCCCGCGGAAGACGGCGGCCAGACCGCGGGCCAGGGCCCAGCCGGCGGCGATGCCGACCCCGGTGGCGACCACGGCCATCAGCACCGCCTCCAGGAGGACCGACCAGGTGATCTGGCGGCGGGACGCGCCGAGCGCGCGCACCACGGCCAGCTCGCGGGTCCGCTGGGCGACGAGGATCGTGAAGGTGTTGACGATGATCAGCGCGCAGACGAGCACCGCGATGCCCGCGAAGACGAGCAGGAACGTCGAGATCACACCGAGGATCGAGTCGATCGAGCTCTGGGTGTCGGCGGCGACCTTGTCACCGGTCACCGCCTCGAAGCCGGCAGGCACGAGCGGTCGTACGGCGTCGACGAGCTGCTGCTGGCTGACCCCTGGCGCCGCCGAGAGCTCGATCGCGCCGTACGCGTCACGCCCGCCCAAGAAGAGACGCTGTGCGTCGTCGGTGTCGAGCATCAGGATGACCGCGCCCGCGACGCCGCCGCCGGTGAAGGAGTTGATCCCGACCAGCCGGAGCCGCTGCAGCGGCTGTGGTCCCGGCGTGACGATCCTGACCGTGTCGCCGACCCGGTAGTGGCCGCGCTCCGCCGACCGCTTGTCCATCATGATCTCGCCAGTGCGGGTCGGGGGCCGGCCGGAGTCCATCCGCATCATCGGCTCGCCGAGCAGGTTGTCGATCGGGGCGTAGTTGTTCGCGAACGTCGGTGCGCCCTGCCCGCCGACGAGCTTGCCCTCCTTGCTGAGCAGGCTGACGCCGTACCCCTCGACGCCGCCCTGCGCCGCGCCGACCTCCGGGAGCGCCCGCACCCTGGCCAGCTGTGCCGGCGACAGCGTCAGCGTCGACGGCTGGCTGGCGGTGATCATCTCGTCGCGGCCCTTCACCTGGATCATCGCGTCCGGGATGGTGCCCTTCACGATGTTGTCGAAGGTCGCGCTGAGCCCGTGGCTGAAGGTGAGCACGCCGGCGAGGAACGCCACGCCGAGCACGATCGCGAGCGAGCTCATCGCCAGCCGGGTCTTGCGGGCGAAGAGGCTGCGCAGCGCGAACCGGAGCATCGTCAGCTCCGCTCCGCCGACCGCTGGGCGGGAAGGGCCTGGATGCCCGCGAGGTGGGCGAGGATCTGGGCGCGGTCGGCGCTGCCGAGCTCGTCGATGACCCGCCCGTCGGCGAGGAAGACCACTCGGTCGCAGTACGACGCCGCCACGGCGTCGTGGGTCACCATGACGACCGTCTGCCCGAACTCGTCGACGCTGCGGCGCAGGAACGCGAGGATGTCGGCCCCGGCCGCGCTGTCGAGGTTGCCGGTCGGCTCGTCGGCGAAGACGATCGCCGGCTTCGACACCAGCGCCCGCGCGCAGGCGACGCGCTGCTGCTGGCCGCCGGACAGCTCGCTGGGCCGGTGGGCCAGGCGGTCGTGCAGCCCCAGCGTGCCGACCACGGTGTCGAACCAGGCCCTGTCGGGCCTGCGCCCGGCGAGGGAGAGGGGGAGCAGGATGTTCTCCCGCGCGGTGAGCGTCGGGATCAGGTTGAAGGACTGGAAGACGAAGCCGACCTTCTCCCGCCGCAGCTGGGTCAGCGCGATGTCCTTCAGTGAGCTGAGCGCCGTGTCGTCGATGAACGTCTCGCCGCGGGTCGGCTTCTCCAAGCCCGCGAGGCAGTGCATGAGCGTCGACTTGCCCGAGCCGGACGGTCCCATCACGGCGGTGAACTGGCCGGCGCACAGGTCCAGGTCGATGCCGTCGACCGCCCTGACCTCCGCGTCGCCGGTGCCGAAGACCTTCACCAGCCCGACGGCGCGGGCGGCGATGCGACGCTGCTCCGGACGGCTGTCACGAGTGCCCATGCCTCCACTCTCCGCCCGTTCGCCGACAGAGGGCACGGGAGAAAGGCCCGGCACAAGGACCCGGGTGCCCAGCTCCGCTCAGCCGGCGCTGATCTCCCGGATCCCCTTGCTCGTGAGTGCGCCGGTCGCGGCGACCGCCATCGCGGCGGCCGCCCCGACGGCGATCCCGGCGGCGCCGAAGTGGTGGACGAGCAGCCCGGCGACCACGGGGGCGCTGGCGGTGAGGCCCATGGCCGCCAACATGATCGCGCCGATGGCGCGGCCCTGGAGACGGTCGGGGACGACACGGGCCAGATGTCCGAACAGTCCGGCGTTGAGCGCGGGCCCCAGGAAGCCGAGGACGGCCACGGGGGCGGCCGCCAGCGGCGACCCGGACAGCGGGAGGACGGCGAGCATCAGCGGTACGCCGGCGACGCAGATCCCGCGCAGCAGCAGCGGGAACGCGAACCTCCGCAGGAGCCACCCCGCCGCGAGGGCACCGGCCAGGCCGCCGACACCGAAGAGGGTCTCGGCCGTCCCGATCAGCGCCGGGCTCAGGCCGTGCCCGCGGAGCACGAGGACGAGCCCGAACAGGATCCCGTTGAGCGCGAAGTTGATCGGTGGGGCGATGAGCATCGTGGCACGCAGGAACGGGTCGGTGACCATGAAGCGCAGCCCCTCGACGAGGTCTCCCACAGCGGAGGCCGGCTGCTCCGTCTTCACCTCCTGGAGCGGGGTGCGGATCAGGAGGAGTGCGACCAGGGAGAACAGGTAGCTGACGGCGTTCGCCGCGAACGGGAGCGCGCGGCCCAGCCCGAAGGCGGCACCGCCGAGCGGCGGGCCCACCAGCGTGACGGCGTACTGCCTCGCCTCGTTGCGGGCCATCGCCGTCGACACCTGGTGCGGCGGCACGAGGTTGCGTACGGCGGCCATCGCCGCGTTGAAGAACGGCATGTCGCACAGCGCCTCCACGACCGCGACGGCGAGCACGAGCGCCACGCTGCCGTGACCGGTCAGCAGCGCGGCCGCGAGTACGCCGAAGGCCGCCAGCCGGAGCAGGTCGCACCCGATCATCAGCCGGCGCCGGTTGACCCGGTCGACGAGGACGCCCGACGGCAGGTTGACGAGCAGCTGGACGACGAGCGCGACCGTCCCCACCGCCCCGGCCGTCACGGCGGAGCCGGTGAGCTCGAGCACCACGAGCGGGTAGGCCAGCGAGGCCATCGAGCTGCCCAGGCTGGACAGCGCCTGCCCGCCCCAGAGCAGCCCGAAGTCGCGGTTGCGCCACAGGCTCGACGGCGGGGCCTGCTCGCCGTCGGCCACCGAGGAGGTCATCCCTGCTCCTCGGCCGCCCGGGCGGGGAAGCCCCACCCGAGGACCCGGACCGGTCGCGCACCGCGGGGGCGGGTCGAGGGGTCGGTGAAGCGCTCGGGGTGGCGGGTCACGATCTCGGTGAGCACGGTGTCGACCTCGTGCAGCTCGGCCGGCGTCATCCAGGCCAGGGACTGGGTGAGGAACGCGGCGTCCCGCCACCTCCGGGGCTCGCCGGCCTCCCGGGCGAGGAAGGCCCGCCGCTCGGCGTACTCGTGCTCGACGAGCATCTCTCCGACCGCCTGGCCCGCGGCCTGCAGCTCGCGGTCGTCCGCGTCGCCCCACGTGCTGCTCTGCAGGACCAGGCGCCACGGGCGGCGGCGGCCGGCGCGGCCCTCGGCCTCCTCGACGAAGCCGTACTTCGCCAGCTGGCGCAGGTGCCAGGAGCAGTTGGCCGGGCTCTCGCCGACCCGCTCGGCGAGCTCCGAGGCGGTCAGGGGGCCGCCGAAGGCCAGCTCCTCCATCAGCCGGAGGCGGAGCGGATGGGCGAGCGCGCGCAGCTCGCGTGGGTCGGTCAGGCGACGGCGGGGCAGCTTCTCCGGCATGCGTTGAAACTAGTCTTTCGAAAGAACTCTTTCTACATCCCTTTCGCCGTCTAGGGAGGACCCCGCGTGCGAGGGGGTTGACCGCTGCGGCAGAATAGTTAGCAAAGGTCAACTATCTAGAAGGAGGCGGGATGGCGGACGCCGCGGTCCGGGAACGGGTCGAGGAGCGCAGGCAGCGGGCTCAGGCGAGGGCGGAGCGCGATCTGCGCAGCCCCCACTACAAGTGGATCGCCCTCTCCAACACCACGCTCGGCGTCCTGCTGGCGACCATCAACCAGTCGATCCTCCTCATCGCGCTGCCCGACATCTTCCGCGGCGTGGGCGTCGACCCGCTGGCCGCCGGCAACACCAGCCTCCTGCTCTGGCTGATCATGGGCTACATGGTCGTGACGGCCGTGCTCGTCGTCGGGCTGGGGCGACTGGGCGACATGTACGGCCGGGTGAAGATCTACAACGCCGGCTTCGCGATCTTCACCGTCTTCTCGATCATGCTCGCGATCACCTGGATGCACGGCACGGCGGGCGTGCTCTGGCTCATCGCGATGCGCATCTTCCAGGGCATCGGCGGCGCGATGCTGATGGCGAACTCCGCCGCGATCATCACCGACGCGTTCCCCGCCAACCAGCGCGGTCTCGGTCTCGGGCTCAACCAGGTCGCCGGCATCGCCGGCTCCTTCATCGGCCTCGTCGTCGGCGGTCTGCTCGCGCCGGTCGAGTGGCACATGGTCTTCGTCGTGTCGGTGCCGATCGGCGTCTTCGCCACCGTCTGGGCCTACCTCAAGCTGCACGACCTCGGCGCCCGCCGGCACGCCCGGATGGACTGGTGGGGCAACGCCACGTTCGCGATCGGCCTCATCGCCGTCCTCGTCGGCATCACCTACGGCATCCAGCCGTACGCCGGCCACGACATGGGCTGGACCAACCCGTGGGTGCTGACCGCCCTGATCGGCGGCGCCGTCGTGCTCGCGATCTTCTGCGTGGTCGAGACCCGGGTCGCCGAGCCGATGTTCCACATCGGGCTCTTCAAGATCCGCGCGTTCACCTTCGGCAACCTCGCCAGCCTGCTCGGCGCCCTCGGCCGCGGCGGGCTGATGTTCATCCTGATCATCTGGCTGCAGGGGATCTGGCTGCCGCAGCACGGCTACAGCTTCGAGAAGACGCCGCTGTGGGCGGGCATCTACATGCTGCCGCTGACCCTCGGCTTCCTCGTCGCCGGGCCGGTGTCCGGCTACCTCTCCGACCGGTTCGGCGCGAGGCTCTTCGCGACCGGCGGGATGGTCGTCGCGGCGCTCAGCTTCGTCTGGCTGCTCGAGCTGCCGGTGAACTTCTCCTACTGGGAGTTCGCCATCGCGCTGCTGCTCAACGGCCTCGGCATGGGGCTGTTCGCCTCACCCAACCGTGCCGGGATCATGAACAGCCTCCCGGCGGGTCAGCGCGGCGTCGGCGCGGGCATGACCAGCACCTTCCAGAACGCGGCGATGGTGCTCTCGATCGGCATCTTCTTCTCGCTGATGATCGCCGGGCTCGCCTCGACGCTCCCGCACGAGCTCACCAGCGGCCTGACCGCCCAGGGCGTCCCCGCCGGCAAGGCGGCGGAGATCGCCGACCTGCCGCCGGTAGGCGTGCTGTTCGCCTCGCTGCTCGGCTACAACCCGGTCCAGATGCTGCTCGGCTCGGACACCCTCAGCCACCTCACGGCGGCCCAGCAGGCCCACCTGACCGGCCGGGACTTCTTCCCGGCGATGATCTCGGGGCCGTTCGCCGACGGGCTCGGGGTCGCCTTCGGGTTCGCGATCGCCTGCTGCCTGGTCGCGGCGCTCGCGTCCGCGCTGCGCGGCGGGAAGTACGTCCACGTCGATCCTGTGCCGCAGACCACCGAGGACGCCGAGGCGGCCGCGGCGGAGCGGGCCTGACCCGGCCCGGTCAGGCTCGGTCAGGACCGGTTCCGGCCGAGCCGGTCGACGCGGCCCTGAGGCGTCTCCAGCGCGACGAGCGGGAGGGTCGTGCCCCGCTCGTCGATCCGGGCGCCGAGGGTCTCCTCGAGGACCGGGGCGAGCCGCGCCCAGGCTCTCGGATGCCGGTCGCGGTAGCGCTGCAGCGCCTCCGCGGCCTCCGCATCGGTGAGGCGTCGCGCCGCGGCCGGGATCCGGTGCAGGCGTCCGGTCGAGACCCTCACCGCCGAGTTGGCCATCACGTTCCGGTACCACTGCGCATTCTCGCCGAAGCCGGAGACCACGACGTACCTCCCGGCGTCGTGGTCCACGACCTCGAGGACGGTGTAGCGGCGCCGGCCCGTGGTGCGGCCGCGGTGCTCGAGGAGCAGCAGGCGGTCGCCGAGGAGCCGGCCGAGCCGGGCACGGTAGAGCAGGATCGGGGCGCGTACGACGGCGCGCGTGCGCAGGAGGCGGCCCGCGAGGCGGGCGGTGCGGCTCGGGTGTGTGGGCACGGGTCCTCCGGTCGTCCTCTGGTCGGTGGGTGTCAGTCCGTCCGGGCAAGCAGGCCGACGCGGTCGCCGGGACGGAGGACGAGGGACTCCTCGGGCGGGTGCAGCCGGTCGTCGCGGATCACCGACGCCGCGACGTAGCCGTCGGGCCACGAGACGCCGCCGAGCTCACGCCCGGCGTACGGCGAGCCCGCGGCGACCGCGAGCTCGAGGATCCGGTGCCCGGGGAGGGCGCCCGGGCCGGCGTCGGTCCGGCCGGCGTCGGAGGCGGCGAGCTGGTGGGCGACGGTCCGGAGGATGCTCCGGTTGGTCACCCAGCCCTCGATCAGCTGGCCGTCCTCGGACAGCACGGGCAGGCCGTCGCGGCGATGGGCCTCCATGTGGCGGAGCACGTCGACGATCGACTCCGAGTCGAAGACGGCGGACGGGGCGCGGACGGTCGCGATCTCGCCGTCGAACGCTGCCTCCGCCGGCGGCGGGCCCGCCGGAACCGACACCGGCCGGGTGAGCCGCTGCATCGCGCCGCCGGCCGTGAGCTGGGTGAAGGCGCGCCACGGGGCGACCCGGTCGATGTCCTGCCCCCGGCGGAGCAGCTTGGTGGTGTAGATCGTGCCGTAGCTGAGTCCACGGGAGACCGCCGTCGAGACGCCCGCCGTGAGCATGACCGGCAGGGTGAGGCCGTAGGCGCCGGTCATCTCGACGACGCTGGCCAGGGACGTCAGCGGGGCACGGGTGGCGGAGCAGAAGACGCCTGCCATCCCGACCGCGGCGTACAGCGCCGGATCGCCGGCGCCGGGACCGGCGAGGTCGTCGACGACGATGCCGTACGCCGTCCCGAGCATCAGCCCGACGAACAGCGACGGGGCGAACACGCCACCGGAGCCGCCGACGCCGAGCGTGAGGCTGGTCGCGACCAGCTTGCCGACGACGAGCAGGAGCAGGAACCACACGCCGTAGTCCCCGGCGACCGCCTTGAACATGACGGGGTAGCCGACGCCGTACAGCTGGGGGAGGGCGAGCAGGACCAACCCGACGAGGAGGCCGCCCACCGCCGGCCGCGCCCACTCGGGCCGCGTGCCCCAGACCCGGTCGCAGAGGTCCTCGACGGCGTACAGCACCACCGTGAAGAGCTGGCCGAGCAGCCCGGCGAGCACCGCGAGCAGGGCCACGAGGGCGTAGTCGGCGGGATCGTCGAGGCGGACCCCCAGCGGGAACTTGTCGAGGAAGCGGACGTCGCCGAGGATCGGGATCGCCACCGCGTCGGCGACCATCGCCGACAGCATGATGGCGAAGAGCGCGTCGCCGGCGAGCTCGCGCAGGATGATCTCCACGGCGAAGAACACGCCGGTGATCGGGGCGTTGAAGGTCGCCGCGATGCCGCCGCTCGCGCCGCACGCCACCAGGATCCGCAGTCGGCTCTCCGGGGTGCGGATCCACTGCCCGAGGCTCGAGGCGAGCGCCGAGCCGATCTGCACGATCGGCCCCTCCCGGCCCACGCTGCCACCGGTGCCGATCGTGAGCGCCGATGCGAGCGCCTTGACCACGCTCACCTGGGGACGGATCCGGCCGCCGTTCTCGGCGACCGCCACCATCACCTCGGGTACGCCGTGGCCGCGCGCCTCCCGGGCGAACCGGTACACGAGCGGGCCGTACAGGAGCCCGCCCACGGCAGGAACGACGACGAAGAACCCCAGCCCCAGCCAGGCGAGGTGGTCGCTCCCCACGCGGCCGTCCTGGCCGAACTGGTCGTGGCCGGTCGCCAGCCAGGTGATGCCCTCCACGAGGTAGCGGAAGACGACCGCGCCGAGACCCGCCCCGACGCCGACGAGGACGGCGAGGGCGAACAGGCCGAAGCGTGAGCCGCGCAACCAGGACAGCGTCGCCTCGGCGGGCGGCGTACGACGGTCGGCCTGGTCGAGCATGGCACTCCTCCGGCTGCGGCGGTTCGGTTGGTTCGAGAACATATGCAATCATGCAAATGTTGCAGACATGCAATTGACTCGGATGGTGGACTGGGGGCATGACCGACCAAGGCGGGCTCACGGCCGCCACCGATGCGACGCTGACGGCATCGCGGGCGCTCCTCGGCATCGTCGCGAGGTCCGTCGCGGACGCGCTGGACGAGGTGACGCTCCCGCAGTTCCGCGTGCTCGTCGTGCTCTCCGCCGAGGGGCCGCTCCGGCTCGGCACGCTCGCCGAGCGCTTGGGTGCCAATCAGTCCACGTTCAGCCGGAGCGTCGACCGGATGGTCGCCGGCGGCTGGGTCGTCCGCAGCGAGAACCCGGACAGCCGACGGGAGGTGCTGGTCGACCTCACGGAGGCCGGGCGCGGCCTGGTCGCCGCCGTCACCGAGCGTCGACGCCGGGAGATCCGCGCCGTGCTCGGCCGGCTGACCGAGGAGGAGCGGACCGCCGTCGTACGCGCCCTCGGGGCGCTCAACGACGCGGCCGGTGAGCCCGCCGCCGAGGACCTCCTCGTCCTCGGTCTCTGAGGCCTGCGGAAGCAACAAGGTTGTAACCAGCCGTAACCGTCGAGGCCGTTTCCGACCACCGGTCGGTGTCTACCGGTCCGCCATGGCGGACTCGTGGATGGAATTCATCTGGGGCCTCGTGTCGGCGGTGGCGACGGCGCTGGTGGAGGTGGCGCTCGGGCTGCTCGCCTTCCGCCTGGTCGGTCGGTACTGGCCGCCGGCGCGGCGGGCCGGGTCGGCGATGCGCAGGCCGTTCTTCACCTTCGCGCTCGCGGTCGCGGCGAACGTCGCGGTGCGGAAGGGCCCGATGGGCACCGCGTCGTGGTGGGGGCTCGTCCAACAGGCCTGCCACATCGCCGTGATCGGCGCGACCGCCTGGCTCGTCGGCGCGATCCTGGTCTACCTCGAGGACGTCAGCCTCCGGCGTCACAGCATCGACGTGCCCGACAACCGCGAGGCCCGGCGGCTGCGCACCCAGGTGCTCCTGCTGCGACGGCTCACGATCGGCGCGCTCGTCGTGATCGCGATCGGGGCGACACTGCTCAGCTTCCCGGGCGTGCGCGCGGTCGGCGCGAGCGTGCTCGCCTCAGCGGGCGTCATCTCGATCGTCGCCGGGCTGGCCGCCCAGTCGACGCTGTCCAACGTCTTCGCCGGCCTCACCCTCGCCTTCTCCGACGCGCTCCGCATCGACGACGCGATCATCGTCGAGGAGGAGTGGGGATGGGTCGAGGAGATCACCCTGACGTACGTCGTCGTACGGCTGTGGGACGACCGGCGGCTGATCCTCCCGTCGACCTACTTCGCCAACAACCCGTTCCAGAACTGGACCCGGCACACCTCCGAGCTGCTCGGCTCCGTCGAGCTCGACGTCGACTGGCGGGTCGACACCCACGCCATGCGCGACCAGCTCGACACGATCCTCGACTGCGCCGGCGAGCTGTGGGACGGCCGGGTGAAGGTGCTCCAGGTGACCGACGCCGTCGCGGGCGTGGTCAGGGTCAGGGTCCTCGTCACCGCGCGCGACGCGCCGACCCTGTTCGACCTGCGCTGTCACGTCCGCGAGCAGCTCATCGCCTGGCTGCAGCGGCACGATCCCGACGGGCTGCCGCGCCAGCGCACCGAGCTGGTCGAGTCCCAGGCGCGGCGCAACGGCACCCACGTCCCCGAGCCGCGAGCGGGGCTGTTCACCGGGGACGCCGAGGCCGAGGACCGGGCCGCACGGGCCGGGGGAGGGGGCGACCACCTCGACGACGAGGTCCAGTAGCGTGCGAGCCATGGCTGAGCTCATGGAGATCACGACCAGCGCCGGGACCGCCGAGGCCTACCTGGCCCGCGCCGAGGGCGAGAGCAGGGGAGGAGTGCTGTTCTTCATGGACGCGATCGGGCTGCGCCCGCGGATCGCCGACATGGTGGACACCATCGCCGGCTGGGGCTACACGGTGCTTGCGCCCAACGTCTTCTACCGCGTCGGCACGGCCGCCGAGACCTCGCCGAGCACCGACCTGCGCGACCCCGAGGCCCGGGCGGCGTTCTTCTCCTCCGGCGTCATGGACCGGGTCAACGGTCTCACCCCCGACCAGGTCGCGATCGACGTGCCGGCGTACGTCGCCGTGCTGGACGAGTACACCGGCGGCGGCCCGATCGGCACGACCGGCTACTGCATGGGCGCCCGGCTCGCCGTACGCACCGCCGGTCTGCTGCCCGACCGGGTGGCCGCGGTCGGCGGCTTCCACGGCGGCGGGCTCGTCACCGAGGACCCCGACTCTCCGCACACGAAGATCGCCGGCACGCACGCGGAGTACGTCTTCGGCCACGCCGACAACGACGGGTCGATGACGCCGGACAACGTCGCGACGCTCGAGAAGGTGCTCGAGGAGGCCGGCCTGGTCCACAGCAACGAGATCTACCCGGGCGCGGCCCACGGCTACACGATGGAGGACACCTCCCAGTGGAACGCCGCCGCCTGTGAGCGCCACTTCGTCGAGCTGAAGGCGCTCCTCGACCGCACCGTCGGCACCTGACCGACCCTCGCGCGGCGTCGGTCACCGTCCGGTGCCCAACCCATCGTCACCTGTTCGCTTCACCTTCACGGAGGGCGACCCGGGCCGCCAACACGGCCATCAGCTGACGCACCGGACCCATGCGAGACTCAGCGGCCGTGCTCCTCGGCGAGTGCGGCGGCTGCCTCGTCGATGATCGCGCGCATCGACTTCTCCGCGGCCCCGGGGTCGCGCTGGCGGACCGCCCGGGCGACCTCGTCGTGCAGCGCGATCGCCTCCGGGTTGGGGTTGCGGGGCATCAGGTCGTGGTGGGTGCGACCCTCGAGGACGACCGCCACGACCGAGGCGAGCGCCCGCAGCATCTCGTTGCCGCTCGCCTCGAGGAGCGTGCGGTGGAAGCGTTGGTCGGCCTCGAGGTAGGGCTCGAGGTCGCCGTCACGGCCGGTCACGACCATGTCGGAGACAGCCGCCGCGAGGGTGCGGTTCTGCTCCGGGGTGGCCCGCTCGGCGGCGAGCGCCGCCGCGACCGGCTCGAAGCCGCGCCGCAGCTCGGAGAGTGAGAGCAGCTGGTTGCTGCGGTCGCCGCACTCGAGCCGCCACCGGATCAGCCGCGGGTCGAAGAGGTTCCACTGCTCGCGGGGCCGCACGGTGATGCCGACCCGGCGCTTCGACGCGACGAGGCCCATCGACTCCAGGACACGGATCGCCTCTCGTGCCGCGCTCCGCGAGACGTCGTACGACGACGTGATGCCCTCCAGGGTGAGGACCTCTCCCACGGCGAGCCGGCCCGAGGCGATCCTCTCGCCCAGGCTGTCGAGCAGGTCCGCATGGATCCTGCTGCGTCCGGCGCCGTTCGGCTTCACGTCATTGATCATCCCACCTGGAGAGCGTCAGGCATATAGACGGCTCTTTGATCGTTACACGTGACAAAAGTCTGACTATTTGGTCAGATATGTGACGGTCCCCACAGGAGGGAGTGTCCGGACATGAAACCAGTACTCGTCGTCATGGGCGTCTCCGGCTCAGGCAAGTCCACGGTCGGCGCCGCCATCGCGCAGCGTCTCCGCGTGCCCTTCGCCGACGCCGACGACTTCCACCCGCCGGCCAACATCAAGAAGATGTCGGCCGGCATCCCGCTCGACGACCACGACCGCCATCCGTGGCTCGAGGCCATCGGGGAGTGGCTCGCGGCGCACCCGAACGGCGCCGTCATCAGCTGCTCGGCGCTCAAGCGGAAGTACCGTGACCAGCTGCGTCACCACGCCCACCAGGTCACGTTCCTCCACCTGGCCGGCAGCCGCGAGGTGATCGCCCGTCGCCAGGCCAGCCGCCCCGGCCACTTCATGCCGTCCTCCCTGCTGACGTCGCAGTTCAAGACGCTCGAGCCTCTCGAGCCCGACGAGCGGGGGACCACGATCGACGTCGACCAGGACGTCGACGCGATCGTCCAGGAATACGTCGACGCCGTGGCCCACGACGTCGGCTGAGTGAGGAGAGCTCCATGCATCTCGTGTCTCCGGCCCTGGCGGCCTCGGACCTGACACAACCGGTGGCCGGCGGGTTCCAGCTCGTGCTGGCGGCGGTCCTCGGCATCGCGGTGATCGTCGTCCTGATCACCCTGCTCAAGGTCCACCCCTTCCTGTCCCTGATCGTCGGCGGCCTCGTCGTCGGCATCGTGGCGGGACAGAACGTCAACGACGTCGTCACCAGCTTCAGCACCGGATTCGGCAGCACCGCCGCCGGCGTGGGCCTGCTGATCGCGCTCGGCGCGATGTTCGCCAAGCTGCTCGCCGACTCCGGCGGTGCCGACCAGATCGTCGACACGATCGTGGGCAAGGCCTCACCCCGCGCGCTGCCGTGGGCGATGGCGCTGGTCGGCGCGATCATCGGCCTGCCGATGTTCTTCGAGATCGGCCTCGTGCTGCTCATGCCCGTGATCTACCTGGTCGCACGCCGTGCCAGGGTCTCGCTGGTCACCGTCGGCATCCCCGCTCTCGCCGGTCTCTCGGCCATGCACGGCTTCGTGCCGCCGCACCCGGGCCCGTTGACCGCTGTCGCCAACCTGGGCGCCGACCTCGGCCTCACGCTCGGTCTGGGCGTGATCGTCGCGATCCCGACCGTGATCGTCGCCGGCCCGCTGTTCGGCCGGCTCGCCGGACGGTGGGTCGACGTACCCGCCCCGACGAGGTTCGACTCGACCCGCGACGAGAGGGCGGTCCGTCCGTCCTTCGGGATCACGCTGTTCAGCGTGCTGCTGCCGGTCGTGCTCATGCTCGCCAAGTCGGTCTCGGACATCGTGTGGGACAGCAACCCGGACAACACCGTCCGGCAGGTCTTCGACGTGCTCGGCAACCCGCCGATCGCGCTGCTCATCGCCGTGGTCGTCGCCATGTTCACTCTCGGCAGGGCGTCGGGCATGGGCAAGGCGGAGCTCTCGAAGGTCCTCGAGAGCTCGCTCCCGCCGATCGCCGGCATCCTGCTCATCGTGTCGGCCGGCGGCGGCTTCAAGCAGGTCCTCGTCGACACCGGCATCGGCACCAAGCTCGCCGACTGGGCCGACAAGGTGGACTTCCCGGTCCTCCTCCTGGCCTGGGTCCTCGCGGTCCTGATCCGGCTCGCCACCGGCTCGGCGACGGTTGCGACGATCACCGCCTCCTCGCTCGTGGTCGGGCTGCTGCCCGGGCTCGACAACTGGGAGGTCTCGCTGGTCGTGCTCGCCGTCGGTGCCGGCTCGGTGTTCTTCTCCCACGTCAACGACGCCGGGTTCTGGCTGGTCAAGGAGTACTTCGGCATGACCGTCGGCCAGACGATCAGGACCTGGTCGTCGATGGAGACGGTGCTCTCCGTCGCGGGCCTCGCCTTCGTGCTCGTGCTCGACGTGATCCTGAAGCTGATCCTCTAGGCCGGGAAGACCCGCGGCAGCGCGGAGGCCTTGCCGGTGAAGACCGGGTCGCGCTTCCCGCGGAAGGCCGCGACCCCCTCCGCGCCGTCGCCCACCGCTGTGTGCCACATCGCCAGCGAGTCGGAGAGATGCGCCTCGAGCGGGGTTGCGGCCGCGCTGTTGCGGTAGACGAGCTGCCGGGCCAGCCCGAGCGCCACCGGGGAGCGGCCGACGACGAACCGCCGGGCGAGGTCGTACGCCGCCGGCAGCAGCTCCTCGGGCTCGTGGACCGACCGAACCAGCCCGCCGGCGTACGCCTCCTCGGCGGAGAGGATGTCGGCGCCGTAGATCCACTCGAGGGCCCGCGGGATGCCGACGATGCGGGGCAGGAACCAGCTCGAGCAGGCCTCGGGAACGATCCCGAGCCGGCCGAAGACGAAGCCGATCCGGGCCTTCGTCGATGCGAGCCGCAGGTCCATCGCGCAGGTCATCGTGGCGCCGATCCCGACCGCAGGGCCGTTGATCGCCGCGATGACGGGCTTGGGGAGCGCGTGGATCGCGAGGGTGACCTTGCCGCCGGTGTCGCGTACGCCGTCGGCGTACTCCGGATGGACCGACGGGTCCGCCAGGTGGGCGGCGAGTGCCTCCGGCGTCGGGTCGAGGGTCTCGTCGAGGCCGAAGACGTTGCCCTCGGCGGAGAGGTCCATGCCGGCGCAGAACGCGCGCCCGGCGCCCGTCACGACGACCGCCCGCACGTCGTCGTCGGCCGCGTCGGTCGTGAAGACCTCGAGCAGCTCGCGTGCCATGGTGAGGTCGAACGCGTTGAGCGCGTCGGGCCGGTCGAGGGTGAGGGTGGCGATGCCGTCGGCGTCGGTCGCGAAGGTGAGGGTCTCGTAGGTCACGAGGCCCCAGTGTGTCGGACCGCCGCGGCCGGCGGGCTAGCCGGTGATGCTCTTGGGCAGCCCGGACGGCGTGCAGAGCGACTTCGGCATGTCGTCGGTCTTGTCGTCGATGATGTAGCCGAAGAACTTCTTCGAGCGCGCCTCGTCCCAGTGGACGTACAGGTCCGAGATCGGGACGCCGCAGACCAGGGCCGAGCCGCCGGCCACCGACTTGAAGGCCAGGCCGAACTTCGCGACGTCGATCGTGCCCATGCCGTCGCCGACGCTGATGCCGCCGGCGGCGTCCTTCAGGCCGTGCAGCCGGAACGGGTTGAGCAGCGTGGCGGGCGTGGCGATCTTGCTGCCGATCTGACCGATGACCTCCGACTGCGCCTCGCCGCGGCCGAGGTCGCCGAGCTTCTGGGCATGGCGCGAGCGCGAGTAGGCGAGCGCCTTGACGCCGTCGGCGTCCTGGCAGCCCTTCTTGACATGCAGGCCGGCGAGCTTGTCGTCCATGTTGGTCTTCGGGCAGATCGTGATGCCGCCGACGGCGTCGACGAGGTTGACCAGTCCGCCCATCCCGATCTCGACGTACCCGTCGATGCGGATGCCGGTGTCCTGCTCGATCGTCCTGACCAGCAGCTTCGGACCGCCCCAGGCGAAGGCCGCGTTGATCTTCGAGCTGCCGTGACCGGGGATCGGGACGTAGGAGTCACGCGGGATGGTGACCAGCGTGTTGGGGCCGCTGCCGGTGTGGAGCAGCTTGATGGTGTCGGTGCGCTGGCCGCCGGCGTTGCCGGTCGAGAGCTTCTTGCGCTCCTCCTTCGTGAGTCCCTTCCGGGAGTCGGAGGCGACGACGAGGTAGGTCGTCCCGGGCTGGTCGTCGGGGCGTGCGCCCTTGGGCTCCCAGGCGACGTGGTTGAGCCCGTGCGGGATGGAGAGGCCCGTCCACACGATCGCGATGATCCAGATGAGCAGCAGGGCCAGCACGATCTGGACGATCCGCTTCGGGCGTCGCAGCCCACGGCCGATGCGGCCCCAGTCGGGTCCGCGGCCGCCGTACGTCGTGCCCTCGCGGGGGCCGCCCGGGCCGGACGGGCCGCCGGGCGTGGGGGCGATCTCGCCGGGGGAGGGCAGCGCGCGCTCCGGCGCCGCTGCTCGTCCGCGGGGCTCGGTCTGCATCACCCGGGTCGACTCCTCGCCCGCGGTCGGCGCGGGCCGGTCGGCGCGCGGGCGGCGTACCGGCCGGGTGGGGTCGGGCGCCTTCCCCGGGTCAGGGGAGGGGGCCCCCGACCGGCCACGGTTCTTGCCGTACAGCCAGTCGTACTCGGGGGCGTCATCCCCGCCTGGGGGAGTGCTGCCCGGGTTCCGGGGACGGTCTGCCATGCGCGGAACGGTACCGTGCGCGCCTGGCATCACCCGAGTTCCCGGCGCTCGACGCGCGGCCTCGGTGCGCGCGGCGCGTCGTGACCGCTGTGACGGCTGTGACTGGTGATACTGGCGGGGCAGTCCTGACCTTCCCCTCAGGAGATCTCTCGTATGTCTGCCCAGGCGGCCTCACCCGCGACCGTCGTCCGTCGTCCCCGCAGCGCGGCCGAGCGTGCCGCCCGGGTGCGCTTCCGCCGTGCGCTGGCACTGATGCTGATGACGCTCGTGCTCCCCGGCTCCGCCCAGCTCGTCGCCGGCAACCGCCGGCTGGGACGGTGGGCGCTGCGGACCACCGCCGTGATGGCGGTGGGGACGTTCCTCGTCGTGCTGATCTCGTACTTCTGGCACGGCCTGTTCTTCTTCCTGGGTACGACGCCGTGGGTGCTCACCTGGCTGCGGGTCGGTCTCATCGTGCTGGCGATCGCCTGGGCCGGGCTCTTCGTCGACGCCTGGCGCCTCGGCCAGCCGCTCACCCTCACGCTGTCGCAGCGGCGCTGGGCGATCCTCGCCAACGGCGCCCTGGCGATGACCGTGGCGAGCACGCTGCTCTACGGCTCGCACGAGGTCGGGGTGACCCGCAGCGTGCTGGTGTCCATGTTCGGCGGCGGCGCGTCGAGCGCCGCGGTCGACGGCCGCTACAACGTCCTGTTGCTCGGCGCCGACTCCGGCGTGAGCCGGTGGGGCCTGCGCACCGACTCGATGACGGTGGCCTCGATCGACGCCTACACCGGCAAGACAGTCCTGATCGGCCTCCCGCGCAACATGGAGAACTTCCCCTTCCCCGAGGGCTCGGTGATGGCGAAGCAGTTCCCGCACGGCTACGACTGCGAGGGCTGCGAGCTCAACAGCCTGACGACGTACGCCGACGACCACAAGGCGCTCTTCACGGGATACGACCAGCCGGGCGTCGAGGCCACGAAGGAGGGCATCGAGGGCATCACCGGTCTCAAGATCAACTACTGGGCGATGATCAACCTGCAGGGCTTCCGCGACCTCGCCGACGCGGTCGGGGGAGTGACCATCAACGTCCGCCAGCCGATCGCGATCGGGCCCACGGGCAACGTCACCGGCTACATCCAGCCCGGTGTGAAGAAGCTCTCCGGCGACACCCTGCTGTGGTACGCCCGCTCCCGCGCCACCTCGGACGACTACTCCCGGATGGCCCGGCAGAAGTGCGTCATGAACGCGATGCTGCAGCAGCTGAGCCCGGCCGACGTGGTCAAGCACTTCGACTCGATCGCCAGTGCCGGCCGGGCGATGTTCAAGACCTCGATCCCGACCAGCGAGGTGGGAACCTTCGTCGAGCTCGCGCTGAAGGCCCGCAAGCAGAAGGTCGCGACCGTCTCGCTGGTCCCGCCCGCGATCAACACGGGCAACCCTGACATCGACAAGGCCCGTCGGATGGTCTCCGACGCCATCGACAAGGCCGAGGGCGAGGGCGGAGGCGGCGGTGACAAGACCGGCGGTGGCAAGCACAAGCAGAAGAAGCACTCGTCGTCCTCCCAGATGACCGAGGGCTCGTACGGCTCCCTGTCGACCGGCTACACCGCCAACCAGACCAACGACCTCGCCGCCGCCTGCTGACGCCGGCGCGACCGGCACCTCTAGGGTTCTCCCCGTGATCGCCGCCGTCGTCGTTACCTACAACCGCCTGCCGCTGCTGCAGCGGCTGCTCGAGCGGCTCGACGGGGTCAAGGGGCTCGACGAGGTGATCGTCGTCGACAACGCCTCGACCGACGGGACCTCCGACTGGCTGTCCGGCCTCGACGGGGCGCCCTCGGGCGACGACCACCGGTCGGTGCCCGTCATCGCCCGCACGCTCGCCACCAACAGCGGGGGAGCGGGCGGCTTCCACGAGGGCCTGCGGCTCGCGGTCGAGCGCGGCTCCGACCTGGTCTGGCTGATGGACGACGACGGCCTGCCGGAGCCCGACTGCCTCGACCGCCTGCTGGCCCATCGGGACGGCCTCGACTTCTGGGGTCCGCTCGTGGTCGACGAGAGCGACCCCGGCCGGCTGGTCTTCCCGATCCGGCTGCCCGGCGGGACCCGCGTCGTCCACCGCCTCGCCGACGTGCAGGCGGCCGCGACCGGCGGGCTCATCCGCGACATCGTCATCCCGTTCAACGGCGTGCTGGTCACCCGCGAGCTGGTCGAGCGGATCGGCTACCCCCGGGCGGAGTACTTCATCTGGGGCGACGACCACGAGTACCGCCTCCGCGCCGAGGCGGCCGGCGCGCGGATCGCGACAGTCGTCGACGCGCAGGTGCGGCACCCCTCCGTCGGCAGCCTCGGGACCCCGATGCTGCACGGGCGTACGACCTACAACCACTCACCCGACGACCTCAAGCACTACTGCATGGCCCGCAACAACCTGCTCAACCTCCGGGACTACCGCGGGTGGCCGCACGCCCTGGCGTTCGTCGCGAAGACGCTGTGGTTCTACGCGTTCACCAGGCCGGCTCCGGGCCGGATCGCGCTCTCGGCGCGAGCGTGGTGGGCGGCGCTGCGCGGCGACTTCACCGGCCACGAGAGGTACCTGAAGTGACCGAGAGCGTCGCGATCGTCGTCGTCACCTACAACCGCGCGGACCTGCTCGAGAAGATGCTGGCCGGGCTCGGCAGGCTGGACCGCCCCGCCGACGCGGTGATCGTCGTCGACAACGCCAGCACCGACCACACCGCGCAGGTGCTGGCCGAGGCGGGCGTCCCGGGCCTGCAGGTGATCACCACCGAGAGCAACCTCGGCGGGGCCGGCGGCTTCCACCTCGGCCTTCGGGCGGCGTACGACGGCGGCTTCGACCGGATCTGGCTCATGGACGACGACGTGATCCCGGCGCCGGACTGCCTCACCGTGCTGCTCGCCCAGGACGAGGCCTGCCTGCTGACCGTCCGCGAGGACAGCGCGGGCCACCTGATGGAGCTCGCGGCGATCCGCTTCGACCTCCGCAACCCGCTCGCGATCAGGCCGAAGGCCGCCAGCGTGGCCTCGACGTACGGCACCCGGGACGCCATGCCCGGGCGGGTGCCGGTCGAGAACGTCGCCTTCGAGGGCTTCATGGTGCGCCGCGAGGTGGTCGAGCGGATCGGGCTGCCCGACCCGGCGTACTTCATCTTCTACGACGACGCCGACTACGCCTTGAGGGCCCGGCGTGCCGGCTACACAATCTGGGCGGTCCGGGACGCGGTGCTCGTGCGGCAGCTGGACTTCAGCCAGCAGCACGACCTCAGCAGCTGGAAGGGGTTCTACATGTACCGGAACCTCTTCGTCGTCCACTTCAGGTACGGCGAGAACGCCCTCGTCCGCGCCAAGCCGTGGCTCATCACGGCGGCGGTCGTCCTCCTCAGTCCGCTCCGCGGCGGCCGGCGCGAGGCGTCCAATGTGATCCGTGCCCTACGGTCGGCGCGGGGAATGCGGAGCCTTCCCCCTTCCTCCGTAGACTGATCTGCCGTGCCTCACCAAGATCTCCCCGACCTCGTCGTCGTCGGCTCCGGCTTCTTCGGGCTGACGATCGCCGAGCGCGTCGCCGCCGAGCAGGACAAGAGGGTGCTCGTCCTCGAGCGCCGGCCCCATATCGGTGGCAACGCCTACAGCGAGCGCGAGCCCGAGACCGGGGTCGAGGTGCACAAGTACGGCGCCCACCTCTTCCACACCTCCAACGAGAAGGTGTGGCAGTACGTCAACAGGTTCACCGACTTCACCGACTACAAGCACCGGGTCTTCGGGAAGTACCAGGGGCAGGTCTACTCCCTGCCGATGAACCTCGGTCTCATCAACCAGTTCTTCGGCAAGTCGCACAGCCCCGACGAGGCGCGCGCGCTGATCGCCGAGCAGGCCAGCGAGATCCGCACCGAGGACGCGACCAACCTCGAGGAGAAGGCGATCAGCCTGATCGGGCGTCCGCTCTACGAGGCGTTCATCAAGGGCTACACCGCCAAGCAGTGGCAGACCGACCCCACCAAGCTGAGCGCCGACATCATCACCCGGCTGCCGGTCCGCTACACCTTCGACAACCGCTGGTTCAACGACAAGTACGAGGGCCTGCCGGTCGACGGCTACACCGCCTGGCTGGAGCGGATGGCGGACCATCCCAACATCGAGGTGCGGCTGGAGACCGACTTCTTCGACGTCGCTGACGAGTTCAAGGGCCGGGTCCCGATCGTCTACACCGGCCCGGTCGACGAGTACTTCGGCAACTCCGAGGGCAGGCTCTCCTGGCGTACCGTCGACCTGGAGGAGTCGGTCGAGGGCGTCGACGACTTCCAGGGCACCGGCGTGGTCAACTACAACGACCAGGAGGTGCCGTTCACCCGGATCATCGAGTTCAAGCACTTCCACCCCGAGCGCACCCACCTGCCCGGGAAGACGGTCATCGTCCACGAGTACAGCCGCTTCGCCGAGGACGGCGACGAGCCGTACTACCCGATCAACACAGCCGAGGATCGCGAGAAGCTGTTGAAGTACCGTGATCTTGCCAAGAAGGAGCCGATGGTGCTGTTCGGCGGGCGGCTCGGCACGTACAAGTACCTCGACATGCACATGGCCATCGCGTCGGCGCTGTCCATGTACGAGAACAAGCTGCGGCCGCACTTCGACCAGGGCGCGCCGCTGACCAGCGGAGGCGTTGACGACTGATGGCGACCCGACTGCTCCAGCGCCAGATCCTGCCGACCGACGGCGACCTCGAGGTCTTCCCGCTCTACGTCGACCCCGAGCCCGCGATCCTCGACGCCGACAAGTACGAGGTGGGCGCCAACAAGCAGGCGCGTGACCTGAACGCCTTCCAGATGCGGCAGTCGATCGCGTCCGGCAAGACCATCCACCCCGACCAGATCGTGTCGCGGACCACGCTGCGGCTCGAGCCGGGCGGCTCGCTCTCCTTCGGAACCTACTTCAACGCGTTCCCGGCCAGCTACTGGCGTCGCTACACCGTCGTCACGGCGGTGACCCTCACCGTCACGGTCACGGGTCAGGATGCGCGCGTCGTGGTCTACAAGTCGCAGGCGAGCGGCCGCACCCAGCAGGTCGACTCGGCCTCGACCGGTGAGGAGTCGGGACCGACCACCTTCACCTTCGAGCTCACCCTGAAGCCGTTCGTCGACGGTGGCTGGTACTGGTACGACGTGATCGCCTCCGACCACGAGGTCGTGGTCGAGTCGGCGGAGTGGACCGCAGAGGTGCCTGACGACCGGGCCGAGCACGGCACCGTCGACCTGTGCATCACGACCATGAACCGGCCCGACTTCTGCGCGAAGCTCCTCGGCCAGCTCGGTGACGACGACGTGCTCGGTCCCTACCTCGACACCGTCTACGTGATGGAGCAGGGCACCGACCTGGTGAAGGACTCCGAGTACTTCCCGGCGGCCGAGAAGGCGCTGGGCGACGTCCTCCGGGTCGTGGAGCAGGGCAACCTGGGCGGCTCGGGCGGCTACGCCCGGGGTCAGCTGGAGTCCCTGCGCAAGGGCACGGCGACGTACGCCATGATGATGGACGACGACGTGGTCTGCGAGCCCGAGGGCGTCATCCGGGCGGTGACCTTCGGCGACCTGTGCAAGAAGCGGACGCTCGTGGGCGGCCACATGTTCAACATCTACGCCCGCGCGCAGCTCCACAGCTTCGGCGAGGTCGTCCAGCCCTACACGTTCTGGTGGGGCTCGGCCCCGGGCGTCTTCGGTGGCTGGGACTTCTCGGCCCGCAACCTCCGCTCGACGCGCTGGCTCCACAAGCGGGTCGACGTGGACTACAACGGCTGGTTCATGTGTCTGATCCCGCGCGAGGTGCTCGCCGAGATCGGGCTGTCGCTGCCGCTGTTCCTGAAGTGGGACGACTCCGAGTACGGCCTGCGCGCCAAGGAGGCGGGCTATCCGACCGTGTCGCTCCCCGGTGCCGCCGTCTGGCACGTGCCGTGGACGGACAAGAACGACGCGCTGGACTGGCAGTCCTACTTCCACCACCGCAACCGGTTCGTCGCGGCGCTGCTGCACTCGATCTACCCGCGCGGTGGCCGGATGGTCACCGAGAGCTTCAACCACCAGATCAAGCACCTGGTCTCGATGCAGTACTCCACCGTGGCCATCCGCCACCAGGCGCTCCTCGACGTGCTCGCCGGCCCGGAGGGGCTCCACGACCAGCTGCCGACGAAGCTCGCCGAGGTCCGGGAGCGCGTCAAGCAGTTCCAGGACGCGCGCCTCGAGGTCGACCGCGACGCCTTCCCGCCCGTACGCCGGCACAAGCCCCCGCGCAAGGGACGCGGTGACGACGACGTCCTCAAGGGCTGGCAGATCAGGCTGGCCGCCCTGAAGGCTCCGCTGCGGCAGATCCGCAAGCCGCGCGAGCTCTCCCGCACGTTCCCCGAGGCGGAGCTCCCCGCCATGGACTCGCAGTGGTACCGCATCACCAAGTACGACTCGGTCGTCGTCTCCATGAACGACGGCCAGAGCGCCGCGTTCTACCACCGCGACCCCGAGCTCTTCCGGGACCTGCTGAAGAAGACGGTCGAGATCCACACCCGGCTCCGCCGGGAGTGGCCGCGCCTGGCTGAGGAGTACCGCGCCAAACTGGAGGACGTGACCTCGCCCGAGGCGTGGGAGGAGACGTTCCGACCGTGGATGGAGCCCAGCGATGACTGAGACGCAGGCGCCGGCCGAGGCCGAGCACACCGTCCGCGTCGTCGACGCGCCGCTCGCGCCGCCCGCGGCCAACCTCGGCCTGCTCTCGGTCTTCCAGCGCCGCTACCTGCTGCGGCTGCTCGTACGCCGCGAGATCCAGGCGAGGTACGCCGGCTCCGTCATGGGGCTGCTGTGGTCCTACATCAACCCGCTCAGCCAGTTCTTCATCTACTGGTTCGTGATGGGCCGGATCATGGGCGCGCACCACAATGTCGAGAACTACCCGGTCCACGTCTTCTCGGCGATGATCGTCGTGCACTTCTTCACCGAGACGTTCGGCGCCGGCACCCGCTCGATCATGCGCAACAAGGGCCTGGTGCAGAAGATGGCGATGCCGCGGGAGATGTTCCCGGTGGCGGCCATGCTGGTCTCCCTCTACCACGTGCTGCCCGCGTCGCTGATCCTGCTGATCGCCTGTTTCGGCACCGGGTGGATGCCGGACCTCGGCACCCTCTTCGGCGTCCTCCTCGGGCTCGGGATCATCATGGTGCTCGGCACCGCCCTGGCCCTGCTGTTCAGCGTCGCCAACGTGTTCTGGCGCGACTTCGGCAGCGCCGTCCACATCCTCACGAACTTCGTCCGCTTCGGCGTCCCGATGATCTACTCCTACGAGATGATCTACTCGAAGTTCGGCGAGCTGGCGCAGTACTACATGCTCAACCCGATCGCCAACGCCGTGCTGCTGTTCCAGCGGGCGTTCTGGGTGCAGACGACGTCCGACCCCGACCGCACCCTCGCCCAGGGGATGCCGAGCCACCTGTGGCTGGACGGACTCGCCGCTCTCGGCGCCTCGTTCGTCGTCCTCGTGATCGCGCAGCTGGTGTTCAACAAGTTCGAGAACCGCATCCCGGAGTCGATGAATGGCTGAGTCGATCCGCGTGGAGCACGTCTCCAAGGAGTTCACCCTCCGCTACCACCGCACCTTCAAGCAGATGACGGTGGCCATGATGAAGGGCCAGGACGTCAGCGACCGCTTCATGGCCATCGACGACGTGTCCTTCTCGGTCGAGCAGGGCGAGTCCATCGGCCTGATGGGGCTCAACGGCTCCGGCAAGTCGACGCTGCTCAAGATGATCAGCGGCGTGATGCGGCCCGACCGCGGCCAGGTGCTGACCCGCGGCCGGATCGCCGGCCTGATCGCCACCGGCGCCGGGTTCCACCCGCAGCTGAGCGGCAAGGACAACATCTACCTCAACGCCGCGATCTACGGTCTCTCCGAGAAGGAGACCGACCGGATCTTCGACGACATCGTGGAGTTCGCCGACATCGGTCGCTTCCTCTACACCCCGGTCGGCAACTACTCCTCGGGGATGTACTCCCGGCTCGGCTTCTCCGTCGCCGTCCACGTCGACTCCGACATCTTCCTCGCCGACGAGGTGCTCGCCGTCGGGGACAAGCCGTTCAAGCGGAAGTGCCTCGCCCGCATGGAGGAGATCCGCAAGAGCGGCCGGACGATCTTCTACGTCAGCCACGCCGCCGCCTCCGTGAAGCGGATGTGCGACCGCGTCCTCGTCCTCGAGCAGGGCAAGCTCGGCTTCGACGGCGACGTCGACGCGGGCATCAAGTACCTCAAGTACGGCGACGACGACGAGAACGAGCCCGACGAGCTCGACAAGCTCGACCTCGACGACGCCGAGCTCGGCGCGGACATCTAGCCGCCCCGGGGCCTGTCACCTCCCGAGTGGCCTGCGATCGGCTGAGAGGTGTCGCGCGCAGTCGGCCCGGACCGTCGGCCGGGGCGCCGGAGGAGCGTGCGTCGATCCCGCGCCGTACCACAGCACCGTTCGAGTGACGTGACACGCGCGGGTCGTCGCCTGCGACGAGGCGCTCCGTCCGACGGGCCGGGCCGGCCGCCCACCAAGACCTCTCGACCAATCTCAGGTAATCGGCGTGTCGACTGGAAATTACACCTCTGTAGTTACTCACGAACCCTTTCCAACCGGTTGTGACAGGTGTGAAAGTTGAGCCCTCGTGTGACTCTTCCCCGCACACCCGGAGCAACCCATGCACCCCACGAAGGACGACCGGCGGCACGCCGGGCGGACCCGGTTCGTCGCGACCTGCCAGCAGCTGCTGGTGCTCGGCGCCGTCTTCGCCGCGCTGATCCCCGCGGCCAGCGTCGTCAGCCTCGACGTCGTCAAGCAGGCGCCGGGCGGCGCGAGCCAGACCCTCGTGGGACCGGCGGCCGCGATGGCGGCGTACATCAAGGCCTCTGACACTCCGTCCACGGTGCCGGCGGGGCCGGTCTCGGCCGACGTACGCGAGGTCGCGCTCACGCCGCGGACGCTGCCGAAGGCGACGTCGGGTACGACGGGCCGTGCGCTGCTCCCGCGCCTGACGACGGGCGAGGCGACGGCGGCCCGGCCGACCGCGAAGAGGACGGTGATCACGAGTGAGCCGCAGGCGGTGAGCGGCTTCGGCGTCGTCGGGGTGACGTGGTCGCACGGCGACCGGCTCGCGCCGTCGGCGGTGCGCGTGGCCGTCCGCACCGAGAAGGACGGCATCTGGGGCCGCTGGAAGAAGCTCGAGTACGACGACGACGGCCCGGACCCCTCGAGCGCCGAGGGCCGTGCCGCCCGCCCGGGCACCATCGAGGGGCTCGTGGGGCACGTCGACCGGGTCCAGGCGCGGCTGACCGTCACCGGCACCGACGTCCCCGCCGACCTGAAGCTGGCGATCATCGACCCGGGCACGCCGACCGCGACGAAGTCCGAGCGGCCCTCGATCGACACCGGTGACGCGAGCGAGCCTGCCGAGAGCGCAGGATCCGGGTCGACGCACACGACCTCGGCACCCGCGACAGGCGCCGACACCGGCGACGCGGCCGACTCGAGCAGCGAGGACGCGGTCCTCGCGGCCGCGGCGTACACCCCGAAGCCGCAGATCTACAGCCGCGCGCAGTGGGGCGCCAACGAGCGGCTCCGGGAGCAGATCCCGGCGAGCTACTACGAGATCCACGGCGGCTTCGTGCACCACACGGTGAACGCCAACGACTACACCCGCGCGGAGGTCCCCGGGATCATCCGGAGCATCTACGCCTACCACGTGCAGAGCCGCGGCTGGCGCGACATCGGCTACAACTTCCTGCTCGACAAGTTCGGCCGGATCTGGGAAGGCAGGTACGGCGGGGTCGCACGGCCGGTCGTCGGCGCCCACACCGAGAACTACAACGACTACGGGTTCGGCGCTGCGGCGATCGGCAACTTCGAGACCGCGAAGCCCAGCAGCGCCCTCATCCAGGCGTACGGCGCTCTGTTCGCCTGGAAGCTCGCGCTGCACGGCGTGAACGCGAACGCCACCAACGTCCGCATCGGCGGCCGCGTCTTCCCGCACGCCATCGAGGGCCACCGCGACACGAAGGCGACCGCCTGTCCGGGGCGCTACCTCTACGCCCGGATCCCCGACATCCGGCGGATCGCCGCGTCGCTGCAGAAGGGCTGGTCCGGCCGCGAGCTCGACTCCCAGCTGGCCGCCACGAAGTACCCCGACCTCGTCGCCCGCCGCGCGAGCGACAAGCGGATCTTCGTCATCCCGACCGGTGGCATGGCCGGGTACGCCGCGATGAAGGACACCACCACCGGGGTGTCGGACACCGCGCGGTTCGTCCTCTCGCCCGACCTGTCCGGTGACGGCAGGCCGGACCTGCTGGTGATCTACAAGAACGGCACCTCGCTGATCCGCAAGGGGCTCGGCGGCGGGAAGTTCGGCGAGGCGGTGTCCCACCTGCCCAAGGCCTTCGTCGGCCGCGACCTGGCGACCGCCGTCGGCGACCTCAACGGCGACGGCAAGAACGACCTCGTCGGCCGCACCACCACGACCGGCGCGCTGACGTACTTCCTGGGCAACGGCACGGGCGGCTTCCGGACCCACGTCCAGACCGGCCGCTCGCTGGCCGGCTTCGGCCTGCTCGCCGCGTCGGGCGACCTCGACGGCGACGGCAGGGCCGACCTGGTCGGCCGCAAGGACGGCCGGCTCTACCTCTTCCGGGGGGCCGGCAACGGGACCTTCGGCGCCCCGACGGCCATCGCAGCCACCACCAACAGCTGGTCGTCGTACGCCGGCATCACGGGGTACGGCGACATCGACAACGACGGCGACAACGACCTCTTCGCCCGCACGAAGGACGGCCGCGGCTGGACGCTGCCGGGCAACGGGAAGGGCGGGTTCGGCAAGCCGCTCGGCCCGTACGTGGCCATGCGGTCGGCAGGCTCGGTGATCGGCATGGCGCAGATGGCCGGCAACCTGATCCCGGACCTCCTGGTCCGCACCGGCACGAAGCTCGGCATCGTGCCGAGCAACGGCCGCCGCAACCTGGCGCCGCCGATCGACACCGGCCTGACGCTGCCGAACATCACCCGGATCATGGTCGCGGGGGACTGGGACCGCGACGGGCACGGCGACTTCATCACCCGCAACACATCCGGCGTGCTGTACCTCTACCGGGGGACGGGGAACGGCCGGTTCCGGCCCGCGGTGAAGCTCGCCACCGGGTTCGGCAACGTCCGCTGGCCGGTGGTCGCGGGAGACATCACCGGTGACGGCTACCCCGACATCCAGGGCCAGATGGTCAACGGCAAGCTGCGGATCTGGCCGGGCCGCGGGACCAAGGGGCTCGGGGCGTCGTACGTCTCCCACAGCGCGATCAGCGCCTCCGCGCAGATCCCGGCCGGGCGCTGGAACGGGGACGGGGCGCCGGACAGCCTCTTCCGTGCCGACGACAGGCTGACGCTCTACCCGGGCAACGGTCCGGGCGGGCTCATGAACCCGGTGAGCGTGGGGATCGGCGTCAGCCGCTACAACCTGGTCATCGGCGTACGCGACCTGAGGGGCGGCAGCGGGTCCGACCTCGTGGTCCGGGAGAAGAAGACCGGTGACCTCTACGCGCTGCAGCGCCGGTCGGATCTCAAGGTCTCGGACCGCGTCTACCTCGGCCCGGGAGGAAACAGCTACGACCTCATCGACTGACGCGTCGACCGAGGCCCTCTACCCCACAGATCCCTGGTCGCCCGCGCGCGGGAAGCGACCCGTGACCCGCTCGCTGGCGGCGATCGACTCCAGCCGGTCGGGCTCGACGGCGTCGGCGTGGGCGACCAGGACGAGCGAGCCGCCACCCAGGAGCGGCTCTGTGACGGACGCGGTGCCCCGCACCGATGCGGGATCTGCCTCCGTCAGAAGGCGGCTGTCGCCGGGCGCCCCCGAAGCACCGGCGGCAGCCGCCGCCCACAGCTCCGCCTGGGTCGTCTCGGCGTCGGCCCACCTCGTCGCCGGGTCCTCCGGTGCCGGCGGGTCCCAGGGCGTGAACGCGTCCGGCTGGCCCCAGATCTCGACGCCGACGTCGTGGGCGCCGTTGGGCAGCGGATCGGCGAACCGGACGCCGAGGGGGAGCAGCGAGCAGGCGAGGGTGAGGACGCCGGAGGCCGACCAGGAGGCGACGGTCTCGGGTCCGCAGACGACCGCGTCGGGCAGGTCGGCGTCGGTCACGACGAGGCCGGTGTTCCAGGCGGCGCCGAGGAACACCACCGACAGCCAGTGCGGCGGCAGGTCGATGCGCAGCGACTGCCCGCGCTCGAGGCCGTGCTCGTCGACGAGCAGGCCGGACGCCTTCGCCACCCAGTTGGCGTACGTCGTCACGGAGAGCTCGACCCGCTCGCCGGTGGCGAGGTCGTAGAAAGTGACGAACGGGCGTCCGGGGTCGGTGCGCAGGGCGCGGTCGAGGGCCTGGGGGAAGATCGTGGGGTCGCTCACAGACCCTCAGCATTCCTTATCGGCGGTCGCGGTCTTCTCCTAGGCTGAGGCACATGAGCGAGCGTCAGCGAGCGACCATCGGGCGGCTCATGGCGCCGCCCCCGTATCGTCTTTGTCTTCTCACGGAGGTGGCGGCATGAGCTTCTGGGCCGTGATCCCCGCCGGCGGCGCCGGCACCCGCCTGTGGCCGCTGTCGCGCTCGGCCGCCCCGAAGTTCCTCCGGGACCTGACCGGATCGGGACGCACCCTCCTCCAGGAGACCTACGACCGCCTGGTACCGCTCGCCGACCACCGCTTCCTCGTCGTCACCGGCGAGGTGCACCGCGAGGCCGTGGGCGAGCAGCTGCCCGAGCTGGCGCCCGACTGCATCCTGGCCGAGCCGTCCGGCCGTGACTCGATGGCCGCCATCGGCCTCGCCGCCGCGGTACTGGAGCAGCGCGACCCCGACGCGATCATGGGGTCCTTCGCGGCCGACCACGTCATCACCCAGACCGAGGTCTTCACCGCCGCGGTGCGCACCGCCGCCGAGATCGCCGCCGAGGACTGGCTGGTCACGCTCGGCATCCAGCCCACGTTCCCCTCGACCGCGTTCGGCTACATCCGCGAGGGCGAGCCGCTCGCCGGTCACGACGGCGCCTACGTCGTGCAGGAGTTCGTCGAGAAGCCCTCGGTCGAGATCGCGGAGCGGTACCTCGCGAAGGGCGGCTACCGGTGGAACGCCGGCATGTTCGTCGTACGCCCGCGGGTGCTGCTCGACCTGCTCGCCGACAACCACCCGGAGTTCGCCGCCGCGCTGCGCGCCATCGCCGCCGAGCCCGAGCGGCTGGGCGAGCTGTGGGAGACGCTGCCGAAGATCGCGCTCGACAACGCCGTGGCCGAGCCGGCGGCCGATGCCGGCCGTGTCGCGACCGTCCCGGCGGCGTTCGGGTGGGACGACGTCGGAGACTTCGACTCGCTGGCCGCGCTGCTCGAGCACGCCCGCACCGCGCCCGCCGACGGCCCGACCGTGCTCGGCGATCCCAGCCTGGTGAGCGCCATCGACTCCACGGGCCTCGTCGTCACCCGCAGCGGCCGCGCCGTCGCCCTCGTGGGCGTCGAGGACATCGTCGTCGTGGACACCCCCGACGCGGTGCTCGTCACCACCCGGGCGCGTGCGCAGCAGGTCAAGCAGATCGTCGCCGGCCTGCACGAGAAGAACCGCGGCGACCTGACCTGACGGGCCGGCCGGGTCACATCGCGCCGGGCTCGGGGGAGTCGGTGTAGGGGTACTTCTCCATGAAGGTCTTCAGCGCCTGGCCGGAGAGACCGGAGCAGTACTGGAAGACGCCGTACTGGTCGGACGCGTTCCCGCTGCTGTCGACCTTCGCCGTCCAGTGGGTGAAGGCGATGTGGGTGCCCTTCGGCCAGTCGATGGCGGGCTTGCGGTTCTTGGTCGTCTCGGTCTCGTCCGCCTTGGTCCACGGCACCGCGATGAACTTGTAGCGGAAGTCGTCGTCGCCCGGGAACTTCCGGCCGATCGCACGGATCTCGTTGAGCTCCGAGCCGCTGACGGTGTCGTCGTACCAGAGCAGGGTGTAGCCGTGCTCGAGGTTGTGGACCAGGGCCTCGAGCTCGGGGCGGTCGTCGCGGCTGTAGAACTTCCGCGACATGGCGACCGGGGCCACGTTGGCCTCGTTCCAGTGCGGACCGAAGGCGGCCGGCGCGGTCGTGTAGATCTGCTGCGTCCCGGTCGGGATGTGCTGCTGGTTGCCGTCCGCCTTCCTCTTGACGACCTTCTGGCAGCCGGCCGCCGACGGGCTCTCGCCGATCTCCTGCAGCGTCTTGCTGTCGTAGGAGCTGGTCTGGATCGAGTCCTTGATCGGCTTGAACGCCGCGGCGACCACGATGCCGACCGCGATGACGACGCAGACGGCGATGATCGCGAGGCCGCGGGCGCGCTCGGCGCCCTTCTGCTTCTTGCGGATGTCGTCGATCACCGCGCGGCGGTCGGACTTGGCGGACTTCTTGGCCACGGTTCGGCGTTCCTCAGCGTTCTCCGGCCAGGGGAGTGGCCCTGGCAGCGGTCGGGACGCGCAGAGTCTACGTAGTGACTGGTCGCAGCAGCGAAGCGGGAAGATCCCGGGAGCCGGATCGCGGGTCGGAGAGCGTCCATCCGTGTGCGAACGCCAGAGCGGCGAGCACCGCCGGATCGGCGCCGGCGACGCTCACCCCATCGTCTGTGACCTCGACCGGCAGCCCGGTCACGTCGGTGATCGCGGCGGCCATCTCCTCCGGGTCCGCGGGCGTGCCGAAGGGCGCGCGGTCGGCCGGGTCACCCTTGAGCGCGCGTACGACGGCCTCGCGGGCGCCGTACCCGAAGAAGTCCTGCCCCTCGCCGCGGATGAGGACGCCCGCGCCCGGTCCGTCATCGCCGGGCGAGAGGACGAGGTCGGGCCGGCCGCGGACGACGGCGAACGGCCGCGCCGCGAGCTTGCCCTGCGCGAGCTCCGCGACCCCGGCGAGCTCGTCGGCCACGGCCGGGGCCGTGACGACGAGCTCGTTGCCGTGGGCGTCGGCGCGGCCGGCGAAGCTCTCCAGCACGACGAGGCCGGCGGCGCCGACGGCCAGGTCGGTCTGGCCGTCGCGCCAGGCCCGCCCCGCGGTGTCGGTGACGACGACGCCGACGTTGGCGCCGGTCCGCTCGCGCAGGGCCGTCCGCAGCGCGCGGGCGGACGCGTCCGGGTCGAGCGGCAGCAGCACGACGTACCCACTCTCGACGTTGGACGCGTCGATCCCCGCGGCCGCCATCGTCAGCCCGAGCCGGTTGCGGACGATCGCGGTCCGGCCGCGGCGGGCGACCACCCGCCGCGTCTCGCCCGGGAGCTCGTCGTCGCGGGTGCCGGACCGCACCTGTCCCTCGGCCTTGCTCACCACCTTGCTCGTCACCGCGACGACGTCGCCGTCGGCCAGGTCCCAGCCGGCGCCGTCGAGGGCGTCGAGCAGCAGCGCGGCGAGGTCGTCGCCCTTCCTGACCTCGGGGACGCCGTCCGGCGCGACGACCCGGACATCGCCCGTCATCCGGTCACCAGGTCGATCGCCGCGGCCGCCATCGCGGCGGTGGCGGGCTCGTCCGACATCCACAGCGGTACGGCGGCGGCCCGGAGCCCGGCGGCGCGCAGCGCCTCCAGGGCGTCGGCGTCGGCGCTGTCGACGAGCCAGCCGTCGAGGACCCCGCCGTTGCTGCGGGCGCCGTAGTGCAGTCCGACCCCGGCCGCGGTGGCGTCGACCCCGATCGAGGCGAGCATCTGCTCGGCCATGCCGCGGACGTGGTGGCCGCCGATGATAGGGGAGACCCCGACCACCGCCGCCCGGGTGGCGCGGACACCCTCCCGGATGCCGGGGACGCCGAGGATCGTGCCGACCGAGACGACCGGGTTCGACGGGGGCAGCACCACCAGGTCCGCCGTGCTGATCGCGTCCATCACGCCGGGGCCGGGCGTCGCCTCGTCGAGGCCGACGAAGACGAGCTGCTCGGCCGGGACGCCGGCACGCAGGCGCACCCAGTACTCCTGGAAGTGCACCACCCGGAGGCCGCTCGGGGAGTCGGCGTCCTTCACCGCCACGTGGGTCTCGACCCGGTCGTCGGTCATCGGCAGCAGGCGTACGCCGTCGCCGTACACCGGCGTGAGCCAGCGCTTCGACAGCGCCTCGGTGACCTGCGAGAGGGGGAAGCCGGCCTCGAGCATCTGGGTCCGCACGATGTGGGTGGCCATGTCGCGGTCTCCCAGCCCGAACCAGGTGTTCGGGACGGCGTACGCCTCGAGCTCGTCCTTGATGCTCCAGGTCTCCTCGGTCCGCCCCCAGCCGCGCTCGTGGTCGAGGCCCCCACCCAGGGTGTACATGACCGTGTCGAGGTCGGGGCAGACCTTGAGCCCGTGGATCCACAGGTCGTCGGCGGTGTTGGCGACGATCGTCACCTCGGCGTCGGGGGAGACCCCCGGCAGGGAGCCGGCACGGATGCCGTGAAGAAGCCCGGCGAGGAACTTCGCGCCGCCGTGGCCTCCGGAGAGGACCGTGATGTCGTGCATGGGACAACCCTCTCAGGTCGCCCTGGGGTGGCTGTGCTACAGGTCGGCCATACCAGACGCGGGGGTTGACTTGCGGTTGCGACAGGCATGTAATTCCATCAGTGTCGTTTTCCCGAGGAGCTGACCGGTTACCTGCCCGACGATGCGTCAGGTGTTCAGCCGCTCGGACGCCTCACTTCACAACTGCAAGGGTCGAAAGGGCAAAGACGATGAGAGAGCTGTTTCTCCTCGAGCCCGGCACCGACGACGGGGGCTGGCAGGAGCGTGCGCTGTGCGCACAGACCGATCCGGAGGCGTTCTTCCCTGAGAAGGGCGGATCGACCCGGGAGGCGAAGAAGGTGTGTCAGACCTGCGAGGTGCGCGATGAGTGCCTCGAGTCGGCACTCATGAACGACGAACGCTTCGGCATCTGGGGCGGTCTCTCCGAGAGGGAGCGCCGCAAGCTGAAGAAGCGAGCGGTCTGACGCAGCAGGACCCCGGCCCCGGCCGGGGTCTGCTGCATCCGGAGCCGTTTCCGCGCTTTTAGGGGTTCGTTCGGCTCCCCGTTAGGGTTGCCGATCGTGCATTCCACGGTCGCTCTGGTCCTCGTCAGCCACGACGGCGCCCGCTGGCTGCCCACGGTGATCGACGGGATCAGGGCGCAGCAGGCTCCGATCGCGGCCGCTGTCGGCATCGACACCGGAAGCAAGGACGAGTCGCCGGAGCTGCTCGAGGCGGCCTTCGGCGTGGTGACCAGGACCTCGGGCCGGGTCTCCTTCCCGGAGGCCGTCGACCTGGCGCTCGACCAGCTCGGCGACGGCCCCGACGCCCCGGAGTGGGTCTGGCTCCTGCACGACGACTCGACGCCCGACCCGGGTGCGCTGGCCGCGCTGCTCGCCTGCGCCGAGGAGCACCCGGAGGCCGACGTGCTCGGCCCCAAGCTGCGGGAGTGGCCGAGCCTGCGCCGCCTGCTCGAGATGGGCGTGACCATCTCGGGGACCGGGCGCCGCGAGACCGGCCTGGAGCGCGCGGAGTACGACCAGGGCCAGCACGACGAGGTCCGGACCGTGCTCGCGGTGAACACCGCCGGGATGCTCGTACGCCGCCGGGTGCTGCGCGAGCTCGGCGGGTTCGACAAGAGCCTGCCCATGTTCGGCAACGACATCGACTTCGGCTGGCGCGCGGCGTACGCCGGCCACACGACGATCGTGGTGCCGCAGGCGGTCGTGTTCCACGCCGAGGCCGCCCACCGCGGCGTCCGCCGGACGCCGCTGACCGGCCGCCACACGCACTACCAGGAGCGCCGCTCGGCGCTCTACACGCTGCTCGCCAACAGCCGCGCCCGCAGCCTGCCGTTCATGCTGCTGCGGCTCGCGCTCGGGACGCTCTGGCGGATGCTCGGCTTCCTGGTCGTCCGCGAGGTCGGCGCCGCGCTCGACGAGCTCGCCGCCCTCGTCAACGTCTACGGCCGGCTCGGCGGCATCCTCGCCGCCCGCCGGTCCCGGCAGCGCCGCGCGGCCGTCGACCCGGCGAAGGTGAAGGCGCTGCTGCCGCCGCCCTGGCTGCCCTACCGGCACGGGCTGGACTTCGTCAGCGACGTCGCCAGTGCGCTGACCAACCAGGCGGCCGACGTCGCCGAGCGTCGCCGGGCCGCGAAGGCGGAGGCCGACCCGGCCTCGTTCGCCGCCCGCCGGCAGGCCGAGCGCGAGTCCCAGGACGAGGACGACATCCCGGTCGAGAACGGCTGGGTCGTGAGGTTCTTCACCAACCCGGTCGCCGTCCTGCTGACGCTCGTCGGGCTGCTCGGGATCATCGGCGCCCGGTCGGCGTTCGGCACGGTCGCCGGCGGCGGGCTCTCGCCCGTTCCCGCCGGCGCGACCGACTGGTGGGGTCTCCACCTCGAGTCGTGGCACGCGCTCGGCGGCGGGACGGCCGTGCCCGCGCCGCCGTACGTCCTTCCGCTGGCGGTCCTCGCCACCATCCTCGGCGGCCACACCGGGCTAGCCGTCACAGTCGTGATGATCCTCTCCTTCCCGCTCGCGCTCGGCGGCGCGTGGCGCCTGCTCCGCGTCGTCGGCCGGCTGATCAGCCACCGCGGTGCTCCGCGGTGGCTGCTGCTGTGGGGTGCGACCGCGTACGCGCTCGTCCCGGCGGTCAGCGGCGCCTGGGGCGACGGCCGGCTCGGCCCGGTCGTGGCCGGAGCGCTGCTGCCGTGGATGGTCCACGCCGCGCTCGGCTTCGCCGACCCCGAGCCGGACCGGCGCTGGCGTGCCGCCTGGCGGGCCGGGCTGCTGCTGAGCCTGGTCACCGCGTTCGCCCCGACCGGCTGGCTTGCCGCGCTGGTGCTCGGCGGGGTGGTCCTCGCGATCGCCTTCCGCCTGGTCCCGGGCTCGGTCAAGGACCGCGACGTGTGGGGCCCGCCGGCGACCGCGCTGGCGGTGCCGCCGGTGCTCCTGCTGCCGTGGTGGCTGCCCGCCGTCCTGCACGGTGCCTGGCGTGCGGTGCTGCTCGACCCGGGGCGGCTGCCGGCGCCGGTCGCCAGCGGCGGCCACCTGCTCGTCGGCCGCCTCGACGGCCTCGGTGCGCCCTGGTGGCTCGGACTCGCGCTGCCGCTGCTCGCCCTCGTGGCGCTGGTGCCGGTCCGGACCCGGATCCCGGTGCTGGTGTGCTGGATCGCCGGTGCGGTGATCGCCGTCGTCGCTGCGGTGCTGTCGTGGCTGCCGCTCCACCTCCCTGCGGGTACGGCGGCGGCCGGCCAGTCCTTCGCCCTCGTCGCGATCCAGGGAGCCGCCGTCGTGGCCGCCGTTCTCGGCGCGCAGGGGGCGCTCCTCGACGGGATCCGCGGCTGGCGGCGGATCGCCGCCGGTGTCGTCGCCACCGTCGGGATCGTCGCCGCGGTGGGCGGTCTCGGCTGGTTCGTGGTCTCCGGCCACGGCTCGCTCACCGACGACGCCGACCAGCTCGCCCACGAGGGCGTCCCGTCCTACATGCTCGACACCGCGACCCACGACCCGGTCGAGGGCGTGCTGGTGCTGCGCGGGAGCGTCGACGAGGGGCTCCGCTACACCGTGCTGCGGGGTGACGGCGTCACCCTCGGGACCGACGAGATCACCGCCGCCACGCCCGAGGACCAGGACCTCACGGCGCTCGTACGCCGGCTCGCCTCCTCGCCCGACTCCGACGTGATCGAGCAGGTGGCGCGGCAGGGCATCGAGTACGTCGTGATGCCGTCGCCGTCGGACCACTCAGTCGCCGAGGGCATCGACGCGAGCGGCGGCCTGACCCAGGCCAGCACGACCGACCGCTCCACCCGCGCGTGGCAGCTCGACGCCGCACCCACCGACCCCGCCCTCGACGGCCACCGCTCGTGGCTGCGGATCGGCCTGCTGGTGATCCAGCTGGTCGGCGTGGTGGTGGTCGTCGTGCTCTGCGTGCCGACCCTGGAGAGGAGGCGCCGCCGATGAGCGAGCCCGACCAGAACGAGCGGACCGCATCCGCCCAGCGCCACAGCCGGGTGCGCCGCGGCCGCCTCGGCCGCCGCCTCGACGCGACGCTGGTGCTGGCGATCGTGCTGCCGCTGGTGGCAGCGGCCGCGCTGCTGGCGACCAGGCCGGATGCCTGGTCGCAGGAGTCGCGGAGCCCCACGGACGCGCCGCTGCGCAGCCAGACGGTCGTCTGCCCGGCGCCGATGTCCGGCGACGACGGGATCGGCGTGACCTCGTCGTCGGAGCGCGAGTCCGGTCAGGTCGAGGTCGCCGGCTCCGGTGCCTCCGCCGGCACCGCCGACCTCAGCCCGGGCCGGGTCACCGACGTGTCGGCCGGCAAGGGCGAGGTCGTCCTCTCGGCGTCGGGCGCGGTCGCCCCGGGCCTGGTGGCCGGGCGGGCGTCGTCCCGGCCGCTGGCCGCCACCGACTGCACCCCGCCGGTCGCGGACCAGTGGTTCACCGGTGTCGCCGCCGGCCCCGCCCACAACTCCAGCATCGAGCTGACCAACCCCAACGCAGGCTCGGCCGTCATCGACGTGACCGTCCTCGCGCCCAACGGGGTCATGTCGGTGCCCGAGCTGCGCGGCGTCGCCGTACCCGGCCACTCCAGCCGCTCCTTCGAGCTCGGAAAGCTGATCCCGCGGCTCGGCTCGCTCGCGCTGCACACGACCGTCGTACGCGGGCAGGTCGCCGTCGCCGTCCGCGACCGATCCGGCCAGCTCGCCGGCTCCTCGGGCTCCGAGGAGTGGCTCCCCGGCCAGGCCGCGCCGTCGAAGCGGATCCTGCTGCTGGGCTTCCCCGACGAGGGCGAGGCCCACACGCTGACCCTCGCCAACGGCGGCGACAGCCAGGTGACCGCGACCGTCAAGCTCGTCACGCCGACGTCGGTGCTCTCGCCCGCCGACGCGCCCTCGGTCCAGGTGCCGCCCGAGACCGTCAAGAAGGTGGAGCTGCAGCAGCTGCTCGACGACAAGGTCGCCGACGACGCCTACGGGATCGAGGTCGACGCCACCGGTCCGATCACGGCCGGTCTGCGCACGGTCTCCGGCGGGGACCTCGCGGTCACCGCTCCGGGCGCGTCGCTCGCCACCCCCGCGGCCCTGGTGCTGCCGGAGGGGACCGACAAGCGGGTCGCCCTCGCCGGTGCCACCGGCGTCGGCGCGGTGACGGTCGTGAGCCGGTCGGCGGCGGGCCGCGAGCTCGCCTCGAAGCGGGTCGCGGTCAAGCCCCAGCAGGGCGCCGTCGTGGACGTGCCCGCCGGCGCCGCCCTCGTCGAGGTGCGCCCCGAGCGCACCGCGATCACCGCCTCCGTGCTGCTCACCGGCCACGGCGCCGCCGTCGTACCGTTCCGTCAGCTCGTCATGCGCGCGGAGGTGCCGGGCGTCGCTCCCGGTCTCCGGTGAGTCAGACGTCGCGCTGGTAGCGCGGGTCGACCTGCTCGGCGTCGATGCCGAGCAGCTCGGCGACCTGCTCGACCACGACGGTGAGCAGGAGCGTCTCGAGGTCCGTGCGCGTCTCGCAGCGGTTCTCGATCGGGCGCCGGAAGATGACCAGGCGGGTCGGCGTGGCGCCCGACCCGCGTACGAGCGACGCGAGCGGCACGTTGTCCGGCGACCAGTCGTCGGGCACCAGCGGCGTGTCCTCGACGGCGTACTCCACCAGGCCGAGGCGGTCCTGCCAGCGCTCGTCGATCTCCATCACGATCCCGAGCGCGAGGTCGTCGAACCGCTCCCTCCTCGTCCGAAGCACGGGGCGCCCCGGCACCGCCGGAACCACCCCCGGCCCGCGCATCCCCCGCCCGTGCCGATCGCGTCTCCGACTCATGACCGCGAGCCTAATCGGAGGTCGCGCGACGGGGGAGTAGCGTGACGGCGTGACCCCAGCTCGTCGTTGCTCGCGTACTGCCTGCGGCCGGCAGGCGGTCTGCACGCTGACCTACGTGTACGCCGACCAGACAGCCGTGCTGGGGCCGCTCTCGACCTACGCCGAGCCGCATGCGTACGACCTCTGCGAGGAGCACGCCGAGCGACTCTCGGCGCCGCGCGGCTGGGAGGTCGTGCGACTGGCCCGCGAGCCCGTCGAGCCCGGCCCGTCCAACGACGACCTGCTGGCGCTCGCCGACGCCGTGCGCGAAGCGGGGCGTCCAGGGCCGGCGCCGCGTCAGGTCCCGCCCGCCGAGCGCGGCGCGAAGGAGACGCTGCGTCGCGGACACCTTCGGGTCCTCACGACCGAGTAGGCCCTCGCGTGCTCTAAGGTTCGGGGCATGGCCGAACTCCGGATCGACCCTGCCACCGTCAACACGGTCTTCAAGGCGTACGACGTCCGGGGGACCGTCCCGGACCAGATCGACGAGGATCTCGCGCGTGCGACCGGGCGCGCCTTCGTCACCGTCCTGGGCGCCCCGAAGATCGTCATCGGGCACGACATGCGACCCAGCTCGCCCACTCTCGCCGGCGCCTACGCCGAGGGCGCGACCGAGGCCGGCGCCGACGTCGTGCTGATCGGGCTGTGCTCGACCGACGAGATGTACTTCGCGTCCGGCTACCTCGGGCTCCCCGGCGCGATGTTCACCGCGAGCCACAACCCGGCCCAGTACAACGGCATCAAGCAGTGCCGTGCCTACGCCGTCCCCGTGGGGATGGAGAGCGGCCTCGCCGAGATCCGCGACCTGGTCCTGTCCGGCGAGTTCACCCGCGCTCCGACGCCGGGGACGATCGAGCAGAACGACGTCCTGGAGGCGTACGCCGCCCACCTGCTCTCCCTCGCGCCGGTCTCCGGCAGGAAGCTGACGGTGGTCGCGGACGCCGGGAACGGCATGGCCGGCCACACGGCGCCGGGCGTCTTCAACCGGATCGGCGCCGACCAGGTCGAGCTGATCCCGATGTACTTCGAGCTCGACGGCAGCTTCCCCAACCACGAGGCCAACCCGCTCGACGAGTCGACGCTGACCGACCTGAAGGCCCGGGTGCTGGCCGAGGGTGCCGACTGCGGGCTCGCCTTCGACGGCGACGCCGACCGCTGCTTCCTCGTCGACGAGTTGGGGCGGGCCGTCAACAACTCCGCCGTGACCGCGCTCATCGCCGAACGCATGCTCGCCAAGGAGCCCGGCGCGACGATCATCCACAACCTGATCACCTCCCGGGCGGTGCCGGAGATCGTCACCGAGCTCGGCGGCAAGCCGGTCCGGACCCGGGTCGGGCACTCCTTCATCAAGGCCGTCATGGCGGAGACGAACGCGGCGTTCGGCGGGGAGCACAGCGGTCACTTCTACTTCCGCGACTTCTGGCGCGCCGACTCCGGCCTGCTCGCGGCGCTCAACGTGCTCGGGGCGCTCGCGGAGAGCGACGGCACCCTGAGCGAGCTGCTGGCGCCGTACGAGCGCTATCCGATGAGCGGCGAGATCAACTCGACCGTCGCCGACCAGGCCGCCGCGGTGGCCGAGGTCGAGGCGGCGTACGCCGGGGTCGACGGCGCCGAGGTCGACCACCTCGACGGGCTGACCGTGACCCACCCGGACTGGCGGTTCAACGTCCGGGCCTCCAACACCGAGCCCCTGCTGCGTCTCAACGCGGAGGGCAAGGACACCGCGACGATGGAGCGTGTGCGCGACGACGTGCTCGCCCTGATCCGGAAGGACGCGACGGAATGACGACTGGGAACCGTCCCACCCTCGGGCTCCACGAGAAGCTGCTCGAGATCATCGTCTGCCCGCAGTGCCGCGGCGACCTCCTGCCCGTCGAGGGCGGTCCGGGCGGCGAGGGCGAGCTGGTCTGCCAGGGCACGTGCGGGCTGGCCTACCCCGTACGCGGCGGCATCCCGGTGCTCCTCGTCGACGAGGCCCGGCCGGCCGGGGCGATCCCGCAACCGTGACCTGGTTCGACGAGTCCCGGCTCGACGACGAGCAGGCGCTCGCCACCGTCGACCTGCGGCTGCGAGCGCTCGCCGACTCCGGCGCGCGGGTACGCCGCGAGGCCGGCGGCGCGGCCGAGGCGATCGCCGAGGCGGTCGAGCGCGGGCGTGACAGCCGCCCGCGCGCGGTCGTCGCTGCCGGCCCCGACTCGCGGCTGCTGCGCGCCGTCCTCGAGCCGTTCTGTCCCGTGCCGTTCGTGGCCTGGCCCAACCCTGGTCTGCCGGGCTGGGCCGGAAGCCTCGACCTCGTCGTCGTGCTCGCCCCGGACGGCTCCGACCCCGGCGCCGCGAGCGCGGCCGCGGAGGCCGTGCGCCGTGGCTGCCAGCTCGTCGTGGCCTGCCCGCCCGTGTCGTTGGTCGCCGAGCATGCCGCCGGCCGGGACGCCACCGTGCTGCCGACGACGAGCGGCGACCAGCTCGCGGTCGCGGTCGTCATGCTGACCCTGCTCGACCGGCTCGACCTCGGCCCGGAGACCGACGCGGACCTGGTCGCCGAGGCCCTCGACAACGTCGCGATCTCGTGCTCGCCGCACCGCGACATCGCCGTCAACCCCGGCAAGATCCTCGCCATCGCACTCGCCGACGCCGCCCCGCTCGTGTGGGGTGGCTCGGTCCTCGCCGCCCGCGCCGCCCGCCGCGTCGCGGAGTCGCTGCGCCGCGCGAGCGGCCGGACGGCGCTCGCCGGCGACGCCGAGCACCTGCTCCCGGTCATCGAGGCGGCGCGGCCCCGCGACGTCTTCGACGACCCCTTCGCCGAGGGCGGGGGCGGCCCCCGGCCCACCCTCGTCGTGCTCGACGACGGCAACCAGGACCCGATCTGCGTCGAGCAGCGCCAGCGCCTCGTCGCGGCCGCCGACGAGCGCGGCGTACGCGTCGAGATCGTCAGCTCCGAGGCGCCCAGCGACGTCGCCCGCTACGCCTCGCTCCTGCTCCACGGGACGTACGCCGCGGAGTATCTCCGGCTGGGGCTCGTGGAAGACTGAGCGGTTCCCTGCACGGGTGCGGCCGGGCCGAACCTGAGAATCCCTCTCAGGTCGCCTGGGTACACAAGGGCCGATGAGCGCACGGACCCGGGCCGCCCACTCGCCGTCGACCGCACCGCCGGTGCGGAAGGCTCGCGACCCGCTGTTCGACAACGCCAAGATGGCGCTGGTCACGCTCGTGGTGGTGGGCCACAGCTTGGTGATGCTCAAGGACGCCACGACGTTCGGGTCTCACCTCTACGACTTCCTCTACGCCTGGCACATGCCGGCGTTCGTGCTCGTCACGGGCTACCTCTCGCGCACCTTCTCCTACAGCCGGGCGCGGCTGTGGTCGCTGGTGCGCAGCGTCGCGGTGCCCTACATCGTGATGGAGGCGGCGCTCGCGATCTTCCGCGAGCTCGTGGGTGGCGAGCACCTCCACACGCTGTGGATCGAGCCGCACTGGCCGATGTGGTTCCTCCCCGCCCTGTTCTTCTGGCGCCTGATGACGCCGCTGCTGCGTCGGATCGGGCCGGCCGTGATCGTGATCGCGATCGGGCTGAGCATCGTCGGAGGGTACGTCGACATCGACGTCCTCCAGCTCCGCCGGGTGCTGGGCTTCCTGCCGTTCTTCGCGATCGGGCTCTGCCTCACCCCGCAGCTGCTCGACCGGCTGCGCACGCTGCCGGTGCGGGTCGCCGCGGTGGCCTCGTTCGTGGGTCTGTGGATCCTGACCGGCTACACCGAGCAGTTCGCGCAGCCCCAGTGGTTCTTCTACTCCTACGCCTACGAGAACCTCACAGACACCGCGCTTCCGGCCCTCGTCGTACGCTCCGTCGTGCTGGTCATGGGCATCGTCGGCGCCTTCTCCGCGCTGGCCCTGATCCCACGCTCGCGCGGCTGGTTCACCCGGATGGGCGCCGCGAGCCTGGTGGTCTACCTGTGCCACGGCTTCGTCGTGAAGGCGGTCGAGTACTCGCCGTACGACATCTGGGGGCGGGCGCACATCGACGTCGCACTTCCGCTGACGATCGCGGGCGCCGTCGTCCTGGCGCTGCTGCTCGCCTCTCCGTGGGTCTCGCATCGCCTCGAGCGAGCCGTCGACCCGCTGTCGTACGCCGAGGTCCAGCTCCGCCAGGCCGTCGAGCTGCACGTCATCGCCGCCGACCTCGACCGCCAGCGGCGCGCCGAGCCCGAGCTCGCCGGCGCGACCACCTGAGCCGGTCGAGCGGGGCCGGGGGTCGGCTACTGTTCGGGCCATGACGAGCGCCCGCCCCGCCCGCCGTACGCCTGCCCGTCCGAGGGGCGCGCTGTGAGCGCGGGGCTGTTCGGCCTGCTCGACGACGTCGCCGCGATCGCGAAGATGGCGGCCGCCTCGGTCGACGACGTGAGCGCCGCGGCGAGCCGCGCGACCGTCAAGGCGGCCGGGGTGGTGGTGGACGACACCGCCGTCACGCCGCAGTACGTCACCGGGGTGACCCCCGACCGAGAGCTGCCGATCGTCCGGAAGATCGCCAGCGGCTCGGTGCGGAACAAGCTCTTCATCATCCTGCCGGTGGCACTGGTCCTCAGCCAGTTCCTGCCCTGGCTGCTCACCCCGATCCTCATGCTCGGCGGCTGCTACCTGTCGTACGAGGGCGCGGAGAAGGTCTGGCACCGGCTGCGCCACCAGGACGAGCACGACGTCCCGGTCGCCGAGGAGGGCGCGGGCGCCGAGAGGACGCTGGTCTCCGAGGCCATCCGCACCGACCTGATCCTCTCGGCGGAGATCATGGTGATCGCGCTCAACGAGGTGGCCGACCAGGGCTTCTGGGCCCGGTTGGCGATCCTCGTGGTGGTCGGGATCGTCATCACGATCCTGGTGTACGGCGTGGTCGGGCTGATCGTGAAGATGGATGACGTCGGCCTCCACCTGGCCGGCCGCTCCTCCAGGACTCTGCAGACCGTGGGCCGCGGGCTGGTCAAGGGCATGCCGATCCTGCTCGAGATCATCTCCGTGGTCGGCACCGCCGCCATGCTCTGGGTCGGTGGCCACATCCTGCTGGTCGGCGTCCACGACCTCAACGGCGCGGTCAGCTCCGGCGAGCCGGGCTGGCACTGGCTCTACGACCGGATCCACCACGCCGAGCACGACGTCAGCCATGGCGTCCCGGTCGTGGGCGGCATCCTCGGGTGGCTGGTCAACACCCTCGCCTCCGCCGTCATCGGGCTCGTGGTCGGCCTGCTGATCATGGGGCTCCTCCATCTGCTGCCCTTCGGCACGAAGGACGGCGGCCACGGGGGCTCCTCGCCCGACGTGCCGGGGCCCGCATCCGAGGAGGCGGCCGGCGGCCAGGCCTGATTTCACCGCCCTTGCCGACAGCGGTTACGCGCCGGAAACACCGCGCTCCTAGCGTGGCGAAATGTTCCTCCCATCAACATCCGGGAGGGTCGAGATGCCAGACGAGGGGAGCTCTCGGTGACGGTCGGCACCGCAGTGGGACGTCCGTGGGACAGGGCCTCCCTGGTCGGGCGGACCGTCGCGGAGGTCCGCGGCGTACGCCTCGTCGACGGGTCGCTCGCCGACATCACGATCCTCGACGCGACGATCGCCGGCGTACGACCGCACGAGCGTGACGCGCCGGCTTCGGCGCGAGGCTCCGGGGAGAGCCTCGACGCCTCCGGCTGGCGCTTCGTCCCGGCGGCCACGGAGTCGCACGCCCACCTCGACAAGGCGCTCTCCGGACCGCGGGTCGACCCCGGTGCCGGCAACGACCTGGTCACCGCGATCGCGCAGTGGCGGGACATCGTGGCCGACGTCGACGCGGCCGACCTGCGCGACCGGGCGCTGACCGCCGTCGGTCGCTACCTGGCCCACGGCATCACCACGATCCGCACCCACGTCGACGTCCTCGCGACCGGTGGCGACCCCCTCCGTGGTGTGGACACCCTGGTGACGCTGCGCGACGAGCTCGCCGGGACCGTGACGATCCAGGTGTGCCTCCTGGCGGGCCACCTCAGCCCGACGCCGGTGATCCGCGAGGCGGTCGCCCGAGGGATCGACGTTATGGGGGGCTGCCCGCACCTCGCCGACGACCCGGCCGCCGAGACGGGCCGCCTGCTCGACCTCGCGGAGGAGTACGCGCTCCCGGTCGACCTGCACACCGACGAGCAGACGACGACCGACCACGTCGACCTGGTCGACCTCGCCGAGCAGGTGATCGCGCGCGGGATGCAGCAGCAGGTCACGGCGAGCCACTGCGTCAGGCTCGGGATGCTCGACGGTGCCCGGCTCGCCGAGGTCCTCGACCTCACCAAGCGCGCCGGCATCGGGATCGTCACCCTGCCGATCACAAACCTCTACCTGCAGGGCCGCGACGCGACCGTCGTCCCGCGCGGGCTGCCGCCGCTGCGCGCGATCCTCGACGCCGGCATCCCCCTCGCCGCTGGCGCCGACAACCTGCGCGACCCGTTCAACCCGGTCGGGCGCGCCGACCCGTTCGAGACCACCTCGCTGCTGGTGACCGCCGGTCATCTGCGCCCCCGCGAGGCGCTGGCCGCCGTCACCTCCGGTGGCCGGGAGGTGCTCGGCCTGCCCCCGGTCGGGGCGGCGCCGGGCTGCGCGGCCGACTTCCTGCTCGTCCCCGACGTACCCCTCGACGACGTCCTGGCCGGCGGCCAGCCGGCGCGCGTCGTCGTCCACGGCGGCCGGGTGGTTGCCGACACCCGGGTCAGCACCGCCCTCAACCTCCCCGTTGCGAAGTGAGGACACCGATGAGTACGACGGCACCGACTCTCGCGCCGACGCTGGACCTGCACGGCGTCACGAAGCGGTTCCCGACCGGGACGACGGCGCTCACCGGCATCGACCTCTCTGTCGCCCCGGGCGAGTTCGTCGCCGTGGTCGGCCCGTCAGGCTGCGGCAAGTCCACGCTGCTGCGCCTCGCGTCCGGTCTCGAGGAGGCCACCGACGGCACTCTGCGGGTGTCGGCCACGACGACCAGCTACGTGTTCCAGGACGCCACGCTGCTGGAGTGGCGCTCGGCGCTGAAGAACGTCGAGCTGGTCGGGGAGCTGCGCGGACTGTCGCGCAAGGAGCGTCGTACGGCAGCGCTGGAGGCGCTCGAGCTCGTCGGCCTCTCCGGCTTCGAGCGCCAGCACCCGCGCCAGCTGTCGGGCGGCATGCAGATGCGGGTGTCGATCGCCCGGGCACTGGTCGCCGAGCCCGACCTGGCGCTGTTCGACGAGCCGTTCGGGGCGCTCGACGAGATCACCCGGCTGAAGATGCAGACCGAGCTGCAGCGGATCTTCCAGCTCAAGAGGTTCGCCGGCCTCTTCATCACCCACTCCGTCTCCGAGGCCGTCTACCTCTCGACCAAGGTGATCGTGATGAGCGGCCGGCCGGGCCGGGTGGTCGCCGAGATCGACATGCCCTGGGACTACCCGCGGCCGCCGGAGCTGCGCTACTCCGCGGAGTTCGCCGAGATCACCGGCCGGGTCTCGGCCGCGTTGGGGGAGCACGCATGACTGATGTGAATCAGACCCTGCCGACGGACGCGGCGGTCGAGACCGCCGCCCGCGACGTCCGGGAGGAGGCCGCCGCCCAGGACGTCGCGCGTCCCGACTCGCGGCGGCCGCTGGCCGTCGCGATCCTGCGGGCCGCCGCGCTCAGGGCGCTGCCGATCCTGGCCGCGATCGTCGGCCTGCTCGCGATCTGGTACCTCGTCAGCTACGCGGTCCTCACCCCCGAGCGGCGCTTCCTGCTCCCGCCGCCGCACCAGGTCGTCGGCGAGACCCTGACCGACCCGGTGATCATGGACCCGATGCTGACCGCGCTGTGGCAGACCGTGAAGGTCGCGCTCGCCGGCCTGCTGATCGCCGTCGTCATCGGGATGCTGTGGGCGGTCGTGATGTCCCTGTCGCCGATCTCGGAGAAGATCCTCTATCCGTACGCCGTCATCCTGCAGACGATCCCGATCCTCGCGCTGACGCCGCTCATCGGGATCTGGATGAACTACGGGTTCAGCGCCCGCATCGTCGTGGCCGTGATCATCTCGGTCTTCCCGATGATCTCCAACACCTTCTTCGGGCTGCAGTCCGCGTCGGCCGCCGCCCACGACCTGTTCACGCTCAACCGCGCCACGTGGTGGCACCGGCTGCTGAAGCTGAAGTTCCCCGCCGCCGTACCCGCCATCTTCACCGGGCTGCGCAACGCCGCGGGGCTCTCGGTGATCGGCGCCATCGTCGGCGACTTCTACTTCCAGCAGGGCAAGCCGGGCATCGGCGGCCTGCTCCGTACCTACACCCTGCGGCTCTCCATGGAGCCGCTCTTCATGGCGATCATCCTCACCGCCCTCTTCGGCGTCGTCGTCTTCTCGATCTTCGCTGCCCTCGACCGGGCCGTCATCGGCCGCTGGTACGGCAGCAGCCGGCGATGAGGCCGGCGTACCCGTCCCGCTCCCACCCGAGTCACCGATCGGACACACCATGAACCGAAGGACCCGCTCCGTCGCCCTCGCCTCGCTGGCGGCGCTCTCCCTGGTCACCCTCGCCGCCTGCGGCGGCTCGGACACCACCTCCAGCGGCGCGGACGCACCGTCGGCGAGCGCGCCCGCCGACGCCGCGATGGACCTCTCCGACGTCTGCCCGTCGACCATCGTCATGCAGCAGGACTGGCAGCCCGAGGCCGAGCACGGCGCGTGGTACGCCCTGGTGGGGAAGGGCTACACCGTCGACACCAACAAGAAGTCGGTCACCGGCGAGCTCGTCGCCCATGGTGTCGACACCGGCGTCAAGATCGAGATCCGGTCGGGCGGGCCGGCGATCGGGTACAGCCCGGTCCCGGCCCAGATGTACCTCGATAAGGACATCCTCATCGGCGCCGTCAACACCGACGAGGCGATCGCCGCCTCCGCCAAGCAGCCGACGGTCGCGGTGACGAGCCAGCTCACCGTCAGCCCGCAGATCATCATGTGGGACCCCGACTCCCATCCCGGCGCCACCACGATCAAGGAGGCGGCCGCCGACGGTGACCCGGTCGTCACCTCGGGCGACACCCTGCCCGCGCTCTTGGAGAGCAAGGGCATCATCGCGAAGTCGCAGTCCGACACGTCGTACGAGGGCACCCCGCAGCGGTTCGTGTCCGACCCGACGATCCTGCAGCAGGGCTTCGCCACCGCCGAGCCGTACATCTACGAGCACGAGGTCCCGCAGTGGGACAAGCCGGTGAGCTACCAGCTGATGTCCGACATCGGCTACTCGATCTACCCGGAGCCGGCCGCGGTCCGTGCCGAGGACGTCACGAAGCAGGCGCCCTGCCTGAAGAAGCTGGTCCCGATCCTGCAGCAGGCGCAGATCGACTACCTCGACGACCCGGCGTGGGCGAACTCTGTCATCGTCGACATCGTCAACCAGTACCAGACCGGCTGGACCTACTCCGAGGGCGTCGCCGACTTCGCCGTCCAGCAGATGAAGAAGCTCCACCTGGTCACCAACGACCCCCAGTCGGGGGTCTTCGGGAAGTTCGACCCCGACCGGGTGAAGAAGACGGTCGACACCTTCGCGCCGATCATGAAGGCCGCCGGCACGCTCAAGGACGACGTCGACCCGTCGTCGCTCTATACCAACCAGTTCATCGACGACTCCATCAAGCTGCCGTGACCACCACCCGCGAACGCACGCTCCGGGTCGCTGCCGCGGTCGTCGACTCCCTCGGCTCGGACCGGGTCGTCGACGACCCGGCGGCCCTGGTGAAGATGTCCTCGGACTGGTCGAAGATGTCACCGGTCCTGCAGGAGAAGATCCCGGCCGGGAGGTACGTCGCGGACGTCGTGGTCTGCCCGCGGACGGCCGAGGAGGTCGCGACGGTCCTCCGGCTGGCGTACGACGCCGACGTCCCGGTCACGCCGCGCGGCGCCGGCACCGGCAACTACGGGCAGGCGACCCCGTTCGACGGCGGGATCGTCCTCGACCTGCGCGCGCTCGACCGGATCCGGGTGAACGCCGACGGGTCCGTGACGGCCGGGGCGGGGGCGAGGCTCACCGAGATCGACAAGGTCGCGCGGGCGGCCGGCCGCGACATCTGGATCTTCCCCTCGACCAAGGGCTCGACGATCGGCGGGTTCGTGGGCGGCGGCAGCGCCGGCACCGGCACGATCGAGCACGGCACGACCAGCGACGGCTTCGTCCGCGCGCTCATCGTCGCCCCGATGGACGGCAGCGGCGACGTGCTCACCTTCCGGGGGGACGAGGCCGCGCCGTACATCCATGCGTACGGCGTCACCGGGATCGTGGTCGAGGTCGAGATCGCGACCGACCCCGCGCGGGACTGGACCGCGGTGTACGCCGGGTTCGACTCCTGGGACCAGCTGATCGCCGTGCACAGCACGCTGCTCGACCTTCCGGTGCTGCCCCGGCTGGCGTCCGGCGACGAGCCCGCGCTGGTGCCGACGCTGCCCGCCCGGGTGCGGCTCGACCCCGCGCAGCACAGCCTGCGGGTGATCGCGGAGTCCTCGACCGTCGCGGAGATCGCGCGCCGGGTCGAGGCGGCCGGCGGCACCGTCGTGGCGACGCTGGACGACTACGCCGCCACCGACCGGCTCTCCGGGATGTCCTACAACCACCCCGTCTACTTCCTCCAGCAGGGCCATCCGGAGCGCACCTGGTTCCACATGGAGACCGGGTCGCCGCTCTACTGGACCGACGCCGCGAAGGTCCGCGAGGTCTACCCCGGCGAGGTCTACCTCCACCTGGAGCTGATGGGCACGGCGCCGCTGGCGATGCTCGTCGCCGACTACGTCGGCGAGGACGAGGTGCTCGCCGGGATCCCGCGCCTCGACGCGCTCGGGGTCGGGGTGCACAGCCCGCACCAGTGGTACGTCGACCGCAACGTCGACCTGGTCCGGGAGGTCGCCGCACGGCGCGACCCGAAGGGCCTGCTCAACCCTGGCAAGCTCGTCGCCGACGCCCCGCTCGACACCCGCGTCAACATCGGAGTCCGCTGATGACCACATCCGCCCCGCGCTTCATCGACCTGACCGGGCCGCAGGTGGCCGCGCTGCCGCCGGACACCGTGGCGGTGCTGCCGCTCGGGGCCGTCGAGCAGCACGGACCGCACCTGCCGGTCTCGACCGACTACGTGATCGCGACCGAGGCCGCCGAGGCGGCGGTCGCGACGGTGGCCGCCTCGGGCGAGGCACCCGTCGTACTCCTCGAGGGGCTGACCTACACGAAGTCCGACGAGCACTCCCGCTATCCCGGCACGATCTGGCTGTCGTGGGACACCCTGATGCGGGTCCTCGTCGACATCGGGCGGTCGCTGCAGACCTCGGGGATCACCCGGCTGCTGTTCATCAACGGCCACGGCGGGAACTCCGCCCTCGGCCAGGTCGCCAACCGCGAGCTGCGCAAGCGGTTCGGGCTGCAGACCTTCTTCGCCCACCTCTCGGTCCCGCCCGACCAGGGCGGGCGCTCCGCCTCAGAGAACGAGCTCGGCATGGGCATCCACGGCGGCTTCGGCGAGACGTCGATGATGCTCCATCTGCGCCCCGGGCTGGTGCACGCCGAGCTGGCCGAGCGGCGCGTGCCCGAGCACCTCACCGGGTTCACCCACATCGGCTTCGGCAAGCCGGTCTCCTTCGGCTGGCTCTCGGACGATTTCGGACCCGACGGCTACCTCGGCGACCCGACCGGCGCCTCGGCCGAGGCGGGCAAGGAGCGGTTCGAGGCGGGTGTCGCGGCGCTGGCCGAGGTGATCGTCGAGGCGCACCGGTTCTCGCCTCTGCCGCCGTCGTGACGGTCGCCGTCCGCGGCGCCCTCGCGGTCGTGGTCGACGGCTCGACGGTCGTCTCCGGGGACGTGTACGCCGGCGCCGACGGTCTCCTCAGGAGCGACCCGGGCCCCGCCGCCGACACGCTCGACGCCACCGGATGCGTCGTGACACCCGGACTGGTCAACGCGCACCACCACCTGCTCCAGTCGGCCTTCCGCACCCTGCCCGGCACCCGCGGCGTGCCGATGTCGGTCTGGCTGCCGAGGATGGCGGCGGCGTACGAGCAGGCCGGGGTGGACGAGGAGCTCGTCGGACTCGCTGCCCGGGTCGGGATCGCCGAGGGGCTGCTGAGCGGGGTCACGACCGTCGCCGACCACCACCTCACCTGGCCGGCCGAGCTCTCGCCCGAGGAGACCGTGCCGCTCGCGCGGGCCACGGCCGCCGCGGCCGACGAGCTGGGGAGCCGACTCGTCTTCGTCCGCGGCTCGGCACGCGACGACCCCGAGACCGCCGCCCACAGTGCCGACCTGGTCGCCGACGCCCTCGCGGGCGACGCCCCCGGCGGCGTACGCCCCGACGGGCGGGTGCAGGTCGCGGTCGGCCCGGCCGGCGTGCACTCGGACCCCGAGGCGACCTTCAGGCTGATGGGCGAGGTCGCCGAGCGGCGAGGCCTGCGGCGGCGTACGCAGGCGGGGGAGCAGGTGGACGTCGAGGTGGCGCGGGAGCGCTACGGACGGCGGCCCCTCGAGCTGCTGGAGGAGTGGGGCTGGCTGACCGACGACGTGACGCTCGCCCACCTGTGCGGGGTGACCGACGCGGAGATCGCGCGGCTCGCGGCCGCCGGGGTCACCGCCACCCACGCACCCGGCTGCGACCTGCCGATGGGGTGGGGAGTCGCGCCGGTCGCCGCGCTCCGCGACGCCGGGGTCGTCGTCGGGCTCGGCACCAGCGGCGGCGGCAGCAACGACGCCGGCCACCTGCTCGCCGACGCCCGGCTGGCGATGCAGGTCGCGCCGCTGGCGGGACGCCCGCTCACCGCCGCCGAGGCGCTCGAGGCGGCCACGGAGGGCTCGGCGGTCGGGCTCGGCCGTCCCGAGCTCGGCCACCTGCGGCCCGGCTCGGCGGGCGACCTGTGCGTCTGGGACGTCAACGGCGTGGCCGATGCCGGTGTTGCCGACCCGGTCGCCGGGCTCCTCTGGGCCTCGCCCGGCCGCAGGCCGCGGCACGTCGTCGTGGCCGGGCGGGTCGTCGTCCGTGACTACCGGCTGCCCACCGCCGACGAGCGGCAGCTGGTCGGCGCGCTCCGGGCACGGGTCGGCCGCTGACCGGCAGGCGCCGCCCGCCGGTCGTGCGCCTCAGCCGGGCCGGAAGCGCTCCTTGACCACGACCAGCCGGAACAGCTCGCCGTCCGCCGAGGCCCAGCGGTGGGCGACGCCGCCCGGGACGTAGACCGAGTCGCCGACCTCCAGCTCGGACACGGAGCCGTCGAGGTCGATGCGCAGCCGCCCCGACACGACGTACACGAACTCGTCCTCGGCATGCCGCCAGTAGGTGTCCCAGGTGGTCTCGTCGCCGACGAACTCCATCGGGATGAACGGGTGGTCGGAGCCGGGGACGAGCGCCTGGACCGAGCCGTTCGACGCGACCGCGGCGCCGTCACCGGAGCGGCGTACGACGGCGGGCGAGCCGTCCGAGACGGCGACGCTCTCCGCGAGCAGCACGTGCTGGTCGGTGCCGAGCGTCTCGGCGATCCGGAAGAGCGAGGACATGCTCGGCCGGGCGAGCCCGCGCTCGAGCTGGCTGATGAACGGGTGCGACAGCCCGCTCGACTCGGCGAGCTGCACGATGGTCATCCGGCGGTCCTTCCGCAACTGCCGGATCCGCGCGCCTAGCCGCTGCACGGAACGGTCGAGCGCGTGGTCGGCGGCCTGGGATCCCACGCCGTCAATCTAACGTCAATCCCGTGACCGGAGCGGGTACCGCACGGCGCGGGGACACGCCCGCGACGAGTCGTTACACGAGCCATCACCACCAGGAAATACGCGCGCTCGAGGATGGTGCCGTGTCGACCACATCACCAGCCTCGGGCGACAAGGAGGGCCGATGACGCTGAGGGTCGTGCGCGCGGGGGAGGACGGCTACGAGGCCGCGCGCCGGGGACTGTCGGCGTCGGCGGCGGTCCCGCAGGCGCGCCCCGCCCTGGTGGCGTACGCCGCGAGTGCCGGTGACGTCGCCGAGGCGCTCTCGCTGGCGGCGGCGGAAGGCGTCCAGGTCGCGGTGCGCAGCGGCGGGCACTCGCTCGCCTTCAGCGCGCTGCGTGACGGTGTCCTCGCCCTGGACTTGTCCGGGCTGGACGCGATCGAGGTCGACGCGGCCGCGCGGACGGCGATGGTGGGGCCTGGGGCGACGTCGCTGTCGGCGGCGCGCTCGCTCGCCGGCAGCGGGCTGGCGTTCCCGGTCGGGCACAAGTCCGGCGTCGGTCTCGGCGGCTTCCTGCTCGCCGGCGGCAACGGCTGGAACCAGGGCCGCTGGGGGAGCGCCGTCGAGAGCGTCCTGGCGGCCGACGTCGTGCTCGCCGACGCCACGACCGCACGCCTCTGCGCCGACTCCGACCCGGAGGCCTTCGCCCTGCTCCGCGGCGCGGGGCCGGGGTTCCCGGCGGTCGTGACGGCGTTCCACGTGAGGCTGTGGGACGAGCCGGCGGTCCACCGCCGGGCCGTGACCTTCCGGGCCGCCCACGTCCACGAGGCGTCGGCGTGGGCGGATGACCTGCGGGCGGCCATCGGCCCGGACGTCGAGCTCACCGTCTTCGTCACCGCCCGCGGCTCGGTCGAGGGGCTCGACGACGTGGCGGTGACGGTCTCCGCGACGGCGTACGGGCGCGATCCCGACGATGCCCGCGCGCTCCTCGGGGCCGCGGTCCCGGCGGCGGCCCTCGACCTCGCCCACAGTGTCGAGGACGGCCCGAGCACGATCTGCGCGATGCTCGAGTCGCAGACGCTGCCGACCGACCTCGGCCAGGCGTCGCAGCAGGCGTGGTGCCGTGCGGCGTACGCCGACCTCGTGCCGCCGCTGGTCGAGGTGATGGAGAAGGCGCCCACGACGTACGCCAGCGTGCTGGTCAGCTCCTCCTCCTTCCGCCGCGCCGAGCCGCCCGTCGCCGGCTGCGCCTACCTGCCGCTCGGCACGATGACGGTCGCGCCCTACGCCTCCTGGGAGCCGGGCGCGCCCGGTGACGGTGCCGAGCGGGCCAACCGCGCCTGGACCGAGGAGATGGTCCTCGCCGTCCGCGACCACTGGACCGGCCACTACGTGGGCGAGGTCGACCTGCGCGCCACGCCCGAGCGGCTCGCCGGCTGCTTCCGGCCCGGTGTGCTCGACCGCGTCGAGGCGCTGCGCGACCGCCTCGACCCGCGCCGGCTCCTCGCCGGTTATCCGGTCGAGGGATCGCGTGACCCGGACTAGCCTCGGCTCCGTGCACCCGATCTAAGTCCCGCCCCGCGGGTTCACCGTGCGCGTGCTCGCCTACCACGCGAGCCGCGACCTGGTCCCGCTCTACGGCGCCTACGCGCTCCTGTTCGCCGACCACGGCCTGTCCGCCGGCGAGATCTCGTCGCTGCTCGTGCTGTGGTCGCTGACCTCGTTCGCCTGCGAGGTGCCCTCCGGAGCCTGGGCCGACACGATCGACCGCCGCCGGCTGCTGGTGCTCTCGTCCGTGGTCCTCGCGGCTGCCTTCGCGAGCTGGACGCTCCGGCCGACGTACGCCGGCTTCGCGCTCGGGTTCGTGCTGTGGGGCGTCTCGAGTGCGCTCGAGTCGGGCACCTTCGAGTCGCTGCTCTACGACGAGCTGCGGCTGCGCGGCCGCACGCCGGCGTACCCTCGGCTGATCGGGCGGGCCCGGGCGCTCGCGCTGGTCGCCGTGCTCGTCGCCGACGGGCTCGCCGTACCCCTGCTCCACGTCGGCGGCTACGGCCTCCTCGGCCTCGCCTCGGTGGTGGCGGCGCTTCTGCACGGCGTCCTTGCCGCGATCCTGCCGGTCCGCCCCGAAGCACGCCGTCCGACGCACACCGACGAGCCGCGCGGCGGCCGCTACCTCGCGATGCTCGGCACGGGCCTGCGCGAGTCCGCCCGGGTGCCCGCCGTACGACGGGCGCTGCTGGTCGCGTCGGTGCTGGTCGGGCTGACGGCGTACGACGAGTACTTCCCGCTGGTCGCCCGCGACCACGGCGTCCCCACGGCAAGCGTGCCGGTGCTCATCGCGGTCACGACGCTCGCGCAGGCGGTCGGCACCGCGCTGGCCGGGCGTACCCCGATGTCGGGGCGGGCGCTCGGCCTGACCGTCGCGGCCGGCGCCGTGCTGGTCTCGCTCGGGGCGGCCGGCGGACCGGCGATCCCCGCGGCGTACGCCGGCTTCGTGCCGATCGCGCTGGGCTACGGGCTGCTCAACAACGCGATGATCGTCGCCGAGACGAGGCTGCAGGACCGGATCTCGGGCCCGGCCCGCGCGACGGTCACCTCGGTGCTCGGGGTGGGCGAGGAGGCGACCGCGCTGGTCGTGTACGCGTCGGTCGGGCTCGGCTCGACGCTCGTCCCGGTCACCGTCGCGGTCGCGCTGGTCGGGGTCCCGGTGGCCGCGGGTGCGCTGGTCGCCGCAGCGGCCTACCGAACCCGGGGTGTCCGGGCCGGGATTTCAGCGACAGGCGAGCGCCGCTTGTAGGCTGACCGGGTCCGCGTGGGAGATCCCGACGAGGCGCAGATGCGCGACGCAGACACGCCCCATTCCCGACGGCTGAGTCCGACCGGGAAAAGCGCAGAAGGAACCAACCTGATGGACTTCAAGGTCAAGGACCTGAGCCTGGCCGACTTCGGCCGCACCGAGATCCAGCTCGCCGAGGTCGAGATGCCCGGCCTGATGGCGATGCGCGAGCGCTACGGCGCCTCGCAGCCGCTCAAGGGAGCGCGGATCGCCGGCTCGCTGCACATGACCATCCAGACCGCCGTGCTCATCGAGACCCTCGTGGCGCTCGGTGCCGAGGTCCGCTGGGCCTCGTGCAACATCTTCTCCACCCAGGACCACGCCGCCGCGGCCGTCGTCGTCGGCCCCGACGGCACCCCCGAGGACCCGCAGGGCGTCCCGGTCTTCGCCTGGAAGGGCGAGACCCTCGAGGAGTACTGGTGGTGCACCCAGCAGATCCTCAACTGGCCCGACGGCACCTACGCCAACATGATCCTCGACGACGGCGGCGACGCCACCCTCTTCGTCCACCTCGGCGTCGAGGCGGAGAAGAAGGGCGAGGCGCCCGACCCGGCCACGGCGACCTCCGCCGAGCAGAAGGTCATCTTCACCGAGCTCCAGAAGTCGCTCGCCGAGAGCAGCGACCGCTGGACCAAGATCGCCGCCGAGATCAAGGGCGTCACCGAGGAGACCACCACCGGCGTCCACCGCCTCTACGACATGATGAAGGAGGGCTCCCTCCTCTTCCCGGCGATCAACGTCAACGACTCGGTCACCAAGTCGAAGTTCGACAACAAGTACGGCTGCCGCCACAGCCTCGTCGACGGCATCAACCGCGCCACCGACGTCCTCATCGGCGGCAAGGTCGCGGTCGTCTGCGGCTACGGCGACGTCGGCAAGGGCTGCGCCGAGTCGCTGCGCGGCCAGGGCGCCCGCGTCATCGTCACCGAGATCGACCCGATCTGCGCGCTGCAGGCCGCCATGGACGGCTACCAGGTCGACACCCTGGAGAACACCCTCCCGTACGCCGACATCGTCATCACCGCGACCGGCAACAAGGACGTCGTCTCCGTCGACCAGATGAGCCGGATGAAGCACAACGCGATCGTCGGCAACATCGGCCACTTCGACAACGAGATCGACATGGCCGGGCTCGAGTCCTACCCGGGCGTCGTACGCAAGAACGTCAAGCCGCAGGTCGACGTCTGGACCTTCCCGAGCGGGAACGCCGTCATCATCCTCTCGGAGGGCCGCCTGCTGAACCTCGGCAACGCGACCGGCCACCCGAGCTTCGTGATGTCGAACTCCTTCACCAACCAGACGCTCGCGCAGATCGAGCTGTTCACCAAGCCGGAGGAGTACCCCGTCGGCGTCTACGTGCTGCCCAAGCACCTCGACGAGGAGGTCGCCCGCCTCCACCTCGCCAGCCTCGGCGTCAACCTCACCGAGCTGACCGAGGACCAGGCGAGCTACATCGGCGTCGACCAGGCCGGCCCCTTCAAACCCGACACCTACCGGTACTGACTGACACACGCGTACGCCGGGCGGCGGACGTGGTGCCGGCAGGAGCGTCCGGCGATTCCCGCACCGTGTGACCTCCGGTCGTCCTGGAGGGGTCGCGCGCGGATCGTCGGCTGCGACGGAGGCCGCCGACCGTAGCCCGGCGTACGCACGTGCCGGCTGGCACACTTGACCCATGAGCCACACGGCTGAGCCGACCACCAGAGGGCGCGTGCTGGTCGTCGACGACGACGCGTCGCTGGGGGAGATGCTGGCGATCGTCCTGCGCCAGGAGAGCTTCGAGTCCTACGTCGTCACCCGCGGCGACGAGGCGCTCGACGCGTTCCACGACTACCGCCCGGACGTGGTGCTGCTCGACCTGATGCTCCCCGGCATGGACGGCATCGAGGTCTGCAAGCAGATCCGCCACGAGTCCGGCGTACCCATCGTGATGCTCACGGCGAAGGGCGACACGGTGGACGTCGTCGTGGGGCTGGAGTCGGGCGCCGACGACTACGTCGTCAAGCCGTTCAAGCCGAAGGAGCTCGTCGCCCGCATCCGGGCGCGCGTCCGCCGCTACGACGCCGTCCCCTCCGAGCAGCTGACCATCGGCGACCTCACGATCGACGTCGCCGGACACCAGGTGACCCGCGGCGGGCAGCCGATCGCGCTGACGCCGCTGGAGTTCGACCTGCTCGTCTGCCTGGCCCGCAAGCCCCACCAGGTGTTCTCCCGCGAGGTGCTGCTCGAGCAGGTCTGGGGCTACCGACACGCCGCCGACACCCGGCTGGTCAACGTCCATGTCCAGCGGCTGCGGTCCAAGGTGGAGCACGACCCGGAGAACCCCGAGATCGTGGTGACGGTCCGCGGCGTGGGCTACAAGGCCGGCCCGGCCTGACGGGCACGTGATGACCGTCACCGGGCGCGCCGGCCGCCCCGGTCCCGCGCAGGGGACCGGAGGCACGTGGCGCACACTGCGCCCGCTGCGGCGGATGCTGACGTTCTGGCGCCGCTCGCTGCAGGCCCGGGTCGTCGTCAGCACCGTGATCCTGACCGCCGTCGCCTCAGGGCTGGTCGGCTGGCTGGTCCTGCAGCAGACCCGCTCCGGCCTGCTCGAGCACCACGCCGACGCCGTCGTCGCCGAGGTGGCCGACGAGCTGTCCGACGCCGAGACCAGGCTCAGCGCCGCGTCCGGCATCGACGTGGACTCCTCCGGCCAGCGTCGCGACCTGGTCGAGCCGATCATCCAGCGCGGGATGACGCGGGGCTACTACGTCGTCATGGCCGGCCCCGTCGGCGACCTCGGCGGGCGACTCACCGACGGTGGCGCCGAGTACACCCCCGGCCTCGACGTCACCAGCGTGCCGACCTCGCTCGAGAGGCACTTCGACCGCGAGGACGCGAAGCCGGCGTGGACCTACACCTCCATCCACACCCGCGGCGGCACCGCCACGCCCGGCATCGCGGTCGGCTCCCAGGTCACCCTGCCGGCCGACGGCCGCGCGTACACCCTCTACTTCCTCTTCCCCCTCGACGAGCAGGAGGAGACCCTCGCCCTGGTGACCCGCGGGCTGCTCGTCGCCGCCGGCGTGCTCCTCGTCCTCATCGCGCTCGCCGCCTGGCTGGTCGCGCGCCAGGTCGTCACGCCGGTCCGGCTGGCCCGCCAGGTCGCGGAGCGGCTCGCGGCCGGCCAGCTGCAGCAGCGGATGCGGGTCAGCGGCGAGGACGACCTCGCGAGGCTCGCGGTCTCCTTCAACCAGATGGCCAGCAACCTGCAGAACCAGATCCGGCAGCTCGAGGAGCTCTCCCGCGTCCAGCGCCGCTTCACCTCCGACGTGTCCCACGAGCTCCGCACCCCGCTGACGACGGTGCGGATGGCCGGCGAGGTGCTGTACGACGCCCGCGACCGCTTCGACCCGCCCACCGCCCGCGCCGCCGAGCTGCTCCACACCGAGCTCGACCGGTTCGAGAACCTCCTGGTCGACCTGCTCGAGATCAGCCGTTTCGACGCCGGCGCGGCGGTGCTCGACCTCGAGGACGTCGACCTCGCCGGGGTCGCCCACCGCGTCGCCGACCAGCACCGGCCCCTCACCGAGCCGAGATCGCTGGAGCTCGTCGTGATCGCCCCCGACCACCCCTGTGTCGCCGAGGTCGACGTACGCCGCGTCGAGCGGATCCTGCGCAACCTGGTCACCAACGCGATCGACCACGCCGGCGAGTCCGACCGGATCGAGATCCGGGTCGACAGCGACGACCACGCCGCGGCGGTCGCCGTACGCGACCACGGCGTCGGCCTCGCGCCGGGGGAGACGGCGATGGTCTTCAACCGGTTCTGGCGCGCCGACCCGGCCCGGGACCGCTCCAGCGGCGGCACCGGCCTCGGGCTGGCGATCTCGCTCGAGGACGCCCACCTCCACGGCGGCTGGCTGCAGGCGTGGGGCCGGCCGGGCCAGGGCGCGCAGTTCCGCCTCACCCTGCCGAGGTACGCCGGCGCGCGGCTGCGCCACAGCCCGCTGCCGCTCGTCCCGGAGGACGCGAAGGAGCAGGTCTCGTGAACCGCCCCCGGATCCTGGTCGCCGTCCTCGCGTCGCTTGCGGCGCTGGTGGCGCTGGCCGGGTGCGGCCTGTCGATGCCGACCTCCGGCTCCGTCCACGACGCCGGCCGGATCACCGCTGCGCAGCCCGACGAGGGCTTCGAGCTCGACCCGCGGCCGCCGCAGCAGGGGGCGACCCCCTCCGAGATCGTCGACGGCTTCCTCGAGGCGATGCTGGCGACGCCGCTGCAGACGACGACCGCGCGGAAGTACCTCAGCAAGGAGCTCGCCACCTCCTGGAACCCGCAGCAGGAGACGATCACCTACTCCGACAAGGCACCCGCCCGCGGCACCGGCCCCGTCACCGTCGACCTGGTCGGCGCCAACCATCTCGACGAGCAGGGCTCGTGGCTCGGACCGGTGCCGGCATCGCAGCGGCGGCTGCACTTCTCGGTCGTCCGCGAGGACGGGCAGTGGCGGATCTCCGCCGCCCCGGACGCGCTGGTCGTCTCCGAGTCGTGGTTCGAGTCCCGCTTCGTCCAGGAGTCGCTCTACTACTTCGACCCGACCGGCCGGATCCTGGTGCCGACACCGGTGTTCGTGCCGCGCGGCAGCCAGCTCGCCACCGCCCTCGTCCGGGGGCTGCTCCGCGGCCCGGGCCCGAGCGTCGAGGGCGTCGTACGCACCCTCCTTCCGACCGGCGTCAGCGAGGGGCTCTCGGTGCCGGTGTCGCAGAACGGCGTGGCCGAGGTCGACCTCAGCGGCGACGTCGGTCAGCAGAGCCAGCACGCCATCCAGCTGATGTCCGCCCAGCTGGCCTGGACGCTGCGCCAGGAGCGGTCGATCAGCCGGATCCGGCTGACGATCGACGGCCGGCCCGTGGAGTTCAGCGACGGCGGCGACGACTTCCCGGTCAACGGGTTCGCGCAGTTCGACCCCACGGGGTATGCCTCCAACGACAACCTCTGGGGCCTCCGCGACGGGCGCCTGGTGACCTACGACGGGGACCGGTTCGTCGCCGCCGGCGGGCCCTGGGGGAGCACCGCGCACGACGTACGCGCCGTGTCGCTCAGCCTCCAGGCCAAGTCGGTCGCCGGCGTCACCTCCGACGGCCGGTCGGTGCTCGTCGGCCCGGTGGACGAGCGCGGCGCCGTACGCCGGGCGCCGGTGAGCGGCACCGACCTGCTGCGGCCTCAGTGGGACTACGCCAACCGGCTCTGGCTGGTCGACCGCACCCGGGACGGCGCGCGGGTCTCCTTCCTCGAGCACGGGGTCGTCACACCGGTCCGCGTCCCGGGCATCACCGGCCAGGACGTCCGGACCTTCCTGGTCTCCCGCGACGGCTCGCGGCTCGTCGCTGTCATCCACGGCCAGGTCGGCGACCGGGTCGTGGCGAGCCGGCTGCGCTCCGACGCCCACGCCCAGGTCACCGGCGGCACCCGGGCCAGGGTCATCTCCGACCCCGCCGAGGGCGCGATCCGGATCCAGGCGCTCGCCTGGCACTCGGCGACCGCCGTCGTCGCGCTCCAGCAGCTCCCCGAGACCGCGCTCATCAGGATCCTCTCCGTCGACGGCGCCGCGGCCGGCTTCGCCTCGGTGACGCTCACCGTCGGCACCCCGCTGCGCACCCTGGTCGGCTCGCCGGTGACCGAGGACGGCCTCTACGCCACCGCCGTCGACGGCCGGGTCGTCGACCTGTCCGGGCAGGCGATGGACATCGCCACCGGCGGCACGGTCCGAGCCGTCACGTACCCCGGCTGACCGCCCTCTCCACAGATCCCGCGGCGCCGGTTGTCCCGCCGCGTGCCGGGTGGTCCTATCGGTGCGGTGAGCCTCCGCGACGCGTACGTCGACCTGGTCCTCGGCGGCAGCTGCGTGGGCTGCGGCCGACCGGGGCGGCTGCTCTGTGTCGGCTGCCGGGCGGAGCTGCCGGACCGCGCCCGGCTCGCCTGGCCGACGCCGACGCCGTCGGGCCTGGCGCGGCCGTACGCCGCAGCGCCGTACGCCGGCACCGTCAAGCAGATGGTGCTCGGGCTCAAGGAGCGCCGCATGCTCGGCCTCGCGAGGCCGCTCGGGGAGCTTCTCGCGCTCTCGGTCGCGGAGGCGGTCCTCGGCGCACCCACGGACGTGCCGCTCCTACTCGTCCCGGTCCCGTCCCGGCCGGCCAGCCTGCGGGAGCGCGGCCACGACAGCACGTACGCCGTGACCGCCCGCGCCGCGAGGGTGCTCCGCAGGGCGGGGTGGCCGGCCGCCGGCGTACGCCTCCTGCGGACACGGCCCGGCGTCGTGGACCAGGCCGGGCTCGACGCCGCCGGGCGCGCCGCCAACCTGGCCGGCTCGATGACCTGCCCGTCGCCCGGGCTGCGCCGGCTCGCCCGGCGCTGGCCGCGCGCGCTGCTGGTCGTCTGCGACGACGTGCTCACCACCGGCTCCACGGCCCGGGAGGCGCAGCGGGCTCTGGAGGCGGTCGGTCTCCGTGTGGCCGCTGTGGCGACGGTCGCAGCGACGGCACGGCGGACTTTGCCGACCTCACAGCGCCCGGGTATTTCGTCCCGGACCCCGTTGACCTAACGTCTGTGTATGGAGTCCGTCCGGGTCCGTGGTTGCGTCGCTTCGGCGCCCGGACTCCGGGTGCGCGAGCGGCTAGCCGATGCCAGTCGCAGGCGAAACGGTCCACGTAACCCAGGCACTGCCTGGGGATCACGGTGCGGCTTAGACATAAGCCCTGCCCCGTTCCCGCCGTACGGATGCGGCGGCGCGCGGGAGAAGGCCGGTAGTGGCAGAGAAGCTGCGGAAGCCTCAGCAGGCGATTGTGGGGTAGAAGACCAGGTCGGCCGGACGGACTCCCCTCTCCACCCACCACGGTCGTCGTCCGTTCGGGGGACGCGACCGGTCAGAGGGCTCAACTGGAGGTACTCATGGAAGTTGTCGTCACGGCTCGCAACTGCGAGGTCTCGGATCGCTACCGCGACCATGTCGCGGAGAAGCTGAGTCGGCTCGAGAAGCACGACCACCGCATCATCCGGATCAACGTCGAGGTCGACTGCGAACCCAACCCGCGCCAGCACAAGGGCGCCGTGCACGTCGAGCTCACCGCCTTCTCGAAGGGCCCGGTCGTCCGCGCCGAGGCCTGTGCTGAGGACAAGATGGGCGCGCTCGACCTCGCGGTCGACAAGATGGCCGCCCAGATGCGGCGTGCGGCCGACCGGCGCCGCGTGCACCGCGGCCGGCGTACGCCGCTGTCGGTGGGGCAGGCGCTCGCCGACGTACCCGCCGAGGACGACGGCATCCGGACCGAGACGATCGACGAGAGCCCGGTCGAGCACCAGGTCGGGCCGATCACCGTGACGGGGGAGGGGCCGCTCGTCGTACGCGAGAAGATCCACAGCGCCGCTCCCATGACGCTCGACCAGGCGCTCTACGAGATGGAGCTGGTCGGGCACGACTTCTACCTGTACGTCGACAAGGAGTCCGCGCGGCCGTCCGTCGTCTACCGTCGGCGCGGCTACGACTACGGCGTCATCGCCCTCGAGCGCACCGACGCCGCTTACTAGCCCGGGCCAGGGTCACGACGGGGCTGGCCCGGACGGGCCAGCCCCGTCGGGCCAGCGGGGATTCCCGCAACTGGGCCGTTCGGGCCGTTTCTGCGTGACATGATGCGACTGTGACCTCTCAGATCACCGACCCGGAGCCGATCCGCGTCCTCGTCGTCGACGACCAGGAGCTCTTCCGCCGCGGCCTCGTCATGCTGCTCACGGCGGAGGAGAGCATCGAGGTCGTCGGCGAGGCGGCCGACGGCGACGAGGGCACCGCCCTCGCGGCCGGCTCCGCCCCCGACGTCGTCCTCCTCGACATCCGGATGCCGCGGCGCACCGGACTCGAGGCCTGCCAGGCGATCAAGCAGGCGGTCCCCTCGGCCAAGATCATCATGCTCACCGTCTCCGACGAGGAGGCCGACCTCTACGAGGCGGTCAAGAGCGGCGCCTCCGGCTACCTGCTCAAGGACTCCTCCATCGACGAGGTCGCCCAGGCGGTCCGCGTCGTCGCCGACGGCCAGTCGCTCATCAGCCCGTCGATGGCGGTCAAGCTGATCGACGAGTTCAAGCAGATGTCGCGCCCCGAGCGCGGCCACGTCCCCGGCCTCCGCCTCACCGAGCGCGAGCTCGAGGTGCTCCGCCTCGTCGCCAAGGGCCTCAACAACCGCGAGATCGCCAAGCAGCTCTTCATCTCCGAGAACACCGTCAAGAACCACGTCCGCAACATCCTCGAGAAGCTCCAGCTGCACTCCCGTATGGAGGCCGTCATGTACGCCGTCAAGGAGAAGCTGCTCGACCTCCCGTGACGGAGCCCCCTGAGCGGCGCGTCGCGCTCCTGTTCCGGTCCGGAACCGTCCGGATCCGCCCGTAGGGTGCTCGCGTGGACTCCCTCTCGCTCGCCCAGGCCCGCCGGATCGCGCTGGCGGCGCAGGGCTTCATCGACAAGCCGCACGCCGCCCCGACGATGCGCACCCTCCAGCGCACGCTCGAGCGCACCGGCGTGCTGCAGGTCGACAGCGTCAACGTGCTGCAGCGGGCCCACTACATGCCGCTCTACTCCCGGATGGGGCCGTACGACGTCGACCTGCTCCGCCGGGCGAGCAGCGGGCGCGAGCAGCGCCGGATGGTGGAGTACTGGGCACACGTCCAGGCCCTCATGCCCGTCGAGCTGTGGCCGGTGATGGAGTTCCGCCGGGAGCACTACCGCCGCCTCGAGGGCAAGTGGTGGAAGAAGGTCGACCCCGAGGTCCGCCGGACCGTGCTGAAGGAGGTCGTCGTCCGCGGAGGAGCGACGGCGCGCGACATCGACGACGGGGCGCCGCGCGTGAGGGAGCACTGGGGCTGGAACTGGTCCGAGGCGCGCAAGGCGCTCGACGTCCTCTACATGGAGGGCGAGCTGGCGATCGCCGGTCGCAACGGCCAGTTCGAGGTCGTCTACGACCTGCCCGAGAGGGTGATCCCGAGGGCGGTCCTCGACCAGCCGCCCGTCGACACGGAGGAGGCCCACCTCGAGCTCGTACGCCGCGCCGTCCGCAGCCACGGCGTCGGCACCGCCAAGGACATCGCCGACTACTTCCGGCTCAAGGTCGCCGACACGACCCGCGCTCTCAACACCCTGATCGAGACCGGCGAGGTGACGCCGGTCAGGGTGGAGGGGATCCGCAAGCCGGCGTACCTCCACACCGCCGCCCGGATCCCCCGCAAGGTGGCGGCCCGCGCGCTGCTCAGCCCGTTCGACCCGATCGTGTGGGAGCGGGAGCGGACCGAGGCGCTCTTCGACTTCTTCTACCGGATCGAGATCTACACGCCCGCCCACAAGCGGATCCACGGCTACTACGTGCTGCCGTTCCTGCTCGGCGAGCGGATCGTCGGCCGGGTCGACCTCAAGGCCGACCGGAAGGCCGGGGTCCTCGTCGTCAAGGGCGCCTACGCCGAGGAGCACGCGCCGCCCGAGAGCCCTGCCGAGCTGGCGGCCGAGCTGGTCCGGCTGGCCGGCTGGCTCGGCCTCGACTCGATCGCGGTCGAGCCGCGGGGAGACCTGGCGCCCGCCCTGCTGGCCGAGATGGCCGCCGTCAGCTGAGCGCCAGCTCGACCGCGTCCGCGCCGCCGGCAGCGCCCGGCATCCCGCGGATCGCCGCGCCCAGTCGGGCCGCCGCGGCGCGGTGCGCGCCCTCCTCGAGCAGCGCCGCCGCGGCCGCAGCGATCGCCGCCGGCGGCGAGTCCCGGGGCAGCGACCTGCCTGCGCCGGCCCGCTCGACCGCACGGGCGACCCACGGCTGGTCCGAGCGCGCGTAGAGCGGGAGCAGCAGCACCGGCAGGTCGTGCGCGAGCGCCTGCATCGTCGTCCCGTGGCCGCCGTGCCCGACGACGAGCGACATCTCGGGCATCAGCTCGGTGTGCGGCACGTGCCGATGCACCTCCACGCCGTCGTACGCCGTGATCCGCGCCGGGTCGAGCAGCGGACCGGTCGTCACCACCACCCGGACGCCGAGTCCCGCCGTGCCGTCGACGATCCGCTGCAGGACCTCGGCCATCCCGCGGTAGCCGAAGGTGCTGAGGCTGACGAGCACGGCCGGTCCGTATCCGTCCCGGCGCGCGCCGCCGACGACCGGGTCGACGACCGGGCCGACGACCGGGCCGACGTGGGTGAGCCCGCGGGCGCCGTGCCTCGTGTCGAGCTCGGGCAGGGCGGTGACGATCCGGGCGCGGGCGCCGCGGACGGCCGTGCGCGGTGCGAGGCCACGGAACCTCAGGAGCATGGCGAGCGGACTGCCGAGGCAGCCCTCCTCGTAGTAGCTGTCGAGGAAGTGCTCCAGGACGACGTACGCGACGCCGGCCCTGCGTACGGCGTCGAGGGCGGAGAACATCAGCGCGTCGACGACCACGAGGTCGGCGGGACGGCGGGCCAGCTCGGCGGTCAGGTCACGGGCCAGGCCACGGTCGGCGAAGGCCGCGAGCATCCCGGCCGCGGAAGGCTCGGAAGCCCGGGTGAACGGACGGGCGTGCGGCGCCGGTACGACCTCGGTCCCCGCCGCGGCGAGCTCCTCGGACTGCACCGCGTGGCCGAGGAACCGCACCCGGTGACCGCGCGCCTGCAGCTCGCGGGCGACGGCCAGTGCCGGCGCGACGTTGCCGCCGCCGTCCCAGGTCACGAAGAGAAGCTCGGCCATGGCTGCATTCATCCCGGGGCGCCTACGCGTGTCAACGCCAGATTGGGGTAAGAGGCCTCCGGCGCCGTCGAAGTGGGGCGCTGCCCACCGCGTAGGTAGAGTGAGGCGCGCTACCCGGCGAACGACCAGCAGCAAGTAGGAGCCCATTCTCGTGGCCATTCTCGACAAGATCCTCCGCATCGGCGAGGGCAAGATCCTTCGGCAGCTCGAAGCGATCGCCAAGGCCGTCAACGCCATCGAGGACGACTTCGTCGCGATGTCGGACGCGGAGCTGCAGGGCATGACCGCCGAGTTCAAGAAGCGGCTCGCCGACGGCGAGGACCTCGACGACCTGATGCCCGAGGCCTTCGCGACCGTCCGCGAGGCGGCCAAGCGGGTCATCGGCCAGCGCCACTACGACGTGCAGATCATGGGCGGCGCGGCACTCCACCTCGGCAACATCGCCGAGATGAAGACCGGTGAGGGCAAGACCCTGGTGTCGACCCTGCCGGCCTACCTCAACGCGCTGGCCGGCAAGGGCGTCCACATCGTCACCGTCAACGACTACCTGGCCAAGTTCCAGTCCGAGATGATGGGGCGCATCCACCACTTCCTCGGCCTCTCGGTCGGCGTGATCCTGCCGGAGATGACGCCCGCGGAGCGGCGCGCGGCGTACGCCTGCGACATCACCTACGGCACCAACAACGAGCTCGGCTTCGACTACCTGCGCGACAACATGGCCGGCTCGGTCGACGACCTCGTCCAGCGCAGCCACTTCTACGCCATCGTCGACGAGGTCGACTCGATCCTCATCGACGAGGCCCGCACCCCGCTCATCATCAGCGGCCCCACCGAGGATGACGTGAAGTGGTACGACGAGTTCGCCTCGATCGCCGCCACGCTGGAGCGCGACGTCGACTACGAGGTCGACGAGAAGAAGCGCACCATCGCCGTGCTCGAGCCGGGGATCACGAAGGTCGAGGACCACCTCGGCATCGACAACCTCTACGACTCGGTCAACACCCCGCTCATCTCCTTCATGAACAACTCCATCAAGGCCAAGGAGCTGTTCCACCGCGACAAGGAGTACGTCGTCCAGAACGGCGAGGTGCTGATCGTCGACGAGCACACCGGCCGCATGCTGGCCGGCCGCCGCTACAACGAGGGCCTCCACCAGGCGATCGAGGCCAAGGAGGGCGTGCAGGTCCGCGAGGAGTACCAGACGCTCGCGACGATCACGCTGCAGAACTACTTCCGCATGTACGACAAGCTCTCGGGCATGACCGGCACGGCCATGACCGAGGCCAGCGAGTTCGACAAGATCTACAACCTCGGCGTCGTCCCGATCCCGACCAACAAGCCGATGATCCGCAAGGACCAGGCCGACCTCGTCTACCGCACCGAGGAGGCGAAGTACGCCGCGGTCGTCGACGACATCGCCGAGCGGCACGAGAAGGGCCAGCCGATCCTGGTCGGCACGGTGTCGGTCGAGAAGTCCGAGTACCTCAGCACCCAGCTCAAGCGGAAGGGCATCCCGCACACCGTCCTCAACGCGAAGTACCACGCCGACGAGGCGAAGATCGTCGCGCTGGCCGGCCACAAGGGCGCCGTCACCGTCGCCACCAACATGGCCGGCCGAGGCACCGACATCATGCTCGGCGGGTCGGTCGAGTTCCTCGCCGACCAGGAGCTCCGCAAGAGCGGCCTGCTCCCGACCGGCGACACCGCCGCCGAGTACGAGGCGGCCTGGGCCGGTACCGTCGAGCGGATCCAGGAGCAGGTCGCTGCCGAGCACGACGAGGTCACCGAGCTCGGCGGTCTCTACGTCATCGGCACCGAGCGCCACGAGTCCCGCCGCATCGACAACCAGCTCCGCGGCCGCTCCGGCCGTCAGGGTGACCCGGGCGAGTCCCGCTTCTACCTCTCCCTGCAGGACGAGCTCATGCGGCTGTTCAAGGCCGACTGGGTCGACCGGATCCTGCAGATCATGAAGATCCCGGACGACGTGCCGATCGAGCACAAGCGGGTCACCAACGCCATCGCCAACGCGCAGACGCAGGTCGAGGCGCAGAACTTCGAGTCCCGCAAGAACGTCCTGAAGTACGACGACGTCATGGACCGCCAGCGCAAGGTCATCTACGCCGAGCGTCGCGAGGTCCTCGAGGGCGCCGACCTCGAGCAGCAGGTCCGCACCTTCATCGACGATGTCGTCGTCGGCGTCGTCACCGGCGCCACCCAGGAGTACGCCGAGGAGTGGGACCTCGAGCAGCTGTGGACCGACCTCAAGCAGATCTGGCCGGTCTCGGTCTCCTACGACAAGCTCATCGACGACGTCGGCGGCGAGAAGGCGAACCTCGAGCGCGACGAGCTCATCGAGGCGCTCAGGGAGGACGCCCAGGCGGCCTACGACCGGCGTGAGGAGGAGGTCGGCGAGGAGGTCATGCGCGAGCTCGAGCGCCAGGTCGTCCTCTCAGTCCTCGACCGGAAGTGGCGCGAGCACCTCTACGAGATGGACTACCTCCGCGAGGGCATCGGGCTGCGGGCCTACAGCCAGCGCGACCCGCTGGTGGAGTACCAGCGCGAGGGCTTCGACATGTTCAACGCCATGATGGACGGGATCAAGGAGGAGTCGGTCGGCTTCCTCTTCAACCTCGAGGTCCAGGTGGAGCAGCAGGAGGAGGAGTTCCACTACCACGCCGACGGGTCGAAGCACGCCGGCCCGATGCACCCCGGTGCGCTCGCCGAGCCGCCGGTCGGCGTGGGCGCCGACGGCGCCGGGCTCCAGGACATCTCCGAGGCCCTTCACGCCGCCTCGCCGCAGGTCCACGCCAAGGGCCTCGACCGCCCGGCGGTGCCGCAGCAGCTGTCGTACTCCGGTCCCGACGAGCAGGGCGGCTCCGAGGCCCGCGGCACGACGGTCACCAACGCCGACGACCCGTACGCCGGCGTCGGCCGCAACCAGCTGTGCCCCTGCGGCTCGGGCAAGAAGTTCAAGCAGTGCCACGGGCGCCCCGGCGGTCCCACCGGCCAGACTGCCCGCGTCAACGGCTGACGGAGCCAGAGGGCGCGAAGTACGAGCGCACTCCGGGGCCTCCGGCGAGCCGAGACCCGGTCACGCCCACTCGAGAGCGGTGCAGACCCAGCGGTCGTCGGTCCACTCGAAGCGTGCGGCGAGGGCGCGTGAGCGGGCGCCGTACCTCACCCGCAGGGCGGTCTCGACCACGTCCGGCGCCAGCGCGAAGGTGTGGACGCCGACGACCTTCGGACGTACCGGCTGGACCCTGCTCTGGCCCGGCCGGTGGTGCCCCGCGCGGGCGACGAGCTGGGCACGTCGGGTGAGGTCGTCGTAGACCTCCGCCGACGCCCAGCGCAGCAGCTGCGACACCGGCCGGTCTCCGCCGACGATCTCGACCGCCGCCTGCGCGAAGCGGCTCGCCCAGGCGGCGACGTCGTCGCGTCCGCCCCGTGCCAGCGGGACGACGTCGGCGGCCGTCGCCGCCTGCGGCGGGTCCTGCCGCGGCTGGAGATCGAGTGCGAGCGTGCCCTGGACCTCGGCCAGCGGTGCACGCGGCGACGGGAAGCGGACGACGTCGGGCTCGGGCTGCTCGGTCACGAGGATGCTCCTTCACTGGGTCGCTCACGGGACGGTTCACGGGGGTGGTCGAGCGAGGAGGGCACCGCCAGCCGCTGTCCCGGCTCGATGAGGTCGGGGTCGGCGCCGACGACGTGGCGGTTGGCGGCGTAGAGCTCCTGCCACGCCGTCGCAACCTCCGCGTCGCTCGCGCCGGCGGGGAGGCAGGACTCGGCGATGGACCACAGCGAGTCCCCGGGGCGTACGACGACGTGGCGCTGCGTCGACGCCGACGGACGCACCGCGGGCGGCTGGGCGTGCTCGGCGGCCGGGCCGTGGCCGGCACGCGGCGCCTGCCCCGCGACGGCCCGGTCGGGGTAGGGGAGCCCGGTGAGGACGACCCGGCCGCTGTGGTCGCGCGCGTCGACCGGGACCGGGCCGGGCGTCGCGAGGGCGGGTGCGGCGACGCTGCTCGTGAGCGCCACGCCGCAGGCGGCCAGGACCAGCCGCCGCACCGGAGCCGGCACCCCGCGGACGGAGCGGACCCTCCCATCGCGCGAGCGCAGCGCAGCCGCGACGACCAGCGTCGTGACCGTCCAGAACCACCCGGCACACCCGAGCAGCGCCCACGAGCACAGCCGGACGAGCAGGTCGTCGAACTCCCCGGCCGGGCTCGCCGGCACCGGCAGGAGGACCGCCGCGACGCCGACCGCTAGCGCCGTCGCCGCCAGCCACACCGCCAGACAGCGGAGCGGACTCGGGTGGTCGGTGTCGTTCATCCCTGGATCCTTGCGTTTGCCTTTGTTTGATTATAAGAACGCGTGGATGACGGCGAAGTCAAGTGGTCGTCTGTTGAATTGTGCGGACATTGCACGGTGAGGTTGCGTCGGCTCAATCCGTCGCAGGAGTTGCAGCGGCCTACGGCCGGAAGGCATCGCAGGGCAAGCTGCCCGCCCCACGGCTTACCTCGTCGGGCGCCTCAGCGACCCAGCCCCTCCAGCCAAGGGCCGGACCGGGAGCAGGCGAACATTGCGGCGCGTCGGAGATGTCGGCGCGGTTGGAGCCGGGCCGGGCCTGCACGGCCGCGATCACGGCACTCGCATTGCGGGTGCGCACCGAACCCTGGGCGACCGTCTCCATGCGCTACGCTCCAATGTGAGCGACGTCACATCGGCTGGTCCCGCAGGGCGTCGCGACCCCCCACGTCGCGCGCCCTCCACGGTGTGCCTCTCTCTCGGAGATCACATGACCAGCAGTCCACGTCGACGGCTTCTTGCCGTGCTCGCCCTCTCCCTCTCCGCGGCCGCCATGCTCACCGCGCCTGGAGCGCTCAGCGGCAGCGCCACCGCCTCACCGCCGGGCGCGGCGAGGTCCGCCGCCACCGGCCACCCCGTCTACCTCGACCGCTCCTACAGCCCGTCCGAGCGTGCGGCGGACCTGGTGTCGCGCATGACGCTCGCCGAGAAGGCCCAGGAGATGAACAGCAGCAGGGCGCCGGCCATCCCGCGCCTGGGCATCGAGGCCTGGGGCTGGTGGAACGAGTCCAACCACGGCGTGAACGCCTCGACGATCACGCCGACCGGCAACGCCACGACGCTGACCAACACGACGTCGTACCCCTCCGACCTGTCGATGGGCAGCACGTGGGACCCAGAGCTGGTTTACCGCGAAGCCTCGCTGATCGGCGACGAGGCGCGCGACACCGCCCCGGCCAACCGGCTCAACCTCGACTTCTACGCTCCCACGGTCAACCTGGCGCGCGACCCGCGCTGGGGCCGCAACGACGAGGCGTGGAGCGAGGACCCCACGCTGACCGCGGCGCTGGCCGGGCAGTACGTCGACGGCCTGCAGGGGCAGACGCGGGACGGCAAGCTGCCGGCCTCGGCCCACGGCTACTACAAGGCCATCGCGACGCTGAAGCACTACGCCGCGAACAACAGCGAATTCAACCGCCGCAACGGCTCCTCCGACATGGATCAGCGCACGCTGCGGGAGTACTACACCAAGCAGTTCGCTGACATCGTCAAGGCGGCGCACCCGGGCTCGATCATGAGCTCCTACAACAGCGTCAACGGCGTCCCGGCAGCCGCCAGCGTGCAGCTGATGAGCGACCTCGCCCGCGACACCTACGGGTTCGACGGGTACTTCACCTCCGACTGCGACGCCGTCTACGAGATCCAGGCCGGCCACCACTGGCAGCCGCCGACGGCCAGCGCCCCGCTCGACCAGTACGGCCGGACGGCGTACGCCATCTCCGCCGGCGAGGACCTCGATTGCAACTGGGGCTATCACGACCAGTACAGCTACGGGAACACCGTGCCGACCGCGATCGCCCAGAAGATCAAGACCGAGGTCGACACCTTCAACGTCGGCGACGTGGACACCTCGCTCGTGCGCCTGTTCACCGCGCGCATGGCGACCGGCGAGTTCGACGACGAGAACCTCGTCCCGTGGGTCCGCGAGGCCCGCGAGCGCCTGGGCGGCACGACCTGGACGAGCTCTCCGAGCAACAACGCGATCACCGAGACGCCCGAGCGCCTCGCGCAGGCCCAGAAGAGTGCCGAGAAGGCGCTGGTCCTGCTGAAGAACGACAAGGTCGGCCACCGGCCGCTGCTCCCGTTGTCGGTGCCGCGATCCGGCGCCCCCACGATCGCGGTGGTCGGCTACTTCGCCCACCCGCAGCGGCTCTTCACTGGCGGCTACTCCAGCATCCAGTCAGGCGCGGGAGCTGCTCACAACATCGACGCCTACGCTGGCATCAAGAACGCGATCCTGGCCCGCAATCCCCGTGCGCAGGTCGACTTCCTGCCTGGGGTCACCGGGGGTACGACGGCCTCGCAGCTCACCACCGTCGACGCGGCCAGCATCGCGGCCGTGCCCGACTACGACGCCGTCGTGGTCGTGGCGGGCACCGACAACACGACCGCGTCGGAGGACCACGACCGCTCCACCACGGCGCTCCCGGGCGCCCAGGCCGAGATGATCCGCCAGGTCGAGGCGGCCAACCCGCACACGGTGGTCTACCTGCAGACCGTCGGCTCGGTCGACGTACGGCCGTTCCTCGCGACCACGCCGGCGCTACTGTGGAGCTCTTACCTCGGGCAGCGGCAGGGCCCCGCGATCGCCAACGTGCTCCTCGGCACCGTCAACCCGAGCGGCCACCTGCCCTTCACGTGGTACCAAGGCGACGACCAGCTCCCCCCGATCGCCGACTACGCCATCCGGCCCACGGCGACCAGCCCCGGGCGCACCTACATGTACTTCACCGGGACGCCCACCTTCGCGTTCGGGCACGGCCTCGGCTACACGACCTTCTCCTACTCCAGGCTGAAGGTCGCCCGGGCCGCCGTGACCGCCAGCGGCAGCATCGAGGCGACCGCCGTGGTCACCAACACCGGAGACACCACGGGTACGGCGACCCCACAGCTCTACGCGACCACGCCGTTCGCGCCGGCCTCGGCGGAGCGTCCCGCCAAGCGGCTCGCCGCCTTCGACCGGGTCGAGCTACGCCCCGGCCAGTCGAAGACGGTCCACTTCACCGTGCCGGTGTCGTCGTTGGCGTTCTTTGACGAGGGGACGCAGACGATGAAGGTCGACAACGGCGCCTACGGTCTGGAGCTCGGCGAGTCGGCCGACTCCGTCGCGGCCTGCACGTGGGTCAGGGTGGTCGGCCGGCTCGGCCACCTCCCGACGACGGTGACGGTCCGACCTGTGCAGGCCGGCGACCAGGCGGCGGACGTGGCCCAGCGGGTAGCCTTCGACATCGGCACCACCATCGACCCGCAGGTCACGATCGCGACCGACGACGAGGCGCTGCACGGCTACATCGCGAAGGGCCGCAGCACCCCGCTGCCCGCCGGCGTCAAGCTGCGCTACCGCTCGAACCGGCCCGACGTGGTCGCGGTCGACAACGGCGTCCTGCGCACCGTCGGCTCCGGCATCGCGACGGTGACGGTCGCGGCGAGCAACCACGGCACCACCGTGCGCACGTCGTTCGTCGTCGATGTGGCGCCGCTGCAGATCACCTCGAACCCGGCGGCGAACGTCACTCGTGGCAGCGCGGTCTCCTTCACCGTCACCACGGCGACCACCCAGTCGCCGACCCCGGCTGAGGTGCCCAGCCTGTCGGTCGAGGGCGCGCTGCCCGCGGGCCTGACCTTCACCGACAACGGCGACGGCACGGGCACGCTGTCCGGCACGCCCACCGACAGCGGCACCGTCACGGTGCAGATCAGGGCTACGAACGAGGTCAGCCCCGCGGCCACCCAGGAGCTCACCATCACGGTGCAGTGAGCCGGTTCCACCACTGACGGGGCACGGTCGCCGGGGCACCACTCGGCGGCCGTGCCACGTCCCCGGCGATCAGCGCCCAGTCGGTGCTGCCCCATGCTCGTCTCATGGCACTGCGCTCACGCCGCAAGGCTGCTACTCGCGCCGCCACTGCCCCGGAATGAGTTGACGCGCTGCCGCACCCCGGCGGACGGCACTTGAGCCCGCCCCCGGCGGCTGGCAGGGTGCGGCCATGTCGTGGGAAGAGGACCTCTTCGCGCTCTTCGACGACCTCGAGAGCCAGGCCGAGGCCGCCTACGCCCGTGACCGGGAGGCGGAGCTCGAGGACCGCAGCAGGGCGGAGTATGCCGAGGTGGCGTTCGCCGCTCGGCTGATGGCCTCGGTCGGGCGCGACGTCGCCGTCGACGTCCGCGGCGTCGGCACGCTGCAGGGGACGCTCGAGCGGGTGGCGAAGGGCTGGTTCCTGGTCTCCGCGGGGGCGGTGGACTGGGTCGTGCGCCAGGACGCCGTCGGCAGCATCGCCGGCGCCGCCGACCGGGCCGTCCCCGACGTGGCGTGGCCGGCTGTCGCCCGGCTCGGGCTGGGGTCGGCGCTGCGCCGGCTCGCCGAGGCGGGAGAGCGGTGCCTGGTGCATCGCACTGACGGCGTACGCCACGAGGGTGTCGTACGCCGCGTGGGCGCGGACTTCGTCGAGCTGCTCAGCGGAGAGGCCGGCCGGGTCGTGCTCGTGCCGTTCGGCTCGCTCGCCGCCGTCCAGAGCCGGCCGGTCTGACCTCGGCGACCCGGCGGCGGTGACCTGGCAACCGAAGCGGGCCGGGGAACGGTTGCTCACTCACCGCCGGACGGGGCGAGACTCAGGTCGCCTCGTCGTCGTACGGCGGCCGCTCGCCGGCCATGAGGGGCTTCGGCGCCTTGGCGACGGCCTCCTCGGCCTCGACCTCGGCGAGCGCCTCCTGGATCTGTTTGGTGATGATCCGGCGCGGGTCGAGGTCGCGCAGCTCGAGGTCGGAGAACTCCGGGCCGAGCTCGTTGCGGAGCTCGTCGCGGGCGTTGTTGGCGAGGTTGCGCAGCTGGTGCAGCAGGCGTGCCGCCTGGCGCGCCACCTCCGGCAGCTTGTCCGGGCCGAGGACCAGGACGGCGACGAAGGCGATGACCGCGAGCTCCGCGAACCCGATCCCGAACACGGCGATGAACCTACAAGACGATCTCTAGAGCCGGTTGCTGGGTGTCAGCCCGAGCTGCATGCCGGCCAGGCCACGGCCGCGGCCGGAGATCGTGCGGGCGACGTCGGTCAGCACCTGGGCAGCGGCCGAGGTGGGGTCGGACTCCACGATCGGCTTGCCGGCGTCGCCGCCCTCGCGCAGGGACGGGTCGAGCGGGACCTGCCCGAGGAGGGGTACGTCGGTGCCGAACCGCTTCGACAGCGTGTCGGCCACGCGGGCGCCGCCGCCGCTCCCGAAGACCTCGAGTCGGTGCTCCTTGCCCTCCGCGGCGCAGTGCGGGCAGGGCAGCCAGGACATGTTCTCGATGACGCCGACCACCCGCTGGTGCATCATCTCGGCCATCGTGCCCGCCCGCTCGGCGACCTCGGCGGCCGCCTCCTGCGGCGTCGTGACCACGACGATCTCGGCGTTGGGCAGGTGCTGGCCGAGGGAGATGGCGATGTCGCCGGTGCCCGGCGGCAGGTCGAGCAGCAGCGCGTCGAGGTCCCCCCAGTAGACGTCGGAGAGCATCTGCACGAGCGCGCGGTCGAGCATCGGGCCGCGCCACGCGACGACCTGGTCGCGTCGCGGCTTCAGCATGCCGATCGAGATGACGGAGACGCCCGACGACGTCGGGACCGGCATGATCAGGTCGTCGACCTGGGTCGGCCGGGCGTCGGCCACGCCGAGCATGGCCGGGACGGAGTGGCCGTAGATGTCGGCGTCCACCAGGCCCACCTTGAGCCCCTGCTCCGCCAGCGCGAGCGCGAGGTTGACCGTGACCGAGGACTTGCCGACGCCGCCCTTGCCCGAGGCGACGGCGTACACCTTCGTGAGTGAGCCGGGCTGGGCGAACGGGATCTCCCGCTGCGCCGCGCCGCCGGTCAGGCCGTTGCGCATCTCCTGGCGCTGCTCGGGTGTCATCACGCCGAGCTGGAGGTCGATGCCCGTCACGCCGTCGACCTGCTCGAGCGCGGCCGTCACGTCGCGGTTGATGGTGTCCTTGAGCGGACAGCCCGCGACCGTCAGCAGGACCTTGGTGTGCACGACGCCGGTGTCGTCGACGTCGACCGACTCGACCATCCCGAGGTCGGTGATGGGCCGCTTGATCTCCGGGTCGTTGACGGTCGCCAGGGCGGCGTTGACGCGGTCGAGGAGGGTACTACTCACAAGAGGCAAGCGTACGTGGTAGGTGGAGCCTCACCGCTCCCTGGCCTCCTCCTCGACCACGCCCCGTTCCTCGAGGTCCTCGAGCAGCTGCCGCAGCTCGGAGCGCAGGTAGTCGCGGGTGGCGACCTCGCCGAGCGCCATCCGCAGCGACGCCATCTCCCGGGCGAGGAACTCCATGTCCGCCTGCGCCTGGGCGTTGACCCGCCTGTCCTGCTCGGCGATCACCCGGTCGCGGTCCTCCTGGCGGTTCTGCGCGAGCAGGATCAGGGGAGCGGCGTACGACGCCTGCAGGCTGAGCGCCAGCGTCAGGAAGATGAACGGGAAGTCGTCGAACCGGAGGTCCTTGGGCGCGAAGACGTTCCACAGGATCCAGACGAGGACCACCCCGGTCATCCAGGCGAGGAACCGCGCGGTGCCCATGTAGCGGGCGAACGCCTCGGCGAAGACGCCGAAGGCGTCCGAGCTGATCGTCGGCCGGCGCACCAGCTGGCGGCGGGTCTCGCGCGGGGTGTCCAGCCGCGCCCGCGTCGTACGCGTCTCAGCCATGCGCCGCCTCCCCGCGGACCGGCTCCGTGCGGACCTTCTCCCGCCAGTTCTCCGGGAGGAGGTGGTCGAGGAGGTCGTCGACGGTCACCGCGCCGACGAGGTGGCCCGCGTCGTCGACCACGGGCGCCGCGACCAGGTTGTACGTCGCCAGGTGGGCCGCCACCTGGTCGAGCGAGTCCTCGGGCTTGAGGTGCTCCATCGACTCGTCGAGCGCGCCGGCGACCAGCGACGACGGCGGCTCGCGGAGCAGCCGCTGGATGTGGGCGATGCCGAGGAACTTCCCGGTCGGCACCTCCAGCGGCGGCCGGCAGACGTAGACCACGGCCGCCTGCGCGGCGGTCAGGTCGGGATTGCGCACGTGCGCGAGCGCGTCGGCCACGGTGGCGTCCGGGCCGAGGATCACCGGCTCGGCGGTCATCATGGCGCCGGCGGTGTTCTCCTCGTACGACATGAGCCGGCGGACGTCCTCGGCCTCCTCGGGCTCCATCAGCTCGAGCAGCATCGCGGCGGTGTCGGTCGGCAGCTCGGCGATCAGGTCGGCGGCGTCCTCGGGGGACATCTCCTCCAGCACGTCGGCCGCGCGCTCGCGGTCGAGCGCCCCGACGATCTCGACCTGGTCGTCCTCGGGCAGCTCCTCGAGCACCTCCGCCAGCCGCTCGTCGTCGAGCGCGGCGACCACCTGGCGCCGACGCTCGGGGGGCAGCTCGTGGAGCATGGTGGCCGCGTCGGCCGGGCGCATCTCCTGGATCGCGTGGAGGAGATGGGTGGCGCCCTGGGTGGGGGAGCGGCGGGTGAGCCCCTGGACGTCGTTCCACTCCACGACGTGGGTCTGGCCCCGCCTGCGCAGCCCCCGGCTGAACTTCTTGGGGGGCTCCTGGACGGCGACCCGGGAGAGCACCCAGTCCCGGTTGCGCGCCTGCTCCATGGCGACGTCGTACACGACGCCGCTGACGCCGGTGGAGCGGATCGTGACCTGCCGGTCGAGCATCTGTCCGATCACCAGCGTCTCGGTCGAGCGCTGCTGGAAGCGCCGCATGTTGAGCAGACCGGTCGTGTAGACCTGCCCGCTGTCGATGCTCGTCACCCGGGTCATCGGCACGAAGATCCGGCGCCTGCCGAAGACCTCCGCGACCAGGCCGAGGACACGCGGCTGGCTGCTCTCCGTCCGGATCGTGACGACGACGTCGCGGACCTTTCCGACCTGCTCCCCCTGGGGATCGAAGATCGGCAGGCCGACCAGGCGGGCGGCGTACACGCGGACGGGAGTGGTGCTCACGAGGAAACCGTAGCGGGGCCCGGCCGCGGCGACCGCGCCTCCCGTCCGGCAGTGTCGTGGACGCGTATGCTCGCGAACATGGGTGCCCAGCGGATGTTGCCTGCGTTGGCGTTCCTCCTCGTCCCCCTGGCGCTCGTCGCCGGCTGCGGGTCCTCGGGGGACGACACCGCCTCCGACGACAGCGCCTCGAGCAGCACGCCCTCGATGACCGGCTCGCCGAGCGAGACTCCGTCGTCCTCGCCCTCCGCGAGCACCAGCCCGGCCCCGGCCGGCTGGTCGGCGTGCGGGACGCTCTGGAAGGACGGTGCCACGCTGCCGAAGCGCTACCCGGGCTGCTCCGAGGACGGCGCCGCCGTCCCGGCGCACCGGATCGGCTGCTCCTCGGGGCAGGTGATCGTCGTCTACGGCGACCACTACTTCGCGGTCCCGGGCGGCCTGATCCGACACACCGAGCGGGTCCTGTGGAACAGCGCCGTCTACGAGTCGGCCATTGCCACGTGCCGGGGCTGAGGGTCAGGTACAGTCGCCGCGTCGCCGCGAGGGCGATCCGACCCGGGGGGACCAGGTCGTGCGAAGGTCGAGGACACGGTCGCATCGGACGACCAGGCTGGAGTATGAGCAGATGCAGAAGGCAGGGCGGGTCGTCGCCGCGTGCGCGGTGATCATGGCAACCGCAGTCGCTCTCGGGGTCGCCTGGTCAGGGCCGTCCGAGAAGGCCGATGCAGCGACGAAGGGCTACCACGTCCCGCGCGGACCGGTCTTCAACAGCGCGACCGGGCCGGACCGGGTCAAGTACGCCATCAACGACCACATCAAGAGGGCGATCAACCACGCCCCCCGCGGCAGCACGATCCGCATCATGTCGTGGAACATCCACAGCGCCGCGATGACCGACCGGCTCCTGCGCGCCCAGAAGCGCGGCGTACGCGTGCAGGTCCTGATGGACTCGAGCAACTGGAGCACCGAGGTCCCGAACCGCAACTTCGCGCGGCTCAAGGCCGGGCTGGCCAAGGGCAACAAGGGTCGCAAGCCGGGCCGCTGGAGCGCCGCGAAGGTCTGCCAGGGCTCGTGCCGCGGCAAGTCCGGCTCCGCCCACGCGAAGTACTACATCTTCTCCTGGAGCGGCAAGAGCTCCCGGATCGTGATGGAGGGCTCCGCCAACATCACCAGCGCGGCGGCGACCAACCAGTGGAACGACATGTACACCTGGGTCGGCAACCGGAAGATCTACGACTTCGCGGTCACGATCTTCAAGCAGGCGTGGCAGGACAAGAGGGTCACCAACCCGTGGCGGTCCGTCAGCTCGCCCCCGTTCACCCTCGCCTTCGCCCCGCAGATGGGGAAGTACTACACCGGTGACCCGGCGACGAAGGTGCTGAGCAAGGTCTCGTGCAAGGGCGCGACGAACGGCAACGCCCAGCACCGCACGATCATCCGGTTCTTCCCCGACGTGATGCGCGGGAACCGCGGGCTGAAGAACGCCCAGCAGCTCAAGGCGCTGTGGAACCACGGCTGCGACGTCGAGGTCGGCTACACCGTGATGAGCTACAAGGCCTACAAGGTGCTCACCAGCGCCGGCACGCGCGGCAAGGTGCCGGTCCACCACATGGCCGTCGACAACGACGGCGACGGCGAGTTCGACAAGTACTTCCACCTCAAGGTCCTCACCGTCAACGGTGTGGTCGGCAACGACAAGGCGGCCTACAGCGTCGTCAACGGGTCATCGAACGCGTCCGGGCTCTCGGCGATCTCCGACGAGAACATCGCGGTCATCACGAAGCCGCGGGCCGTGCTCCGCTACCAGAAGCACCTCACCTACTGGTTCGCCCACGCGCCCGGTGGCAGTGCGTCGACGCTCGGCGGCGGCGACGGCGCGCGGCTGACCGTCGGCGACGGCTCCTCGGTCGGCCGGCTCGTCACGCCGTCCGGCACCAAGGCGGCGACATCGGACGGCTACATCCGCCCGGGGACCAAGGTCGTCAGCCCGTTGACCGGCAAGGTCGTCGACCCGTACGCCAACATCGACATGGACTGACACGGACGGCAGCACATGACGACGAAGACGGACGTCGTCCGCTCGGTCGACGGCAGGGGCATCCACCTCGTCGTCGCCGACGACGAGGTCGTCGACGTCCTCTTCGACGGCCGCAGGATCTGGTCCTTCTGGACCCTGCGCGACACCAAGGAGGACGACGCGGCCGACCCCACCGGCCCGTCCGCGCGTCTGGCGGCGTGGCCGGGGCCGCTCCGCCAGTTCCTGGACGGTCAGGCCCGGGTCACCGTCCGCGAGACCGTGACCGGCAGGATCCTGTTCGACCAGGCCGTCCGGTTCGGCGCGGGCACCGGGGCGATCGCGATCGTCGGGCGCCACGGCGAGCAGCTCAGCCTCGACAAGGACCGCCGGCTCAGCGCGACCTTCGACGTACGCGACGCGGGACAGACCGAACCGCTCCTCGACGCCGTCGAGGAGGTGATCGCCGTCCTGCACGACCTGGGCGTGGACGCCTTCCCGGCGTACGGCACGCTGCTCGGCGCGGTCCGCGAGGGGCGGCTCCTCGGCCACGACTCCGATGCCGACCTCGGCTACGTCTCGAAGGAGACCACCCCGGTCGACGTGGTCCGCGAGTCGTTCCGGCTCCAGCGCGAGATCATCGACCGTGGCTATCCCACCCACCGCTACAGCGGGGCGGCGTTCAAGGTCGACGTCGCCGAGGCCGACGGGTTCGTGCGTGGCCTGGACGTGTTCGGCGGCTTCTTCGACGACGGGCGTCTCTACCTGATGGGGGAGGTCGGCCAGGACTTCCGCCGCGAGTGGATCTTCCCGCTCGGCACCTGCACCCTCCACGACCGCGTCCTGCCCGCGCCTGCTGCCCCCGAGCGACTGCTCGAGGCGATCTACGGCCCGGGCTGGCGCGTTCCGGACCCGGCGTTCCAGTTCGAGAAGGACCCGCACACGCAGGCCCAGCTCAACGGATGGTTCCGCGGCACCCAGGTCGGCCTGCGCCAGTGGGACAGGCTCTACAGCACCCGCCGCCGGAAGATGCCCCGCGGAGGCCCCTCGGCCCTGGCGCGGCTCGCCCACAAGGAGCTCGCGCCGGACGTCCATGTGCTCGATGTCGGCGCGGGCCGTGGACGGGACGCGCGGTTCCTCACCCGCCACGGCCGGACCGTCACCGCCTACGACTATCTTCCGGCGGCGTCGACCGCCGTGAGCCGCGAGGCGAGGCAGAACGGCCTCCCGCTCGACGTACGCCGGCTGAACCTGCTGGAGCTCCGCTCGGTGCTGGGTGAGGGCGCGAGGGTCGCCCACCAGCCGGGGCCCCGCGCCATCCTCGCCTCCCACATGCTCGACGCGACCTACGAGATCGGGAGGGACGGCTTCATGCGCTTCGCCCAGATGGCCCTGCGCGGCGGCGGACGACTCTATGCCAGCTTCTGGACCACCAGCCGGGGCGACCTCCTGCAGGTGTGGCCGCTCTCGGTGGACGAGGCCTGCGACCTCGTCCGGGATCACGGCGGGAGTATCCTGCACGCGTCGGAGTCGAAGGTGCCGCGACGGGACCGCGACGAGATTGGTGTCGGACGAGTGGTGGCGCGGTGGGCGTGAAGGCATGGCTGGGCCGGCCGATGCGGGTGCAGGCCCGGGTCGACGAGCTCGAGGAGAAGGTGCGCGAGCTCGAGCAGGACGTCATCCAGCTGCGGCGGCACAACCTCCGGCTCGCCGAGCTCACCGACGTCGTCCAGGAGCTGCTCGTGCCGCTCGCCTCCCGTGACGAGGAGCGCGTCGCCGCGGCGATCGAGAAGTTCACCAAGAGCCTCTAGCACCGTGGCCGACGAGGTCTACGTCCACCTGGGGCTGCCCAAGACCGGGACGACCTATCTCCAGACCATCCTCTGGGGCACGCGCGACCGGCTGCGTGCCGAGGGCCTGCTGCTCCCCGGCCGGGAGCGGCGCGACCACCTGTGGGCGAGCCGGGAGGTCCGCGACGACCCGCACATGCACCGCCTGCCGGCCCGGGCCACCGGCGCCTGGGAGCGGCTGTGCGACGAGATCGCGTCCTGGCCCGGCCGGGCCCTCGTCAGCCACGAGTTCTTCGCCGCGGCCGCCGAGGACCAGGCGCGTCGCATGGTCGAGCGCCTCGCGCCGGCACGCGTCCACGTGGTCGCGACGGCGAGGGAGCCGCTCGGGCTCTTCACCGCGAGCTGGCAGGAGAGCCTGAAGAACAGGGGTACGACGCCGATCGGCGGCTACTCCCGGACGGTCTCCGACAACCCCCTCGAGGTCTGGAACTGGCGCGCCCTCGACCTGCGGCTCGTGCTCGAGCGCTGGGCGCCGGCCGTCTCGCCCGACCGGGTCCACGTCCTGCCGCTCGACACCGGGGCGCCGCGCGACGACCTCTGGCGCAGGTTCGGCGGGCTGCTCGGTCTCGAGACCGCCGCCTACGACCTGTCCGGCTCCTTCCCCAACGAGTCGATGGGCGTCGTCGAGGCCGAGACGATGCGACGGGTCAACCTGCAGCTCGACGACGCCGGCATGCCCCACCCCTTCAAGCGCGCCTTCGACCGGGGGGTCTACCTGCGGACCTTCCTCGCCGACGAGCGGCTGGTGCCGCGACAGGGGGAGCGGTTCTGGCCACCGGAGGACCGGGTCGCCGAGTGCCGCGAGCGGGGCCGGGCGGCGGTCGAATTCGTCCGCGAGCGGGGGTACGACGTCGTCGGCGACCTGGACCGGCTGCTGGTCCCCGACGAGCTAGCACCCCGGCGTACGCCCGACTCCGTGACCGACGCCGAGGTCGCGGACGTGGCCACCTGGCTGGTCGCCCGCATGCTCGGGGACGTCAAGGAGCTGCGCGACGGCGTACGCCGCCCGCAGGCCGAGCCGACGGGGAAGGTCAGGCGCCGGGGATGGTGGCGTGGGCGGTGATGAAGTAGTGGTCGCTGATCTTGCGCTTCTGCAGGATGTCGACCCAGTAGTCGCTCCAGGTGACGTTGCCGGTTCCGGCGATCCAGTCGACCGCCAGCCACCCCGGACCGTAGATCCGTGAGTGCCAGGGGCCGAAGATCGGCGCGGTCATGCCGGTCGGCGCGAGCACTCGGCTCTTGAACGGCTCACGGTCGTTCATGTCGCCGGTGAGGAAGATCGGCAGGCCCTCGCTCTTCAGGTTGTTGATGTAGCTGACCGCGGTGGCCATGCCGGCGTGCCGGGTGGCGGTGTCGTGCGCGTCATGGCCGGCGGAGGTGTGCATGTTGATGAAGTACATCTCCCGGCCGGTGTCCCGGTCGCGCAGCTTCAGCACCGTCTGCGGGCGGCGGCCATTCATGAACGTGATCGTGAACGAGGTGCCGGAGACGAACTCGAACTTGTCAGGGTCGTAGAGGATCGAGTTGTCGGTGTTCTTGGACCCGAACGCGTAGCCCGGGTAGGCCTTGAACCCGGTGCCGGCGATCAGGCCGTTGAGCTGGTCGGGCTTGAGCTCCTGGGTGCCGACCACGTCGACGTCGTGGCCGCGGATGTAGGCCGCCTGCTGCGGCGTACGCCAGGAGGCGGCCGGCCAGCCGTGGTGGTCGTTGCCGTGCGGCCCGGTGTGCTGGGAGCCGAGCACGTTGAGCGTGCCGATCGTGAAGCTCACCTCGTGGGAGGCGATCTCCGCCGCACGCGCCGCAGCCTTGCGGGCCTCGATCTCCTCCGGCGTCAGGTGGACGAGCTGCAGGCCGGGCACCACCCGCGCGGGCCGCTTGTCGCGGCTCGGCTTCTGGTGGCGGTCGGTCGCCTTGGTGGCCGGAGCCTTCGTCGGGGTGGTGGTCGGCGACGGCGTCGGGGTCTGGAGCGCGCTGTCGGTCGTGTCGATGGCCGTGTCGTCGCGACTCGCCAGAAGACGGCCCGCTCCGACCCCGAGGGCGGCTACGATGGCCAGCGTTCCGAGAACGGCGGTGGCGACCCGGGCGCCGCTCCGTCCACGCTTGACGGGGCCCCGATGACTTCCCGTTGCTCTGACCATGCCCAGAGGTTACAGTCACCGCCGCCAGGCTGCCGGATCGCCAAAGATGGGGGACTCGATCATCGCGACGACTCAGACCGGGTCCGCAGCGGCGGTCCAGAACGGGTCGGTCGCGAGCTCGCCCGCCCCCGCGGGAGCCTCCCGCCGACTCTTCCGCGGTGACATCCAGGGCATGCGGGCGCTCGCCGTCCTGCTGGTGATCGTGTCCCATGCCGGCTTCTCCTCCGTGGCCGGCGGTTACGTCGGAGTCGACGTCTTCTTCGTCATCTCCGGGTTCCTGATCACCGGCCTCCTCGTGCGCGAGGTCGACACCTCGGGCAGGCTCTCCCTGCTCGGGTTCTACGCCCGCCGGGCACGCCGCATCCTGCCGGCGGCGGTCCTCGTCCTGGCCGCGACGGCCGTGGCCGCGACGCTCCTCCTCCCGCTCGTGCGCGCCGTCGAGATCTTCAAGGACGCCTGGTGGGCCGCCTGCTTCGGCGCCAACCTCAGGTTCGCAGACATCGGCACCGACTACTTCGCCCAGGACCAGCCGACCTCGCCGCTGCAGCACTACTGGTCGCTGTCGGTCGAGGAGCAGTACTACGTCGTGTGGCCGCTGGTGATCCTCGCCCTGCTCGGGCTGTGGCGGCGGCGGGGACGGCGCCCCTCGCGTCGGTCGCTCGCCCTCGTGCTCGGGGGCGCGGTCGCGGCGTCGCTCGCCTGGTCGGTCCACGCGACCTGGGTGTCGCCGACGTCGGCGTACTTCTCGACGCTGGCGCGCGGCTGGGAGCTGGGGCTGGGCAGCCTGGCCGCCGTGCTCCTCACCGGCCGTGAGTGGCGGGCGCCGCGGTGGCTCGCCGAGCTGCTCGCCTGGGTGGGGCTCGCCGCGATCGCCCTCGCCGCGGTGACGTTCGACGCGCGCACGCACGTGCCCGGCTGGATCGTCGCGGTGCCGGTCGTCGGCGCGGCTCTCGTCCTGGTTGCCGGAAGCGCCGAGGCAGGGTCGCGCACGACGCCCTTCCGGTTACTCTCCCTCCGGCCGGCCCGGGTCCTCGGCGACTGGTCCTACTCGCTCTACCTCTGGCACTTCCCGATCCTGCGCATCGCCGAGGACCACTACGACGAGCGCACGCTGTCCCACGCCCACCTCGCCGCTGCGCTCGTCCTGATCTTCGGTCTCAGCGCGCTGTCGTACCACCTCGTCGAGGAGCCGTTCCGGCGCCGGGGCCGGCTCCTGCGGAGGCCGCGGAACGCCGTCGCGCTCTACCCGGCCGGGCTCGTCGTCGTCCTCGTCGTGACGCTGGCGGGCCGCGGGTACGTCGACCACCAGCTCGGCGTCGGCGGCCACCACGCGGCCATCAGCACCGCCGACTTCGGGCAGCAGCGGTTCAGCAAGGACCCGCAGGTGGCCCTGGTCGAGGCCTCGGTGCTCGCCGCCCGCCAGAGCCGAGCGGTGCCGAGCGACCTGCACCCCTCGCTGCTCGGCCTCAACAAGGACACCGCGTCGCTGGGCGACTGCGACTACCGCACCGGGACCCACAGGCTCTGCCCGGGCGGCGACCCCGACGCCGACCGGACGATCGTCCTCATCGGCGACTCGCACGCCCGTGCCTGGAGCCCCGCGATCCAGGAGATCGGGAAGGCGCACGGCTATGCGACCTACAGCCTCGTCTACAGCGGCTGCCCGGCCCTGCAGGTCGACCAGGTGGACACCGACACCGACCGGGTGTGGGACGCGTGCAACGAGTTCAAGAGCTGGGCGCTCGACACGGTCCGCGACCTCCACCCGGACCTCGTCGTCGTGGTCAGCGCCGCGCTCGCCCCGGTGCTCGATCCCGACGGCGACCAGGTCGGCTACACCGAGGACCGGCCCGAGTTCGTCCGGACCGTCACCGACGGCATGCGGGCCGAGCTCGAGCGGCTCGAGCCGCTGGCCGACCGCGTCGCGGTGGTCGCCAACACCCCGAAGCTGGAGCGTGAGCCGGGTGTCTGCCTCACCTCGGGCCACGCCGACCTCGGCGACTGCGCCTTCCGGCCGGCGGCGGTCCGGGCCAACATCCAGCGCGGCTACCTCCGCGAGGCCCGCGAGACCGGCGCCGCCGCCGTGGACGTCTCGAAGTGGTTCTGCGCCGACGGGCTGTGCCCCTCGGTCGTCGGCGACACGGTGACGATGCGCGACAAGGAGCACGTCACCCCCGAGTACGCCCGCGAGCTCGCCGAGCCGCTCGCCGCGGCGCTCGGGGTGACCGGCTGAGCCGGTCCCGGCGGCCCCCGCGGCGCACCCGTACGGACCGCCTCGCGAATTACAGATCTGTAGTTGCTCGGTTCCGGTTGCACGGGGCTGGTGTGACTGCTGGGATCCCTGGTGACGGATGTAGTTCGCGTGACGAATCGAAAGGCCCGACCGTGAGAATGCCCCGCCTCGCTGCGCCGCTCGGGCGGCCTGTGGGCCGCGCCGCCCTTCCCTCCGCGCTCGCAGTGCTGGCGCTGCTGTCGGCGGGCGTGCCCGGGGCCGCGCGCGCCGCGACCTCGTCCACCACCGCGGCCACACCGCCGGCGACCACCGAGATCAAGGTCGTCCAGGGCAACATGCGCTCGCCCCAGTCCGTGCAGCACTTCCAGGCCGACGTACGGACGGTGATGGCGCAGAAGCCGGACTTCATCACCTACAACGAAGTCGCCTACCGCGACGACGCCGTGCTCGCGCCCGGCTCCTACGACCTGTTCCGTACGCCGGGGAAGTACACCGGCGAGACCGCCGTGGCCTGGAACGGCGCCACGTGGACGGCGCTCGACGAGGGCACCTTCATGGTCAGCGACAAGCGCGGGAAGACCGCCCGGCAGAAGGTCGAGCTCGGCCGCCGCTACGCGAGCTGGGCGACGCTGCAGAACGCCGCCGGCACGGTCGTCTCGGTCGTCTCGGTCCACACCGCGCCGGACGAGAAGCCGGTGAAGGGCCTGCTGCGGCCCTCGGTCACGCGGCTCGGGAAGCTCGTGGCCGAGCTCGCGAAGTCGGGGCCGCTCATCGTCGGCGGCGACTTCAACGTCCAGTACGACAGCAAGGCCTACAAGGCGGCCGGCTTCGACGCCGCCGGGCTGACCCCGACGTACGACATCACCGGTCGGGCGCCCGCGACCGGCGACCACCGAGGCGCGACGATCGACTACCTCTTCCTGCACCGGGCCTCGCAGTTCGCCGTGCAGAGCCAGTACGTCCGCGAGATCAACTCCGACCACGACCTCCTCGTCGGCGCGTTCGGCCTCGCCACCGGCCAGGCGCCGACGTTCGTGCCCGGGACGATCGCCAACGACCCGAGGCGCGACCCGGGCGCCGCCGTGCGCCAGGTCATCGCCGTCCTCGACAAGGCGCCCGAGGGTGCCTCGGTCCACCTCGTCAGCCGGCACCTCTACGGCCCCGCGGTCCGCCGGGCCATCGAGAGCGCCCACGCCCGCGGCGTGCACGTGCAGCTGATCACCGGCGACAGGAGGCAGACCGCCCTCGAGAAGCGGTACGCCGTGATGCTCGGCGGCAACGTCCACAAGAAGAGCTTCGCGGTCAACCGGCCGCAGGCGTGGAAGACCGCGAGGCTCCCGAACGCCGGCGTCCTGGCCAGCGTCAGCGGCGGCACCCCGGCCGTCCGCGTCGACCTCAACCGGGCGCTCATCCCGAAGAACCAGCGGCTTCCCACGACGGCCCACGTCTGGACGACCAAGGCGCCGTACGACGACCTCTTCGTCCGGTTCTTCAAGGCCGTCGGCCGCACGGTCTGACCCGCTCCACCGCCGGGGGCGCCGCCCGCTATATCGTCGGGGCCTGCACGTCGGCGGGAGGAGACGGGGTTTGAGCAGCGCGCTGCCGCGGGTGGCCGCCGTGACGATGGTCCGCAACGAGGGCCGGATGCTGCGCAAGTGGCTCGACCACTACGGCGGCCAGCTCGGCATGGACAGCGTCGTGGTCGTCGACGACAGCTCCGACGACGGCTCGACCGAGGGCCTCGACTGCCGGGTCGAGCGGATCAGGCCGATCAAGGGCGAGTTCGAGCCGGCCCGGATGCGGATCGTGAGCAAGGTGGCCGCGAAGCTGCTGCGACGGCACGACGCCGTCGTCTTCGCCGACGCGGACGAGTTCATCGTCCCCGACCCGGCGAAGTACGCCGGGCTGCGCGAGTTCGCCGCCGCCCGCCGCGGCTCCCAGGCCGTCGGCGTCATGTGCCTCAACGTCGTCCACCACGTCCCGACCGAGCCGCCCCTCGACTACGGGCGGCCGTTCCTCGACCAGCGCCACCTGGTGAAGTTCGTCCCGCTGTTCTGCAAGCCCGCGCTCAAGTTCGTCAGGAACGAGTGGACGACGGCCTCCCACGGCATCCGGGGGGCGTCGTACGCCGTCGACCCCGAGCTGTTCATGTTCCACATGAAGTTCGCCGACCGCGACCACCTCGCCCGGGTCGCCGCCCACCGCCGCTCGATGGTCGATCTCGACGGCCGCGCGGCTGCGACGAGCTGGCAGTTCACCAGCGACGAGATGCTCGACCTGCTGGACCGGCTCAACGCCGAGGTGGGGGCCGACCTCGGCCCCGACCTCGACAAGGTCGCCGACTTCGTGCCGAACCCGGCGCGGCTCGCCGAGATCGTCACGACCCTCGACAACGGCATCACCCGCTCGACCGGCGCCCGGATGGTGCCGGCGATGGAGCGGCGGCCGTTCCGTCGGATCCCGGCGCGCTTCCGCGGCGTCGTCTGAGGGCTCCCGCGGCCCACGGAGTCCGAGCCTGAACTACAGATATGTAGTTCCCCCGATGTCCTTGCGCTGGGACTGGTGTGACTGGTGTTATCAATGGGCCCTTAGTGACGAATCCTCGGAGTGGCCATGCGTTTCCAGTGTCGATCCCGGTTCCAGCGACTCCCGCTCGCCCTGCTCCTGGGGGCAGCGCTGGTGGCGCCCGCCGCACTCCACGCGGGCTCCGCGTCGACCGGGCCGGTCCTGCGTGAGGCAGCGGCGAAGACCTACTCCCCGCCGAAGTACCGCTTCGTGCAGGCGAACCTGAAGGCGGGCACCCCGGTCAGGAAGTTCCAGGCCGACGTCCGCACCGTGCTGGGAACCAACCCCGACTTCGTCACCTACAACGAGGTCCCGAGGCGGCACGACAGCGTGCTCGCGCCCGGCAAGTACGCCATCTGGCGCACCCCGGGGCAGTACAAGGGCGCGACCCCGGTCGTGTGGAACTCCAAGCGGTGGAAGCTCCTGCGCAAGGGCACCTTCATGGTCAGCAACAAGCACGGCAAGACCAAGAAGCAGCGCGCGCAGCTCGGGATCAGGTACGCCAACTGGGTGACGCTCCGCAACCGCACCGGCGGACGGGTGCTGTCGGTGGTCTCCGCCCACATCGCGCCGTACGAGAAGCCGGTCAAGGGCCTGCTGCGGCCCTCGCTGCGCCGGCTCGACAAGCTCGCCGACAAGCTCGACGACAGCGGCCCCGTGCTCATCGGCGGCGACTTCAACGTCCCGTACAACGGGGGGCTGTACCCGCGCGGGCAGCTGTACGACGAGCGGTTCGTGCCGACGTACGACGTCCTGCAGAGGCGCGAGGTCACCGGTGACCACCACGGCGCGACGATCGACTACCTCTTCCTCCGGGGCGCCGCGAAGTTCTCGGTCTCGAGCCAGTCCACCCGGACGCTGAACTCCGACCACAACGCGCTGGTCGTCGACCTCTGCAACGTGCCCACCGGGGGCACGGCGGACTCGTCGTACCGCTTCGGCAACGGGACGGTCCAGAGCGAGCCGAACGGGCCGCGCAGCGGCCAGCGGGTGCTGCTCCGGGTCGTGCAGAAGGCGGTCAACAGCGCGCCGAAGGGCGCCGCGATCCACCTCGCGACCCACCACCTCGAGTCGCGCGGCATCGTGACGGCGCTGAGGAAGGCCTACGCCCGCGGCGTCCACGTCCAGCTGATCACCGGCGACTCGCCGCGCACCGGCACGGAGGAGTCCCTCGCCCGACTGCTCGGATCGAACGTCAACAAGAAGAGCTGGGCGGTCAACCGGCCCAACGTCTGGCCGTCGCACAAGGAGAAGCTGCCGCCGTCGGTCCTGCTCGTCAGCCGGACCGGGAAGACGCCGGCGTTCCGGCTCGACGCGCCGTACTCGATGATCCCGGAGACCGCCGACGTGGTGGTGCGGTTGCAGCTGCGCACCAGCCGGACGTCGTACGACCGGCTCTTCCGGCCGTTCTTCGCCGTCGTCGGCCGGAAGGTCTGAGGCGAGCGCGGCCGGGTCCGCCGAACCGTCCCGGCGTAGGATCCGCCGCGTGGGCCTGTGGCAGGCGTCACGCGGCGGACTGCGTTAACGGACGATAACCTCCGAGGGTCCCGACCACCACTCATCGAGGAGCACGCATGGGTCGCCTAGCCGAGACCGACGGCCTGACCGACATCCAGGAGGAGATCCTGAAGACGGTCCGCCAGTTCGTGGACGAGAAGATCATCCCGGTGGCCCAGGACCTCGAGCACAAGGACGAGTACCCGACCGAGATCGTCGAGGGGCTCAAGGAGCTGGGGATCTTCGGGATCATGATCCCGGAGGAGTACGGCGGGCTCGGGGAGTCGCTGCTGACCTACGCGCTGTGCGTCGAGGAGATCGCGCGCGGCTGGATGAGCGTCAGCGGCGTGATCAACACCCACTTCATCGTGGCCTACATGCTGATGCAGCACGGCACCGAGGCGCAGAAGCAGAAGTACCTCCCCCGGATGGCGACCGGCGAGGTCCGCGGCGCGTTCTCGATGTCGGAGCCCTCGCTGGGCTCGGACGTGTCGGCGGTGTCGACGAAGGCGACGGTTTCGACACGCTCAACCACCGGAGCTCCGGAGTCGTACTCCATCACCGGCCAGAAGATGTGGCTGACCAACGGCGGCTCGTCCAACCTGGTGGCGGTGCTGACACGGACAGACCATTTGGCGGACGAGGACGCGGCCTCGGTCTACAAGAAGATGACGACCTTCCTGGTCGAGAAGGAGCCCGGCTTCGGCGAGGTGGCTCCCGGGATCACGGTGCCGGGCAAGATCGACAAGATGGGCTACAAGGGCATCGACACCACCGAGATGGTGTTCGAGGGCCACCAGATCCCGGCCGACCAGATCCTCGGCGGGGAGCCGGGCAAGGGCTTCTACCAGATGATGGACGGGGTCGAGGTGGGCCGGGTCAACGTGGCCGCGCGGGCCTGCGGGCTCGCCATCCGGGGCTTCGAGCTCGGCATCGCCTACGCCCAGCAGCGGCAGACCTTCGGCAAGCCGATCGCGCAGCACCAGGCGATCCTGTTCCGGCTCGCGGAGATGGCGACCAAGGTGGAGACCTCCCACGCGATGATGGTCCGCGCCGCCCGGCTCAAGGACGCCGGCAAGCGTAGCGACGTGGACGCGGGGATGGCGAAGATGCTCGCGAGCGAGTACGCCAACGAGGTCGTCGAGGACTCCTTCCGGATCCACGGCGGCTACGGCTACTCCAAGGAGTACGAGATCGAGCGGCTGATGCGCGAGGTCAAGTTCATGCTCATCGGCGAGGGCACCTCCGACATCCAGAAGATGATCATCGGCCGCCAGATGCTGAAGGCGTACGCCGCCAAGGGCTGAGCTTTTCGGGTCGATTTGTGACGGCCGAGGTGTCAGGGTGGAGACCCAGGCACCTCGGCCGTTTGCACAACCGGTCGGTCACCAGTGGAGGACGCGATGACGAACGACGACCTGAAGGCGAAGATGCGGGAGGCACTGGAGAAGAAGAAGTCCTCCTCGCACGCCCACGCCGAGGCCGCCGACGCGAAGGAGAAGGCGCACGGCTCCGAGGTCGTGGGTGGGGCACCGAAGATGCACCGCCGCAAGGCCGGCGGCGGAGGCTCCTGACGACGTCGGGCACGTTGTCCACGTGTCGTTCACCAGCCTGGCGCCGAGAGGACCCCTGTAGTCCTTACACTGGGCCCGATCTCGACGACGGGCAAGAAGGAACGCGGTGGCCAAGAGAGTAGTGCTCCACATCGGGGCGATGAAGTCCGGAACGACCTATCTCCAAGCCGCTCTCTACGCCAACCGGGACCACCTGGCCGACCGTGGCGTCCTGCTGCCCGGGAAGCGCTGGGGCAGACAGGTCGACGGCGTCCTGGACGTCCTCGGTCTCGAGCACCACCCGACCGGCCGCAGCGTCGCCGGCAACTGGGCCAAGCTGGCCGACCAGGTGCGCGACTGGAGCGGGACGGCGGTGATCTCGGTGGAGCTGCTGGCGCCCGCCGGGCCGCGGCAGATCAAGCGGATCGCCGAGAGCCTCGGCCGGACGAAGATCGACGTCGTCGTGACCCTCCGCGACCTCAACCGCACGATCCCCGCGATGTGGCAGGAGTCGATCCAGAACGGCCGCAGCTGGCTGTGGGACGACTACATCGCCGACGTCGAGCGCGGTCGCCCGCGGCGGGGGCGTACGCCCGCGGACGTCTCGCAGGCGAGCCAGACCTTCTGGCGCCAGCAGAACGCCGTACGCCTCGCGAACCTGTGGTCGAAGGTCGGGCGGGTCCACCTGGTCACTGTGCCGCATCCGGGCGCCCCCGCCGACCTGCTCATGAGCCGGTTCGCCGATGTCGTCGGCTTCGACCACACCACACTGGAGGCTGCTGCCAGGGCCAACACCTCCCTCGGTGCCGCCTCCACCGAGGCGCTGCGGCTGATGAACCTCGCCCTCGACGAGCGTGACATGCGGTTCCCGGCCGGCATCGGGGTCCGGAAGCGGCACCTCGCCAAGTCGGTTCTGCCCGAGCGGGCAGGGCAGGAGCCGCGGATCGGTGCCCCGCTGCTGCCGTGGGTGGCGCCGTACGCCCGCTTCATGGTCCGCAGCCTGAAGCGACAGCGCATCAGGCTCCACGGCGACTGGGCCGACCTCGAGCCCACCCAGGTCGACGGGATCCACCCGTCGGAGGTGACGCCGGACCAGGTCGCGGCGGCCGCCGTCGACGGCTACCGCGGCCTCTCGAGGATCCTCGCCGCCCTCACGACCGACGCCGTACCCGAGTGGGCGCCGGAGGCGACCGACCCGGCCGCGCTCGTCACCGAGTCGACCAACGCGCTGGCCCACCTCGTCGAGTGGTACGTGCGCAGGCCCTCGCGCAGGCCCGCATCCACCCCGGCGCCGGAGCGGGCGCAGGTCCATGCCTGACCAGCTGCGCGAGACGCTCCGCCCGATGCTCCGACCGGTGGTGAGGCGGCTGCGCGGGCGTCGGCCGGCCCCGGCCCGGGGCCCGCGTGTCGCCGTGCTGACGGTCGCGCGCGACGAGGGCGACATGCTGCACCGCTGGGTCGGCTACTACGGCGGCCAGGTCGGCGTGGAGAACCTCATCGTCTTCGACGACAACAGCTCCGACGGCAGCACGGACCGGCTGCCCTGCACGGTGCAGCGGATCCCGGGCTTCCGGCCCGGGCGGTTCGAGGCCAGCCGGATCAAGCTGGTCAGCGGCGTCGCCCAGGGGCTCCTGCAGACCTACGACGTCGTGGTGTTCACCGACGTCGACGAGTTCATCATCCCCGACCCGAAGCTCCACGACGGCCTCCGGCCCTACCTCCGGGCACGCCGCGAGGTCCCGGTCCTCGCCCCGCTGGCGCTCAACGTCGTGCACCACCCGGGCCTGGAGGGACCGCTCCACCCGAGCCGTCCGATCCTCGGCCAGCGCTCCTTCGCGAAGTTCGCCCCGGTCATGTGCAAGCCCGCGCTCAAGCGGGTGAGCAGCCCGTGGGCGGCCGCCTCCCACGGCGTCATGGCGCCGTACCAGCCGGACCCCGAGCTCTTCATGGTGCACTTCAAGTTCGCCGACCAGGACGCGCTCCGGCGCCAGGCCGACCGCCGCAACGCGATGGCCATGTCGGAGGGCCGCGGCAAGAACAGCTCCTGGTCGGAGACGGGCCAGGACCTCGTCGACCTGGTCGCGCAGGCGACCGCCGGCGTACGCCGCGAGGACGTGCCCGAGTTCGATCCCACCACGGTGGACCTCTCGACGCTGGTGATCCAGGAGGGCGACCTCTACCGGGCGCCACGGCAGGGGCAGGTCCGCGTGCTCAAGCGGAGTCCGCTCGTGCGGGTCCCCGAGCGGCTGCACGGCATCGTCTGACGCGACCGCCGGCGGCGTACCGCCCGCCGCTTACACTGTCCGGCGGTCGGGGGAGACGAGACGACGAGAAGGGGACCGGTGGCCGAGCGGGTCGTGCTCCACGTCGGGGCGATGAAGTCCGGGACGACGTACCTCCAGGACACGCTTCGGGTCAACCGCACCCGGCTGGCCGACCAGGGGGTGCTGCTGCCGGCGGGCGAGCGGGCCGGTGCCCACCAGGCCGCCGCGCTCAACGCGCTCGGACGCGAGACCGACGGGGCGGCCCGCGACCTGCGCGGCACCTGGGACCGCCTCGTCCGGGAGAGCCGCGAGTGGCCGGGCACGGTGGTGATCTCCTCGGAGATGCTCGCCCCCGCCGGCCCGCGCCAGATCGACCGGATCGCGGAGGATCTCGGGCCCGTCGAGGTCGTCCTCACGCTGCGCGACCTCAACCGCAGCATCGTCGCCATGTGGCAGGAGACCGTGCAGAACGGCCGTGCCTGGACCTGGGGCGAGTACCTCCGCGGCGTCGAGCTCGGCCGGCCGGGGACCTGGGACGGGCCGCGGGAGGAGCTGCCGGCCGCGGCGAGGACGTTCTGGCGGCAGCAGGGCGCGGCCCGGCTCGGCCGGCGCTGGTCCCGGGCCGGACGCGTGCACGTCGTCACCGTCCCCCATCCGGGCGCCGCGCCGACGCTCCTGCTCGAGCGCTTCGCCGAGGTGGCCGCATTCGACCCCGGCGGGTTCGAGGCCGCCCGCCGTGGGAACGCGTCACTCGGGGCGGCCTCCACGGAGGTGCTGCGCCGGATGAACGCGCTCCTCGACGAGCGCGGGATGAGGTTCCCGCTCGGTCAGAGGCTCCGCAAGAGGGTGCTCGCGAAGTCGATCATGCCGAGGCTCGGCGTCGAGGACCCGCGTCTCGGCCTGCCCGTGCACGACTGGGTCCGGGAGCACGCCGAAGGCATGACGACGATCCTGCGCGGGCAGGACCCGGTGCTCCACGGCGACTGGTCCGACCTCGAGCCGGTGCCGGTGAAGGGCGTCGACGCCTCGGCCGTGGACGTGGACCTCGTCGCCGCCGCGGCGGTCATGGCGTACCGCCGGTTCCGGCGGAAGGTCGGCGAGGTCGGCGGCCCGGACGAGCTCGCCGGGCTCGAGGACCCGGAGGAGGCCGCGACGGCCGCAGTACGCGGCCTCGCGGACCTCGTCGAGCGCTCCTACCGACAGGCCACGCCCGCCCGACGAGTCGACCGCTACGGTTACTGACCGGTATCAGCGCCATCGAGAGGACGTCATGAGCAAGACCGCTGTCTCCAAGACGGATCCGGGCAACTTCTTCGAGGACTTCACCGTCGGCCAGGTGATCAGGCACGCGACCCCGCGGACCGTCACCGAGGGCGACCGGGCGCTCTACGGCGCCATCTACCCGACCCGGTTCGCGATCCACTCCTCAGCCGCCTTCGCGGCGTCCGTCGGCCTCGCCGCGCACCCGGTGGAGGAGCTGATCGCGTTCCACATCGCCTTCGGCAAGACCGTCCCAGACGTCTCGCTCAACGCCGTCGCCAACCTCGGCTACGCCGAGTGCCGGTTCCACCGGCCGGTCGTCCCGGGCGACACGCTGTCCACCGAGTCCGAGGTCATCGGGCTCAAGCAGAACTCCAACGGGAGGACCGGCGTGGTCTACGTCCGGTCCACGGCGACCAACCAGCGCGGCGAGGTCGCCATCGACTGGGCCCGCTGGGTGATGGTGCACAAGCGCGACCAGTCGGCGCCGGCGCCCGAGACCGTCATACCCGACCTGGCGGCGTCCGTCCCCGCGAGCGACCTCGTCGTCCCCGAGGGGCTCGACTTCACGGCGTACGACGTCGCCGCGGCCGGGGAGCCGCACCGGTTCGACGACTACGAGGTCGGCGAGCGGATCGACCACGTCGACGGGGTGACGCTCACCGACGCCGAGCACATGATGGCGACCCGGCTGTGGCAGAACACCGCGAAGGTGCACTTCAACACCGACGCCCGCCCCGACGGGAGGCGGCTGGTGTACGGCGGGCACGTCATCTCGCTCGCCCGCGCTCTGTCGTTCAACGGCCTCGCCAACGCCCAGCTGATCGCCGCCATCAACGCCGGCGCCCACACCGCCCCGGCCTTCGCCGGCGACACCGTCTACGCGTGGTCGGAGGTCCTCGACAAGGCCGAGACGCCTGCGCCCGGCGTGGGGGCGCTCCGGCTCCGTCTGGTCGCCACGAAGGGCCGCGACGAGTCGATGACACTGCGGGGCGAGGACGGCACGTACGCCGCCGGCGTACTCCTCGACCTCGACTACTGGGCGCTTGTCCCGCGCTGACCCGCGCTGACCTGCGCGGCCGCCGATTTGAGGTGGTCCAGACCGCCATGGCAGCCTCGAACGAGTGACTGAACAGCGGATCTCCGATCGGGAGACGCCTGCGAGCACGAGCCCGGCCACCTCGACCGGGCGCACGTTCTTCGGCCAGCCCTGGACCCTCGCCAACCTCTTCGGCGTCGAGATGTGGGAGCGGTTCAGCTTCTACGGGATGCAGGGCATCCTCCTGATCTACCTCTACTACTCCGCCGCCCGCGGCGGCCTCGGCATCGACGAGGGCGTCGCCGCCGGCATCGTCGGGGCGTACGGCGGCGCGGTCTATCTCGCGACGATCCTCGGCGCCTGGTTCGCCGACCGGCTGATCGGCGCGGAGCGGACCCTCTTCGCCTCGGCAACGGTCGTCATGCTCGGCCACATCGCGTTGGCCGTCGTGCCGGGCCTGGCCGGTGTCGGTGTCGGGTTGGTGCTGATCGCGCTCGGCAGCGGCGGGGTGAAGGCCAACGCGACCTCGCTCGTCGGCTCGCTGTACGCCGCCGACGACGAGCGGCGCGACGCCGGCTTCTCGCTGTTCTACATGGGCATCAACCTCGGCGCCCTGGTGGGCCCGCTGCTCACCGGGCTGCTCCAGAAGGACTGGGGCTTCCACGCAGGCTTCGGCCTGGCCGCGGTCGGGATGGCCGCCGGCCTGGCGCAGTACGCCGTCGGCCGCCGCGGCCTCCCCGCGGAGACCCACCGCGTCCCCGACCCGCTCCCGGCCTCAGGCCGGGCGGCGTACGCCGGCGGGGCCGTGCTGGCGGCCGCCGTGGTCGTCGTGCTGTGCCTCGCGCACGTCATCACCGCCGAGCGGCTCTCCGACATCGTCATCTGGGTGAGCGGGGTCGCCGCGGTGGCCTACTTCGCCGTCATCCTCGCCAGCAGGCACATCACGGGCGTCGAGCGGCGCCGCGTGTGGGCGATGGTGCCGATGTTCGTGGCGAGCGCGGTCTTCTGGTCGCTCTACCAGCAGCAGTTCACGGTCGTGACGATCTACGCCGACCAGCGGCTGGACCGCAACCTCTTCGGCTGGGAGATGCCGGTGTCGTGGGTCCAGTCGATCAACCCGGTCTACATCATCGTCCTCGCCGGCGTCTTCGCGGCGCTGTGGACGAAGCTGGGCGAGCGGCAGCCGTCGACGCCGGTGAAGTTCGGCCTCGGGACGCTGGTGATGGGGCTCGCCTTCTGGGTGTTCCTGGCGATGCCGACCGGACCGCACTCGGTGCCGCTGCTGGGCCTGGCCGGGATCCTGCTGGTCTTCACGGTGGCCGAGCTGCTGCTCTCGCCGGTCGGGCTCTCGCTCGCGACCAAGCTCGCGCCGGAGCGGTTCAGGACCCAGATGGTGGCCCTGTTCTTCCTCTCCGTCGCGCTCGGTACGGCGATGTCCGGCCGGCTGGCGTCGGCCTACGACCCCGCGAACGAGGAGCCGTTCTTCCTCTGGGTCGGGCTGGTGGCGGTCGTCGCCGGCGGCGTACTGATCGCCTGCACGCGGCCGATCCGCGCCCTCATGTCGGGCGTGCACTGAGGGGCGCCCACGGAGGGTCGCCGGGTGCCTCCTGCCACACTCGACCCATGGGTCTGTATCTCGTGCGGCACGGCACCACCGAGTGGAGCCTGTCGGGACGCCACACCTCGACCACCGACCTACCGCTGCTCCCGGAGGGCGAGACGGCCGCGAAGGACCTCGCGCCACGGCTCGCCGGCCGCGAGTTCACAGCCGTCCTGACCTCGCCGCGGTTGCGCGCCCGGCGTACGGCCGAGCTGGCCGGCTTCCCCGACGCGGTGGTCGACGAGGACCTCGCCGAGTGGGACTACGGCGAGTACGAGGGCATCACGACCGACGAGATCCACGAGCGTGACCCGGGCTGGTCGATCTGGGACGGCTACACCCCCGGCGGGGAGACCCCCGGGCAGGTGGCGGAGCGGCTGGACCGGGTGGTCGCCGCGGCGCGGGCGCGCGGGGGTGACACGCTCGTCTTCGCCCATGGCCACAGCCTGCGCGCCCTCGCGGCCCGTTGGCTGGGCGAGCCCGTCAGCGCGGGCCGCAACTTCTGGCTCGGCACCGCGACGCTGTCGGTGCTGGGCGAGGACCGTGGCCAGCCGGTCGTCGTGCACTGGAACTCTTGACCCGCGGCGGCGCTCACGCCACGGTGGGGGACGTGTCTCTCGCGGCCGGATGCCCGCGCTGTCCGACACCGGTCGCGCGGACCGGCACGGACGGGGTCTGGTCCTGCCCCGAGCACGGCCTGGTGAGGCCGGTGTGGCGGAGCGACGAGCCGTCGTACGACGACTTCGTCGACCACCTCACGATGGCCGGGTCGTTCCCGACGTATCTCCCGTGGCCGCTCGGGCCGGGCTGGGAGGTCACCGACTTCGCCGTCGTCGGCGGTGCCCAGGACGCCACAGCGACGCTGACGACGGTGGCCGGCACCAGCGACCTCGACGGCCCGGTCGAGGCGATCATCGTCGCCGAGGAGGCCGGGGTCGGCCTCGGGGCGAGGGTCGCGGGGACGATCGGCGACGACCCGGGACCGGAGTTCGGGGACGGACCCGCGACCGCCAAGCTGCGGATCGGCAGCCAGCAGGTCTCGCTCTGGCCGGTCTCCACCAGTGGCGAGGGGGAGTGGGACCGCTCGGTCGTCGTCGGCGAGGCCGGCGGCCGCTGGCTGTGGCTCATCCTGCGCCCGGCCTCGGCGATGCTGCTGCTGCGCGACGAGTGGATCCTCCGGGACGTCTCGGGCATGGGTGTCTCGCTCGTGGAGCTGCCGTTCGGCGGCCGCAGCGGCAGCTGGTGATGCCAGGTGGTCACGACTCGGTCACGGGCAGGGTCCGTCGTTAGCCTGTGACGCGTGCGCATCGACCTCCACACCCACTCCCGTGTGAGTGACGGGACCGACTCGCCCGCCGAGCTGGTGCGGAAGGCGCACGCGGCCGGTCTCGACGTCGTGGCGCTCACCGACCACGACACCTCCGACGGCTGGGACGAGGCGGTCGCCGCCGCCCGGGAGACCGGCCTCGAGCTCGTCCGCGGCATGGAGATCAGCACCAAGCACGACGGCCACGGCGTCCACCTGCTCGCCTACCTCCCCGACCCGGCGTACCCGCCGCTGGTCGAGGAGCTCGGCCGCATCCTCGGCGGACGCGACGGGCGGCTGCCGAGGATGGTGGAGAGGCTGCAGGAGCTCGGGATCGACATCACCGTCGCCGACGTGCTCGCCGGCTCCGCCGAGGCCGCGGCGTCCGGGCGGCCGCACGTCGCCGACGCGCTGGTGCGCAAGGGCGTCGTACGCAACCGCGACGAGGCGTTCGAGCGCTACCTGAGCGCCGGCCGGCCGGCGTACGTCGGCAGGTACGCCACCCCGCTCGAGACGATGATCCGCATCGTGGCCGAGGCAGGCGGCGTCACCGTCATCGCCCACCCGTGGGGCCGCAGCGGCCGCGAGCGCCCCGACGCCGAGGAGCTCGCCAGGCTCGTCGACGTCGGGCTGACCGGCATCGAGGTCGACCACCAGGACCACACCCCCGAGACCCGCGAGAAGCTGCGCGCGATCGCCCACGAGCTCGACCTGGTCGCGACCGGGTCCAGCGACTACCACGGCGCGGGGAAGCTCGACCACGACCTCGGCGTCAACACGACCCACCCCGACGAGTACGCCCGCCTCCGCGAGCGCGCCTCCGCTGCCGCCGCGGCCTCCGGCCGGCGTACGCCCGAGGTCGTGAGGTGACCTCTCTGGCCGTCTCGGCGTTCGTGACGCTGTTCGTGATCATGGACCCGGTCGGGACGATCCCGATCTTCCTCTCGCTCACCGCCGGCCGGTCGGCCGAGTCCTCCCGCAAGGCGGCCTGGCAGGCGGTGCTGGTCTCCTTCTTCGTGATCGCGGTCTTCGCGCTGTTCGGGCAGGGGATCCTGCACTACCTCGGGATCTCGCTGCCGGCGCTGCAGTGCGCCGGTGGCCTGCTGCTCCTGCTGGTGGCCCTCGAGCTGCTGACCGACAACGAGGAGGTCCCGACCGCGCAGACCGGCACCAACGTCGCCCTCGTCCCGCTCGGCACGCCGCTGCTGGCGGGACCCGGCGCGATCGTCGCGACGATGGTCTTCGCGCGCCAGGCCGACGGGTTCAGCGACGGCCTCGCGCTGGTGCTGGCGTTCGTCGCCGTCCACGTCGTCCTCTGGGCGGCGATGCGGTTCTCGCTGCCGATCCTGCGGCTCATCCGCGAGTCCGGGGTCCTGCTCGTGACCCGCATTGCCGGCCTGCTGCTGTCGGCCATCGCCGTGCAGATGGTCGCCGACGCCGTACGCGCGTTCATCACGGGCGACGCCTGAGCTGCTACTTCCGCCCCAGCGACTGGAACCGCTGCAGCACCCGGCCCGGGACGAGACGGGCCGTCGCGGCGATCGCCTTGTACTGCGGTGACGGCACCGAGCGCGCCCTGCCCTTGTCGTAGTCGTCGAGCGCGTCGCGCACGAGCCGGTCCACGTCGAGCCAGAGGAAGCCCGGCGCGGAGCCGCGCCCCACGCCCATCCGCTCGTGGAACTCGGTCCTGGTGAAGCCCGGCAGCAGCGCCATCACCCTCACGCCGGCGGGGCGGTACTCGTGGTGGGCCCACTCGGAGAAGCTGTTGACCCAGGCCTTGGCGGCGGCGTACGTCCCGCGGGGGAGGTAGGAGGCCACGCTGGAGACGTTGATGATGCCGCCGCGCCCGCGGGTCGTCATCGAGCGGAGCGCTGCGTGGGAGAGCCGCAGCACGGCGACGACGAGGACGTCGAGCATGGCGTTCTCCTCGTCGATCGTGTTGGTGAGGAAGCGGTGCTTCAGCCCGAAGCCGGCGTTGTTGACCAGCAGGTCGACCGGACGGGAGTCGTCGGCGAGCCGCTGCTCGACGCGGGCGAGCTCGGCCCGGTCGGCGAGATCGGACGGCAGGACCTCCGCCCGGACGTCGTACGACGAGCGGAGCTCCTCGGCCACCGACTCGAGCCGCTTCTCGTCGCGGGCGACCAGGACCAGGTCGTAGCCGCGCTCGGCGAGCTGCCGGGCGAAGGCGAGGCCGATGCCGGCGGTCGCGCCGGTGACCAGGGCGGTGGGGCGGCCGTCGGCCGCGGTGTCGTCGGTGGGGGAGGGCTGCTGCGACATGCGACCGAGTGTGGCACCACCTTCCCAGGTACCCGCGGTAGGTCGGGCATGATGGGCCTCGATGACCACCACGCTCGCGGTCGCCAACCAGAAGGGCGGCGTCGCCAAGACCACGTCCGTCGCGTCCATCGGCGCGGCGATCGCCGAGCTCGGTCATTCGGTGCTGCTCGTCGACCTCGACCCCCAGGCGTGCCTGACGTTCTCCCTCGGGATCGACCCCGAGGACCTCGAGGTCTCCGTCCACCAGGTGCTCACCAAGGGGGTCGACCCCGAGGACGTCATCCTCGAGACCGACGAGGGCGTCGACCTGCTGCCCGCCACCATCGAGCTCGCGCGTGCGGAGGCCGACCTGCTGACCCGCACGGGGCGCGAGCACGCCGTGAAGTCGTCGCTGGAGATGCTCCAGGAGTCCGGCGACGGCTACGACTGGATCCTGCTCGACTGCCCGCCGTCGCTCGGCGTGCTGACGGTCGCGGCGCTGACGGCCGCCGACGGCGTACTCGTCCCGCTACAGTGCGAGACGCTCTCCCACCGCGGTGTCGGGCAGCTGCTCGACACCGTCCACGACGTACGCCGGTTCACCAACCGCGGGCTGGAGGTGTGGGGTGTCCTGCCGACGCTGTACGACGGCCGGACCAACCACTCCCGCACCGTGCTCGAGACCATCTCGGACACCTACGACCTCGAGGTGGTGGAGCCGCCGATCCCGAAGACGATCAAGTTCGCGGAGGCGCCCGCCGCCGGCCGTTCGATCCTGGCCACGTCCCGGTCCAGCAAGGGGGCCAAGGCCTACCGCGAGGTGGCGGCCAACCTCGTGGAGCGCGCGGCGCGGCCCAAGCAGAGGTCGGGCCAGAAGCGGGTGAAGTCGAGCCGGTGAGCAAGCATCGCGCCGACGTGAAGCCCCGCTGGGGGCGGATCGGGCTGACGGGCCTGGCCGGGCTGGTCGTCCTCGTGGCGCTGTTGGGCGCCGTCGGCGTCATCCACCGCAGCCCGGAGGACCCCTCAGCGTACGACCCGGCCTCGAACGTCGCGGCCGACCCCGCGCCGGCACCCACGGCCGAGCCGTCGTCGAGCCCGACGCCGACGTACGCCGACAGCGACGACTCCGCCGCGACTCCGACCGACACCACGGAGTCCACCCCGACCGAGCCGACCCGCCGGCAGGACCGGTCGGCACAGGCGGACCCGGGCGACACCGACACGGCCCTGCCGGCCGACTCGGGCTACGGCCGGCGGGCGGTCTTCTCGCTCAGCCGTCAGCGGGTGTGGATCGTCGACGACGGCAACCACGTCCAGCGCACCTACCCGGTGTCGGGCAGCGTCACCGACAACCTCCAGCCGGGCACCTACTCGGTCTACTCGCGCTCCGAGAACGCGGTCGGCATCGACGACTCCGGGACGATGAAGTGGTTCGTACGCTTCGCCCACGGCGTCAACGCGGCCATCGGCTTCCACGACATCCCGGTCAAGGACGGCCTGCCGCTGCAGACCGTGGCGCAGCTCGGCACGCCACAGTCGCACGGCTGCATCCGCCAGAAGGAGGCGGACGCGAAGGCGATGTGGGACTTCGCCCAGCTGGGCACGACGGTGGTCGTCACCGCCTGACCGCCTGGTCGGGGTCAGGCGTCGGCGCTCACCGGGGCGGACTCGCCGGACCCACCGGAGCGGCGGCGACGGCGGCGGTTGCGGGAGGGCTTCTTCTCGCCCTCGGTCGCGGTGCCGCCCTCGGCGGGCTGCTCGGCGGGGGTCGCGGACCCGCTGGCCTCGGCGACGACCTGGCCGCCGCGGGAGCGGGTGCGCGTACGGGGGCGGCTGCTCTTGCGAGCCGGCCGGTCGCCGGATCCCTCGCCCCGGTCGGGCCGGCCGGAGCGCTCCGAGCGCTGCGACTCGGCGGGGCGGGCGGCCTTGATGCGGCCCTTCGTGCCCTTCGGGATGCCCATGTCGTGGAAGAAGTGCTCCGAGGAGGAGTAGGTCTCCGGCGGGTCGTCGAAGGGCAGGTCGAGCGCCTTGTTGATCATCTTCCACTTGTGGAGGTCGGCCCAGTCGACCAGCGTGACCGCGACGCCGGAGGCGCCGGCCCGGCCGGTGCGGCCGATGCGGTGGACGTAGGTCTTCTCGTCGTCCGGCGTCGTGTAGTTGACGACGTGGGAGACGCTGGTCACGTCGATGCCACGGGCAGCGACGTCGGTGGCGACGAGGACCTGCACCTTGCCCTCGCGGAAGCGGCTCATCACCTTCTCGCGGGCGACCTGCTGCATGTCACCGTGGAGCGGCGCGGCGTTGAAGCCGCGGTCCGCGAGGTCGTCGGCGACCCGCTGGGCCTGCCGCTTGGTGCGCGCAAACACGATGACCTTGTCGACGTCCTCGGCCTGCAGCAGCCGACCGATCATCTCCGGCTTGTCGAGGTCGTGGGCCTGGTAGACGAACTGCGCGGTGGCCGGCACGGTCGCGTTCTCGTACGACGACTCGGCCCGGATGTTCATCGGGTGGCGCATGTAGGTGCGCGCCATCGCCACGATCGGGCCGGGCATGGTCGCCGAGAACAGCATCGTCTGCCGCGTCTCCGGGGTGAGCCGGAGCAGCTTCTCCACGTCGGGCAGGAAGCCGAGGTCGAGCATCTCGTCGGCCTCGTCGAGCACGAGCGCGTGCACGTGGGAGAGGTCGAGCGCCCGGCGGTTGGCCAGATCGATGAGGCGGCCCGGCGTGCCGACGACGATGTCGACGCCCGACTCGAGGGTGTCGAGCTGGGTGTCGTAGCCGACCCCGCCGTACACCGTCAGCACGCGCAGCCCGCGCAGCGAGCCGGCCAGCTCGACGTCGGCGGAGACCTGCAGCGCGAGCTCGCGCGTCGGCGCCACGATGAGCGCCTGCGGCTTGCCCTGCGGCAGCTCGGAGTAGTCGGGGTCCTTCGGGGCCACGCTGCGCTGCACGACGGGGATACCGAAGGCGAGCGTCTTACCGGTGCCGGTGCGGGCCTGGCCGATCAGGTCGGTGCCCATGAGGGCGATGGAGAGGGTCATCTCCTGGATGGCGAAGGGGGTGGTGATCCCCTTGGACTCCAGGGCGTCGCAGATCTCGGGGAGGACCCCGAGCTCACGGAAGGTGGGCCCAGTGTTGGACATAGTTTCGCTTTCCTCGTGCGGCGAGCTGCTCACTACGGGAAAGGAAGCGCCACGCCGCGCACATACGGTCGTGCCCTGGCGGCGGCTTCGTCGCACAGCCGCTCGGGCGGAATCTTCGAGACCGAGTCTATCGGTAGGGTGCTCCCGTGGTTGCATCGCAGGGACCTGACGCCGCCGTGCCCCCGTCGTCCGAGCCGTCCTCGGCCTCCTTCGAGGATCCCGTCTACCGCGCCGCGGTCATCGATCTGCTCGGCGCGGTGGGGTACGGCGAGATCTCGGCGTTCGAGCGGCTCAGCGCCGACGGCCGGATGGCGCCGACGCTCCCGGACAAGGTGGCGCTGCACGGCATGGCGAGCGCGCAGTACGCCAAGGTGCCGCCCCTGGTGGCCCGGCTGAAGGAGCTCGGCGTCGACCCGTACGCCGCCATGGAGCCCTTCCGCGAGGCGTTCGACGTCTTCCACGCCCACACCGCGCCGTCGGACTGGTGGGAGTCCCTGGTGAAGGCGTACGTCGGTGACGGGCTCGCCAACGACTTCTACCGCGAGATCGCGGCCTACCTCGACGGCGACACCAAGGGCCTCGTCCTCGACACCCTCGAGGACACCGGGCGCAGCGAGTTCGCCGTCGAGCGGATCCGGGCCGGCATCGAGGCCGACCCGAAGATCGCCGGCCGGCTCGCGCTGTGGGGGCGACGGCTGATGGGGGAGGCGTTCACCCAGGCCCAGCACGTCGCCGCCGAGCGCGACGCCCTCTCCGACCTGCTCGCCGGCGGCCACATCGACGGTCTCGACCTCACCACCGTCGCCGACATGTTCACCCGGATCACCCACCGCCACGTCGAGCGGATGGGTCGCCTGGGCCTCGCCCACTGAGCGTGCGATCCAGGACCGGCGCCGAGACGGTTGCCGCCGGGACGGTGACACGGGGCCCCGGGGTGGATAGCGTGCGGAAGGTTCAGTCTCGTCAGCCGCTCCTGCGGCGCGATCTTCTCGTGGGAGACCCCGATGCTCCGAAAACTTGCGGCCTCGGCCGCGCTCGTCCTCGCCCTGCCGCTCGCCGGAGGCGCCATGTCCGTCGCGGCTGAGGCGGCCCCGGCGCCGGCGTACGACACCCATGTCACCTACCACCAGTGGAAGGGGACCCCCGGCTTCAAGCACGGCACGTCCGACGGCACCGTGGTCGACCACGGCGCCCTGCGGATCGCCCGCCCCGTCGGCACGCTCGACTACACCGACCCGTTCGGCGACGGCTCCGCGGTGACCTACGACTACGCCACCTGGCTCTCGCCGACTGTGAGCACCGCCTTCGGCCTCACCGAGCTGGTCTCGTCGTGGAACGCCACCACCCCGGCCGGCACCTGGATCCAGGTGGAGGTCAGCGGTACGACGGAGACCGGCGCGCAGACCAAGTGGTATGTCCTCGGCCGCTGGGCGTCCTACGACGAGGGGTTCCACCGCACCTCCGTCGACGGCCAGAAGGACGACGACGGCACGGTCTACACCGACACGTTCGCCACCCGCAACGACCACACCCTGGAGGACTACCGGCTCCGGCTGACGCTCTACCGCAAGGCCGGGACCACCGCGACCCCGAAGGTCACGATGCTCGGCGCGATGGCCTCCGCGGTGCCCGACGACACGCCGACCGACACCCCGCTCGGCGGCGCCGAGGGGATCGTGCTCGACGTGCCGACGTACTCCCAGGAGATCCACAAGGGCCAGTACCCGCAGTACGACAACGGCGGCGAGGCGTGGTGCAGCCCCACCTCGACGGCGATGGTCCTCGACTACTGGGGCGCCGGGCCGACGCCGGAGGAGACCTCCTGGGTCGACCCGTCGTACGCCGACCCGCAGGTCGACCACGCGGCGCGGTCGGTCTTCGACTACACCTACGACGGCGCCGGCAACTGGCCGTTCAACGCGGCGTACGCCGGCAGCCGCGGGCTCGAGGGGTTCGTGACCCGGCTGCGCTCGCTCACCGAGGCCGAGCAGTTCATCAAGAAGGGGATCCCGCTCGTCACCTCCCTCTCGTTCGAGAAGGGCGAGCTCGACGGGGCCGGCTACGGCACGAACGGCCACCTGATGGTGCTCGTCGGCTTCGACGCCGACGGCAACCCGGTGATGAACGACCCCGCCTCCCACCTCATCGCGAGCGACGACCAGGTGCGGGTCACCTACGACCGCGCGCAGTTCGAGCAGGCCTGGTCGCACTCGGGCCGGATCGTCTACGTCATCCACCCGGCGAGCGTGAAGCTCCCGAAGCCGCCCAAGGGCGAGGCCAACTGGTGAGCTGACGGCTCATCGAGCGTACGACGACAGCGGCCCCCGTCCGGATCGGACGGGGGCCGCTGTCGATGTCGGGTCCTGCCTCTCAGGACCGCTTGTCGCGGCCTGTGACGAACGAGGCCCCCATGACCGCGAGGGCCGCGACCACGATCTGCCAGATGTGCCTCCACCAGTCGATGCCCTTGGTGGTGTTGTCCCAGCCATAGCCGGACCGGCCCTCCACGTTGGACGCGGTGCCGAAGATGGCGTAGTAGATCAGGCTGCCCACGATCATGCCGATGATGCCGCAGACGATGGTGAGCCAGAACGGGATGTTGTCGCGGTTCCCCGGAGCGAAGAACTTCCCGAGGGACCCGATGATCACGCCCCCGATGATGGTGACGATGATCGTCCACAAGATGTCCATGGCGCTTCCCTTTCAGGTGGTCCGAGGGAAAGGCCTCGACCCCTCCCGATCCTGATCATGCACCTGTGGGGACGAAATATCACGGACCTCGTGGCGCGGCACCGTCACGCCGAACCGAACAGACTGACGAGTAACCTCGACGTCGTCGCCTGTGACGGATGGTGCAGGGGTGATCGGAGCGGGCCGCGTGCCCGCGGCGTACGCCCCGGTCAGCCGTGGAAGCCGACCTGGCCGATCGTGCGCGGGCCGATCTCGACGTAGGTGATCTTCTCGGCCGGGACGACGATCTTGCGGCCCTTCTGGTCCGCGAGCGTGAACAGGGTCGAGCCGCTGATCGCCTCGGCAACCAGCTTCTCGACCGACTCGGCGGTCTCGTCGGTCTCGACGACCAGCTCGCGGGTGGCGTACTGCACGCCGATCTTGACCTCCACGGGTCCTCCTCTTTCAGGCAGATTGATGATCAGTGCTCGTCGGCCGGGGTCATTCGGCTCGGGGGTAGCCCCGGATGCCCCGCCAGGCGAGCCCGGCGACGAGCGCGGCGGCGTCGGCCTGCGACAGGTCGCCGTCCTCCTCGAGCCAGAACCGCGAGCTGACCTGGGCCATTCCGACGAGGGAGACGGCCAGCAGCCGCGAGGCCGGGTCGGGCAGGCCGGTGTCCTCGCGGATGACCTCCGCGATCATGTCGGCGCACTCGCTGGTGACCCGGTCGATCTGCTCGCTCACCGCCGGCTCGCTGGTCAGGTCGGACTCGAAGACCAGCCGGAAGGCCCCCGACTCGCTCGCGACGTAGTCGTAGAACGCCTCGACCGTGCGGGCCACCCGCTCCTTGTTGTCGTCCGTGGAGGACAGCGCGGCGCGGCACTTGTCGATGATCTGGTCGCAGGAGTTGGCCAGCAGCGCGAGGTAGAGCTCCAGCTTGCCGGGGAAGTGCTGGTAGAGCACGGGCTTCGAGACGCCGGCGCGCTCGGCGATGTCGTCCATCGCCGCCGCGTGGTAGCCCTGGGCCACGAAGACCTCCAGGGCTGAGTCCAGAAGCTGCGCACGACGCTCCACGCGGGGCATGCGCGCGCCGCGGGGGCGGGCGGTGTCGACGTCGTACTGGTCGGTGCTCACGGGGTCACATTACTGTGAGGTCACGACCTTCCGGATCGCGGGACGCGTTCAAGGGTCCCGGAGGGCGAGGGAACAATGGAGCCGTGGCCCCGCGTTCGTACGGGAGTCACCTTGAGCCAGACCCGAGGAGCAGTTGTGTCCCTTCCACCGCTCGTGGAGCCCGCTGACGAGCTCAGCATCGACGAGGTACGCCGCTACAGCCGGCACCTGATCATCCCCGACGTGGGCATGGCCGGGCAGAAGCGGCTGAAGAACGCGAAGGTGCTGGTCATCGGCGCCGGCGGTCTCGGCAGTCCCGCCCTGCTCTACCTGGCCGCGGCCGGGGTCGGCACGATCGGGATCGTGGAGTTCGACGAGGTCGACGAGTCGAACCTCCAGCGCCAGATCATCCACGGCCAGTCCGACATCGGCCGCCCGAAGGCGGAGTCGGCCCGTGACGCGATCAAGGAGACCAACCCGTACGTCGAGGTCGTGCTGCACAACGAGCGGCTCGACAACGACAACGTGGAGCGGATCTTCACCGGCTACGACCTGATCGTGGACGGCACCGACAACTTCGCGACCCGCTACATGGTCAACGACGCGGCGTACTTCCTCGGGATCCCCTATGTCTGGGGCTCGATCTACCGCTTCGACGGCCAGGCGTCGGTCTTCGCGGCCGGACTGCGCAACTCCGACAACGAGGAGCTGAAGGCGGCCGCCGCCGACGCGCCGTGCTACCGCTGCCTCTACCCGGAGCCGCCCCCGCCGGGCATGGTGCCCTCCTGCGCCGAGGGCGGCGTGCTGGGCGTGCTGTGCGCCTCGATCGGCTCGATCCAGGTCACCGAGGCGATCAAGCTGCTCACCGGCATCGGCGAGCCGCTGGTCGGCCAGCTGACCATCTACGACGCCCTCGAGATGGAGTACCGCAAGCTGAAGGTCCGCAAGGACCCCAACTGCGCGCTGTGCGGCGACAACCCGACGGTGACCTCGCTGATCGACTACGACGACTTCTGCGGCGCCGTGTCGGTCGAGGCCGCCGACGCCGCAGCCGGTGCGACGATCTCGGTCGTCCAGCTCGAGCACATGCTCAAGGAGCGCGAGGAGGGCAGCCGCGAGTTCGTCCTCGTGGACGTGCGCGAGCCCAACGAGTTCGAGATCAACAAGATCCCCGGCTCGGTGCTGATCCCTAAGGGCGAGTTCCTCAACGGCAACGCCTTCGACCAGCTCGGCGACCTCACCGGCAACGGCTCGAAGCAGCTCGTCCTGCACTGCAAGAGCGGCGTCCGCTCCGCCGAGGCGCTCGCGATCGCGAAGGGCGCGGGCTACTCCGACGCCGTCCACGTCGGCGGCGGCGTCGTCGCCTGGGTCAACCAGATCGACCCGTCCCAGCCGTCGTACTGATCCGGCGTACGCACGAGCGAACCGCCCGTCCGGCATAACGCCGGGCGGGCGGTCGTCGTTGAGCCCTCTGTCCTCCTCCCGAGACGAAGGGCCCAGCAATGAAGCTCCCCACCTCCGTGCGTGTCTCCGCCGTCGCGTTTGCCGCAGCGCTCCTGGCTGCCCTCACGCTCACCGCACAGCCCGCGTCGGCATGGGCGCCCGCCGACACCGCCAAGATCCACCCGGGCGTGATGATGTACACCGCCGGGGCGCAGTGCACGGCGAACTTCGTCTTCAAGGACTCCGCCGGCAACGTCTACGTCGGGTACGCCGCCCACTGCGCGGGCACCGGCTCCTCGACCGACACCGACGGCTGCACGACCAAGTCGCTCCCGCTCGGCACCGCGGTGACGTTCAACGAGGGCGGCAGCGTGCTCGACGAGGGCACGGTCGTCGGCCGCGGCACGCTGGCGTACTCCTCCTGGCTCGCCATGCAGAAGGCCGGCACGACCAACGCCAACACCTGCGCCTACAACGACCTGGCGCTGGTGAAGGTCGCCAAGGCCGACAAGGGCAAGGTCAACCCGTCCGTGCCGTTCTGGGGTGGCCCCACCGGCATCGACACCAACGGCACCGCGACCGGCGACCGGGTCTACACCTACGGCAACTCCAGCCTCCGGGCCGGTGTCTCCGCGCTCTCGCCGCACACCGGTGTCAGCCTCGGTGACGACGCGGCCGACGGCGGCTGGTCGCACCCGCTCTACACCGTGACCCCGGGCATCCCCGGCGACTCCGGCTCCGGCTTCATGAGCGCCGACGGGAAGGCGATCGGCGTGCTCTCCACTCTCGGCCTCGCACCGCTCCCGGCGTCCAACAACATCGGCGACCTGAGCAAGGAGCTGGCTTGGGCCAAGACCCACTCCGGCATCAAGGGGCTCTCGCTCGTCAAGGGCACGAAGGCGTTCAGCCCGGTCCTCTGAGCGCGCTCGTCCGACGAGGCGTCGCCGGGCGGCGGTAGGTTGCCCGCGTGGCCCGTCACAGCGAGGAGTACGTCGAGGCCGTGCTCGCCATCGTGGAGCGGATCCCCCGCGGGCGGGTGACGACGTACGGCGCCATCGCCGACGCGCTCCTCGACGACCACGGCGGCGGGCCGCGCCTCGTCGGGAACGTGATGGCGACCCACGGCGGCCCGGTGCCGTGGTGGCGGGTCGTCCGCGCCGACGGCTCGCTCCCGCCGTCCCACCAGGGCGAGGCCCGGCGGGCCTACCTCGAGGAGGGCACGCCGCTACGGCCGTCGGGCTCGGTGGACCTGCGCGCCGCGCTGTGGCTTCCGGCGTCGGATCGACCGCTGCCGAGACTGCACGGACGCGTGGACTAGGCGGTCCCCAGCCAGCGGTACTCGTGCTCGGGCCGCCCGGTGGTGCCATAGCGCATCCGCAGCTCGACCCGGCCCGCGCGGGCGAGGTCGGAGAGGTAGCGCTGTGCGGTCGCCCGCGAGATCCCGACCGCGTCGGCGACGCCGACTGCGGTCAGGGCCGTCGCCGACTCGCGCAGGGCGGCCATGACCGCCTCGGTCGTGACGGACGAGCGGCCCTTCGGCAGGGGAGCGGTGGGGGCGTCGCCCTCGTGCAGGACCGCCAGCGAGCGGTCGACCGCCTCCTGGTCGAGCGTCCCGGCGCCGCCGAGCTGTCCCCAGAACCGGCCGAAGGCGGAGAGCCGGTCGGCGAGGACGGGGAAGCCGAACGGCTTGAGGATGACGTTGAGGGCGCCCCGGGCGACGGCGCGGCGGACGGAGAGGCCGTCGCTGTCTGCGGTGATGACCATGACGGCGGCGTCGAGGTCGCGCAGGATCGAGGTGCCGCGGCGGTCGGGGAGGTACTCGTCGAGCAGCACCAGGTCCGGGCGCAGCTCCGCCGCCGAGGCGAGCGCGTCCGCGGCGGAGTGGGCCAGCCCGAGCACCTCGAACCCGGGCACCCTCTCGACCATCGCGGCGTGCAGCCGGGCGACCCTGAAGTCGTCGTCGACGACGAGTACGCCGATCACGACGGCACCTCCCCGGTGGGGACGGCGCCGACGGGGGGCCGGACGACGCCGGCCATCCGGGCCTCGAAGACCGCGCCGCCGGCATCGGCCCCGGTGCCACCGGCGTCGAGCAGCCTGATGTCGCCGCCGTGGATCCGGGCGGTGTGGAGCGCCAGCGACAGGCCGATGCCGTGCTCGGAGGCGGCCACCTCGCGCGTCGTCACGCCGTGGCCGAAGACCGCGTCGACGAGGTCGGGCCGGATCCCGTCGCCGCTGTCGGCGACGTGCATGACGAGGTCGCCGCCGTCGCACAGCAGCGTCACCTCGACGGTCGCCGGCCGGCGTACGCCGGTGGCCGCGGCACGGATCGCGTTGTCGAGCAGGTTGGCCAGCACCGTGACGACGTCGAGAGGGGCCGTCAGCGTCCCGCCGACGTACGACGTCGGGCTGATCTCGAGGCGTACGCCAGCCTCGGAGGCGACCGCCGACTTCGCGGCGAGCAGGCCGGCGAGATAGGGATCCTCGACGCCCGGAACCCAGGTGGCGGCGTACTGGAGCTCCTCGAGGTAGTCCTTGGCGCGGTCGACCCGGCCGAGGTGGAGCATCCCGCCGAGCGCGTGCAGCCGGTTGCGGTGCTCGTGGGCCTGGGCCCGCAGCGCATCGGTGAGGGCCCTGGTCGCCTCGAGCTCCCTGGCCGCCTCGTCGAGGTCGGAGCGGTCGCGCAGCGTCAGCACGCTGCCGAGGTTGCGGCCGTCGCGCTCGACCTCGAGGCGGTGGGCGACGACCACGTGGTCGCCCAGGACGAGGGCGGAGCCCGCGGGCGCCGCCTCCTGCTCCAGCAGCGTGCGTACGACGGCCGGGATGCCCGCCTCCTCCGGGGTCTGCCCGCGCCGCGGGCGTACGCCGAGGAGCCGGGCGGCCTCGTCGTTGACGACGGTGACCCGTCCGCCGGCGTCCACGGCGAGGACACCGTCGCGCACCCCGCCGAGGACGGCGGCGTGCTCGCGCAGCAGGTCGGCCATCTCCTCCGGCTGGAGCCCGAGGGTGGAGCGCCGCAGCCGCCGGCCGAGCGTGAACGCGCCGGCGACGCCGACCGCCAGGGCGCCCAGGGCGATGAGGCCGAGCACCATCACGAGGGTCCAGGTGCGGGCGTTGACCGCGCCCATCGAGATCCCGACGCTCACCTCGCCCACGACCCGGCCGTCGGCGGCGCGGAGCGGGACCTTGCCGCGCGCGGAGAGGCCGAGCGTCCCGCGCTCCACGACGACCACCTCGTGCCCGGCCAGCGCTCGGTCGGGGCTGGTGCTCACGCGCCTGCCGATGTTGTCCGGGTTGCTGTGGCTGAACCGGACGCCGCGGTCGTCGGTCACCACGACGTACAGCGCCCCGGTGGCGCGGCGGACGGCCTCCGCGGCGCGCTGCACCGGCCCGTCCGGCGAGGGACGGCCATCCGTCACCTCGGCGGCGAGCCCCGGCTGCTGGGCGACGCTGCGGGCGATCGCGAGGGCGCGCTGCTCGTACTGCTGCTGCAGGTCGCGGTGGACCAGCTCGGCTGCGCCGCCGAGCAGGAGCAGCACCACGGCCAGCAGCAGCGCGACGAGGAGGGCGATCCCCTGGGTGCTGAGCGCCCACCGGCGGCCGTGTGACGTCCGTAACACGATCCGAAGTCTAGGTGCGCGGACGCGACGAGCAGAACGCGCAGAACGCCACTTGCGCGACGAACGAGTCGATCGATCACAAGACTGTGGCGGTCGTCACATAAGAGCCTAGCGTCGCCGCCCATGACCAGCCCAAGCACCGGTCCAGCGTCCGCCACGGGCGGCGCGGACCTCGCCATCAGCCTGCGGGAGGCGACCAAGCGGTTCGCCACCAAGAGCGGCACGCCCTTCACCGCCATCCGCGACGTCACGCTCGACGTCGCCAAGGGCGAGTTCGTCACCGTCGTCGGCCCGACCGGCTGCGGGAAGTCCACGACGCTCTCGCTCGTGTCCGGCCTCGAGCCGGCGACCCTCGGCACCGTGACCGTGGACGGCACGCCGGTGTCGGGCATCCCGGACGGCGTCGGCTACATGTTCCAGACCGACGCGATCCTCCCGTGGAAGACGGTGCTCGACAACGTCGCCCTGGGGCTCCGCTACCGCAAGGTGCCGGGGAAGGAGGCCGAGCGCCGTGCCCGCGACTGGATCGACCGGGTCGGCCTGGGCGGGTTCGAGGACCGCTACCCGCACCAGCTCTCCGGCGGCATGCGCAAGCGCGTCGCCATGGCCCAGACCCTCATCACCGAGCCGACCGTCCTGCTGCTCGACGAGCCGTTCGGGGCGCTCGACGTCCAGACCCGCGAGCTGATGCAGGACGAGCTGCTCCGGCTCTGGTCCGGCTCCGGCGCCGCGGTCGTCTTCGTCACCCACGACCTCACCGAGGCGATCGCCCTCGCCGACCGGGTCGTGGTGATGACGGCCGGCCCGGCGACCGTCAAGGACGTCGTACCCATCGACCTGCCTCGTCCGCGGAAGGTCGAGGAGATCCGCCTGACCGACGACTTCACCGCGCTCTACCGCCGCGTGTGGGACAGCCTCCGCGAGGAAGTCGAGATCACCCGAGCCCGAGGAGCCGGCAATGTCGCTTGAGCACGCCACCCCGACCCCCGCCCCGACCGTCACCGATCCCGCCGACACCGGCACCGCCGGCAAGCGGCCGTCCGGCCCCGTCGCGTTCCTGCGCGGCCGGACCGGTCACTCCCTCCTCGCCGTCAACGCCGTCCGGCTCCTGATCGTGATCGTCTGGCTGGGCTCCTGGGAGCTCGCTGCCCGGACGATCATGGACCCCTTCTACTACTCCATGCCGAGCGACATCTGGGACAAGCTCGTCACCTGGTTCACCGACGGGACGTCGCAGGGCTCGATCTGGTCCAACATCGCCGTCACGCTCGAGGAGGCGGTGTACGGCTTCGTGCTCGGCACCGTGCTCGGCATCGTCCTCGGCGTCCTGCTCGGGCGGGCGCGCTTCCTGGCCGAGGTGCTGGCGCCGTTCATCAAGGGCGCCAACGCCATCCCGCGCATCGTGCTCGCCTCGCTGTTCGTGATCTGGTTCGGCCTCGGCATGAGCTCGAAGGTGGCGACGGCTCTCGTGCTCGTCTTCTTCGCGGTCTTCTTCAACGCCTTCCAGGGGGCCCGCGAGGTCGACAAGACCCTGATCGACAACGCGCGCATCCTCGGGGCCGGACGTTGGGCGCTGCTGCGGACGATCGTCCTGCCGAGCGCCACGTCCTGGATCCTCGCGAGCATGCACGTCGCCTTCGGGTTCGCGCTGATCGGCGCGGTCGTCGGCGAGTTCACCGGCGCCGACCGCGGCATGGGTCTCCTCATCGCCCACGCGCAGGGCAACTTCGATGCCGCCGGGGTGTACGCCGGGATGTTGGTCATCACCGTCGTCGCCCTGGCCGCGGAGTGGCTCATCACCCGCCTCGAGCGGCGCCTCACCTCCTGGCGACCCCAGACGACGGCCGCGGCAGCCGGCGCCTGAGGCGCCCCGGCGTACTCCTCGAAACGAACCGAAAGAAGGACGACATGAACCGGAAGACCCGGGCCGCGGCCGCTGCCGCCGGCCTCCTGCTCGCCGCCTCCGCCGTCACCGCCTGCGGACGGACCAGCACCGGCGACGCCTCCGACGGCGGCCAGATCAAGATCATGGTCGGCGGGATCGACAAGGTGATCTACCTCCCCGCGATGCTCACCGAGCGCCTCGGCTACTTCGACGACCAGGGCCTCGACGTCAAGCTGATGACCGAGCCGTCGGGGGCGACCGCGGAGACCGAGCTCGTCGCCCACCAGGTCGAGGGCGTGGTCGGGTTCTACGACCACACCGTGACGCTGCAGGCGCAGGGCAAGTGCATCGAGAGCGTGGTCCAGCTCGCGAAGGTGCCGGGCGAGGTGGAGATGGTCTCCTCCGACGCCGCCGACTCGGTGCGCTCGCCGGCCGACTTCGCCGGCAAGAAGCTCGGCGTCACCTCGGCGGGCTCCTCCACCGACTACCTGACGCAGTACCTCGCCACAAAGAACGGCGTCGACACCGAGGACTACGCGACCGTGCAGGCGGGCGCCGGGTCGACGTTCCTCTCCTCGATGCAGAACGGCGGGATCGACGCCGGGATGACCACCGACCCCACGGTCGAGCAGGTCCTCCAGAAGGGCGCCGGCAAGATCCTCCTCGACATGCGCACCGTGAAGGGCACCCAGCAGGCGCTCGGCGGTCTCTACCCGGCGTCGTCGCTCTACATGGACTGCGACTACGTCGAGCACAACCCGAAGACCGTCCAGAAGATCGCCAACGCCTTCGTCAAGACGCTCGGCTGGATCGCCTCGCACTCGGCCGCCGACGTCGCCGCGAAGATGCCGGCCGACTACTCCGGCGGCGACATGGACCTCTACACGAAGTCCATCGCAGCCTCGAAGGGGATGTTCACCTCCGACGGCGTGATGCCGGACAGCGGGCCGAAGACGGTGCTCGACGTCCTCGGCACCTTCAGCGAGGACGTGAAGTCGCACAAGGACGACATCGATCTGTCCAAGACCTACACGACGAAGTTCGCCCAGGCGGCGAACGGCGCCTGACCGCAGCCGGCCACCCCGTCACCCCGGCGTGACGGGGTGCGCCGGACGCGGGATGATCAGCCGCGTGATGTACCGCGTCCTCCACACGATCCTGCCGCCCGTCCTCACCGGGATCTGGCGGCCCACGGTCACCGGGCGCGAGAACGTCCCGCGCGAGGGCGGCGTGATCCTCGCCAGCAACCACCTCAGCTTCGTCGACTCGGTGGTCATCCCGTGCACCAGCCCGCGGCCGGTGCACTTCCTCGCGAAGTCGGACTACTTCACGGGCACCGGGGTCAAGGGCTTCGCCCAGCGGCTGTGGTTCGAGGGCCTCGGGATGCTGCCCGTCGACCGGGACGACGCGCAGGCCGCGATCAAGTCGCTCGACACCGCGCTGGAGGTGCTGCGCCGGGGCGAGGCGTTCGGCATCTACCCCGAGGGCACCCGGTCGCGCGACGGCCGGCTCTACCGCGGTCGTACGGGGGTCGCCCATCTCGCGCTCACGGCCGGCGTGCCCGTCGTACCCGTCGGGCTGAAGGGCACCGAGAAGGTCCAGCCGGTCGGCAGCAACGGCTTCCGGCTGGCGCCGATCTCGGTGGAGTTCGGCGCCCCGATCCAGGTCGCCGGCCAGTACGACGGCGTACCTCTCGGGAAGGCCCGTCGCGTGCTGACCGACGAGATCATGGCGGCCATCCAGAAGCTCACCGGCCAGGAGGCCGCCCGGGTCTACAACGAGCGCTCCGCGCCGGCCTGACCCGCTGAACCAGCCGCGTCCCTTGCTCGTGAACCCTGCACAGGCGCACGATGGCAGAGCCCGACAAGGGCACGCCACGCACGACGAGGTGAGGCGACATGGGTACGACTGTCCTGCAGGAGGCCCTGCAGCAGAAGCACGACGAGCTCAACGAGCGGCTCAACGCGGCCCGCTCCACGATCGACCGGCGCGAGGCACATCGTGAGGCCTTCGGACGCCAGATCTCCCAACGCGGCTGTCCGCCGATCGACCTCTTCCTGTCCGGCACCAGCAAGCACCTGCACGCGGTCGACCAGGTGGTGCTGCCGTCGGTGCGGGTCAACTGCAAGTACGGCGGCTATCTCGTGCACGACTACCTCAGGCCTGCCCGCGAGCTCGAGGTCGTGCTGGCCCACGTGAAGGCCCACGAGTACGGCTCGACCTACGAGACCTCGTTCGACTGGGCCAAGGTCTGGGGCGACGTCGAGCGTGCCTTCGCCGGCCAGTGGGGCCAGGAGCGGAAGCTCGCCGACCGGCTCGGCAAGGAGCTGCCCGACGAGCTCCTCGAGAAGATCACGGCCGACCTGCGGGCCGCGGAGGAGCGGGCGCCGACGCGGCCGCACCCCTACCTCCCGCACACCGGCCACGCCGGCTCGTTCACCCGCCGGATCATGCGGGTCGCCGACTCGTTCTGGGACGCGGTCGAGGGCAGGTTCGTGCCCGAGCAGCGGCACAAGGAGCACAAGCGGCCGGGGCTGATCGGGCAGTACCTCATGGCCGACCCGCGCTTCGACGAGGAGACCGAGGCCGAGGCGGGGGCCGAGGAGGGCGAGGCGGCGCCGCGCTAACCTCCGCGCATGACCTCCCTCGCGGACGCGCTCGACCTGCAGCCCCATCCCGAGGGCGGGCTCTACCGCCAGACCTGGGTGTCGCCGGAGACGGTCACGCTTCCGGACGGCCGGGTCCGGCCGACCGCAACGCTGATCTACTTCCTGCTGCCCAAGGGCGCCTCGTCCGCCTGGCACCGGGTGGCCTCCGACGAGACCTGGCTGGCCCACACCGGCGTCGTACGTCTCCAGTACGGCGGCCCGGGCGACGTCCCGGCCGACGGCGACACCGTCCTCGTGGGGACCGATGTCGCCGCCGGCCAGGCGCCGCAGGCGGTCGTGCCAGCCGGTGTCTGGCAGCGGACGCTTCCGGGCGATGAGGAGGCCCTCGTCAGCTGCCTCGTCTCGCCGGGCTTCGACTTCGCCGACTTCGAGCTGGCCTGACTCGGAGGGTCAGCTGGCCGAGCGCCAGGGCAGCCGGTAGGCGCGGTAGCTGATCAGCCCGTCGGGGTAGGTCGCGTCGAAGACGACCCGGCCGGACCGGTCGGTCTCGGAGAGCTCCGGAAGCGACCCCCACCCGGTGAAGAGATGGCCGTTCGGGAGCAGCTGGGTGTTGCCCTGCGAGGACGCCAGGTCGCCGTTCGGCTGGTCGTCGGCGTCGACGAGGGTCGCCGTGTGACGCCGGGTGTCGAGCCGGACGGTCACCGCACGGCTGTAGGAGAGCTCGGAGGAGACGCCGGTGCCGGTGTTGCCGCTCCCGGCGGCCTCGTTGTCGAAGACGGTGTAGACCCCGTGCCCGTGCGACTCGGCGTCGTGCTGCCAGGCGAAGATCTTGCCGTCGTCGTTGAGCACCTGCCCGTCCGCCGCCTTCAGGGCGAAGCTGCTGTCCTTGCCCCCGAGCTTCCACAGGATCCGGCCGGTGTGGCGCTGGATCTTGTACGTCGTCCAGGTGTCACGGGCGTCGACCAGCAGGTTGCCGTCGGTGTCGAGCTTGACGGCGTTGACGTGGAACCAGTCCCACGGGGTGTCGGCGCTGGAGGGCAGCGGCTGCTCGCTCTCGGCGTACGGCACGTGGTCGGCGCTGTTCCACTCGAAGAGGACCTTGCCGGTGCGGATGTCGATCTCCTGGACGACGCCGTTGATCACGGCCTGGTTCGCGGGCCCGCCGATGTCGGTGAGGTCGGCGGTCGACCGCGTGTAGCTGAGGATCAGCGCCGTGTCCTGCGGGGTGATGAGGAACTCGTGGCCGTCCGCGGAGTAGCCGTTGCCCGCGTGGATCGCCGCGATCTTCCGGTAGTGGTCGTCGTAGATGTAGTCGGTGCCGGTCGCCAGGCCGCCGAGGCCCGTGCCCTGCCAGAAGGTCAGCACGGGCTTGCCGCGATAGGTCTGGGTCCGGAAGTCGGCGATCTGCTTCCCCTCCTCGGCCGGGTGGAACCAGACGACCTTCCCGCCGTCCGGACTGAGGATCTCGGCGCCGCTCGCATAGGTGTCGGAGTCGCCGTACGGCGCGACGAAGATGTCGCCGCCCCGATGCCCGTGCGCGCCCGAGAGGCGGTCGGTCGTGACGGTGAGCGGCGGTGCGTCGGAGGCCGTCTGCGAGGCCGGCTGCGGGGCGCCGGTCGAGGTCGGCCCGGTGGCCGTGGCGGCGCCGGGCACCGCCACGGCGAGGGCGGCGATGCCGGCGAGGACGCCGGTGGCCCCAATGGTGAAGCGCGTAGTGAAGCGCATGGAAGCTCCTTTGTTTCCGAGATATGTCTAGCAAGTCACTAGACATAGAGAATCTAGCGACCGGCCGACGCCGGCGCGAGGGACGTCGCCGTACGGCGGGTCGTCCCGGCCGGCTTGTCGGTGCGCCATGATGGAGTGGCGCCATGACCACGACGTACCGACTCGAGCAGCCGCACCCTGCCGCGGCCGTGCCCGTGCTCGACGAGCACCAGCGGCGCGTGGTCGACCATCCCGGCGGCCCGCTCCTCGTGCTGGCCGGGCCCGGCACGGGCAAGACGACGACGCTGGTCGAGGCGATCGTCGACCGCATCGACCACCGTGGGGTAGGCCCCGACCAGGTCCTCGCGCTGACGTTCTCGCGCAAGGCCGCCGAGCAGCTCCGCGACCGTGTGACGAGCCGGCTCGGCCGCACGATGTCGGGGTCGCTCGCCTCGACGTTCCACTCCTTCGCCTACGCGCTCGTGCGGCGCTACGCGCCGGCGGAGCTGTACGCCGCACCACTGCGGCTGCTGTCGGCCCCGGAGCAGGACGTCGTGCTCCAGGAGCTGCTCACCGACCACCCGGAGTCGGTGCGCTGGCCCGACGCGCTCAAGGCGGCGGTCGGCACCCGCGGCTTCGCGCGCGAGGTGCAGGCCGTGATCGCGCGGGCGCGCGAGCGCGGTCTGGACCCCGACCAGCTGACCGAGCTCGGCCGCATCGAGGGCGCCCCGGAGTTCGAGGCGGCCGGGATCTTCCTGGGGCAGTACCTCGACGTGCTCGGCAGCCAGTCGGCGATCGACTACCCCGACCTCATCGCCCGCGGCGTGATCGAGGCCGAGCGCCACCGCGACGAGCTCCGGGCGGCGTACTCCTGTGTCTTCGTGGACGAGTATCAGGACACCGACCCGAGCCAGGTCGCCCTGCTGCGGGCGATCGCCGGCGACGGGCGCGACCTGGTGGTCGTCGGCGACCCGGACCAGTCGATCTACGGCTTCCGCGGCGCCGACGTGCGCGGAATCCTCGACTTTCCGAGCGACTTCCCGACCCGCGACGGCCGGCCGGCACCGGTCGTGCCGCTCGGCCGGACCCGGCGCTTCGGGTCCCGCCTGCTGCGCGCGTCGCGGTCGATCGCCGCCGGGATCGCCGTGCGCGGGGCCATCCCCGCGGAGGCGTACGCCGTGTTCCGCGACCCCGAGCCGGTCACGACGGAGTTCGGTCCCGGCTCGGTCGACGTGCTCACCTTCGACACCGCCCGGGCCGAGACCGAGCACGTCGCCGACCTGCTGCGCCGCGCCCACCTCGAGGACGGCATCGCCTGGTCCGACATGGCCGTCCTCGTCCGCTCCGGGCGCACCTCGATCCCGACGCTGCGGCGCTCCCTGACCGCGGCGGGCGTGCCCGTCGAGGTGGCGAGCGACGAGACGCCCCTGGTGCGCGAGCCCGCCGTCGTCGTGCTGCTGTCCGCGCTGTCGCTGGTCGTCGACGCCGGGGTCGAGGATCCGACCGACGACCGCTACGTCGCGGCCGACCGGGTCGAGGAGCTCCTGGTCTCGCCGCTGGGCGGGCTCGACGCGACCGACGTGCGCGCGCTGGTCCGGGAGCTGCGGGCCCGCGAGCCGGAGGCGGCTCCCTCCGAGCTGCTCCGCCGGGCGGTGCTCGATGCCGGGCTGCTGCGCGGCGTCGACGGGACCGCGGCCGCCCGTGCCCGGCGGCTCGCCGACCTGGTCTCCCGGGCGCGCGTCCAGCTGCTCGACGGCGGCACCGCCGAGGAGGTGCTCTGGACGCTCTGGGACGGCACCGACTGGGGGCGCCGGCTGCGCGCCGGCACTGAGTCCGGCGGCCAGCAGGCCCGGCTCGCCCACCGCGACCTCGACGCGCTCTGCGCGCTGTTCGAGACCGCCGCGAAGGCCGAGGAGCAGCAGGAGTTCACCTCCGTCGCCTCGTTCCTGGCGACGCTGCAGGCCCAGGAGATCCCGGCCGACACGCTCGCCGACCGCGGCGTGCGCGGCGAGACCGTGAGGCTGATGACGGCCCACCGGTCCAAGGGGCTGGAGTGGCGCCTCGTCGTGGTCGCCCATGTGCAGGAGGGCGCCTGGCCGGACCTGCGGCGGCGTGACTCCCTGCTGGGCGCCGACCGGATCGCGCCTGTCACCCAGGGCGGACTGCTGCCGCCGCTGAGCCGGTCGGCGATGCTCGCCGAGGAGCGCCGGCTGTTCTACGTCGCCGCCACGCGGGCGCGGCAGCGGCTGGTCGTCACGGCGGTGAGGTCGCCGGACGACGACGGCGAGCAGCCCTCGCGCTTCCTGCTCGAGCTCGGCCTGCCCTCCGACCGCGTCCGCCACCGCATCGGCCGGCCGGCCCGTCCGCTCTCGATGGCGGGGCTGGTGGCCGACCTCCGGCGTACGCTCGCCGACCCGGCGCAGCCCGAGCCACTTCGCCAGGCGGCCGCCGCCCGGCTCCGGCTGCTCGCGACCACCGACATCCACGGCCGGCCGGTCGCGCCCGCCGCCGATCCGTCGACGTGGTGGGGGCTCCGGGCGCCCTCCCGGTCCCGCACGCCGGTGCGTCCCGACGACGAGCCGATCACGCTCTCCGCGTCCGCGCTCGAGGGGCTGCTGCGCTGCCCGGCGCAGTGGTTCCTCGGCCGGGAGGCGGGCGGTGCCGAGATCAGCACCGCCAGCCAGGGGTTCGGCAAGGTGGTGCACGCGATCGCCGAGCGGATCGCCCGGGGCGAGCTCGACGTCGACGACGTGGACGACCTGATGCCGCTGGTAGACGAGGTGTGGGGCAGGCTCGAGTTCCGGACCCCGTGGTCGGCCTCGCGGGAGCGGGAGGCGGTGCGCGAGGCGCTGGGGCGCTTCCTCGCCTGGCAGCGCAGGCCGGGCGCCCGCGCGGTGGTCGCGTTCGAGCAGCGGCTCCGTGCCGAGGTGACGCTGCCCAGCGGTGAGCGGGTGACGCTGCACGGCTACGCCGACCGGCTCGAGCTCGACGAGGACGGCCGCATGGTCGTGGTCGATCTGAAGACCGGGAAGTACCCACCGACGAAGGACGAGGTCCGCGAGCACGCCCAGCTCGGTCTCTACCAGCTCGCGGTCGACCACGGCGCCGCCGACGACCTCGTCGGGCGCAAGGTCTCCGCGGGCGGCGCGGAGCTGGTCCAGCTGCGCCACGGTGACGAGATGCCGAAGGTGCAGGCCCAGGAGCCCGGCGGCGACCTCGTCGTCGGCCAGCTCGAGGAGGCGGTCGCCGCGATCCGCTCCGAGACCTTCGTCGCGCGGCCGGGGAGCTACTGCGACCGGTGCGCGTTCCTCGCCGTCTGTCCCGCCAAGGCCTCCGGATCGGTGCTCTCGTGACCCAGACCGTCCCGTCCCCGATGACCGTCGACACCCCCGAGCAGCTCGCCGCGCTCATGGGGCACGACTGGCTCTACAGCGACGAGCAGTTCGCCGCGATCACGGCGCCGCTCGAGCCGGCCGTCGTCATCGCCGGCGCCGGCTCCGGCAAGACCGCCGTCATGGCGGCCCGCGTCGTCTGGCTGGTCGCGACCGGCCGGGTCCGGCCCTCGGAGGTCCTCGGCCTGACGTTCACGACCAAGGCCACCGCCGAGCTCCAGGGCCGCATCCGCGACAGCCTCCGAGCGGCGGGGCTGCTGCCCGAGCACACCGCTCGTCCGCTCGACGACGACGAGGAGGAGCCCGAGGAGCCGACGGTCGCGACCTACCACTCCTACGCCTCCTCGCTCCTCTCCGAGCACGGCCTGCGGATCGGCCACGAGCCCGACACCCGGCTGATCGCGGCCGCCAGCCGCTATCAGCTGGCGGCTCGCGCCGTGCAGCGCCACACCGCGCCGGTCGTCGCGCTGACCGACGCTCCCAGCCTCGCGGTGCAGTACCTCCTCGCCCTCGACGGCGAGCTGAGCGAGCACCTCGTCGAGCCGGCCCGGCTGCGCGCCTACGACCGCGACGAGCGGGCGCTCTTCGAGGTCGAGCTCGCCGAGCTGCGACACCAGCTCGCCGACGGCAAGCGCGTGAAGGGTCGCGTCGACAAGCTGCAGGACGCCGTCGACGCGACGGTCAAGCGGGCCGAGCTGCTCGACCTCGTCGAGGGCTACCGCCGGCTCAAGGCCCACCTCGGCCTGATGGACTTCTCCGACCAGATCGCTCTGGCCGCCCGCCTGGCGCAGGAGTGCCCGGAGGTCGGCGGGATCGAACGTGGGAAGTTCAAGGTGGTGCTCCTCGACGAGTATCAGGACACCTCGGTCGCCCAGGCCCAGATGCTCTCCCGGCTCTTCGGCGATGGCCACCCGGTCACCGCGGTCGGCGACCCCAACCAGGCCATCTACGGCTGGCGGGGGGCCTCGGTCAGCAACATCCTCGAGTTCGGACGCGACTTCCCGACCAGCGCGGGTCGTACGCCGTCGTACTCCCTCACGGTCAACCGACGCTCCGACGAGCGCATCCTCGCGGTCGCCAACCACCTCGCGGCCGACCTCTACGAGGGCCGGGAGGAGGAGCGGCTCCGCCCCACGGAGGGCGCTGCGCCCGGCGAGGTCCGGGCGATCGTCCACGAGACCTACGACGACGAGCTGGCCTGGCTCGCCGACAAGGTGATCGCCGCCCACGGCGAGGCCGCGTGGAAGGACATCGGGGTGCTCACCCGCGACAACACCCAGGCCGCCGCGGTGTTCGACGCGCTGACCGACCGGGAGATCCCGGTCGAGATCGTCGGGCTGAAGGGGCTGCTGCGGCTGCCCGAGGTCGCGGAGGTGGTCGCGACGCTCCAGCTCGTCCAGGACGTCACCGCCAACGCCGCGCTCCTCACCGTCCTCTCCGGGCCGCGCTGGGCGATCGGGCCGCGCGACCTCGCGCTCCTCGGCCGGCGCAGCCGCGAGCTCGCGGGGGTGCAGGGCGGCGGCCAGGAGTTCGGCGACATCGAGGAGCAGCTCGAGGCAGCCGTGGCGGGCGCCGACGCGACCGACCTGCCGTCGCTCTGCGACGCGCTCGACGACCCGGGCGACCTCGACTACTCGCCCGAGGCGCGCGAGCGGTTCGGGCTGCTCGCCGGGGAGCTGCGCTCGCTGCGCCGCGCGGTGGGGGAGCCGATCCTCGACCTCGTCCGGCGGATCGTGGACGTCACCGGGATCGACGTCGAGCTCGCCTCCTCGGTCAGCCCGGCGGCCGCGGCGCGGCGCGACAACCTCGACCTCTTCCTGCAGGCGGTCGCGGAGTTCCAGGCGATCGACGGCCAGGTCACCCTCGCGGCGCTGCTGGCCTGGCTGGAGGCCGAGGACGAGTTCGGCCAGGGCCTCGACGTCGCCACCCCGAGCGAGGCCGACTCCGTCAAGCTGCTGACCGTCCACCGCTCCAAGGGGCTGGAGTGGGACGTCGTCTTCGTCGTCGGCGTCGTCCACAACAAGTTCCCGACCAACCAGGGTCGGTCGACCTGGCTCAAGTCCCCCCACGTGATGCCCGCCGCGCTGCGGGGCGACGCGCGGGACCTGCCGCAGCTCGAGGGCCACGACTACGACTCGATCCTCGACCTCGCCGCCCGTCGCAAGGAGCACGACCAGCTCGAGGAACTCCGGCTCGCCTACGTCGCCTGGACCCGGGCCCGCCACCGGCTGCTCGTCTCCTGCTGGCGGTGGGCGCCCCATCTCAAGGGCGGGCTCGGCCCGTCGCGCTACCTCGAGCGCACCAAGGAGGCGATGGCCGCCTGGGGCGGCCGGCCCGACCGGTGGGCGGGCATCGTCGACAAGACCACCGAGACCAACCCGTACGCCGAGCGTGTCGTCGACCTGCCGTGGCCGATCGACCACCGCACGGCCGAGGTGGAGCGCCGCGTCGAGGCAGCCCGCCGAGTGGCCGAGACGACGGCCGATCCCGTCATCGAGGACGTCATGCTGCTCGACCGGGTGCAGCAGTGGGACGAGGAGATTGCCCGGCTACTCGAAGAGGCGGCCCTCGAGCAGGCGCCCGAGATCGCCGTACCTCTGCCGACCTCGCTGTCGGCCACCGCGATGGCGAGGCTGCGCGACGACCCGGAGGAGTTCGCCCGCGACCTGGCGCGGCCGATGCCGCGGCCGCCGTCCTCGGCGGCGCGCTTCGGGACCCGCTTCCACGCCTGGGTCGAGGCGAGGTTCGGCCAGCAGGACCTCTTCGACCCCGACGAGCTACCGGGCCGCGCCGACGCCGGCGTCGACGACGAGTCCGACCTGCAGGAGGTCATCAAGGCGTTCGAGCACGGTCCCTTCGCCCACCGTCCCCCGCACCGGGTCGAGGCTCCGTTCGCGCTCGTCCTCGCCGGCCAGGTCGTGCGCGGCCGGATCGACGCGGTCTATGCCGAGCCCGACGGCGGCTACCTCGTCGTCGACTGGAAGACCAACGCGCGCGCCACCGCCGACCCGCTGCAGCTGGCGATCTACCGGGTCGCCTGGGCCGAGGTGGCCGGCGTACCCCTCGAGCGCGTGAGGGCGGCGTTCTTCTACGTCCGCACGGGCGAGACCGTCGAGCCGGAGGATCTGCCCGGGCGCGCGGAGCTGGAGCGGCTGGTCAGCCCTTCCGGATGACCGTGACGGTCGGCGGGGTCGCCAGCGACTGCCCGACGACGCAGTAGCGCTCGATCGCGGTGGCCAGCCGCGCTAGGGCGGCGTCGTCGGCGTCGGTGTCCAGCGTGAAGGTGAGGCGTACGCCGGTCACCCCCACGGGCGCCTCGCGCGAGACCCCGAGCGTGCCGCGGGCGTCGAAGAGGCCGTCGGCGGCCAGCTCGGCCGACCTGATCTCCACGCCCATCGAGGTGGCGACCGCCCGCAGGGTGACGCCGGCGCAGGCCAGCAGCGCCTCCATCAGCAGGTCGCCCGAGCAGGCGTCCGAGCCGTCGCCGCCGGTGGCCCGGTGCAGCCCGGCGCGCACCGGCCCGGCGAACCCGTCGACCGTCGCCGTGACACCGCCGTCGCGGTAGTCGCCGCGTGCGGAGACCGGCGTCAGCGCCGCCGACGGGTCCTCCCGGTAGCGCGCCTTCAGCGGCGCCTGTGCGTCTCGCAGGGTGCTGGCGTCCATCCGCTCAGCATGGCGCGACGCGGCCGGGCGCACCAGGGTCAGGCGGACGCCTCGTCGCCGACCTCGTCGGCGTCGTCGGCGCCGCCCAGGTCCACGGACGCCGCGTTGACCGAGGGCGCCGGGTGCCCGGCCAGCCAGGCGGCGACGCCGCGCGCGGCTGCCCGGCCGGCCCGGTTGGCGCCGATGGTGGAGGCCGACGGCCCGTAGCCGACCAGCTGCACCCGCGGGTCGACGACGACGGTGGTGCCGTGCCGGTCGAGCTGGATGCCGCCGGCCGGGCCGCGCAGGCGCAGGGGAGCGAGGTGCCCGATCGCCGGCCGGAAGCCGGTCGCCCACAGGATCACGTCGACCGGATCGAAGCGGCCGTCGGGCCAGCGCACGCCGTCGGGCTCGATCGAGGCGAACATCGGCAGCCGTCGGTCGTACACCCCGAGCCGGCGCGCCGCCTCCTCCTGCGGCCGCAGCATCAGCCCGGTGACGGAGACGACCGACTGCGGCGGGAGCCCGCGGCGTACGCGGTCCTCGACCAGGGCCACCGCTGCGGAGCCGGCCTCCGGACTGAACTCCGTCGTACGCCAGACCGGCGGCCGCCGGGTCACCCAGAGCACGTCGGTGACCAGCGCGATCTCGCCGAGCAGCTGGACCGCCGAGGCACCGGCGCCGACGACGACGGTGCGCCTCCCGCGGAAGTGCTCGGGGCCCGGGTAGTCGTGGGTGTGCAGCTGCTCCCCACGGAACGACCCGATGCCGGGGTAGTAGGGCACGTAGGGGTGCGACCAGGTGCCGGTCGCGTTGACGAGCGTCCGCGAGACCCAGTTGCGGTCGCCGGCGTACGTCACCAGCAGGCCGTCGCGCCGGGGCTCCCCGTCGCTCGGGCCCGTCGACTCCACCCGGTCGACCGCGACCGGCCGGACCACGGGCAGGTCGTGGAGCCGCTCGTACGCCGTGAAGTACGCCGGCACGGCGAGGTTCGCCCGCTCGTCGCTGAGCGGGAGCCGCTCGGCTCCGGGCAGCTCGGCGATCCCGTGGACGTCGTGCATCGTCAGCGAGTCCCAACGGTGCTGCCAGGCGCCGCCTGGGGACCTGTCGGCGTCGAGGACGACGTGGTCGATCCCGCGGCGGGTGAGGTGGTAGGAGGCGGAGAGCCCGGCCTGTCCGGCGCCGATCACCAGCGAGTCGAGAACCTCCACGCACCGCTCAACGCAGGTGCCGGGCTCTTTTATTGCAGGCCCTTGACGGGCGCCGATCCTCTGCTCACTATTGTCCTATGACATTAGATAAACAGAACGGATCGGTGGACGGCGCCGGCAGCGCGACCGGTTCCCCTATCGCGTTCCGGCTCGACCCGGCGTCGGGCGTGCCGACCTATCTGCAGCTCGTCCAGCAGGTCGAGCACGCTCTCCGGCTCGGATACCTCGCCCCGGGCGACCAGCTGCCCAAGGTGCGCGACGTGGTTGCCTCGCTGGCGATCAACCCCAACACCGTCCTGAAGGCCTACCGCGACCTCGAGGCGAAGGGGCTCGCAGGCGGACGACCCGGGGTCGGCACCTTCGTCGAGGCGACGCTGAGCCAGGTCGCGCTGCCCGAGCTCGCCGAGCTGCGCCGGACGCTGCTCGGCTGGCTGGCCGAGGCCGACAAGGCCGGTCTCGACGAGGACGACGTGGTCGCCCTCGTCACCAACACACTGCGGGATTTTCATGAGGCGCGGCGGGCACCTAGCGAGGCGGAGGGCGTCGCATGAACGTCATCGAGGCACGCGAGCTCGGCCGGAGGTACGGCGCCACGTGGGCGCTGAGCGGGTGCACCCTCGATGTCCCGGCCGGCCGGCTCTCCGCGCTCGTCGGTCCCAACGGCGCGGGCAAGACCACGCTGCTCAACCTCTGCGTCGGCCTGACCCGGCCCACGACCGGCTCGGTCGCCGTGCTTGACGGACTGCCGGCCGGCTCCGCCGCGGCACTGGAGGAGATCGCGTACGTCGCCCAGGACACTCCGGTCTACGCCCACCTCTCTGTTGCCGACATGCTCCACCTCACCCGCAACCTCAACCGCCGCTTCGACCAGGCGTATGCCCGCGGCCGGCTCGACGAGCTCGGCATCGAGCTCGGGCATCGTGCCGGTGCGCTCTCCGGCGGCCAGCGGGCCCAGCTCGCCCTGACCCTCGCGCTGGCGCGACGACCGCGAATGCTCGTGCTCGACGAGCCGACGGCGATGCTCGACCCGCTCGCGCGCCACGACTTCATGGCGGCCGTGGTGGCGGCGATGGCCGACGACGGGCTCTCGGTCGTGCTGTCCTCCCACGTGCTCGCCGAGGTGGAGCGCGTTGCCGATCACCTCGTCCTGCTCGCCGGCGGCAGCGTCCAGCTGGCCGGGGAGGTCGACGACCTGCTCGCCTGCCATCACCTGCTCAGCGGCCCGGCCGCGCAGGCGGCGGAGGTCGCGCAGCGGCTCGACGTCGTGCACCTGACTCGGGGGACCACGCAGGCGCACCTCCTGGTCCGGGCCGACCTGGCGCGTGAGCCGATCGCGGCGGGCTGGGAGGCGAGGCCCGTCGGCCTGGAGGAGCTCGCCCTCGCCTACCTCCGCGAATCGGGTGCCTCGGCCGGCGCTCTCCCGGCGAACCAGCACTTGGAGGTGACCCGATGACCGCGACGCTCATGCCCGGTCTCGGCTCGGCCGCGCTGCGTCCGGTCGGATGGCAGCGCCTGCTCTGGGTCGCCTGGCGCCGCCATCGGTCGGCCGTTGCGGCCGTCGTCGCCCTGCTCGCCGGCATCACCGTCTATGTCGTCATCGTCGGCCTCCGGACCCGGGACGCCTACGACGCCGCGCAGTCGTGCCACCCCGCGAGCTCGGCCGCATGCACGTTCGGGATGCAGGAGTTCCAGCAGGCCAACGCCCACCACGTGCTCGCCACGCTGCTCATGTTCGTTCCCGGTCTCATCGGGACCTTCTGCGGTGCGCCGATCCTGGCGAGGGAGCTCGAGGCGGGGACGTTCCGCTACGCCTGGACCCAGGGTGTCGGCCGGGTGCGCTGGACGGTCGCGATGCTGGTCCCACCCGCGGTGGTGCTGGTCGCCCTCGGCTGGGCCTTCAGCGTCCTCGTCGGCTGGACGTATCAGCCGCTCTTCGACAGTGCCGGCGCGTCCCGGCTCGACCCGCCGATGTTCGTCCTGCTCGGCGTCGCGTTCGCGGCCTGGACCCTGCTCGCCTTCGCTCTCGGTGCGCTGGCCGGGATCCTGCTGCGTCGGGTCGTCCCTGCGGTGGTCGCCGCGCTCGCGGTCTGGGCCGGGCTGATGGCACTCACCGCGACCAAGCTCCGCCCGCACTACGAGGCGCCGGTCGTCACCAGCAGCATGACCGGCGACCTGCGGGACTGGACACTGAGCCAGCACTGGGCGAAGGGCGGCTCGCCGGTCGGCGACGCCGAGCTCAACCGGGTCCTCTCGGCGATCGGGGTCCACGTGACCAACGGCGGGTACGCCGCACACGTCGAAGCCGGCCAGAAACCACCCCAGGACCCGGTGACCTACCTCCTGCAGCACGGCTACCGGCAGCTGACGACGTACCAGCCGCACGAGCGGTTCTGGACGTTCCAGTGGATCGAGGGCGGTTGGCTGCTGCTGCTCGCCGTCGTCCTGCTGGGTCTCACGGTGTGGTTCGTACGTCGCCGCGCAGCGTGAGTGCCGAGGCGAGCAGCGCCGTGAGCACGAGGAGTCCGGCGACGACCCACATCCCGCGGTCGAGGCCGCGCGCGAAGCCGGCGGCGTCGGTGGATCCCACGACCACGCCGATGGCGGCGACGCCGAGGGTCGACCCGAGCTGCCGGAAGGTGTTGTAGACCGCTGACGCGGAGCCGCTGTCCGCCGCGGGGACGCTCGAGACGGCGGCGGTGCTCGTGGGCGAGCTGACCAGTCCGGAGCCGACGCCGACCACGGCGAGCCGCCACTCGAGGTCGAGCAGCGGTGCGTGGGCGGGCAGCAACGCCAGCGCGACGCAGCCGAGGGCGGCGACGACCAGGCCGGCGACCATGACCGGCGCCGTGCCGTACGAGCCGCTCAGCCGGCCGGCCACCGGCCCGAGCGCCGCGACGAGCAGTGTGAGCGGGAGGAACGCGAGCCCGGCGACGAGCGGCTCGTAGCCGCGGGTGTCCTGCAGGTCGAGGCTGAAGAAGTAGAGCACCGCGAAGAAGGCGATGAAGTAGACCAGCCCGGTCAGGTTGGCGGCGACGAACCGGGGCGAGCGCCACAGCCGCAGCGGCATCAGCGGGCTCCGGCCGGCGCGTCCCCGGTGCCACTGCGACGCCAGGAACGCGACGAGCGCGACCGCGAAGAGGGCCAGCGCGCCGAGGATGAGCCCCGAGCCCCAGCCCCGCTCGGAGGACTCGATGAGGGCGAAGACCAGCGCCGTCAGCGTCACCACCGAGAGCGCGGCCCCGACGGCGTCGATCGGCGGCGGCTGCGCCGGCCGTCCGTGCCGGGCGTGCGGCACGGCGCTCCAGCCCAGGACGAGCGTGAGGAGCGCGAGCACCATGCTGACCCCGAAGCCCACCCGCCAGGACGTGACGGCGACGAAGATCCCGCCGAGCACCGGCCCCGCGGCGAGGCCGAGGGAGGCGCCGCCGGCCCAGATGCCGACGGCGCGGGCGCGGGCGGCCGGCTGGGCGTACTCGTGCACCAGGATCGTCAGCGTCTGCGGCAGCATCACCGCCGCGCCGACGGCCTGGACGACGCGGCCGGCGAGCAGGAAGGGGTACGCCGGCGCGACCGCGCACAGCAGGCAGCCCGCCGCGAAGAGGGCGATCCCGGAGAGGAAGGCCGTCCGCCGCCCGACCCGGCTGCCGATCGCGCCGCCGGGCAGCAGCAGCGCGGCGTAGCACAGGGTGTAGAGCGACGAGATCCACTGCAGCTGGCTGGACGAGGAGCCGAACGAGGAGCCGACCGCGGGGATCATGACGTTGACGATCGTGGAGTTGAACATCGACAGCGTGAGGCCGAGCGTCGTCGCCGTCAGGACGGCCGCCCGGCCGGTCGCGCTCGTGCCTGCCTCCGGTGCCGTCGTCACCGCGCCAACCTATCGACGGCGGACTAGCCTCGGGGACGTGCCTCCCACCGAGCAGTACGACCCCCATGAGCCCGGTCACGTCCACGAGCAGCTGCTCCGCAGCCCCCACGACCGCAGCGGCCACCGTCGCACCGACCCGGGCTGGCTCGAGGAGCGCTGGGCGGACGACACCAGCCGGGTGCTCGTCGTCGCCGGCAACCTCGTGGCGCCCTCGGACAAGGGCGTCGCGTGGGTGGGTCCGGGCGAGGCGCCGGACGGCGTACGCGTGCTGCTGGGGGAGCGCGACGGCACCGCGCACTTCGCCGTCCTGACCGATCGGGAGTACGCCGGCGGCGACTGGCTCGGGCTGCGGGGACTGTTCCCCGCGCTGGTCGCCGACAGCACCGACGCCTCGCTCCTGCTGCACGCGATCGGGCTGGCCGAGTGGCACGCCGCGACCAGGTTCTGCAGCCGCTGCGGCGAGCCGGTCCACCCGGCCGCGGAGGGCCACGAGCTGGTCTGCGCGAACGGCCACCAGACGTTCCCGCGCACCGACCCCGCGGTCATCATGATCGTCACCGACGGAGAGCCGGGCGCCGAGGACGAGCGCTGCCTGCTCGGCCACCACGCCCGCTGGCCGGCCGGGCGGTTCTCCACCCTGGCCGGCTTCTGCGAGCCGGGAGAGTCGCTCGAGGACGCCGTACGCCGCGAGGTCGCCGAGGAGACCGGCGTCCTCGTCGGCGAGGTCACCTACTTCGGCAACCAGCCGTGGCCGCTGCCGGCCAGCCTGATGCTCGGGTTCACCGGCCGCGCACGAACGACCGACATCGAGTGCGACGAGGACGAGATCGCCGACGCCCGCTGGTTCACCCGGGCGGACCTCAAGGCCGGCGCGGAGAGCGGCGAGATCATGCTCCCCAGCGGCGTCTCGATCAGCCGCTCGCTCGTCGAGGCGTGGTACGGCGGACCGCTCCCCGGCAGCTGGTAGCCCGCAGCGTCAGTCCTCGAGCAGGGCGAGCATCGTCGCCTGCTCGCCCTCGGGGACGTAGCCGGCGTAGTAGTCGTAGAGCTTGCGCCGGCTGATCCGCGCCGCCCCCTCGCCGTCACCGGCGCCGATCGCGGCGAGCACCTCGCGGTGGTGCGCGAGCGACTCCCGCATCAGCGCCTCGCTGTCGAGCGCGTGCGAGACCTTGTCCTCGATCAGCTGCAGCACGACGTCGCGTACGACGGCGTTGCAAATCTGGATCATCCGGTTGCGGCTCGCCTGCGCGATCGCGTCGTGGAAGTCGAGGTCGGCGGCGCTGAACGCGTCGTACCCCACCTCGATCGAGCCCTCCATCGCGACCAGCGTCGCCTGCATCGCGGCGAGCTCCTCGGGACTGCGGAGGTACGCCGCCAGCATGCTCGCCGAGCCGTCGATGATCATCCGGAACGCGATCAGCTCGCCGATCGAGAGCTCCTCGAGCTGCGCCAGCCGGGTCATCTGCTTGGCCAGTCCCGCCGACGAGAACGGCAGCACCTCCGGCCCGTTCGGGTCCCCGGGCCGCGAGCGTACGACGCCGTTCGCCTCGAGCACGCGCAGCGCCTCGCGCACCGTCGGACGCGACGCGCCGAAGAGCCCCACCAGCTCGCGCTCGCTCGGCAGCCGCTCGCCCGGCTTGAGCTCACCGCGGGAGATCGCTCCCTCGATCTGGTCGACGATGTTCTGGTAGAGCCGCACCGGCCGCACTTGCCGGAACGGGCTCGTCCGGCTCACGACGCGCCCACCCGCGGCCAGTGCGGGCAGGCGTCGGCGGGCCGGTTCGCCTCGTACCACGCCGCGGCCCGCAGCACCCCGGGGTCGTCGAACCGCCGCCCGGAGAGCTGGACGCCGATCGGCCTGCCGTCGGCGGTGAAGCCGGCGTTGACGGTCGCAGCCGGCTGTCCCGACATGTTGTAGGGGGCGGTGAAGCCGATGTGCCACATCCCCCGGCCGGGCTCGAGGAACGGCATCGGCTGCTCGGCCGGGAAGGCCGCCACCGGCGAAACCGGCGAGAGGACGACGTCGTACGCCGTGGTCGCGGCGACCGTCCGGCGCTGGATCTCCATGATGCTCTGGTAGCAGCGCAGCACCCGGACTCCGCTCACGTCGGCGCCGTGGTGGCACCAGTCGGCGATGTAGGGGAGCACCCTGCGCCGCTGCTCCGCCGACAGCGCGGCGTAGTCGTTCCACGACCGCACCCGCCAGAACTGGTCGAGGTCCTCGAGCAGCTCGGGTGCCATGAACGGCTCGACGGGCTCGACGGCCGCGCCTGCCGCCTCGAAGACCGCGGCGGCACGGCCGACCGCGCCGGCGACCTCCGGGTCGGGCGGCACGCCGCAGCCGGCATCGAGGTGGAGACCTACGCGCAGACCCGACACGTCGAGGTCCTCCAGGGCCCAGTCGACGTCGGCCGGGGGCAGGCTGGTCCAGTCCCGCTCGTCGGGGTCGGGGCGGCTCAGCACCTCCATGAACAGCGCGGCGTCGGCGACCGTCCGGGCGAGCGGCCCGGCGGCCCGGCCGAGGTAGGGCGCGTCGAGCGCGACCCGGCCGGCGCTCGGCTTGAGCGTCGCGAGCCCGAGGAAGGTGCCGGGCAGCCGGATCGAGCCGCCGATGTCGGTGCCGACGTGGAGCGGTCCGTAGCCGGCCGCCGCGGCCGCACCGGCGCCTGAGCTGGACCCGCCGGTCGTCCAGGCCGGGTCCCACGGGCTGCGGGTGATGCCGTGCAGGCTCGAGACGCCGGAGGTGAGCATCCCCCAGTCGGGCATGACGGTGGCCCCGAGCACGACCCCGCCGGCCTCGAGCACCCGGGCGGTGACGGGCGCGTCCCGGTCGGGGACGACCGGCGTCACCCCGGCGTTGCCCGCGGGCATCGGGACACCGCGGCGGGCGATGTTCTCCTTGAGCGTCACGGGTACGCCGTCGATCGGCCCGAGCGGGGAGCCGGCCGCCCAGCGGGCCTCGCTGGCCTGGGCCGCCTTCCGCGTCTCCTCCGGGTCGTCGCGGACCCAGAGCGCGTTGAGCACCGGCTCGCCGGTGGACACGACGTCCTGCACGGCGTCGTGCACCTCGACGGGGGAGAGGCTGCGGTCGGCGTACCGCTGCACCATCTCGACCGCCGTCAGCCTCGCGACGTCATCCGGCACCTCGGCCTCCTCGCTGGGTCTCGATCTCGGGGTCCGCGCGCCACCCTTGACACCCTCCTACGCGCGTCGACAGAGTAGCCGCGATCGACACGAAGTTCACTGGTCGGACCAGTGCCGAGCGGTCGGCGTACGAGCCGGCGTACGAGGAGGACGACGTGAGGCTCCGCACCAGGCTCGCCGCCGTGATCGCCTCGACCGCGCTCGTGCTCCTCGCTGCCTGCTCCGGCGGCACGGGGGAGGTCGGCTCCGGCTCCTCCGACACGCTGACCATCGGGCTGACCGCCGAGCCCGCCAGCCTGGACTTCACCAAGAACGACGGCGCGGCCATCCCGCAGGCGCTGCTCTACAACGTCAACGAGACGCTGGTGAAGGTCGACCAGAACGGCGACATCGTCCCCGCGCTGGCGAAGTCGTGGGACATCTCCCCGGACCGCAAGACCTACACCTTCCACCTCGTCGACGGCGCGACGTTCACCAACGGCAAGCCGTTCACCGCGGCCGACGCGAAGTTCTCCATCGACCGGGTGAAGACGGCCTGGACGATCTCGCTCAAGTCCGGGATGGACGTCGTCGCCTCCACGCAGGCGAAGGACAATCACACCCTGGTCGTCACCCTGACGCGTCCGAGCAACGACTGGCTCTACCGGATGACCACCCGGATCGGGGCGATGTTCAGCCGCACCGGCGTCTCCCAGCTGGCGACGAAGCCGGTCGGCACCGGGCCGTACGAGTTCACCTCGTGGAACCGCGGCGACTCGATCACGCTGACCCGCAACGACGACTACTGGGGCGACGAGCCGACGTTCAAGACGGTGGTGCTGAAGTACTTCAAGGACCCCACCGCCGAGAACAACGCGCTGCTCAGCGGCACGATCGACGTGATCAGCTCGCTGCAGAGCCCCGACTCGCTGGGCCAGTTCGAGCACAACGACAAGTACCAGATCGTCGAGGGCACCACGAACGGCGAGGTCGTGCTGTCGTTCAACAACACCCAGGGCCCGATGCGGAGCAAGGCGCTGCGCCAGGCGGTGAAGTACGGCATCGACCACAAGGCGCTGCTCGACACCTGCTGGGCCGGCCACGGCACGCTCATCGGCAGCATGGTCCCGCCGACCGACCCGTGGTACGAGGACCTCACCGGGAAGTACCCCTACGACCCGGCCAAGGCCAAGCAGCTGGTGAAGGCCTCCGGCGAGGCGGACCAGACGATCCGGCTGCGGATCCCGACGCTGCCGTACGCCACCTCCTGCGGCCAGGTCGTGAAGAGCGACCTCGAGCAGATCGGTCTCAAGGTCAAGCTCGACCAGCTGGAGTTCCCGGCCGCGTGGCTCTCCACCGTCTTCACCAACGGCGACTACGACATGTCGATCGTGGCCCACACCGAGCCGCGTGACATGGGATCTGTCTTCGGCGACCCGAAGTACTACACGCACTACGGCAAGCCGGCGTTCCGGGCGCTGCTGGAGAAGGCCGACACCGGCACCGCGGCGCAGCAGACTGCGTACATGAAGAAGGCGGCGGAGATGCTCGCCGACGACGCGGCCGCCGACTGGCTCTTCGTGATGCCCAACCTGATCGTCGCCGACAAGGACATCACCGGGCTGCCGAAGAACGCGATCTCCGAGTCGTTCGACCTCACCGACCTGGGCCGCTCCTCCTGACATGCTGGTGCGCCTCGCGCGACGGGTCGGGGTCTTCCTGGCCAGCCTGCTGGTGAGCTCGGTCGTCGTGTTCGCCTTCATGGCGATCCTTCCCGGCGACCCGGCCCGGGTGGCGCTCGGCGTCAGCGCCTCGGACTCGGCGGTGGCGCAGCTGCGCCACGAGTTCGGTCTCGACCGGCCGCTGGTCGCGCAGTACCTCGACTGGATGAAGGGGCTGGTGACCTTCCACCTCGGCGACTCCTACGTGTCGCACGCCGCGATCGGCCCGCAGATCGCGGACCGCATCCAGGTGACGCTCTGGCTGGTCGTCGCGGCGATGATCGTCGCGCTCGTCGTCGCCGTGCCCGTCGGCACGCTGATGGCGGTGCGCCACCGGCGGCTGTCCGGGCTGGTGCTCTCCGCCGCCTCGCAGGTCGGGGTCGCGATCCCGGCGTTCCTCGCCGGCATCCTGCTGATCACCGTCTTCGCCGTACGCCTCGGGTGGCTGCCCGCCAACGGCTGGACGGCGCCGGGGATCGACTTCGGGCAGTTCCTCCGCCAGCTGGTGCTCCCGGCCCTCTCGCTCGGGCTGGTGCAGGCGGCGGTGCTCACGCGCTACGTCCGCAGCGCCGTGCTGGACGTCCTCCGGGAGGACTACCTGCGCACCGCCCGCGCCAAGGGGCTGCGCCCGGGCCGGGCGCTCGTCAGGCACGGCCTGCGCAACGCCGCGATCCCCGTCGTCACGGTGCTCGCGCTGCAGCTCGCGACGCTCTTCATCGGGGCGGTCGTGGTCGAGCGGGTCTTCGTCGTCCCCGGCCTCGGCAGCCTGCTCCTCGACAGCGTCTCCAACCGCGACCTCGTCGTGGTCCAGGACATCGTCATGATCCTGGTGGTCGTCGTCCTGCTGATGAACCTCGTCGTCGACCTGCTCTACGTCGTCATCGACCCGCGCCTGAGGGGAGCCGACTCGTGACGACCCTGGACCTCGGCCCCGGCGCCCGGGCCCGCGGGCGGGTCAACGCCAGCCTGCTCGTGGGCGGCGCGATCGTCGCCGTGATCGTGCTCGTCGCGCTGGTGTCGTTCGTGTGGACGCCGTACGACCCGACCCGGGTGTACGCCGAGGCCCGTCTCCAGGCGCCGTCCGGCCAGCACTGGCTCGGCACCGACAAGCTCGGCCGGGACGTGCTGAGCCAGATCATGGTCGGCTCGCGGACGACGCTGTACGTCGGCATCGTCGCCGTCGGAGTCGCCGCGCTCGTCGGCGTACCCCTCGGCATCCTGGCCGGAATGGGGCCGCGCTGGGTCGGCGAGCTCGTGATGCGGGCCAACGACCTCCTGCTCGCCTTCCCGGCCCTGCTGCTCGCGATCATGTTCGCCGCGGTGTACGGCGGCAGCACGCTCGTCGCGATGATCGCCATCGGGATCGCCAGCATCCCCGGCTTCGCCCGGCTGGTCCGGAGCGGGACGCTGCAGGTGCGGCAGACCGAGTACGTCCTCGCCGCCCGCGCCGCCGGCCGGCGCCCGCTCGGCATCGCGCTGCGCCACGTGCTGCCCAACGTCGCCGGCCTCGTCATCGTCCAGGCCTCGGTCGGCTTCGCCATCGCCGTGCTCGCCGAGGCGGCGCTCTCCTTCCTCGGCTTCGGCACGCCGCCGCCGACGCCGTCGTGGGGGCGGATGCTGCAGGAGAGCCAGGAGCTGCTCTGGGACGCGCCCCGGCTGGCGTTCGTCCCCGGCGTCGCCATCGCGCTCGCCGTCCTCGGCTTCAACCTGCTCGGCGACGGGCTGCGCGACTACCTCGACCCGCGGCTGGAGGACCGGCGATGACTGTGCCCAGTGCGGACGTCCTCACCGTCACCGGCCTCGGCGTCACGACCGGCCGCACGACGCTGCTCGACGACGTCTCCTTCGCCGTGCGCGCGGGCGAGCGGGTGGGGCTCATCGGCGAGTCCGGCTCCGGCAAGTCGCTCACCGCGCTGAGCATCATGGGCCTCCTGCCGGAGGGGCTGCGGGCGAGCGGGTCGATCCGGCTCGCCGGCGTCGGGACCGATGTCGTCGGGGGCAGCGAGCGGGAGCTGTCGCGGGTGCGCGGCAACGACGTCGCGATGGTCTTCCAGGAGCCGATGACCGCGCTCGACCCGACCATGCGGGTGGGCCGGCAGGTGGCCGACGCGCTGCTCGTCCACCGGACCCGGCCGGACCGCCGGTCGGCGTACGCCGCCGCCGTCGAGCTCCTCGACGCCGTCGGCATCCCGGACCCGGCGGACGCCGCGCGCGCCTATCCGCACCACTTCTCCGGCGGCCAGCGGCAGCGGATCGTGCTCGCCATCGCGCTCGCCAACGACCCCCGGGTCCTCGTCTGCGACGAGCCGACCACCGCCCTCGACGTCACCGTCCAGGCGCGCGTGCTCGACCTGATCGTCCGCGGCGTACGCGACCACGACTCCGCCCTCCTCTTCATCACCCACGACCTCGCCGTCGTCGCGACGACGTGCGAGCGGGTGCTGGTGATGTATGGCGGCCGGATCGTCGAGTCCGGCCCGGTGCAGGAGGTCTTCACCCGGCCTCGGCACCGCTACACGCAGGGACTCGTCGGCGCCTCCGACCTCGGCCGCGTGGACGGTCGCGGCCGGCTCACCACCATCCCGGGGACGGTCCCCGCCGCCGGTCGCTTCCCGTCCGGCTGCGTCTTCCGCAGCCGCTGCGCGCACGCGACCGAGGTGTGCGCCGGCGTACCGCCGTGGACCGCCGGTGACGGTCCCGACGCCGGATTCGCCTGCTTCCACCCGGCGGGGTCCGACGGGGAGGTGGCCGCCGGTGCCTGACACCCAGGAGCCGCTCTCGGCGCTCAGCGCCCGTGACGTGACGCGCGAGTTCAAGCGTCCGCGGACCTCGCTGCTGCGCCCCGCCCCGAGGATCCGGGCCCTCGACGGCGTGAGCTTCGACGTGGCGCCGGGGGAGCGGTTCGGCATCGTCGGCGAGTCCGGCTCCGGCAAGTCGACGCTGCTGCGGCTACTCGCCGGTCTCGACCATCCCACCAGCGGCACCGTGGCCGTCGAGGGCACCGACATCACCGGCCTCCCCGAGCGCCGGCTCGGCTTCCTCCGCGAGGCGCTCCAGGTCGTCTTCCAGGACCCGATGAGCTCGCTCGACCCGCGGATGCGGGTGGGCGACATCGTCGCCGAGCCGCTGGTCGCGCGCGGACGGCACGGCGGCCACGACGTGCGCGACGTCGTGGTGCAGGTGCTCGAGTCCGTCGGCCTCGACCGGGACGCGACCAGGCGCTACCCGCACCAGTTCTCCGGCGGCCAGCGGCAGCGGATCTCGATCGCCCGGGCGCTGGCGCCGCGGCCGCGGATCCTGGTCGCCGACGAGCCGGTCAGCGCGCTCGACGTCTCCGTCCGCGCGCAGGTGCTCAACCTGCTCGCCGACCGGGTCGAGGACCTCTCGCTGACCCTGGTCTTCGTCTCGCACGACCTCGCCGTCGTACGCCACGTCTGCGACCGCGTGGCCGTCATGAACGCCGGCCGGATCGTCGAGATCGGCCCGGTCGACCAGATCTACGAGAGCCCGCAGCACCCCTACACGCAGCGGCTCGTCGCGGCCGTACCCACGCTGGAGAAGGCGCTCGCGGGCGCGACTCCGGCCGACCTGCTCAAGGCTGACCTGCTCAACACCGACCGGCTCAAGGAGGAGCGATGACGGTCCCCACCCTCGACACCTACCGAGACCTGTTCCGGCTCGACGGCCGCAGGGCCGTCGTCGTCGGCGCCGGCAGCGGCATCGGACGGGAGAGCGCGCTCGCGCTGGCCGCGCACGGCGCCGAGGTCGTCTGTGCCGACGTGAACCTCGCGACAGCGGAGGAGACCGCGTCGGCGGGGGAGTCGCTGTCGGCGTACGCCCTCGACGTGCTCGACCCCGACGCCGTCGCCCGCGCCGCCGACGAGCTCGGCCCAGTCGACGTCCTCGTCTTCACCGCCGCGGTCAACGTGCGCAAGCGGCTGCTCGACTACGAGCGCGAGGAGTTCGACCGGGTCGTCTCGCTCAACCTGCGCGGCGCGTTCGACCTGTGCCGCGCCTTCGGCCGGGGCATGGCCGAGCGCGGCCGGGGGAGCATCGTCGGACTGAGCTCGGTGCGCTCGCTCACCGTCGAGCCCGGGCAGGGCGTGTACGCCGCGACCAAGGCCGGCATCGTGCAGCTGCTGCGCACCGTCGCCGCCGAGCTCGGGCCCTCGGGCGTGCGGGCGAACGCGGTCGCGCCGGGGGTCGTCGAGACCCGGCTGACGGAGCCGATCCGCGCCGTGCCCGAGTGGTCGGCGGCGTACGCCGAGAAGAGCGCGCTCGGGCGTTGGGCGCGCCCCGACGAGATCGCCGGGGCGGTCGTCTACCTGGCCTCGGACGCGGCGTCGTATGTCACCGGCTCGGTGCTGTTCGTCGACGGAGGCTGGACCGCCGTCGACGGTCGCTACACGCCGCCGGCGTGAGCGTCAGCCGGCGAGCGCGGCCAGCTTCTCCTTGACCTGGGCGACCGACGGGTTCGTCATCGAGGTGCCGTCGGCGTACACCAGCGTCGGCACGGTCTGGTTGCCGTCGTTGACCGACTCGACGATCTGGGCGGCCTCGGGGACCTGCTCGATGTCCACGATGTCGTAGGTGATGCCCTCCCGCTCCAGCTGGCTCATCAGGCGCTTGCAGTAGCCGCACCAGGGCGTGGTGTACATCGTGAAGTTGGCAGACATTGGGTTTCCTTCGAACGAGAACCGATCGGCCCGGGACGCGCGATGTCCCTCGTCGAGGCAACGTTACTGAGCCGTCCGATGATTCCCTCAGCCGCGCACCACCGGCCCGGGCTGCTCCGTCGAGCTCGGGTGGCCGTCGTTGATGACCGGCCAGCCGTCGGCGTACCTGATCCGGTCGAGCATCAGCGCACGCCGGTCACCGTGCCAGGCGTGGTAGACGATCCAGTCCTGACCGGCGTCGTCGGTGACGACGCAGTTGTGGCCCGGGCCCCAGAAGCGGTCGTCACCCCGCAGGATCGTGTCCGCCTCCTGATGGGGCGGGGTGTACGGCCCGGTGACCTGCCGGGAGCGTGAGATCTGCACCTGGTACTCCGGCGGACCGCTCGCCTTGTCCCAGTGGCCGTAGGAGTAGAAGAGGTAGTACCACCCGCCGTGCTTGTGGACCCAGGGTCCCTCGATGGTCGCGTCGACGTTGCGGTGGAGGAGCTGCGGCTCGCGGGAGGTGAGGCCGACCTCGGTGCCGTGAAGCTCCAGGCCCGCGACGTAGATCGCGCCGCCGCCCCAGAAGAGGTACGGCGTGCCGCCGTCGACGAAGATCTTCGAGTCGATCGGGAATCCGAAGCCGGTCAGCTTCCCGCCGAACTCGAACGGGCCGGCGGCGTGCGGGCCGGTCGCGTAGTAGAGCGCCTTCGACCCGTCGTCCTTGCTGCGGTCACCCGTGCCGCCGGACCAGCTGAACACGAAGAGGTCGCCGACGCGGGCGACGTCCGGCGCCCACATGACGCTGGTGGCGGCGGCGGGCGCGCCCTTGACGCCCCACTGGCCGGCGTCCGACCAGTGCACCAGGTCCGCGGACCTCAGCCGCACGTTCCCGGTGGCGTACAGGTAGTAGGTCCCGTCGAGCCCCTTGACGACCGTCGGATCGGCGGCATGGCCCTCGTAGACCGGGTTCGTGTATCTCACGCCATGGCTCATCCGGAACTGTCCCCTCGGGCCTCTAGGGTGGTCTCGCCCGACAACCATCGCATCCCGCGGGAGTGTTCCACCGCAATGACGCCCGAAGACCTGCTCAGCGCCCTCGACCCGGAGCAGCGCCGCGTCGCCGAGGCGCTGCGCGGGCCGGTGCGGGTGCTGGCCGGCGCCGGGACGGGCAAGACGAGGGCGATCACCCACCGGATCGCCTACGGCGTCGCGACCGGGGTCTACGCGCCGACCGAGATGCTCGCGGTGACGTTCACGACCCGGGCCGCCGGCGAGATGCGGCAGCGGCTGCGGGCGATGGGCGCAGGCGCGGTGCAGGCCCGGACGTTCCACAGCGCCGCGCTGCGCCAGCTGCGCTACTTCTGGCCGAAGGCCTACGGCACCGAGCTGCCGACGCTGACCGAGTCGAAGATCCCCCTGCTCGCACAGGCCGCACGCCGGCAGCGCGTCCACGCCGACCAGGCGCTGCTGCGCGACCTCGCCTCCGAGGTGGAGTGGGCGAAGGTCAGCAACGTCCACCCCGACGACTACGCCAAGGTGGCAGCCGCGCGCCGGCGCGAGGTCACCGGGACCGACCCCGCGACGGTGGGCCACGTCTTCGCGGCGTACGAGGAGACGAAGCGGAGCCAGGGCCGGATGGACATGGAGGACGTCCTGCTCCTCACCGCGGGCCTGCTCAGCGAGGACGAGCGCGTCGCCGCGCAGGTCCGCCGTCAGTACAAGTGGTTCACCGTCGACGAGTTCCAGGACGTCTCGCCGCTGCAGTCGGCGCTGCTCGACCTGTGGCTGGGCGGCCGCGACGAGCTCTGCGTGGTCGGAGACCCGGCCCAGACGATCTACTCCTTCGCGGGCGCGGACGCCGACTACCTGCGGGACTTCCCGCGGAAGTTCCCCGGCACCACCTCGGTCGAGCTGGTGCGCAACTACCGCTCCACCCCGCAGGTGGTCTCCGCGGCCAACACCCTCCTGTCCGGCACGCCCAGCCAGGGCGTCGAGCTCCGCGCGCAGCGACCGGTCGGCCCCGAGGTGACCTACACCGAGCGCTCCGACGAGGTCGACGAGGCGGAGGCGGTCGCCTCGGAGATCCTCCGGCTGCACCAGAGCGGGCGGCCCTACTCCGAGATCGCCGTCCTCTTCCGGATCAACGCCCAGTCGGAGACCTTCGAGGAGGCGCTCGCGGCCCGCCGGATCCCGTACGTCGTCCGCGGCGCCGCCCGCTTCTTCGACCGCCCCGAGGTGCGCGAGGCGGTCACCAGGTTCCGCGGCGCCGCTCGGTCCGGCGACGGCGAGGCGACCGGCGAGCAGCTCCTCGAGACCGTCCACGGCACCCTGGCGGGGATGGGCTGGACCTCCAGTCCGCCGGAGGGCCGCGGCCAGACCCGCGACCGCTGGGAGTCGTGGCAGGCGCTCATCGACCAGGCGCAGGAGTTCGCCGCCGGCGGGGGAGACCTGGCCGGCTTCGTCGCCGACCTCGACCGGCGCGCCGCCGACCAGCACGCCCCGGTCGCCGACGGCGTCACCCTCGCCACCTTCCACGCCGCCAAGGGGCTGGAGTGGGACTCGGTCTTCCTCGTCGGTCTCCAGGACGGCACGCTGCCCTACTCCTACTCCCTCGACTCGCCCGCCGCGGTCGAGGAGGAGCGCCGCCTCCTCTACGTCGGGGTCACCCGCGCCCGTGTCGACCTGGCGCTCTCCTGGGCGCTGGCCCGGCAGCCCGGTGGCAGGGCGAGCCGCAAGCCCTCCCGTTTCCTCGACCCGCTCCTGCCCGATCGTCCCGAGCGGCAGGAGCGCCGGGCAGGAACGGGCCGGGCCCGGATGTGCAAGACCTGCGGCCAGCCGCTCGGGTCGCGCGAGGAGAAGATCCGCGGCCGCCACGAGGGCTGCCCGGCGGCCTACGACGAGGAGCTCTACGCGCGGCTGCGTGCCTGGCGGAAGGAGACCGCCGACGCGATCAGCAAGCCGGCGTTCGTGGTCTTCACCGACGCGACGCTGGAGGCGATCGCCGAGCGCAAGCCAGGCTCGCTCGACGACCTGCTGCGCGTCAGCGGGGTGGGGCGGAGCAAGCTCGACGCGTACGGCGAGGACGTCCTCGCGCTGGTGGCCGAGGCGGGCTGAGAGCGGCCTCGTCAGGCCGCCATTTCCGGGCTGTCCGAAAATCTCCGGAAATATGTCGTTTATTCGTTTGCCGGGTGAACGACCCGCAGGTTAGCGTTCTCGAACAAGCCCGACCGCGCACCGTGGACCTGGCAAGTCCGGCGCACGATCCACCGAAGGAGGTGGCCCCCGTGATGAACACCATTCCGATGATCCCGATGGCGACGCAGACGCCGTCGCGCCTCGGCATGTCCGCGTGCGGCCACGCCTTCGTTCCGGCCACTGCGCCCGTCTCCGGCGGCACCGTCCTCGGTGCCGGCTACGGCGCGGCTCGTGTGCGGTTCCAGGGACAGGTGTCTGTCGATGTCCGCACCAACGAGGCCGGCTTCACCGCCAAGGCCATGGGTGCCCGAGCCTGGAGATCTCCGACTACGTGATTCCACACGCAGATCGGCAGCCTCCAGGCCGCGGAACCCGAAACCCGGGATCCGCGGCCTTTTTGTTTCCCATCCACCGCGATCAGGTCAATGGAAGGAGGTGTCACATGACCAGCGTTCTCGAGCCCACCCTCGGCGTCTTGCACGACGAGGCCGGCCGGGTCGACGAGGAGCTGCTGCCGTGTCGGGTCAACAACCCGGAGCTGTGGTTCGCGGAGTCGCCTGCCGACGTGGAGTTCGCCAAGGCCCTGTGCCAGGACTGCCCTGTCCAGACCCTGTGCCTTGACGGCGCGCTGGCCCGACGGGAGCCCTGGGGCGTCTGGGGAGGCCAGCTGTTCCTGCAGGGGGTGGTGATCCCCCGCAAGCGTCCCCGTGGCCGTCCACGCAAGAACGAAGCCGCAGCCTGACAAGAGTCCTCTGCCTGCTCAACGGCGACAGGCCTCAACTGAAACGAATCCGAAAGAACGACCAACCATGAACACTTTCCGAACCGGGAGCATTGAGATGAGCTTGATGAACGAAGACCTGGCGCGCGCGCAGATGGCCGCGCGCCTGGGAGAGGCGCGAGAGATGCAGCGGGCCCGCAACCTGGCCCGTGCCCGTCGGCTCAGCCGGAAGGCTGAGAAGGCGGCCCAGCAGGCGCGTCTGGCCCTTGCCCGCGCCCTGTGATCGGGCCTGAGAACCGGCCCTGTGAAGGCTCCACCCTGATCGCGGGTGTGTGAACGATCGGCCCGTCCGAGTGATCCTCGGACGGGCCGATCTGCATTTCCACGGACGTACGCCGGCAGGCTCCTAGAGTTGTCGAGGTGAGGACCTGCGACTTCTGCGGCCGGACGGAGAGCGACCCGGCGCGGCTGCTGCTCTGGACCAGCGCGGTCGAGAACGGCAAGCCCAAGGACTTCTGCGACGTCTGCTCCCGCGAGCACCTCCGCGCGATGGAGTCGAAGCTCGACTCCGAGTGGTGGTGAGCACCGGCCGGTCGTGAGCGGACCGTCAGCCGACGCCCGGTGACGGCGGCCGGACCGGGATCAGGTCCCAGGCGCAGCCGCAGTGCGGGTGGCGCGGCCAGGACGTCTCCTCGACCGGCCCGGTCCGCCGGAACGTCGTCGTCGCCGACCACGCCGTGGGGCGCTCGCCGGCGGCGTACACGAGCGCCTCGCGGGCCGCCCAGGGGAGCGCGACCGCCCGGAGCAGCCGGTCGTGAGCCTGCACGCGGGAGCGGGCGACCTGGCCGAGGACGAGGCCGCGGCGCGGGTCGGTCTCCCCGCGGGCGGCGTCGACGCACCGGAGGCAGGCGGTGACGCCGGGGACGACGAGCGGGCCGACCGTCCAGGCGTCCGGGGCGCCCTCGACGACGAGGTGGGGCGTGCCGGCGCGGACGAGCGGGTCCGTCCGCTCGCGCGGCAGCGGCCCGGGGGAGAGGAGCACGACGATCCTGGCCGCTGCCGGGTCGGTGGGCCCGATGAGCGAGCGGAACTCCTCGACGAGGTCGGGCGGGCCGTCGTACGACACCGGCGCCGGCGGCGCCGTGGCGGCGGAGGTCACCAGGCCGGCGGCGCGGAGCTCGTCGAGCGCGCGATGGGCGACGGGGTCCTCGGGCGGCGCGGCGCGGCCGGCCGTGAGGTCGGTCAGCAGGCGGCGTACGCCGGCGGTGTCTGGCACGACCGCCCGGTGCGGCGGGTCGATGCCGACCTGCAGGTGCCGGTCGTCGCGGCGTACGGCGACGTAGCCGGGTCGCAGGCGCAGGTGGTCCATGGGCACACTGTCACACCGATGCGCCGACCGTGGCGGCCACCGTCCACAGCCCCCGGCGATCCACAGCCGCACCGGCGCCTCGGTGGCCGGGAACGACTCGGCCCCCGGACCAGGGGTCCGGGGGCCGTACGTCACTCGGCGAGAGAGCGTGTGGCTCAGGCCTTCCCGAGGATCCGGTTGAGGTTGGTGCCACAGACCGGGCAGACGGCCTTGGCCATCTTGGTGCCCTTCTCGTTCACCTTGATCTCGCCCGTCGCCTCGCGCTTCTCCTTGCACTTCACGCAGTAGAACTCGCCGCTCCAGGTCTCCGCCATGACGGCCTCCTTGCCTAGTCTCTCTGGTCGTCGCGACGGGGTGTGTCAGGGAAGCCCGTCGGAAGCCCGCGGCAGCGGGCCGACTCGACCTTATGACACGCGTGGGCGTTCCGCGTAACACGCGTGGCTGAGCGTGGCCCCCGCGTGTCGCGCGTGTGTCGTCGAGGAGCGCGCCACCGTGGTCTCGCGTAGATTGCCGCCGGTCGGCGTACGAGTGCGTCGGCCGGACGACCGAGGGTGGCGAAGAGGAGACCCCCGGTGCCTGGATCGTCCTTCGCCTTCCCCTTGCGAAGGCCGTCCGGCGGCGCCGGGGGTCTCGTCTGACCAGAAACCTAGGGAGCCGGTCACGACGCGGTCAACGCCGCGGCTCCCCAGCCTGTGGACGGGGCTGTGGACAACTGTGGGAAACCTGTTGAGGGACGGTGGATGAGCGCCCGATGGCGTGGGAGAGCACTGTGAATAGGCGGCGGCCGCCGCCGGCGTACGCCTCGCTGACCTGCGCCGATGCTCGTCCACGGGCTGTGGAGGAAAAATAGTCGCGATGGAAGTGCGTGTGGGTGAGCCGTACGACGGCGGGCCGGTGGTAGCGCTGCGGCGGATCGCCTTCCTGCTGGAGCGTGCGCGGGAGGACAGCTACAAGGTCAAGGCGTTCAGGACCGCTGCCGCGGCGGTGCTGCCGTTGCCCGCCGAGGACGTACGCCGCCGCGCCGTCGACGGGACGCTCACCGAGCTCGCCGGCGTCGGCACGTCGACGGCAGCGGTGATCGCCGACGCAGCGGAGGGACGGGTGCCGGCGCGGCTGGCGGAGGCGGAGCGGCTCTACGGCGGGCCGCTGACTGCCGCGGGGGCCGGTGAGTCGCTCCGCGCCCGGCTGCGCGGCGACCTGCACTCCCACTCGGACTGGTCCGACGGCGGGTCGCCGATCGAGGAGATGGCGTTCACGGCGATCGAGCTCGGCCATGAGTACCTCGTCCTCACCGACCACAGCCCCCGGCTCAAGGTCGCCCGGGGCCTCTCCGCGGATCGGCTGCAGAAGCAGCTCGGCGTCGTCGAGGCGATCAACGCCCACCTGGACGGCGCGTTCACGCTGCTCAAGGGAATCGAGGTGGACATCCTCGAGGACGGCAGCCTCGACCAGACCGACGAGATGCTCGGCAGGCTCGAGCTGCGCGTCGCGAGCGTGCACTCGAAGCTGGCGATGGAGCCCGACCAGATGACGAGGCGGATGGTCACCGCGATCTCCGGCTCGACGATGAACGTCCTCGGCCACTGCACCGGCAGGCTCGTCACCGGCAACCGCGGCACCCGGCCGGGCTCGCGCTTCGACGCCCGCGCGGTCTTCGGCGCCTGTGCCGAGCACGGCGTGGCCGTCGAGATCAACTCCCGCCCCGAGCGGCGCGACCCACCGTCGAGGCTGCTGGAGGTCGCCCGCGACGCCGGCTGCCTCTTCTCGATCGACTCCGACGCCCACGCGCCCGGCCAGCTCGACTTCCTCGTCCTCGGCTGCGAGCGGGCCGAGGCCGTCGGGATCGACCCCGACCGGATCGTCAACACCTGGCCGCGGGAGCGTCTCCTGGCCTGGGCCAACGGGTAGTTTCGGGTCATGGGACGCCCGGAGGTGGAGGTACGCCGCAGCAAGCGGCGCCGGCGTACGGTCTCCGCCTACCGCGACGGCGAGCGCATCATCGTCATGATCCCGGCCGCCATGTCCCGCCGCGAGGAGGCGGAGTGGGTGGAACAGATGATCGCCCGGCTGGAGAAGTCGGAGGCCCGCCGCAAGCCCTCCGACGACGAGCTGCTCAAGCGCGCGCTGTCCCTCAGCGACAGGTACTTCGGCGGCCTCGCCATCCCGGAGTCGGTCCGCTGGGTCGACAACCAGCAGAGCCGCTGGGGCTCGTGCACCCCCGGTGACCGCACGATCCGGCTCAGCGCCCGGCTCCAGGGGATGCCGTCGTGGGTCATGGACTACGTGCTCGTCCACGAGCTCGCCCACCTCTTCGAACCCCACCACAACGCCCGCTTCTGGGGCTGGGTCGACCGCTTCCCGCAGGCCGAGCGGGCCAAGGGCTACCTGCTCGGCTGGTCGGCGGCCGCCAAGGTCGACGCGCCGCCGGGCGAGGACAACGCCGAGGACGACGTCGACTGACTCAACCGGCCAGAACTGGCGACTCGACGCGCCAGAACTGGCGACTCGACCGGCCAGAACTGGCGACTCGACCGGCCAGAACTGGCGACTCAGCGGGCGAGGCGGGCGCGGGCCAGGGCGACCAGCTCGACGAGCTCGGGCTCGGGGTCGGGGAGCGCGTCGGCGGGCCACCAGCGGACGTCGAGGGACTCCTCGCTGACGGAGTGCGCGGCGTCGGGGGGAGCGACGGCGAGGAAGCGTACGTCGAGGTGGTGCACGTCGCCGGTCGGCCCGCAGAAGGGTACGGCGTGCTCGCTGAGCTGGACCGGGACGGGCTGGAGCACCAGCCCGGCGACGCCCGACTCCTCGGTCGCCTCGCGGGTCGCGGCGCCCAGCAGCGAGTCGTCGCCGGTCTCGAGGTGCCCGCCGAACTGGAACCAGCGCGCCGCCTTCGCGTGCAGGGTGAGGAGCACCTCTGCGCCGTCGGCGCTCATCACGAGGCAGGACGCGGTGAGGTGGTCGGGCGTGCACGACCGGAAGACGCCGTCGTCGTGGCGCGCGAGATGGGCGACGTAGCGCTCCCGCAGCTGTGCCTGCGCCACGGACGGCGGCGCCCACGCCCGCAGGGTCGCGAGCGCGTCGGCGTGGAGCGTCACTCGGCCTCGGGGGTGTCGCCGGACTCCCCGTCGCTCTCGAGGAGCTTGCGCAGCTCGGCGTCGAAGTCGACCTCGGAGAGGTCGTCGGGGGCCTCCGCGCCCTCACGGAAGCCGAGCGGGTCGTCGAGGTCGGCGGCCGTCGGCAGCAGCGCCGGCGACATCCAGACGCCGTCGCGGGCCTCGATGCCCTGGCGGGTGCGCAGCGACCCCCACAGCGTCGCGGCGTCGCGCAGCCGGCGCGGGCGCAGCTCGAGTCCGACGAGGGTCGCGAACGTCTGCTCCGCCGGGCCCCCGGCGGCACGCCGGCGGCGTACGGCCTCCTGGAGCTTGGCCGCGGCCGGCATCCGCTCCGCGGTGGCCAGGCCGACCACCTCGTCGACCCACCCCTCGACGAGGGCGAGCACGATCTCGAGCCTCTCCAGCGCCGCTTTCTGCTGCGGCGACTCGGGGAGCTCGAACATGCCGTTCTCGAAGAGCTGCTGCATCGCCTCGGGGTTGCTCATGTCCATCCCCTGGAGCTGCTCCTGGACCCTCTGCTGGATCGCGTCGAGGTTGATCTCGACGCCCTGGGCGTAGTCCTTCACCGCCCCGATCACGTGGTCGCGCAGCCACGGGACGCCGGCGAAGAGCCGCTGGTGGGCCGCCTCGCGCAGGGCGAGGAAGAGGAGCACGTCGTCCTCGGAGACCCCGAGCCCGTCGGCGAAGCCGGTGATGTTGACCGGGACGAGGGCGGCGCGGCCCGGCTCGGTCAGGGGTACGCCGATGTCGGAGACCGAGAGCACCTCGCCGGCGAGCGCGCCGAGCCCGGAGCCGGCCTGGTTGGCGTAGAGCGCCCCGACCGCCTTGCCGAGGAAGCCCATCATCGGGCCGGCCATCGCCTTCATCTCCTCGGGCAGCTGGGTGCTCATCGCGTTGACCGACGACTCCGCGACCGGCTCGACGAGCACCTTCCACACCTCGAGCGTATTGACCAGCCACTCCGCCTTGCTCCACGCGGAGGCGGTCTTCACCCCAGACGGGAACGACGTGGTGTCCTCGAGCCAGTGGTCGGCGAGGCGTACCGCGTCGGCGACCGCGCCCTTCTCCTTCTGCGAGGGGGACGGGTCGGGGTTCTGCGCGACGGTCTTGCGCGCGAGGTCGAGGGCGACGTCCCAGTTGAGCGGGCCGTCGTAGGGCTGCATCAGTGCCTGGAGCTGGCCGAAGAGCTGGCTCAGGTCGGGCATGCCGCCGGCGCCGCTGGCCGGGAAGCCGGGGAAGCCTCCACCGGGCAGGCCGCCACCGGCCCCGCCGAACAGGCCCTCGAACGGCGTGCCCTTGAACGGGTTCTGCGGCTCGTCGGGGTCGTCGGGCCCGGGCGTGCCAGGGGTGTCGTTCATGGCTTCCAATCTACGTGGGCGGCCAACGCGCCACCAACGGACTCGACGTAGGGTCGGAGCATGACCCATCCGGCCGTGAAGCTGGTCGACATCCGCGAGACGCCGCTCGACGTGGCGGAGGTCGTCGCGGCGCTCGACGACGACGCGTCGGGCGGCCTGACCGTCTTCGTCGGGCGGGTGCGCGACCACGACCACGGCAAGGGCGTGACCGGGCTGGACTACACCGCCCACCCGTCCGCCCTCGACCGGCTCCGCGAGGTGTGCGACAAGGTCGCCGCCGACCACGGGGTCGCCGGACTCGCGGCGGTCCACCGCGTCGGCAGCCTCGCGATCGGCGACATCGCGGTCGTCGTCGCCACCGCCTCGGGCCACCGCGGCGAGACCTTCGACGCCTCCCGCGACCTGATCGACACACTCAAGGCGACGGTGCCGATCTGGAAGCACCAGCGCTTCGCCGACGGCACCGAGGAGTGGGTCGGCGCGCCGTAGCCGCCGCTGGTCCCGCCCGCCCCGATCGCACCGGCGCCCCGCCGGATCGGCGCGAAACGCCGCTCGCGACGCCGCGTCTTCGGGAGACGTGGCCGATAGCCTGAACCGCGTGGAGATCCTGCTGTGGCTGGTGCCGGCCGCCGTCGTGACGGTGCTGGCGATGCTGTGGGTCGGCTGGCTCGGCCGGGAGGGCCGTGGCGCTGTCGACCGCGACGTCGCCGTACGCCGGCTGGCCGCCGCGCTCTCCAAGGAGAGCCCGAAGCGGCAGCCGCAGCGCTATGCCGCGCCGCAGCCTCCGCGCGACCGCAGCACCGGGATCGCCGTACGCCCCGCCCAGCGGTCGGCCCGGGGCTCGGGCCAGCGCCCGGCTGCCCGTGACCGTCGCGCCTCCTGAGACGCCGTGGGGTCCTCAGTCTCTCCTTGGCGAGGTTTGAGAGGGTTGCGGCATGACCCACCGCACCATCGCCGGCCTCGTGGCATTGCCGCTGGTGCTCGCACTGGTGCTGGTGGCGTGGCTGGTCCCGCTGCCCTACACGATCTACAGCCCGGGGCCGACGGTGAACGTGCTCGGTAGCTACCGCGGATCCCCGATCGTCTCCGTGCAGGGCCACAAGGCCTACCGCGACGGCGGGGAGCTGCGGATGACGACGGTCTCGGAGACGACGCGCGACGCCGACCTCGGCCTGTGGACGCTGCTCGCCGCGTGGGTCGACAAGGACGACGCCATCTATCCGCACTCGGTCGCCTACCCGGAGGCCGACCAGACCGAGAAGCAGGACAAGCAGGAGGGCGCGGTCCAGATGTCCACCGCGCAGCAGGACGCGGTCGCGGCGGCCCTCGAGAAGCTCGGCTACGACGTCGACCGGGTCGCCATCGCGCAGGTCGACAAGGGCGCCCCCGCCTCCGGGAAGGTCAAGGCGGGCGACCTGCTGCTCTCCGTCGACGGCACCCGGGTCACCACCCCTGAGGAGGCCGTCGCCGCGGTCCAGAAGGTGACGCCCGGTGACCCGGTCAGGCTCGGGCTCAAGCGCGGCGGGAAGACCCGCACCGCGACCGTCACGACCGGCACCAAGAAGGGCAAGGCGTACGTCGGGGTCGCGCTCGGCTCGTCGTACGACTTCCCGTTCAAGGTCTCGATCGGCATCAACCCGGCGATCGGTGGCCCCAGCGCCGGCCTGATGATGGCGCTCTCGGTCTACGACACCCTGACCCCCGGCTCGCTCACCGGCGGCGCGCACGTCGCCGGCACCGGCACCATCGACGCGGACGGCGACGTGGGGGCGATCGGCGGGATCCAGCAGAAGATCCCCGGCGCGATGCACGACGGCGCCCGGCTGTTCCTCGTCCCGGCGGCCAACTGCCAGGACGTCGAAGGGGCGGACCACGGCGACATGCGGCTGGTCAAGGTCAGCACCTTCAACGGTGCGCTGAAGGCCGTGGAGACCTGGGCCGAGGACCACGACGCGAGCCTCCCGACCTGCGGGAGCGGCACGTGATGCGGCCCCACGACACCGCGTGCGCCTCCGCGGGAGCACGGCGATGAGCATGAACGACCTCACCGGCGACCTCGACCTCGACCCGGCCCTCGCCTCGGCGGTGCTGGAGATCGAGGCGCACGTGGCCGCTGACGGCTGGGACCAGCCGGCCCGGCTCTACGCGCTCGTCGACACCGCCCAGCTGGTCGCCGCGGAGCCCGCGCTGGCGTCGCTGATGGGGCTCGACGAGTCCTCGGCCCAGGGGTCGCTGACACCGATCGAGCAGGACCAGCTGGTCCCGGGGGAGCGGCTCGAGGAGGTGCTCCAGACGACCGCGTGGCCGGAGGGCGTGACCGGCTGCGCCGCCGTCGTCGAGCGGCTCGTGCTGCCGCCCGGCGCCGACGGTCAGATCCCGGAGGACCCGGTCGCGGCCGAGGAGTTCGCCCGCGAGCACCCCGACCGCCAGGAGGTCAGGATCGTCGCGGGCGCGACCCGGGCCGGGGCGACGTACTGCGCCCTCCGACTGCGCTCCCACGACGACGACCAGGACGTGCTCGGCGGCGCCGACCTGGTCCCGCAGCTGACCCAGCTGCTGGCCGCGACCCTGGCGGACGACGAGCCGGACGACCCGGGCGGTATCGACGGTGCAGGTGAGCCGGAGGAGCCGTGAGCGAGCTCTTCGACGACGATCCGCACGACGCGCCGCCCCGGCGCCCGTCGAGCCGCGCCCGCTGGCTGGTCATCGCCGGAGTCGCGCTCGTCCTCCTCTTCTTCGCGGTCACGACGTTCGCGTCCCTCTACACCGACGCGCTGTGGTACCGCTCGGTCAAGTTCGAGAGCGTCTTCGGGACGATGTTCTGGACCCGGGCCGGCCTGTTCGTGGTCTTCGGCCTCCTCATGGTCGCGGCGTTCACCGTGCCGATCGTGCTCGCCTACCGCGCCCGGCCCTTCTTCCACCCCGCCGACGACCAAGGCGGCCTCGAGCGCTACCGCGAGGCGATCACGCCGATCAAGACGTGGCTGTTGGTCGGTGTCGCGGGGATCGCTGGCATCTTCGCCGGGGTCTCCGGCTCCGGTGAGTGGCGGGCCTACCTGCTGTGGCGCAACGGCGGCTCCTTCGGGAAGGACGACCCGTACTTCCACAAGGACATCGGCTTCTACGTCTTCGACCTGCCCTGGTGGCACTACCTGCTCAACTTCGCGCTCACCGCGCTGATCCTCGGCGCGCTGGCCTCGATCGTCGTCCACTACCTGTACGGCGGCATCCGGCTCGGCAACGCCCGCGACCGGTTCTCGGGGCCGGCGGTCGTGCAGATCTCCGTGCTCGTCGGCCTGGTGCTGGTGGTCAAGGCCGTCGACTACTGGCTCGACCGCTACGACCTGGTCCACAACGCCGGGCCGCTGCTCGACGGGATGGGCTACACCGACGACCACGCGGTCCTGCCGGCGAAGAACATCCTGATGGGGATAGCGATCATCTGCGCGCTGCTCTTCCTCGCCAACGTGTGGCGCCGCCGCTGGCAGCTGCCGGCGGTCGGGCTGGCACTGTTCGTCGTCTCCGCGATCCTGCTCGGCCTGATCTGGCCGGCGATCGTGCAGACCTTCCAGGTGAAGCCTTCGCAGTCGGACAAGGAGCGCGGCTACCTCGCGAGCAACATCGCCGCGACGCGGGCGGCGTACGGCATCGACGACGCGAACGTCGAGACCGAGACCTACGCGTCGACGGCGAGCGCGAGCGTGACGCCGAAGGAGCTCGACGCCGAGGCCTCGTCAGTGCCCGTGGCCGACCCCAACTGGGTCTACTCCGAGTTCGAGCAGGTGCAGCAGGGCAAGTCCTACTACACCGTCGCGCAGCCGCTCGACGTCGACCGCTACAAGGTGGACGGCCACGACCGCGCCATCGTCCTCGGCGTACGCGAGCTCAAGCAGGCCGGGATCAGCCCCAGCGACCGCACCTGGACCAACCTGCACACCGTCTACACGCACTCCAACGGCGTGGTCGCGGCCTACGCCAACCAGCGCGACGCCGACAACGCCAGCGAGCACCCCGAGATGCAGTGGGCGGAGGGGCTCAACAACACCGACCTGACCGGGGTGACGAAGAAGTTCCAGGACCAGGTCTACTTCGGCGAGGACAGCCCCGACTACTCCATCGTCGGGCGGCCGAAGGGCGCGAAGGCGGTCGAGCTGGACGGGTCCGGCGCGGGCCAGTCGACGACGACGTACGCCGGCGACGGCGGCGTCCCGATCGGCTCGTCCTTCCGCCGGCTGATGTATGCCATCCAGTTCGGCTCGGCCAACTTCCTGCTCTCGGAGCGGGTGAACTCCGACTCGCAGATCCTCTACAACCGCACGCCGCAGGACCGGGTCGAGAAGATCGCGCCGTGGCTCACGCTCGACGACGACGCCTACCCGGTCGTCGTGGACGGCCGGATCCTCTGGGTCGTCGACGGCTACACGACGACCGACCGCTACCCGCAGTCGGCTCGTGACTCGTTCGCGGCGATGACCGACGACGCGATGCAGTCCGACACCGGCTCCCAGACGGTGCCGACCGACGAGATCAACTACATGCGCAACGCGGTGAAGGCCACCGTCGACGCGTACGACGGCACCGTCCACCTCTACGCCTGGGACGACAGCGACCCGATCCTCAAGGCCTGGGAGAAGGCCTTCCCGGGCACCGTCGAGCCGAAGAGCGACATCCCCTCGGCGCTGTACTCCCATCTGCGCTACCCCGAGGACCTCTACAAGGTGCAGCGCTACCAGCTGGCGAAGTACCACGTCACCGACGCCGTCGCCTTTCTGAACGCCAACGACCAGTGGACCGTGCCGGAGGACCCCAACATCGCCAACCACCTGCAGGCGCCGGCGCGGATGTACCTCCCCGCGGCCGACGGCAAGACCCGTTGGTCGATGACCTCGACGTTCACCCCCGCCTCCCGGCAGAACCTCGCCGCGATCATGACCGTCGACTCCGATCCGGGGACGGACCCGGACCATCCGAATCCCGACTACGGCAAGCTCCGGATCCTGACCGGCTTCGGCCAGTCCACGCAGGGGCCGGGAATGGTCAGCAACCAGTTCCGCACCGACAGCCAGATCGCCGACGCGATCGCGCGGTTCAGCCGCAGCTCCAGTCAGGCCGCGTGGGGACAGGTGCTCACGATCCCGACCGCCTCGCACGGCCTGCTCTACATCGAGCCCGTCTACGCGAGCCCGCTCAGCGGCTCGGCGAGCACCTATCAGCGGCTGGCGTACGTCCTGGTGTCGTACGACGACCGCGTCGGCTACGGCCGCACCCTCAGCGCCGCGCTGCGCAGCGCACTGAGCGGCACGCCGCCGTCGGGGTCCTCCGGCTCCAGCGGCGGCTCGGGCGGCTCGGGAGGTTCCAACGGATCGGGCGGCAACGGTGCCAACGGCGGCAACGGCTCCGGCGACCAGAAGGCGGAGTCCCAGGCCCGCGCCCTGCTGTCCGAGGCCCAGAAGCTCTTCGCCCAGGCCGAGACAGCCGGCAAGGACGGTCGGTTCGAGGACCGCGAGAACCTCATCAAGCAGGCCGAGTCGAAGGTCAGCCAGGCCCTCGAGCTGCTCCGGAAATAGCCGCGACGCCCGCGGGTCACTCCCGATTTGGAGAGGTTCGGGGCATGCCGTAACGTTGGGTTCACCGACGCGGGGTGGAGCAGTTCGGTAGCTCGCTGGGCTCATAACCCAGAGGTCGCAGGTTCAAATCCTGCCCCCGCTACCAACCCGAGGTGGCCCTCACAGTGATTGTGAGGGCCACTTTTGATTTCGCAAACCTTGCACGGCGCCCCGGGGTGCCGCGGCTCAGTACGCGATGCCGATGTTCGTACGCCGGTGGGCCGGCCGGTCGATCTCGTCCACGATCGCAAGCGCGAAGTCGTCGGGGGCGAGCGAGGACTCGCCGTCCTCGTCGAAGAGGGCGACCTCGCCGCCGACCCGGTAGGTGCCGCGCGGCTCGACCGGCGGCTGCTCGTGGGCGCCGTACCTGCCGGCCGGGCTGATGTAGACCCAGTCCAGCCCCTCCGGCGCGGACTCGAGGTCCTCGAGCACCTGGCCCATCGTGCGGATCTCGACGTCGTACGGCGGCGGCGCGTCGGCCGTGGTGTAGATCCGCGGCTCGCCAGGCGCCGGCCGGAGCGCACTGAAGCCGCCGATGACGACGAGGCGGGCACCGTTCGCGGCGGCGGCCTCGGCGAGCTGCGCGTAGATCCCGCGCAGCTTGTCGGCGAGGTCGCCGCGCGGGGAGAGTGCGGCGACGACGACGTCGGCGCCCTCGACGAGCGCGGGCGACTCGGAGGCGTCCCCGGCGACGTACTCGACCCCGTCGACGGGCTCGTCCGGCACGCTCCGGCTGAACGCGGTGACCCGGTGGCCGCGGGAGGCGGCCTCCTTGACGATCGCGGTTCCGGTGAAGCCGGTGCCGCCGACGACGGTGATGCGTGCCATGCGTCCTCCTCGAATCGAATGCTCGGGTCGGTGCTCGGGTCGGTGTCAGGCACGATCATGCACCGTGGTCTGATTGGCGCCGACGGTGCACAGTGGGGGGAAGACCGCATCAGCGACCCGACATCACCGAGCGAGGAGCCATGACCGCACAGACCATCACGCCGCCGTACCAGGTGACCGACCCGGCCACCGGGGAGGTGCTCGAGACCTTCCCGTTCGCCAGCGACGCGGAGATCGAGCAGGCGCTCGCGTCGTCGCAGGAGGCCTTCCGCACGTGGCGCGAGCGGCCGATCGAGGAGCGGGTCGCGATCGTGAAGAAGGTTGCCGCGCTCTTCACCGAGCGTGCCCAGGAGCTCGGCGAGATCATCGTGACCGAGATGGGGAAGCGGCTCTCGGGCGGCGTCGGCGAGGCGGAGTTCTGCACCGACATCTTCAACTACTACGCCGACAACGGGCCGGCGCTGCTCGCCGACTCCGAGCTGCCGGGCTACGACGGCAAGGCCCGCGTCGAGCGGCTGCCGATCGGGACCGTGCTCGGCGTGATGCCGTGGAACTACCCCTACTACCAGGTGGCCCGCTTCGTCGCGCCCAACCTGGTCGCCGGCAACACGATCGTGCTCAAGCACGCCGAGAACTGCCCTCGCTCGGCGCTCGCCATCGCGAAGATCATGGCCGACGCCGGGGTGCCCGAGGGCGTCTACATCAACCTCTTCGCCACCCACGACCAGGTCGCCTCGATGATCGCCGACCCGCGGGTCAAGGCCGTCTCGCTGACCGGCTCGGAGCGGGCCGGCACGGCCGTGGCCGAGGCCGCCGGCCGCAACCTCAAGAAGGTCGTCCTCGAGCTCGGCGGCTCCGACCCCTACATCGTGCTCGACGCGGCCGACGTCGACGAGGCCGCCGGGACCGCGTGGGAGACGCGGATGGAGAACACCGGCCAGGCGTGCAACTCCAACAAGCGGATGATCGTCATGGACGACGTCTACGACGACTTCGTCGATTCACTCGTACGCCGGGCCTCGGAGATGATCCCCCGCAAGAACCCCGACGACGGCGACTCGGCCTACAGCCCGCTGGTCTCGCGCAAGGCCGCCGAGAACCTCCGCGCCCAGATCCAGGACGCGGTCGACAAGGGCGCCACCCTGCACGTCGGCGGCGAGATCCTCGACGAGAAGGGCGCCTACTTCAGCCCCGCCGTCCTCACCGGCGTCACCCCGGAGATGCGGGCCTACAAGGAGGAGCTCTTCGGCCCGGTCGCGGTCGTCTACAAGGTGAGCGGCGACGACGAGGCCGTCGAGATCGCCAACGCCGTCGACTACGGCCTCGGCGGCGCGGTGTTCAGCAGCGACGAGGAGCGCGCCGTGGCGGTCGCCCGGCGCCTCGAGGTCGGCATGGCCAACGTCAACACCCCCGCCGGTGAGGGCGCCGACCTGCCGTTCGGCGGCACCAAGCGCTCCGGCTTCGGCCGCGAGCTCGGGCCGCTCGGGATCGACGAGTTCCTCAACAAGCGGCTCTTCTACGTCGAGCGGTGAGCCAGCTCGCCCTGCTCACGTCCGCGGCATCACGCCGACGGCCGTGAGCAGGGCGGGTACGCCGACGAGCAGCGTCCCGAGGACCAGCGGCGCCGCGACCAGCCCGAGTGCGGCGCGGGACCGGCGCTGCGCGTGCCGCCGCGACCACGACACCCCGAGCACGCCGAAGCCGGCCGCACCGGCGATGAAGAACAGCACGTAGCCGACCGAGAGCGCGTCGATCCGGTCCGCACCGCCGATGAGGCCGAGGAGCATCGCGACCGCCTCGAGCACGGCGCCGGCGGCGTACACCCCGAGCGTCGCGAACGCCCCCCACACCATCACCGTCACCGCGCCGACGGACGGGAACTGTCGCGGAGCCGAGACCGCCAGCAGCGCGACCGCGGCACCGAGGACCTTGAGCGCCACGGCCAGCCAGTTCTCGACCTCCAGCCCGCCGGCGTACCCCGCCAGGTCGCCGCGGGACAGGTGCCCCGTCAGCGCGAGGGCCACGTTGACGCCCGCGAAGCCGAGGCACCACAGCGTCATCGCGATCGCGGTAGCGCGCACGGCGGGGCTGGGCAGCGCCGCGCTGGTGCAGGGCTGCTGGAGGCAGATGCCGGAGGTCACCAGCACGACGGTAGGCCGTCCGCGCCCGGCCGACATCGGGGAAGACCCGACACTCGACCCCGGCCACCGCCCCGGGGACGGTCAGGGTCGCGGTGGGCCGGAAGTCCGCCTGTCGACGGCCTCAGGACCTACCGACGGCGCGGATCGCCGCTACGGCGCGACGTACACCTTCCGCAGCGTCTCGGTGACGGTCCAGGTGGTCCGCTCGCCCGCATGCAGGCGTACGACGACGCCCGGCTCTAGCGCGACCTCCTCACCGCCGTCGAAAGCGACCGTGCCGCGGCCGGCGACGACCACGAAGACCTCGTCGGCCTCGGTGTCGGTGACCGCACCCTCCGAGAGCGACCAGACCCCGACCTCGACCCCGGTCAGCGTGTCGAAGGGCCGGATCCCTGCGCTGGGCGAGCCGGCGAGGACCCTGCCGTCCTCAAGCGGCAGGTCGTCGAGGCGGACGACACGGGCGTCGACGTAGCGGTCCGACATGGCTCTCTCTTCCGGTCACAGAGCGGGCACGCCGACCGTAGCCGACGGCTCGTCGAGCAGCGACCGGGCCGCCTCCACCGACGCCGGCAGCCGACGCCGCTGCGCCAGCGCTCGCGGCGCCCGGGGAAGCGCCGCAGCGAGTCCCAGAGCACCGACGGACCCGTGGCGCAGGGCGCCCAGGGCGGTGTCGGCGACCGTCCGCCAGGGCCGGCGCAGCAGCGCGGTGAGGAGGGCGCTGCGCTCGTCGAGGACACGACGGGTGTAGGCCGGCGGTCGGCTCGTCGAGGGCTCGTGGTGGGCGACGACGTCCTCGGCGTACGACAGCGCCCACCCGGAGGCAGCGAGGTCGAGGGCGAGCAGCTGCTCCTCGCCCGGATAGGCGACGAGCTCGTGGAAGCCGCCGACCGCGAGGAACGCCTCCCGACGTACGACGGCGCCGCACGCGAGGAAGCCGAGCACCGCCGGTGCGGGCTGGCCGGGCGCGTGGTCGAGGGGCGAGGCGGCCATGGCCTCGCAGGTCGGGTCGGTCCGCCCGCCGACCAGCACCCGGGCGGCGACGACGCCGAGCCGGGGGTGCCGGTCGAGCAGCGCGGCGGCGCGCTCGAGCGCGCCGGGCTCCCACCAGGAGTCGTCGTCGGCGAAGGCGACGTACGGGGTCCGCGCGGCGCGCACGCCGACGTTGCGTCCGACCGCCGCGAGGTTGCGCGGGAGCGCGACCACGCCGACGTCGGGGAACGCGTCGCGCACGCGGGCCGGCGTGCCGTCGCGGGACGCGTTGTCAACGACGATCACCGGCGGTTCGTGGTGCGGCAGGGTGCGCGCGAGGTCGTGCCAGCGGTCCCGCGTCGCGACGACGGTCGTGACGCCTGCGGTCACGACCGCGCCACCGCGGCGAGGAGGTCGTCCCAGTCGTCCAGGAACCGCTTGAGCCCGTACCGCTCGAGCACGTGCCGGCGGCCCGCCTCGCCGACCGCGCGCGCAGACGCGGGGTCGTCGACGAAGCGGCGCACGCCGGCCAGCAGCTCCTCCCGCCGGGTCACCACCATCCCGGCTCCGGGCGGCACTGCCATCGGTGCCTCCGTCGTGGCGAGCGCGACGACCGGCAGGCCGAGGTGCATCGCCTCGAGCAGCGAGAGGCCGAGCGACGTCCACCGGCTGGTGTGCACATAGACGCGGCGGCGGGCGAGCTCGTCGTGCATCCGGTCCTGCGGCAGGTCCTCGTACGTCGACATCCCGGGCGTCCGCGGCAGCTGGTCGACCCGCATCCCGAAGACGTCCAGGCCCGCCACGGCGGCGAGATCGGGCAGCAGGTCGGCGCCGACGGACCGTCCGCGGCCTACCGGGTCGTTGACGACGGCCGCCGCCCGGGCGAGCTCGCCGGTGAAGCGGTGGCCGGGGTCGAGGATCCCGTGGTCGATCACCGCGGTGGCGGCGCCGGCGGCGTCCCACATCAGGTCGTTGAAGCCGGTGACGTGGACGATCGGCACGGCCCGCTGTCCCGCCATCGGGTGCCGGGTGTCCGGCACGTCGCCGGGCGGGGTGTTGTGCTCGAGGTAGACCGCGGGAACGTCCTCGCCCGGGGTCCGGCCGAGCCACCGCTCGACGAGCTCCGCCTCGTGCGGCCGCTGCAGGACGACGACGTCGACCGGAGTCGTGGCCAGCTCCTCGGGCGGGACCTCGCGGACGCTCTCGGGCCAGTCCCAGGTGCGCGCCCGACCCAGGCCGTCCGGGCCGCGGTCGGGGAGGACCGGCACGACGTACTCGTGCGGTCCCTGGACGAACGCCGTCGTCCAGGACCCGTGCACGTGCCAGAGCATCACCCGCATGCCCCGCCCGGTTCCCGATGGGGGCCCGAAGATGCCAGAACCCGCCCGGAGCGGCCCGAGCGTGCCCCGTCGGCCCGGGTGTTCGCCGTCCGGTGAATGTCTGCGGTCCGGTTCGGCCACTGCAGGGTGTGGGCAGTCGATGGCGCGGCCTCCAGTCCCACTCCTACACCTACCGATCACGTATCCATCCGGAGGAGACCGCCCTGTGAAGGTCCTCGGCATCAACGCTCTGTTCCACGACCCGTCCGCGGCCCTCGTCGTGGACGGGACCGTGGTCGCGGCCACCGAGGAGGAGCGGCTCTCGCGACGCAAGCACGGCCACCGTCCGGTGCCCTTCGCCGCCTGGGAGCTGCCCGAGCGAGCCGCGCGCTGGTGCCTGGCGGCCGCGGGCCTCGAGCCCGGCGACCTCGACGCCGTGGCTTACTCGTACGACGTCGCCCTGGCCCGACCCGCCGACGAGCTGGGCCTCCACGACCCGTGGGACCACCTGCGGCAGACCTACGCCCGGGAGGCACCGGGCTTCCTCGCCGAGGCACTCCCCGGGCTCGATGCCGCGAAGGTCCGGTTCGTGCCCCACCACGTCGCCCATGCGGCCTCGGCCGCCCTCGCCGCGCCGTGCGCGGCCACCGACCCCGCGACCGACGCTGCGACCGACGTGCTCGTCCTCGACGGCCGCGGCGAGTGCGCCAGCCACCTGGCCGGCACCTACCGCGGCGGCCGGCTCGAGGTCCATGGCACGCAGGGGCTGCCGCACTCGCTGGGGCTGCTCTACGAGGAGCTCACCGAGCACCTCGGGTTCCTCCGCTCCAGCGACGAATACAAGGTGATGGCGCTCGCGTCGTACGGCGAGCCCCGCTTCCTCCCCCAGCTGCGCGAGCGGGTCCGGACCACCGGCGACGGAGGGTTCGTCACCGAGCCGGTCGACTGGGCCACGCTCGCCAAGCCGCTGCGGCCGGGGGAGGAGTGGACCGGGGACCATGCCGACCTCGCCGCGAGCGTGCAGCGGCGCCTCGAGGAGGTGCTGCTCGAGCTGGCCCGGCACCTGCGTGCCCGCACCGGCGGACGCCGGCTGACGCTCGCCGGCGGCGTCGCGCTCAACTGCGTGGCGAACACGGTCCTCGTCGAGCAGAGCGGGTACGACGAGGTCTGGGTGCAGCCCGCCGCGGGTGACGCCGGCACGTCGCTCGGCGGTGCGCTGCAGCTCGCGGCGGACGCCGGCGACCCGGTCGCGCCGATGCCCGGCACCGCGCTCGGCCGCGGCTGGTCCGACGACGAGATCGAGGCACGGCTGCAGACCGCCCGGCTGCCGTACGAGCGCCCGGCCGACCTCGCGGACGAGGTGGCCCGGTGCCTCGCCGAGAACGGCGTCGTCGCGTGGTTCCAGGGGCGCAGCGAGTTCGGCCCAAGGGCGCTGGGACACCGGTCGCTGCTCGCGCACCCCGGCAGGAGGGAGAACCTCGAGCGCCTCAACGACGTCAAGGGCCGCGAGCAGTTCCGGCCGGTCGCGCCGATGGTCCGGCTCGAGCGTGCCGGCGAGATCTTCTCCCGCGGGCCGCTGCCGTCGCCGTACATGCTCTTCGTCCATGACGTCGACCCCGCCTGGCGCGACCGGATCCCGGCGGTGGTGCACGCCGACGGCACGGCCCGGGTGCAGACCGTGGCGGCGGAGGACGAGCCGCTGGTGGCGCGGATGCTAGCGGCCTTCGAGGCCCGCACCGGGCTCCCCGTGGTCGTCAACACCAGCCTCAACACCGCCGGACGGCCCATGGTCGACGACCCCCGGGACGCGTTGGAGTGCTTCGGGTCCGCGCCGGTCGACCTGCTGGCGATCGGGCCGTTCGTCGTACGCCGTCGGGGGCTCGACCGATGAGCGCCACGCAGACCAGACCGGCGACGCTCGTGGTGCCGACCATGGGCCGGCCGAGCCTGGGCGTCCTCCTGGGCGCGCTCGCGCGGCAGACGGTGCCCGTCGACGCGCCGATGGTCCTCGTCGACGACCGGCCCGACGGCGCGCCGCTGGAGGTCGAGACCCCTCTCGACGTGACGGTGGTGCGCAGCGGCGGTGGCGGCCCCGCCCGAGCGCGCAACATCGGCTGGCGCCACGCCCGCACGCCGTGGGTGTCGTTCCTCGACGACGACGTGCTGCCCGCGGAGGACTGGTACGAGCGGCTCCTCGCCGACCTCGGCCGCCTCGACGCCGACCCGACCCGCGAGGTCGCGGGCTCCGCGGGGATCGTGACCGTCCCGCTGCCGGAGGACCGCCGCCCGACCGACTGGGAGCGCGGCACGAAGGGACTCGAGACCTCGCTCTGGATCACCGCCGACCTGACCTACCGCCGCGCCGACCTCGCCGCCGTCGGTGGCTTCGACGAGCGCTTCCCGCGCGCCTTCCGCGAGGACGCCGACCTCGCCCTACGCCTGGGTGCCGACCGCGGCCGGGTGGTGACCGGCACGAGGAGGGCGCGCCACCCCGTCAGGCCCGCCGACGACCTCGCCAGCCTGCGGCAGCAGGCCGGCAACGCCGACGACTTCCTCATGCGCGCCCTGCACGGCCGCGGCTGGCAGCGACGCGCGGCCGCGCCGACCGGCCGGCGCCCGGCGCACCTCGCCATCACGGCGTCGGCGGTCACGGCGGTCGCCGCGGCGCTGGCCCGGCGGCGTCGGCTCGCGGCCGCCGGGGCGCTCGGGTGGATGGTGGGGACCGCCGAGTTCGCGTGGCGGCGGATCGCGCCGGGACCGCGCGACCCGGCGGAGGTACGCCGGATGCTCGTCACCAGCGCGCTGATCCCGGTGGCGGCGACCTGGCACTCGGCGCGCGGGGCCTGGCGGCACCGCCGCGCCCGGCCGTGGCACGGCCTGCCCGAGCTGGTCCTGCTCGACCGCGACGGGACGCTCGTCGAGGACGTGCCCTACAACGGCGACCCCGCCCTGGTGCGGCCGCTGCCCGGCGTACGCGACGCGCTGGACCGGCTGCGCGCGGAAGGCGTCCGGCTCGCCGTCGTCAGCAACCAGTCGGGAGTGGGCCGCGGGATGCTCACCAGCGACCAGGTCGATGCGGTCAACGAGCGGGTGGCCGACCTGCTCGGCCCGTTCGAGGGCTTCTACGTCTGCCCGCACGCTCCCGACGAGGGGTGTACGTGCCGCAAGCCGGCCCCCGGCCTGCTCGAGCAGGCGCTCTGCGACACCGGTGTCACGTCCGAGCGGGCGGCGTTCGTCGGCGACATCGGCGCTGACGTCGAGGCGGCGATCGCCGCCGGCGTACGACCCGTGCTGGTGCCGACCGACGCCACCAGGCCCGAGGAGGTGGCCGCCGCGCCGACGGCCTTCCCGAGCTTCACCGACGCCGTCCACCACCTGCTCCAGGGTGTCCGATGAGGACCCTGGCGATCCGCCTCGACAGCGTCGGCGACGTGCTCGTCACCGGCCCCGCGATCCGGGCCCTGGCCGCGGCGAGCGACCACCTCACGCTGCTCTGCGGCCCGATCGGCCGGCCCGCCGCCGAGCTGCTGCCGGGCGTCGACGCGGTGCTCTGCTGGCCGGCGCCATGGATCCTCGCCGACCCGCCGCCGGTCGAGCCCGACAGCATCGAGGAGCTGCGCGCGATGGTGGCGGCCGGGGGCTATGACCGCGCGGTCGTCTTCACCAGCTTCCACCAGTCGCCGCTCCCGACCGCGCTGGTGCTCCGCCTGGCCGGCGTGCCGTGGACCGGAGCGATCAGCGTCGACTACCCCGGGTCGCTGCTCGACCTCCGGCACCGGGTCGACGAGGACATCCCCGAGCCCGAGCGCGCGCTGTCCCTCGCCTGCGCGGCCGGCGGCACGCTGCCGCCGGGCGACGACGGCCGCCTCGCCCTCCGCGACGGCGTCGCCGTTCCGCCCGGGGACCTGCCGCGTCCCTACGTCGTGCTCCACCCCGGCACCTCGGCACCGGCCCGTGCCTGGCCGCCGGAGCGGTACCGCTCCGCCTGCGACCGGCTGGCCGCGCTCGGCTACGCGGTGGTCGTCACCGGTGGCCCGGCGGAGCGGGACCTGACGGCGTACGTCGCCGGGGCGGCGGGTCGCGACCTGGGCGGCCTCCTCGACCTCGAGGAGGTCGCGGGGGTGCTGGCGGGTGCCGGCGCGGTGGTCGTCGGCAACACCGGTCCCGCGCACCTCGCCGCGGCGGTCGGTACGCCGGTGGTGTCGCTCTACGCGCCCACCGTGCCCGCCGTCCGCTGGGCGCCGTACGGCGTCCGGCGGGTGCTCCTCGGCGACCAGCAGGCCCCGTGCCGCGGGACCCGCGCCGTGGAGTGTCCGGTGCCGGGCCACCCATGCCTGGGCTCGGTGACTCCCGACGACGTCGTCACCGCCGTCGTCGACCTGTGCGGCCTCCCCGACGCCGGGGATGGGCCTCTGACCGGAAGGAACGCCTCATGAGGATCTCGCTCGTCTCCGAGCACGCCAACCCGCTCGCCGCGCTCGGCTCGGCGGACGCAGGCGGCCAGAACGTCCACGTCGCCGCACTGGCGGCGGGGCTGGCGGCCCGCGGTCACGAGGTCACCGTCCACACCCGCCGGGACTCGCTGTCGGCGGAGACCCGGGTGGCGACCGAGGACGGGTACGTCGTCGAGCACGTCCCCGCGGGGCCGCCCACCGACATCCCGAAGGACGAGCTGCTGCCTCACATGACCGAGTTCGGTGAGCGGCTGCGGGACGCGTGGCGGTGCGAGCCTCCCGACCTGGTCCACGCGCACTTCTGGATGAGCGGGCTCGCTGCCCTCGGCGCCGCGCAGGACCTGCCGCTGCCGGTCGTGCAGACGTTCCACGCGCTCGGCTCGGTCAAGCGCCGCGAGCAGGGCGCGGCCGACACCAGCCCGCCGGCGCGGGTCGAGCTCGAGCGCAGGCTGTGCCGGTCGGTCGACCGGGTCCTCGCCACCTGCGCGGACGAGGTCGACGAGCTGATCGACCTCGGGATGCCGCCGGAGCGGGCCAGCGTCGTGCCGTGCGGCGTCGACACCCGGATGTTCTGCCCGGGCGACGCCCCGCCGCCGGGACGCCACCGGCTCCTCGTCCTGGGCCGGCTGGTGCCCCGCAAGGGCGTGAGCGACGTCGTCGAGGCGCTCGCCCGGCTCGTCTCGCGCGGCACCGACGTCGAGCTCCTCATCGCCGGCGGCCCGCCGGGCGAGACGATCGCCGCCGACCCCGAAGTGCACCGGCTGCGCGCGCTCGCCACGAGGATCGGCGTCGCCGACCGGGTCCGCTTCCTCGGCAGCCTCGGCCACGACGACGTGCCCGCTGTCGTCCGCAGCTGCCACGTCGTCGTCTCCGTGCCGTGGTACGAGCCGTTCGGGATCGTCCCGCTCGAGGCGATGGCCTGCGGGCGGCCGGTCGTCGGCTCCGCCGTCGGCGGGCTGCTCGACACGATCGTGCCCGGCGTCACCGGCGAGCTGGTGCCCGACCGTGACCCCGAGGCCCTCGCCGAGGCGCTGGAGAGCCTGCTCGCCGACCCCGAGCGGCAGCAGCGGTACGGCGCCGCCGGACGCCGCCGCGCCGTCCGGCTCTTCGACTGGGAGACCGTCGTCGACCGCACCGAGGCGGTGTACGACGACGTCGTCCGCGCCACTGTCACCACCACGAGGGAGGCTGCCCGATGACCACCGCGACACCGCCGACGCCGTGCGACCACGAGCACCTGGCGGAGCTGACCCGCGCCCTGACCAGGTTCTCCGCCTGCGTGGACATCGTCGACGACTGGGGCACCCGCCTCGCGCGGGTCCTGGAGGGCGGCGGCCGGCTGCTCGCCGCGGGCAACGGCGGCAGCGCCGCGCAGGCCCAGCACCTCACCGCCGAGCTCGTGGGGCGCTACCGCGAGGACCGCTCGCCGTACTCCGCCATCTGCCTGTCCGCGGAGACTTCGAGCCTCACCGCGATCTGCAACGACTACCCGGCCGCCGAGCTCTTCGCCCGCCAGGCCGAGGCCCACGGCCGCCCCGGCGACGTGCTCGTCCTGATGTCGACCAGCGGGCGCAGCGAGAACCTCGTCGCCGCGGCCCGCCGGGCGCGCGGTCGCGGTCTCGAGGTCTGGGCGATGACCGGGCCGCTGCCCAACCCGCTCGCCGAGCACGCCACGGAGTACTGCGCGGTCGACGCGCCCTACACCGCGACCGTGCAGGAGCTCCACCTCGTCGCGCTCCACATGATGTGCGCCGCCCTCGACCGCACCCTCGGGGTCGGCGTCTCCCGCACGCGGCGTTCGGTCGAGGACCTCGAGGTGGGGGCGTCATGACGCTGCGCGGCCCCGTCGTCGTGCTCGGCGACGCCCTGCTCGACATCGACCTCGTCGGCCGGGCCGGGCGCCTCATGCCCGACGCGCCGGTGCCCGTGCTCGACGGCCTTGAGGAGCGCGCGCGTCCCGGCGGCGCCGCGCTCGCCGCCGCCCTCGCGGCCTCGGACCACCCCGACGTCGTCCTCGTCGCCGGCCGGGCGCCCGACCCGGCGGGGGACCGGCTGGCGAACCTGGTCGCCGAGGTCGGCGTACGCCTCATCGACGTCCCGTACGACGGGACCACGCCCGTGAAGCGGCGCATCCGCGCCGGTGGCCAGTCGCTCGTCCGCCTCGACGAGGGCGGGACCGGTCGCGTCGGGTCCGACCGGGTCAGCGACGACGTCCTGGACGCGATCGGGTCCGCTGCGGCCGTGCTCGTCGCCGACTACGGCCGCGGCCTCACCTCGTTGCCCGACGTCCGCGCCGCACTGACCCGGCTGCCCGCCGGCGTCCCCGTGGTGTGGGACCCGCATCCGCGTGGCACGGTGCCGGTGGCCGGCGTACACCTGGCGACGCCGAACCGCGACGAGGCAGCCCGGCTCGCGCCCGACGCCGGCGACGAGGGCCCGACGGGTCTCATCGGGCTGGCGCGGCTCAGCGCCCAGGCCGCGGCGCTGGTCTCCGGGTGGGGCGCCCGGGCGGTCTGCGTCACCCTCGGTGCGGACGGCGCGCTCCTCAGCCGCGGCGAGTGCTCGCCGTCGGTCGTGCCCGCCCCGCACGTGCCGGTCTCCGACACCTGTGGAGCGGGGGACCGGTTCTCGTCGGCGGCGACGACCGCCCTGGCCTCGGGGGCCGTCACGCTCGAGGCGGTGCAGCACGCGGTGGAGTCCGCGGCGGCGTTCGTGGCCGCCGGTGGCGCCGCGTCCTACGGCACGAAACGGCCCACGCCGCGCGGGCCGGACATCGTCGCGCGGGTGCGCGGCAGCGGCGGCACCGTCGTAGCCACCGGCGGCTGCTTCGACCTGCTCCACGCCGGCCACGTCGCCACCCTCGAGGCCGCCCGGGCGCTCGGGGACTGCCTGGTCGTCTGCCTCAACTCCGACGACTCGGTACGCCGCCTCAAGGGGCCGGGCCGCCCGCTCGTCCCGCAGGCCGACCGGGCCCGCGTCCTCGCGGCGCTGGAGTGCGTCGACGAGGTCGTCGTCTTCGGCGAGGACACGCCGGCCGACGTGCTGCGCCGGATCCGTCCCGACGTGTGGGCCAAGGGCGGCGACTACGCCGGCAGCGAGCTGCCCGAGGCGGCGCTGCTGCACGAGTGGGGTGGCCAGGCGGTCGTCCTGCCCTACCTGCAGGGCAGGTCGACGACCTCGCTGGTCACCGCCGCCGCCAGCGGATGAGGACGCTGGTCTACCGCGCCATCGGGCTCGGCGACCTGCTCACCGGCGTCCCCGCCCTCCGGGCGCTCCGCCGGGCCCTGCCTCGCCACGAGCTGACGCTCGCCGCACCCGGTGCCCAGCGGCCGCTCGTCGACCTCGTCGGCGCCGTCGACCGGCTGCTGCCCACCGAGGAGCTCGCGCCCCCGGCGTGGTCCGGTCCGCCGCCCGACGTCGCCGTAGACCTGCACGGCAACGGCGAGGCGTCGCGGTCGCTGCTGACCGCGCTCGCCCCACAGCGCCTGGTCGCCTACGGGGTGCCCGGTGGCCCGCCCTGGGACCCGGCTGAGCACGAGCGGGCGCGGTGGTGCCGGCTCGTGGCCGACGCCTTCGGCGTCGCCGGCGAGCCCGACGACGTCGCGCTCGCGCCGCCGGCGACTCCGTCCCGGGCCCCCGGCGCCGTCGTCGTCCACCCCGGGGCGGCCTCGGGCAGCCGGCGCTGGCCGGCCGAGCGGTTCGCGGCGGTGGCGGCACGGCTCGGGGCCGCCGGGCACCGGGTCGTCGTGACCGGGTCGCCCGCCGAGGCGCGGCTCGCCGACGACGTACGCCGGCTGGCCGGCCTGCCAGCCGACGCCCTGCTGGCCGGACGCACCGACCTCGCGGACCTGGCGGCCCTCGTCGCCGGGGCGCGCCTGGTGGTCTCGGGCGACACCGGGATCGCCCATCTCGCCTCGGCGTACCGGACGCCGTCGGTGCTGCTGTTCGGCCCGACGCCGCCGGCGCGCTGGGGACCGCCGCCGGGCCCGCACCGGGTCGTTTGGCACGGCACCGGTGCGGGCGACCCGCACGCCGACACCACCGACCCCGCGCTGATGTCGGTCACCGTCGACGAGGTCCTCGCCGCGGCCTGTGGGGTGCTCGCTCAGGGGCGGTGAGGGCGTTGCGGACTCACCCCTTCCCGGCGGCGAGCAGCTCCTCCATCCACCGCACCGTCCGCTTGAGGCCCTCCTCGGCCGGGGTGGCCGGGGCCCAGCCGAGCGTGCGCCGGGCGCGAGAGATGTCCGGCCGGCGTACGCGCGGGTCGTCCTCGGGAGCGGGAACGTGCTCGATCGTCGAGCGCGACCCGGTCAGCTCGATGACGTGACGGGCGAGCTCGAGGATGGTCGTCTCGGCATCGTTGCCGAGGTTGACCGGTCCCGTCTCGTCGGAGGTGGCGAGCCGCACCAGCCCGTCGACCGTGTCCTCGACCCAGCACAGCGACCGGGTCTGCGAGCCGTCGCCCGCGACGGTGAGCGGCCGGCCGAGGAGCGCCTGGTGCACGAAGGTGGGGACCACGCGGCCGTCGTCGAGGCTCATCCGCGGGCCGTAGGTGTTGAAGATCCGGGCGATCGCCGTGTCCGCGCCGCGCTCGCGACGGTAGGCGGCGGTGGTCGCCTCGGCGAAGCGCTTGCCCTCGTCGTACACGCTGCGGGGACCGATCGGGTTGACGTTGCCCCAGTACTCCTCCCGCTGAGGGTGCTCGAGCGGGTCGCCGTACACCTCCGACGTCGAGGCCAGCACGAACCGTGCGTCGTGGCGCAGGGCCAGCTCGAGCGCGTTCACCGTGCCGGCGCTGGCGACGCGCAGGGTCTCGAGCGGCAGCCGGAGGTAGTGGACGGGGGAGGCCGGACAGGCCAGGTGCATGACGATGTCCACGTCGCCGGGATCGGGAAGCCCGTCGCTCACATCCGCCTCGACCAGCCGGAAGCCGGGCCGGTCGACGAGATGCGCGACCTTGTCGGGGGATCCGGTGGCGTACGAGTCGACGCACCAGACGTCGGCTCCCTCGGCGAGCAGGGACTCGCAGAGCCATGAGCCGACGAAGCCCGCGCCCCCGGTCACCAGGACGCGGGCCTCGGAGAGGTGCCGCACGTCGTCAGCCGGCCTTGCCGATGGCGTCCTTGACCCGGTCGATGATGCCGGCGAAGGGGCCGACCGCCTTCTGGGTCGTCGAGGACGGCTCGACCGACGGGTGCGGGTGGGTCGGACCGACGGCCTCGGCCGCCTTGATCTTCGTGCCCAGCTGGCGCCGCTCGTCCACCTCGCAGCCCTCGAGGATGAGGCCGAACTCCTCGTGCTCCTCGGCCTCGGCGTGCTCGTCGACCGAGGTCTCGAACGCCGCGATCCTCGTGTCGAAGTCGGCGCTCCCGACGTCGAGCTTCTCGAGCTCGGCGAGCACCTCGTTGGCCTCCGCCTCCTCCGCGTTGCGGGCCTCGGCGACGCCCTCACCGCCGAGCCGCGACGTGACGGGACGCAGCACCAGCTCCTCAGCGGTCTCGTGGACGGCCAGCAGCGTGCGCAGGTCGTCGAACGCGGTCTTCTTCTCCTCGCCGCTCGCGGCCTTGACCGTGGCGAACAGGTCGCGGATCTGTGCATGCTGCTCGAGCAGCATCCGGATCACGTCACCCTCCGGGAGCACTGCGGCCTTGGCGCGGTCTTCGTTGGACGTACCCATGGTCTTCCCCTTGCTGTCGGTCCTGCTTGGTCCTGCTCGATCGGCTCCGCGGTACCCCGCGCCTCACGGGTTGAAGACGACCTTGACCATCCCGTCCTTCTTGTCGCGGAAGTCGGCGTACGCCGACGGGGCTGCGTCGAGCGGGAGGTGATGCGTCGCGAAGGACTCGACGCCGAGGACGTCCTCGTCCTGCTGCAGAAGCGCGAGGATGTCGTCGGTCCAGCGGCGCACGTTCGCCTGCCCCATCCGCAGCTGCACCTGCTTGTCGAACAGCTGCATCATCGGGATCGGGTCGACCGCGCCGCCGTACACCCCGGAGATCGAGACCGTCCCGCCGCGGCGGACGGAGTCGAAGGCGCTCGTGAGAGCGGCCAGCCGGTCGGCGCCGGCCTTCTTCATCAGCGGGGCGGCGATCGAGCCCGGCAGCATGCCGACGGCGCGCTGCGCCATCTCGACGAACGGCGAGCCGTGTGCCTCCATCCCGACCGCGTCGATGACGGCGTCGGCGCCGCGGCCGTCGGTGCGTGCGCGGATCTCGTCCGCGAGCCCCTTGCCGACCGCGTCGACGTCGATCACATCGGCACCGCGGGAGGAGACCCGGGTGAGGCGCTCGGGGACGCGGTCGGCGACGATCACGCGTACGCCGCGATGGAGGGCGACCCGGGCGGACATGTCGCCGATCGGGCCGGCGCCGAGGACCAGCAGCGTCTCCTCGGGCGTCGACACGCCGGCGTACTCCACGGCCTGCCAGGCGGTCGGCAGCACGTCGGAGAGGAAGACGAACCGGTCGTCCGGCGGGCCCTCGGGGACCCTGACCGCGCCGTAGCCGGCGTACGGCACGCGGAGGTACTCCGCCTGTCCGCCGGGGACCTGGCCGTACAGCTTGCTGTAGCCGAGGAGGCTCGCGCCGGTCCCGTGCTCGGTGTTCTGCGTGGTCTCGCACTGGCTCTGCAGGCCGTGCGAGCACATCCAGCAGGAGCCGCAGCTGACGTTGAACGGGATGACGACCCGGTCGCCGGGGCTGAGGCCGGTGACGTCGGCGCCGACCTCCTCGACGATCCCCATCGGCTCGTGGCCGACGATGTCGCCAGGGGTCATGAACGGGCTCAGCGGCTCGTAGAGGTGCAGGTCGGAGCCGCACAGGCCGCTCGTGGTCACCTTGATAATCGCGTCGGTCGGCTCCTTGATGATCGGGTCGGGAACCTCCTCGACGCTGATCTGCTTGGGGCCCTGCCAGGTCACTGCTCGCATGGGGAAGTCCTCTCGTCGTCGATGGCACGTCGTTCGTCGGCGCTCGACGTCCGGGTACCCGACGGCGGTGGCCGGTACGAGCGGACCGGCGGCGGATCGACAGGCGAATCGGCGACCGTGGCGCCGGATACCGAGCCGGGATGACAGAGAACATCCACACAGACACCGAGACCCGCCCCCTGGTGGTCGTGACGGGCGGCTCGACCGGCATCGGCCGGGCGCTCGCCGCCGAGTTCATCGAGCACGGCTTCGACGCCGTCATCGCCGCCGAGGAGTCCGAGATCCAGGGCGCCGCCGTCGAGCTCGAGGAGCGCGGCGGCGCCGTCGTACCCGTCCAGGCCGACCTCTCCACGGCCGACGGCGTCGAGAAGCTCTACAGCCGCGTGGCGGAGACCGGGCGTACGCCGGCGGCGCTGGTCCTCAACGCCGGGATCGGCGTCAACGGGCGGTTCGACCAGACCACGCTCGAGGACGACCTGCGCCTCGTCGACCTGAACGTCCGCTCGACCGTCCACCTCGCCAAGCTCGTGATCCGCGACATGGTCGCCGTCGGCTCCGGCAGGGTGCTCGTGACGTCGTCGATCGCGGCGGTCGCGCCGGGCCCGTACCACTCGACGTACGCCGCCTCGAAAGCATTCGTCCACTCCTTCGCCGAGGGCATCCGCGAGGAGCTCAAGGACACCGGCGTCACCGTGACGTCGCTGATGCCGGGCCCGACCGAGACCGAGTTCTTCGCCCGCGCCGACATGGAGGACACCGGCGTCGGACAGGCCGACAAGGACGACGCCCGCGACGTCGCGAAGGACGGCTTCGAGGCCCTGATGGCCGGGGAGCCGAGCGTCGTCGCCGGCTCGTTCAAGAACAAGGTCCAGGCCGAGCTCGGCACGCATCTGCCCGACGCGCTCGCCGCGCCGATCTTCGCCCGGATGACCAAGCCGTCCGACTAGCGCCGGATCCTCATTCCCGCCGTGCGGTGGACGACGGGCCGCACCGGCGGGCCCGGTGGGGCATGATGCCCGGCATGGCGGAGCGGGTGACCTTCCCGAGCACGACGGGCCCGATGCTCGCGGGCCTCATCGACCTGCCCGAGGGTGAGGTGCGCGGCTGGGGCGTGTTCGCGCACGGATTCACCCTCGGCAAGGACTCGCCCGCCGCGTCGAGGATCTGCAAGCAGCTGGCCAGCGAGGGCATCGGGATGCTCCGCTTCGACAACATCGGCCTCGGCCACTCCGAGGGCGACTGGGGCGACGGCTCGTTCACGCACAAGGTCGCCGACACCGCCGCGGCGACCCGCTTCATGGCCGGCCGCGGCACGCCGGCCGACCTGCTGGTGGGCCACTCCTTCGGCGGTGCGGCGGTGCTCGCCGCGGCGCACTCCTCGGTCGGCGTCCGCGCCGTCGTGACCATCGGCGCCCCGGTCGAGCCGGCGCACGTCGAGCACAACTACGACGCCCTGATCGGCCGGGTGATGGCGGAGGGCCACGCGGAGTGGATGGTCGGCGGCCGGGCGCTGACCCTGCGCCGGCACTTCGTCGAGGACGTCCGCGCCGCCGACCTGCGCGAGAAGATCAAGCACCTCAAGCGGCCGCTGCTCATCATGCACTCGCCGACCGACAACACCGTCGGCATCCAGAACGCCAGCGACATCTTCCGTACGGCGCGCCACCCGCGCAGCTTCGTCTCGCTCGAGGGCTCCGACCACCTGCTCACCGCCCCCGGCCAGGCCAAGCGGGCGGCCCGGATCATCAGCGCCTGGGCGGACCAGTACCTCGAGAAGTGACCCTCACGGGTTCGCCTCGGTGCGCCCGTCGTCGAGGAAGTCCTGGTAGGGCACGTCGATGCTGATCGGCGGTGTCACCGTGACCGACGCGTCCGGGCGAACGGTGAAGACGCTGTAGCGGGTCTCGCCGGTCTTCGTGTCGTACAGGAACGCCTCGAAGGTCGCCGCGCTGCTGATGGTGCCGGGGTTCGGCGCGGTGGTGGTGTGGCCGCCGGCGCTGCCGCTGGTGAACTCGACCGCCGTCTCGCCGCGCACCGTCGTCACCGTGCGCGGCCCGACCAGCTCGTACGACCTCCCGTCGACGACCGCCGCGGAGGTGCAGCCCTGCTCGGCGATCCGCTTGCCGAGCAGGTGGTCGTGCAGCAGGACGAAGTCGGGCTCGGTCGCGCACGCCTCCTCGCCCACGTCGGAGACGAACTCGTCCTCGTCGACGTCCGGGTCCCGCAGACGTACGCCGGCGCCGAAGTCGCCCACGTCGGAGATCCGCGGGTCGGCGGCGGTGAGCACGTCGATGCCGGCGATCTCGTGGGTCTTCCCGTCGGCCACCCGCCAGCCGCGCGCCTTCGCCGCCTGCACGATCGTGTCGGTGTCGTGCAGGCCGGGGGCGAACTCGACGGGCACGCCACCGGAGTAGTAGTCGATCGTGTCGATGAGGTAGCTCTCGATCGCCTTCCCGCCGAAGGTCAGGTCGCCGGTGTAGGCGAGGAAGTCGGCGTCGGTGAGATCAGCGGCGCGGCCCAGGATCCGGGCCATCCCGTTGACGTCCTCGAGGTCCTCGCCGGCGATGAAGAGCACCTCGTCCTTGCCCGCCTCGAGCGGAGTCTTCTCGAGTGCGTCGTCGAGGTTGTCGGAGACCCGGTCGTAGAACTCGTTGCGCGGCTCGATCATCGACAGGAACGGCACGATCTCGCCGATCAGCCCGTCGACCTCGGTCCCTGCCAGGCTGGTCCCGGCGAAGACCGGGCTGCCGACCACCGTGCGCTGGTCGTCGTGCGCGTAGCTGTGGACCGCGACCACGTCGAGGGCGGCGACGGCGGCGAGCGCGACGACAGCAGACACCACCCTCAGCCGCCGGTTGTGGCCGGCGACGAGCGCCGCCTCGTCCTCGACGTACGACGCCAGCTTGAGGCGCCGCTGGCGCAGCCCGGCCCAGGTGCCGAGCTCGAGGAGGAGCACCGCGCCGAAGCCGACGACGGTCCAGCGCACGAGGTACTGCTCCGCGGCCGACCTGATCCGCGCCATCTCCGGCGCCGGGTCGTCCCAAAGCTGGGTGAGGTAGGCCCTGGTCCGCTTGTCCTGCGGGATCAGCTGGTTCCAGTCCGCCTCGACGTCGAGCCCGATGTCCTTGCCCAGCACCGGGATCGTCGCGTGCTCCGGCCGGATTATCGCGCCGCTCTGGAGCTGGGTGGTGTCCTGCCCGAGGACCGGCTTCACCGTCACGTCCTGGCCGACCACCTCGAGATGCGCCGGCGGGGCGTACGTGATGGCCGTCAGCGCCCCGGCGAACGGCGCGAGGACGAGGAGCACGCCGACGGCGTACCGCACCACGAGCCGCGCGCGGGCACGGGCGGACCGGCGTGGTCGCGCCGCCTGCTGGTCCGTCTGGTCGGGGATGTCGTGCGGGGGAGTGCGTGGATCCATGGGCGTCTCCACAGTAGGCGGATGAGCCGCGTCACATCGGCGTATCCCCCGCGCCGAGGACGCGGTCGACGTACTCGCCCGCCGCCGTGGCGACGCTGTCGCGCACCTCGAGGAAGAGCGGGATGCTCCGCCGGGCCGGCCAGTCGGCCGGGAGGAACGCCAGCGGCAGCCCCGGGTCGAGGTAGGGGATGGGGCGCCAGGCGTCGAGGACCCGGATCCAGGTCCGGAAGGCGGTGGCGGGGGTCGGGTCGCGGCGGTACGCGTCGACCGCGCCGGCGCCGGCCACGAGGAACTCGTCGTGACGTGCGCGCAGCGCGTCGAGGTCCCACCACTGGGCGACCGCGGCGGAGAGGTCGGTGACGCCGTGGATCCGGTCGACGACGAAGAGCGTCACCCGGCCGTCCAGACCGAGGTCGGCGACGATCTGCTGCACCTCCTCGGCCAGGTAGGCGGGGCAGATCCACAGTCCCGCCGCGACCGTGCCGCAGCCGATCCAGGAGAGCCGGCGGCGCAGCTGGTGGCGTACGTCGCGGTTGGTCTCCGGCACCGAGAACGACACCAGGCACCAGTGGTCGTGCTCGCCCATGAAGCGGGGATGGTGGATCCGCCGGTCGCCGCGGGCGAGCATCCGCAACGCCCCCTCGGAGAGCGCGTAGCCGGCCCGCCCGTCGCGGGCCTCGGGCACGAGCAGCCCGCGCGCCTTGAGCCGGGTCAGCGTCGTCCGCGTCCGGCCGGCAGGCACCTCGACCGTCTCCATCAGCGCGACGAAGGCCGCGGCGGACATCCAGCCGCCGTGGGCGCGCACCGTGCTGCCGACGACCGTCCGCAGCAGCGAGGTCGTGCTGCCCGGCCGGGAGTCGAGGTCGTCGAGGACGGTGGCCTGGGTGACGGTGGCGGGAGCGGTGGTCACGGCAGGGCCGATCGCCGGTCCGGCCCTTCTGCGAGGAGCTGGGCGACGTGGCCGAGCCCGGCGGCCAGCTCGGTGAAGGAGGTGCTGAGGGGCGAGAGCCCGATCCGCAGTCCCCGTGGCGGCCGGAAGTCGGGGATGACGCCGCGGCGCCACAGCTCGGCGGTCACCCGTTCGAAGTCGGGGTGCTCGAGGAGTACGTGGCCGCCGCGGAGCGCTGGGTCGCGCGGCGAGGCGACGGTGACGCCGTACGCCGCCAGCGCCTCGTCGGCGATCTCCACCGCGAGCCCGGTGAGTGCGATCGACTTGGCCCGGATCGCGGGCGTACCGGCCCGCTCGACGAGTGTCAGCATGTCGCGCATCGGCAGCATCCCGACGATCGGCGGCGTCCCGCTGATGAACCGCCTGATCCCGGACGCCGGCTCGTAGCCGGGCCCCATCGCGAACGGCTCGGCATGGCCCATCCAGCCCTGGATCGGCTGGCGCAGCTCGTCCTGGAGCCGGCGTGCGACGTACCCGAACGCGGGCGAGCCGGGCCCGCCGTTGAGGTACTTGTAGGTGCAGCCCGCCGCCAGGTCCACACCGGCCTCGTCGAGGGCGAGCTCGAGGGCGCCGGCGGAGTGGCACAGGTCCCAGATCGCGAGCGCACCGGCCGCGTGCGCCGCCGCGGTGATGGCCGGGAGGTCGGCGACGTACGCCGACTTGTAGGCGACATGGCTGAGCAGCACCGCCGCGGTGCGAGGTCCGAGCTCGGCGCGGACCTGCTCGACGGTGACCCCGGCGGCGGGATCGGGGGAGATCCACCGGATGCGCAGGCCGCACTCCGCCGCGACGCCCTCGAGGACGTAGCGGTCGGTGGGGAAGTTCTGCGTGTCGGCGATGATCTCCTCGCGGCCCGGGCGGGCGGCGACGGCGGCGCGGACCAGCTTGTAGAGCATCACCGTCGTCGAGTCGGCGACGACGGTCTGGCCCGGAGCGGCGCCGAGCACCACCCGGCCGATCAGGTCGCCGAGCTCGGTCGGGGCGTCCATCCAGGACTCGTCCCACGCGCGGATCAGCCGGCTGCCCCACGGCCCGTCGACGAAGGACGCGAGGCGCTCGCGGGTGGTCTTCAGCGGCCGGCCGAGCGAGTTGCCGTCGAGGTAGGCGACCAGACCGTCGACCTCCACGAACTCGTCGCGGTAGGCGGCGAGCGGGTCCGCGGCGTCCAGCGCGCGGGCCTTCCCGACCAGCGCCTCGGGGAGCAGGGTGAGCGGGTCAGCCACCGACGGAGTTCCTCACCGTGTAGAGCTCGGGGAAGAAGGTCAGCTCCAGGGCCCGCTGGAGGAACGCGACGCCGGACGAGCCGCCGGTGCCGGTCTTGAAGCCGATCGTCCGCTGCACGGTCCGCAGGTGGCGGAAGCGCCACAGCTGGAAGGCGTCCTCGAGGTCGACGAGGTCCTCGCAGGTGGCGTACGCCTCCCAGTGCGCGGTGGTGTCGGCGTAGATCTCCGCCAGGACGGGCACCAGCTCGGCGCTCTCCACCCAGGCGCGGGTGACGTCGCGGTCCAGTATCCCGGTCGGCACCGGGTGGCCCTGCCGGGCGAGGTGGCGCAGGAAGGCGTCGTAGACGGTCGGGCTCTCCAGGATCCGCGCCAGCGTCGCGCGCGCCTCCGGATGGGCGTCGAAGACGTTGAGCATGGCGGCGTTCTTGTTGCCGAGGACGAACTCGACGGCGCGGTACTGGTGGCTCTGGAATCCCGACGCGGAGCCGAGGTCGCCACGGAACTCGGCGTACTCGCTCGGTGTCAGCGTCGCGAGCACCGACCACTGCTCGGTGAGTGTCCGGAAGATGTGCTTGACCCGGGCGAGGCCCTTGCGGGCGCGGCGTACGTCGTCGGCGTCGAAGCAGGCGCGGACGCCCTCGAGCTCGTGGAGGACGAGCTTGAACCACAGCTCCGTCGTCTGGTGCTGGACGATGAAGAGCAGCTCGTCGGGATGGTCGGTCAGCGGGTGCTGGGCCGCGAGCAGGGAGTCGAGGGAGAGGTAGCTCCCGTAGTCCATCGCTGCGCTGAAGTCGGTCCGCACGCCCTGCTCGAGCGGCCGGACCCCGTCCTCGAGGGCCATGCGGGTGAAAGTATCACGTTCCTGACGACCGTCAGGACGATGAAATGAGCCGGAGCTCGCTCGGGCCGGCCCCCGCGCCGGCCCGAGCGAGCCCGGGGGTCAGAGGACCTTGGTGCCGTACATCGAGCCGAGCGGGTCGGCGAGGAGCTCGATGCGCTCGCCGTCGGGGCCCTTGAGGTAGATCGAGGTCTTCGACTCGACGAGGTAGTCGATGCCGGCGTCGTCCAGCTTGGCCCGGAGGTAGTCCCACTTCTCGTTGGTCACCGAGATGGCGAGGTGGTGCAGGCCGCCGAGGACCTCGGCGTACTCGCCCAGGTCGAGGCCGGGGAGCGTGAAGAAGGCGAGCAGGTTGTTGGCGCCGACGTCGAAGAAGAAGTGGTCCGAGCCGGCGTAGTCGCGGTTCTCGAAGATCTCGGTGAGCGGGAACTCGAGCAGGCCCTGGTAGAAGTCGATCGTGCGGCGCACGTCGGAGGAGAGCAGGGCGGTGTGGTGGATCCCGCGGGCGCTGCCCTCGGGGCGGGAGTCCTCGGGCAGGAGGTACTCCTTCTTGATGCGCTCCCGGTCCTTGGTGATGAAGTCGAGATCGATCGTCATTGCTCGCTCCTCGTGGGGCTGAGGTGCGGGGAGGGCCTCGCACGGCTTGTAGTTGAAAACTAAACTACATCGGGAAGGGCGATCGGTCAAGGGGTCCGCCCAGCGCGATCGGGTACCGGACGGGCATGCCCGAGCTGCCCGATGTGGAGGTCTTCCGGCGCCGGCTCGCGCACAGCGCGCTGAAGCGGAGGATCGAGGACGTCGACGTACGCGACACGCAGGTGCTCGACGGGATCAGCGCCCGCCGCCTGCGGGACGCGCTGATGGGCCGGCGGCTGCTCTCGACCCGCCGCCACGGCAAGCACCTGCTCGCGGAGATCGAGAACGGGATCGAGGGCGGCGGGTGGCTGACGCTGCACTTCGGCATGACGGCGTACGTCGAGCGGCTCGACGCCGACGCGGAGCAGCCCGGTCACACCCGGGTCGTCCTCGACCTCGGCGACCGCCTCGTGTGCTTCGTCGACCAGCGCCGGCTGGGCAGGATCGGGCTCGCCGACGACCCGGACGAGTTCGCGGCGGCCCACGACCTCGGCCCGGACGCGCTCGACCTCGATCCGGCCGAGTGGGGCGAGTTGCTCCACGCGAGCCGCGGATCGCTCGTCTCGACCGTGATGGACCAGGCCCGCGTCTCAGGTGTCGGCAACATCTACTCCGACGAGATCCCGTTCCACGCCCGGCTCGACCCGCGCCGGCCGGCCGAGGAGATCGACGACGCCGGCGTACGCCGCCTCCACCGGCAGACCCAGCGAGTGCTGCGCCGGGCGGTCGAGGCCGGCGCCGACCCGGCCGATATGCCGCGGGGCTGGCTCATCCACGCGCGCGAGGAGGGCCGGTCCTGCCCTCGGTGCGGCGGTCGGGTGGAGCGGCTCGCCGTCGGCGGGCGGCACTCGTACTGGTGCCCCTCCTGCCAGGCCGGCTGAGCGGTCACGCGGGTCTCAGGCGGCCTGCTCGCCGGCGTGCTCGCGAACCAGGTCCCTGGCCTCCTCCTCGGACGCGGCGGCGGGTGCCGAGCCCCACATCCGGCGGCCGTTGGGCTCCTGGACGAAAAGCAGCGAGATCGCGCCGACCACGCCGGCGGCGATGAGGTAGTACGCCGGCCAGTTGAGGTCGCCGGTCGCGCTCACGAGTGCGCCCACGACCACCGACGTGGTGCCGCAGAAGAGCGAGATGGCGACGTTGAAGGAGACCGAGAGGCCCGCGCCGCGGACGGCCGTCGGGAAGAGCGAGGGCAGCGTCGACGGCGAGGTGGCGCTGAAGCAGATCAGGGCCAGCCCCATGAGGAGCAGCCCGAGGAACACAGCCCACGGGCTCTCCGCGCGGATCAGCAGGATCATCGGCACGGCCAGCACGATCAGCGCTACCGTCCCCGTCCACATGATCGGCTTGCGGCCCACCTTGTCCGAGAGCCACCCGAGCACCGGGATCGTGAGGAGCGCGACGGCCATCACGACGATCTGGAGCCACTGCGACGTGCTGGTGGAGACGCCGGCCGAGGTGGCGTCGGGGACCGTCTCGGTGACGTACGTCGGCATGTACGACGTCAGCATGTAGTTGGTGACGTTCCAGACGATGACGATCCCCATGCAGACGAGCAGGAACGGCCACAGCCGGGCCAGGATCCGGGCCTCGTCGCCGGTCCGCTGTGACTTCTCCCGCTCCTCGGACTCCTTCTCGAGCTGCTGGAAGGCGGGGGTGTCCGCGAGCCGGGTCCGCAGGTAGACGCCGATGATGCCGAGCGGGAGCGCGACGAAGAACGGCAGCCGCCAGCCCCAGGAGTGGAGCTGGTCGTCGGTCAGCCCGGTGTCGACGACGGTGACGATGATGGCGCCCATCAGGTAGCCGGTGAAGGTGCCGAACTCCAGCCAGCTACCGAAGAAGCCGCGCCGCCGGTCGGGGGCGTACTCCGCGATGAAGGTCATCGCGTTGCCGTACTCCCCACCGGTCGAGAAGCCCTGCACCAGGCGGGCCACGAGCAGCAGGCCCGGCGCCCACAGGCCGATCGCGTTCTTGTCGGGGATGCAGCCGATCGCGAATGTGCCGAGCGCCATCAGGATCATCGTCGTGGCGAGCACGATGTTGCGGCCGATGCGATCCGCCAGCGGGCCGAAGAAGAGGCCCCCGAACGGCCTGACCAGGAAGGCGACGGCGAAGAGGCCGAAGGTCGCGATCGTGCCGGCGGTGTCGCTGAGCCCGTCGAAGAAGACGTCCTTGATGGTCGGCTCGAAGTAGGCGTAGACGCCGAAGTCGTACCACTCGGTGATGTTGCCGATCGCCGCTGCGCCGATGGCGCGGCGGATGACGGGCGGCTCGGTGACGACGACGTCGTCCAGGGACCAGTTCTTCTTCCGCTCCTTCGGGCTCAGCACAGTCATCGGACGCCTGTACCCATAGGTAACCGATCGCATGAGCGCGGTCGGCGGGAACTTCGGACGACCGGCCGTGGGACGTTCGGCACTCCTGCCCGCCGGGGGCGGTCACGAGGCTGGGAGGAGATCGACGGAGGAGGAGAGATGACGACCGACACGACGAAGACGGGTACGAGCGACCGCGTCGCGACCGACAGCGGTACGACCGACCTCGAGCGGATGGCGACGAAGACCTGGGCGGTCGACGTGTTCATCGGCGAGCACGGTGGTGAGACCCACGCGGAGGCCAGGCTGAGCACAGGGGCGGGTACGACGCTGCGCGGCAGCGGCGCGGCGCGGCTCAACCCGAAGGACCGCGACGTGCCTGAGATCGGCGACGAGCTGGCCGTGAGCCGTGCGCTCGAGCGGCTCTCGCTGACGCTGCTCGAGGCGGTCAACGAGGACCTCGAGGGCATCGGCCGGCGGACCAGCGAGATCGCGTCGTTGCAGCGCGAGTCGGTCGTGCGCCCGCGGGCGGGGGCGGGAGAGGGGCGGCGCCGGCTTGGCGGCCGGACGATGGTCGGGATGGAGGCGCCCCTGCGGCCCACGCCCGCGCTGGCCTGGGCGGCGCAGCACGCCGCGCGGCGGCGCGAGGCACTGGAGCTGAGCCACGTCGTCGACGACGTCAGCCTCGCCTGGGGCGAGCCGCTCGCCGACACCGTGCGCGAGGCCCAGTCCGACCTGGACCGGCTGTGCGACGACGTACGCCGCAAGCACCCGGGCATGGACGTGAGCGCCACGGTGCTCGTCGGCTCGGACGCGGCCCTGCTGTCCCGCGCGATCGGCTCCGACCTCGTGGTCGTGGGACGCCAGGGCGCCGATGTCGAGGACGACGTCTTCGTCGGCACCACCGCCATCACGGTCGCCCAGCACGCGCAGGTCCCCGTGGTCGCCGTACCCAGCGCCTGGGAGCCGGGCGACGACGCCGCGCCGGTGGTCGTCGCGATCGACGGTTTCGACCCGCACCCGGCGGCGATCCGGTTCGGGTTCGAGGAGGCCCGGACCGCGGGCGTGCCCCTGGAGATCGTCGGGGCATGGGAGCCGCCGGCGTACTTCTACCGGCCCACCGCCTCCGGCCACACCGCCGACGAGTGGGCCGAGCGGGTCGCCGAGGGGCTCGACCATGCGGTGGCGCCGTTCCGCCACGGCTACCCGGACGTCGTGGTCACCGTCCGCTCGCCCAAGGGCTCGCCGGTCACGATAGTGCTCGACGCGGCCGACGACGCCGGACTGCTCGTGGTCGGCCGCCCCGACCGCAGCCGGCGCCGCCGGCTTCCGCTGGGATCGGTCAGCAGGCGGCTCCTGCACCGCTCGCCCGTGCCCGTGGCGATCGTCCCGAGCGACTGGCGCCAGCCGCGTTGACCAGGCGCGCTGAGCAGCCGCGCTGACCAGCCGCGACACCGGCCTCCGCGAGGGGCCGGTGTCGCACGCCCCGCTTCCGTAGAGTGGGGGACGATGAGCGAGCCGACGCCGTACGCCGACGTGCACGAGACTCATTCGGGCGTCGTGCTTCTCATCGGCTCCACGGCCTACAAGCTGAAGAAGGCCGTCGACCTCGGCTTCCTGGACTTCCGTGACGTCGAGACGCGCCGGCGGGTGTGTCGGCGCGAGCTCGAGCTGAACCGCCGGATCGCGCCGGACGTGTACGTCGACGTCGCCGAGCTCCCCAGTGCCGAGCCCGGCGTCGACGGTGGCACCGAGCCGGCGGTGGTGATGCGCCGGATGCCGGAGCAGCGTCGGCTGACGGCCCTCGTCGCCCGTGGGGAGGCGTCGCGGGACGACCTGCACCGGATCGCACGGGTGGTGGCGGCGTTCCATAAGCGCGCCGAGCGGGGCGACCACATCGCCGTCGAGGGGCGGCGGGACCAGCTCCGGGAGCGGTGGGAGAACAACCTGCGCGAGACCGAGCGCTTCCGTGGCGGGGACCTGGATGCGGGCCGGCTGGACACGCGTGCGTACGACGAGGTGGCGCGGCTCGCGCGGCGCTACCTCGCCGGCCGGGAGGCGCTGTTCGACGCCCGCGCCGACGGCGGCCGCGTCGTGGACGGGCACGGCGACCTGCTGGCCGGCGACATCTTCCTGCTCGACGACGGCCCGCGGATCCTGGACTGCCTCGAGTTCGACGACCGGCTGCGCTACCTCGACGTGCTCGATGACATCGCCTGCCTGGCCATGGACCTCGAGCGGCTGGGTGCGCGGGAGGAGTCGGCCGAGCTCGTCGCCGCCTATCTCGGCGAGAGCGGCGAGGTCCCGCCGGGCTCGCTGGTGCACCACTACATCGCCTATCGCGCCTTCATGCGGGCGAAGGTCGCCGCCGTACGCCGTGAGCAGGCGCCCGGCGACCGTGCCGACGGCGAGCCGGACGCGCTCTGCCGGCTCGCACTGGAGCACCTGCGCCGGGCCGCGGTACGTCTCGTGGTGGTCGGTGGCGCGCCCGGCACCGGCAAGTCCACGGTCGCCGGCGGCCTGGCCGACCGGCTGGGGATGGTCGTGCTGAGCAGCGACCGCGTACGCAAGGAGCTGGCGGGGGTCGACCCCGACGACCACACCAGCGCCGCCGCCTTCGGCGAGGGCATCTACGCCCCGGAGTGGACCCGGCGGACGTACGCCGAGCTGCTCGACCGCGCGGCGGCGCTGCTCGCCCGCGGGGAGTCGGTCGTGCTCGACGCCTCCTGGAGCGACCCCGAGGACCGGCGGCACGCCGCGGCGCTGGCCGAGACGGCGTACACCGACCTCACCGCTCTGCGCTGCGTGCTCGACCCGGGCCTCGCCGCCGACCGGATCCGCCGCCGCCAGGCGGTCTCCGACGCCGACGAGCAGATCGCGTCGCTGATGCGCGACCGGGAGCAGCCCTGGCCGGGCGCCGTCGAGCTCGACACCGCCGGGGCCCTCGACGACACCGTCGACCGCGCCGTCGTCGCCGTCACCGGTTGAGTCGGGGGTTGTGACCTGCCGAGTCGGGAGTTGTGACCCGACCGGCGCGCCAAAGCCCCGATTCGACGGGTCCGAACTCCCGAACTCATGTGGTCACAACCCCCGACTCGACGTCATCGCCCGAGCCGCCGCTCCTCGTCGAGGACCGCCTGGGTGACGCCGACGACGCTGTCGGGCAGCAGGCTGATGGCGTCGATGCCGGCCTCGACGAGGAACCTCGCCACCTCGGGGTGGTCCGACGGCGCCTGGCCGCAGATACCGGAGTGGATGCCGTGACGCCGGCAGCCGTCGATGGCGAGGGCGATCATCCGCTCCACCGCCGGGTCGCGCTCGTCGTAGTCGAAGGCGACCAGCTCGCTGTCGCGGTCGACGCCGAGCGTGAGCTGGGTGAGGTCGTTGGAGCCGATGGAGAACCCGTCGAACCGCTCGGCGAACTCGTCGACGAGGATCACGTTCGACGGCACCTCGCACATCGCGTACACCTTCAGGCCGTTCCGGCCGCGCTCCAGACCGAGGTCGGCCATCCGGCCGAGGACCAGGTCGGCCTCCTCGAGCCGGCGTACGAACGGCACCATCACGATGACGTTGGCGAGGCCCATCTGCTCCCGGACCCGCCGCAGCGCCCGGCACTCGAGGGCGAACCCCTCGGTGTACGCCGGGTGGGCGTAGCGCGACGCGCCGCGGAAGCCGAGCATCGGGTTGTCCTCCTCCGGCTCGAACGCCCGGCCGCCGAGCAGTGCGGCGTACTCGTTCGACTTGAAGTCCGAGAGTCGTACGACCACCGGCTTGGGGTAGAAGGCGGCGGCGATGGTGCCGATGCCCTCCGAGAGCCGCTCGACGACGTACGCCGCCGGGTCGGGGTAGCCACGGACGAGGCGGTCGATCTCGGCCCGCTCGGCGGCGTCGGCGATCCGCTCGGGATGGAGCGCGGCCATCGGGTGCACCTTGACGGACTCGGTGAGGATGAACTCCATCCGGGCCAGCCCGACGCCGTCGTTGGGCAGGAAGGACGTCTCGAACGCGAGGTCGGGGTTGCCCAGGTTGACCATGATGTGGGTCTCCGGACGGCGGGTGGACGTCGCGATGACCTCGTCGACGTGGAAGGCCGCACGCCCGCGGTAGACGTGCCCGGTGTCGCCCTCCGCGCAGGAGACGGTCACCTCGTCGCCGTCGGTCACGACGGTGGTGGCGTCGCCGGTCCCGACGACGGCCGGCAGGCCGAGCTCGCGCGCGACGATCGCGGCATGGCAGGTGCGTCCGCCGCGCTCGGTGACGACCGCGCCGGCGACCTTCATCAGCGGCTCCCAGTCGGGCGTCGTGCTGGTCGCGACCAGCACGTCGCCGGGCGCGAAGTCCCCGGCCTCGTCGGGGCTGGTCACGATCCGCGCCCGGCCGGCCGCGACCCGCGCCCCGACGGCACGTCCGGTGGCGAGCAATTCGCCGTGCGACTCCACGACGTACCGCGCCGACGCCGCCGGCGCCCGCAGCGAGGCGGCGGTCTCCGGGCGCGCCTGGACGACGTACAGCAGACCGTCTGTGCCGTCCTTCGCCCACTCGATGTCCATCGGCCGGGCGTAGTGGTTCTCGATCGTCATCGCCGTGCCGGCCAGCTCGAGCACCTCGTCGTCGGTGAGGCAGAACCGCTCGCGGTCGGCCTCGGGCACCGGCTCGTTGCGCACCGGCTCGGTGGCAGGGTCACCCAGCACCATCCGGACCGCCTTGCTGCCGCGCCGGCGACGGAGGACGGCGCGGTGGCCGGCGGCGTACGTCCGCTTGTGGACGTAGAACTCGTCGGGCTCGACGACGCCCTGCACGACGTTCTCGCCGAGGCCGTACGAGCCGGTCACGAAGACCACGTCGCGGAACCCGGACTCGGTGTCGAGCGTGAAGACCACGCCCGAGGCCGCGATGTCGGAGCGGACCATCTTCATCACCCCGACCGAGAGCGCGACGGAGAGCTGGTCGTAGCCGTGCCGGCGCCGGTAGTCGACGCCGCGCTCGGTGAACAGGCTCGCGAAGCAGCGGCGTACGGCGTCGAGCAGCGCGTCCTCGCCGCGGATGTCGAGGTAGGACTCGTGCTGCCCGGCGAAGCTCGCGTCCGGCAGGTCCTCCGCCGTCGCCGAGGAGCGGACGGCGAGCGCGACGTCCTCGCCGTACTCCTCGCGCAGCCTGCGGTACGACGCCAGCACCTCCTCGGCCAGGTCGTCGGGGAGTCCCGCGGCGTACACGACGCCGCGCGCCTCCTCCGCCCGCCGGGCGAGGTCCTCGAGGGTGATGTCCCCCTCGAGGGGCATGTCCGCGAAGATCGCCCGGAGCCGCTCGTCGGCACCGGCGCAGCGGAGCACGTGCCGGAACCCCTCGGCGGTGACCGCGTAGCCGTTCGGGACGCGGACACCCTTGGCCGAGAGGCGGCGGTACATCTCGCCGAGCGAGGCGTTCTTGCCGCCGACGAGTGCGACGTCGTCGAGCCCGATCTCGGCGAAGGTCCTGACGTAGCTGGTCCTCTGGAGGGTGCTCATGCCCCCATGCCACGCCCGCGGACGCTGTGGCCACAGGGCCGCTTGGAGCGTGGTGGAGGGACCATCTGCCCGTCGTGGCAGGGACCCGTGTCGAAGGTCCCGGCCGGCCTAGACGGTTGACCCTGACTCCCGCACCCGCGCGCGGGGGATGGTGGAGGTGACATCAACAGAGGGGTTGAGATGAAGTACGACGAGACGATCGTGGTCGGGGTCAACGGCTCCGCCGGCAGTGCAGCCGCGGTGAGGTACGCCGCTCGGGAGGCCATCCGACGCGACGCCGCGCTGCGTGTCGTCCACGTACCGCCCACGGCGCTGCCGGTCTATCCGGCGGCGTACGAGATGTGCCCGGCGGAGCTCGAGGCCGCCGGCCGCCGGATCCTCGGCGAGGCGGCCGCGCTCGCGCGGGACTACGTCGCCTCCGACCGGGTCACGACCGCGCTCCTGAAGGGTCAGCGCGCGCAGGCCCTGGTGTCGGAGGCGGCCGGTGCGGCTCTGCTCGTGCTCGGCGACGAGTCGCTGCCGTACGCCGAGCGGCTCGTCACCGGCTGGGCCGGCGACGAGGTGATCGCCCGCTGCGCCACGCCGGTCGCGCTGGTCCCGTCGACCTGGCGCGCGGTGGGGGAGCGGCGCATCGTCGTCGCCGGCATCCGCGACCCGCGGCGCTCGCTGGCGCTCATCGAGATCGGCCTCCAGGAGGCCAGGCGCCGCGACGCCCGGCTGGTCCTGCTCCACGCGGCGTACCGGCCCGGTCTCGAGGACGACGACCTCGCCCGCGGCGTCGACCCGGAGCTGTGGCTGGAGGAGGACCGGCGGATCTTGGATGAGGTCTCCGCCCCACTCCGCGAGCGGTACGCCGACGTCCCCGTGGAGCTGCGCATCGAGCAGGGCCGGCCGTCGCAGGTCCTGCAGGGCGCCGCCGGCCGCGCCGGGCTGCTGCTGCTCACCCGGCGGCCGAGCAGCGCCGCGTCGGGGGCCTTCGGGCTCACCGGCCGCGCCCTGCTCCACGGGGTGCCGTGCCCGGTCGAGGTCCTCCCGCCTGCCCGCGAGTGGGCGCTGCCGGGCCCGCGAGCGGGGCACGCCGTCGAGCCCGCCGAGGAGCCCGCGGCCACGTAGGGCGGCCTACGACCCGGGTTGCTCGCTGACGGCTATGTGCGTCGGAAGCGGAAGTCGCCGTTGGCGAGCCGGGTGGGGTCGTAGGCCGGGTCGTGTGCGCGGCGATGATGGTGATGGCAGAAGATGACACCGTTGTCGAGGTCGGTGGATCCGCCGCGCGGTGGCGGTGGCGACGAGCGAGGGCCCAGGCCTGGACACATACCCCCGGATCATCTGGCCCGGCGAGCTCCGGCCCTCCGACCGGAGCTGTCACGGGCGGACCGGCTACGACCAAGACCTGCGATTATCGTACGTCAGTTCGACGACGCCCGTCAGCCGTTTTCCACCCCGATCTTGCGACCGGATCGGTCTAGGAGTGACCCGCGGCACCCCGGTGCCCCGGGACCGCGGCGACGAGCTGCTTGGTGTAGTCATCCCGCGGATGGCGGAAGACCTCGTCGGGGTCGCCGCTCTCGACGACCCGGCCGGCCCGCATGACGTAGACGTGGTGCGAGACGAGGCGTACGACGGCGAGGTCGTGGCTGATGAAGAGGTACGACAGCCCGAGGTCGCGCTGGAGCGAGACCATGAGGTCGAGGATCTGCTCCTGGACGAGGACGTCGAGGGCGCTGACCGCCTCGTCGAGCACGACCAGCTCGGGCTCGAGCGCGAGCGCGCGGGCGATCGCGACTCGCTGCCGCTGGCCGCCGGAGAGCTCGTGCGGCCGCCGGCCGGCGTACGACGGCGGGAGGGCGACCTTGTCGAGCAGGTCGACCACCGACCTCCGCCGCGACGCGGCGTCGCCGATCCGGTGGACCCGGAGCGGCTCCTCGACGACCTGCCCGATCGTGTAGCGCGGGTCCAGCGAGGCGTACGGGTTCTGGAAGACCGGCTGGACGGCCCGCCGGTAGGCGAGCAGCTCCTCGCCGCGCAGCGCCGAGACGTCGGCGCCGCGGTAGCGCACCACGCCGCCGTCGACGTCCTCGAGGCGCAGCGCCAGTCGGGCGGTCGTCGACTTGCCCGAGCCGGACTCGCCGACGATCGCGACGGTCCTGCCGCGCGGGATGGCGAGGTCGACGCCGTCGACGGCGTGGAACGGGTCGTGCCGGCCGCGCATCCGGTAGCGCTTCAGCGCGTCGCTGAGCTCGAGGAGGACCTCCGGCTCGGCCGTGCCGTCGGAGACGTCGCGGACCGGGGCGACCTTGGCGCTCGCCATCCCGGGGGCCGCGGCGAGGAGCCGCTTGGTGTAGTCGTGCTGCGGCTCGGCGATGACCTGTGCGGCGGGGCCGGTCTCGACGACCTCGCCGCGGTACATCACGACGACCCGGTCGGCCCGCTCGGCCGCGAGGGCGAGGTCATGGGTGATGAGCAGGACCGCGGACCCGATCTCCGACGCCAGCTCCGACATCTGGTCGAGGACCCGGCGCTGCACGGTGACGTCGAGCGCGGACGTCGGCTCGTCGGCGAGGAGGACCTCGGGCCGACAGGCGAGCGCCATCGCGATGAGCACCCGCTGCCGCATGCCGCCGGAGAACTCGTGCGGGTACTGGTCGAACCGGGTCTCCGGCTCGTGGATCCCGGCCTGGCCGAGGAGGTCGACGGCCCGCTCGCGCGCAGCGCGCCCCTTCGCGAGCCCGTGCACCTCGAGCGCCTCGACGATCTGCGCCCCTACCCGTATCACCGGGTTGAGGCCGGTCATCGGGTCCTGCGGGACGAGACCGATCCGGGCGCCGCGGATCGCGGTCATCCGCGCCTCCGAGGCGGCGGTGACGTCGAGGTCGCCGAGCAGGATGGTGCCGCCGGTGATCCGGCCGTTGTCGGCGAGCAGCCGGTTGACGCACGACGCGAGGGTGGACTTGCCGGACCCCGACTCGCCGACGACCGCGACCGTCTCGCCGGCGGCCAGGTCGAGGTCGACGTGGCGCAGGGCCTCGATCTCGCCGCGCGAGGTCGTGAAGGAGACCGAGAGGTCACGGACTGTCAGGACCGGCTCGCGGTCGGGGGTGTCGGTCATCGTTCCTCACTGCCGTGGAACCGCTCGAGGCCAGCCTCGAGCAGGACGTCCTGGATGTCGGGACCCTGTACGACGTCGGGCAGCCGCGGCGTCGCGTCGCCGAGCGGCAGGGGACCGGTCGTGCCGTGCAGCCGGGTCGCGCCGCCGGCGACGACGAGCTCCTCCTCGAGCGCGAACGCCAGCCACGTGCCCGTGAAGCCGGGGTGATGGAGCAGGGTGAGCACGCCTCCGGCGTACGGCACCTGGCGGCGGCGGAATCCCAGCGCCTGCTCCTCGTGCAGCGGCGACGGAGTCGCGAAGCGCGCGAGCACCTTCGCCGGCACGAAGGAACCGTGGCGAAGTGCCGCGCCCAGCACGAGGAGGTCGTCGACGGTCGCGAACAGTCCGGCGTGGCCGGCGACCCCACCGAGGGCGTGCGCCGCGTTGCCGTCGCTCGCCTCCCCACGGATCGGCCGGTCGCGCCAGCCGTCGAACCGCTCGGGCCCGATGCCGACCGGATAGGGCCGGCCGCCGGCGAGCATGGCGTGCTCGTAGGCGTCGCTGTCCGCGCTCGTCGCGGCATCGTCGGGCGGCACCGGGCCGTAGCGGGCGGACAGCCCGAGCGGCTCGGCGACCACCCGGCGGTGGGCCTCGGCGAGATCGAGCGTGGAGACCCGCTCGACGATGTGGCCGAGCAGGATCATCCCGAGGTCGGAGTAGCGCCAGACGCTCCCCGGCGAGGCGGCGAGCGGGAGTCGCTGGGCGACCAGCAGCGCGGTCTGCCGGTCGGTCTCCTCGGCGTACAGCGGCCACCACGGCTGCAGTCCGCCCGTGTGCGTCAGCAGCTGCTCGACGGTGACCTCGTCCTTGCCGCCGCCGGCGAAGCCGGGAAGGTGCCGCCGGACCAGGTCGTCGAGCCCGAGCTTGCCGTCGGCGACCAGCCGCATCACCAGCGGCGTCGTGGCCGCGATCTTCGTCACCGACGCGACGTCGAGCAGGAGCCCCGGCGTCATCGGCACCCCCGGACGTCCGTCGGCCGGCAGCGCAGCCCATCCGGCGGCGGTGACCAGGCAACCGTCGGCCGTGCGTACGCCGACGACGGCGCCCGCGGGATGCCGCCCGTCGCCGCCGAGGAGCAGCAGCCGGTCGGCGTACGACTGAAGGGTCATGACGCACCACCACCGGAGCCGTCGACGACGAGCCCGTCCGGCCAGGCCGGCAGCGCGTCGGACGGCACGCCCGCGGCGCCGGGCGTGATCCGGCCGAGCACCCTCGCCCCGGATGCGCCGGTGCACGACGGCACGTTGCCGGGCAGGCCGTGGGCCGTCGCCCAGCCGATGAGCGCGAAGGCGACCGCCTCCTTCTCCCCGGCGGGTACGCCGAGGGCGTCGCTCGTCAGGACCCGCACCTCGGGCAGCAGCGCCACGATCCGCTCCATCAGCACCGGGTTGCGTACGCCGCCGCCCGACGCGACCAGGACCTCGAGCCCCGCCGCCGCGACGGCCCGCGAGACCGTCACCGCCGTCAGCTCGGTGAGCGTCGCGACGAGGTCCGGCACGGACGTCTCGACCCCCGCGCGGGCGGCCGCCTCGCGCACGTAGGCGAGGTGGAAGAGCTCCTTGCCCGTGCTCTTGGGTGGGGGCAGCGCGTAGTACGGCTCGGCGAGCAGATCCCCGAGCAGCCCGGCCACGACGGCGCCCTCCCGAGCCAGGGCGCCGTCGCGGTCGAACGTCTCCTCGCCCGGCGCCGCGGTCACGACGGCGTCGATGAGTGCGTTGGCCGGGCCGATGTCCCACGCCCGCGGCTCGGCCGCGGGCGCGCAGACGGTCAGGTTGGCGATGCCGCCGAGGTTGAGCGCGCCGGCCCGCCGGCCCTCGGCGACGTACGCCGTCAGCAGCCGGGTGTCCAGCAGCGGCACGAGCGGCGCGCCCTGACCGCCGGCGGCGAGGTCGGCGGCGCGTACGTCGGACACGACCGCCACACCGGTCGCCTCGGCGATCCACGCCGGCTGGCCGAGCTGGAGCGTGCCGAGCCCCCGGCCGTCCTCGACCCAGTGGAAGACAGTCTGCCCGTGCGAGCAGACCAGGTCGACCGGCCCGGCCGCAGCGACGGCCGCGCGCGCCGCGCCGGCGAAGGCCTGCCCGAGCGCGGTGTCGAGCTCGCACGCCACGTCGAAGCCGACCGGCGCGGGCGGGAGCGCGGCGATCAGCCGCTGCCGCAGCGCGCCGTCGTACGCCGTGGACCCGGCGTGCTCGATCCTCCCGACGAGCGTTCCGCCCTCGACCGCGAAGTCCACCACCGCGACGTCGATCCCGTCGTGGGAGGTCCCGGAGATCATGCCGAGCACGCGCATCAGCCACGCTCCTCGATGACCGCGCGCAGCCGCCCGCCGGCGGCGTCGAGCGCGCGCCTCGCCTCGTCGGCGTCGAGGCCGGTCGAGATCATCGCGATGGCGAGCTTGGCGTGCCAGTCGGCGGCGTCGAGCGTCTGCCGCGCGGTGTCGTCGTCGACGCCGGTCGCGAGCGTCACGATCCGGACCGCCCGCCGGACCAGCTTCGCGTTGGTCGCCCGGACGTCGACCATGAGCGTCTGGTAGGTCTTCCCGAGCTGCACCATGCTCACCGTCGAGAACATGTTGAGCACCATCTTGGTCGCCGTCCCGGCACCCAGCCTGGTGGAGCCGGCGACGATCTCCGGGCCGACCGGGATCTCGATCCCGTGGTCGGTCGCCGCGGACAGCGGGGTGTCGAGGTTGCACGACAGCCCGACCGTCAGCGCGCCCGCCTCGGCGGCCCGGGCGACGGCTCCGAGGACGTACGGCGTACGTCCGCTCGAGGCGATCCCGACCACGGTGTCGAGCGGTCCGACGCCCAACCCGTCGACGTCGGCCGCGCCGGTCTGGGCGCTGTCCTCGGCCGACTCCACGGAGCTGACGATCGCCCGCGGGCCGCCGGCGATGAGCCCGACGACCACGTCGCCGGCCGTGCCGAACGTCGGCGGCACCTCGGAGGCGTCGAGGACGCCGAGCCGCCCGGACGTTCCCGCGCCGGCGTAGATCAGCCGGCCGCCCTCGCGCATCCGCTCGACGGTGGCGGCGATGGCGGCGGTGATGGTCGGCAGCGCGGTGCGTACGGCGCCGGCGATGGTCGCGTCGCGGTCGTTCATGAGCTCGACCAGGTCGGCGACGGTCAGCTCGTCGAGCATGAGGCCGCGGTCGTCGACCGCCTCGGTCGCGAGCTCGTCGAGGCCGGCCAGCTCGTCGAGCCCCTCGCTCCGCTCGGGTGTCTCGTCGCTCATCGTCGGCCTCCCGCCCGCGGGTCGAACGCGGCGCGCAGGCCGTCGCCGACGAGGTTGAGCCCCACGACCGCCACCATCAGGGCGGCGCCGGGGAAGAGCAGCATCCACGGCGCCACGCTCACCAGCGACTGTGCGTCGTACACCATCCCGCCCAGTGACGCTGCCGGCGGCGGCGTCCCGAAGCCGAGGAAGCTCAGCGACGCCTCGGTGAGGATCGCCCACGACAGCGACAGCGTCACCTGGACGACGAGGATGCCCCGCATGTTCGGCAGCACGTGCTCGAACAGGGTCGACAGCCGGCTGCGCCCGATCGCGGTGGAGGCGAGCACGTAGTCCGCCTGCCGCAGGGTGAGGACCGGCCCCCGCGCGACGCGGGCGAAGATCGGCATGTAGACGATCGCGATCGACAGCGCGACGGTCACCCAGCTCCGCTTCAGCGTCGCGGCCAGGGCCAGCGCCAGCAGGAGTGAAGGGAACGCGAAGAGGACGTTGGTGATGACGCCGACCACGCGGTCGACGACGCCCTGGTAGTAGCCGGCGAGCACGCCCAGCACCACCCCGACGACCGCCGCGGCGGCCACGGAGACCAGCGCGACGCGCAGCGAGTTGGCCAGCCCGGAACAGACCCGGGCGAAGGTGTCGCGGCCGAACTGGTCGGTCCCGAACCAGTGCGCCCCGCCCGGCCCCTGCAGCGACTCGCGGACGTTCTGCTGCGCCGGGTCGTGGGTCAGCCCCAGCGCCGCGAGGAGGGCGAGCACGACGACCGCGACCATCAGCACCAGCCCCACGATCCCGGCCGGCGTGCGGAACGCCGCCGCCCAGGGATGCGTACGTCGGGGCGCGGCGGCCTCGGGCAGGTCGGGGACCTCGTGCATGTCCGCCGCGGCGCTCATCGCACCCTCACCCGCGGGTCGACGACCCGGTAGAGCAGGTCGGTCAGGAGGTTCACCAGTACGAACATCGCGGCGATGATCAGCACCGTGCTCTGCACGACGGCGTACTCCTTCTGGTTGAGCCCGAGCAGCACCTGCCGGCCGATCCCCGGGATCGCGAAGATCTGCTCGGCCACGAGCGCGCCGCCGAGGAGGAAGCCGAACTGCAGCCCGCTCATGGTGACCACCGGGATCAGGGCGTTGCGCAGGATGTGCCTGACCTGCAGCCGGCGCGCCGGGACGCCCTTGGCGCGCGCGGTCCGTACGTAGTCCTCGGCGCGCACGGCCAGGATCGCGGCCCGGGTCGTGGAGAAGACCGGCGAGGCGATGCTGATACCGAGCACCAGGGCCGGCAGCAGCATCTGCTCGAGGTTGAGGCCCGGGTCCTCCCAGAGCCGCCGGTAGCCCTCGCCGTTGGGATACCAGCCCAGGTTGTTCGCCAGCCAGCTCGACACAGCCGTCGCGAGCAGGAACGACGGGATCGACAGCGCCAGCAGGCTGGTCAGCTGGCTGACCTGGTCCCGGGCCCTGCCCGGACGGCTGGCGGCGAGCATGCCGCCGGGTACGCCGAGCACCAGCCCGACCACGATCGATAGCACGGCCAGCTCGATCGTGTTGGGCAGCGCCTGAGCGGTCATCGACAGCACGGTGAGGTGGGACGTGGCGGAGACGCCGAGGTGGCCGGTGAGAACACCGCCGAGCCAGCTGAAGTACTGCACGAGCAACGGCTTGTCGACGCCGTAGTAGGCCTCGAGCGCGTGCACCTGCGCGGGCGACAGGTCGCCGGCGGCGGTGCCGTACGCCGCGGTGATCTGGTCCCCGGGCACGACCCGGAGCAGCACGAAGGTGAGGACCGAGACCCCGAGCAGGGTCAGGACGGCCTCGCCGACGCGCCGCGTGATCGGATGGCGCGCGAACGCGCTGAGCCGGGCTGCCACGGTCAGGAGATCGACGCCTTCCACAGCGTGGCCAGCGACGCGTCCGTCCGCGCCTCGAGCCCGTGGACCGCCTTGTTGGCGACGATGTAGTCCTTCGGCGTGAACAGCCAGACCCACGGCGCGTTGTCGACGAGCTGCTTCGAGACCTGCTCGTAGATCGCCTTGCGCTTCGAGGTGTCCGTCGTGGCGATGCCCTGCGCGAAGAGCTTGTCGAGGGTCGGCGAGCTGTAGCCGGCCACCTTGTTGTAGCTGCCGCTGCTGGTGAAGTAGCGGGCGTACATCGTGTTCGGGTCCGAGCTGCCGCCGTTGAGCGCGATCGCCGCGTCGAAGTCGGCGTCGAGCCACTTCTGGACGTACGCGTTGGAGTCGAGCGTCTCGACCTTCACCTTGATCCCGACCTTCGCGAGCTGGGCCTGGATGTTCTGCGCCTCGTCCACGGCGGTGGAGTAGAGGCCCTGCGAGGTCATCAGGTCGAGCGAGAAGCCGTTCGGCTTCCCGGCCTTGGCGAGGTACTCCTTGGCCTTCGTCAGGTCCTGGTCGGGGCAGGGCTGGTCGTCGGGGTCGGAGCGGTACTCCGGCGAGGTGATCGGCCCGGTCGGCTCGCCCGCGCCGAGCGCCGCGGAGTCGATGACGTCCTGCCGCGAGATCGCGCACTGGATCGCGAGCCGGGTGTTGACGTTCGACAGCACCGGGGAGGAGGCCCGCAGCTGCAGCACGTGGTAGGAGAGTGAGTCGACCGGCGTACTCGACGTCTCGCCCGACTCCGCCGTCTTCGCCGTCACCGGGTTGTCGAAGATCGCGACGTCCACCGAGCCGGTCTTGAGCGAGGACACCATCGACTGGTCGTCGGGGATGATCCGGAACTCCACCTTCGCCGCCCCCGGCGTTCCGGCGTAGTAGTCAGGGTTGCGCTTGAGCGTGATCGACTCGTTCGGCGTACGGCTCACGAACTGGTACGGCCCCGAGCCGACCGGCTTCGTCTCCAGGGTCTTCACGGGGACGTCGGAGGGCACGATGGCGGTGTTGACCAGGGTCAGACCGGAGACGAACGACGCGTCCGGCTGCTTGAGGTGTACGACGACGGTCTGCTTGTCGGGGGTGTCGATGCTCGCCACGGAGGCGAAGTACGACGCCGAGCTCGCGCTCGAGGCCGGGTCCATGATCTTCTCGTAGGTGTACTTGACGTCGGTGGAGTCGAGCGCCGACCCGTTTCCGAAGGTCAGCCCCTTCTTCAGCGTGAACGTGTAGGTCTTGCCGTCGGCCGAGACCTTCGGCAGATCGGCGAGGCCGGCCTCCGGCACGCTGTCCTCGTCGGTGTTGAGCAGGGGGCTGTAGATCTGCGACAGGACCTGGATCGACTGGGTCGACGTCGACGTCCACGGCACCATCTGGGTGGGGTCGGCGGTGATGCCGAAGACGAGGGTCCCGTTGCCGTCGCCCGACGAGCCCGAGCCGGAGCTGCCGCAGCCGGCGAGCAGGCCGGTGGTCAGCAGGGTCGTGGCGAGCGCGGCGCTGGCGGCGCTGAGCTTCCCATGGGCGCGGCGTCCGGGGGCAGGCTTATTCACGGGTTCCTCCAGGGGGATGGGTGCGTCCCCGAGCGACGGCACCGGCGGGTCCTCCCGATGCTAGGGGAAAATGTTTCGCCCGTGGTCTCGGATCGGTAAATTACTGACATCCGGCCGCTAGGGTGGCCGCCGACCGGGGGAGAGGCGGAGCTGATGAGCGAGGACGTGCTGGTGCGGCTGCGCCAGGCCCGGCCGGGCCTGCGGCCGAGCGAGCGCCGGATCGCCGACGCCGCCCTCGCCGACCCCGCCGGGATCGCCGGGCTCACCATCACCGAGCTGGCCTCGCAGCAGGCGACGTCGACGGCCACCGTCGCGCGGTTCTGCCGCAGCGTCGGCTTCGACGGCTACACCACCTTCCGGCTCGCGCTCGCCCGTGCAGGCGCGGACGAGACCGGTCGGCGGGTCGAGTTCGGCGTGTCCGAGGGGGACATCGACCCCACCGACACCACCCGGGAGATGGTGCAGAAGCTCGCCTTCCAGGAGGCCCGCGCGGTCGAGGAGACCGCCGCGCTGCTCGATCTCGAGCAGCTCGACCGGGTGGTCGCCGCGATCGCCGCAGCGCCGGTCGTGGACGTCTACGGCTCCGCGTCGAGCGGGCTCGCCGCCCAGGATCTGCAGCAGAAGCTGCGTCGCATCGGCCGCCAGGTCAACGCGTGGACCGATGCCCACCTGGCGCTCACCAGTGCGGCCGTGCTCCCGGCCGACGCCGTCGCCATCGCCTTCTCCCACTCCGGCGAGACCGAGGAAGCCATCTCCGCGCTCGAGACAGCCGCCGGTCGGGGTGCGTTCACCGTCGCCGTCACGAACTTCCCCGACTCGCCCCTCGCCCGGCTCGCCGACGCGACGCTGACGACGGTCTCGCGGGAGACCCGGTTCCGCTACGGCGCGATGTCGAGCCGGATGGCGCAGCTGATGATCGTCGACGTCATCTTCCTCGGCGTCGCGCAGCAGCACCCCGACTCCGTCTCAGTCGCCCTCGCAGCGACCTTCGACGCGGTGGCGAACCGCCGCCGTTGACCCGCTGTGTGACCAGCGTCACACTCGATGGTAAAGAACCGTCGGCCACCTTCGGGGGTGCGCAATGCCAGCTCGGACCCGTCGTACTGCTGTTGTCGTCGCGGCGCTCGGCCTCGTGCTCGCCGCGCTCGTCACGTCGCCACCGGCGGTGGACGCGCATCCGTCCGGGGGCGGCGGTCACGGCCCCGGGCGGTCGTCGCTCGACGTACGCACCGACACGGGGGTCGTGCGCGGGTTCCGCGACCAGGGCGTGGACACCTTCCGCGGCATCCCGTACGCCGCCCCGCCGGTCGGCGCGCTGCGATGGCAGCCGCCGCAGCCGCACGCGCGCTGGCGCGGCGTGCTCGAGACGACGTCGTACGGTCCGCGCTGCGCCGCGCTCGAGAGCACGAACGGGCCGCGGACCGAGGCAGAGGACTGCCTGTATCTCAACGTCGACCGGCCCACCGGCGCCCGCCCCGGCGAGCGGCTGCCCGTCTACGTCTTCATCCACGGTGGCGGTCTGGTCAACGGCAGCTCCAACCAGGCGAGCGGCGAGAAGATCGCCCGCGAGGCGCACGTGATCGTCGTGTCGATGAACTACCGGCTGGGCGTCTTCGGGTTCCTCGGCCTGTCGGGGCTGTCGGGACAGGGGAGCGGCGACTACGGGTTCCTCGACCAGCAGGCCGCGCTGCGCTGGGTGCGCAGCAACGTCGCGGCGTTCGGGGGCGACCCGGGCAACGTGACGGTCGGCGGCGAGTCGGCGGGCGGGTTCTCGGTCTGCGGCCACCTCACCTCGCCCGGCTCCCGCGGACTCTTCAACCGCGCGATGATCCAGAGCGGCTCCTGCCTCTCGCGGCCGGTCGCCGAGACCGAGACCGACAGCACGAGCTTCGCCGCGGCCGCCGGGTGCTCCGACCCGGCCACCGCCGTCACGTGCCTGCGCGGCAAGGACACCGCGACGCTCCTCGACGCCAGCTCCGGCTTCTCGCCGACACTGACCAGCGGCACCGCCGCGCTCCCGGAGCCGCCGACCGACGCGGTCGCCGCCGGCCGCTTCACCCGCGTCCCCGTCGTGAACGGCTCCAACCGCGACGAGGGCCGCACCTTCGCGCAGGGCTACATCGGCGCCGACGAGGCGGCGTACGACGACTTCGTCCGGTCCTCCTATCCCGACGACGCCGACGCCGTGCTCGCGCACTACCCGTGGCCCGCCACCGCCGACCGGTTCACCGCGGCGTACCTCGTCGGCGCGATCATGACCGACTCCGGCATGCTCGCCGGCATCGGCGGCTGCGGCGCGCTCTCGCTCACCGAGCAGCTCGCCCGCTGGGTCCCGGTGCACGCGTACGAGTTCGACGCCCGCAACGGTCCCGGCCTGACGCCGATCGAGGGCTACGTCTGGGGCGCGGGCCACGCCGCCGAGCTCGCCTACCTCTTCCCGAGCTTCGACAACGGCACGCCCATCGCCCCGACCTTCGACGCGGGCGAGCGGCAGCTGTCGCGCGACATGGTCCAGTACTGGGGCTCCTTCGTCGCCCGCGGTACGCCCTACGCCCCCGGCCGGGCCTTCTGGCCCGTGTGGAACGGCTCGGGGCAGGTCATGTCCCTCCGCGTCGCCGGCCAGAGCCACACCATCTCCACCGCCGCCTACCGCGCCGAGCACCAGTGCGACTTCTGGGACTCGGTCGGCTGACGTCTCAGGTGTCGCCTCGGCGCCGCCGGCAACCCCTGAGCCCCGCTACATCCTGACCGCCACCCCCGCTGGTCGTCTTGAGCAAACGTTCGCTCAAACCGGGAACCACCCCCACGAACGCGGTCGGCCGAGGCGCGCCGGACCTTCGGACTTATCCACAGGAGTCACGTTCGGTGTTGTTTGCGTGCGTTTGCGTATGGATAGATGTCGTGCGTGAACGCTCGCATCGACACCGACCACGGCGGGGGCACCGTCTCGGACCACCTGTACCTCGCCCATGCCGCGCTCGTCCCGGCGGTCGAGTCACTGGCCGGCGCGCTGTCGGGCAGCGGCGGGATGGCGGGCAGCGGGCTGGGCTCGGAGGGCTGGGCGTCCGACTACGACCCGGCAGCGGGCCGGCTGCTGACCGGTGCCGCCGATCTGGCGTCGGGCGCGGGCGTACTCGCGAACCTGACCAACGCGACCTTCCGCAACCATGCCGCGGCCGACGGCGGAGCGGTCGTACGCCTCGAGCCTGGGGAGCCCGGCGGGGAGGTGAACCCGGAGTACGCCGATGGCGACCCCGACCCGGCCCACAACACGACACTGCTCTCACCGGGGGCGCCGCCCGGGACGCGCGGCCACAACGGCGGGGCGCCCGACGTGTGGGCCAAGCTCCAGGCGGCGCCGGGCGTCGTCGGTGCCCTGGTCTGGCCCGACGCCGACACCGGCCGGCTCCGTGACACCGCTGCCGCATGGCACCGGGCGGCGTACGCCCTTGAGAGCGCCGCCCGGTATCCCGAGCTGGCCCGCATTGATCTGACCGGGCTGCGTTCGCCGGAGATCCCGATGGCGGAGCAGGCGTTCGGCCGGATGCGCGACGACTGCTACGGGCTGTCGGCGGCGATGGGGAAGATGGGGCGGGCGTGCACGGACTACGCCGACGCGGTCGAGAGCATCCGCGACGAGATCCTCCACGCCCTGCGCGACCTGGAGCGCGACAGCGTCATCAACGGCGTCGCGTCGGGTGTGCTGAGCCTTGTCACCGCCGGCGGCGGTGCCGGTGTCGCCGCGGAAGTCGAGAGCGCCCTGCTCGCACGGGTAGCCGTCCGCGTCGGCGCCCTCCTCTACAAGCTTTCCAAGCTCGTTGAGCGCGCCAAGGCCGTCGTCGGCCCGGCGCTCGAGGCTGTGTCCGCGATCCTGCTGCGGCTTCCCAAGCTTCGCGACGCGGTCGTGATCAATGCGAAGTTCCGGGAGTTCGCGACGGAGGTGCTGCCCCGACTCCAGGCTCCCGAGATCACGTTCCAGGCTTCTCAAGTGCGCAGGAAGTTCAAGCACGCCAAGGACTTCGGGGTCCTTGGCAATTTCAACAAGGCGAACTCGGCGAGCTTCACGTCTGCGATCCGCGACTTCATGAACGCTGATGGCACCGCTGTCATGTCCGGCACGATGCGCGGCCAGGAAGGCAACGTCATCATCTACTACGACGCCATCACGCAGCTTTTCGTAGCCACGAAAGCGGATGGTTCGTTCATCAGCGGATGGCGACTGCGCAAGTCGCAATTCGAAAAGCTTCTTACGGAAGGACACGTGGGCCTTGGCTGAGTCGCATCCCGATGTCACCCAACTCCGGTCGCTCATGGAGGACCTGGTGGCTGGCAGGATCGAGCCGGCGGGTTTTCCGGCCGAGTACTTCTCGCGGTATCAGCGGGCGCCGGATCCGTTGCCGCTGGAACTCGAGCGGGTCTTTGAAGAGGTCTTCTGGCTGGCCGAGGAGTACGTCGCGGAGCCGGAACTGCGGGAGCCAGGGGATCTGGATGAGAAGCAGCTCCTGTGCGGCGTTGCCGAGCAGCTGAAGCGTCTCGACGCGCTCGGCTGACCTTGCTGCGCGGCGTTGGCGCGCTTACGCCATGTGCCATCGGCTCTTGTGGTGGTCACGCGCCCCCGCTCTCGGGCGGACTGGTTCCGTGGACGACTGTGTTGGTCTCGACGCCGGCCACTCCGTGTCCGGGCTCGACCAACGAGGGCGGCCGCTCGACCAACATTCTGAGGAAGATCGGTGGGGACTTCCGCGTTAGAGCATCGACGGCGTTAGACTCGGCGTCGCGCCAGGTTCGCGGCCCGACGTCATGGGACCGACAGAGGGCAGCCGACCCGGACCAGATGCGCCGCTCGCGCAGGTCCGGCACGTCCGCCCCCGCAGTCGCGGGCCGTCGTACGCCGCCGGTGCATGGGCCTGAAAGCTTGGGCCCGTCCGACCCCTCGGGGTCGCTGTTGTACGTGCCACGCCACCCAGGAACGTGGCTATAGGAGGAATCCTTTGGCTCGAGGAGCCGCTACCCGTCGGGGCTCACGCCCCACGCAGTCGCGCAACCGCCGCAAGACCGCGCACAAGGACAACGAGGGCATCATCCCCGTCCTCGCCCAGGTCGTGCGCGAGGTCGAGAGCGCCGTCCAGCGACGCTCGGCGATGCCCGACGTACGCACGAAGTTCCAGGTCGTCGCCCTGCTCGCCCGCGACGAGCGCCACCGCGTGCTCGAGGACGGGACGCTCAACGAGCAGCGCCGCGCCGAGCAGCTGAAGCGGCTCGACGGCATCGCGACCATCCTCGCGAAGACCGCGGCACTCGACTCCCGTCTGTTCGAGCTCCTCGGCGAGGGCGCGGTGGTCTCCGACGCCGCCGTCGAGCTCAAGCGCGAGCTCATGGAGCAGGCCGGGCTCGAGGTGCCGGAGGAGGAGCCGAAGAAGGACGAGGAGGAGATCGAGCTCGTCCCGGACAAGCGCGTCGTGCCGATCTCGGTCGTCCAGCGCCAGCTCTCCAACCCGTTCCTCGTCCCCGACTTCTCCTCCGCCAAGCCTGTCGTCCACGCCCGCCGCCTCGCCGGCTGGGAGCTGCTCGGGCCGCTGTTCCGCAGCTTCGAGTACGCCGGAGACGGCCCCTCCTGCATGCCGCTGCCCGACGCGCTGACCGCCGAGCCGATCCCGGTGCCGGTCGGCCGTGAGCTGATGCCGCACCAGATCCAGACGATCTCCGCGGCCGCCGAGGGCCACCGCACCTTCCTCCTCGCCGACGAGCCCGGCCTCGGCAAGACCGCGCAGGCGCTGCTCGCCGCGCAGGCCGCCGACGCCTACCCGCTGCTCGTCGTCGTTCCCAACGTCGTGAAGACCAACTGGGCGCGCGAGGCGGCGATCTGGACGCCGCGGCGTACGTCGACCGTCATCCACGGCAACGGCGAGGACGTCGACGGCTTCGCCGACATCGTCGTGGTCAACTACGAGATCCTCGACCGCCACGTCGGATGGCTCGGCGACTTCGGGTTCAAGGGGATGGTCGTCGACGAGGCCCACTTCATCAAGAACAAGACCTCCCAGCGCTCCCAGCACGTCCTGCACCTCTCGGACCGGATCCGGCAGCGCACCCCCAACCCGCTGATGATGGCGCTGACGGGCACGCCGCTGATCAACGACATCGAGGACTTCCGCGCGATCTGGCAGTTCCTCGGCTGGATCGACGAGACCAAGCCGCTCGGCGAGCTCCTCGAGGCGCTCGAGGAGACCGGGCTGACCCCGCAGGACCCCGGCTTCTACCCGGCGGCCCGCCGTGCCGTCGTCGCGCAGGGCATCGTCCGGCGCCGCAAGGTCGACGTCGCCGCCGACATCCCGGCCCGCCGCGTCGCCGACATCCCCGTCGAGCTCGACGACGAGATCGGTCGCTCCATCCGCGAGGCCGAGGCCGAGCTGGCCCGCCGCCTGCTGGAGCGCTACGACATGGCGATCAAGACCCGCACCTCCGGCGAGGCGGTCGACGGCATCGACCTCGAGCTCGTACGCCGGGTCGCGAGCTGGGAGCGCGAGGACAGCGACACCTCCACCGGCGAGAACGTCTTCGGCATGATGCGCCGGATCGGCAAGGCGAAGGCCGGTCTCGCCGCCGACTACGCCGCGCAGCTGGCGCGTAACGTCGGCAAGGTCGTCTTCTTCGCCAAGCACATCGAGGTCATGGACGCGGCCGAGGAGACGTTCGCCCGGCGCGGCATCCGCTACGCCACCATCCGCGGCGACCAGACCACGCGGGCACGCGAGCGCAACATCGAGGAGTTCACCAACGACCCGGGCGTCGAGGTCATCGTCTGCTCGCTGACCGCGGCCGGTGTCGGCATCAACCTGCAGGTTGCGTCCAACCTCATCCTCGCCGAGCTGTCGTGGACCGACGCCGAGCAGACCCAGGCGATCGACCGGGTCCACCGGATCGGCCAGGACGAGCCGGTCACCGCATGGCGGATCATCGCCGCCCAGACGATCGACACCCGGATCGCCGAGCTGATCGACTCGAAGGCCGGGCTCGCCGCCCGCGCCCTGGACGGGTCGGACGAGGAGATCGGGTCGTCGGCCGACGTACAGCTCGAGGCGCTGGTCTCTCTGCTCACCGAGGCGCTCGAGCGCCGCGAGGGCGTCCGCGTCTGACCCCCGGTGGGGCTGGCGCCGGCACGTACGCTGTCGGCATGACGCTCCTCATCATCCTGGTCGTCCTCGTGGCCGCCGGGCTCGCCTACAAGTTCCGGGTGCCGCTGCTCGCCAAGATCCTCGGCCAGCCGCGCAGCCGGATCGAGCGGCGCTTCGGCGGCCGCAAGCAGCTGCGCTAGAAGCCGATCCGGAGGCCGGCGTAGTTCTCGGCGAGGCCGGCCGCTCCGGCCTGGCTGGAGGTGACCCAGCGCAGCTGGGAGAGCTGCAGCTGGGCGTCGAAGTCGTCGTCGGACCGGTGCAGCATCGAGGTCATCCACCAAGAGAAGTGCTCGCAGCGCCACACCCGGCGCAGAGCGGTGTCGGAGTAGGCGTCGGCGAGCGACGCGTCGCCCTTGAGGAGCGCGACGAGGGCGGGCGCGAGCAGTGCGACGTCCGCGATCGCGAGGTTGAGCCCCTTGGCGCCGGTGGGCGGGACGATGTGGGCAGCGTCGCCGGCGAGGAAGAGCCGGCCGTGGCGCATCGGTGATTGGACGAAGCTGCGCATCGGCAGGACGCTCTTGTCGGTGATCGGTCCGGAGTGCAGCTCCCAGCCGTCCCGGCCGTGGCCGAGCCGGGTGGCGAGCGCCTCCCAGATCCGGTCGTCGGACCAGTCCTCGACCGGCGTGCCGTTGGGCACCTGCAGGTAGAACCGCGACACGGTCGCCGACCGCATCGAGTGGAGCGCGAAGCCGTCGTCGTGCCAGGCGTAGATGAGCTCGTCGGTGGAAGGCGGTACGTCGGCGAGGATGCCCAGCCAGGAGTACGGGTAGACCCGCTCCCACGTCCGCCGGCCCGACTCCGGGATCGCCGTACGGCTCGGACCGAAGGAGCCGTCGCATCCGACGACGACGTCGGCGTCGAGCCGCTGCGGTGCGCCGTCACGGTCGGTGTACGTCACCGAGGGCCGGTCGCTCTCGAGGTCGTGCAGCGCCACGTCTGAGACCTCGTACATCACCCGTCGGCCGTCGGCCTCGGCGGCCACGTGCAGGTCGGCCTGCACCTGCGTCTGGCCGTAGACCCACACGCTGCGGCCGACCAGGTCGACGAAGTCGAGGTGGTGTCGCTCGTGCGGCCACTGCAGGTAGATGCCGCGGTGCTCGTCGCCGTGCGCGTCGATCCCGGCGCCCAGGCCGACCGAGCGGAGCAGCTCGACCGAGGAGTGCTCCAGGATGCCGGCGCGGATCCGCGCGGCGACGTACTCCTTCGAGCGGGACTCGAGCACGACGGCCTCGACGCCGTCGGCCGCGAGCAGGTGCGCGAGGAGGAGGCCGGCAGGGCCGGCGCCGACGATGGCGACTTCGGTACGCACCAGGACATGTCACCACCACCCGCTGGTCCGGCGCGACCGGCGGGTTCCGCTGGCCGGAAGGGAATCCCTCTGCGGCCCCGCGCGTTGACCGATCGTGCCGGGAACCTCTCGGCACCGATCCACGCAGGAGAGGCAACCATGGCGACCACCACCCTCGGAGCCGAGAACTTCGAGAAGACCGTCACCGACAACGAGATCGTGCTGGTCGACTTCTGGGCCAGCTGGTGCGGCCCGTGCCGCCAGTTCTCGCCCGTCTACGAGGCGGCCTCCGAGGAGCACCCGGAGATCGTGTTCGGCAAGGTGGACACCGAGGCCGAGCAGGCGCTCGCCGGCGCCGCCCAGATCACCTCGATCCCGACGCTGATGGCCTTCAAGAAGGGCCACCTCGTCTTCTCCCAGCCGGGCGCGCTGCCGGCCCCGGCGCTCAAGCAGGTCATCGACGCCGTCGTCGACCTCGATGTCGACGCCGCGCTCGCCGAGGCCGAGAAGCAGCAGAAGGACTGACACCGGTCGGGTCGTCGAGCCGGCCGAGACGCCGCCCGCCATCCGGATGCAGTACGCCGGCGGCGTACGCCATCCGGTTTGATGGACCCGTGACACCCGACGACGCCCAGGCAGAGCTGCTCCGTCTCCGGACGAGCATCGACAACCTCGACGCCGCCCTCGTGCACCTGCTCGCCGAGCGGTTCAAGTGCACCGAGCAGGTCGGGCGTCTCAAGGCGCGCGCCGGGATGCCGCCCGCCGACCCGGACCGCGAGGCCGTCCAGATCGAGCGCCTGCGGAAGCTGTCCGACGAGTCCGGCCTCGACCCGGCCTTCGCCGAGAAGATCCTCAACGTGATCATCGCGGAGGTCATCCGCAACCACCGGCAGTTCCTCGACTCGGAGTGAACCGGCCCCGCTGCCGGCCCGCGATCGGCATCGACGTGTCTGCTACTCCGGTACGACCGCGTCGCCGACCGCGATCGTGCCCGACTCGAGCACGCGGAAGACCGTGCCGGCGCGCCGGCGGAGCGCCTCGGCGGCACCCGGGCCGAGCTCGTCGTCGAGCAGACGGCACGGCGCCGCGACGCGGACGACCTCGAGCAGGACTCCGCCGACGCGCAGGCGCGTGCCGGGAGCGGTGGGTACGTCGCCGTGGCTGACGGTCACGTTGCGCCGGGTGAGACCCGGCTCGACCGGCCGGCCGAGCTGCTCGGCCGCGTCGTCGAGCCGCTCCTGCGACTGGAGCGTGACGTGGCGGTGCCGGCTGCCGTGGTAGCGGTCGCCGACGAGGCCCTTGCCCGCCTCGGCCTCGACCCGCTCGACCGACTTCGTCGGCAGCCGGCGTCCGGGCGCGACGTGGATCGCGGTGACGATCGGGGTGACGATTGCGGTCTCGGCCGGTGCGCTCACGCCGCACCACCGGCCGCGGTGAGAGCGAGGTAGCGGGCAGGGTCGGCGACGACCCGGCGTACGACGCTGCCGGCGGCGCCGCGGACTGCGGCCTCGGCGCCGAGCCGCGAGCTGAGGACCGCGGGCGGCGCGGGGAGGTGGCGGCCGAGGGTCTCCTCGACACAGGGCCGGAGCCAGGGTGCGAGCTCGGCGAAGAGGCCGCCGAGGACGACCGCGTCGGGGTCGAGCAGGTTGGTGACCGAGGCGAGCGCGACGCCGAGGTGGCGGCCGGCGTCGCGGACCGCGCCGATCGGCTTCTCATCGCCGTCGGCGCACCGGGCGAGCAGCTCCGCCCGGTCGGTGACTCCGGCCTGGGCGACGATCGCGTCCTGGCCGGCCAGCCGCTCCAGGCAGCCGCGGCCGCCGCACGAGCACGTCGGCCCGTCCGGGTCGAGGACGACGTGGCCGAGCTCGCCGGCGCGCGCGTGGGCGCCGCGGAAGAGGCGCCCACCGACGACCACGCCGCCGCCGATGCCGATCTCGCCGGAGACGTGGACGAAGTCGGGCGGCGCCTGCCCGCCGAACCACAGCTCGCCGAGCGCGGCGAGGTTGGCCTCGTTGTCGACCGTGACGCCCAGGGGAGTGGGGTCGAGTGCCTCCGCGAGCCGCTCGGCGAGGGCGACGTCGTGCCAGTGCAGGTTGGGGGCGGAGAGGACCCGGCCGCCGCCGTCGACGGTGCCGGGTACGGCGACGCAGACGCCCGCCAGGTCGAGGTGCTGCTCCTCGGCCGCCCGACGGGCGGCGCCGGCCACCGCAGCGAGCTCGGCGAGGACCGATGCGGCCGAGGGCCCGCGGTTGTCGCGTGTCACGACGTGGCGGTAGCGCGGGCCGCCGCCGAGGTCGGTCACCACGGCCGCGAGGTAGTCGACGTTGACCTCCAGCCCGAGACCGGCCGCACCCTGGCGGTCGACGCTCAGCACGGCCGCCGGCCTGCCGCGGTCGCCGGCCGGCGTACCGCCCGCCGCCTCCGCCACCAGCCCGGCGTCGACGAGGTCGGCGACCAGCCCCGAGACCGAGGACTTCGTCAACCCGGTCCGGGCGGCCAGCTGCGCACGGCTGAGCGGCCCGGCATCGGCCAGCTCGCCGAGCACGAGCGCGAGGTTGCTCGCACGCATGCCGGCGTGCTGGAGCGCGGGACGCATCGCCATGCCGCCAGATTAGATCATGTCCCGTACTTTCGGTGCTCGAGCCGCTGCGCGCCGGAAGAGCCGTTGACAGAGCCTGCCGTCAGAGGTTGGATCGCCCTATTAGTCCAAGACGTGGAAGAAATGGAGCGGCCATGACGACGACGGCGACAACGGGGTCGGCCGGCACCTACCAGCCGGTGCCCGAGGACAAGTTCAGCTTCGGTCTGTGGACCGTCGGCTGGCAGGCGGTGGACGTGTTCGGTCCGGCGACGCGGCCACCGATGGACCCGGCGTACGCCGTCCACAAGCTCGCCGAGCTCGGCGCGTGGGGCGTGACCTTCCACGACAACGACGTCTTCGAGTTCGACGCCGACGACCAGGCCCGCGACCAGGCGCTCGCCTCGTTCCGCAAGGCGCTGGACGAGACCGGCGTCGTGGTGCCGATGGTGACGACCAACCTGTTCGGCCACCCGGTGTTCAAGGACGGCGGCTTCACGAGCAACGACCGGGGCGTACGCCGGTTCGCCCTCGCCAAGGTCGCCCGCAACCTCGACCTCGCCGCCGAGCTGGGCGCGAAGACCTTCGTGATGTGGGGCGGCCGCGAGGGGGCCGAGAGCGCCTTCGCGAAGGACGTCGGGCTGGCGCTGGACCGCTACCGCGAGGCGGTCAACCGGCTCGCCGACTACGTGCTCGAGCAGGGCTACGACCTGCGGTTCGCGATCGAGCCGAAGCCCAACGAGCCGCGCGGCGACATCCTGCTGCCGACGATCGGCCACGCGCTCGCCTTCATCGAGACCCTCGACCACCCCGAGATGGTCGGCCTCAACCCCGAGGTCGGCCACGAGGAGATGGCGGGCCTCAACTTCGCGGCCGGCATCGCCCAGGCGCTGTGGCACGGCAAGCTCTTCCACATCGACCTCAACGGCCAGCACGGCCCGCGCTTCGACCAGGACCTCCGCTTCGGTGCCGGCAACCTGCGCGGCGCGTTCGCGCTGGTCGACCTGCTCGAGACCCACGGTTACGACGGGCCGCGGCACTTCGACTTCAAGCCGCCGCGCACCGAGGACGAGGCGGGCGTCTGGGCGTCGGCCGCGGGCTGCATGCGCAACTACCTCGTGCTCCGCGAGCGGGCCGCCGCCTTCCGCGCCGACCCGGAGGTGCAGGCGGCGCTGGAGGAGTCCGGGCTGGGCACCCTGGCGGAGCCGACGCTCGCGCCGGGGGAGACACTCGCGGACGTGCGCGCGGAGAGCCACGACATCGACACAATGGCGGCGCGCGGCTTCGGGTTCGAGCGGCTCGACCAGCTCGCCATGGACCACCTGCTCGGCATCGGTCGGCAGAGCCGCTGAGCTCGCTTCTGGCTAGGCTGGGCTGATGCCACTTGTCGCCGGGGTCGACTCGTCGACCCAGTCCTGCAAGGTCGTGGTCCGCGACGCCGAGACCGGCGAGCTGGTCCGGTCGGGGAGCGCCGCGCATCCCGACGGCACCGAGGTCCACCCGGACGCCTGGTGGTCGGCGCTGGAGGAGGCGTCCGCCGCGGCCGGCGGTCTCGCCGACGTCGCCGCGGTCGCCGTCGGCGGCCAGCAGCACGGCATGGTCTGCCTGGACGAGTCGGGCGCCGTCGTACGCCCCGCGCTGCTGTGGAACGACACCCGCTCCGCCGACGCCGCGGCGGCCCTGGTCGACGAGCTCGGCCGCGACGTGTGGGCCAAGGCGACCGGCTCCGTGCCGGTCGCCAGCTTCACCGTCACGAAGCTGCGCTGGCTCGCGGAGCACGAGCCGGAGTCGGTGCGGCGTACGGCGGCGGTCTGCCTGCCGCACGACTGGCTGACCTGGCGCCTCGCGGGCGCCGCCGGCCTCGACTCGCTGGTGACCGACCGCAGCGACGCGAGCGGCACCGGCTACTGGTCGCCGGCCGACGGCGACTACCGGCCCGACCTGCTCGAGAGGTCGCTCGGCCGCTCCGATGTCACGCTGCCGCGCGTCCTCGGACCTGCCGAGCGCGCCGGCACGACCGGCGGGGGAGCCGCGGTGGGCCCCGGCTGCGGCGACAACGCCGGCGCCGCCCTCGCGCTCGGTGCCGGGCCGGGCGACGTGGTCGTCTCGATCGGAACGTCCGGCGTGATCTCGGCCGTCTCCGCAGCCCCGACCGCCGACCCGACGGGCATGGTCGCCGGGTTCGCCGACGCCACCGGGCGGTTCCTGCCACTCGCCTGCACCCTCAACGCCGCGCGCGTCCTCTCCGCCACCGCGAACCTCCTCGGTGTCACCCTCGAGGAGCTCTCCGACCTCGCCCTCAAGGCGCCGTCGGGCGCCGGCGGGCTGGTCCTCGTGCCGTACCTCGAGGGCGAGCGCACCCCGGACCGCCCCGGCGCCCACGGCGTGGTCCACGGGCTCACCCTGAGCACCGCCGAGCCGGCGTACCTCGCCCGCGCCGCCGTCGAGGGGCTCCTCTGCGGCCTCGCCGACGGGCTCGACGCACTCCGCGACCAGGGCGTCCCCGTCGAGCGCCTCCTGCTCGTCGGCGGCGGCGCGCGCTCCGAGGCCGTACGCCGGCTCGCCCCAGCCGTCCTCGGCCACCCGGTCACGGTCCCCGAGCCGGGTGAGTACGTCGCCGACGGCGCAGCCCGCCAGGCCGCCTGGACCCTCCTCGGTGGCGACACCCCGCCCACCTGGGCTCCCGCCGGAGTCGAGGTCTACGAGGCGACCCCCGACCCCGCCGTACGCGCCCGCTACGCCGAGGTCCGCGAGCTCACCGAGCGTTGAATCGCGGGTTGTGACCGGTCGATTCGGGGGTTATGACCGGTCTTCGGGTCAGAATCCCCGACTCAACGGGTCCGAACCCCCGACTCAACCGAGCGTGCGGTCGAGCCAGGCGTTGCGGAACCTGCCGGCCGGGTCGTAGCGCCCGACGAGGGAGCGGAAGTCGTCCCAGCGCGGGTAGAGCGGGGCGAGGTCGGCCGGGCCGGCGGCGAACACCTTGCCCCAGTGCGGTCGGGCGCCGAGGGGGAGCAGGCGCTCCTCGAGCAGCGGCAGGAGTGGGAGTACGCCGGCGTGATCGCGCCGCCAGGTGAAGTGCAGCCCCACCGTGTCGGTGCCGTAGGCCCCGGACACCCACAGCCCGTCGCCCGCGATGCCGCGCACCTCGGCGACGAGGAGCACCGGGGCGAGCGCCGGCCCGAGGCCGCGGACGGCCTCCAGCGCCTCGCGGGCGTGGACGAGGGGCACGAGGTACTCGCTCTGCAGCTCGTCGCCGGCGCTCGGCTGGAAGCCCAGTCGGAAGTGCGGGATCCGCTCGTGCCACGGCCCCGGCACCCCGAGCTGCGGCGTGGTCAGGGTGGGGTCGAGCCCGTCGATCATGTGCCGCTGCGCGGTCGCAGGACGCGCGCCGGAGAGCTCCGGCGTCCCCTCGGACGCCAGTGCCTTGGTCCACACCGAGACGGTGTCCTCCGTCCACCGGGTGAACACGGACACGGAGTAGGCGAGCCCGAGCACCTCCTCGACCCGCTCCAGCAGTACTGGCCAGGTCAGTCCCTCGTGGACGACCTGGACGACGTCGTACGCCGGGACGGTCTCGAGCTCGACGTGGGTGACGATCCCGAGCGCGCCGAGCCCGACGACGGCGCCCGCGAAGTCCGGGGAGGACGCGTCGAGCCGGACCAGCTCGCCGCGGCCGTCGACCAGCTCGAGCGCCGTGACCGACGTCGCGAGCGAGCCGTTGCGGAGCCCCGCGCCGTGGGTGCCGGTCGCGACCGCCCCGGCGACCGAGATGTGGGGGAGCGAGGCGAGGTTCGGCAGGGCCCGGCCGCGGGCGTGCAGCCAGACCGCGAGGTCGCCGTACCTCATCCCGGCCGGGAGCCGCACCACCGACCCGTCGAGCTCCGGGCCGGCGAGCGCCTCGGTCGAGACGAGCAGGCCGTCGGTGTCGGCGAGGTCGGTGAAGGAGTGTCGGGAGCCGAGCGCCCGCAGCCGCGGCTCGCGTACGACGAGCTCCTGCACCTCCGCGACCGACGCGGGCCGGACGAGCCCGCGGGCGGCGAACGCGTGGCTCCCGGCCCAGGTCGTGCCTGCGGGCGTCACGGCGGGCGTCACCCGAGCACCTCGGCGAGCCAGCGGAGCTGGCGGCGCTGCTGGAACGCCTCCCCGCCCTCGTGGTCGTTGAACTCGTAGACGGCGATCTCCTTCGGCACGTGCGACGAGCCGCCGTAGGCGTGGTACGCCGCGAAGACGGTCGACGGGGGACAGGTCTGGTTCATCATCGCAACGGAGAACAGCGCCGGGGCGGTCGCCCGTCGAGCGAGGAGCGCGGCGTCGAGGTGGACGAGCGTGTCGAACGCGGCTGCCACCCGGTCGCGGTGGGCGGCGAGATAGCGGGCGACCTCGGCGTACGGGTCGCCGACCGCGAGCTCGGCCGGCTCCGGCAGCTCCGGCCACTCCCACAGCTCTGCGAGCGGCAGGTCCGTGCGCGGCATCAGTCCTCCACGTCGAGCGTGACCTCGGCGTGCAGGTGCCGCCGGTCCCCGACGTACCTCGCCTCGCCGGTCATCCGGACCTTCAGCACCTCGCGGATGTCGCTGCTCGAGGCGCCGACGCGGAGCTCGACCTCGCCCGGCTCGACGAGGCGGCGCAGGTCGCGGCCGGTGTAGGACGCCAGGTCGGCATGCAGCCCGATCCGGACCGTGACGCGTGCGCCCGGGGCCAGGTCGGCCCGCGCGGCGCCGACGAGCTGCTGCACCGGGCGTACGACGGAGGCGGTGACGTCGTGAAGGTAGACCTGGACGACCTCGCTGACCTCGCCCGGTGTCGGGTTGGCGAGCGAGACGGCCACCTCCACCGTGCCGGCGGTGGGCCACTCCGGGCAGCCGAGCAGCTCGACGCCCTCCCAGACGGCCGCGGCGTACCCGAGCCCGTGGCCGAACGCGAACAGCGGCGTCGGGTCGACCGAGCTGACCTCGGTGCGCTGCCCGAGCCGCGGCACGAGGTAGGTCCCGGGCTGGCTGCTCGTCCGCGGGAACGAGACCGGCAGCCGTCCCGACGGGTTGACCCGCCCGGAGAGGACGTCGGCGAGTGCCGGCGCGCCCTCCTCGCCGGGGAAGAAGCCGCACACGACCGCGGCCACCCGGTCGGCCACCCGGGAGAGGTCGTACGGCCGCCCGACCAGCAGGACGAGGACGACCGGCGTGTCCGTGGCGAGCAACGCCTCCAGCAGCTCCTCCTGCCGTCCGGGCAGGCGCAGGTCCACGGCGTCGCAGCCCTCTCCGGAGGTGCCGAGGCCGAACAGCCCGGCCTGGTCGCCGAGCACGGCGACGCACACGTCGGCCCCGGCCGCCGCCTCCGCCGCGACCCGGATCCCCTCGTCGTCGCCGCCGGTGACCGGGCACCCCTCGGCGTACGTCACGTGGTAGCCGGCGGCATCGCCGGCGAGCGCGTCGAGCACCGTCGGGATGGCGACCCCGATCGGCACGGTCGGGTGGTGCACGCCCACGTGCATCGGGAACGAGTAGCAGCCGAGCATCGCCTGCGGGGTGTGTGCCCGCGGCCCGACCACCGCCAGCCGGAGTCCCGCGGGGAGGGGAAGCGTCCCGTCGTTCTGCAGGAGTACGACGGAACGCGTGGCGAGCTCGCGGGCGAGCGACCGCATCTCGGGGTCGTCGAGCGTGTCCGGCACGGCCGCGGGATCCGGCGACCAGCCCTCGTCGAGCATGCCGAGCCCGGCCTTCTGCGTCAGCACGCGGGTGACGGCGCGGTCGACGAGGGCCTCGCGTCCGGCGTCGCCGCGGACCGCCTCGAGCAGCGGTCCGCCGAAGCAGCTCACCGACGGGAGCTCGACGTCGATCCCGGCGGCCAGCGCGGCAAGGCCCGCGTCGGCGGGGGTCTCCGCGACGGCGTGCTGAGTCTGCAGGAAGCCGACCGAGAAGTAGTCGGCCACCACGGTCCCCGTGAAGCCGAGCCGGTCGCGCAGCAGCCCGGTCAGCATGCCGTCGTCGGCGGCGGTGGGCACACCGTCGACGGCGGTGTAGGCGTTCATCACCGACCGCGCTCCTGCCTGCAGCGCCGCCTCGAACGGCGGCAGCAGGACGTCGGCGAGCTCGCGCGGCCCGAGCGAGACCGGCGCGAGGTTGCGGCCGGCGGCCGACGCGGAGTAGCCGGCGAAGTGCTTGAGCGTCGCGACGACCCCGGCCGTCTCCAGCCCGCTCACGTACGCCGCGCCGATCAGTCCCACCAGGTAGGGGTCCTCGCCCATGGTCTCCTCGACCCGGCCCCAGCGCAGGTCGCGGACCACGTCGAGCACGGGCGCCAGCCCCTGGTGGATCCCGAGCCGGCGCATGAGGCCGCCGACGGCGTACGACATCCGCTGGACGAGGCCGGGGTCGAACGACGCGGCCCAGCACAGCGGGCTGGGGAAGACGGTCGCCCGCCAGGCCGCCAGGCCGGTGAGGCACTCCTCGTGGACGACCGCCGGGATCCCGAAGCGGTTGGCCGCCATGATCTGCCGCTGGCTCTCCGCGAGAGCGACCGCGCCGCGGCCGGGCTCCACCGGCGCGGTGCCGTACGGCCGGGTGAGCTGGCCGAGCCCGCCGACGATCACCTCGGCCCAGTCGAGCGGCCCGACCAGCTCGTGCTGGTGCGGCGCGACGTCGCCCTCGGTGGCATCGATGCCGACCCAGACGCCGTACAGCTGGGAGACCTTCTCCTCGAGCGTCATCCGGCCGACCAGGTCGGCGACCCGCTCGGCGACCGGGCGCCGCGCGTCACGCCAGGGGAGCGGTGCTTCCCCGGACGACGAGTCTGGTGGGTAGTCGGACGTGCTGCTCATCGACGCTCTCCTCACGGATCAGGTGCACGAGGAGCTGGAGCGCGCGCTGCCCCATCTCCCTGATCGGCTGTTCCACGGTCGTCAGCGGGGGAGTGCGCACGGCCGCCTCGGGGATGTTGTCGAAGCCGACGACCGACAGGTCGCCGGGTACGCCGAGGCCGAGCTCGGCGGCCACCTGGATCGTGGCGATCGCGGTGCCGTCGTTCGCGGCGAAGACGGCGGTCGGCCGGTCGGGCCGTGACAGCAGCGCCCGGGCGGTCTCGGCCGCGACCTCCGGCTTGTAGTCGCCCTCGCACAGCAGGCTCTCGTCGAGAGGTACGCCGGCGGCGCGGTGCGCCTCCCGGAACCCCTGCTCGCGCGACCGCGAGGACTGCAGGTCGGGCCGGCCGGTGAGCATCGCGATCCGGCGGTGGCCGAGATCCAGCAGGTGCTCGGTGGCGAGGCGGCCGCCCTTGAGGTTGTCGGAGTCGACGGTCGGGAGGCCGGTCGGCCCCTCGTGGGGGTCGATGGCGACGATGGGGCTGCTCGTCACGATGTCCGTGACCGTCGGGGTGACGAGCACGGCCCCGTCGACGAGCGTGCCGCTCACCCGGTTGAGATGGCGGCGCTCCCACCCGACCCGCTCCTCGGCCTGGCCGGCCGCGGAGTAGACGACCAGCTCGAAGCCGGTGCCGCGGATCGCGTCGGCGGCGCCCTTGAGGACCTCCGTGCTGAACGGCTCGAAGTCGGCGACCAGGATGCCGATCACGTTGGTGCGGTGGTTGCGCAGCGACCGGGCGACCAGGCTCGACTCGTAGCCCAGCTCCGCGATGACGGCGCGCACCTTCTCGGAGGTCGCGCCGGCGACGCCGTACCGGTCGTTGAGCACCTTCGACACGGTCGCGACCGAGACGCCGGCCGCCTCCGCGACCTCGCGGATCGTCACCCGCCCTCGCGGGCTCCGCCCAGTGTCCATGCTCCGAAACATACTCATGGAAATCGTTATCGACAACGATTGACATCGCCTCCGCGGCGTTGTCATGCTGGCCGGGAATCGGCGTGACGCACGTCACATCCCGGCGCCGACAGGGCGCGGCGACGATCCGGAGGAGAGGACCATGCGCGGACATCGAGGTCTGGCCGCCGTAGCCGGACTGATCACGGTAGGGGCCATGCTCGCCGCCTGCGGAGGCGGCAGCGGCAGCAAGTCGTCGGCCGCGGTCGCCACGGGCAGCGTCGAGGACGTCGGCAACGTGTCGCTCACCTGGTGGCACAACGCCACCGCGGACCCGGGCAAGTCGGAATGGGAGAAGGTCGCCCGCGCCTACACGAAGGCCCACCCCAACGTGACGTTCAAGATCGTCCCGATCCAGAACGAGCAGTTCACCTCGAAGGTCCCCGCCGCGCTCGAGAGCTCCAACCCGCCGAGCCTCTACCAGCAGTGGGGAGGCGGCGCCGAGGCCACGCAGGTCCAGTCCGGGAAGCTCCTCGACATGACGCCGCAGGTCAGCGGCTGGATCGACCAGCTCGGCCCGTCGGCGAAGGGCTGGCAGGTGGACGGCAAGTGGTACGGCGTGCCGTACGACTACCACGTCGTGGGGTTCTGGTACCGCAAGGACCTGTTCGCGAAGGCCGGCATCACCCAGCCGCCGACGACGATGACCGACTTCGACGCCGACGTGCAGAAGCTGAAGGCCGCCGGCATCGTGCCGGTCGCGATCGGCAGCAAGGACCGCTGGCCGGATGCGTTCTGGTGGGAGTACTTCGTGCTCCGCGAGTGCTCGCAGGACACGGTGACCTCCTCCATCGAGAGCTCGTCGTTCGACGACGAGTGCTTCACCAAGGCCGGCGACGACCTCAAGGACTTCATGGCGACCGACCCGTTCCAGGAGGGCTTCCTCGGGACGCCCGCCCAGCAGGGTGCCGGCAGCTCGGCCGGACTGGTGGCCAATGGCAAGGCGGCGATGGAGCTGCAGGGCGACTGGGAGATGCTGGTCATGCCGTCGCTGACCCAGGACAAGGACTTCGCCTCCAAGATGGGCTGGTTCCCCTTCCCGGCGGTCGACGGCGGTGCCGGCGACCCGAAGGCCGCGCTCGGTGGCGGAGACGGGTTCAGCTGCACCAGCAAGGCCACCGTCGCCTGCCCGGACTTCCTGAAGTACATCACCAGCGCCCCGGTCCAGACCGAGCTGGTGAAGTCGACGACGATCTCGCTCCCGTCCAACCCGGCCGCGAACGGCGCGATCACCAACGAGGCCGCGAAGACCGCGCTGTCGTACCTCGGGACGGTCTCCTACAACCAGCTCTACTTCGACCAGGCCCTGCCGACCGACGTCGGACAGGCGCTGGACACCGCCGTCGCCGACTTCGTCGCCGGCAAGGGCTCCTCCAAGGACGTCGCCGACTCGGTCGCCAACTCCAAGGCGCCGTGAGCAGCACGATCAGGGAGGCCGCGGGGCCGGTCTCCTTCCCGGAGGGAACCGGCGCGGCCGGCCGCATCCAGTCGCGGCCGGCGCGCCGCCGGTCCTGGCGGAAGAGCGGCGAGCTCGCGCTGCTCCTCGGCCCGGCGACGCTGCTCTTCGTCGGCTTCGTGCTCGTGCCGATCGCGGTGGCGGTCTACCACAGCTTCTACCGCTGGAACGGGTTCGCCGTCGTCACCGACTTCGTCGGCCTGCACAACTACTCGTTCGCGCTCCACGACCCGGACTTCCGCGAGGCGGTGGTCCACAACCTGATCATCGTGGCGCTCTCCCTGCTGATCCAGCTCCCGCTGGCGATCGGGATCGCGCTCCTGCTCAACCGTCGGCTGCGCGGTCGCGGCCTGCTCCGGCTGGTGGTCTTCGCGCCGTACGTCCTCTCCGAGGCGATCGCCGGCGTGATCTGGCTGCTGATGCTCCAGCCGGACGGGTTCGTCGACCGGGTGTTCCGGGACGCGGGCCTCGGCGGGCTCGTCCACCACTGGCTCGCCGACCAGCGTCTGGTGCTCTACACCCTCTTCGTCGTGATCACCTGGAAGTACATCGGCTTCGGGATCATCGTGCTGCTCGCCGGACTGCAGGGCATCCCGGCCGAGCTGCGCGAGGCCGCCGCGATGGACGGTGCGGGTTCGTGGAGCATCACCCGGCGGATCACCCTCCCGCTGCTCGGCCCCACGATCAGGATCTGGGTCTTCCTCTCGGTGATCGGCTCCCTGCAGCTCTTCGACCTGGTGTGGATCATGACCCTCGGCGGCCCGGCGAACGCCTCGGACACGATGGCGGTCTACATGCTCGACCACGGGTTCCGCCGCTACCAGTTCGGCTACGGCAGCGCCGTCGCGGTGATCCTCTTCCTCATCTGCCTCGTCTTCTCCCTCCTCTACCAGCGGTTCGCGCTGCGGCGGGACGTCGAGGGTGCGCTGACCAGGGCGGTGGGCTGATGGCGGTCGTCGAGCACCCGCTTCCGGGTGGCCCGGCCCGGCCGGACCACGGCGTACGCCGGCGGACCGGCGGCTCACTCCCGGGCACGGTCTCGGCGTACGTCGCGGCGGTGGTGCTCCTCGTCGTGACGCTGGTGCCGCTGCTCTTCGTGTTCGTCGGCGGGTTCCGCACAACCCCTCAGATCAACGAGAACCCGGCCGGGTTGCCGAAGCCATGGGTCCTCGACAACTACCGCGAGATCCTGGGCTCCTCGCTGTTCTGGCGGTTCCTGCTCAACAGCGCGCTGATCGCCGGCGCGATGACCCTTGTCACCGTCACTCTCGGGGCGATGGCGGCGTTCGCGCTGGCGCGCTACAGCTTCCGCGGGCGTGAGGCGATGTACGCCATGTTCTCGATCGGGCTGCTCTTCCCGCTCAGCGTCGCGGCCCTGCCGCTCTACCTGTGGCTGCGGCAGATCGGCCTGCTGGAGAGCTATCTCGGCGTCATCCTCCCCGAGGCGGCGTTCCAGCTCTCGCTGACGATCATCATCCTGAGGCCGTTCATGCGCGAGGTCCCCGGCGAGCTCGAGGACGCCGCCCTCGTCGACGGCGCGAGCAGGCTGAGCTTCTTCTGGCGGATCCTGATCCCGCTGTCCGGTCCCGCGCTGGCCACGGTGGCGATCCTCGCCTTCGTCACGAGCTGGAACTTCTTCGTCCTCCCGCTGCTGGTCTTCAACGACCAGAGCCACTTCACCCTGCCGCTCGGGGTGGCCGCGTTCCAGACGCAGTACTCCCAGGACACCGCCCGCGTCCTGGCCTTCAGCGCCCTCTCGACGCTGCCGACCCTGCTGTTCTTCATGGCCGCGGAGCGGAAGATCGTCGGCGCCCTCAGCGGCGCCGTCAAGGGGTAGTCACGACCTCGCCTCCGGCGTGCCGCACCGGTAGCGAACCGCAGTCCCGTGCCGGCGCGGCACGCGGCGCTTGCCCGGCACCGCCCCGACGGTGTGGACTGCGTCGCAGGCCCTCGGTGGCCCGTTTCGTCGACCGAGTGGAAGGGAACCGATCCACCATGACTGCTGACGCGTTCGACAGGGCGAACGAGGCGGATGTCGAGGAGCAGGAGCAGCCTGTCGTCGACGACGCGGAGGTCGACGAGGAGGAGGCGGCCGGCAACGACGTACCGCCCCGTCGCGACGACGTCGACGAGGCCGACTACCTCGACCAGGTCGAGGCGGTCTCGGGCTTCGACGACGACTATCCGTACGGCGAGTCCGAGGAGGACGAGGCCTGACCGCCGGGTCGGCGCTGGGCTCACCAGCGCCGACCCGACGATGATCAGACGTGGGCGGCGCGGTGCAGGCGGGGCCGGGGACGCGGCTGCGCGACCACGGCTGGCCGGGCAACGTGGCCGAGCTGCGCCGGGTTGTCAGCCGAGCCGCTGCGCTGACCGACCTCGTCGACGTACGCCACCTGCCGCCGAACTGCTCTCCGACTCCGGCCACCGGCTGTCCCGCATCGAGACCTTCGAGCGGGACGAGATCATCCGCGCCCTCACCCGCCCGGCATCACCATGAACGACGCGGCCGCCGAGCTCGGGATGTCGCGGGCGACCGTCTACCGCAAGCTCTCGCAGTACGGCATACGCCTGCCACGCGGATAGGGCCCGGCGGACGCCAGACCTGCGGAACCCCGACTCGGCCCTAGTCGTGCTGAGGGAAGCCGAGGTTGATGCCGCCGTGGGAGGGGTCGAGCCAGCGGGTGGTGACGGCCTTCTCGCGGGTGAAGAAGTCGACGCCGTGGACGCCGTAGGCCTTGGTGTCGCCGAAGAGCGACGACTTCCAGCCGCCGAAGGAGTGGTAGGCGACCGGCACCGGGATCGGGACGTTGATGCCGACCATGCCGACCTGGACCTCGCGCTGGAACTTCCGGGCGGCCCCGCCGTCGTTGGTGAAGATGGCGGTGCCGTTGCCGAACTGCCCGGAGTTGATCAGCTGGAGGCCCTCCTCGTAGCCCGAGACGCGTACGACGGAGAGGACGGGGCCGAAGATCTCCTCGGTGTAGACGGTCGAGCTGGTCGGCACCTTGTCGATGAGCGTGGGGCCGACCCAGAAGCCGTTCGGGTCGCCGTCGATCTCCACCCCGCCGTGGCCGATCCGGCCGTCGACGACCACCTCGGCGCCGTCGGCGGTCGCCACGTCGACGTACGAGGTGACCTTGTCGCGGTGGGCGCCGGTGATGAGCGGCCCCATGTCGGAGCCGCGGCGGCCGTCGCCGATCTTGAGCCCGGCCATCCGCTCCCGGATCTTGCCGATGAGGTCGTCGGCGACGGTGTCGACCGCGAGGACGACCGAGATCGCCATGCAGCGCTCGCCGGCGGCGCCGAAGCCGGCGTTGACCGCCGAGTCGGCGACGAGGTCGAGGTCGGCGTCGGGGAGTACGAGCATGTGGTTCTTGGCGCCACCGAGCGCCTGCACGCGCTTGCCGGCGGCGGTGCCCTTCTCGTAGACGTACCTCGCGATCGGGGTCGAGCCGACGAACGAGATCGAGGCGACGTCCGGGTGGTCGAGCAGCGCGTCGACGGCCTCCTTGTCGCCGTGGACGACGTTGAAGACGCCCGCGGGCAGGCCGGCCTCGGCCCACAGCTCGGCGAGCCAGTTGGAGGCCGACGGGTCCTTCTCGGAGGGCTTCACGACGACCGTGTTGCCGGCCGCGATCGCGATCGGGAAGAACCACATCGGCACCATCGCCGGGAAGTTGAACGGGCTGATGATGCCGACCACCCCGAGCGGCTGCTTGAGCGAGTGGACGTCGACGCCGGTCGAGACGTTCTCGCTCATCGCGCCCTTGATCAGGTGCGGCATCGCACACGCGAACTCCACGACCTCGAGGCCACGGGCGATCTCGCCGGCCGCGTCGGCGAGCACCTTGCCCTGCTCGGCGGTGATGATCGCGGCGAGCTCGTCCTTGCGGGCGACGAGCAGCTCGCGGAACTTGAACACGACCTGCATGCGCTTGGCCAGCGAGGCCTCGCCCCACTCGGCGAACGCCTTCCGCGCGGCGCCGACGGCGGTGTCGACGTCGGCCGCGGTCGCGAAGCGGACGTGCCGCTGGACGGTGCCGAGGGCCGGGTCGTACACGTCGCCGACGCGGGTGCCGGTGCCGGGCGTCGTGGCGCCGTCGATCCAGTGGTCGAGGACCGGGAGTCCGGAGTTCTGGTCAGACATCGTTGTCACCTTTCGAGGGTTTCAGAGAAGGCCGAGGACCTCGTCGTACGTCGCCAGCGCCTCCGCCACCTCATCGGAGGTGACGACGCACGGGGGTACGACGTGGATGCGGTTGTCCTGGACGAAGGGGAGCAGCCCGCGCGCGAGCAGCTCGGACTTCGCCTTCGCCATGGTGGCGGCCGAGGCGGGCTCGCGGGTGGCGGCGTCGGCGACCAGCTCGATCGCCCAGAAGACGCCGGTGCCGCGTACCTCGCCGACGACGTCGTGCTTCGCCTCCAGCTCGGCGAGACCCGGGCCGATGTAGTCGTGGCCGATCGTCGCGGCGTTGTCGACGACGCCCTCCTCCTTCATCGCGTCCAGGGTCGCGACGATCGAGGCCATAGCCAGGGGGTGGCCGGAGTAGGTGAGGCCGCCGGGGAAGACCCGCTCGTCGAACGTCGCGGCGATCGGGTCGCTGATGATCACGCCGCCGGCCGGGACGTAGCCCGAGTTGACGCCCTTGGCGAACGTGATGAGGTCGGGGACGACGCCGTACGCGTCGAGCGCGAACCAGTGCCCGGTCCGCCCGAAGCCCGCCATGACCTCGTCGAGGATCAGCATGATGCCGTACTGGTCGCACAGCGCGCGTACGCCGGCGAGGTAGCCCGGCGGCGGCATCAGGACACCGGCGGTGCCGGGGACGGTCTCGAGCATGACCGCGGCGATCGACTCGGGGCCCTCGGCCTCGATCACCCGGCGGAGGTGGTGCAGGGCGCGCTCGCTCTCCTGCTCCGGCGTCGTCGCCCAGAACTCCGACCGGTAGAGGTAGGGGCCGAAGAAGTGCACGTGGCCGCGGGCGAACTCGTTGGGCACCCGGCGCCAGTCGCCCGTGGCGACGACCGCCGCCCCGGTGTTGCCGTGGTAGGAGCGGTAGGTCGTGAGCACCTTGTCGCGGCCGGTGTGGAGACGCGCCATCCGGATGGCGTTCTCGTTGGCATCGGCGCCGGCGTTGGTGAAGAAGACCTTGTTGAAGCCCGCCGGGGCGAGGGCGGTGATCCGCTCGGCGGCCTGGCCGCGGGTCAGGTTGGCGGTCGCAGGCGCGACCGTCGTCAGGACATCGGCCTGCTCCTTGATCGCCGCCACCACCCGGGGATGCTGGTGGCCGATGTTGGTGTTGACCAGCTGGCTGGAGAAGTCGAGGTAGGTGCGCCCGGCGTGGTCCCAGACCCGGCTCCCGCTGCCGCCCGCCAGCACGAGCGGCTTGAGACCGCCCTGTGCTGACCACGAGTGGAAGACGTGTGCTCGGTCGAGCTGCAGCGTCAGCGCGTCGAGGTCGGTGTTCGCGTCGGTCGTCGGGGAGTTCGGGATGGTGCTGGTCATGGCGCCTGATTTCGTCGTACGGATCGGGGCTGATCCTGCTGGCCGAAACAACTGATTCCGAAGATTGGATCGGCCAGCAGGCACGTTTTCAGAAGGCTATCGCACTGATTGTTTCGTGATCATCACTTCCCACCCTCGGTCAGGGTGACCGAGATCGGCTTGAAGTCGGTGCCCTTCACGTCGAGTCCCATCTTCTCGAGGTTGGCGAGCGCCTTCTCGGTGTAGTCGTTGGTGTAGGCACCCGCGGCCGGCGCCTTGGTCAGCACCGTATCGCCGTCCTTGTTCTTGGTGTTCCGGGCGATGTCGACAGTCTGGTCCCACATCTTCTTGTCCACCATGCCGATTCCCTGCGGCGAGGGCCAGACCAGCTTGTTGATCTCGTTCATCATCCACAGCTGGTGGACCGGTGCGAGCCCGTCGCCCGCGGACACCACGTCGTCGGCGCACTGCTGCGGGTTGCTGGCGCACTCGATCCAGCCCTGGTAGCTCGCGGTCAGGAACTTCACCGTGGTGTCCTGGAAGTCCGGGTCCTCCAGCTTCTTACTGTTGGCCCAGATCGCGTCCTGGAGCATCGCGGTGCCCTCGTCGTTCCAGTTGATCACGTTGAGGTCGGAGGGCTGGTAGAGCTTGCCGGTCTTCGGGTTCTTCGACTCGAGCACGAGGGCGTACTCGTTGTAGATCATCGCCTGAGCCGCGTCGATGTCGCCCTTGAGGAAGCCGTCCATGTCGAAGGCCTGCTGGACGATGTTGACGTCCTTCGAGGGGTCGAGCCCGGCCTTGGTCATGCCGGCGAACAGCTCGTACTCGTTGCCGTAGCCCCAGTCGCCGACGTTCTTCCCCTTGAGGTCCTTCACGCTGGTGATGCCCTGGTCCTTGAACGAGATCTGCAGCGTCCCGGAGCGCTGGAAGACCTGCCCGACGTCGGTGATGCCGGCGCCCTTCTCCCGCGACTGCAGCGCCTTCGGGACCCACGCGATCGCGAAGTCGGCCGAGCCGCCGTCGGCGACTGTCAGCTGGGGCACCGTGTCCGAGCCGGCGGGCACGATCGTGACGTTGAGGCACTGCTTCTCGTAGTAGCCCTTCGCGCCCGCCTCGATGTAGCCGGCGAACTGCGCCTGGGTCTGCCACTGCAGCTGCAGGGTGACCGGGGTCATCGAGCTGCAGCCGCTGCCGGACTCGCTGCCGGAGGCGGACGGCGACGAGCTGTCGTCGGAGCCGCAGCCGGCGAGGCCGGCGACGGCGAACGCGGCCGAGGCCACGCCGGCGGCGAGCCTCGTACGGCCGCTCGTACGACGGGGTGTGTGCATCGGGTTCCTCCTGATGGATGGGTCGGCCACGCTGCCGGGTGGGATGTACGCCGAGATCGGGGTGGTCACTGCCGGGAGACCGAGACCGACCGTCTCCCGAGGACGAGGCGCTCGACGAGGAGCGCCGCGAGGAAGAAGAGCAGCCCGAGGACGACGGCGCCGAGCACGGCCGCCCAGGCGCCGGGGTAGTTGGTCGCATGGGCCTGGTCGCTGATCCGGAACCCGAGGCCGTTCTGCAGGCCGCCGAAGTACTCGCTCACGACCGCCGAGATCACCGCGAGCGAGGCCGCGACGCGCAGCCCCGTGCAGAGGTGGGGGAGCGAGCCGGGCAGCCGGATCAGCCGGAGGACCGCCGTACGGCTGGCCGCGAGGCTGCTCATCAGCTCCTGGTGGACCGTGGAGATCTCGCCGAGGCCGCGCAGGGTGTTGATGAACATCGGCACGAACGCCGCGATGGCCACGACGCCGCGCCGCGGCACCGCCGAGGTGAGGCCGTAGAGGTGCATGAGCACGGGGGCGAGGCAGACGATCGGGATCGCCGCGAGCGCCGCGACGAGCGGGGTGATCGCGTGGCCGAGGACGGTGACGCGCGAGCACAGCGCGGCGAGGAGCACGCCGACGACGCAGCCGATCACCAGGCCGATGAGCGCGTTCAGGCCGCTGTTGCCGGCCGCCTCCGCGATCTGGCTCGGGTGGGCGGTGACCTCGTGCCAGATGTCCGTCGGGGCGGCGAGGACCCAGGACTTCACGTCCAGCAGCCGGACCAGCCCCTGCCAGAGGGCCAGCACGACGATGCCGAAGAGGACCGGCGGCACGACCAGTCCGGTGCACCGGCGCAGGGCCGCCGCCGGCGCGCCCGTCACAGCGCCCCCTGTGCGTTGGCGGCGTGCTTGCCGGCTCCGGCGCGGCCGCGCAGCGCCTCGCGGACCTCGGTGATGGCGGCGAAGAACTCCGGTGATTCCCGGGTGTCCTCGGTGCGGTCGCCGAGCGGCACCTCGACGATCTGGGTGATGCGTCCGGGCCGCGGCGACATGACCACGACCCGGTCGGAGAGGAAGACCGCCTCCGGGATCGAGTGGGTCACGAACACCACCGCCGCGCCGGTCTCGCCAGCGATCCTGACCAGCTCGGCCTGCATCCGCTCCCGCGTCATCTCGTCGAGCGCCCCGAACGGCTCGTCCATGAGCAGCAGGGTCGGGCTCTCGGCCAGGGCGCGGGCGATCGCCACCCGCTGCTGCATCCCGCCCGAGAGCTGCGGCGGCCGCTGGTCTGCGAAGTCGGCGAGCCCGACCAGCTCGAGCAGCTCCATGGCGCGCGAACGCCGCTCGGACCGGGGTACGCCGTGGAGCTGCAGCGGCAGCTCGACGTTGGCCCGCACGGTGCGCCAGTCGAGCAGCCCCGCCTGCTGGAACGCGAAGCCGTAGTCCTGGTCGAGCCGGGCGCGGCGCGCGGTCTTGCCGTTGACCTCGACGCTGCCGCGGGTGGGCCGCTGCAGGTCGGCGATGATCCGCAGCAGCGTCGACTTCCCGCACCCGGACGGCCCGATGAGCGACACGAACTCCCCGGCACCGACCACCAGGTCGACCTCGGCGAGCGCGTGCACCTCCCCGCGGCGGGTCGGGAACGTCATGGTGACGCCGCTGACGGCGACGGCCGGCGTACTCGTCTGGGTGCTCGTCTCGGTGGTCGTCATGCTCGGGCTCCGGTCCGGTGGTAGCGCCACAGGGCGAGGTCGACGAGGGTGATCGCGGCGGCCGCGACGAGGCCGAGCGCCGCCGCGGCGGCGACCGAGGCGTAGAGCCGGGCCGCCTCGGACTGCTGGGTGTACTGCCAGATCCGGGAGCCGATCCCGGTCGCCTGGCCGACGGACCCCTGGCCCAGCGAGATCTCGGCGACGATCGCCCCGACGACCGACGCCGCCGCGGCGAGCCGCAGCGACGGGACGAGGTAGCGCACCGCCGCCGGCAGCTTCAGCCGGAGCAGCGTGCTCCACCAGCCTGCCGCCGCCGACGCGAAGTAGTCGGCGTGGACCGCGGACGGCGACTTGAGGCCGCGAAGCATCCCGACCGAGACCGGGAAGAACGCGAGGTAGGCGGCGATCAGCTCGATCGAGGTCGCGTTCGTCCAGTCCCACGGGCCGACGTGGACGTGGTGGCCCCACTGCTGCAGCACCGGGGTGAGTGCGATGAGCGGCACGGTCTGGCTGAGCACGACGTACGGCAGCAGCGCGCGCTCGGCGAGGCCGAAGCGCTCCATGACGAGCGAGAGGAGTACGCCGACGACGACCCCGATCGCGAACCCGACCGCCGCCCAGACCAGGGTGTGGCCGCACGCGACCAGGATGCCGTGGAGCACCGACGGGCTGTCCTGCTTCGGGCCGAACGTGATCGCCTTCTGCGCCCCGCCGCCGTCGTCGTCGCCGAAGACCTTCCAGATCGCCGACAGGTGGGGCATCGCGGTGTCGTCGGTACGCGGCAGCAGCGGGACGCCGAGGACCTTCGCGCCCCGCTCGGGACCCCACGCCTTGTAGCCCTCCCACAGCGCGCCGAGCACGACCAGGCCGACCACCACGGCCAGCGCCCGGCCGGCGTACCTCACCGCTCTCGTCATGCCTTCGCCGCCGTGGGGAGGTTGACCCGCGGGATGACGTGGTCGCCGTACGCCGCCAGGGTCTCGTCCTTGGCGTCGTGCTGGAGGTAGATCGCGAACTGGTCGACGCCCAGCTTCTTGAGCTCCTCGAGCTTGGTCGCCTGGTCCTCGACGGTGCCGAGCACGCAGAACCGCTCGACGATGTCGTCGGGCACGAACGCGGTGTGGGTGTTCCCCGCCCGTCCGTGCTCGTTGTAGTCGTAGCCGTCCCGGCCCTTGATGTAGTCGGTCAGCGCCTGTGGGACCGCCCCGGCCCCAGAATCGGATCCGGCGCCGTACTTCGCGACGATGTCGGCCACGTGGTTGCCGACCATCCCGCCGAACCACCGGCACTGCTCGAGGGCGTGGTCGAAGCCGGCGGCGGTCCCGTCGGTGACGTACGCCGGCGCGGCGACGCAGAAGGTGAGCGACTCGGGATCGCGGCCGGCGTTGCTCGCGGCCTCCTTGACCGCGGCGATCATCCACGCCGCGATGTCGACGTCGGCGAGCTGCAGGATGAACCCGTCACCGACCTCGCCGGCGGCCTTGAGCGCGAGTGGCCCGTACGCCGCGACCCAGACCTCCAGCGACGACGTCCGTGCCCACGGGAAGCGGAGCGTGCTCCCGTTGAGCTCGACGCTCCGGCAGCTGGCCAGCTCGCGGATCACGTGGGTCGCCTCGCGCATCTCCTTGATCGTCGACGGCCTCCCGTTGAGCACGCGCACGGCGGAGTCGCCGCGGCCGATGCCGCAGACGGTGCGGTTGCCGTACATCTCGTTGAGCGTCGCGAACACGCTCGCCGTCACGGTCCAGTCGCGCGTGGCCGGGTTGGTGACGAACGGACCGACCGTGATCCGCTTGGTCTCGGCCAGGATCTGGGAGTGGATGACGTACGGCTCCATCCACAGCAGGTGGCTGTCGAAGGTCCACACGTGGGAGAAGCCGTACTCCTCCGCCCGCTTCGCGAGCGCCACCGTCCGCCACGGCGGCGGGTCGGTCTGCAGGACGACCCCGAAGTCCATGATCGCTCCTTCCGGCGGTTGAGGAGGTCGCGAAGCGACCGTCTCGAAACCACCGATGACGTGGGTCAGCTCAGGTACTGCGAGGTGCCGCGCTTGACGTACTGCCCGTGGCCCTTCGTGCCGACATAGCCGGTCCCGTCCACGATCACCGAGCCCCGCGACATGACGAGGTCGACGTGACCGTCGATCTCGAAGCCCTCCCAGGCGGAGTAGTCCATGTTCATGTGGTGGGCCTTTCCGACCCCGATGGAGGTGTGGCCGTTCGGGTCGTAGACGACGATGTCGGCGTCGGCGCCGGGCGCGATGACGCCCTTCTTGCCGTACAGGCCGAACATCCGGGCCGGGGTCGTGGAGGTGATCTCGACCCAGCGCTCGAGGGTGATCTCGCCGGTGACGACGCCCTGGTACATCAGGTCGAGGCGGTTCTCGACCGAGCCGATGCCGTTCGGGATCTTGGAGAAGTCCCCGATGCCCATCTCCTTCTGCTCCTTCATGCAGAAGGGGCAGTGGTCGGTGGAGACCATCTGGATGTCGTTGGTCCGCAGGCTCTGCCACATCGCGTCCTGGTGGCCCTCGGCGCGCGAGCGCAGGGGAGTGGAGCAGACCCACTTGGCGCCCTCGAAGTCGCCCCACTCCTCGCTGCTGGCGCCGAGCTGCTCCTCGAGGGAGAGGTAGAGGTACTGCGGGCAGGTCTCGCCGAAGACGTTGAGCCCTCGGTCGCGTGCGGCGGCGATCTGCTGGACCGCCTGCTTGGCGGAGACGTGGACGACGTACAGCGGCGCGCCGGTCAGGTCGGCGATCATGATCGCCCGGTGGGTGGCCTCCTCCTCGGCCTGCCACGGGCGGGTGACGCCGTGCCAGTACGGCGTGGTGTTGCCGGCCTCGACCGCCTGCTTGACGAGGACGTCGATCATGGCGCCGTTCTCGGCGTGCATCATCATCATCGCGCCGTTCTCGGCGCCCTTCTGGAACGCCCGCAGGATCTGGCCGTCGTCGCTGAGGAAGACGCCCTTGTAGGCCATGAAGAGCTTGAAGCTGGTGACGCCCTCGCCGATCAGCTCGTCCATCGCCTTGAGCGACTCGTCCTGGACGTCGGAGAGGATCTGGTGGAAGCCGTAGTCGATCGCGCAGTTGCCGGCGGCCTTCTCGTGCCACAGGTGGTACTGGTCCATGACCCGCTGGTCGGGGTACTGCACGACGAAGTCGACGATCGTCGTCGTACCTCCCCACGCCGCGGCGCGGGTGCCGGTCTCGAAGGTGTCGGACGCGAAGGTGCCGCCGAACGGCATCTCCATGTGGGTGTGGGCGTCGACGCCGCCGGGGATGACGTACTTCCCGGTCGCGTCGATCGTCGTGTCGGCGTTGACCGGGCCGAAGGGCGCGGTGCCGGGCTGGAGGAGGGCGACGATGGTCTCGCCGTCGACGAGGACGTCGGCGACCGTGCGGCCGGTGGCGCTGACGACGGTGCCGCCGGTGATGAGAGTCGTGCTCATCGAGACCTCCCTCAGGGCTTCGCGATCGCGGCGTACGTGTCCGGCCGGCGGTCGCGGTAGAACTGCCAGTCGTCGCGCATCTCCTGGACCATGTCCATCTCGAGGTCGCGGACGAGCAGCTCCTCCTTCTCACTGGAGCCGAGCTCGCCGACGAAGTTGCCGCGCGGGTCGATCACCTGGCTGGTGCCGTAGAAGTTGACCGCCTCGTCGCCGTACTCGTTGTCCTCGAGGCCGACCCGGTTGGGCTGCAGCACGAAGTAGCCGTTGGCGACGGCCGCGCACGGCCCCTCGACCTCCCAGAGCCGGTTGGAGAGGCCGGGCTTGGTGGCGTTGGGGTTGAAGACGATGTGGGCGCCGGCCAGGCCGAGCTCGCGCCAGCCCTCGGGGAAGTGCCGGTCGTAGCAGATGTACATCCCGACCTTGCCGATCGCGCAGTCGAAGACCGGATAGCCGAGGTTGCCGGGCCGGAAGTAGAACTTCTCCCAGAACTTGTCGACGTGGGGGAGATGGTTCTTGCGGTACTTGCCGAGCACGGTGCCGTCGGCGTCCACCAGCACGCTGGTGTTGTAGTAGACGCCGGTCTGCTCCTCCTCGTAGATCGGCAGCACCATCACCATGCCGAGCTCCTTGGCGAGGCTCGCGAAGCGCTGCACGACCGGCCCGTCGGCGGGCTCGGCGAAGCGGTAGTACTTCTTGTCCTGGGTGATGCCGAAGTACGGCCCGTAGAAGAGCTCCTGGAAGCAGATGGCCTGCGCGTCCTGGGCCGCCGCGTCACGGGCGAACTGCTCGTGGCGATCGAGCATCGACTCCTTGTCGCCGGTCCAGGTGGTCTGCGTGATGGCCGCTCGCACGATCGTCATTGGCCCTCATTCCTCTCGCATCAGCCGGTCAGGGGCACCGCCGTGAAACCCCACCCCGTGATCGTCGTGACACGACATGTCGGCGGGGTTTCGACGTGTGTCGGAGGGATTAAGGGTTGCCCTCGGCCCCGGGCCTGTCCAGAGCAATCGGCCCACGAAATGCGCCCGATCTGGACCGCTGCCCGGTCAGGCAGCCGTCAGCCGGCGTACGACGACCTGCTCGACCGCGCGGGCGAGCCGGAGTCGCAGGGTCGGGTCGACCCGGGGGCAGCCGAGCTCGAGCAGCAGCGCGACGCCGTCGCGGGCAGCGCGGCCGCGGTCGTGGGGGAGGGCGCCGGGGAGCCGGTTGGCCATGGCGGCGACGTCGGCGCAGGTCTCGACGGCCAGGTCGCAGTCGGCGGCGCTGAGCGTGGCGCGGACCTCGCGACCGGCCCGGACGAGCACGCCGAGCACCTCGACCTTCGCAGCCGTCGCGAGCGGCATCCGACACCCACCTCGTCCGTGACCCGAGCCGCCGGGGCGGCCTGACAGAGCCCCAACGACGAGCGCCCGCCCCGCGTTACGCGGGGCGGGCGCGTGGTCCGGACCGGCGCCGTCAGTGACCGGTGGTGAACCGCTGCCGGGGGTGGTTGGACTGCTCGATCTCGTCGACGTAGGCGAGCGCGAAGTCGGTTCCGGAGATCTCCGAGGATCCGTCCTCCTTGGTGACGAGCAGGTCCCCGCCGGTGCGATAGGTGCCGAGCGTCTCCCCCGGCGCCCAGGCGCCGAAGAGCGCTGCGGGGGAGACGTAGAACCAGCGCAGCTCCTCGGGGGACTGCTCCAGGGCCGCGAGGACCTCGGCGTGGGAGGAGGCCTCCGGCTTCCACTCCTCCTTGAAGTCAGGCGTGTCGATCAATCTCGGCCCGTCCGGGGCGACGAGCGAGCTGCCGGCGCCACCGACGAAGGAGAGGCGTACGCCGGCGTCGATCGACGCCGAGATCAGCGACGGGACGAGCTCCACCAGCTTGCGGCCGTCGACGTCGGCGCCGTGGACCGCGATGACGAGCTCGTCGGCGTCCCGCGCCGCCTTGCGGACGGTGTCCTCGTCGGCGAGGGTCCCGATGCGGTACTCGACGCCCTCGTCGGGCGCGCTCGGCTCGTGCCGGCTGTAGGAGATGACGCTGTGGCCGCGCTTGACAGCCTCCCGGGCGATGTTGCCACCGGCGTAGCCGGTGCCTCCGAAGATCACGATGGTCGACATGCGGTCAACCTAGCGGGCGGCCGGTCAGACGCCGGAGATCTTCTCGATGAGGGCCGTCGTCGAGATGGCGGGCGTGCGCGGGAGGTAGACGACCTCGCAGGCGTCCTTGAACTCGTCGAACCGCCCCGACCAGTCGTCGCCCATGACCAGGACGTCGGCCTTGTAGGTCTCGATGTAGTGCCGCTTCAGCTCGAGGCTCTCCTCGAGGAAGACCTCGTCGACCGGCTTGAGCGCCGCGACGATCGCGAGCCGCTCGCCCTGGCTGAAGACCGGGTCGCGGTCCTTCTTCTTGCGGTTGAGCTCGTCGGCGGACACGCCGACCACGAGACGGTCGCCGTACGCCGCTGCCCGCTCAATCATCCGGAGGTGGCCGATGTGGAACACATCGAACGTGCCGAAGGTGATGACGGTGCGGGACATGGGATGGGATTCTCGCACGTCAGGTACCACCGGGCAGAATCACGCCATGACCTCACCGGGCGGCCTGATGGCGGTGGACACCGCGGCCGACGCCGTACGCCGCCGGGCGCTGCGACGCATGCGGACCGTCGCCACGGGGCTGCTCGTCCTGGCGGCGATCGTCTATGTCGCGACGCTGCACCACGGCGGGTTCTGGGGCTACGTCAACGCGGGCGCGGAGGCCTCGATGGTCGGTGCCATGGCCGACTGGTTCGCGGTCTCGGCGCTGTTCCGGCACCCGCTCGGGCTGCCCATCCCGCACACCGCCCTGATCCCGAAGCGCAAGGACGACATCGGGGCCAGCCTGGAGGAGTTCGTCGGCGACAACTTCCTGCAGGAGGAGATCATCCGGGACCGGATCACCGTCTCGATGCCGGCGCTGCGGATCGGGCTGTGGCTCTCCGAGGAGGCCAACGCGAAGCGGCTGGTCGACGAGGCCGCGGTGATCGCCGCGGCGGTCCTGAAGCGGGTCCGCAACGACCACATCGAGGCACTGGTGACCGAGGCGGTCGTGCCGCGTCTGCGGGAGGAGCCGATCGCCCCGCTGCTCGGCACGACGCTCGGGGAAGCGCTCGACGACAACGTCCACCACGGCCTCGTCGACCTGGCCCTGGTCGAGCTCCACGGCTGGCTGCTCGAGCACCAGGAGACCGTCACCGACGTGCTCGGCGAGCGGGCCCCCTGGTGGGCGCCGCAGGCGCTGAAGGAGCCGCTCACCAACCGGATCCACGTCGAGCTGGTCCGCTGGGTCGCCGACATCCGTGACGACCCTGACCACCGCGCCCGCAAGGCCTTCGACTCCCTGCTGCGCGACCTCGCCAACGACCTGGTCAACGACCCCCCGACCCAGGAGCGGGCCGAGCGGCTCAAGCTGCGCCTCCTCGACCACCCGCAGGTCATCGAGACCTCCATCGCGCTCTGGGACGCGCTCCGCCGGGCGCTCACCGGCTCGCTGGAGGACCCCGACGGCGCCGTACGCAAGCGGGCCCTCGACGAGGTCCAGCTCTTCGCCTCGCGGCTCATCGCCGACGAGGCGCTGCAGCACCGGCTCGACGGGCTCGCCTCCGACGCGGCGGTCTTCGTCGTCAACCGGTACGGCTCGGAGGCCACCGCCCTCATCACCCACACCATCGAGCGCTGGGACGGCCGCGAGGCGGCCAAGCGGATCGAGCTCCACGTGGGCCGCGACCTTCAGTTCATCCGGATCAACGGCACCATCGTCGGCGGCCTCGTCGGCGTACTCATCCACACCGCCACCCAGCTCACCTGACCTCGGATCACCAGTTGTGGCACGTCGAGTCGCCAGTTGTGGCACGTCGAGTCGCCACCTTTGGTCGGTCGCGTCGCCACCGTGCGACGATCGGAGCGTGAGCGAGCCGCAGGACGTCCCGATCCGCGACGAGTCGATCAGGCTCGGTCAGTTCCTGAAGCTGGCCAACCTCGTCGAGACCGGCGCCGAGGCCAAGCCGGTCATCGCCGGCGGCCTGGTCCGCGTCAACGGCGAGGTGGAGACGCGGCGCGGCCGCCAGCTGCGCCTCGGCGACGTCGTGGAGCTGGCAGGACAGGCGGCCAGGGTGACCGACGAGGCGTCGTACGACGACAACCTGCCGTGGTGACCTGCCGAAGGGCAGGGCGGCTCAGCTCACGCCGAGCAGGTCGACCACGAAGATCAGCGTCTCGCCGGGCTTGATGACCCCGCCCGCGCCGCGGTCGCCGTAGCCCAGGTGCGGCGGGATGACGAGCTGCCGGCGCCCGCCGACCTTCATCCCCTGCACGCCCTGGTCCCAGCCCGAGATGACCTGGCCGATGCCGAGGCGGAACTGGAGCGGCTGACCGCGGTTGTAGGACGCGTCGAACTCCTCGCCCGTCGAGTGGGCGACGCCCACGTAGTGGACCGACACCGTCTTGCCGGCGGTCGCCTCCTCGCCGTCACCCTCGGTGATGTCGGTGACCACCAGGTCGGTCGGCGGCTCGGGGTCGAAGGACTCGATCTCAGGCTTCTCCATGCCGCCAGCCTAGGCGCACATGCGCGGCGACCCGGCGGCCGGGCACGTGCACACGCGCCGACCGGCGTCAGGTCTGGTGGACGTACGCCTCCAGCTGGTCCCGCTCGAAGGCGAGCTCGTCGATGCGGTGCTTGACGAGGTCGCCGATGCTGACGATGCCGGCGAGTACGCCGTCGCGCAGGACCGGCACGTGCCGGATCCGCCGCTCGGTCATGATCGTCATCAGCTCGTCGACCGTCGCCTCCGGGCCGCAGGTGACGACCGCGGGGGTCATGATCTCGCCGACCTCGAGGTCGAGCAGGGACTCGTCGGTGTGGAGCCTTCTCACCACGTCACGCTCGCTCACGATGCCGGCCAGCCGGCTCCCGTCAGGACTGACGACGCAGGCGCCGATGCCGTGCGAGGCCAGCACGCCGAGCAGCGTGCGGACGGTCTCGTCCGGGCCGATCGTCACGACGTCGGGACGGGCCTTGCGAGCGAGGATCTCCTCGATGTGCATCTTCCGACGGTAGGGCCTGCGGACCGGCCGGCGAAAGGGACCTGTGGGACAAGACTCCGACGTCGCGCGCCGGCGTCAGTCCGGTCGCCGGAACGGTGTGACGCTTCCGGGGCGTGGCGCCGGCCAGTCGGCGTCGGAGTCGCCGTCGGGCAGCGAGCCGAGGAAGGAGAGCACGGCGTCGTGCAGGTGTCCGTTGGTCGCCAGCGCGTTGCCGCCCCACGGGCCCTCGGTGCCGTCGAGCGAGGTGAAGGTCCCGCCGGCCTCGCGCACGATGACGTCGAGCGCGGCCATGTCGTACACCTCCAGCTCCGGCTCCACCGCGATGTCGACGGCACCCTCGGCGACGAGCATGTAGGACCAGAAGTCCGAGTAGGCGCGCGTACGCCAGCAGCGCCGCATGAGGGAGAGGAAGTCCTCGAGCCGGCCGCGCTCCTCCCAGCCGTGGAGCGAGGAGTACGACAGTGACGCGTCCTCGAGGCGGCGTACGTCGGAGACCTGGCACTTCGTCGCCTTCATCAGCGACTTGCCGGTGTAGGCACCCTGGCCCTTCGCCGCCCACCAGCGCCGGCCGAGCTGCGGTGCGGAGACGACCGACATCACGACCTCGTTCTCGACCGCGAGGGCGATGAGGGTGGCCCAGACGGGTACGCCGCGCACGTAGTTCTTGGTGCCGTCGATCGGGTCGATGATCCAGCGTCGGTTCGAGGAGCCGGTCGAGCCCTGCTCCTCGCCGGTGACGGCGTCCCGGGTCCGTGCCCGCGAGAGCGTGCGGCGGATCGACTCCTCGACGGCCTTGTCGGCGTCGCTGACCGGGGTGAGGTCCGGCTTCGTCATCACGTGCAGGTCGAGCGCCTTGAACCGCGAGGTCGACAGCGAGTCCGCGTCGTCGGCGAGGAGGTGCGCCAGCCGCAGGTCGTCGTTGAAGTCAGGTGTGCCAGCCACGGGCCCACCTTAGTGTCCCGACCCGCCCAGCGGGATCCGACCTAGAGAAGGTACGCCGGCACCGACCGCGCCTCGAGGAGGCGCCTGAAGGACGCGACCCGGTCCGCGTCGAGCTCGCCCCGCTCGATCGCGAGGTCGAGGCCGCACTCAGGCTCCTCCACGCCGTGCGTGCAGCCGCGCGGGCAGTCGACGGTCATCTCCTCGAGGTCGGGGAACGCCTTGATCAGGTCCCCCGGCTCGACGTGCGCGAGCCCGAACGACCGGATGCCGGGGGTGTCCACGATCCAGCCGCCGCCGGGCAGGGGGAGCAGGAGCGCCGAGGTCGAGGTGTGCCTCCCGCGCCCGGTGACGGCGTTGACGACGCCGACCTCGCGGCCCGCGTCCGGGACGAGCGCGTTGACCAGCGTCGACTTGCCGACGCCGCTGTGACCGAGCAGCACCGACGTCTCGCCGGCGAGACGCTCGCGGAGCTCGCTGAGGTCGCCGCCCTTCTGCGTCACGACCCAGGGCACGCCCAGGGAGCGGTACGTCGCGAGCAGCGTCTGCGGGTCCGCCAGGTCGGCCTTGGTGAGGCAGAGCAGCGGCGCCATCCCGGCGTCGTACGCCGCCACCAGCGCCCGGTCGATGAGCCCGGTCCGCGGCTCGGGGTCGGCGAGCGCCGTCACCACGACCAGCTGGGTGGCGTTGGCGACCACCACCCGCTCGACGGGGTCGTCGTCGTCGGCGGTCCGCCGCAGCACCGTCGTACGCGGCTCCACCTCGACGATCCGGGCGAGGCTGCCCTCGGCGCCGGAGACGTCGCCCACCACGCGGACGCGGTCGCCGACGACCACGCCCTTGCGGCCGAGCGGCCGGGCCTTCATCGCCATCACCGTCACCGGACCGTCGGAGGTCTCGACGAGCAGCGTGAAGCGCCCGCGGTCGACGGTCACCACCACGCCGGCCACGGCGTCGTCGTACGCCGGCCGCTCCTTGGTCCGCGGCCTGGTCCGCCGCCGGGGCCGGTCGTAGTGCTCGACGTCCTCGTCGGAGTAGCGGCGTGCGGAGCGGGCCATCGTCAGAACAGCGAGGCCCAGAACGGCGCGAAGTCGGTGAAGGTCTTGCCGGTGGTGGCGATGTTCTCGACGAGTACGCCGTCGACGGCAGCCCCCACGATCACGCCGGCCTGGGCCATCCGGTGGTCGGCGTAGGTGTGGAAGACACCGCCGTGGAGCGTCGCCGGTCGCAGCGAGAGGCCGTCCGGATGCTCGGTCACGTCGGCGCCGAGCGCGGACAGCTCGGCGGCCAGGGCGGCGAGCCGGTCGGTCTCGTGGCCGCGGATGTGGCCGATGCCGCGCAGGTGCGAGGGGCCCGAGGCGAGCGCGCAGAGCGCTGCGACCGCGGGGGCGAGCTCGCCGACGTCGTGCAGGTCCAGGTCGACTCCCTCCAGGCCGGCGAGGCCCGGCCCCGCGACGGCGAGCCCGTCGTCGGTGAATGCGACGGTGCAGCCCAGCTGGGTCAGGATGTCGCGCAGCGCGTCGCCGGCCTGGTCGGTGACCTCCGGCCAGTCGCGGACCGTGACCGTGCCACCCGAGACGGCGGCGAGCGCGAGGAACGGAGCCGCGTTGGAGAGGTCGGGCTCGATGCTGCGGTCGACCGCCTTGACCACGCCGGGCGCGACCGCCCAGCGGTTGGCCTCGGAGTCGTCCACCTCGACGCCGTGCTCGCGCAGCATCGCCACGGTCATGTCGATGTGGGGGAGCGAGGGGACCGGCTTGCCGTCGTGGCGCACGTCGACACCGTGCTCGTAGCGCGCACCCGCGAGCAGCAGCGCACTGATGAACTGGCTCGAGGCCGACGCGTCGATGACGACCGTCCCGCCGGGGACGGCTCCCGTGCCGTGGATCGTGAAGGGCAGCCGCTCGCCGCTGATGTCGACGCCGAGCGAGCGCAGCGCCGTCAACACCTCGCCGATCGGCCGCTGCCGCATGTGCTCGTCGCCGTCGAAGGCGACCTCGCCCGTCGACAGCGCCGCGACCGGCGGCACGAACCTCATCACCGTTCCGGCCAGCCCGCAGTCGACGAAGGCGTCATGGTCGAACGCGCCCGGCGTGACGGTCCAGTCCGGGCCGGACGTGTCGACCGCGCTGCCCAGCGCCGTGAGCGCGGCCGCCATGAGGAGCGTGTCGCGCGAGCGCAGCGCGCGGCGTACGACCGACGGCTGGTCGGCGATGGCCGCCAGCAGCAGTGCACGGTTGGTGAGCGACTTGCTCCCAGGCAGCGTCACCGTCGCGTCCACCGGTGCGGTTGCGCGGGGCGCCGGCCAGGGGTCGGCCAGCAGATCGGTCCGGGGCGAGGTCGTCACCCCTGAAGGTTATCCGGGCTCACGCCACCTTCGCCTTGGCGAGCTTCGCCTCCTGCCGGGCGGACACCGCCAGGTGGCGCGCCTCGCGGCGGGCGTCCTTCGCGGCGCGGCGCGCACGCCACGCCAGGCCCGGCTTCCCCTCGGTGTCGCCGGCCGCGATGATCAGCCCGCCGATGAGCGAGAGGTTCTTGGCGAACTGGATCTGCTGCATCTTCTTCGCCGCCGGGTCCGACTCCTCCCAGAACCGGTGGCCCGCCAGCGTCGTCGGCACCAGGCTCCCGGCCAGCAGCGCCGACGAGAGCCGCGGGAACTTGCCGGTGATCAGGCCGACCGCGCCCAGCAGCTGTACGCCGGCGTTGATCCGCACCATCGTCTTCGGGTCGTGCTGGACGGGTACGCCGGCCTTCTGCGCCGCCTGCACCAGCGGCCCGGTGATGGGCTCGGCCTTCTTCGCGTGCGCCTCGGCATTCTTGAGGGCGTTGATCGGGCCCACCACGAAGATCGACGACATGAGCGGGCGGGCGATCAGTCTGCTCAGGGTCATGGGTCGACAGTAACCCGTAACGCCCTCGGCCATGCCGGACCGACGCGGACTCAATGCCGGGGCAGCCCGCGCGTCAGCGTTACGAACGGCGGCGCTTGAGCCGAGCCGATACGGGCGACGAGCTTCCTGCCGAGTCCGATCGCGAATGGTTTCGACGACCGTCGGGTTGGAGCCGTCATCGAGCGGGCTCCGGGCGCGGCAGACGTGGATCGAGCCATCGGACGTAACCCGTCGCGGCGCCCTGCGTTTTCGATGTCGGGCCAGCAGCGGTTGCGCCGTGGCGCGTCTTCACCATCTGGATGTGACCGCCGTACGTAAAGGTCGTCCGGAAGCTCCACCCCTCCGCGGGGTCGTACGTGAAGTCGACATGGACCGCGGACGTGCTCGGCGAATTGAGCGTGCAGCGCTGAGCGGTTGACGGGGGCGGATCGGGAAGATCCTTTCCACAGGCGACGTGGGCCACGCCGGACCACCCGTCAGCTCCTTTGAGTTGAACGCTCACGGCTCCTGAGGACTGGCCCTCTTGCGGCCACCCCACGACGTCAGCGCGAACGTGCTCATAGCCGGTCTCGGGCAAGACCTCCGGTTCTTGCAGCCTTGGGTCCACGTGGACTGTGACGGTTGCGCTCGCGGACCGGCCGCTCGGGTCAGTGACGGTGTACATAAACGAGTCAATGACCGCCGAAGTCGTCGTGACGTAGGGCTGGTAGATCCACGTCAACGGATCCCCATCGGACGTGGGCAGTATCCGTCCGTACTTCGGGTCGCTGAATGTCGCTGTCAGTCGGTCACCATCGGGATCGGAAGCTCCTAGTTCGACGCTGCCGGGGACAACGTCGACGTCGTCGCCGTTCGTCTTGGACGGCGCGGTCACCACCGTCCACGCGGAGGTGTCCTTTGCAATCGGTGCCTGGTCGGCACGGACCTTGAGCGTGATCGTGCCTGTGTCGCGACCCCCGTGACCATCCTTGACGGTGTAGGTGAACCGCGTCGTGTAACCCTCGACCCCGGGCGCGCCGGTGTACGTGAGCGAGCCATCACCGTTGGGGGTGATGTGGCCGCGCTTCGGCTGGGTGAAGCCGGCGAGCATGAGAGCGTCGCGGTTGGAGTCGGACGCGTGCCGCAGCGGCCAGAGCAGGGTCGGCTTCACCGGCGAGAGAACGCCGTGCACCGGAACCATGTAGTTGTCGGCGATCGGCGGCGTGTTAGGCGTACGCACCCTCACCGAACCGCTGACCGTGCCGCCGTGGCCGTCGGAGAGCGTGTAGAGGATCGTGTCGGTGCCGCGCCAGCCCTCGTCGGGCGTGTAGGTGACGGTGGTGACGGGACCGGAGGAGCGCGCGAGCACGAAGGCGCCGCCGCTGACGGCGGTCTTGCCGCCGGCGAGCCGCGGCATGACCGGACGACCCGCCTTGCCGCCCTTGACGACGGTGCCGTGGGAAGGCTTCTTGGCCCGCGCGGACTTCACCCGCAGCTGGTCGCCGTTCGGGTCGGTCGCGCCCTTGGTGAGGTTGATGACGACCGACTTGCCCGGCGTGACGGTGACAGCGGGGAGCGGCGTGTCGATGACCGGCGCCTGCTCGGACGAGGTGGCGGGAGGGTTGGACGGCGTACTGCTCGGCGGAGGTACGACGGGCGGCGCAGTGGTGGGAGACGGCGTGGTCGCCGGGGGAGTGGTGGCGCTCTTCGGCGAGGGCTTCGGCTTGGGCTTCGGCTTGGGCTTCGGCGTGCTGGCCGGCGGAGTGGTCGCGCTCGGCGGCTGGCTCGACGCCGTCGCGCTCGAGGGTGGGGCGGCGGGCGGCTCGGCAGCGGGCTTGGGCGCGTTGCCGCCGCTCACCGCCACCGCGGCGACGACGACAGCCGCGGCGGCGACCCCCGACGCGCCCGCGGTGACCCGGCCGACGGGGTTGTGGATGAGCCAGTCCCGCGCCCGTCCGAGGAACAGCAGGAGACCCACCTTGGCGCCCCCAGTTGCGGCGGCCAGGTAGCCGACCCCGGCCGACCCGAGCAGCAGCGGCGCGAGCAGCGCCCCGAGGTTGGAGTTGACCTCGGTGAGCTCGAGGTAGATCGCCGTACACGGCCGGCACCCCTTCAGGTGCTCCTCGACCTTGGCGGCGTCGCGTTTGGACAGCCCGTTGCGGATGTAGGCGCCGAGGTTCGCACGGGTGCGCGCGCAGGCGTCGTCGACGGCGTCCTGTGCGTGCATCGAGATGAACGCCTGGCGCAGCCCCTCTCGGGCGCGGTAGGCGAGTGCCGAGACGGAGTTGGGGGACATCCCGAGCAGGGGCGCGATCTCGGCCGGCTTCTGGCCCTCGACCTCGGTGTGCCAGAGCACCTGCTGCCACCGCTCGGGCAGCTGCGCGAACGCCTTCGCGGCGGCCTGGTTGTCGAAGCCCGCGACGGCGGTGTCCTCGAACGGCACGCCGGGGTCGTACGGCGTCAGGTCGTCGGTCGTGGTGAGCCTGGAGCCGGCCCGGATCTTGTCGACGTGCAGCCGCCGCAGCGACGTGAGCAGGTAGGCGCGGAAGGCCAGGTCGGGGCCGCCGCCCTTCTGCAGGACCGCCAGCACCTTCGCGAACGACTCGGAGACGAGGTCGTCGACGTCCCCGGCCGAGACCAGCTGCCGGGCGAGCCGGCGGGCCGCCTCGACGTGGCGCTCGAAGAGCGTCCCGTAGGCCTCGAGGTCCCCGGCGCGTACGGCGCTGATGAGCTCGGCGTCGCCGGGCTCCTCAACGGTCTGCAGAGGGGCGGTGGGGTCAGTCACGGTTCAAGGACGGTCGGTTCGGAGGGTCATGACGCGATACGCGCGCACGCGTGTCACGCGCTTCCATGCTGCACCCCGAGTTTGATCGTGAAAATTCGCTGAGAAATACGTGCGCGATAGCGTCATGCGACTGCTCTCGTGACGTCCCATTCTCGCATGGGCGCTCAGGGTGCCATGTGACGACGGAAGGGAGGGCGGTCCTGTGGGCTTCATCACGAAGCTGCTGCGTCGCGGGCAGGATCGCTCCGCGACCGGGGTGGAACTGACCGAGGAGCAGCGCGCGGCACTGCCGCCGCACTTCGAGGCAGCAGGGGAGGCCCTGGCCGCGGGGAGCCCGTACGTCGCCGAGGCGTGCTGGGTGGCGGGGCGTGACATCGCCGAAGACGGCGCACCGCTCGGTGAGGCCCTGGAGGGCCTCCGCTCCACCACCCGGCTCGTCGTCGGCCGCGACCCGAGCTTCGAGGAGTGCCACGCGATCTCGATGGCGTGGAGCGAGTCCACCCTCGGGTTCCTGCACCAGCTCTCGTGCGCCGACCCGAACACCGGTCTCGCCACTCTCGCCCACATGCGCGAGCGGATCTCCGAGCTCTATCGCGGCGCCCGCGCCTGCTCGTTCGCGCTCGTCGTGGCCGACGCCCACGCCACCGAGGATCTCGACGCCGTCGACGCGCTGACGCGGACGCGGCGGATGGCGCTGATCGGGGAGACCGCGCGTTCGGTGTTCGACGGCATCTCCACTGTCGGCCGGGTCGGCCCGAACCGGCTCGTCGTCGTCGTGCCCCGCGACGACACCCTCGCGACCCGGGTCTCGCTGCTGAAGCGGATGCTCGAGAGCTCCGCCGACCGGGTCTGGATCGAGGGGCTGCCGCACACCGACGAATCGGCCGGGATCCTCCTCGATGAGCTCGCCCGGGGGGCGTGAGCCGCTCGTTAGAGTGTTCGCATGTGCGGGCGCTACGCCTCCAGCAGGCATCCTGACGACCTTGGCGACGTGTTCGAGATCGACGAGCTGCGCCTGCCCGAGCCGCTCGACGAGAACTACAACGTCGCGCCGACCGACGAGGTCTACGCCGTCCTCGAGCGTCCACCGCGGAAGGACGATGGCGACGACGAGGACCGGATCGAGCGCCAGCTGCGCACCGTGAAGTGGGGCCTCGTGCCGTCGTGGGCGAAGGACGCCTCGATCGGCTCGCGGATGATCAACGCGCGGATGGAGACGGTCGCCGAGAAGCCGGCGTACAAGAGGGCCTTCGAGAAGCGCCGCTGCCTGCTCCCCGCCGACGGCTACTACGAGTGGTACGAGACCTCGCAGCTCGACAAGCGCGGCAAGCCGCGCAAGCAGCCGTTCTTCATCCGGCCCAAGGACCACGGGATCCTGGCGATGGCAGGGCTCTACGAGCTGTGGCCCGACCCCACCAAGGACAAGGACGACCCCACCCGCTGGCTGTGGACGTGCACCGTCATCACGACCAACGCCGCTGACCACCTCGGCCGCATCCACGACCGGATGCCGCTCATGGTCGAGAGGGACCGCTGGGAGGAGTGGCTCGACCCGCGCCGTCCCGGCTCGACCGACCTCCTCGTGCCGGCCTCGCCCGACGTTTTGGAGGCCTACCCGGTGGCAACGCTGGTGAGCAACGTCCGCAACAACGGGCCCGAGCTGACCGAACCACTGCCGCTGGAGGAGACGCTGCTGTGACAGAGCAGATGATCGAGACGCCGTACGGCGAGGGTCGGCTCGTCACCCGCCGGGCGCGCAAGCCGGTGGCTACCCTGCTGCTGTCACATGGTGCCGGCAACGGCATCGACACCCCGGACCTCGAGGCGCTCAACAAGGCGCTGCCGGCACAGGGCATCACCGTCGTACGCTTCGAGCAGCCCTGGAAGGTCGCCGGACGACCGGTCGCGACGCCTCCGAACACCCTCGACGTCGCGCTCACCGAGGCGGCCAACTGGATGCGCGTGCGTACGCCGATGGTCGTCGGCGGCCGCTCCGCCGGCGCCCGCTCGGCCGCCCGCACCGGTCGCTCGCTCGGTGCCGCCGGCTGCCTGTGCCTCGCCTTCCCGCTCCACCCCCCGGGCAAGCCCGAGAAGAGCCGCCTCGAGGAGCTCCGGGGCAGCAAGGTGCCGACCCTCGTCGTCCAGGGTGAGCGTGACCCGATGGGGAAGCCGGAGGAGTTCCCCGAGTGGGTCGAGGTGGTGCCCGTCCCGGGCGCCGACCACTCGCTCAAGGTGGGTGTCCGTGGCCCGATCAGCCAGCAGGACGCACTCGCGATCCTGATCGAGTCGACGCTGGAGTGGATGGTCCGCGAGGTGATCGGTCCCGCGGAGCGCGCCCGGGCCTGAGACTGCGCCGGATCCCGCCGAATCGTTGTTAACCTAGTGAAATGGTTCGGTTAAAGCCGGGTCAGCTCCGCTCCTCGGCCACCACGCGACGGGCTGACCTGCCCGAGCGGCCAGCGGGCCGCCGAGGCTCGGACTCGGCGGCCGCGCTGCTTCGGGCCGTGCTCGACCACGGGCCGGTGGCACGCAGCAACCTCGCGCGCTTGGCCGGACTCTCCCCGGCCTCGGTCAGCGGCGTCACGGGAGCGCTCATCGAGCGCGGGCTGATCCGCGAGGTCCCTGAGGCCGCCGGTCCGCCCGGCTTCGGGCGACCGCACGTCCCGCTGGATCTCGATCCCGACGCGGTCGCCCTCGTCGGCGTGCACGTGGCGGTCCCGCACGCCACCGTCGCCGTCCTCGATCTGCGCGGGCGGGTCATGGCCCAGCGCAGGGTGTCGTACGACGCGCCCGCGCCGGCGCAGGTCGTCGAGCTCGTGGCCGGCGAGGTGGCCGTGTTCCGCGAGGAGTTCGCGGATCGCCGGATCCTCGGCGTCGGCGTGGCGTCCGGAGGTCGCGTCGACCGCGCCTCGGGGGTCGTGGTCGAGCACACGGTGCTCGACTGGCGCAACGTCCCGCTGCGCGAGCAGTTCGAGGCGAGAACCGGCCTGCCGACCTACGTCGAGAGCCACGGGCGGGCGCTGCTGCGGGCCGAGCAGCTGTTCGGCCGGCATGCGGTGCGTGCGCGCGAGAGTATCGTCCACGTCTTCGTCGGCAACGTGGTCGACGCCGCCTTCTCGATCCGGGGGCGCGTGCACCAGGGGTCGCGCTCCGCGTCCGGCACCGTCGCCCACCTCCCCGTCGATGCGGACCGCATCGCCGCCGACTCGTGCCGGTGCGGCCGTGTCGGCTGCCTCCAGGCGGCGGTCTCGGAGCGCAGCCTGCTGCGTCGAGCCGCAGGGCTCGGTATCGCGGCCCGCCACGTCGGCGACCTGCAGGCGCTGGCGCAGCAGGGTGACGAGCGGCTCATCGACCTCTTCGTCGAGCGGGCGCGGCTGCTCGGTCACGCGGTCGCCTACCTGCTCGACCTCTTCGACCCGGAGGTGCTGACTGTCATGGAGTCCGGGTTCCTGTGGCTTCCGCCGGCACGCGAGGCACTCCTGGCGGAGGTGGCTGCGCGGTCGGAGATCGTGGACGACCCCGGCCGGGTGGTCGTCCCGTCGAGCTTCGCCGAGTCGCCGCTCGCTGTGGCCGGCGGAAGCGTCGTGCTCGAGAGGGTCTACGCCGCGCCGCTCGCGTGGCCGGGCCTCCCGACCGCTTCCTGAGTGCGACTTAATTCAGTCGGGAGCATTGTTGACGACTAAGTCGATTAGTTTAGTCTTATTTAGCGGCGAGGGCAGTCCCGCCCAGCCGCCCGCGGTCACCCGTCCGCCGGCCCCTGTCCGCCCTGTCCGTCCGTCGAACCAATGCCGCACACTGCCGTCGCGGTCGAAGGAGTCACACGTGAGCCAGTCCGGCCGCCAGCTGAGCCTCAACGCGTTCCTGCACGACACCGGGCACCACGAGGCCTCGTGGCGCCACCCCGAGAGCGCGGTCGACAGGATCGACGACATCACCTGGTACCAGGAGATCGCCCGGAAAGCCGAGGAGGCGAAGCTCGACGCGGTCTTCCTCGCCGACGGCCCCGCGTGGTACGGAACCCGCCACCGCCCGAGCAACCAGTTCGAGCCGGTCACGCTCCTGACCGCGATCGCCGCCGCCACGGAGCGGATCGGGCTGATCGCAACGGCCTCGACCACCTACTTCGAGCCCTTCAACCTCGCCCGCCTCTTCGCCAGCCTGGACCGGATCTCGGCCGGTCGTGCCGGGTGGAACATCGTCACGACCTACAACGAGGCCGCCGCGCCCAACTTCGGGCTCGACGGCGTGCCGAGCAATGAGGAGCGGTACGAGCGCGCCCAGGAGTTCGTCGACGTCGTCACCAAGCTGTGGGACAGCTGGGAGGACGACGCGGTCGTCGCCGATCGCATGTCGGGCGACTACGTCGACGCCTCGAAGGTGCACCCCGTCGACCACGTCGGACGCCACCTGAAGGTGAAGGGGCCCTTCAGCGCGCCCCGGTCGCCGCAGGGACGTCCGGTCTACGTCCAGGCCGGCTCCTCGAACGAGGGCCGCGCGTTCGCCGCGCGCAACGCCGAGGCGATCTTCACCGCCCACCAGACCCTGGGCGACGCGCAGGCGTTCTACGCCGACATCAAGGCCAGGGCACGCTCGCTGGGGCGCGACCCCGGCCATGTCCTCGTGCTGCCCGGCATCAGCGCGTTCATCGGGGAGTCCCCCGCGGAGGCGGAGGAGCTGTACCGCTACTTCAACAGCCTGACGGTCACCGAGTTCGGCCTCAACCAGCTCGAGAAGCTCGTCGGCGTCTCGCTGCGTCACCTCGACCTGGACGAGAAGGTGCCGGTCGAGATCTTCGGCGGCGCGGGCAACGTGCTCGACAACAACCGGAGCCGCAAGCAGGTCGTCGCCAACATCGTCGAGCGCGACCGCCCCACGCTGCGCGAGCTGCTCCACCGCCTCGCCGGCGGTCGCGGTCACAACGTGGTCCACGGCACCCCGGTGCAGGTCGCCGACCTCATCCAGGAGTGGTTCGAGAACGGCGCCGCCGACGGGTTCAACGTCATGCCGCCGCTCTACCCGCAGCTCCTCGACGCGTTCACCGCGCAGGTGGTCCCGATCCTGCAGGACCGTGGCCTCTTCCGCACCGAGTACGCCGGCTCGACGCTGCGCGAGCACTACGGACTGCCCCGTCCCGAGAGCGTCTACACCGCCGAGCCATCCGTGGCCGTCGGCAGGTGACGGGCGGCAACGACGCGCTGATGAGGGCCACCACGATGACCACCGGGGTACGACGGCGCCCACGGCGCCTCGCCGCGCTCGCGGCCGCGGCACTGATCGCCGGCCTGAACCTCTCGGCCTGCGGCGCGCAGAACGGTCCGACGACAACGATCCGCTACCAGTCCAGTGCCGGCTCGGTGGACGTCCTCCAGCTCGCTGCTGCCCTGGGCTACCTGGACGGAGTGACCCTGAAGAAGGTCGGCGACGTGACTGGTGGGCCGCAGGCGGTGCAGGCACTCGTTGGGGATCAGGTCGACATCTCCACCAGCTGCTTCTTCGGCGCCATCGGGCAGGTGGTCGCTACCGGAGCGCCGATCAAGGCAGTCGTCGCGACGTACGGCTCCAACGCCAAGGTCAGCTCGCAGATCGTCACGCTCGAGGACTCCTCCGTCCGGTCCGCCCAGGACCTGGTCGGCAAGAAGATCGCGGTCAACACGCTCGGCGCGAACGCCGAGGCTGTCATCGACACCTGGATGCTGAAGAGCGGGCTGACCCAGGACCAGATCAGGCAGGTCACCCTGGTGCCTCTGCCGCCGCTCAACATGGTCGAGGCGCTGCAGGAGCACCAGGTCGACGCGATCGACGTCGGCACAGGACTGGTGAAGGCCACCGAGGAGACCGGGCTGGACCTGCGGACGCTGGTCAAGGACACCGACGTGGTCGGCACCTACAACGGCGGCGGCGCGTCGATGCGGACCGACTTCCTCGACGAGAACCCCCGCACGTCCGAGAAGGTCGTGACGGGCATCGCCAAGGCGGTCCGCTACATCGAGAGCCACCCCCGCGACCAGGTGCTCAAGGTCTACGACGCCTGGCTCCGCGAGAACGGCTACGGAAGCTACGTCGCGGCGGTCGACAAGAACTGGGGCGGCTCCACGGGCGTTGCGACGCCGCAGACGGCCGCGATGCGCGACCGCGACTTCTCGATCTGGCTCGACTGGCTGAAGGCCCGCGGCGACGTGGATCCGTCGAAGGCGAGGCCGAGCAATGTCTACACCAACCAGTACAACGACGTGGCGAAGGGCTGAAGCATGAGTGCGCGAATCGATCTTTCAGGCGTCGGACAGGTGTTCCAGGTCCGGGGCGACGATGACAAGCAGAAGCGCGACTTCGTCGCGCTGGAGGGCGTCGAGCTCAGCGTGGCCGCAGGCGAGTTCCTCACCCTCGTCGGGCCCTCGGGGTGCGGCAAGTCGACCATCCTCGACCTCGTCGGCGGATTGACGAAGCCCACGACCGGAACGGTCAGTGTGGATGGCCGTCAGATCGTTGGGCCGGGGCCGGACCGCGGCGTGGTCTTCCAGCAGTACACGCTGCTGCCTTGGCGCACCGCGCTCGGCAACATCGAGTTCGCCCTCGAGGCCACTGGGTCGTGGAGCAGGTCGGAGCGGGCCGCACGGGCTCACGACTACCTCCGCCTCGTCGGGCTCGAGGAGTTCGCCAACCGCTATCCGCACGAGCTCTCCGGCGGCATGAAGCAGCGGATCGCGATCGCCCGGTCTCTGTCGTACGAGCCGGCCGTCCTGCTCATGGACGAGCCGTTCGGCGCCTTGGACGCCCAGACCCGCGAGCGGCTGCAGGAGGAGCTCATCGAGATCTGGAGGCGGACCGGCACCACCATCGTGTTCATCACCCACGACATCGAGGAGGCCGTGTTCCTGGGCCAGCGGGTCGCCGTGATGAGCAGCCGGCCGGGGACGATCCGCACCGTCATCGACATCGAGCTCGATCACTCCCGGTCGGGCGAGGAGGACATCCGCGGCACGCAGGAGTTCGCGGCGTACCGGCACGAGATCTGGAGCCTGCTGCGCGAGCGCCAGCACGGCCGGGAGGAGGTGGCCTCCGTTGCCTAGTCTCCTCGAGGAGCGTACGGAGCCCGGACTCAACCAGCGCCAGCGGGCGGCAGCGCGGGCGACGCCGGTGTCGGCGTACGTCACCAGGCTCGGCCGGGTGGGCCGGGGCGTCCTCGGCATCGCGATCCTGGCCGTGATCTGGGAGGTGTTCCCCCGGCTCGGGGTGGTCAACGGCTACTTCCTGCCGCCGTTCCACACCGTCGTCGCCGCCTGGTGGGACCTGCTCAAGGACGGCGACCTCCTCCGGAACCTGCGCGCGAGCCTCGTGCGCTCGGTCGCCGGCTTCGCCATCGCCACCGCCGTGGCGATCCCGGTCGGTGTCGCGATCGCGTGGTACCGCCCGATCCGCGAGCTGCTGACCCCTCCGCTGGAGGTCTTCCGCAACACCGCAGCGCTCGCCCTGCTCCCCGCCTTCACGCTCATCCTCGGGATCGGGGAGACGTCCAAGATCAGCATCGTCGTCTACGCCTGCTTCTTCCCGATCCTGCTCAGCACGATCACCGGTGTCGCGACGGTCGACCAGCAGCTGCTCCGCTCGGCGAGGGTGCTCGGACTGAGCCCGGTGGCGACCTTCCGGAAGGTCGTCTTCCCGGCCGCCGTACCCACGATCTTCACCGGGATCCGGATCTCCGGTGCCGCGGCGATCCTCGTCCTGATCGCCGCCGAGCTGGTGGGCGCAACGGCCGGTCTCGGCTTCCTCATCAACTACACGCAGATGAACTTCCTGATCCCCGAGATGTACGCCGCGATCCTCACCACGACCCTGCTCGGCCTCGCCGTCAACTACGGCCTGGTCGCGCTGGAGCGGCGCTTCTCGCGCTGGCGTCCCTGACGGACCCGGCCGCTCGAACCGTCCCAACCGGTCGAAAGACCCCGAGAAAGGAACTGTCATGACCGCTCAAGTCACCGCCCACGCCGAGGAGTCCGTCGCCACCGAGGCGATCGCGACCCAGGCCCCGCCCGAGTCCGGCTACACCGCCATCACGGTCCGCAAGGTCGGCGCCAACATCGGTGCGCAGATCACCGGTGTCCGGATCGGCGGCGACGTGCCGGAGGCCCAGATCGCCGAGATCAAGAGGGCGCTCGCGGCCCACAAGGTGGTCTTCTTCCGCGACCAGCACCACGCCGGCGACGCGGAGCAGCGCGCCTTCGCGGCGCTGCTCGGGACCCCCACGAAGCCGCACCCGACCGTCGCGGGGGACGGGGACGCCGTCCTGCCGATCGACTCCGACCGGAGCAAGGCCAACAGCTGGCACACCGACGTCACCTTCGTCGACCGCATCCCGTCCGCCTCGCTGCTGCGCGCCGTCGAGCTTCCGCCGTACGGCGGGACGACCGTCTGGGCCAACACGACCCGGGCCTACGAGCAGCTGCATCCCGCGCTCCAAGCACTGACGGACCGGCTCTGGGCGGTGCACTCCAACCTGTACGACTACGCGGCCGAGCGCGACGAGAAACGGGTCGGCGGAATCGACGTGGAGGAGGAGCGCTACCGCGAGGAGTTCGGCCACGTCGAGTACGAGACCGAGCACCCCGTCGTACGCGTCCACCCGGTCACCGGTGAGCGCACGCTCCTCCTCGGCCACTTCGTCCGCCACTTCGTCGGGCTCTCGACCGTCGACTCGAGCGACCTGTTCCAGCTCCTGCAGCGCCACGTGACCCGGCTCGACAACACCGTGCGCTGGAACTGGCGCCTGGGCGACCTCGCCATCTGGGACAACCAGGCCACCCAGCACTACGCGGTCGACGACTACGACGACCAGCACCGCCGCCTGCACCGGATCACGCTCGCGGGCGACGTGCCGGTCAGCGTCGACGGCGTCCGCAGCACGGTGCGCAAGGGCGACGCCAGCCACTACTCGCCGGTCGCTGCGCTCGGATCCTGAGGGAGCAGGGACCCGTCCGGGGCCTGTGGCCCGGCCCGCTGGGGTCGGGCCACAGGCCTGTGCTCGTGATGGGCCCGGTGTCGCCGGGCGGCCGTCGTACGCCGGCTCGCCGGGAATGACAGCCGCGGGCGTCGCGTTCTCCGAACGTGACTGCGCTACTGGACCGCCCGATGGTGACGATGCCCCTCGTCGCCCCCCGGCGCGTAGGCTGGGGTGCGATGAGTGAGACCAACGACTTCCTCGACCCCGAGCCCACCGACGCGGGCCCGGTCGACGTCGCCACGGAGACCGACGAGGAGCGTGCCGCCCGTTTCGAGCGCGATGCTCTGCCGTTCCTCGATCAGCTCTACTCGGCGGCGATGCGGATGACCCGCAACCCCGCGGACGCGGAGGACCTCGTGCAGGAGACGTTCGCCAAGGCGTACTCCTCCTTCCACCAGTTCAGGCCGGGCACTAACCTCAAGGCCTGGCTCTACCGCATCCTCACCAACACCTTCATCAACAACTACCGCAAGAAGCAGCGCGAGCCGCAGCAGTCGATGTCCGAGGACGTCGAGGACTGGCAGCTCGCGCGCGCCGAGTCGCACAGCTCCGCAGGTCTCAAGTCCGCGGAGATGGAGGCCCTCGAGCACCTGCCCGACTCGCAGGTGAAGGACGCCCTGCAGCGTCTGCCCGAGGAGTTCCGGCTCGCGGTCTACCTCGCCGATGTCGAGGGGTTCGCTTACAAGGAGATCGCCGAGATCATGGACACGCCGATCGGGACGGTCATGTCGCGCCTCCACCGCGGCCGCCGTCAGCTTCGCGACCTGCTCTCGGACTACGTACGCCAGAACGACCTGCTCGCGGTCGGCCGCGACGGAGGTGCGTGATGGACACCCACCAGCACGACCAGGACGTCAGCCCTGCCGAGTGCGCGGACTTCCTCGAGCAGATCGTCTACCTGATCGACAACGAGCTCGACGAGCAGGACCGCGCCGAGGTCAAGCACCACCTCGAGACCTGCAACCCGTGTCTCGAGCGCTACGACCTGCAGCGCACGGTCAAGGCGGTCATCGCCCGGTCGTGCTCCGAAGTTGCTCCGGGCGAGCTGCGCGCCAAGATCCTGATGCGGCTGCAGCAGGTCCGCGTCGAGATCGACGAGATCTCCTGAGCCGGCCGCAGTAGTAGACATGCGAAGAGCCCCCGGCCTGCTGGCCGGGGGCTCTTCGCGTCTCCCCATGGTGGGGAGCGATGCTCAGCTGTTGGGGCGCTTGCCGTGGTTCGCGCTCTTCTTGCGGCGCGCGCGGCGCTTGCGGCCGGTCTTGCCCATGGTGTCCTCCTGGTAGTCGTCGTCGACCCCGAAGGGCCGAGGGACAGTGTCTCAAACCTCGGCCGCCGGGCTGAAATCGGGCGCGGCCGCCGGTCGGCCGTTCGCCGCGACCGGCAGGCGAACCTCGAGCACGGCGAGGGCCAGGACGGAGCAGAGCAGCGAGCCGACGACGTACTCGACGTCGAGCCCGGCCGCCGCCGAGGCACAGCCAGGCGAGCGCCCAGACCGGTGCCGAGGAAGTCGACGAGGAGGACCGAGAGGAAGAGCCGGGCCTCGCGGGGGGAGCGCGCCAGTAGCCGACCGTCGGGGGTCACCGCCCGGCGCCGAGGAGTGTCCACCGCCCCTCCGAGACGACGTCGACGGCGCCGTCGACGACCCCGATCGCGGTCTCGTCGTCGATCGCGTACGCCGGCACCGACATCCCGCTCGCCCAGGCCTCCGCCTCGGCCATGCTGTTCCCGGGCTGGCCCTCCGGGGCCAGGTGCGGACAGATGGCGAAGTCGACGACGCCGAGGGTCTCGTCGCCGCCCCCGGGAGGCGTCCAGGGGTAGGAGTCGACGAACTCCTTCCCGATCCTGGGCGCCATCACCATGCTGCCGGCGCTGAGCCCCACCCAGACCGCGTCGCGCAGCGAGGGCAGCAGGTCGGCGAGTCCGGACTCGCGCATCCAGTGGGCGAGGTACAGCGCGTTGCCGCCGTTGACCAGGAAGACGTCGGCCTCCCGGACCGCAGGGACCCAGAGCTCCTCGGCGAGATCCGGGAGCGTGGTGAGCTCCAGGAGACCGACCGACCTCCAGCCCAGCTCGCTCATCGGGCAGCGAGGCTCCTGCCCGCTGACGAACGCGGCCGCGCGTCCGATGCCGCCGCGCATGGCGTAGCCGGCGGTCGGGATGCACAGCGCGTCCGACTCGGAGATCGGCTTGCCCAGCATCTCGACCAGCGCGCGGTGGATGCTCGGGTTCCTGATGCCCGCGGAGGTGAGGAGAAGCTTCATGGCCGCTCCATTCGGAACCGCGCGTCGTCGCCGTCGCGCGTGCGAGCACGGTCGGGTGTCATGTCGCCTCCCGAAGTCTGATTGCGGACTGCAATCGGATGATGGGAAGCAACCTAGGACTAACTGGTTGCAGGTCGCAAGTGCTTACCGGTGCTGGTGCTGGCTCAGGTCGGCTGGACGACCATCCGATTGGCCTCGTCGACCAGCTCGACCTTGCGGATCTTGCCCGTGACGGTCATCGGGAACCGATCGACGATGCGCACGAGCGGCACCTTGTACGCCGCCATGGTCTCCCTCGCCCACGCCTGTAGGGCGCCGGCGTCGACAGCGCCCGGCTCCACCAGGCTCACGAACGCGACCGGCACCTGCCCCTTCTCGGGATCGTCGGCCGGCACGACCGCCACCGTCTGGACCGCGGGGTGGCGGGTCAGGAGCATCTCGACCTCGGCCGGGAAGACGCTCATCCCCTTGACCTTGATCATGTCCTTCTCGCGGCCGAGGTAATGGAGGCAGCCGTCCTCGTCGATGCGGCCGTTGTCACCGGTGTGCAGCCAGCCGTGACGCAGCTGGGACGCGGTCGCCTCGGGCTTGTTCCAGTACCCCGTCAGCACCGCCGGACTCCGGACGATGATCTCGCCCGCCTCGCCGACCGGCAGCGGCTCGCCGGTCTCGAACGAGACGACCGCGATGTCGGTGCCGGGCACCGGGATCCCGCAGAACACCGGCTCGGAGAGCAGGTCCTTGTCGCCGTCGGCCAAGCCGTACGGCGAGGTGTCCGACGTGTGCGTCTCGGTCATGCCGTACGCCGCCTCGCGCAGCAGTGACCAGGGCCCGACGGCGGCCGCCCAGTCGCGGCGCACGTCGGGCGTGAGCTTGCGGACGAACGACACGGCGAGAGGGTCGGTGAAGGTGCTCAGGTCGTGCTCGGCGAGGTCGGGCCGTGCGAGGAGCTCGAGATAGTTCTCGACGGTCCCGACCATCGAGGTCACGCCGTACGTGCTGATGCCGCGGAGTGCGGCGCGCGGCTCCCAGCGGGGGAGGAGGACGCAGGTACCGCCGACGACCAGGGGCGTGAGGATGCCGAAGTTCTCACCGGCGATCCAGAAGACCGGCAGGTAGCAAAGCGAGACGAACGTCCCGTCCACCGGCTGCGCGGCAGCGCCGGCGCTGGCCGCGTTGGTGTAGAGCATGTGGCGCTGGGTGTGCTGGCAGCCCTTGGGCAGGCCGGTCGTGCCACCTGTGTAGTTGAGGGCGGCGAGGGCGTCGAGGTCCGTGGCAAGAAGCGGCGCAGGGTCGGACCGCTCGGCGACCGACCACGCAGTGACGTCGGGGCGTTCCGGCACCTCCGGCGGCACCGGGTCGCCCGCGAGCTCCCGCGGCCCGGTGACGAGCACGTGACGGAGGGACACCGCGGGTCGTACGGCGTCGAGCACCGGCAGCAGGGGGTCGACGGTGACCACGACCTCCGCACCGCTGTCGGACAGCTCGTACTCGAGCTCGGCGGCGTGGAACATCGGGTTCACCGGTACGTGGACCGCCCCGATCCGCAGGATCGCCATCATCGTGATCGTGAACTGCGGACAGTTCGCCATGAAGACCGCGACCCGGTCGCCAGGGCCGACACCCACCGCGCGCAGCCAGCCGGCCACGCGGGCCACTCGACCCGCGACGTCGGCGTAGGAGAGGTCGTTGCGCTCGAACGCGATGGCCGTCGTGTCCGCGCGCTCGGCCGCCCAGTGGTCGAGGTGCTCGGGCAGCGTGAGCTCGCCCAGCGGGTAGAAGACCTCCGACGGTGTGTCCGCCGGTCGCACCTTCGCCTGACGGGCCCGCAGGTCGGCGACGTACTCCTCGATGTCCACGCTCATGCCTCTCTTGCCGCATCTGTCGTTGTCACGGAGCTCACCAGGTGTCGATGAGCCGGCGTCCGGTGTCACGCTCGACCCGCTCGGGCAGGGCCGCGAGGATCACCTGTCGGGTATCGGCGGGGTCGATGACGTCGTCGAGCTCGAAGACGGTCGCCGCCGCGATCGCCTTGCCGCGGGCGTACTCCTGCGCGAGCAGGTCGTCGTACGCCTGCTGTCGCGCCTGCGGGTCCTCGATCGCCTCCAGCTCCCGTCGGTAGCCCAGACGTACGGCGCCCTCCAGCCCCATTCCGCCGATCTCGCCGGTGGGCCAGGCGACCGTCACGGCCGGCTCGCGGAACCCGCCGCCGACCATCGCCATCGCACCCAGGCCGTAGCCCTTGCGCAGCACGACGGCGGCCACGGGCACGCCGAGGTTGGCGCCGGCGACGAACATCCGGCCGAAGTGCCGGACCGTTGCCGTGCGCTCCGCATCCGGGCCGACCATGAAGCCGGGAGTGTCGCAGAGTGAGACCACGGGCAGGCCGTGGCCGTCGCACAGCTGCAGGAAGCGCGCTGCCTTGTCCGCGGCCGGGACGTCGATGGCGCCGCCGAGATGTGCGGGATTGCTGGCGAGGAGCCCCATCGGCCGGCCCTCGATGCGGACCAGGGCGGTGACCACGCCCACCCCGAAGTCGGGACGCAGCTCGAGGACGGAGCCGGTGTCGGCGAGCAGGTGGACCGCCCGGCGTACGTCGTAGACGCGCACGCGGTTCTCGGGGACCACATGGCGGAGCCGGCGCTGGTCGGCGCACTCCCACTCGGCGACCCGGCCCTGGAAGTAGGAGAGGTAGCGGCGCGCGACGTCGACGGCCTCCGCCTCGTCCTCGACGAGCACGTCGACGACCCCGTTCGGCACCTGGACCGAGGTGGGCCCGACCTCCTCGGGGAGGTACCGGCCCAGGCCGCCACCCTCGATCATCGCCGGACCGCCCATCCCGATGTTGGCGTCGCGGGTGGCGATGACGAGGTCGCAGCAGCCGAGCAGCGCCGCGTTGCCGGCGAAGCAGCGCCCCGATGCGATGCCGACCGTCGGCACCCGCCCGTTGAGGCGGGCCATCGTGGCGAATGTCGGCACGTCCAGCCCGCCCGCGGAGACCACGTCGGTGTCACCCGGCCGGCCCCCGCCGCCCTCGGCGAAGAGCACCACCGGGATCCGCTGCCGCTCGGCGAGCTCGAGCATCCGGTCGGTCTTACGGTGGTTGAGCATCCCCTGGGTGCCGGCGAGGACGGTGTAGTCGTAGGCGAGGACGGCGCAGCGGGTCCGCTCCGGCGCGAACAGGCCGCCGTTGACCTGGCCGATCCCGGTGACCATGCCGTCGGCGGGCGTGTTCGCGATCAGGTCGTCCATGGACCGGCGCTGGCGCTGGGCAGCGACGACGAGGGCGCCGTACTCGGTGAAGGTGCCGGGGTCGCAGAGGTCGGCGACGTTCTCCCTGGCGGTGCGATGGCCGGTACGCCGGCGCTTCTCGACGGCGGCCGGCCTCGCCTCGTCGAGGCCGATGCGGTGGCGCTCGACGACCTCGGCGAGGTCGTCGCGGATCTCGTCGAGGTCGACCTCGGTCTCGATCCGCTCGGTCGCGTCCTGGTCCTCGTCGGGGTGCAGGTGGAGGAGCACCGACCCCTCCGCGGGCACGTCGCCGACCTCCGCCGACACTGACTCCACGGTCCCGGAGACCGGGGCGACGACGACGTGCTCCATCTTCATCGCCTCGAGCACGACGAGCGGCTCGCCGGCCCGGACGTGCAGGCCCGCCGTGGCCGGCAGTGCAACGACCGTGCCGGCGAACGGCGCGACGACGTCGCCCCCGCCGGCCGTCGGCGTCCCGGCGTCGGTGCGCTCGGGCAGGAGATCTGCGAGGTGGTCGTCGACGTACGTCGTGGTCGCATGGCCCTCGCGGACCTCGGGCCGGGCGACGAGCGCTCGCAGCAGGTCGAGGTTGGAGACCGGACCGGTGATGCGGAAGTCGGCCAGGGCCCGGTCGGTCGCGGTCATTGCGGCCGCTAGGTCGTCCCTGGCGGTGTGGGTCACGACCTTCGCGAGCAGCGAGTCGTAGCGCGTCGTCGTCTCGAGCCCGCGGTAGCCGTAGGTGTCGACCCGGACGCCCGGCCCGGTCGGGACCTCGAAGTCCTCCAGCAGCCCCCCGGTCGCGCGCGCGGTGCCGTCGACGGCGAGCTCCTCGAGGTTGACCCGGGCCTCGATGGCGATGCCGCGCGGCGCCGGGATCGTGCCGGGGGCGAGGCCGAGGTCGCCGAGCGTCCTCCCGAGCGCGATCTCGAGCTGGGCCTGGACGAGGTCAGCACCGGTCACCGCCTCGGTCACGGTGTGCTCGACCTGGATACGCGGGTTGGCCTCCAGGAAGGCGAACCGGGTGGGGTCGTCGGCGTCGACGAGGAACTCGATGGTCCCGGCACCGGAGTAGTCGAGAGCGCTCGCGAGGCGCACGGCGGCATCGAGCAGCGGCTCGCGATGGCGCTCCTCCACGGTCACCGCCGGGGCGACTTCGACGAGCTTCTGGTGGCGCCGTTGCAGCGTGCAGTCCCGGTCCCAGAGGTGGGCGACCGCGCCGCTGCCGTCACCCAGGACCTGGACCTCCAGGTGGCGCGCCCGGGGAAGATACTCCTCGGCGTACACCTCGCCGCTGCCGAAGGCCCGCTCGGCCTCGGAGCGGCATCGCTCGTGGGCCCAGGCGACGTCGGCGACGTCCCGCACGATCCGCATCCCGCGTCCGCCGCCGCCGGCCACCGCCTTGACCATCACCGCACCGTCGGGGCCCAGCGACGCGAGGAAGTCGGCGACCTCGTCGGAGGTGGCGCCGCCCGGCGTCGCCCTGAGCACCGGCACGGACGCCTCGGCAGCCAGCGCCCTGGCGCGGGCCTTGTCGCCGAGGAGTGCGAGCGTGGCCGGGGACGGCCCGACGAAGGTGAGCCCCGCCTTGCCGCACCGCTCGGCGAAGTCGCTGCTCTCGCTCAGGAAGCCGTAGCCCGGGTGGACGAGACCTGCCCCGGTGCGACGCGCGACGTCGACCAGCTGCTCGGCGTCGAGGTAGCCGCCGTCACCGGCGAGCGGGACAGCCTCGTCGGCGAGGGCGACGTGCTTCGAGGCGCGGTCGTCGGGGGTGAAGACAGCGACAGTCTGCAGCCCCAGGGCGGCGGCGGCGCGATGGATGCGTACGGCGATCTCCCCGCGGTTGGCGACGAGGACCTTGGTCATCGGGCTCCTTCGACGATGAGGCAGTGGTGTGGTGCCGGTCACGATCCTCCATTGACATTGGCGTCAACGTCAATGAGTGTGTGGCGCGTGGTCACGGGACACGGCTGGGCGACCCGGGAGAAGCTCGACCGGGCCGAGAGCAGGACGCGGGCCGCGCTCGTCGAGGCCGCTCAACGCGCCTTCGAGCGGCTCGGCTACGCGCAGTGCACGATCGCCGACATCGCCGCCGAGGCGGGCGTCTCGCGCGCGACGTTCTACGTCTACTTCGCGTCGAAGTCGGAGGTGTTCGCCGTCGTGGCGCAGGAGGTGCGCGACCGCTTCCTCGCCGCCCAGGAGCTGAAGGGGCTCGACGCCGACGATCCGTACGCCGTCGGCCGCGCCACCACGGCTGCCTTCCTCGACGCCTACACGCAGAACCTCGCGTTCATCACCGTCCTCGAGCACCAGTCGCTCACCGACCCCGACATGCAGGTGCTCTGGGAGGAGATCCACAGCCGCCCGATCGGCCGCACCGCGCGCTACGTCGAGCGCCTGGCCGCCGACGGCGCCGCGAGGCCGGCCGCACCGCCCGAGGCGGTCGCCCGGGCAGCGGGCGGCACGGTCGCGCACTTCGCGCCAATGGTCGTGGCCGACCCGAGCCGCCGCAACGAGGTCATCGACCATCTCACCGCGATGTTCTTGCGACTGCTCGGAATCGACCCCGAGGAATGATGGCGCCGGTCGGACCGGGCACTCAGGAGAGGTAGCGACGGTTGCTGCGCCGCAGGGCGTCTACGACGACGAGCAGCAGGTCATGGCGGATCTCCGGCTGCCGGGCGCCCAGCGCGAGCTGGAGGTAGAGCGCCCGCAGGAACGACTCGGCGTTGCCGGTGACGAGGTAGGGGTCGCGGTCTGGCGCGGGGCCGTCGACCGCGCCGAGACCGCGGAGCTCGTCGGGAGAGTCGGCGCCGTCGGGCTCGGCGGCCGCGGCGACGCCCGCGATCCGGTTGACCCACGGCTCCATGACGGTGAGCGGGACCTGGTTGCGGCGGAGTACGGCCAGCGTGGCGGTCGCCAGCCGATCGGGCTCCCCGTGGACGTGGACGACGTCGCTCCGGGCGAGCACCCGATCGGCCACGACGTCGAGGATGACGGTGAGCTCGGGCGTCGTCAGATGAGGGGAGTTGGCGAGCGCGGCGAGCGCGTCCGCGCCGTGGGCGACGGCGTGCGCCCAGCCCTTGTGCGGCACGAACCCGCGCAGGTCGCGCTCGCGCAGCAGCCACGTGGCGATCCGGTCGCCCCATTCGAGCACCTTCCCGCCGGGGACCAGTGGCTTGCCGTTGTCCCGCGCGATGCACTCGCCGAGGACCAGCACGGAGAAGCTCCGCCGGAAGACGCTGTCGGTGCCGGACTCGCCCAGGCCGACGGCCAGGCCTGCGGCCATACCGTCCCCCAGGCCGGTCAGCAGGTCGTCGTACACACCGCGCTGGATCCAGGTCGTCAACGTGGGGTACGCCAGCGCGTCGCGACGCTGCGGGTCGGGGTCCCCGAGCATGGTGGTGAGCTCGGCTGTGAGCTCGTCCAGCGGTCGGTCGGAGGGCACCGCCAGCCCCGTGGCGCGAACCTCTTCCCAATACGACCCGGACACGGGACTATCCTGCCAAACCCCGTCCGCGGCCGCGGGGGGTATACCTCTACGCTGGCGGCGTGCCGTCGCTCCCCGAGCTAGCCAAGAGCCACACCGACCTCGACGACACCGATGTCGCCTGGCTCCAGCTCCTCATGGCCGACTGGCAGATCCTGGCGGACCTCTCCTTCGCCGACCTCGTGCTGTGGCTGCCCGACCGGGAGGAGAAGGGGTTCTGGGCCGGCGGGCAGATGCGCCCCACGACCGGCCCGACGGCGTACGTCGACGACATCGTGGGCACCTTCGTCCCGATCGGCCGCAGGCCAACCCTCGACGACGCGTACGCCGCCGGGCGGCTCGTCAGGGAGGGCGACCCGGAGTGGCGCGACGACCTCCCCGTCCGGGTCGAGACGATCCCGGTGCGCCGTGGCGGCCGGATCATCGCGGTACTCGGCCGCAACACCAACCTGCTCGGCGTACGCACCCCCAGCCGGCTCGAGCTGACCTACCTCCAGACCGCGTCCGACCTCACCCAGATGATCGCGCAGGGCTACTTCCCGGTGGCCGGGGAGCGCGGTGACCACGCCGACACCCCCCGGGTGGGCGACGGCTTCATCCGGGTCGACGAGGAGGGTGTGGTCGAGTACGCCAGCCCCAACGCGCTCTCCGTCTTCCGCCGGCTCGGGCTCTCCGGCGACCTCACCGGGCAGTCGCTGGCGGAGGTGACCCGCACACTCGTCCCGCCGCGGAAGCGGCCCGACGAGGAGACCCTCAGTGCCGTGCTCGGCGGTCGCGCCCACCGTGACACCGAGATCGACACCGGGGCGGTCGCGATCATCGCGCGGGCCATCCCGCTGCGCCCCCGCGGCGACCGGATCGGGGCGCTCGTGCTGCTTCGGGACGTCACCGACCTGCGCCGCCGGGACCGGGAGCTGGTGACCAAGGACGCGACCATCCGCGAGATCCACCACCGCGTGAAGAACAACCTGCAGACCGTCGCGGCCCTGCTCCGGCTGCAGGCCCGCCGGATCGGGTCGGGCACAGCGAAGTCGGCGCTCGACGAGGCCGTCCGCCGAGTGGGGTCGATCGCGCTCGTGCACGAGATCCTCAGTCAGCAGGCGGTGGAGGAGTACGTCGAGTTCGACGAGATCGCCGACCGGCTCGCGGCGATGGTCGGCGACGTAGGCGCGGTCGGCACCAGCATCCGCATACGCCGCGACGGCACCTTCGGCGAGCTGCCGTCCGAGGTCGTGACGCCGCTCGCGATGGTCCTCACCGAGCTGCTGCAGAACGCCGTCGAGCACGGCTTCGCCGAGGGAGCCCAGGGCGGCCTGATCGAGGTGACCGTCCGCCGTCCGCCCGGTCACCTGGTGGTCACGGTCGAGGACGACGGCCGCGGGCTGCCGCCGGGGTTCGACCTCGACACCTCCACCAACCTCGGGCTCTCGATCGTGAGGACCCTTGTGGAGTCGGAGCTGGGCGGGAGGCTCGGGCTCGGGCCGCGCGAGCGATCGTCGGGGGCCAGAGCCGTGATCGATGTGCCGGTGGAGTAGCCCTCAGACGCCGGTGCGCACGCGGGACCGCGCGTTGCGGCGCTTCAGCGCCCGCCGCTCGTCCTCGCTGAGTCCGCCCCAGACACCGTGGTCCTGTCCGGCCTCGAGAGCCCACTGCAGGCACTGCTCGCGGACCTCGCAGCGACGGCAGACCTGCTTCGCCTCCTCGATCTGCAGGATCGCCGGGCCGGTGTTCCCGATCGGGAAGAAGAGCTCGGGGTCCTCGTCGAGGCAGGCAGCACGGTTGCGCCAATCCATGGCTTGGGGGAACCTCTTTCCTTCACAACGTCGTGAGGCGGAGCCGGGGTCTGCCGGCTTGCCGGGTGCGCCGGAGGCAGGAGGATGTGAACGCCTTCACGTGCGCAGCACCCAGCGTTCCAACAAATGAACGTTTAAACAAGGGGTGACGGGTGTCTCTTCCGTCACCGCGGCGGCGGGTCCCGGGATGATTACGCCCACCTCCGCGCACGCTCGTAGGCTGCGCGGGTGAGCCCAGCCCGTCGTCCCGCCACGCTCGTCATCGCCGCCGTCCTCGCCGCCCTGGAAGCGGTCGCCCTGCTCGTGCTGGCGGTGCTCCAGGTGGTGTCGCACGACGACGGCGAGAGTGGTGTGGGCATCGGCCTCGCGGTCTTCTTCCTGCTGTGCGCGGTCGGTCTCGGCTGGTGCGCCTGGTCGCTTGTCGGCCTGAGCTCCTGGGCACGGGCGCCGATCGTGCTCGTGCAGCTGATCATGCTCGGCCTGGCGTGGAACGGCCGCCACAACGTCGCGCTCGCGGTGGTCCTCGCCGTGGTCGCCGTCGGCACCCTCGCCGCGGTCTTCCACCCGGCGAGCATCGACGCGCTCGAGGCCGACGACGAGGAGCAGTAGCCCGGCGGCGTACGCCGTCAGTCGGTCTCGAGTGCCGTCCGGAGGTGGTCCAGCGTCCGGGTGAGCAACCGGGAGACGTGCATCTGGGAGATGCCGATCTCGGCGGCGATCTGGGACTGGGTCATGTTGCGGAAGAACCGCAGCATGAGGATCTTCTTCTCGCGGTCGTCGAGCGCGTCGAGCAGCGGCTTGATCGACTCCCGGATCTCGACGTTCTCCAGGCTGTCGTCTTCCACGCCGATGGTGTCGAGCATGGTGCCAGTGCCGTCGTCGCTGTCGTCGCCGGCGTCGAGCGAGAGCGTGGAGTAGGCGTTGCCGGACTCGAGGCCCTCGACGATCTCCTCGACGGTGCAGCCGATGCGCTCAGCGAGCTCGCGGGGGGTCGGGGAGCGGCCCAGCGCCTGGGTGAGCTCGGCGCTCGTCGTACCGATCTGCATGCGGAGCTCCTGGAGCCGCCGCGGCACCCGGATCGCCCAGCCCTTGTCGCGGAAGTGGCGCTTGATCTCGCCGATGATCGTCGGCGTGGCGTACGTCGAGAACTCGACCCCGCGCTCGTTGTCGAACCGGTCGACGGCCTTGAGCAGGCCGATGGTGCCGACCTGGACGAGATCCTCGAGCGCCTCGCCGCGGTTGCGGAAGCGGCGCGCGCAGTGCTCGACGAGGGGGAGGTGCAGGTGCACCAGCTGCTCCCGGGCGTCGCTGCGGTCCGCGAGTCCGACGTCGGGCGCGGAGAGGACCGCGAAGAGCTCGGCGCTGCGGCGCCGCGTCTCCTCGACCGCAGCGCTGCGGGGTGGGTCGACCAGCTCGTCCCGAGTCGGCTCGTCGTCGGACATCTAGAGCGCTGCCTCCAGCGGCGTCGCCTGCACCACCAGCGTGATGTCGAGCCGACTCTGTCCGGTGGAGGCCCGCGCGGAGGTGGCGAGGGTCGTCAGCACCTGCCACGCGAAGCTGTCCTCGTCGATCTCGGCGGGAGCGGCGCAGTCGGCGGCCACCGAGACCGTCATCGTCCGGTCGCCCAGCCAGAACCGCGCCACCACGTCGGTCCCTGCGGCGGCCGACTCGAGCACGATCGCGGCCGCCTCGCCGACCGCCATCCGAAGGTCTTCGATGTCGTCGAGCGTGAAGTCGAGCCGCGCGGCGAGGCCGGCGGTGGTGGTGCGGAGCACCGAGACGTAGACCCCTTCGGCGGGGAGGCGCAACTCCACGTCCGCACGTTCGGGCAACTCGTCCGATCCCGTCAGTGGCATCCCAGTTGTTCCTTTGCGGTCACCATACGTCGGTCCGCGTCGTAGGCCCCCTGAACGACGCGCATGGGAGTCCGGGCCCCCTTCCCCGGTTGTAGCGCCAGTAAACCGCCGATCGGGAATCGGATGCGCGATTTCCCCCCGGATTCCGTGGTGATTCTCAGCAATCGGTCCCGGATCGGAAGCCGGTACTGGGTGTCCGCTCCCCACGAACCACGAACGCCGCCCCGGGAGCCGGGGCGGCGTGTCGGTGGAGTCCGGGCCTCAGGCCTTCTTGGTCTCCCAGAAGATCTCGGCGATCTCGTCGATCTTGGCGAGCAGCTGGTCGGCGACCGCCTCGTCGAAGACCGCCTTGGTGCCGCCGCTGCCGCCGGCGAGCTTGGTGGCCTCGTTGAAGAGGGTGTGGAGCTGGGGGTACTTCTCGAAGTGCGGCGGCTTGAAGTAGTCGGTCCACAGCACCCAGAGGTGGTGCTTGACGAGCTCCGAGCGCTCCTCCTTGATGACGGCCGCGCGGATGCGGAAGTCAGGGTCGTCGTTGTCCTTGACCTTGCCGATGATGGCCTTGATCGACTCGGCCTCGATCCGGGCCTGGGCGGGGTCGTAGACGCCGCAAGGCAGGTCGCAGTGGGCCGAGACCTCGATGGTGGGTGCGAACAGTCGCGCGAACATGCGGGTCCTCTCTTCGAAGAACGTTGGTGTTCTGGCTGCGACACTACTCCGCGTGTCGCCGCGCTCTCCATGGGTACCCCGTCACGCGAACGCCCACGCGCCGCTGGGCCTCGCCCGGGTCTCCGGCGAGTCCATGACGCCCACGCTGAGCGCGGGTGACCGGCTGCTCGTCTCCTACCGGCGTACGCCGTCCGAGGGGGCGCTCGTGGTCGCCCGGCTCCCCGACGGGACCGTGGCCGTGAAGCGGGCCGTCGAGCGGCGTACGACCCGCTCGGGCGGGCCCGGCTGGTGGCTGCTGTCCGACAACCCGGACGCCGGTGTCGACTCCCGCCACCGCGGCGTGATCGCCGACGCCGACGTGCTCGCCGTCGTGCTCGCCCGGGTGTGGCCGCGACCCGTGCTGCTTTCCGCCAAGCGCCGGTGACACCGGTTGTGACGGCCTCCGTTGCGTGCGCATCGTGAGCGTGTGACAGACTGCCGCGCGGGGCGAACATCCCCGGCAGACGGTTCCGCGGCACCACCTTGATTCGCGACGTCCACCCACGAATCACGCACGCGCAGCCCCTGGAGGGACCCATGCCCGACATCCCGTACGCCGGCGACCCGGTCTTCGACCTGCACCGCGGCGGCAAGATGCAGATCAGCCCGACCGCGTCGGTCGGCAACCGCGACGAGCTCTCGATGGCCTACACCCCCGGCGTCGCCCGGGTCTGCACCGCCATCGCCGAGGACCCGGCGCTGAGCCAGCTCTACACCTGGGTGCCGAACACGGTCGCCGTCGTCACAGACGGCACCGCCGTCCTCGGCCTCGGCGACATCGGCCCCTCGGCCGCGATGCCCGTGATGGAGGGCAAGGCGGTGCTGTTCAAGGCGTTCGGCGGCGTCGACGCCGTCCCGATCTGCCTGGACACCACCGACGTCGACGAGATCGTCGACACCGTCGCCCGGCTGGCGCCGAGCTTCGGAGGCATCAACCTCGAGGACATCTCCGCGCCGCGCTGCTTCGAGATCGAGGAGCGGCTCAAGGAGCGCCTCGACATCCCGGTCTTCCACGACGACCAGCACGGCACGGCAGTCGTGTCGCTGGCCGCGCTCATGAACGCCCTGCGCCTCACCGGCCGTACGCCGGAGTCGACCCGGGTCGTCATCTCCGGTGCCGGCGCCGCCGGCGTCGCGGTGGCGAAGATCCTGCTGGAGTACGGCGTGAAGGACCTCGCGCTGCTCGACCGCAAGGGGGTGCTGGCGACCTCGCGCGGCGACCTGACCCCGCACAAGAGGGCGATCGCCGCGCTGACCGCCGACCGCAGCGGCCGGACGGGCACCCTGGCCGACGCGATCGCGGGCGCCGACGTCTACATCGGCGTCTCGGGAGGCACCGTGCCCGAGGAGCTCGTCGCGACGATGGCCGAGGACGCCATCGTGTTCGCGATGGCCAACCCGAACCCCGAGATCCACCCCGAGGTCGCACACCGGTACGCGCGTGTCGTCGCGACCGGCCGCTCGGACTATCCCAACCAGATCAACAACGTCCTCGCCTTCCCCGGGATCTTCCGGGGCGCCTTCGACGCCCGGGCCTCGGCGATCACGGAGGGGATGAAGCTCGCGGCCGCCCAGGCGCTCGCGGGGCTGGTCGGCGACCAGCTGTCCGAGGAGCTCATCATCCCGGCGCCGTTCGACCCACGGGTGGGGCCGGCGGTCGCCGCCGCGGTGGCCGACGCCGCCCGCCGGGAGGGCGTCGCGCGGGCTTGAGGGTTCGCTAGGTTGGGGGCATGTTCGCCGTCTACGCCGAGTCCTTCAGCACCGACGACCCCCTGAACGGCCTCGTGGTCGGGGAGCGCCCCGAGCCCGACGTACCCGACGGCTGGACCACCGTCAGCGTCAAGGCCGCCTCGCTCAACCACCACGACCTCTGGTCGCTGCAGGGCGTGGGGCTGAAGGAGGAGGCGCTGCCGATGATCCTCGGCTGCGACGCCGCCGGGCTCGACGAGGACGGCAACGAGGTGGTCGTCCACGCGGTCATCAGCGATCCGGGCTTCACCGGCGGCGACGAGACCACCGACCCCAAGCGGTCCCTCCTCTCCGAGCGCTATCAGGGCACCTTCGCCGAGAGGGTCGCGGTGCCGAGGCGCAACGTCGTCCCCAAGCCCGCCGGGCTGTCCTTCGAGGAGGCGGCCTGCCTCCCGACGGCGTGGCTGACGGCGTACCGGATGCTCTTCACCCAGGGCGGGCTCAAGGCCGGCGACTCGGTGCTGGTCCAGGGCGCCGGCGGCGGGGTGGCGACCGCGGCGATCACGCTGGCGCGCGCCGCCGGGCTGAAGGTCTACGCCACGTCGCGCGACGAGGAGAAGCGGAAGCGCGCCCTCGAGCTCGGCGCCCACGCCACGTTCGCCTCGGGCGAGCGGCTGCCGGACAAGGTCGACGTCGTGATCGAGACCGTCGGACGGGCCACCTGGCAGCACTCGATCCGCTCGCTGAAGCCGGGCGGCGCGATCGTCATCAGCGGTACGACGTCGGGGCCGAAGCTCGACGACGCGATGCTCACCCACATCTTCTTCCTGCAGCTGCGGGTCATCGGCTCGACGATGGGCACGCGTGGCGAGCTGGCGTCGCTCGTGTCCCTCCTCGAGGCGACCGGCGCCAGGCCGCTCGTCGACAGGACCCTGCCGATGGAGCAGGCGCGTGACGGCTTCGAGGCGATGGCGTCGGGCGACCTGTTCGGGAAGGTCGTCTTCACCCGGTGAGGGTCCTGCTGACCGGTGCAGGCTCGGGCATCGGCCACGAGCTCGCCCGACGGCTCATCGACCGGGGCGACGAGCTCTGGCTGGTCGTGAGGACGCCGGAGAGGGCCGCCGGCTTCCCGTCCGCCCACGTGCTCGTCGCGGACCTGGCCGACCCTGCGGCCGTCGAGGCGCTGGAGCTCCCCGACGCCCTCGACGCGGTCGTCCATGCGGCTGGCGTCGTCGAGCTGGGCCCGGTCGCCTCGCTCCCGACCCGCGCCTGGCAGGAGCACCTGGCCGTCAACCTGGTCGCACCCGCGGTGCTCACCCGGGTGGCGCTGCCTGCCCTGCGCGCCGCGGGCGGCACGGTCGTCTTCGTCAACTCCGGGTCCGGCCTGCGCGCCAACTCCGAGTGGTCGGCGTACGCCGCCTCGAAGTTCGGGCTCCGCGCCCTCGCCGACTCACTGCGTGCCGAGGAGGCCGGTCACGGCGTACGCGTCACCAGCGTCTTCCCGGGCCGCACGGCCACGCCCATGCAGGAGAAGGTCCACGAGCACGAGGGCCAGGCGTACGACGCAGGCCGCTGGATCAGGGCGTCGACTGTGGTGGACGCGATCCTCGGCGCCCTCGACCTGCCGGCCGATGCGACCATGCCCGAGGTGGTCCTCCGGCCGCGCTGAGCGGCCGCTCAGCGGCCCCGCTCAGTCCTCCGGGTCGTCGAGACGGGCGAGCCAGGTCGCGAGCCGCTCGACAGCGGTCTCGAACTCCGGGTGCACGTCGACGAACGCCTGCAGCTGCTCGGCGACCCAGGCCAGAGAGACCTCCTCGTCGCCCCGGCGGGAGACCAGCTCCTCGATCCCACGGTCGGTGAAGTACATGCGCCCAGTCTCCCAAACGGCCGACGGCCCCGGGCACAACGCCCGGGGCCGTCGTATGAGAGCGGCCGTCAGCTGAAGGCCCGGTCCAGGAGCTCCTTCTGCTCGGCCAGGTGCCGCTTGGCGGTGCCGACGGCGGTCGTGGTCGACGCGACCCGGGTGATCGGCTCGACCGCCACGCCCAGCTCGGGAATGACGTTGAGGGCGTAGACCGGCCACGGGCCCTGGTTGTAGGGCTCGTCCTGCACCCAGCGCACCTTCTTGAGGTTGGGGTACTTCGCCAGCTCGGCCTTGATCTGCTCGGTCGGCCACGGGTAGAGCTGCTCGACGCGCCCGATCGCGAACGTGTCGGCGTTGTCCCGCTTGCCGCGCTGGACCATCAGGTCCCAGGTGATGCGGCCGGAGCAGAGCAGGAGCGTCTCGACCTTGGCCGGGTCGGCAGCGTCGTCGCCGATGAACGGCCGGAAGGTGCCGGACGTGAAGTCGGCCGGCTGCGAGGCGGCCTCCTTGCGACGCAGCATCGACTTCGGCGTCAGGACGATGAGCGGCTTGTGCTCGGCCTCCAGGGCCTGCCTGCGCAGCAGGTGGAAGTACGACGCCGGGGTGCTCGGCTGGGCGACCGTGAAGGCCTCCTCGGCGGCCATCTGCAGGAAGCGCTCGACCCGGGCCGAGGAGTGGTCGGGGCCCTGGCCCTCGTAGCCGTGGGGGAGGAGCAGCACGACCCCGGAGTCCTGACCCCACTTGGTCTTGCCGGAGGTGATGTACTCGTCGATCACCGACTGGGCGCCGTTGACGAAGTCGCCGAACTGCGCCTCCCAGAGGACCAGCGCCTCCGGCCGCGCGACGGAGTAGCCGTACTCGAAGCCGAGCGCGGCGTACTCGCTCAGCAGCGAGTCGTAGACGTAGAACTTCGCCTGGTCGTCGGTGAGGTGGGCCAGCGGGGTCCACTCGTCGGCGTTCTTGCGGTCGATCATCGTCGCGAACCGCGAGACGAAGGTGCCGCGGCGGGTGTCCTGGCCGGCCAGGCGGACCGGGCGGCCGTCCATGAGGAGCGAGCCGAACGCCAGGATCTCGCCTGTGCCCCAGTCGATGTTGCCCTCGGCGATCTGGGTGGCGCGGCGTTGCAGCTGGGTGAGCACCTTCGGGTGGACGGTGAATCCCTCGGGTGGCGTGACGTAGGCGTCGGCCACCCGCTTGAGGACCTCGTTGGACACCGCCGTCACCGTCTCGGCCGCCGGCTTGGCGGGGTAGGCCGGCACGGTCGCCCAGGCCTCGGGCTGCTTGTCGGCGTCGCGGACCTCGGTGAAGACCCGCTCGAGCTTGGCCTGGTAGTCGGCGAGGACCTGCTCGGCCTCCTCGACGGTGATGTCGCCGCGACCGATCAGGGACTCGGTGTAGAGCTTGCGGACCGACCGCTTCTGCTCGATCAGGTCGTACATCAGCGGCTGGGTGAAGCTCGGGTCGTCGCCCTCGTTGTGACCGCGGCGGCGGTAGCAGATGAGGTCGATGACGACGTCCTTGTTGAACGCCTGGCGGTACTCGAACGCCAGCCGGGCCACCCGGACGCACGCCTCGGGGTCGTCGCCGTTGACGTGGAAGATCGGCGCCTGCACCATCCGCGCGACGTCGGTCGCATACAGCGAGGAGCGCGACGCGCTCGGCGAGGTGGTGAAGCCGACCTGGTTGTTGATGATCACGTGGACGGTGCCGCCGGTGCGGTAGCCGCGAAGCTGGGAGAGGTTGAGCGTCTCCGCCACGACGCCCTGGCCGGCGAAGGCCGCGTCGCCGTGGACGAGGAGCGGCAGGACCGGGAACGCCGCGCCCTTGTTGAGCACGTCCTGCTTGGCGCGGGCGATGCCCTCGAGGACCGGGTCGACGACCTCGAGGTGGGACGGGTTCGCCGCCACCGAGACCTTGATCCTCGCCCCGGTGCCGGAGGTGAACTCGCCCTCGGCACCGAGGTGGTACTTCACGTCGCCCGAGCCCTGGACCGTGCGAGGGTCGATGTTGCCCTCGAACTCGCGGAAGATCTGGTTGTAGCTCTTGCCGACGATGTTGGCGAGCACGTTGAGCCGGCCGCGGTGGGCCATGCCGATCGTGACCTCGTCGAGGCCGGTCTCTGCGGCGGCCTCGCACAGCTCGTCGATCACCGGGATGGTGGTCTCGCCGCCCTCGAGGGAGAACCGCTTCTGGCCGACGAACTTCGTCTGCAGGAAGGTCTCGAACGCCTCGGCCTCGTTGAGCTTCTCCAGGATGCGGAGCTGCTCCTCCTGGGGCGTCCGGTCGTACGGCCGCTCGACCCGGTCCTGGATCCAGGCCCGCTGCTCGGGGTCCTGGATGTGCATGTACTCGATGCCGGTCGTGCGCACGTAGGCGTCGCGGAGCACCCCGAGGATGTCGCGCAGCTTCATGAACGGCTTGCGGCCGGCCGCGAACGAGCCGACGGGAAACTCGCGCTCGAGGTCCCACAGGGTGAGGCCGTGGTTCTCGATCTCGAGGTCGGGGTGGGTGCGCTGCTTGTACTCCAGCGGGTCGGTGTCGGCCATCATGTGGCCGCGGACGCGGAAGGCGTGGATCAGCTCGCCGACCCGGACCTGCTTGGAGACCTGGTCGTCGTGGCTGGTCGAGATGTCCTGGTTCCACCGGATCGGGGTGTAGGGGATCCGCAGGCTGGCGAAGATCTCGTCGTAGAACCCCTCGGCGCCGAGGAGGTACTGGTGCACGATCTTGAGGAACTCACCCGACTGGGCGCCCTGGATGACGCGGTGGTCGTACGTCGAGGTCATCGTCATGATCTTGCTGACCGCGTTGGCGGCGATGGTGTTCTCCGAGGCGCCCTGGAACTCCGGGGGGTACTCCATCGAGCCGACCCCGATGATCGCCGCCTGGCCGGCCATGAGGCGCGGGACCGAGTGGCTGGTGCCGAGGCCGCCGACGTTGGTCAGGCTGACCGTCGTGCCGGAGTAGTCGGCCATCGTGAGCTTGTTGTCGCGCGCCTTGCGGATGATGTCCTCGTAGGCGGTCCAGAAGCTCGCGAAGTCCATCGCCTCGCAGCCCTTGATCGACGGCGCGACGAGCTGCCGCGACCCGTCCGGCTTCTGCTGGTCGATGGCGAGGCCGAGGTTGATGTGGGGCGGCGTCACCATGGTGGGCTTGCCGTCGATCTCCTCGTAGGTGTTGTTCATGGCCGGCATCGCCTTGATCGCCTTGACGATGGCGTAGCCGATCAGGTGGGTGAACGACACCTTGCCGCCGCGTGCGCGTCGGAGGTGGTTGTTGATGACGGTGCGGTTGTCCCAGAGCAGCTTGACCGGGATGTTGCGGACCGAGGTCGCGGTCGGCACGGACAGCGAGATGTCCATGTTCTTCGCGGTGGCCGCCGGGATACCCCGCAGCGTGGTGTAGGTCGGCTTGTCGGTCACGGTCGGCGTCGCCGGGGCGGGGGCGTCCTTCGGGACCGGCGAGGTGGTGCCCTTGGCGGGCTCAGCAGCCTTCGACTCGGGACGGGGCTTGGCAACCGGGGCAGGGGTGGAGGCGGTGTTCGGGCCGGAGGACTTCGGGGCGACCGGGGCCGGCGCCACGCCGGGCTCCGTCTTCGGTGCGGCGGGGGCGGGCTGCGCGGTCTTCGTGGCGTTCTGGGCGGGCTGCGCGGTCTTCGCTGCCGGGGCCGGCTGGGCAGGAGAGGCGGCGGGCGGCGTGGACGGCGCGGAGCCGTTGGCGGCGGGGTTTCCGTTGGTCTCGAAGAACTTCACCCATACGGGGTCAACACTGCTCGGGTCCTTCGTGTACTGGTCGTACATCTCTTCGACCAGCCACTCGTTGGCGCCGAACTCCGCGGGGATGTCGGCAGTGTTGTTGGATGGGGTGCCTGAGGACACGACGTGCTTCGCCTCTTCCGGAATGCGCGCTGATTCGTTGAATCGTTACCGGCCATCAAGGCTAGACCCACCGACCAGCAAATGCAGGAGCCAGGGTCCGGTTTCGGGCAAGGTGTAAGCCGTTGCACAAATGGAGTCCGCCACACGTTGGCGGCAGGTTCCCTGAGGAAGAGCTCGACAGATGACGACCACGGCCGGCCGCCCCGTGATGCGGGTCGGCGCCGTCCTCGTCGCGGCGGCGCTGCTGCTCGGCGGCTGCGGCGGCGACGAGGACGACAAGCCCGCGCCGAAGCCGGCGCCATCCCAACCGGCGGTCACGACCCGTACGACGGTCGACCACGTGACCGGCCGGTTGAAGCCCAAGGCGCGCAAGGCGATCATCGCCCGCGCCGGCAAGCTCGTCGACGGCTGGTTCGACGCGGCGTACGTCGGCGGCGACTACCCCAGGAAGGCGACCTCCTTCACGAGCGCGTTCCCCGGGTTCACCGGCGGCGCGGTCGCCGCGGCGCGGAAGAACCTCAAGCTGATGTCCAACGCCGACATCGGCGCGAGGATCAGCGGCGTCCAGCCGTTGTCCAAGGGCGTGCGGCTCGACGTGCTCGCCATGAAGGGCTGGCCGGTCGGCGTCACGGCGCGGATCTGGCTGAGCTACCGGACCAGCGGGCAGCTGGTGTCCAAGCAGCTCGTCCGGGGCCAGCTCGACCTGACCAAGGTGAAGGGGACATGGAAGGTGTTCGCGTTCACGGTCACGAAGACCCGGCGCCCGCTCGGCGGCTCCGGCACCGGCAAGAGTCCCTCCTCGGGCAGCTCGTCGAAGGGAGCGTCCTCATGAGCGAGCGTCAGCGAGCGAGCCTGCGCTCGCGGCTGCGCAGGATGGTCGGACACCGGCTGGCGACGTCGATGGCCCTCGGGGCCGTACTGGCCGTCGCGGCCCTCGTCGTACCCGACTCGAGCGTCGCTCCCACCAACGCCGCCCTGGTCAAGCTGGACGAGGCGTCCGGGGTCGACCTCGGCGGGCTGGCACGCAAGAACGGCGTCATCTGGATCCTCGCGGTCGGCTCCGACGCGCGGCCGGGGCAGGACATGCTCCACACCCGCGGCGACGCGCTGCAGCTGATCGGCATCAACACCCGGACCGGCGCGGCGAGCTCGATCGGGGTGCCACGGGACTCGTGGGTCGACATCCCCGGCCACGGCTACAACAAGATCAACTCCTCGCTCTACTTCGGCGGCCCGAAGCTGCTCGGGCAGACGGTCGGCAACCTGGTGGGTATCCAGCCGTCGTACGTCTTCGTCACGAAGTTCCCCTACCTGGAGAACATGGTGAACGGCATCGGCGGCATCACCGTCCAGAACCCGGTCGCGTTCAGCGACGAGTACCTCAAGCCGAAGGGGTTCAAGAAGGGCCGGATCCACCTCGACGGGTACGACGCCATGGCGTTCTCGCGGATCCGCCACGATCTGCTCCGCGGCGACTTCGACCGCTCGGCCAACCAGCAGCGGGTGCTGCGCGGCATCCAGCTGAAGGTCCGCGCCCACCAGCACGACGTCGGGTTCCTCGCGCGCGGGGTGGTGTCGGTGATGAAGAACCTCCACACCAACCTGTCGCCGGGCGACCTCTACAAGCTCGCGCAGGCGGTCGCCCGGGTGGACCCCACCAAGATCCGGACCTGCGTCGTGCAGGGCTCGATCGGCGACATCGGCGGCGCCAGCGTCGTCCTGCCCTTCGTCTCGGCCGCGCGGGCGATGGGTGCCGACGCGCGTGCCGACGCAACGCTCAGCCGCTGCCGGTAGTCCGGGACGCCGCCACGTGCGGGGTTCCCTGCCCGGCCATGTGCTGCAAAGGTAAAGGTGCGGATCTCGGGGCCGGTCGGTTCGGCATGCCCTGGGACCGGCCGGCGGGGCAGGCCCGTCGGTAGCCATCCGAAGGAGTGCTCCAACGATGAACCATCGACTCCGTGTCGCGAGCCTCGCGACGGCGACCGCCCTCCTGGGGTCAGGCATCGCCGTCGTCGCGTCGGCTCCCGCCCACGCCGCCGACGTCGACGTCGCAGTCACTTCCTGGACGAAGTCGGCGCAGGTCGGCAAGAACGTCACCATCAAGGGGACCATCACCGACGCCGAGGGCGATCCCGTGACCACGGGTATCGCCGGTCTCGCCCGCAAGGTGGGCAACGGCGACTGGCAGCCGGTCAAGGACGACCAGTCCCCGCAGACGTTCAGATTCACCGACAAGCCGACCAGGGCGACGTCGTACCGCGTCGTCTACGCCGACCAGACGGGCACCCAGGCCTACAGCTCGGTCCAGATGCACGTGAAGGTCCATCGCGCCGTCGGCCGGCCCCGCCTACTGCCGCGCAAGGGGGCACTGGCCGGGCCGGTGAAGCCGGCGTACAAGCACAGCAGGGTCGTCATCCAGGAGCGCGCGATCGGATCGGGACCCTGGGAGCGGGTGAAGGTCGTCAAGACGAACGCCAAGAGCCGCTGGGTCCTGCGCGTCCCGAAGAAGTACATGCACTACCGGGCGGTCGTCCGGGCCAGTCACGGCCTCGCCTGGACGGCGTCCCCCGGGACGCTCGTCCGCCCGCGGGACTTCCGCTGAGGCACCGGTGCCGTACGAGCGCCCGTCACGGGTGCTCGTACGGCACCACCTTGTTGCCCTTGAGGCACTGCGCGTCCATGCCGAGCAGCGCGGACGGGACGTCGTACTTCTCGAAGTCGGAGCACGCCGGGACGTCCTGCATGCCCAGCACCTCCTTCCAGCCGCCGTCGTCCTTCCAGACGGCGCGGTAGCCGCCGGCCACGTTGGCCGCGTTCGGGCAGCTCTGCAGCGACGGGTCGACGTCGCGCATCACGTAGGCGAACCCGTCGCTCCTGGTGGCGCTGACGGTGATGACGGCCCCGCGTTTGCAGCCCGGCGTACCACCCAGGCGCTTCCAGTCCTGCTCGAGGGCCTCTCGGGCGTACGCCACGAAGCCGGCCGGTGCGTCCGGCACCGCGTCGTCGGCGACCGGGAGCCGCAGGGTGAGGTTCTTGTAGGTGTGGACGACGCCGCCGGGGGCCTCGGTCGGTGAGCTGCTCGCGCTGGGCGTCTGCGTGGGAGCAGCGGAGCTGCTGCTCGGGGTCGCGCTCGGCGTGGGCGTCTTCGACGGCGTGTTCGACGGGGTCGGCGACGGCTCCGCCGGCACGCTGGTGCTCACCGAGAACGACGGCATCGGGGTCGGCGACGACGACGCGCCGGCCGAGGTCGCGTCGTCACCGCAGCCGGCCAGCAGGGCGGCGCCCGCGACGGCCAGCGCCGCCAGCATGAGGAGGGTGCGCATGCTCTCACTGTGCTGCATCACCAGCCCCAGGGGTCGCATCCGCCCCCGCGTGCCGGGCAACTGGCCAGGGGCAATACCCCGGGTGTGCGGCAGAAGACATTGAAAGTTGAACTAATTTTTCTGGTGCCGATGTTCTGCGGATGAGCGGCTCACTAAGCCCGCTCGGAAGGAACCTCCGACATGAAGCTCGACGCGCGCCACGCCACAGTCGTCGTTGCCGTAGCCGTCATCGCCACAGCACTCCTCGTTGTCGGCCCGGCCGACGCCGCCAAGCTGGTCACCAGCCGGGACATCAGGAACAACTCCGTGTCCAGCGCCGACATCAAGAACGGGTCGGTGACCAGCACCGACATCAAGAACGGAACCATCCGCAAGCAGGACCTGTCCACGTCCCTCACCAAGTGGCTGACCACTGCCCAGGGCGCCACCGGCGCCACGGGCCCCCGGGGTCCGAAGGGCGACACGGGTGATAAGGGCGAAAAGGGCGACACCGGAGCGCAGGGTCCGAAGGGCGACACGGGTGAGAAGGGTGCGAAGGGTGACATCGGAGCCCAGGGCGAGAAGGGCGACACCGGTGCCACCGGTCCCCAGGGGCCTCAGGGCCCGGCAGGGACCACGGCGTTCGGCAACGGTCCGCACTACGACCAGGTGTACGCCGCGCCGGACGACTGTGTCATCGGCTCGGTCTGGCTGATGGCGGCCCCTGGCGCCCTCGGCGTGCCCGCGCACGGCCAGACACTGAAGATCTCGGACTACAGCGCGCTGTACAGCCTGCTCGGCACCACGTACGGCGGGGACGGCCGCACCACCTTCAAGCTCCCCGACCTGAGCGCCGCCGAGCCGGACGGCCTGACCTACAGCATCTGCACGACCGGGATCTACCCCAGCCGGTCGTGAGCCCGCAGGCCCCGGGAGAGCACGCGGCGAGGCACGTGGAAAAGCAGATGGCCCGAACCCTCCGTGGGTTCGGGCCGTGCCGATGTCCTGAGACATCACAGGGCGCCCTCGGCAGGATTCGAACCTGCGGCACCTGGTACCGGAAACCAGTGCTCTATCCCCTGAGCTACGAGGGCCCGCGCCGCCGATCTCTCGACCGGGTGGCGCGAACCGGAAGACTACCCGCCGATCTCGGTGCGGAGGAAACCGGGACCCGCCGATAGGCTTGGGGGGTGACCCCTGCGCAGCTCTCCACCGCGATCGTCGATGTCCTGACGACGCTTGTCGACGAAGGCTCCGTGAGCCTGCCCGACGGCGTCCCGGCAACCGTGTCGGTGGAGCGGCCGCGACAGAAGGAGCACGGCGACTACGCCACCAACGTCGCTCTGCAGCTGGCCAAGAAGGCAGGCACCAACCCGCGCGCGCTGGCCGAGCTCATCAAGGCCGGCCTGGAGCAGCACGACGGCGTCAGCAAGGTCGAGGTCGCCGGCCCGGGCTTCCTCAACATCACGGTCGACACCGGCGCCCAGGCACAGCTCGCCGCCGAGATCGTCAAGGCCGGCGCGTCGTACGGCCACACCAACACGCTCGGTGGTCAGCAGATCAACGTCGAGTTCATCTCGGCCAACCCGACGGGCCCGCTCCACCTCGGCCACACCCGGTGGGCCGTCGTGGGCGACGCGATCGGGCGCGTCCTGGAGGCGGCCGGCGGCAAGGTGACCCGCGAGTTCTACATCAACGACCGCGGCAACCAGATGAACCTCTTCGGCGCCTCCATCGAGGCGGCCGCGCTCGGGCAGCCGGCTCCCGAGGACGGCTACCACGGGGCCTACATCGCCGAGCTCGCGCAGAAGATCGTGGCCGAGGACCCCTCGATCCTCGACCTGCCCGAGTCGGAGCGCGTCGAGGCGTTCCGGGAGAAGGGCTACGCGCTGCAGCTCAAGGAGCAGCAGGACCAGCTCGACGAGTTCCAGACCCACTTCGACGTCTGGTTCTCCGAGCGCAGCCTCCACCAGGGCGACGTCGCCAGCCAGCTCGAGAAGCTCCGCTCGCAGGGTCACCTGTACGACGCCGACGGAGCCCTGTGGATGCGCACCACCGACTTCGGCGACGACCGCGACCGGGTGCTGATCCGCTCCAACGGCGAGCTGACGTACTTCGCCTCCGACACCGCCTACTACGTCAACAAGCGGGAGCGGGGCTTCGAGCTCTGCATCTACCTGCTCGGCGCCGACCACCACGGCTACGTCGGGCGGCTCAAGGCGATGGCGGCGTGCGCCGGCGACGACCCGGACAAGAACATCGAGGTCCTCATCGGCCAGCTCGTGAAGATCATGCGCGGCGACCAGGAGGTGCGGCTCTCCAAGCGCGCCGGCCAGATCGTCACCCTCAACGAGCTCGTCGAGGAGATCGGCGTCGACGCGCTGCGCTACTCGCTGGCCCGCTACCCGGCCGACAGCCCGCTGACGCTCGACATCGAGCAGATCACCAGGGCGTCAAACGACAACCCCGTCTACTACGTGCAGTACGCCCACGCGCGCACCTTCCGGATGAAGGTCAACGCCGCCGACCTCGGGATGACGCTCGACGACGCGATGGCCGCCTTCGACCCGTCGCTGCTCGCGCACCCGCGCGACGGCCAGCTGCTGCGCGCGCTGGCGGAGTTCCCGCGTGTCGTCGCGGCGGCGGCCGAGCTGCGGGAGCCGCACCGGATCGCGCGCTACCTCGAGGACACCGCGTCGGTCTTCAACAGGTGGTACGACACCAAGGAGTGCCGCATGCTGCCGCAGGGCGACGAGCCGGTGACCGCGACCAACCTCACCCGGCTCGTCCTCGTCGAGGCGGCCCAGCGGGTGATCGCGAACGGGCTCGACCTGCTCGGCGTCAGTGCGCCGGAGCGGATGTGACCGGGCCGGAGGTGACCCGATGACCCACGAGGCCGGCTGGGCGCACGCACCCGGCGCGCTGAACGCGCCGTCCTGGCTGCGGCAGCCCGGCGACGTCAACGCGCTCGTGCCCCAGCTGTGGTCGCAGACCGCCCACAAGCAGGGCGGCGTCCTGTACGTCGGCGGCGTGGCCGTCCCCGACCTCGTGGCCAACGTCAACACCCCGGCGTACGTCCTCGACGAGGACGACTTCCGCTCGCGGGCGCGCGCGTTCCGGGACGGCTTCACGGGCTACGACGTCTACTACGCGGGCAAGGCCTTCCTCTGCACCGCCGTCGCGCGCTGGGTGGCCGAGGAGGGGCTCTTCCTCGACGTCTGCAGCAACGGCGAGCTCACTGTCGCGCTGCGGGCGGAGTTCCCGGTCGAGCGGATCGGCTACCACGGCAACAACAAGACGCCGATGGAGCTGCGCCGGGCGATCGTGGCCGGCGTCGGCCGGATCATCGTGGACTCCTTCGACGAGGTCGAGCGGGTCTGCGCGATCACCGCCGAGACCGGCCTGACCGCGCGGGTGATGGTGCGGGTGACGGCCGGGGTCGAGGCCCACACGCACGAATACATCGCGACCGCCCACGAGGACCAGAAGTTCGGCTTCTCGATCAGCTCGGGTGACGCCTTCGCCGCCGTACGCCGGCTGCTGGACGCCCCCGGCGTCGAGCTCCGCGGACTGCACAGCCACATCGGCTCGCAGATCTTCGACAGCGCCGGCTTCGAGGTGGCCGCCCGCCGGGTACTGGCGCTGCACGCGCGGATCCGCGACGAGCTCGGCACCGAGCTGCTCGAGCTCGATCTCGGGGGCGGCTTCGGGATCGCCTACACCACGCAGGACGACCCGTCGACGCCGAAGCAGCTCGCCGAGGAGCTCACCGCGATCGTCGAGCACGAGTGCCGCGCCCTCGGCGTCACCGTGCCGCGGCTGTCGGTCGAGCCCGGCCGGGCGATCGTCGGGCCGTCGATGTGCACCGTCTACACCGTCGGCACGGTCAAGGAGGTCGAGCTCGACGGGGGAGCGCGGCGCACCTACGTGTCCGTGGACGGCGGGATGAGCGACAACATCCGCACGGCGCTGTACGACGCCGACTACTCCGCCACGCTCGCCGGACGCGCCTCCGACGCGCCGCCGGTGCTCGGCCGCGTCGTCGGCAAGCACTGCGAGGCCGGCGACATCGTCGTGAAGGACGAGTTCCTCCCCGGCGACGTCCGCCCGGGCGACCTCGTCGCCGTACCCGCCACCGGCGCCTACTGCCGCTCCATGGCCTCCAACTACAACCACGCCCTGCGTCCGCCCGTCGTCGCGGTCAAGGACGGCACCTCCCGGGTGCTCGTACGCCGGGAGACCGAGGACGATCTCCTCGCCACCGACCTCGGCTGAGGCGCCAGACTGGGGAAATGCTGTTCCCCAACGCCGACCTCGAGCGCATCGCCGCGGGGGAGGTGGACCTGGCGTTCCGCCGCTGGACGCGGCCGATGCACCGGGTCGGCGGGCGCCAGCGGACCCGGGTCGGCGTCGTGGAGTTCACCTCCGTCGACGTGGTCGAGCCGGCCGCGCTCACGGAGGAGGACGCCGGGCGCGCCGGCACCACATTGGACGCGCTCCACGCCTTCCTCTCGCGCAAGCAGGGCGACGTCTACCGCATCGGGGTGAGGTACGCCGGCGCCGACGAGCGGGTCACGCTGCGCGCGAAACGGCCCGGGAAGCGCGAGATCGAGGAGGTCGCGGCCAGGCTGGCCGACATGGACCGGCGCACCCGTCGCGGCCCGTGGACCCGGCAGCACCTCGAGCTGATCGAGGCCCGGCCCGCGGAGCTCGCCGAGACGATCGCGGCCTCGATCGGACGCGAGAAGAGGCCGTTCAAGGCCGACGTACGCCGCCTCAAGGAGCTCGGCCTCACCGAGTCCCTGCCGGTCGGCTACCGGCTCTCGCCGCGCGGCCGGGCCGTCCTCGCCCACCTGCGCGCCGCCGACCGGGGCGGATGACCGACCACAACTGGCGACTCGACGGGTCGGAACTGGCGACTCGACGGGTCGGAACTGGCGACTCGACGTGGCTTGACCTCGAGTCCGCTTGAGGCGGTGTGCTCGTGTCATGCGCGCGATCAGGCAGCACGAGCTCGGCGGCCCGGACGTCCTGTGCTGGGAGGAGGTGCCGGACCGCAGCCGGGCGCGGGCGAGGTGCGGGTCGTCGTCGAGGCGGCCGGCGTACACCTCGTCGACACGGCCATCCGGCAGGGTCCGCACGCCCGACGATGCCGCTCCCGGAGCTGCCCATGACACCCGGGCTCGGCGTGCTCTTCCTCCAGGCCGCGAAGCGGGCGGGCGCCCGCGCCGTCGGCCTCGCCGGCGGGGGCGAGGTCTGGGGCCACGGATGCTGGACGTGCCCGGCGGGATCGCGGCCCTCGGGCGCGAGGTCCTGGCGGCAGCGGCCGACGGGAGCCGCGTGCCGTACGTCGGCAGCGTCTTCCCGCTCGCCGAGGCGGCGCAGGCGCACCGGGCGCTCGAGGCGCGGGAAACCACAGGCAAGGTCGTGCTCGTCTCCGCCAGGATGGACGGGTGAGCGCCCTCGACGTCGGTGAAGCGGTGGCCGCGTCGCTGTGGCGCGGCCGGCACCTGCGCACGACGATCGGCATCTTCGCCCTCGGGTTCATGATCGCGTTCGAGTACCTCGCCGTCGCCACGGTGATGCCCGACGTCGCCGCCGGCCTCGACGGCCTCTCCCTCTACGCCGTGGCGTTTTCCGCGCCGATCGGGGTCTCGGTCGTCGGGTACGCCGTATCCGGCCCGGCGATCGACCGCAGCGGACCGCGTCGCGCGCTCGATCTCGGGGTGCTGGTCTTCGCCGCGGGTCTGGTCCTGTCCGGTCTCGCCCCGACGATGCTGGTCTTCGTGGCCGGCCGCGCGGTCCAGGGGTTCGGGTCGGGGATGGTCGGCACGGCGCTGTACGTCGTCGTGGCGCAGGCCTACCCGGAGCGGCTCCGTCCGCGGGCGTTCACCGTGCTGACCGGGGCGTGGGTGCTCCCGGCGCTGGTGGGGCCGGTCGCCGCCGCCTGGGTCGCCGACGCGGCGAGCTGGCGGTGGGTCTTCCTCGGCGTGCCCGGCCTCTCCGTGCTCGCCTGGCTGCTCGTCCGCGGCGCGCCGTCGCGGGCACGCGGCGACGACAGCGGCCCTCCCGCCCGGGTCGGCTGGGCCGTCGCCGCCTCCGTCGGCGTACTCCTCGTCAGCGTGGCCGGTCAGGGCGACGTCGTGCTGTGGCCGGTGCTGCTCGCCGCTGCCGCGGCGGTCGTGCTGGTCGCCGGTCCCCGCCTCCTCCCGGTCGGGACGTGGCGCGGGGCGCGCGGTCTGCCGAGCGTGATCGGCACCCGCGGCCTCGTCGGCGCCGCGTTCGCGGGCGCTGAGGCCTACGTGCCGCTGATGCTCACCCTCGAGCGCGGCCTCACCCTGACCGACGCCGGGTGGGTGCTCACCGTCGGTGCCGTCACCTGGTTCGGCGGGTCGTGGGTGGTGATCCGGGTGCCCGCCCTCCACGACGAGGTACGCCGGGTCCGGCTCGGCATCGTGCTGCTCACCGCAGGCCTCGCCGTCTTCGCGACCGCGGCCGCCGACGGCGTACCCCTGCTCGTGCCCGTCCTCGGCTGGGGCGTCGCCGGGCTCGGGATCGGGATGGCGTTCTCGACGCTGTCGGTGCTCACCCTGGCGGCTGCCCCCGAGGGGGAGGAGGGCCGGGCGTCCTCGGCGCTGCAGCTCAACGACGGGCTCGTCCAGTCGCTCGTGCTCGCTCTCGGCAGTGCGCTCTTCGCCGGCTTCGCGCACTCCTCGCCCGTCGCGGGCGCGACGCTGCTGGTGGTGATCGCCGCCGGCATCGCCGCCGTATCGCTCGCGCCGTCGGCCCGACTCCGCAGCTGAGCCCGATCCTGGCCGGGCGTGTCCGCGCACAGAGCGCGGGTCGGCGGCGCGGGCCGGCCACGGATACCCTTGTCCGGTGAGCAGTGCTAAGCCCGGTGACAAGCTCGACCGTCTGGGTGTCGCCGTCCTCGGCTGCGGGGTGGTCGGCTCCCAGGTGGTGCGCCTCCTGCTGGAGCAGGAGACCGACCTCGCGGCGCGGGTCGGCGCCCCGGTCGAGCTCCGCGGCGTCGCCGTACGCCGCCTCGACGCGCCCCGCGACGTCGACGTCCCGGCCGAGCTGCTCACCACCGACGCCGCCGGGCTCGCGGCCCGCGACGACATCGACCTCGTCGTCGAGGTGATCGGCGGGATCGAGCCCGCCCGCAGCCTCATCCTGACCGCGCTGGAGAGCGGCGCCAGCGTCGTCACCGCCAACAAGGCCCTCCTCGCCGAGGACGGCCCGACGCTCTACGAGGCCGCCGAGAAGGCCGGCCGCGACCTCTACTACGAGGCGGCCGTCGCCGGTGCGATCCCCATCCTGCGCCCGCTCCGCGAGAGCCTGGCCGGCGACAAGGTCACCCGCGTGATCGGCATCGTCAACGGCACCACCAACTACATCCTCGACAAGATGGACGCCCTCGGCTCCGGCTTCGAGGAGGCCCTCGCCGAGGCCCAGGAGCTGGGGTACGCCGAGGCCGACCCGACCGCCGACATCGAGGGCTTCGACGCCGCTGCGAAGGCGGCGATCCTCGCCAGCCTCGCCTTCCACTCCCGCGTCACCGCCAGCGACGTCCACCGCGAGGGCATCACCGACGTGACCGCCGGCGACGTCGCCTCCGCGAAGGCGATGGGATGCGTCGTCAAGCTGCTCGCCATCGCCGAGCTCAACGGCGACGCCGTCTCGGTCCGGGTGCACCCCGCGATGATCCCGCGGTCCCACCCGCTCGCCAGCGTCCGCGGCGCCTACAACGCCGTCTTCGTCGAGTCCGACGCGGCCGGCCAGCTGATGTTCTACGGTCCCGGAGCCGGCGGTTCGCCGACGGCGAGCGCCGTGCTCGGCGACCTCGTGACGGTGGCCCGCCACCGCATCCAGGACACCCGGGGCGCCGGCGAGTCGGCGTACGCCGACCGGGCCGTGCTTCCGATGGGCGAGACCCTCACCCGCTACCACGTCGCCATCGACGTCGACGACCGCGCGGGCGTGCTGGCCTCGGTGGCGACGGCCTTCGCCCAGCACGACGTCTCGATCCAGACCGTGCGTCAGGAGGGCCGCGGCGAGGACGCCCAGCTGGTCGTCGTCTCCCACGAGGCGACCGACGCGCAGCTGTCGGCCACGGTCGAGGAGCTGCGCGGCATGGACATCGTGCGCGACGTCACCTCCGTCATGCGCGTCGAAGGAGCAGAGTGAGCACCACCCCCACCGCCCCGGCGGGCGCCGCGACCCACCAGTGGCGCGGCGTCATCGAGGAGTACCGCGACCATCTCGACCTCCCCGCCGGCACCGTGGCCGTCACCCTCGGCGAGGGCGGCACCCCGCTCGTGCGGTCGGAGTGGCTGTCGGAGACCGGCCAGGCCGAGGTCTGGCTGAAGGTCGAGGGCCAGAACCCCACCGGCTCCTTCAAGGACCGCGGGATGACCACGGCCATCTCGGTCGCCGTCCACGAGGGCGCCGCGGCGTGCGTCTGCGCCTCCACCGGCAACACCTCCGCCTCGATGGCGGCGTACGCCGCCAAGGCCGGCCTCACCCCGATCGTGCTCGTCCCCAGCGGCAAGATCGCCGCCGGCAAGATGGCCCAGGCGCTCGTCCACGGCGCCCAGGTGATCCAGGTCCGGGGCAACTTCGACGACTGCCTCCGAATGTCGCGGGGGCTCGCCGACCACTATCCGGTCGCTCTCGTCAACAGCGTCAACCCGGTCCGGCTCGAGGGCCAGAAGACAGCGTCGTTCGAGATCGTCGACCGCCTCGGCGACGCCCCCGACGTGCACCTCCTGCCGGTCGGCAACGCCGGCAACATCAGCGCCTACTGGCTCGGCTACAAGCAGTACGCCGAGCGCGGCCGCGCGACCAGGAAGCCGGTCATGCGCGCGTTCCAGGCCGAGGGTGCAGCGCCGCTGGTCACCGGCCGGGTGTTCCCCGACCCGGAGACCAAGGCGACCGCGATCCGGATCGGCAACCCCGCCTCGTGGAGGCTCGCCGACGCCGCCGCCGCGGAGTCCGGCGGCGGGTTCGCCGCACTCCCCGACGAGAGGATCCTCGCCGCCCAGGCCGAGCTCGCCCGGCGCGACGGCGTCTTCGTCGAGCCGGCCTCCGCGGCCGGCGTCGCCGGCTTCCTGCAGGACCTCGAGCAGGGCATCTCGTACGCCGGCCGCCAGGTCGTCGTCACCGTCACCGGCCACGGGCTCAAGGACACCGCCACCGCGCTGGAGTGGTTCGGCGAGGTGCCGCAGGTCGTCGTCGACGCCGACATCGAGGCCGCCGCGAAGGCCGCCGGGCTCGTCTGAGGGTCGCCATGGTCACCTTCGTCGAGGGCGCCGTCACCGTCTCGGTCCCGGCCACGTCCGCCAACCTCGGGCCCGGCTACGACTCGCTCGGCCTCGCGCTCGGCCTGCGCGACCAGCTCACCGGCGAGGTGCTGCCCTCCGGGCTGCAGGTGAGCGTCGAGGGCGCCGGCGCCGAGGGCGACACCCGCGTCCCGCTGGACGAGAGCCACCTCGTCGTACGCTCCATGCGCGCCGCCTTCGAGGTCCTCGGTGCCCAGCCCGCCGGTCTGCGGCTGCACTGCCGCAACCTCATCCCGCACGCGCGCGGCCTCGGCTCGTCCTCGGCGGCGATCGTCGGCGGCATCGTGCTCGCCCGCGCGCTCGTCGCGGGCGGCCAGCTGGTCCTCGACGACGACTCGGTCTTCCGGCTCGCGGCCAGGCTCGAGGGTCACCCCGACAACGTGGCGCCCGCGTTCTACGGCGGCTTCACCATCTCCGGCCAGGAGCCGACCGAGTCGGGGGAGGAGTTCTACGCCGTACGCACCTCGGTCGACCCGCGGATCAGCGCGGTCGTCTTCGTCCCGCCGACCGGCGTGCGGACCGAGGTGGCCCGCGGGCTGATCCCGGAGTCGGTCCCGCACGCCGACGCCGCGGCCGACGCCGGTCGTACGGCGCTGCTCGTCGCGGCCCTCAACGGCCAGCCGGAGCAGCTGCTACGCGCGACCCGCGACTACCTCCACCAGGAGTACCGGCGGCCCGCCATGCCCGTCTCGCTCGCCTTCGTGGACGAGCTGCGGGCGGACGGGTTCGCGGCGATCGTGTCCGGCGCCGGGCCGACCGTGCTCGCCTTCAGCGACGGCGTCGACTCCGCCTACACCGCCAAGCTCGCGGCCCGATGCCCGCACGGCTGGACCTGCCACGCGCTGCCGGTCGACCTCCGCGGCGCGATCTCGGTCTGATGGTCGTCGCCACGACCGAGGCGGAATCCGCGTCGGGTCGGGCGGTGTTACATTGGTGACGCGCCGTCGGTCGACGGCGTAGCATCCCGCAGGGCCTCGGGTGCCCGGCCGATGCGAACCACCTCCTTCCCTACAGACCGTGCTCGTGCACGTCCGTGACGGCTGCCCGTCCGAGGGGAAGTTCTGACAATGACGAGCCCCGGCGTCGTACGCCGGTGGCGGATACGTGGGAAGGACCTCACGTGACGGAAACGACCGAATCCACCGCACCGAAGAAGCGCGGTGGACTCAACTCCATGCTGATCGCGGACCTGAAGGCGATGGCGGGAGGCATGGGGATCCCGGGCGCCGGCTCCATGAAGAAGGCCCAGCTCATCGAGGCCATCAAGGCGGCGCAGGGCAACCGCGCCGCCGCGCCGGCCGACCGCGCCGCCGCGCCGGCCGACCGCGCCGCCGCGCCGGCCGACCGCGCCGCCGCGCCGGCCGAGGGTGACGCCGCGCCGCGCCGCGAGCGGAAGCCGCGCGCCGGCGCCCAGGGCGAGCGGGCCGCGGAGCAGAAGAGCGCTGCGGCGGAGTCCCAGAAGCAGGACGAGTCGAAGCAGGACCGGCCGAAGCAGGACCGGCCGAAGCAGGACGAGTCGAAGCAGGACCGGCCGAAGCAGGACCAGAAGGACCAGCGGTCCTCGGGCCAGGGCCGCGGTGACCAGGACGGCCGCCGCGGTCAGGGCAACCAGGGCAAGAGCCAGGACCGACAGGGCCAGGACCGACAGGGCCAGGACCGACAGGGCCAGGACCGACAGGGCCAGGACCGACAGGGTCAGGACGGCCAGGGCCAGGAGAGCCAGGACGACGGCCAGCAGGGTCAGCAGGACGGCGACGGAGGCAGCCGCCGCAACCGCCGCCGTCGCGGCCGCGACCGGGACCGCAGCCGCGGCAACCAGCGCAACGAGCCGGACACGACGATCCTCGAGGACGACGTCCTCGTTCCGGCGGCGGGCATCCTCGACGTGCTCGACAACTATGCGTTCGTGCGCACCAGCGGCTACCTGCCGGGCGCCGAGGACGTCTACGTCTCGCTGTCGATGGTCAAGCGGCTCGGCCTGCGCCGGGGCGACGCGATCGTCGGGCAGGTGCGCCAGCCCCGCGAGGGCGAGCGCAAGGAGAAGTTCAACCCGATGGTGCGCATCGACAGCGTCAACGGGGCCGACCCCGAGTCGGCGAAGCACCGGGTGGAGTTCAGCAAGCTGACTCCGCTCTACCCCTCGGAGCGGCTGCGGCTCGAGACCGACCCGGCCAACCTGATCGGCCGGGTGATCGACGTCGCCGCGCCGATCGGCAAGGGCCAGCGCGGCCTCATCGTCTCGCCCGCGAAGGCCGGCAAGACGATGATCCTGCAGCAGATCGCCAACTCGATCACGACCAACAACCCCGAGTGCCACCTCATGGTGGTCCTCGTCGACGAGCGGCCCGAGGAGGTCACCGACTTCGAGCGATCGGTCAAGGGCGAGGTCATCTCCTCGACGTTCGACCGTCCGCCGGCGGACCACACGACGGTCGCCGAGCTGGCGATCGAGCGCGCCAAGCGTCTCGTCGAGCTCGGGCACGACGTCGTCGTACTCCTCGACGGCATCACCCGCCTCGGCCGTGCCTACAACCTCGCCACGCCGGCGTCGGGCCGGATCCTGTCGGGCGGGGTCGACTCAGCGGCGCTGTATCCGCCGAAGAAGTTCTTCGGCGCAGCCCGCAACATCGAGAACGGCGGCTCGCTCACGATCCTCGCGACCGCCCTCATCGAGTCGGGCTCGAAGATGGACGAGGTGATCTTCGAGGAGTTCAAGGGCACCGGCAACATGGAGATCAGGCTGCGCCGCGACTTCGCCGAGAAGCGGATCTTCCCGGCCATCGACGTCGTCGCCTCCGGCACCCGCCGGGAGGAGCTGCTGATGAGCCCGGAGGAGCTCCAGATCGTCTGGAAGCTCCGCCGCGTCCTCTCCGGTCTCGACGGCCAGCAGGCGCTCGAACTGCTGCTGGAGCGCCTTCGGAAGACGCACAGCAACATCGAGTTCCTGATGCAGGTGCAGAAGACCACCCCGGGCGAGGGCCTCTGAGGGTGGTCCGGAAGATTTCGGCCCCCGATCCCGTTGCCATAGACTGACTCTTCGGTTCCGGTTCACGTCCCACGCATCAGTGGTGGCGACCCGGCGCCCATCTCTCGAGAGGAACCTCATGAAGCCCGACATCCACCCGACCTACGTCGAGACCCAGGTGACCTGCACCTGTGGCAACACGTTCACCACGCGCAGCACGAAGTCGGACGGCGTCATCCGCGCCGACGTGTGCTCCCAGTGCCACCCCTTCTACACCGGCAAGCAGAAGATCCTCGACACCGGCGGCCGCGTCGCCCGGTTCGAGGCCCGCTACGGCAAGAAGAAGTAGCTACGTCGAAGCGCCGACCTTCCCGATCGCGGGAAGGTCGGCGCTCCTCATTTGATGTGCAGGAGCGCCGACCCGGCGCCTCTGAGGTGTGCGGAAGCGCCGACCCGGCGCTGGAGGAGAGACGGTGTTCGAGGCGGTAGAAGGGCTCGTCGAGGAGCACGCCGAGCTGGAGAAGCAGCTCTCCGCGCCCGAGACCCACGCCGACGCCCGGCTGGCGAAGCGGCTCAACCAGCGGTACGCCGAGCTCAGCTCGATCATCGGGGCCTACCGCGAGTGGCAGCAGCTCGGTGACGACGCGGGGGCCGCGCGGGAGCTGGCTGCCGACGACCCGTCGTTCGCGGACGAGGCGGACACGCTCGAGGCGAGACGCGCGGACGCCGAGGAGCGGCTGCGACGCCTGCTCGTGCCGCGCGACCCGACCGACGACAAGGACGCCATCCTCGAGGTGAAGTCGGGGGAGGGCGGCGAGGAGTCGGCGCTGTTCGCCGGCGACCTGTTGCGGATGTACACCCGGTACGCCGAGCGGCAGGGCTGGACGACCGAGATCCTCGACGCCACCGAGTCCGACCTCGGCGGCTTCAAGTCCGTCACCGTCGCGGTGAAGGCGAAGGGCACGCCCGAGCCAGGCGCGGCGCCGTACGCGCTGCTGAAGTTCGAGGGCGGGGTGCACCGTGTCCAGCGGGTGCCCGTGACCGAGTCGCAGGGCCGGGTCCACACCAGCGCCGCCGGCGTACTCGTCATGCCGGAGGCCGAGCCGATCGACGTCGAGATCAACGAGAACGACCTGCGGATCGACGTCTTCCGCAGCTCCGGCCCGGGCGGCCAGAGCGTCAACACGACCGACTCCGCGGTGCGGATCACCCACCTCCCGACCGGGATCGTCGTCTCGATGCAGAACGAGAAGTCCCAGCTGCAGAACAAGGAGCAGGCGCTGCGCGTGCTCCGCGCCCGGCTGCTGCAGGCCGCCCAGGACGCCGCCGACGCCGAGGCCTCGGATGCGCGCCGGAGCCAGGTCCGCACCGTGGACCGCTCGGAGCGGATCCGCACGTACAACTATCCGGAGAACCGCATCTCCGACCATCGCACCGGCTACAAGGCCTACAACCTCGACCAGGTGCTCGACGGCGATCTCGGCCCGGTCGTCGAGTCGGCCGTCGAGGCCGACCTGGCGGCGCGGCTGGCGGCGCTCGAGGAGCACGGCGGTTGAGCACGACGCGCCCCCGCCAGGTCCTGGCCGAGGCCACGGACCGGCTCCGCGAGGCGGGCGTGCCGAGTCCGGAGTACGACGCCGCCGAGCTGCTCGCCCATGCGCTCGGCACCACGCGCGGCTCGCTGGTGCTCGTCGACGACGTACCCGCGGCGGCGCTCGAGGCGTTCCAGGAGCTCCTGGCCCGCCGGGCCGACCGTGAGCCGCTGCAGCACCTCACCGGCGTCGCCCACTTCCGGCACGTCGAGCTGGCGGTCGGGCCGGGTGTCTTCGTGCCGCGGCCGGAGACCGAGCTGCTCGCCGGCTGGGCGATCGAAGCGGCACAGGCTGAGGAGGCACCCGTCGTGGTCGACCTGTGCACCGGCTCCGGCGCGATCGCGCGGGCGGTCGCCGACGAGGTGCCGCAGGCCGAGGTGCACGCCGTCGAGCTGAGCGACGACGCCTTCCGGTGGGCGCAGCGCAACCTGGACGGCACCGGTGTCGACCTGCGCCAGGGGGACTTCGCCGCGGCGTTCGACGACCTCGCCGGGTCGGTCGACGTGGTCGTCTGCAACCCGCCGTACGTCCCGCTCGAGGCGTGGGAGTCGGTCGCGCCCGAGGCCCGGGACCACGACCCGCACCAGGCGCTCTTCTCCGGCGACGACGGGCTCGACGCGATCCGCGTCCTCGAGCGGCGCGCGGCCCTCCTGCTGAAGCCGCAGGGAGTGCTCGGCTTCGAGCACGCCGACGTGCAGGGCGAGTCGGCACCCGCCGTGTTCGCGGCCACCGGCCGCTGGTCGGAGGTGCGCGATCACGCGGATCTCGCGGGGCGTCCGCGCTACACGACGGCGCGGCTGGCACGATGAGCCCGAAGGAAGGAGACGCGTGAGCACCCGTTATCCCACCGGCACCGACGAGGAGCGCGAGGAGGCCGTCGAGGCGGCCGCCCAGGCGCTCCAGAACGGCTCCGTCGTGGTCCTGCCGACCGACACCGTGTACGGCATCGCCGCGGACGCGTTCGACAAGGGCGCCGTCACCGCGCTGCTGGAGGCGAAGGGCCGCGGCCGGTCGATGCCGCCGCCGGTGCTGGTCAGCAACGCGGCGACGCTCGACGCGCTCGCGACCCGGGTGCCCGAGTGGGCCCGGTCGCTGGTGGAGGAGCTCTGGCCGGGCGCGCTCACGGTGGTGCTCCACCAGCAGCCGTCGCTGCAGTGGGACCTCGGCGACACCCGCAGCACCGTCGCCGTACGCATGCCCGACCTGGAGCTGACCCGCGAGATCATCGATCGGGTCGGCCCGCTCGCCGTGAGCTCGGCCAACAAGACCGGGATGCCGGCAGCCACCGACGCCGACCAGGCGGAGGAGATGCTGGGCGACGACGTCGAGATCCTCGTCGACGGCGGGGAGGTGCCCGGGGGAGAGGCGTCGACCATCGTCGACGCGACCGGCGACGTGCCCCGCCTGCTCCGTCTCGGCGCGATCCCGGTGGACCGGCTCGACGCCGTCCTCGAGAAGCACGGGCTCTCGGTGGAGGAGACCACTGCCTGATGCGTGCCTACCTGCTGGTCTTCCTCGTCGCCGCGGCGGTGACCTACCTGCTGACCGTCGTCGCCCGTGAGGTGGCCGTGCGGACGGGCGCCGTGGCACGGGTCCGGGACCGGGACGTCCACGCCGAGCCGATCCCCTACATGGGCGGGCTCGCGATGTTGGGCGGCCTGGTGGCGGCGTACGTCGTGGCGCGCAAGCTGCCCTTCCTCGCCGACAGCCCGAGCTTCGTGCTCCACGACGCCGGGGTCGTCATCCTGGCCGGGGCGCTGATCTGCCTGGTCGGGATCATCGACGACATCATCGAGCTCGATGCCCTCACCAAGCTGGGCGGGCAGGTGCTCGCCACGGCGGTGCTGATCGCCTTCAACGTCCAGTACATCTTCATCACCCAGCCCGACGGCACCCAGTTCTCCATCGAGCCCGCCCAGGGCGCCCTGCTGACCGGGCTCGTCGTCGTCGCCACGATCAACGCGGTGAACTTCATCGACGGCCTCGACGGCCTCGCCGCAGGCGTCGTCGGCATCGGGGCGGTCGCGTTCTTCCTGTTCTGCTACGAGCTCACCCGGATCAACGACGTCAGCCGGGCGACCACGGCGGCGCTGCTCAGCTGCGCGCTGGCCGGGGCCTGCGTCGGCTTCCTCATCCACAACTGGCACCCGGCCAGGCTCTTCATGGGGGACAGCGGCTCGATGCTCATCGGCCTGGTCCTCTCGGGGAGCGCCGTGTCGCTGTCCGGGCAGTTCACCCCCTCGGACCTCAGCCAGGGGGCCCACGGGTCGCAGGCCAGCCTGCTGCCCACGCTGCTGCCGGTCCTGCTGCCGGTCACGATCCTGGTGGTGCCGCTCGCCGACCTGGTCATGGCCGTCGTACGCCGGACCGCGGCCGGCCGCTCGCCGTTCTCGCCCGACAAGCAGCACCTCCACCACCGGCTGCTGGAGATCGGTCACTCGCAGCGCCGCGCGGTGCTCATCATGTGGCTGTGGGCGGCGCTGATCGGCTTCGGCTCGGTCTTCGCCAGCCTCTACACCGGTCCGGCGATGTGGAGCGGGCTGGGCGCCGCGGTGGCGGTGACGCTGGTGCTGACCTTCCTGCTGCCGAAGGTGCGCGGGGCGCGCACCGACGCGTTCCTCGAGCCGCCGGAGGAGCCGTCGCCGGCCCCCTGATGCGAGCCGTGGTCCCGCCACGTGGAAGGGTGTGGATCGATCCATTTCGGGCGGGCGAGACGCTTGTGATAGTTTTCACGAGCGTTACGGATACGCTCAGGTAACGCCCGCACGCCCCACGACACACAGATCGGCCGCCGATGATGACGACCGCCCCCAGCGCACCAGGAACGGGCCTCAGCCCCCGCCCGGGAGGCGGTCTGCGCTGTGATAGGTTCTCGGCGAGCGTCGACGTCGTGTCCACGTTCGCAGCGCAGGTCGGCCAGGCCGCGCGAGCGCACTCCGTCAATCCCCAGGTAGCATGCCCGTCGTCGAGGACCCTCATCCGCCTCTGCGTGGACGTGACCTACTCGGTCTCGGAGGGCTGCTCGTCGGCTCCGTCGTCGGTTGTACGGCGATCGGGCTGGTCATCGACCATGTCGCCGGGTCGGCACCGGTCGGCGCGGTCGTCGGTGTTGCGATCGGCATCGCCCTCGGCGCGGTCGGCTTCATCGCTCGCGTACGTCGGGCGCTCCGCGATCCATCAGAGTGAGGTGACACCGTGACGACCACATCGCAGGCGATCCAGCAGCCCGGAAGGGCGACGGTCGGCCGGGTCATCCGGGACCAGCGCAAGATCGAGCTGGTCGCCCTCGGCATGATGGTGTTCAGCCTCTGGTTCGGACAGTCGGGTGACTGGCTGCTCCCGGCCTGTCTGGCCGGCGGAGTGCTCCTGGGGCTCCTCAACCACCTCGCGACCGAGTTCTGGCTGCTTCGGGTGATCACCTCCGGGGCCAAGCCCACCCGGGGCCAGATGACGCGCGCGACGATCGTCCGTCTTGCCGTGCTTGCCGTGATCGCCGTCGGCGTCGCGGCCCTGTTGTGGCCCGACGGCATCGGCCTGCTCCTGGGGCTGGCCATCTTCCGTCTGATCGCCCTGGTGATGACCACCATCCCGCTGCTGAAGGAGCTGAAGAACCCATGAGCGGCCTGCTGGCCACCATCGCGCCCCTCGAGATCGACATCCACCCCGGGGAGCACCCGGAGTGGCACGTCCTGGGGATGACGCTCAACGCCGACACCATCTGGTGCACGCTCGTCGCTGGTGCGATCGTCGTCGGTCTCGGTCTGATCCTGCGCCGCCAACTGGTCAAGAAGACCGCCGGCAACGTCCCCACGAAGCTGCAGATCCTCTGGGAGACGATCGTCAAGGAGGTGCAGACGCAGGTCGAGGACAACCTCGGTCGGGTCCACCCCTATGTCGTCCCGTTGGCCGTGGCGCTGTTCTTCTTCATCCTCATCGCCAACTGGCTCGAGCTCATCCCCAGCGAGCTCAACAAGGACGTGCACGCGCTCCCGGCGCCGACGGCCGACACCAACCTCACCTACGCCATGGCGGTGCTCGTCATCGTCAGCGTGTGGGTCTACGGCATCCGCACCAAGGGCGTGAAGGGCTACTTCCGCCACTTCATCGAGCCCTACCCGGTGCTGCTTCCGCTGAACATCCTCGAGGAGCTCGTCAAGCCGATCACGCTTGCCCTGCGACTCTTCGGCAACATCTTCGCCGGCGGCATCATGCTCGGCCTGATCGCGGGCCTGGTCGCCTGGAAGATCGGCCCGGTCCCCGTCGGCGGCGTGCTGTCGTTCCTCGCCGACATCCTGTGGAAGCTGTTCGACATGTTCATCGGCCTGATCCAGGCCTTCATCTTCTCGCTCCTGACGGTGCTCTACTTCGGCATGGCTGCGGCCGGCCACGGCGACGAGCACGGTCACGACGACGAGCAGGACGAGAAGGCCCCAGAACTCGCGGCCTGAGCCCCGCTCACGTCGTACCAGAGGTAAACCCCGATGCGCCCGCCCGGGCGCGTGAATCAAGGAGAGACAGTGGCAGCAGATCCGGATCTCGTTTCGGCCATCAAGACCGCGGGCGCGTTCGTCGGCGGTGGCCTCGCACTCGGCGGCGGCGCGATCGGTGCCGGCGTCGGTGACGGCCTGGCCGGTTCGTCGTACATCCAGGGCGTGGCGCGCCAGCCGGAGGCACAGGGCCGCCTGCAGACGATCTTCTTCCTGACGGTCGGCCTGGTCGAGGCGATGTTCTTCATCAACCTCGCCTTCATGGCGCTGTTCGTCTTCGTCCTGGGCAAGTGAGCACGGCCCGACACGGGGCACGCACCACCCGCACTAGGCAAAGGACCAAGAGGTAGATGAGCATCCCTCAGCCGACTCCGCTCGCGAGCAACTTCCTGGTGCCCAACGGCACCTTCATCGTGGAGTTGATCGCGTTCGTCGTCATCGTCATCCTCCTTGCCCGGTACGTCATCCCGCCGATCAACAGGGCGATGACCGCCCGGCAGGACGCCATCCGGAAGCAGTTCGCCGATCTCGACCGAGCCAAGGAGGAGGCGAACTCCGCCAAGGACGAGTTCGAGTCGCAGATCGCCGACGCCCGCAAGGAGGCCGCGCAGATCCGCGAGCAGGCTCGCGAGCAGGGCGCCGCGATCATCGCCGAGATGCGTGAGCAGGCCCAGGCCGAGGCCGCGCGGATCGTCGAGCACGGCAAGACCCAGATCGAGGCCGAGCGTCAGCAGGCGGTCGCCTCGCTGCGCGCCGAGGTCGGCTCGCTGGCGACCCAGCTGGCCGGTCGCATCGTCGGCGAGAGCCTCGAGGACGAGACCCGGCAGAACCGTGTCGTCGAGCGTTTCCTCGGCGACCTCGAGGCCGGCGCGCCGTCGGGCGGTGTCAACTGATGGACTTCCGTGGAGCATCGGCCGAGACGCTCTCCGCCGTCATCGACGAGCTGAAGGCTGCTGTCTCCGGCTCGACCGAGGCGGCAGCGACGACGGCCGACTCCCTGTTCTCCGTCTCGCAGACCTTCCGAACCGAGCCCGCGCTGCGCCGCTTCGCGACGGACGGCTCGATCCCGGTCGAGGCCAAGCAGGGGCTGGTCAGGGAGGTCTTCGGCGGCAAGCTCGACGACGCCGCCCTGACCGTCCTGGTCAGTGCGGTCTCGCGGCGCTGGACCCACAGCGGAGACCTGCCCGACGGTGTCGAGCGGCTCTCCGAGGTGGCGGCGGTGCTGTCGGCCGGCGAGCAGGGTCCGGAGCTGTCGGACGAGCTGTTCGAGCTGCGCCGGATCATCGACCACAACCCGACCCTGCGGGACGCGCTGTCGGATCCTGCTCGGTCCGTCGCGGACAAGAGCGAGCTGGTCGACTCGCTGCTGGCCGGCAAGGTCCAGCCCGCGACGCTCACCCTGGCCAAGCAGGCGCTCGCCGGCAGCTACGGCACGGTGTCGGCGGCTCTGTCCGCCTACCGCACCCTGGCCGGCGACACGTTCGGCGAGAGCGTCGCGACGGTCTACGTCGCGTCGCCGTTGAGCGACGACCAGGCGGCCCGGCTCGCTGCGACGCTGCAGCGGAACTACGGGCGCCCGGTCCACACCAACGTCGTCGTCGACGCCTCGGTCCTCGGTGGCATCCGGGTCGAGATCGGCGACGATGTCATCGACGGATCGGTCGCGAGCCGACTCGACGACGCCGAGCGGCTCCTGGCGGGCTGAGCGTCTCGCCGAGCACCCAGACTTCAGACAGACACGAGAGAGAAGGCACGTGAGATGACGGAGCTCACCATCCGTCCGGACGAGATCCGCGACGCACTGCAGAAGTTCGTCGCCGAGTACAAGCCCGAGGCCGCCAAGACCGAGGAGGTCGGCACGGTCGCGCAGACCGCGGACGGCATCGCGCGGGTCGCCGGTCTGCCCTCGGCGATGGCCAACGAGCTGCTCGAGTTCGAGGACGGCACGCTGGGCATCGCCCTGAACCTCGACACCCGCGAGATCGGTGTCGTCATCCTCGGTGACTTCGACAAGATCGAGGAGGGCCAGACGGTCCGCCGCACCGGCGAGATCCTCTCGGTGCCCGTCGGCGACGGCTACCTCGGCCGCGTCGTGGACCCGCTCGGCAACGCGATCGACGGCCTCGGCGAGATCGCGACCGTCGGCCGGCGCGCCCTCGAGCTGCAGGCGCCGAGCGTGATGCAGCGCAAGTCCGTGCACGAGCCGCTCGCGACCGGCATCAAGGCCATCGACTCGATGACCCCGATCGGCCGCGGCCAGCGCCAGCTCATCATCGGCGACCGCGCCACCGGCAAGACCACGATCGCCATCGACACGATCATCAACCAGAAGCAGAACTGGGAGTCCGGCGATCCGGACAAGCAGGTCCGCTGCATCTACGTCGCCATCGGTCAGAAGGGCTCGACGATCGCCTCGGTGCGTGGCGCCCTCGAGGCCGCCGGCGCGCTCGAGTACACCACGATCGTGGCCGCCCCGGCGTCCGACTCGGCCGGGTTCAAGTACCTCGCGCCGTACACCGGCTCGGCCATCGGCCAGCACTGGATGTACGACGGCAAGCACGTGCTGATCGTGTTCGACGACCTCACCAAGCAGGCCGAGGCCTACCGCGCCGTGTCGCTGCTGCTGCGGCGTCCGCCGGGCCGCGAGGCCTACCCCGGTGACGTCTTCTACCTGCACAGCCGCCTGCTCGAGCGATGCGCGAAGCTCTCCGACGACATGGGCGCGGGCTCGATGACGGGTCTGCCGATCATCGAGACCAAGGCCAACGACGTCTCGGCGTTCATCCCGACCAACGTCATCTCGATCACCGACGGTCAGATCTTCCTGCAGTCGGACCTGTTCGCCGCCAACCAGCGGCCCGCGATCGACGTCGGCGTGTCGGTGTCGCGAGTCGGCGGCGCCGCGATGACCAAGGCGATGAAGGCCGTCACCGGCTCGCTCAAGGTCGACCTGGCGCAGTACCGCGCGATGGAGGCCTTCGCGATGTTCGCCTCCGACCTCGACGCCGCCTCCCGGCAGCAGCTCGAGCGCGGCCAGCGGCTGATGGCACTGCTGAAGCAGCCGGCGTACTCGCCGTACCCGCTCGAGGAGATGACGGTCTCGCTGTGGCTCGGCACGACCGGCCGCCTCGACGTCATCCCGGTCCAGGACGTGCTCAAGTTCGAGCAGGAGTTCATCGACTACCTGCGGACCTCGCAGGAGGGGATCCTCAGTGGCATCCGCGAGTCGCTGAACGTCACCGAGGACACCGAGTCGGCGCTGGAGAGCGCCTACGACCGGTTCCTCGGTGAGTTCCAGACCTCCGAGGGCGGCTTCATCAGGCCGGGTCACGAGGAGGCCGCCCCGCTGAGCGACGCGGAGATCGAGCAGGAGCAGATCGTCCGGCAGAAGCGGGGCTGAGCATGGCCGTCTCGCTGCGTGAGTACCGCGCGCGGATCCGATCGACGGAGTCGATGAAGAAGATCACGCGTGCCATGGAGCTCATCGCTGCGTCCCGCATCATCAAGGCGCAGCAGCGGGCCAATGCGGCCGCGCCGTACGCCCGCGAGCTCACCCGTGCGGTGTCGGCCGTGGCGACCTACTCCAACGTCAGCCACGCCCTCACCACCGAGCCCGAGAGCCCCGACCGCGCTGCGGTCCTGGTCATCACCAGCGACCGCGGCCTGGCCGGCGCCTACTCCTCGAGCGTGATCCGCGAGGCCGAGGGGCTGATCGAGAAGCTCCGCTCCGAGGGCAAGGAGGTCGACCTCTACATCTCCGGGCGGAAGGGCGAGGCCTACTACCGGTTCCGCGGCCGCAAGGTCGAGCAGAGCTGGACGGGCCACAGCGACCAGCCGACGTACGACGTCGCCAAGGAGATCGGCGGCAAGCTGATCGACGTCTTCATCCAGGGTGCCGACCCCGGGATGGCCACCGCTCCGGGCGTTGACGAGGTCCACCTCGTCTACACCCGCTTCCGGTCGATGCTCGTGCAGGAGCCCCACGCCGTGCGGCTGCTGCCGCTCGAGGTGGTCGAGGGCGAGGAGCGTCCGGACCCGAGCGAGGTGCTCCCGCTCTACGAGTTCGAGCCGAGCGCCGAGGCGGTCCTCGACGGTCTGCTCCCGCAGTACGTCGAGAGCAGGGTGTTCTACGCTCTCCTGCAGGCGGCCGCCTCGGAGCTGGCGGCCCGTCAGAAGGCGATGAAGTCCGCGACCGACAACGCCGACGAGCTCATCAAGAAGTTCACCCGGATCGCCAACCAGGCCCGCCAGGCCGGGATCACCCAGGAAATCAGCGAGATCGTCGGGGGCGTCAACGCGCTGGCCGACGCGACTGCCGCGAACGACTGACCCATCCCCGAAAGAGTGAGTGACATGACTGCAACCGTTGACGAGACGACCACGGCCACGACGGCCAGCGGTCGCATCGCCCGGGTGATCGGCCCGGTGGTCGACGTGGAGTTCCCCGTCGACGCGATGCCCGAGATCTACAACAAGCTCGAGGTCGAGGTCGTCCTCGGCGGCGAGTCGACGACGCTGCCGCTGGAGGTGGCCCAGCACATCGGTGACG
>NZ_JBDZDM010000003.1:0-911749 GCF_040049175.1 Nocardioides asiaticus | reverse complement strand
AGTTACGGCGGCCATAGCGAAAGGGAAACACCCGGTCCCATCCCGAACCCGGAAGTTAAGCCTTTCAGCGCCGATGGTACTGCAACCGCGAGGCTGTGGGAGAGTAGGACGCCGCCGGACATACTTTGCGCAGCGCCGACCTGTTGATCAGGTCGGCGCTGCTGCTATTTCGGGCCGCTTCCCGTCCACACGATCGGTCCGTGCTGCGCTTTCCACAGGCACTCCTGCGACGCCGCGTGAGGGTCAGGGCCGGCGGGAAGGATCCTCGCGGAGGTGATCACCTGTGGTGACGAAGAAGAAGCAGGTCCAGGACCCGGCGGAGGATCCGACGGTCGGCCTGGCGTCGGTGAATGAGGTCCATCTTGTGGGGCGCATCTCCGCTGCCCCCGTGGACCGGGAGATGCCGAGCGGCGACGTGCTCACGAGCTTCCGGGTGGTGGTGCATCGGCTGGATGCGGCCGGCTCGGGCGGACGGCGCCGCGTGGACGCCATCGACTGTCACACCTGGTCGGCGCGGACGCGCAAGCAGGCCGCCTCGTGGGCGGTCGGCGACGTCGTGGAGCTGCGCGGTGCGTTGCGGCGACGGTTCTTCCGGTCCGGCGCCGGCACGCAGTCGATGACGGAGGTGGAGGTGCTGACGGCGAAGATGGTCAGGCGCGGAGGGTCCGGATGAGGACGCCGGGGTGCGGCTTCGGCTGGAACGAGGTGGCCTTCTCGGGCAGCAGGCGTCCCGCGAGGACGGTGCGCCAGATCTGGGTCGGTGTCGGCGCTGGAAGCAGGACAGCGGTGTCGCGCCCACGGCGTACGTGCCGCATGGTGTCCTCGACGCTGTGATGGTGACGGACTCGCGTGGGTCCCCGCCGGAGCGCGGGGACGAGCGTGTCGTGGAGGTAGTCGACCGCGCTGCGTGCGTGCGCCGGGAGGAGGACGCTGGCCCAGCTGCTGCCATCGCCGACGACGAGCGTGGACGGGTCTAGCGTCGCGAGCGCGGCCTCCCGATCGCCGTCCTTCCAGGGCAGGTCGAGGGCGTGTGCCGCCTGGCGCAGGTCGTCGAGCGTCACGCCTTGGAGCACCCGGTGGATGGCACCGAGGTGCAGCGGGGTCGCCCCTTGGTCGACGAGCATGGCAAGGCCGTGGTCCGCAGGACCTCCGGGGCAGCGTGCCTGCACGCGGAGGTAGGCGGCGTACCGGTGGTGCCCGTCGGCGATCAGGGCCCGGGTCGGCTGCCAGGCGGTGTTGAGGGCAGCGACCGTGCTCGGCTCGTGGACGGCCCAGATCCGGTGATGCTGGTCGCCGCGGTCGCGGAAGGCCTGGTCCGGCTCCCGCTCGATGACCGCTGACAGCGCGTCCCGTGCGGCTTGCGGGTAGTCCTGCAGCAGGAGGATGGGGGCGGGATTCAGCGCCATCTCCTGCATCCGGTCGGCGAGCTCGTCCGCCTGCTTCGGGTGGATCCCCTCGTGGGGAAGCACGGCGGCGTCCTCGACGCACGTCGCCCGCCGTGAGACGTCGAGAGCGCCGACGACACCGCGGACCGTGAGACCCGCCTCGGTGTACTCGTGCACGTAGAGGGCGGGGGCAGCGTCCTCGACTAGGTCGCCGCGCTCGAGCCAGCTCGTCAGGCGGGCCGCGACCCCGCGGTAAGGCCGGGCGTAGAGGCGTGCCGAGGCCGGGTCGCCGACGCGGGCCGGATTGAGGCGCAGCGCTCGGAACGGCTCGAGTCGCAGCGGTCCGGAGACGTACGGCGGGATGACCACGGCACTGTCGTCCATCCAGCCATCGTAGGGTGCCGATGGTGACCGATCCCGACGTGAGGAGAAGGAGGCGCGGGTGCTGGAAGTGTCCCCGGGGCCGCTCTGCGAGGCCTACGACCTGGCGATGCTGGACCTCGACGGGGTGGTCTACGTCGGCGGGGTGGCCGTGCCACGTGCGCCGGAGGCGCTGTCCGCCGCCCGCGGTGCGGGCATGCGGGTCGCGTTCATCACGAACAACGCGTCCCGGCCGCCCGACACGGTCGCCGAGCACCTGACCGAGCTGGGCGTGTCGGCGACCCGCTCGGACGTCGTCACGTCGGCCCAGGCGGCGGCGCGTGTGCTTCGGGACCGGCTGGGCGAGCGAGCCCGCGTGGTTGTCCTCGGCGCGGAGGGGCTGCTTCAGGCGCTCTCGGAGGAGAGCCTTGTCGCGGTCACGGTCGAGGACGATGCGGACGCTCTGGTGACCGGCTACGGCCCGGAGGTGCGGTGGAAGGACATCATGCATGGCGCCGTCCGGGTGCGCGACGGCCTGTGGTGGGTGGCCAGCAACACCGACATGACGCTGCCCACCCCGTACGGGCCGGCGCCGGGGCACGGAGTGCTCGTGGAGACGCTCCGGCGGTTCACCGGCGTCGACCCGGTCGTGGCCGGTAAGCCGGCCCGCCCGCTGCTCGACGAGACGATCAGGCGGGTCGGCGGAGAGCGGCCACTGATGGTGGGGGACCGCCTCGACACCGACATCGCGGGCGCCCACAACACCGGGGTGCCGTCGCTGCTGGTGATGACCGGCGTGACCACCGCGGCCGAGCTCGTCGCGGCCGCGCCCGGGCTGCGGCCGACGTACCTCTCGCCCGACCTCGACGGGCTCTCCGCCGAGCACCCTGTGCCGACCCTCGACGACGGAGTCGCCACGCTCGGCGGCTGGCGGGCCTCGGTCGTCGGCGCGCGGCTCGAGGTCAAGGGTGACGGCGACGTCGCCGACTGGTGGCGGGTGGTGGCGACCGCCGCCTGGGCGTACCTCGACGACTCCGGCAGACCCGCCGACATCTCGGGACTCGACGTGCCGGTCGCCGACGGCGGCTCCGGCGGACTGTAACCTCGACGACATGACCGACGAGTCGCAGCCCGCAGCGCAGCCCGCTGCCGACCCGGTGCGCACCGGGGTCCCCGCGGTCGACGCCGTCCTCGAGCCCCTCGACGGCCTCGACGATCGCCCGATCGAGGAGCACGTGGCCGTGTTCGAACGGGCCCACGAGCAGCTCCGGCGGGCGCTGGACACGACACCCGGGTCCTGAGCGGAGGCGTCGGTGCCGCCACGCCGCCTGCGCCTGGACGCGGAGCTCGTACGCCGCAAGCTGGCCCGTTCGCGCGAGCACGCCACTGAGCTCATCGCTGCCGGCCGGGTGACCGTGTCCGGGGTCAGGGCGACCAAGCCGGCGACCGGGGTGACCACGGATGTCGCGATCCTGGTCACGAAGGACCCCGGCAGACCCGACTACGTCTCGCGCGGTGGCCACAAGCTGGCCGGGGCGCTGTCCGCGTTCGAGCCGCTGGGCCTGTCGGTCCAGGGCCGTCGCTGCCTCGATGCGGGTGCATCGACGGGTGGCTTCACCGACGTGCTCCTGCGTCACGGCGCGCGCGAGGTCGTCGCCGTCGACGTCGGCTACGGCCAGCTGGCCTGGTCGCTCCAGCAGGACCCCCGCGTCGTCGTCCACGACCGCACCAACGTCCGCGACGTCAGCCTCGAGCTGATCGGCGAGCCCGTCGACGTCGTGGTGGGGGACCTCTCCTTCATCTCGCTGGCGCTCGTGCTCGACGCGCTGCTGTCGGTGACGGCGCCGGACGGTGACCTGGCACTGATGGTGAAGCCGCAGTTCGAGGTCGGCAAGGACAGGGTCGGCAAGGGCGGCGTCGTCCGGGACCCGCTGCTCCGGGCGGAGGCAGTCAACGCCGTCGCTGACGCTGCGGCCGGGCGTGGCTGGGGGGCCCGGGCCGTCACGACCAGCCCGTTGCCGGGGCCGTCGGGCAACATCGAGTTCTTCCTCTGGCTCCGCCGCGGCGAGCCGACGATCTCCGCGGAGGAGATCGAGCGGGACGTCGTCGCCACCGCGGGTCTCCGTGACGTGTCGGCGCCGTCTGAGAGGGTTGACCCGTGAGCCAGCACGACGTGTCGAGCGCCAGCGCCCCCGGGGAGGACGGGGGGCGCAAGGTCCTCATGCTCACCCACACCGGCCGTGGCGAGGCGCGCGAGGTGTCGATGGCCTGCGCGAAGTCGCTGGCCGACCACGGGATCGTGGTCAGGATGCTCGCCTCGGAGGCCCGCGATCTCGATGTCGAGCCGACGGCGTACGACCCGGCGATCGAGCTGGCCGAGCACGAGAGCGAGGCCAGCGCGGGCTGCGAGCTGGCGCTGGTCATCGGCGGCGACGGGACGATCCTGCGCGCTGCGGAGATCACCCACGCCGACGGGACGCCGGTGCTCGGCGTGAACCTCGGCCACGTGGGGTTCCTGGCCGAGGCGGAGTACGACGACGTCGAGTCGACCATCGACGCCATCGTGCATCGGCGCTATGCCGCGGAGGACCGGCTCACGCTGGACGTGCGGGTGTTCCGCGACGGCGAGGAGGTCTTCCGCACGTTCGCCGTCAACGAGGCGAGCGTCGAGAAGGCGGCCCGGGAGCGGATGCTCGAGGTGGTCGTGGAGATCGACGGCCGGCCGCTGTCGCGGTGGGGCTGCGACGGCGTCGTGTGCGCGACCCCGACCGGGTCGACGGCCTACAACTTCAGCGCCGGCGGCCCGATCGTGTGGCCCGCGGTCGAGGCGCTCCTGATGGTGCCGATCAGCGCGCACGCGCTCTTCGCGCGGCCGATGGTCGTCGCGCCGACCTCGGTGCTCGCGGTCGAGGTCATCGACCGTACCGAGAGCGCCGGCGTCCTGTGGTGCGACGGCCGGCGCTCGATCGACCTGCCGCCCGGGGCGCGGATCGAGGTGACCCGCGGGCGGTCGCCGGTGCGCCTGGTGCGGCTCCACCAGGCGCCGTTCACCGACCGGCTGGTCCGCAAGTTCGGCCTGCCGGTGGAGGGCTGGCGCGGCGCGGCCGAGCGACGGCGTACGGCGGGAGGGGGCGAGCATGCTTGAGGAGCTGCGCATCTCGGGGCTCGGTGTCATCGAGTCCTCGACCCTCGAGCTCGGGCCCGGTCTCACCGTCATCACCGGTGAGACCGGTGCGGGCAAGACGATGATCGTGACCGCGCTCGGGCTGCTGCTCGGCGGTCGCGGCGACGCGGGGGCGGTGCGCAAGGGTGCCAAGGCGGCGCGCGTCGAGGGCGTCGTGGACGCCCGTGCCCTCGACGCCTTCGCCGCCGCTGTCGACGAGGCAGGCGGAGAGGTCGAGGACGGCCGCGTGCTGCTCGCCCGCTCGGTGGCGGCCGAGGGCCGCTCTCGAGCGTTCGTTGGCGGCGCTGCGGTCCCGGTGACGGCCCTCGCCGACGTGGCAGCACCGCTGGTCGCCGTCCATGGCCAGTCCGACCAGCATCGACTGCTCCAGGCTCCCGCGCAACGGGAGGCGCTCGACCGCTTCGGCGGTTCGCGCCTCGAAGAGCTGCGGGCGGCGTACGCGTCCGTGTACCACCGGTTGCAGGCCGTCGAGGCCGAGCTCGCCGAGGTGAGCACCCACAGCCGCGAGCGGGCACGGGAGGCCGACCTGCTCCGCTTCGGGCTCGGCGAGGTCGGGCAGGTCGCGCCGCAGCCGGGGGAGGACGCCGCGCTGGCCGCGGAGGAGTCCCGGCTCGGCTTCGCCGACACGCTGCGTGCGGCGGGGGAGCAGGCGCGCGAGGCGCTCTCCGCCGAGCAGGGCGGTCCCGACGCCCTCGGTGCCGCCGCCGCGGCACGGGGGCTGCTGGACGGTGTGCGCGAGCACGACGAGGAGGCCGGGGCGCTTGCCGACCGGCTCGCCGAGATCACCTACCTGCTCTCCGACGTGGCGGCCGACGTGGCGTCGTACGCCGCCGGCATCGAGACCGACCCGACCCGCCTGGCTGCGGTCTCGGAGCGACGCGCAGCGTTGACGGCCCTGACGAGGAAGTACGGCGACACCATCGACGACGTGCTGGCCTGGGCCGAGCAGGCCGCGCAGCGGCTGCTCGAGCTCGACGGCACCGACGACCGGATCGAGGAGCTGCGCTCCGAGCGGGCCGGCCTGCGCGCGCAGCTGGCGGAGGCCGCCGACGCGCTGTCCGTGGCGCGCCGCGAAGCCGCGGGCACTCTCGCCGAGGAGGTCACCGCCGAGCTCGGCGGTCTCTCCATGCCGCACGCCCGGCTCTCCGTCGAGGTGCGCCAGCGCGAGACGGATCCGCCGGCCTCCGAGGACGAGCCGCACGCTCCGCTGCGGGTCGACGGACGCTGGGTGCGCTACGGCTCGTCCGGCGCCGACGACGTCGAACTGCTTCTGGCCGCCAACACCGGCGCCGAGGCGCGGCCCCTCAACAAGGGCGCGTCCGGGGGAGAGCTGTCGCGCGTCATGCTCGCCATCGAGGTGGTGCTGGCCGGGACCAGCCCGGTCCCGACGTTCGTCTTCGACGAGGTCGACGCCGGAGTCGGCGGCACCGCCGCGGTCGAGGTGGGCCGCCGCCTGGCGCGCCTCGCGCGCAACGCGCAGGTGCTGGTCGTGACCCATCTGCCGCAGGTCGCGGCGTACGCCGACACCCACGTGGCCGTGGAGAAGAGCAGCGACGGCTCCGTGACCAGCTCGGGGCTGACCGTGCTCGACGACGAGGGCCGGGAGCGGGAGCTCTCCCGCATGCTGGCCGGGCTGACAGAGTCCGACACCGCGCTGGCCCACGCCCGCGAGCTGCTCGAGGTCGCACGGTCCGCCCGTCCAGAGGCCTGACCGGGATCACGGGCCGTCGAGCCCGCCGACACACCGGAGCGCCGCTGCCGGGACCGGCCCGCAGCCGGTGTGAAGATGGACGCGCCATGAGATTCCCGACGCGCCAGATAGCCACCGTGCTCCCCGGGGTGCGTGGAACGCTCCGCGCCGAGCGACCCACCCGGGCCCTGCTCCCACGGCTCCGCGCCGGCGACGTCGCGGTCATCGACCACACCGACCTCGACCGCAACACCGCCCAGGCGATGATCGACGCCGGCGTGGTCGCCGTCGTCAACGCGCGGCCGATGGTGTCGGGACGGTTCCCGAACCGCGGCCCGGAGATGCTCGCGGAGGCCGGCGTCCTCATGCTGGACGGGATCGGCGAGGGCGGCTACAGCAGTCTGGCCGACGGGCGGCGGGTGCGGATCCACGAGGGTCAGGTCTACGACGGTGAGCAGCGCCTCACGGAGGGCCGCGAGGTCGACCTGGCGCTCGTGCGCGAGGAGATGGAGCGCGCCCGGGCAGGCATGAGCGCCCAGCTCGAGACGTTCACCCACAACAGCACCGAACTGCTCCGGCGGGAGCAGGACGTGCTGCTGCACAGCGCCGGGGTCCCGCGCCTCGGCACCCGGGTCGAGGACCGTCCGGTCGTCGTCGTGGTCGAGCATCCCGACTCGGCCGCCCAGCTGCGTGGGCTGCGCTCCTTCGTCAAGGAGCAGCACCCGGTCCTGGTCGCCGTCGGCGGTGCCGTCGACCTGCTGCAGCGGGAAGGGCTCCGCGCCGACGTGGTGGTCCTTGGCCCCGATGCCGACGCGCTGCCGGGCGGCAGGGCGCTGAAGGCGGCCCGCGACGTGGTGGTCGCTCCGGGGACACTGCCGGCCGCGCCGGTCACCGAGGCGCTGGAGAGGATGGCCGTCGAGTCCGCCCGGTTCGTCTCCGCGATCGCGGCCGAGGACGCCGCCCTGCTGCTCGTCCACGCCCACCACCCGCGGCTGGTGGTCGGGGTCGGCATGAGCGCCACGCTCACCGACTTCCTCGAGCACCAGCGACCGGGTCTCGCCAGCACCTACCTGACCCGGCTCGCGCTCGGGCCGACGCTCGTCGACGCCGCGACCGTCCCGACGCTCTACTCCGGCAGGGTCCGCAAGCGCCACCTGCTGCTGGCGCTGCTGGTCTGCCTCCTCGTCGTCGCAGCAGCGGTCGCGACGACCGACGTCGGCCAGGACTGGTACCACCACCTCGGCCAGCAGCTCCACCAGCTCCTCGACCGGGTCAGTGACGCAGGGGGCGGCTCGTGACGGAGGCAGCCAGGTGATCCGCCGCAACGTCGTCTCGGTGGTGGCGGTCTGCGGCGCCCTCGCGGTCGGCATCGCCGTGGGCGGGGGCCCGCTGAGCGACCTCGGCCACGCCGCGCCGGACCGCTCGACGACCGCCGCTTCCGTGGTGCCGGAGGCGGTCCGTGCGCAGGCGGACCTCGGCTCGGACTTCGCCCGCAGCGTCGGCCCGACGCTCACGTCGGGCGTGCTCAGCGGTCAGCGGGTCGCAGTGGTCGCGATGCCCGGGGCCGAGGAGCGGGTGGCGGCGCTGGTGGCCCAGGTCAAGGCCGCCGGCGGGTCGATCGGGAGCGTCGTCGACGTCCAGCCGACGCTCGCTGACACGTCCCGGAAGACCTTCGCGGACACGATCAGCAGCCGGCTCGCCGGTCAGTACGCCGGCCGGGTGGCTCGCGGACTGACGACCTACGAGCGACTGGGCCAGGTCGTCGGCGCGACGTACGCCGCCCACGTGACGATCGGCGCCTACACCGCCGACCAGCAGACGGCGTCGAAGACGCTCGTCGCCGCGAAGCTGGTGAAGGTGAGCCAGAGCAGCGCACCGGCGAGGCTGGTCCTCGTCGTGCTCGGCGACCACGTCGACGAGACTGTGCTGCCGGCCTTCGTCCGCGGGCTCGGTCGGGCCGCCGACGGCCTCGTGGCGGTCGGCGACAGCGCCTCGGCGACGGGCGACCTCAAGGTCCTGAGGGCGCAGAAGTGGGACGGCTGGTTCGCCTCGGTCGACGGCGTCGAGACCACGATGGGACAGGTCGCGACGCCGCTGGCGCTGGCCCGGCAGGTGCACAGGCTGGGCGGTAGCTTCGGCGCGTCAGGGTTCGGCGGAATCACCTCGCTGAGATAAGATTGAGGTCCATGAAGTCGGGGACCCCAACGAAGCACATCTTTGTCACAGGGGGCGTCGCCTCCTCTCTCGGGAAGGGTCTGACGGCTTCGAGCCTCGGCCGCCTTCTCCGCTCGCGCGGGCTCCGCGTGACCATGCAGAAGCTGGATCCGTACCTCAACGTCGATCCCGGCACGATGAACCCGTTCCAGCACGGCGAGGTCTTCGTCACCAACGACGGGGCCGAGACCGACCTCGACATCGGTCACTACGAGCGGTTCCTCGACACCGACCTGCAGGGCATCGCCAACGTGACCACCGGGCAGGTCTACTCCAACGTGATCGCCAAGGAGCGCCGCGGCGACTACCTCGGCGAGACGGTCCAGGTGATCCCGCACATCACCAACGAGATCAAGGACCGCATCCTCGCGATGGACGGCGACGACGTCGACGTCGTCATCACCGAGATCGGCGGCACCGTCGGCGACATCGAGTCGCTGCCGTTCCTCGAGGCCGCGCGCCAGACCCGGCAGGCGATCGGTCGCGCCAACGTCTTCTTCGTCCACGTCTCGCTGGTGCCCTACATCGGGCCCTCGAAGGAGCTCAAGACCAAGCCCACCCAGCACTCGGTGGCCGCGCTGCGACAGCTCGGCCTGCAGCCGGACGCGATCGTCTGCCGCGCCGACCGCGAGCTGCCGGAGGGGATCAAGCGCAAGATCGCGCTCATGTGCGACGTCGACGACGACGCCGTGGTCACCGCGCCGGACGCGCCGTCGATCTACGACATCCCGAAGGTGCTCCATCGCGAGGGCCTCGACGCCTACGTCGTACGCCGGCTCGACCTGCCGTTCCGTGACGTCGACTGGACCGTCTGGGACGACCTGCTCCGCCGGGTCCACCACCCGAAGGAGGAGGTGACGGTCGCGCTCGTCGGCAAGTACATCGACCTGCCCGACGCCTACCTCTCCGTGGCCGAGGCCCTGCGCGCCGGCGGGTTCGCCAACGAGGCGAAGGTCAACATCCGCTGGATCCCCTCCGACGAGTGTGAGACCCCCGAGGGCGCGGCGAGGAACCTGCATGACGTCGACGCCGTCTGCGTCCCCGGCGGGTTCGGGATCCGTGGGCTGGAGGGCAAGCTCGGCGCGCTGACCTACACCCGCACCCACGGCATCCCGACGCTCGGGCTCTGCCTCGGCCTGCAGTGCATGGTGATCGAGTTCTCCCGCAGGGTGCTCGGCCTGGAGAAGGCCGACTCGACCGAGTTCGACCCCGACACGCCGGAGCCGGTGATCGCGACGATGGCCGAACAGCTCGCCTTCGTCGAGGGCGCCGGTGACCTCGGCGGGACGATGCGGCTCGGGCTCTACCCCGCCCAGCTCAAGAAGGGCTCGATCGTCGCCGACGCGTACGGCGAGACGCTCATCCAGGAGCGCCACCGGCACCGCTACGAGGTCAACAACGCCTACCGCGAGCAGCTCGAGGGAGCCGGGATGGTCTTCTCCGGCCTCTCGCCGGACAACGAGCTGGTCGAGTTCGTCGAGCTGCCTCGCGAGACCCACCCGTACTACGTGGCCACCCAGGCCCACCCCGAGCTCCGTTCGCGGCCGACCCGGCCGCACCCGCTCTTCAAGGGCCTGATCAGCGCCGCGCTTCAGCAGCAGCGGGCGCAGCGCTTCCCGATCGACGAGTCGAAGCTCCACCGCGAGCCCGACGACGTCCTCGGGCCGCTGGAGACGGACGCGGTGACCGAGGAGGCGTGAGGCCGCCTCGCGCTCAGAGGGCCCGGGCGGCGAGCTGCCGGGCGAGGACGTCGTCGAGCTCCCGTAGTCCCTTGCGGACGAAGTCGGGGAGCGAAGGATCCGCCTCCAGTCGGCGCGCCTCCGCGAGGAACGCCTCGTCGGCGACGGCGGCCGGATACATCCGGGTCAGCTGGACGCCCATGCTCAGCAGACTGCCGCGCAGCTCGGGCAGCGCAGCGAGGTAGCGGCCGGCGTACGGCCGGAGGAGGTCGCGCTGGCCGGGCCGCCAGAAGAGCGTGCCGAGCGCGTAGAGCGCCTCGGTCCGCGGCACCCGGTCCTCGACCATGACCGCCTGCCACACCGCCTCCTTCGCCTCCGGGTCGGGGGCCGCGGCACGGGCGACGAGGGCGCTCACCCAGGCGTCCGGGTCGGGGTCGCGGGCGAGGAGAGCCTCGGCTGCGTCGCCGTCGTACTCACCCAGCTCGGCGCGCCGCGCCATCAGCCGCCAGGCGAGGTCGACGTCGTCCGCGGCGGCTGCCTCGACGACGTCGAACTGGTCGTCGCAGCCGGCGTGGCGGGCGAGCGTCTGCAGTGCTGGCAGGCGGAGCGCGGGGTCGTCGGCCAGGCCGAGCGCCGTCTCGGCCACGCGTGCCCGCTGCGCCTCCACGGCGGCCGGCGCGGTCCATCGCTCTGCGGCGATCGAGGCCAGGTCGAGGAACGGGCCGACGACGTACGGGTTGCGCTCGGTCTGCAGGACCGCGCAGACCCGGTCGACCAGCTCGGCGCCGCCGAGCTCGCCGCGGAAGAGCCGGTCCCAGGCGCCGTTGACGGCCAAGGCACGGGAAAGTACGTCAGGGAGCCGCCCGGCGTGCTCCCGCAGCCAGGTCTCGCTCGCTGCGTCCGAGCGGGTCGCCGCAAAGGTCAGGTCGCCGGCGTTGAGCAGGTGGCAGGCCGCGTCGGGCAGCTCGACGCTCGAGACAGGCTCGTCCAGGGTCAGCTCGGTCACGGCGACGAGGGTGCCGTCGTCGGCGAACGAGGCGACGTCGAGCCGGTGGGGGCGCGGGGCGTGCTCGTCCGGGCTGGTCACCGTCACCGTGCCAGTGGCGCCACCGGTGCCACCGGTCTGGCCCGCGCCGGGGCGGTCGGTCTCGAGGGCGACCACGTCGGTGCCCGCGTGGTCGAGCCACGCGTCGGTCCAGCCCGACAGGTCTCGGCCGGCGGCCTTGCCGACCGCCGTCATCAGGTCCTCGAGCACCGTGTTTCCCCAGGCGTGGTCGCGGAAGTACTGCTGCAGCCCCGCGAGGAAGGCGTCCTCGCCGACGTACGCATGGAGCTGGCGCAGCACGCTCATGCCCTTGCTGTAGGTGATCGCGTCGAAGTTCGCCAGCGCGTCCGCGACGCTCGGCACCGTGCCGCGGATCGGGTGCGTGGCCGCCGTCTGGTCTGTCTGGTAGGCCATCCGCTTGCGCCCGACGGCGAGGGCCGCCCACACATCGGCGTACGCCGGCATCGCGGCCTGGGCCCACGCCGCCGCCCAGGTGGCGAACGCCTCGTTGAGCCACAGGTCGTCCCACCAGCGCATCGTGACGAGGTCGCCGAACCACATGTGGGCCATCTCGTGGAGCACGACCTCGGCGATCTGGAGCCGGTCGGTCGGGGTGGGCTCGGAGCGGGGCAGCATGATGTCGCTGTGGGTCACGGCGCCCCAGTTCTCCATCGCGCCGCCCATGTTGGGGACGAAGATCTGGTCGTACCGGCGCTGCGGGAACGGCATCCCGAACCTCACGCCGAACCAGGCCAGCCCGTGCTCGGTGACCGCCAGCAGCTCGTCCGTGTCGCGCTCGAGGAGGGGGCGCAGGGACCGGCGGCAGTAGAGGCCGAGGTCGTAGCCGCCGCGCTCGGCGCGGATCTCATGGAAGGGGCCTGCGTTGACCACCACGACGTACGGCGAGAGCCGCGGCGTCTCCTCGAAGACCCACGTCCGCGCCTCCTGGCCTGTGTCGGTGGAGGTCTTGCGGGTCACCGAGGCGGGTGCGGTGTTGCTGATGACCAGCCACGAGGCGGGGGCGTCGACGGTGAACGCGTGCACGGCCTTCAGGTCGGGCTGGTCGAAGCAGGCCCACAGCCGCCGGGCGTCGTCGGGCTCGAACGTGGTCCACACATAGACGAGCCCGTCGGAGGGGTCGACGGTCCGCAGGACGCCCCGGCCGGAGCCCGTGTCGCTCTGCCGCGAGGTGACCACGAGCGTGTTGCGATCGGCGAGCGCGGGGAGCGGGATCCGGCCGTCCGCCGCCGTGGAGAGGTCGAGTGGCGCGCCGTTCAGGGTCGCCACCACCGGCTCGGCGACGCAGTCGACGAAGGTGGCCGCGCCCGGCTCGGAGCAGGTGAACGTGATCATCGAGGTGGTGGTGAGCGTGTCGCCGTCGAGGAGGCCGGTGAGGTCGAGCGCGACGTCGTACCGCTCCACGTCGAGGAGCGCCGCCCGCGCGACCGCCTCGTCGAGGGTGAGGCTGGCGGGCTGGTCGGTCGGACGGGGCGCGGTCTGCGTCACAGGGAGCCTCCGGGGCGAGGGACGGTGATGGGTGCACGGTAGTCTCGCGGCATGTCCGAGCCGGTGTCTGCCCCTTGGTCCGACCAGACTCCCGACGGCCACTGGGACGTCGACGAGGCCTGGCCGGTCGCCGACAGCACCGACCTCCACCGGGACTCCTGGGTCGTCGCGCTGCGTGCCGACCGGATCAACCGTCCCGGTCACACCGACGAGGAGCCGTTCCGCCGGCTGGTGGTGGAGCACCCCGGGGCGGCCGTCGTGCTCGCGGTGGACGACGAGGACCGGGTGCTGTGCCTGCGGCAGTACCGCCATCCCGCCCGGCGCCGGTTCGTCGAGCTCCCGGCCGGGCTGATCGACGCCGAGGGGGAGCACGGGCTCGACGTGGCGCAGCGCGAGCTGCGCGAGGAGGCGGCCTACGCCGCGGCCGAGTGGCAGCCGCTCGCGACGGCGTACTCGTCCCCGGGGATCTCGGAGGAGCGGATCCAGTACTTCCTTGCGCGCGGCCTCCGGCCGGTCGACCGCGGCGACTTCGTGCTCGAGCACGAGGAGGCCGACATGGAGGTCCTCTGGCTCCCGGTCGACGAGATCGTCGACGCGGTCCTCGACGGCCGCGCCACCGACGGCCCGCTCGCCATCGCGGTTCTCGCCTACGACGCCCTGCGGCGACGCGACCGGGGCTGACGCGGACCGCGGCGGCGTACGCCCTAGACTCTGGCCTCATGAAGATCGGCGTCCCCCAGGAAGTCAAGAACCGCGAGTACCGCGTGGCGATCACCCCGATCGGCGTGCACGAGCTCACCTCGCACGGCCACGAGGTGTTCGTGCAGCAGGGGGCGGGCGTCGGGTCGTCGATCGCCGACGAGGAGTACGCCGCCGCCGGAGCGAAGATCCTGCCCGACGCGGACGAGACCTGGGGCATCGCGGACCTCGTCCTGAAGGTCAAGGAGCCGGTCGCGGAGGAGTACGCCCGCATGCGCGAGGGGCAGGTGCTCTTCACCTACCTCCACCTCGCCGCGGACAAGCCGCTGACCGAGGAGCTGCTGGCACGGAAGGTCACCGGGATCGCGTACGAGACGGTGCAGCTGTCCTCCGGTGCGCTGCCGCTGCTCTACCCGATGTCGGAGGTCGCGGGCTGCCTGGCACCCCAGGTCGGCGCCTACAACCTGATGAAGGCGCAGGGCGGCCGTGGCGTCCTCATGGGCGGCGTCGGCGGCGTCGCCAACTCCAAGGTCGTCATCATCGGCGCCGGCGTCTCGGGCCAGAACGCCGCCAACATCGCGCTCGGGATGGGCGCCGACGTCACGCTGCTCGACACCGACCTCGACAAGCTCCGGATGTCGTTCTGGCGCTACGACAACCAGGTCCACGGGCTGGCCTCCTCGAAGCTGGTGCTCGAGGAGCAGGTCCGCCAGGCCGACCTCGTGATCGGCGCCGTGCTGATCCCGGGTGCCGCCGCGCCGAAGCTGGTGTCGAACCAGCTCGTCAGCGAGATGAAGCCGGGCTCGGTCCTCGTCGACATCGCGATCGACCAGGGCGGCTGCTTCGAGGACTCCCACCCGACCACGCACGACGACCCGACCTACCAGGTCCACAACTCGACGTTCTACTGCGTCGCCAACATGCCCGGCGCGGTGCCGAATACCTCGACGTACGCGCTGACCAACGCCACGCTGCCCTACACCGTGGCGCTGGCCAACAAGGGCTGGCAGCAGGCGCTGAAGGACGACGCGGCGCTGGCGAAGGGGCTCAACACCCACGCCGGGGTCCTCACCAGCGCGCCGGTCGGTGCCGCGGTCGGCATCGACGCCGTCTCCGTGGAGTCGGTGCTCGCCTGAGGGCAGGGCCCGAGGGGCTGGGGCCGGTGACCGGGATCGAGCGGGCCGTACGCACCTACCTCGACCACCTCTCGGTCGAGCGCGGGCTCGCGGCGAACACCCTGGCGTCGTACCGGCGTGACCTGCGGCGGTACGCCGAGTACCTCGCCTCGCGGGGGCTCGACGACCTGGACTCGGTCACCGAGGCGATCGTCAGCGACTTCCTGGTCCGTCTGCGCGAGGGCGAGCCAGGGCCCGACGGTCCGGGCTCTCCCGGAGGCCATCCGCCGCTGAGCGCGACCTCGGCGGCGCGCACTGTGGTGGCCGTACGCGGCTTCCACAGGTTCGCCGTCGTCGACGGCCTGGCGAAGCTGGACCCGGCCGGGGGAGTGAAGCCGCCGCGGCCGGCCAAGCGGCTGCCGAAGGCGCTGCCGCTGGCCGACGTCGAGGCGATCCTGGAGGCGGCCGGCGCTCCGGAGACGGTGCTGGCGCTGCGTGACCGCGCCCTGCTGGAGGTGCTCTACGGCACCGGCGCGCGGATCTCGGAGGCGGTCGGTCTCGACGTCGACGACCTCGACCTCACCGACGGCACGGTCCTCCTCCACGGCAAGGGCGGGAAGGAGCGGCTCGTGCCCATCGGGTCCTACGCCCGGCACGCGGTCGAGGCCTATCTCTCCCGGGCACGTCCGGCGCTGGCCGCCGGTGCCTCAACACGCTCGACCACCGGCGGTGCGCTCTTCCTCAACGCCCGCGGCGGCCGGCTCTCCCGGCAGTCGGCATGGGCGGTCCTGGCCAAGGCGGCCGAGCGGGCCGGGATCACCAAGGATGTCTCGCCCCACACCCTGCGGCACTCGTTCGCCACCCACCTGCTCGACGGCGGTGCCGACGTACGCGTCGTCCAGGAGCTGCTCGGCCACGCCTCGGTGACCACGACCCAGATCTACACGCTCGTGACCGTCGACAACTTGCGCGAGGTGTTCGCCACCGCCCATCCTCGGGCGCGATGACGGTCTCGACGGGCTCGGTGGGCGGCACCTGGGTGCCGCCGGTCGGGGCGACGCCCGACGAGGTGTACGACGCCGTGTCGACCTGGGCGGCCGGGAGGGGGCTGGAGCTCTACCCGCACCAGGACGAGGCGCTGATCGCGCTTCTCGGCGGCGCGAACGTCATCCTCGCGACGCCGACCGGCTCGGGGAAGTCGCTCGTCGCGACCGGCGCCCACGCGGCGGCGCTCGCCTCCGACCGGGTGTCGTTCTACACGGCGCCGATCAAGGCGCTCGTCTCGGAGAAGTTCTTCGACCTGTGTGCGGTCTTCGGCGCGGACAACGTCGGGATGCTGACGGGTGACGCGTCGGTCAACGCCGACGCGCCGGTCATCTGCTGTACGGCGGAGGTCCTCGCCAACATCGCGCTGCGCGAGGGCTCGCGCGCCGACGTGGGGCTCGTGATCATGGACGAGTTCCACTACTACGGCGAGCCCGACCGCGGCTGGGCCTGGCAGGTGCCGCTGCTCGAGCTGCCGCAGGCGCAGTTCCTGCTGATGTCCGCGACGCTGGGGGACACCTCGGCGATCGCGACGGACCTGACCCGCCGCAACGGCCGGGAGACGGTGCTGGTCGACCAGGCGGAACGGCCCGTTCCGCTGTCCTTCGAGTGGCGGATGACCCCGCTGGCGGAGACGCTCGAGGAGCTCGTCACCACGGGCCAGGCGCCGGCGTACGTCGTCCACTTCACGCAGAAGGACGCGGTCGAGCACGCCACCTCGCTGCTCCACGCGGGCTGGGTGAAGCCGTCGCCCGAGGCGGCCGAGGAGCTGCGGCGCCGACTTGAGCCGGTCCGCTTCGCGGCGGGCTTCGGGAAGACGCTGTCCAAGCTGCTCCGCAAGGGGATCGGCGTGCATCACGCCGGGATGCTGCCGCGCTACCGCCGGCTGGTCGAGCAGCTCGCCCAGGCCGGGCTGCTGACGGTCATCTGCGGCACGGACACGCTCGGCGTCGGCATCAACGTGCCCATCAGGACGGTGCTGTTCACCGGGCTCTCGAAGTTCGACGGCCGGCGGCAGCGGGTGCTGCGCACCCGCGAGTTCCTGCAGATCGCCGGGCGCGCGGGCCGGGCGGGCTTCGACACGCAGGGCTACGTCGTCGTACAGGCTCCCGAGCACGTCATCGAGAACGAGAAGGCCAAGACGAAGGCGGAGGAGCGTCGGGCCGCCGGGAAGAAGAACGCGAAGGCCCAGCTCAAGAAGCCGCCCGAGGGCACCGTCGTGTGGACGGAGGCGACCTTCACCAAGCTCGTCGACGGGGACCCCGAGCCGTTGTCGTCGCGGATGAAGGTCGACAACGCGATGATCCTCAACGTCGTCGCGCGCGACGAGGACGCCTTCCCGGTCATGCGGCGGCTCGTGCTCGACAACCACGAGCCGCGTCGGCAGCAGCTCCGGCTGGCGCGCCGCGCCGTACGGCTGGCGCGCTCGCTGGTGAGGTCCGGCGTGCTGACCCGGCTCGAGGAGCCCGACGAGCTCGGCCGGCGCTACGTGCTCACCGAGGACCTGCCCGCCGACTTCGCGCTCAACCAGCCGCTCGCGCACTTCGCGCTGGCAGTCCTCGACACGCTCGACCCCGAGTCGCCGGAGGCGAAGCCGGAGGGGAGCGCCGGCGACCGACTCCAGTACACCCTCGAGATCGTGTCGGTCGTCGAGGCGGTGCTCGAGGCACCTCGACAGGTGCTGCTCGCGCAGCAGTACGAGGCGCGCGGACGGGCGGTGGAGGAGATGAAGGCCGACGGGATCGAGTACGACGAGCGGATGGCGCTCCTCGAGGACGTCACCTGGCCGCGGCCGATGGCGGAGCGGCTCGAGGCGCTCTACGAGGTCTACCGGCGGTCCCACCCGTGGCTCCCGGAGGACGCACTCGACCCGAAGTCCGTCGTACGGGAGATGTACGAGCAGGGGATGACCTTCACCGACCTCGTACGCCGCTACCAGCTCGCCCGCTCGGAGGGGCTGGTGCTGCGCTACCTCACCGATGCCTACCGGACCTTCCGACAGACCGTGCCCGACCAGCATCGGACACCGGAGCTCGAGGACCTGATCGAGTGGCTGGGGGAGACCGTCCGGCAGACCGACTCCTCGCTGCTCGACGAGTGGGAGGCGCTCAACGACCCCGCCCACGTGCCGGGCACGGTCGCGCACCACGAGCCGCCGCCGAACCCGCGGCCGATCTCCCAGCAGTCCCGCGCCTTCGAGGTGATGGTCCGCAACGCCATGTGGGCGCGGGTCGACGCCGTCGCCCGCGACGACCTGGACGCGCTCATGGCGATCGAGCGCGCCGCGGCCGACCGGGTGGAGCCGCCCCGCGAGGTCGTGATGACGCGTTCGTCGTGGGACGAGGCGCTCGAGGACTACTACGCCGACCATGACCGGGTCGGCATCGACGCCGACGCGCGCTCGCCGCGCTGGCTCTCCTGGGAGGCCGTGCGCGGCGTACCGGCGGGGGCCGACGAGGACTCCGCCGAGTGGGCGGGCCGCGAGGCCCGGCTGTGGCGGGTGACCCAGACGCTCGACGACCCGGCCGGCGACCACGACTGGGTGATCGAGGCGGTCGCCGACCTCGACGCCTCGGACGAGACCGGCGAGCTCGTGCTCGCGACCGTGGTGATGCGCCGGCTGTGACCCGTGCGCCCAGGGTCGCACTGGGCTGAGCGTGGCGGCCTGGCTCAGGGCGGTCCGGCGAGCCAGTCACCCTCGACGACCAGGGCGGTGAGCCCGGTCGCCGTACGCGTCTCGTGGGACTCGCCGGCGCTCCACACCGCGACCCGTCCCGGGCCGATCTCCTGGCGCTCGCCATCGGCACCGCTGACCACCGCGACACCGATGATGGGGACCAGCGCCTGCGGGCCTGCCGCGTCGTGCCGGCCGATCACGCCGTCGGTGCCGAGGTGGGCCACGGCGACGTGGCCGTCGGCGAGGCGGCCGAAGGCGGCGATCGTGAAACTCCGGCTGTCGAACTCGTCGATGCCGCGGCAGTCGAGGTCGGCGAGGGTGACGATGCGCATGGCGCCTCCTGTGCCGGGTCAGAGGGCGAGCTTGAACCCCTCGTGGGTCTGACCGTAGCCGAGCGCGCGGTAGAACCGATGTGCGTCCGGGCGGGCCTTGTCGGAGGTCAGCTGGGCCATTCCGCGGCCGCGTGCCCGGCCGCGCGCGTGCGCGTGCTCCATCAGGGCGCGGCCGATGCCCAGGCCGCGCCGCTCGGCAGCCACCCGGACCGCCTCCACGAGCAGCCTGGTCGTCCCGTTGCGTGAGATGCCCGGGATGTAGGTCAGCTGTGCGGTGCCGACGACCTCGCCGTCGAGCTCGGCGACGACCAGCTCGTTGTCGGGGCTGGCCACGATCGCCTCGAACGCACGCACGTGCGGCTCGCCGTACGTTCCGGTTCGCTCCGCCGCCACCGAGTCGTCCGCGATCAGTGCCACGATCCGCTCCAGGTCGTCCTTGGTCGCATTCCGGAAGATCAGCTGCACGGGCGCAACCCTAGGGCCGAGGAGCAATGCGGAGCGGAGCTGTCCGCAGGCAGCGTTACGTTGCGGCCATGGCGTACACGTTCCAGATCACGATCGATTCGAGCGAGCCGCACGCGCTGGCGGCGTGGTGGGCGCACCTCGACCTAGGCATCGGCGACGACGAACCGGCCGAGGTGGTCGATCGCCTCCTCGCCCGCGGTGCGACGAGGCTCTGGGACGCCGCCCAGGGCGCTCTCCACTGGATCACGATGGCCGACCCGGAGGGCAACGAGTTCTGCGTCCCCGGGTAGCCACTAGGCTCGACGCCATGAGCGACGTCGAGGTCAAGAACAATCCCGCCGAGAACCGCTACGAGGCCTGGCTCGACGGCAAGCTGGCGGGCATGGCGGTCTACGGCCTGAGCGAGCACGCGATCGTGTTCCTCCACACCGAGGTGGGCGACGAGTTCGAGGGCCACGGTGTCGGGAGCGCCCTGGCGCGCGCCGCGCTCGACGACGTGCGCGCCGACGGGACGCGCGACGTGGTGCCGCTCTGCCCGTTCATCAAGGGCTGGATCGCCAAGCACCCCGACTATCAGGACCTCGTGCACAAGAGGTCCTGATATCCACAGGGCCGTGCACAGCCGGTCCCGCACCTGTGGGGTTGTCGGGGGATTCGTGCACAGTTCATCAACAGATTTCCGGGCGAGCCTGGGGGAATCCACCTACGCCTTGTGACGGCGAATCGGGCGGCTCTACAGTCGCCCGAAATCGGGCCACAAGTCGCCGAGTCGACTTATGTCCTCCCGGATTCGCGCTAGGGGGTAGCGATGAGCGACGGTACGGGTCAACCGCCCGGTGTGGGCATGGGGTCCGCGGCCTCCGAGATCCCGCCCACCGTACGCCGGCCCACCGACGGCCCCGTCCCTGTCGCCCAGCCCCGTGCTGATCAGCTTCTGGAAAGCGAGCTACACGTGACACTGCCCTTCGACACCCCGGTCCGGGAGCCGGAGCTCGGCCCGACCGGCCGCCCGCTGCCCGACCTCCCGGAGCCGCCCCCGCTGCGCGAGCACGGGCCGGCCCGGGTCGTGGCGATGTGCAACCAGAAGGGTGGGGTCGGCAAGACCACCACGACCATCAACCTCGGCGCGGCGCTGGCGGAGTACGGCCGCAAGGTGCTGCTCGTCGACTTCGACCCCCAGGGCTCGCTGTCGGTCGGGCTGGGGATGAACCCCCACGAGATGGACCTGACCGTCTACAACCTGCTCATGGAGCGCGACGTCACCCTCGACGAGGTCGTCGTGAGCTCGGGCATCGACGGCGTCGACCTGCTGCCCGCCAACATCGACCTGTCGGCAGCGGAGGTGCAGCTCGTCCACGAGGTCGCCCGCGAGCAGACGCTGCAGCGGGTGATCAAGCCGGCGCTCGACACCTACGACGTCATCCTCATCGACTGCCAGCCGTCGCTCGGCCTCCTCACGGTCAACGCGCTGACGGCGTCCGACGGCGTGATCGTGCCGCTGGAGTGCGAGTACTTCGCGCTCCGCGGTGTCGCGCTCCTCAAGACGACCATCGACAAGGTCCAGGAGCGGCTCAACCCGGGGCTGCACGTCGACGGCGTGCTCGGGACGATGTACGACGGCCGCACGCTGCACAGCCGCGAGGTGATGGAGCGGCTGGTGCAGGCCTGGGGCGACACGGTCTTCCACACCGTCATCCGGCGTACGGTGAAGTTCTCGGACTCGACGGTGGCCGGCGAGCCGATCACGACGTATGCCGCCACCAGCCAGGGTGCCGACTCCTACCGCCAGCTCGCGAAGGAGGTGCTGGCCCGGTGGCAGCGCGACGCGTGAGACTGCCCGCCGCCGACGACCTCTTCCGCCCCACCGCAGACCAGGCCCAGAGTCGGGCCCAGAACCGGCCCCAGTCCGGCTCCGAGGGCTCCGCCGAGGAGCAGGAGAAGCAGCCGGTACGCCGGGTGCGGGCGGTCCCCGAGGCAGGCCAGACCGCCGCCGAGACCGAGGCTCCCGCGAAGCGGAGCCGGCGCTCCAGCGGGCGGGTGCGGCACGACGAGAAGATGACCGTCTACATCACCTCCGAGGAGCTGCTCGATCTCGAGCACGCCCGGCTTTCGCTGCGGCGCAGCCACGGGCTCGCCGTCGACCGCGGCCGGCTCGTCCGCGAGGCGGTGGCGATCGTGCTCGCCGACCTCGAGGCCCACGGCGAGGACAGCGCCCTGGTGCAGCGGCTCGCGGGAGAGTGAGCGTGGCCGGGACGGACACCTCGGCGGGCGCGGCCGACGCCGGCGCGGAGGCTGCCGGAGGATTCGCCGTCCGGCTGGACAACTTCGAGGGCCCCTTCGACCTGCTGCTGAGCCTGATCGCGAAGCACAAGCTCGACATCACCGAGGTGGCACTGGCGAAGGTCACCGACGAGTTCATCGCCCACGTGAAGGCCGGCGGCGAGGTCTGGGACCTCGAGCAGACCTCGTCGTTCCTGCTGGTCGCCGCGACCCTGCTCGACCTCAAGGCCGCCCGGCTGCTGCCCCAGGGCGACGTGGAGGACGAGGAGGATCTCGCGCTGCTCGAGGCGCGCGACCTGCTCTTCGCCCGGCTGCTCCAGTACAAGGCCTTCAAGCAGGTCGCTGCCCTCTTCGAGCAGCGGCTCGCCGCCGAGAGCAAGCGCCATCCGCGGTCGGTGACCCTCGAGCCGAGGTACGCCGGCCTGCTGCCCGAGGTCCTGATCGGCATCGGGCTCGACCAGTTCGCCCAGCTCGCCGCGAAGGCGATGGCGCCCAAGCCCGGGCCGCCGGAGCTCACCCTGACCCACATCCACGCGCCGAGGGTGAGCGTCCGGGAGCAGGCCGCGATCGTCGTCGACCGGCTCCGCCGCTCCGGCACCGCCACCTTCCGCGCTCTGTGCGGCGACTCGCCCGACACGCTGACGACGGTCGCTCGGTTCCTGTCGCTGCTCGAGCTCTTCCGCGAGGGTGCGGTGTCGTTCGACCAGATGAGCCCGTTCGGCGAGCTCACCATCCGCTGGACCGGTGACGACGACGCCGACGTCGAGGAGCTCATCCAGGACGAGTTCGAGGGGCAGCCTCCGGCAGCCGACGATGCGCAGGCAGCAGCCGCGACGGAGGCGGGAGACGTGATGGAGGAGAGCGATGACTGAGCAGACCGACGGGCAGACCGACGAGCAGACCGACGAGCAGACCAGCGAGCAGCAGCCGGCCGAGGAGGCCCTCGCCGTACCCCTCGCGGAGCTGCGTCCCGCGCTCGAGGCGGTGCTGATGGTGGCCGACGAGCCGCTCGACGCGGCGACCCTCGCGACCGCCGCGGGCTACCCGGTCGACGAGGTCGTCGCTGCGCTGGAGGAGCTCTCCGCCGAGTACACCGACCAGGGCCGCGGGTTCGACCTGCGCAACGTCGCGGGAGGGTGGCGGTTCTACACCCGCGAGGAGTACGCCGCCGTGGTCGAGGGCTTCGTGCTCGAGGGGCAGCAGGCCCGCCTCACGCAGGCCGCGCTCGAGACCCTGGCCGTGGTGGCCTACAAGCAGCCGGTCAGCCGGGCGCGGGTGTCGGCGATCCGCGGGGTCAACGTCGACGGCGTGATGCGCACACTGCTCGCCCGCGGGCTGGTCGAGGAGGCCGGGCACGACGGCGAGACCGGTGCCCATCTCTACCGGACGACCGGCTACTTCCTGGAGCGGATCGGCATCACCTCGCTCGAGGAGCTGCCCGAGCTCGCGCCGTACCTCCCGGAGATGGACGACCTCGAGGACGAGCTGTCCGAGATGGTCGCTGCCGCGCCGCCCAACGAGGCGGGGGAGACGTCCGAGGTCCCCGCCGCCGACGCCGCGGAGGAGGGTGCGGGAGAATCCGGGGGTGAGTGATCAGCAGAACGGCGCCGCCCGCGACCTGCCCCTCGACGACGAGGGCCGGATCCGGTTGCAGAAGCTGCTCGCGCTCGCCGGGGTCGCGTCCCGCCGCCGCAGCGAGGAGCTCATGCTCGACGGCCAGGTCGAGGTCAACGGCGAGGTCGTCACCCGCCTCGGCACCAAGGTCGACCCGGCGCGGGACGTCATCCGGGTCGAGGGCAGGCGGCTGCCGCCGATCTCGGGCAAGGTCTACCTCGCGCTCAACAAGCCGCGCGGCGTGGTGTCGACGATGAGCGACCCGGAGGGGCGTCGTGCGCTCGCCGACCTCGTCGCCGACCGGCCCGAGCGGCTCTTCCACGTCGGCCGGCTGGACACCGACACCTCCGGGCTGATCCTGCTCACCAACGACGGCGACTTCGCCCACCGGCTGGCGCACCCGTCGTACGAGGTGGACAAGACGTACGTCGCCGAGGTGGCCGGGCAGGTCTACCCGCGGACGATCAAGCAGCTGCGCGAGGGCGTCACGCTCGACGACGGGCCCGTGACCGTCTCGCGGGCGCGGGTCGTGGAGGCGACGAAGGAGAAGTCGATCGTGGAGCTGGTCATCCACGAGGGCCGCAACCGGATCGTGCGACGGCTGCTCGACCACGTCGGCCACCCGGTCCGGCGGCTCACGCGCACCCGGATCGGCCCGGTCAGGCTCGCCGGGCTGGCGTCGGGTGAGCACCGCGAGCTGACTACCGAGGAGCTCGGCGAGCTGCTCGACAGCACCGGTCTGTGAATAACGACGTGACACCCGTCGGCCCCGCCCCTACGCTCGGCGCCATGCCGCACGCGATGAGCACGACGACGCCGGACCACTCCGGCGCGCGCTGCTAGCGGCAACCTTCCTTTCCCGCACCGCCCCGGAGCCCGGCTCCGGGGCGGTGTCGCGTCCGGGTCGGCTCCGTACCCACGACCAGGAGCACCATGGACCTCGAGATGAGCCCCGACCCCAGCCCCGATCCCAGCGCCGACCCCAGCGCAGACCACCGCGAGCTCAACCGCGACCTCGCGATCTTCGCCACCGATCCGCTCGCCGGCGCCGGCCTGCCGCTCTGGCTGCCCGCCGGCGCGGTCGTCTACGCCGAGCTGGAGCGCCTGGCCGCCGACCTGGCACGCGCCGACGGCTGCGTCGGCGTGCGTACCCCGGTGCTCGGCAAGCGCGCCCTCTTCGAGCGCTCCGGCCACTGGGCGAAGTTCGCCGACGACATGTTCCCGCCGATGCGGCTCGGCAACGAGGAGCCCGCCGACGAGCTCGTCCTGCGGCCGGCCAACTGTCCGCACCACGCTCTGGTCTACGCCGCGGGCCGGCACTCCTACCGCGAGCTGCCGATCCGGCTCAACGAGCTCGCGCCGATGTTCCGCGCCGAGCGGTCGGGGGTGCTCTCCGGGCTGACCCGGGTCAGGCAGATCGACCTCGACGACACCCATGTCTTCTGCCGGCCCGACCAGGTGGCCGAGGAGTCCGCGCGGGCGCTCCGTTCGGCGCTCCGGGCCCAGGAGATCCTCGGGCTGCGGGTGGACTACGTCCGGCTCTCGAAGCGGGACGACTCTCCGGCATACCTCGGCAGCGTGGAGCACTGGCGCGAGGCCGAGGAGGCGCTGCGCCGGGCGGCGTACGACGTCGGGCTGAGTGACGGCGGCATCGAGCTCGTCGAGGCGGAGGGCGAGGCCGCCTTCTACGGCCCGAAGCTGGACCTGCAGGTCCGCGACGACCACGCCGAGGAGACCATCGCCACCGTGCAGCTGGACTTCAACCAGCCCGAGCGCTTCGACCTCACCTACGACGCCGCCGACGGCAGCCGCCAGCGGGTCGTGATGATCCACCGCGGCACCGTGGGATCGATGGAGCGGGTCGCAGCCGCCGTCCTCGAGCGCTACCAGGGCCGGCTGCCGCTGTGGCTGGCCCCGGTGCAGGCCTGTGTGCTGCCCGTCGACCCGGCCCAGGACGCCGCGGCGCGGGGACTCGTGGACGACCTGGTCGCGGCCGGGCTGCGGCCCCGGCTCCACGCCGACGGCTCGCTCGGCGCCCGGATCCGGGAGAGCCGGCGCCGCCGCGAGCCGCTCATCGTCGTCATCGGCGCCGCGGAGGTGGCGGCCGGCCGGGTGCAGGTGCGCGACGTCACCGCGGGCACGCAGCTCTCGCTCCCGCCCGAGGCGCTGGTAGCCGCCCTCCAACAGGCGTACGCCGGCCGGATGGCGGCGGTGCCGTGGCCGGCCCTCGACAGCGACCGGGCGCCCGGCGGACGCTAGGGGCGTGTCGAGGACCGTGCCCGTGCCCGAGGTGCTGGGCCCGTACGTCCGCTCGCTGACGGCGTACGACACCGACTTCGGGTCGCCCGGGGTCCACCGCGGGCTGCCGTCGACCACGGTGGTGTTCGTGCTCCCGGTCGACGAGCCGCTCGACGTCGGCTGGGCGGACGGCACCGGCCGCCGGGCGACCTGGTCGTCGCTCTCCGGCCTCCATCCCGCACCGGCGGCGATCCACCACTCCGGCCACCAGCGCGGGGTCCAGCTGGCACTGACCCTTGCGGGCGTACGCGCGCTGTTCGGCATGCCCGCCTCCGCCTGGCGCGGGGAGCTGCTCTCGCTTGACGACCTCGGCGCCGACGCCGCCGGGCTGCGCGACCTCCCGGAGCGGCTCGCCGGGACCGCGCCGCAGGCGTGGGCGACGACCGTGAGCACCACGCTGGTCGCGGCGCTCGCTCATCACGGCGCGCCCGGCCCGCGAGCGGAGGTCGGCCGGGCGCTCGCGCTGCTCACCGGCGGCGGGGGAGTCCACGAGGTGGCCGACGAGGTCGGCTTCAGCCGGCGCCGGCTGCGCGATCTCGTGCGCGAGGAGACCGGGGTGACGCCGAAGGAGTACCAGCGGATGGCGCGGTTCGAGGCCGCGTCCCGCCTCGTCGGGCGGCTCCCGCTCGCGGAGGTCGCGGAGCGGTGCGGGTACGCCGACCAGGCCCACTTCACCCGGGAGTTCGGCGAGTTCGCCGGCTGCTCGCCCACCACGTGGCTGCGCGAGGAGTTCCCGTTCGTTCAAGACCTCCGCACCGGGGGCGACGAAGACTGACGGCATGACCGATGCGAAGAACGTGCAGTACTGGCAGTCCCTGCGGTTCCACGACGCCGACCGGATGATCGCGTTCTTGGAGGCGATCGGCTTCACGGAGCACGCGCTCTACCGCGGCGAGGACCCGGCGACCGTCGTCCATGCGGAGTACGTCTGGGAGGGCGGTGGGGGGCTGATGTTCGGCACCGCCGGCGACGATCCGGGAGAGCTCGCCGGCCACGGCGCCTGCTACCTGGTCACCCTCGACCCCGACGCGATCTTCGAGCGGGCGGTCGGCGCGGGCGCGACGGTGCTGCGGCCGATGGTCGACCAGGACTACGGCGGCCGCGGCGGGACCGTGCGCGACCCGGAGGGCAACCAGTGGTCCTTCGGGGACTACCAACCGGGCTGAGACGTGCCACGGGGCCGGTGCGGCAGCCGTTAGCCTGTGGCGCATGCCTGAGCCCGCCGGTCCTGCCCTTGTCGGGCCGGTCGAGATCGTCGGGACCGGTCTGCTCGGCACCTCCGTGGGCCTGGCCTGCCGCCGAGCGGGGCTCGAGGTCGTCCTCTCGGACGTCGCGTCGGGCCACATCAGGACGGCCTCCGGGCTCGGCGCCGGGCGCCGTCGCCGCAAGGACGACCGACCGCAGCTGGTCGTCGTCGCCGTCCCTCCGGCCGTGCTCGGCGACGTGATCGGCGAGGCGCTGGACCGCACGGCGGCGTACGACGCGGTGGTGACCGACGTGGGGAGCGTGAAGTCCGCGCCGCTCGAGGGGCTGGCGGCCCGCGACGGCGTACGCCGCTACGTCGGCGGGCACCCCATGGCCGGCAGCGAGCGCTCGGGGCCGCTGGCCGCGAGCGACAGCCTCTTCGACGGCCGCCCCTGGGCCGTGACGCCCCACGAGAGGTCCGACCCCGACGCGGTGGTGCTGGTCGAGGAGCTGGTCAGGCTCTGCGGCGCGATCCCCGTCCGGTTGACGCCCGAGGACCATGACCGCGCCGTCGCGCGGACGTCCCACGTGCCCCACCTGATGTCGGCCCTCGTCGCGGCCCGGCTCGCCGCCGGGCCGCCCGGCCACCTGGCCCTCAGCGGCCAAGGGGTGCGCGACGTGACCCGGGTGGCGGCCGGCGACCCGGCGCTGTACGGCCAGATCGTCGCGGGCAACGCCGCGGCGGTGACACAGCTGCTCGCGGAGGTCCGCTCGCAGCTCGACGTCCTCATCGACGCGGTGGCGGCCGGCGACGCCGCCGCGGTGGAGCGGCTGCTCGCCGAGGGCGTCAGCGGCACCCGGGCCATCCCGGGCAAGCACGGCGGTCCGGTGGCCCCGACGGCGAGCGTGTTCGTCTCGGTGCCCGACCACCCGGGCGAGCTGGCCCGGCTCTTCGCCGACGCGGGGGAGAGCGGCGTCAACATCGAGGACGTCCGGATCGACCACGACCCGGGCCGTCCCTTCGGCCTCGCGGAGCTGGTCGTGGCGGCCGGCTCCGACGAGCGCCTCCACGACGCTCTCGAGTCTCGTGGCTGGGTGACTCACCGGTAGGCTGCTGCCCCGTGAGCAGCGCCGACCACCGCACCACCACGTCGTCCGCCGTCGTCGTCGCCGTCGACGGGACCTCCGGGTCCGGCAAGTCGAGCACGTCCCGGGGTGTCGCCGCGCGGCTGGGCCTGCGCTACCTCGACACTGGGGCCATGTACCGGGCGATGACCTGGTGGATGCTCGAGCACGCGGTCGACGTCCACGACGCCTCGGCGGTCGCTGCCCATGCCGGCGAGCCGAAGGTGGTCTCGGGCACCGACCCTGAGCACCCCACGATCACGCTCGACGGCGTGGACGTCTCGGCCGAGATCCGCACGGAGGTCGTCAACGCCAGCGTCTCGCCGGTGAGCGCCGTGCCGGCGATCCGGGCGCGTCTGCTCGAGGTCCAGCGCGCGACCATCGCCGAGGCCCTCGACGGGCCCGGCATCGTCGTCGAGGGCCGCGACATCGGCTCGGTCGTCTGGCCCGAGGCGCAGGTCAAGCTCTACGTCACCGCCGACCCCGAGGCGCGGGCCGCCCGGCGCGCGCTCGAGGAGGGCGGCAGCGACGCCGACCAGGTGAAGGCGTCCCTGGAGGCCCGCGACCAGATCGACTCGACCCGCACCGCCTCGCCGCTCATGATGGCCGAGGGCGCTGTCCACCTCGACACGACGCCGTACACCCTCGACGAGGTGATCGACCGCGTGGTGGCGCTGGTCGAGAGCGCGAAGGCAGGCACGTGATCGACGCCGACGTCCGTGCGCAGCTGCCCCGGTCCGACGACGTACCGCATCCCATCAGGTGGCTGCTCTACCGGTTCCGCTGGATCGGGCAGTGGGGGATCCGGCGGCGATACACCGTGCGCGTGCACGGCACCGAGAACGTTCCGCGCACGGGCCCGGTCATCATGGCGTCGAACCACGTCGGGGTCATGGACGGGCCGCTGCTGGCGATCTACTCGCCGCGGCCGGTCCACGCGCTGACCAAGTCGGAGATGTTCGAGCACGGCTTCCTCGGCAGGTTCCTGCTCCTGGTCGGCCAGATCCCGCTGCACCGGACCTTCAGCGACCCGACGGCGGTCAAGACGGCGCTCCACGTGCTGCGCACCGGCCGGGTGATGGGCATCTACCCCGAGGGGGCGCGCGGGAGCGGCGAGTTCGAGCGGTGGCACCGCGGTGCGGCGTACTTCGCCCTCGCCTCGGGCGCCCCGGTCGTGCCCGTCGTCATGTTCGGCACCCGCGACCCCGGTGGGAGCGTGTCCTCGCTGCCGCACAAGCGGGCGGAGATCGACATCGTCTACGGCGAGCCGATCCGGGTCGACCCCGTGCCGTGGCCGCGCACGCGGGAACAAGTCGAGCAGGTCTCGAAGTTGCTGCAGGAGCACATGCAGGTCCATCTGGACCGTGCGAAGGCGTTGACCGGGCGCACCCTGCCCGGTCCGCCCCCCGATCCCATCGACGAGGAGAATGAGTGAGCGAGCGCGAGCTCGAGGGCGCGCCCGAGGAGTACGTCGGGTCCGACGGGCCGACCGGGCCGGCGCCGGTGGTGGCGGTCGTCGGCCGCCCCAACGTCGGCAAGTCGACCCTCGTCAACCGCATCCTCGGCCGCCGTGAGGCGGTCGTGCAGGACGTCCCCGGCGTGACCCGCGACCGCGTCTCGTACGACGCCGAGTGGAGCGGCCGGGCGTTCACGCTCGTCGACACGGGCGGCTGGGACCCGGACGCGCGCGGGCTCGCGGAGCGGATCGCCGCGCAGGCGGAGATCGCCGTCTCCCTCGCCGACGCGGTGCTCTTCGTCGTCGACGCCACGGTCGGCATCACCGACGCCGACGAGGCGGTCGTCAAGATCCTGCGCAGGTCCGGCAAGCCCGTCGTGCTCGCGGCCAACAAGGTCGACGACGAGCGCACCGAGGCCGAGGCGTACGCGCTGTGGAACCTCGGTCTCGGTGAGCCGTTCCCGGTCTCGGCGCTCCACGGTCGCGGCTCCGGCGACCTGCTCGACGCCATCCTCGCCGCGTTGCCGGAGGCGTCTCCCCAGCCCGAGGAGGAGGAGATCGGCGGGCCACGGCGGGTCGCCCTCGTCGGGAAGCCGAACGTCGGCAAGTCCTCGCTCCTCAACATGCTCGCGAAGGCCGAGCGGGCCGTCGTCGACAACGTCGCCGGCACCACCGTCGACCCGGTCGACGAGCTGATCGAGCTCGGCGGCCGGACCTGGCGCTTCATCGACACCGCCGGCATCCGCAAGCGCGTGAAGGAGGCGTCGGGGCACGAGTACTACGCCAGCCTCCGGACCTCCACGGCGATCGACCGGGCGGAGGTGGCGGTCCTCGTCGTGGACGGCGGCGAGCCGATCTCCGAGCAGGACATCCGCATCCTCCAGACCGTCCGCGACGCGGGGCGGGCGCTCGTCATCGCCTTCAACAAGTGGGACCTCGTCGACGAGGAGCGGCGCTGGCAGCTCGACCGTGAGATCGAGCGCGAGCTCGTCCAGGTCCAGTGGGCGCCCCGGGTCAACGTCACGGCTCGGACGGGCTGGCACGTCGACCGGCTCGTCCCGGCGATCGACAAGGCGCTCGCCGGCTGGGAGACCCGGGTCGGCACCGGCGCGCTGAACGCGTTCCTCGGCCGGCTCGTGGCCGAGCACCCGCACCCGGTACGCGGCGGCAAGCAGCCGAAGATCCTCTTCGGCACCCAGCCGTCGACGGCTCCGCCGACGTTCATCCTGTTCACCTCCGGCAAGCTCGAGCCGTCGTACGAGCGGTTCATCGAGCGCCGGCTGCGCGAGGAGTTCGGCTTCGTCGGCACGCCGATCGTGCTCCAGCAGCGGGTCCGCGAGCGACGCAAGCGCTGACGCCTCCCGTCCGCCGCCGATCAGATCGGAGCGTCGGGGTCGATGTTGCGGGTCTCGCTTCGGCGGTTGCGGCCGCGGAAGAGGTCGGAGACGTAGACCCGCGGGAGCAGCTTGACGATCGCGAGGACGACGTACATCACGGTGTTGACCGCGACGAAGGTCGACAGGATCGCGAACCATTCGCTGCGCAGCACGGAGGACGGGAAGAGGATGCCCCAGAGCGTCGTCATGCGGCGTGCTCCGTCCCCGCGGCGGCGTCGTGCGCGACGTGCTTCCACTGCGCCCGTCGGCCGGTGGTGATGTCCCAGATGCCGCGTACGTGGACGAGGTCGAGGAAGACCGCGTAGACGAGCTCCGGGACGAGCAGTGCGGCGACGACCCTGGCATGCCAGCCGGCGGGCCAGACGGTCACGACGCGCTCGACCATGAAGACCAGGCCGACGCCCAGCCAGAACGGGAACCAGATCCAGCCGTCGACCGAGAAGACCAGGATGAACATCGCGACCAGGTAGGCGAAGAGCGCGATCACGCCGTAGCCGAGGCCGAGCTGCTGGGCCCAGTAGCGCATCGTCTGCGGTGTGATGCCGTAGGCGCCGATGTTCTCGAGCGCGCCGCGCTGCCAGCGCAGCCGCTGGGCCCACAGCGTCCGCCAGGACGGCATCAGCTCGGTGACGACCGTGCACTGATTCGGCGAGACCATGAGCGCGCCGAGCGACTTGAGCGCGATCGTGAGCTCGTTGTCCTCGGTCAGCGCGAGGGTGTCGTAGACGTCGCCGTGGACGCCTGGGATCGAGACTCCGCGGTGGGCCGCCACCTCGCGCAGCGCGCGCGGGCGGAAGAGGGACGCGGTGCCGGTCAGGACGAACACCCGGCCGCGCCGCCGCTCGAGGTCGCGGCTGTAGCGGACGTACTCGTTGCGCTGGAACTGGCCGATGAGGCCGTGGCCCTCCTCGCCGTAGAAGAGGCCGCCGACAGCCATCAGGCCGCGGTCCCAGGTCATCCGGTCGACCGCTGACTGCAGGAAGCCGTCGTCCAGCGAGGTGTCGGCGTCCATGACCATGACCACGTCGTTGTCGCCCTGCCCGGGGAGGAACTCCTTGAGGGCCTGGTTGAGGGCGCCCGCCTTCTTCTTGTCGTTGCCGACCGTCTCGAACACCTCGGCACCGTGCTCGCGCGCGATCTCCGGCGTACGGTCCGTGCAGTTGTCGGCGACCACGATCACCCGGTCGGGGCGGTAGGACTGCGCCATCAGGGCGTCCAGGGTCTCGCCGAGGATGGCCTCCTCGTTGTGGGCGGGCACGAGGACGGTGACAGTCACCGGACCGGCGTACACGCCCCGGGTCTCGGCCATCACGATCCGCGGCGCGAGCGGGAGGTGCACGACGTCGAGCGAGCGCCGGTCGCGGTTGGAGATCAGCTGCTCCACCAGCGCCACCCCGGCGGCCACCAGGAGGATGCCGGCGATCGCGATCAGCAGGGTGAAGAGGGTCGGCGCCTGGGTGTCGTACAGCACCTTCCAGGCCCCGAAGAGGACACCCTCGTGGGGTCTTGGCTCGGCCGGGTCCGTCAACGCGATCGCCATCCAGATCAGCGCACCGGCCAGGGCTGCGGCGATCAGCACCACGAGGCCGATCCCACGCTGGAGGTTCCACCGCCTCATGCCGGCGAGCGTAGCGGAACGCGCCCCGGCCGGCTCCCCGCGACGCCCGCGAAACCGCCCGGAAACCGGCCGGAAACCGACGCTGCCGGACGCTCCCCAGAAGCGGCGAAATTCGCGCCGGGGGGCCGGTGCGTGAGGGACGCCCCGAGCCCTAGTATTCGCGCGTGCCGAACGTCGATGTGATCGCCTACTTCGCGGATGACCCGACCCGCGTCTACCAGCTGCGCCAGTGGCTCCCCGTGCTCGAGATCCTGGACCGCTCCCATCGCGTCGGCATCGTGACCCGCAACGACCAGACGGCGGCGACCGTGCGGTGCTGGACCGGGCTTCCGGTCTTCGAAGCGTCGGCTTTCGCCGCGCTCACCGAGCTGTACGACGGGCTGGCGGCCAAGGTGGTCCTCTACTGCAACAACTCCATGCGCAACTTCCAGTCGCTGCTCGACGGCCGGATGCTCCACGTCCACATCAACCACGGCGAGAGCGACAAGCAGAGCATGGTGAGCAACAACGCGAAGGCCTACGACCGGGTCTTCGTCGCCGGCGACGCGGCGGTGCAGCGCCACCTGTCCGGGCTGATGGAGTTCGACGCCGCCAAGCTGGTCCGGATCGGCCGGCCGCAGCTGGACCTACGGCCGGAGCCGGTCCTCCCGCCGAGCCGGCGACGTACGGTCCTCTACGCGCCGACCTGGGAGGGCGACGCCGAGTACAACGACTACACGTCGGTCGACGTCTTCGGGACCCAGATCGTGGAAGCCGTCCTCGCGGTCCCCGACGTACGCCTCGTCTACAAGCCGCACCCCAAGGTGACGACCAGCCAGCGGGCCGGCGTACGCCAGGCGCACCACCGGATCCTCGCGATGGTCGACGACGCCCGCCGCCGGGACCCCGCGGGCGGCCACGTCGCCGTCACGCAGGGCGACATCCTCGCCGTCTTCCCGGGCTGCGACGCGATGGTCACCGACGTGTCGTCGGTGGGGCTGGACTGGCTCTACCTGCAGACCGACAAGCCGCTCGTCATCACCGACCGCCACCACGACGGCGACCGCCTGCGGGCCGAGGTGCCGGTCAGCCGGTGCGCCGACGTCGTCGACTCCGCCAACCTCGCGGGCCTCACCACCCTTCTGCGGCAGCGGCTCGACCACGACGAGCACCGGATGGCGCGGCTGGCGATGCGCAGCTTCTACTTCGGCGACCTCGCCGCGATGAGCAGCACCGACCGGTTCGTCGGCGCGGTCGACGAGCTGGTCGCGCTACGTGACCGGCTGCTCGGCGGCGGGCTGCCGGCCGTGGAGCTCGGCGCGGCGACGGCGTAGACGCGGAGAAGCTCCGGTCCGGCGGAGTCGCTCCCCGGATTCACGCCGTCGGGGCCGACTACGATAAGGTTCCAGCGCTCCTATGGGGCATCGGGCTGTGGCTCAGTTTGGTAGAGCACGTGACTGGGGGTCACGGGGTCGCAGGTTCAAATCCTGTCAGCCCGACCGATGAAATCGCGCGATCTGGTCGCGCGAAGTGCCAAAGTGAGCCGCATGCCCCGGGTGCGCTCCTACGGTGATGCCGAACTCCGCTGCCGTTGCTGCGTCCCGCTCGTGGCGCGGTGTTCTGCGCTCGCTGGGACTGAGGGCCACGTCGGCGTCCGTGATGCGCTCTGTGCGCGCACAGGCGGACCGGCTGGGCCTCGACTACGGCCACTTCACGGGCCAACGTCGCTGGAGTGATGCAGAACTATCCGAGGCGGTGGCGCAGGCGCAGTCATGGACGCAGGTCGCGGAGGCGCTCGGGTTGGCCGGTGGCTCGGGCCACGCCACGGTCAAGGGCCACGCGGCGCGGCTGGGGATCCCGACCTCGCATCTGGAGAGCGCTCCCTCGGCGCCCACCGACGGCTGGGTCGGCGCACATCTCCAGCCTCGTCCAGACCAGCTCGCCCGCTCCGGTTCGCTGCTGGCGGTGGCATGGTTCACGCTTTGCGGCCACACGGTGTCGTGGCCCCTCGAGCCGGCGGTCTACGACCTCCTCGTCGAGATGGCCGGGCGCATCGAGCGGGTGCAGGTGAAGACCACGACCTACCGCACGGGACGGACGTGGGTGGTGCGCCTTCAGCGATCGGGGGCTTCGGGAGCCGCGTACGACCCCGAGGAGATCGACTGGTTCTTCATCATCGACGGGGAGATGGGCTGCTACCTCATCCCCGTGGACGCGGTCGGCGGTCTGCATTCGGTGCATCTGACGGCGTACGAGGGCTATCGCGTGGGGGCATTCGCCGACGGGCTCGCGACCCAGATCCCGTGAGACGTCATGTCGGCTGGAGGTCGGTGAGCCGGTCGTCGGGGTGCGGGGGAGTGTGGACGCGGGCGGCGATGGCGGCCGCGACGACGCAGGCGCCGGCGCCGACGACGAGGGCCACCCGCGGTCCGGCGCCGGAGCTGATGGCGCCGGTGAGGGTGGAGCCGATCGGGGTCGTGCCCATGAAGACGAAGACCCAGAGCGCCATGATGCGGCCGCGGTACGCCGGCGAGGAGTGGAGCTGGAGCGTCGTCGAGCAGAGCGTCACGAACGAGAAGGCCGCGAACCCGGTGAGCAGCAGTGTGACGCAGGCGGCGGGGACGTTCGGGGCGAGTGCCGTGAGCGCCAGCCCGACGCCGAAGGCGAGCGCCGCGGCGATCAGGTAGTTCCGCCGCGGGTGCGGCACGAAGCCGACGCCGAGGGAGCCGAGCACCGACCCGACGCTCAGCATCGTCGACAGCAGGCCGTAGGTGCCGCCGCTGCCGTGGAAGGTGTCGTCCGCGAGCACCGGGAGGACGACGCCGAAGTTGAACGACAGCAGCCCGACCAGTGCCATCATCGTCAGCGGCACCCAGAGCTGCTCGCGGCCGGCGGCGTACCTCAGCCCCTCGCGTACGCCGCCCGCAGCCCTCCGCTTGGCCGCCCCCAGCGGACGGATCACGAGCAGGGCCGCGATGACGGCGAGGTAGGAGAGAGCGTTGACGGCGAAGCACGGCGTCGTGCCGACGGTGACGATCAGCGCGCCCGCCACGGCGGGCCCGACGACGCGCGCACTGTTCATCACGACGCCGTTGAGACTGACCGCGCTGGACAGGTCGTCGGACGTGACCAGCGCGCCGACAAACGCCTGGCGGGCGGGGGAGTCGACGATGCCGACGACGCCGGTGAGGACGCTGACGGTGACGATCGCGGTGACCGTCGCGTGACCGGTCGCCGCCAGCAGCCACAGCGCCCCGGCCAGGACGGCGTACAGCACCTGGGTCACGACGAGCAGCCGGCGCAGGTCGAAGCGGTCGGCCACCGAGCCGCCCCACGGCCCGAGGAGGAGCGAGGGTACGCCGCCGGCCGCCAGCACCAGACCGAGGCTGGCCGCCGAGCCGGTGATCTGGAGGACGAGCCACCCGACCGCCGTCTGCTGCAGGAAGCTGCCGCTCGCCGAGGCGATCTGGCCGGCGAAGTAGAGCCGGAACGGCACCGACCGAAGGGCGCGGAAGGTGCTGCGCCGCGGCACGGCGTCGTGGGCGGTGACGTCCGGCTGGGGGGCGGCCTCGGGTACGACCGAGAGCGCGTCGCGGACCACGGCGGCCTCCGGTCTCAGCCGATCCGACGGCCGGTCACACGATCGCCTTGCCGGGGTTCAGGATGCCGTGCGGATCGAGAGCCGCCTTGACGGCCTGCTGCATGGCGACGACCGCCGGGGACTGCTCGCGGGCGAGCCCGCCGCGCTTGAGCAGGCCGACGCCGTGCTCGCCGGTGACCGTCCCGCCGAGCGAGAGCGCGGCGGAGAGGATCTCCTCGAACGCCGCCTGCGCCCGGACCCGGGCTGCGTCGTCGCCGGGCGGCGTCGTGATCAGCGGGTGCAGGTTGCCGTCGCCGACGTGGGCGATGTTGGAGACCAGCACGTCGTGGCGGTCGGAGATCTCCTCGATGCGACCGAGCATCTCCGGAATGGCGGCCACGGGGACGCAGACGTCCTCGGTCAGGGCCGGCCCGAGCCGCTCGAGCGCGGGATAGGAGAGCCGCCGCGCCGCGAAGAGTGCCTCCGACTCCTGGGCGTCCTCGGAGACGGCGACGAACGTCGCGCCGCTCGCCTCGAACGCGGCCGCCATCCGTGCCGCCTCGTCCTTGCCCTCGTCGCCGCGCGAGTCGACCCGGCCGAGCAGCACGACCTCGGCCTCGGTGGAGAGCCCCATGTGCTTCCAGTCGTCGACCGCCTTCAGGCAGCGCTTGTCGACGAGCTCGAACGCCGAGGGGACCACGCCGGCGTCGGCGGTCGCGGCCACCGCGCGCCCGGCGTCGACGACGGAGTCGAAGTAGCCGGCGATCGTCGTCTCCTCCGGCCGCGACGGCCGGAGCTTCACCGTCACCTCGGTGATGATGCCGAGCGTGCCCTCCGAGCCCACGACGAGCGACTTGAGGTCGTAGCCGGCCACGCCCTTCGCCGTACGCCGGCCGAGCCGGACGACCTCGCCGGTGCCGGTGACGACCTCGATCTCCCGGACGTAGTCGCCGGTGACGCCGTACTTCACGCAGCACAGCCCGCCGGCGTTGGTCGCGACGTTGCCGCCGATGCTCGACCACGGCGAGCTGGCCGGGTCGGGCGGGTACCAGAGGCCGTGCTCGGCCGTGGCGGCGCGCAGGTCGTCGTTGACGACGCCCGGCTGGACGACGGCGATCCGCTCGAGAGGGTCGATCCGGAGGATCCGGTCCATCTGCTCGACGCTCAGCACGACAGAGCCGGCGAAGGCGTTGGCGCCGCCGGACAGGCCGGTGCCCGAGCCGCGGGGCACCACGGGGACGCGGTGCTCGACGCAGAGCTCCACCAGCCGGCGTACGTCCTCCGTGCTCGTCGCCCGCACGACCGCCAGGGGCAGCTCGTACGCCGCCCACTCGGCCTCGTCGTGGGCGTACCGCTCCATCGCCGTCCCGTCGGTGAGCACCTTCCCGGGGAGGCTCGCCTCGAGGGCGGCGAGGAAGGCGGTGCGGGTCATGGGGGAGACGGATGCGGTCACGGCCTCGGACGATACCCCGGCGTCCGCGGGACGCGGGCGGAGGTTTCACCTTCCGCGGCCCGGGAAAGGAGCGGTGCGGGCGGGTCGGTGGTGGATGGGGAGGACCGACCGGCTCCTGTCTGGAGGCGGGCTCGCCCGCCGCCCACCTACACGAGGAGCGTAAATGAAGATGAGCAAGCTCGGGCGCCTCGCCGCGGCCGTCCTGACCACCGCGGTGGTCGGTTCGGCCGCGCTGGTGTCCACCGGGGGCAGCGCCTCGGCCCAGGACAACGTCGTCTACTTCAGCAGGACGAAGGTCACCTACGGCCAGTCGCTGACCATCCACGGGACGACGACGGCGTCGAGCGGCAACGCGAAGCTGTACTCGAAGCCGTACAAGGGCACGTGGAAGCTGATCCGGACGGACAGCAGTCCGTCGTCGTTCAGCTGGTCGGTCAAGCCGGTCAAGTACACCCAGTTCAAGGTCTACGTGACCGGGGTGGGGACCACCAACCCGCGCGGGATCAAGGTCGCCCGGAAACTGACCCGGCCGGCTGTGCACTCGAGGTCGAAGACGATCTCCGGCAAGGTCTCGCCGCGCTACAAGAAGCGGCCGGTCGTCATCCAGAAGAAGAAGTGCAACTCCTGCGGCTGGAAGGTCTACAAGAAGGTGCGCACCAACAAGTACAGCAAGTGGAGCGTGCGGATCCCGGTGAAGAAGATGAAGTACCGCGCGGTCGTGGGCGCGAGCAACGGCCTGGTGAAGTCCTACTCGCCGGTCCAGCAGGTCATCGTCACCTACGGGCGGCCCTCCCTCCGCTGACTCGACGCCCGCGTCGATCCCGCACCGGCACCACGGGAGGGGCATGCCTGGCATGCTCCTCCCGTGACCGGTGTCGAGATCGTCGCGGGCGACCGCCCGGACACGTTCGTGGTCCGGATGGACGGCATGGACCAGTCCCACGTCGACCTGGCCGACCCGACCCGGATCGTCTTCGACTACGTACGCCGGCTCGCCGACGTCGTCGACGTGCACGCACCGCCCGGTGAGCCTGTGCGCGTCGTCCACATCGGGGGAGCGGGCCTCACGCTGCCGAGGTACGTCGCGGCCGCCCGCCCCGGCTCCTGGCAGGTCGTCCTCGAGCCCGACACGGCCCAGACCGCCCTGGTCAGGGCGGAGCTGCCGCTGCCGCCGCGCAGCGGGATCCGGGTGCGGCCCGTCGACGGCCGCGCCGGACTGGCGGCGATGCGCGAGGGCGCCGCCGACCTCGTCGTCCTCGACGCCTTCGCCCACGGACGGGTGCCCGGCGACCTCGTGACGCAGGAGGCGTACGCCGAGGTGGCCCGGGTCCTCGCCCACGGCGGCCGGTTCGCGGCGAACCTGGTCGACCGGGCGCCGTTCCCGCACGCGCGCCGCGCGGTCGCGGGGATCCGGGCGGTCTTCGGTGACGTGCTGCTGGCGGCCGAGCCGGCGACCCTGCGAGGTCGCCGTCAGGGCAACCTCGTGGTGGTGGCGGGCGATACCGCGCCGGTGGCGGAGCTGCGCGGCCGGGCGGCGACCGGCGCGGCGCCGTACAAGGTCCTCGACGCGCGTGCGGTGAGCGACTCCTTCGGCGGCGGGCGTCCGTTCGGGGATGCCTCCGCAGGCGGCGAGACCGAGGACGGTCCCGTGCCGGAACCCGGGGGTCGGCGCGGCCGTTAGAGTGGTCGCACGCGCACCGCCCGAGCTCGACGCAGAAGGACGATCCAGCACCCCGATGGACGGCTCCCAAAGTAGCCACCCACCCCTCTCTGACGGCGCCCCTGACGGGCTCCCGAACCGGCGCCACCGCGGGTGGCGGCCATGCTGACCGCGGTCCTGCTGCTGCTCCTCGCGGTGCTCCTCGTCCTCGCCTGCGGCGTCTTCGTCGCCGCGGAGTTCGGCCTCGTCACGATCGACCACGCCACCGTCGACCGCGACGCCGCCGCCGGCGACGCCAAGGCGGCCGGGGTCCAGCACGCCCTGCGGAGGCTCTCCAGCCACCTCTCCGGCGCCCAGCTCGGCATCACCATCACCAACCTCGGGATCGGCTGGCTCTCCGAGCCGGCGATCGCCGAGCTGATCGACGGCCCGCTCGGGTCGGCCGGCCTGCCCGAGGGCGCGGTCGAGCCGACGGCCGTGACCATCGCGCTGATCCTGTCGTCGATCCTCACGATGCTCTACGGCGAGCTGGTGCCGAAGAACATCGCGCTGGCCCTGCCGATGCCGACGGCCCGCGCCACCCAGGGCGTCCTGCGGGCGTGGACCTCGCTCAACCGGGCGCCGATCCGGCTGCTGAACGGCACTGCCAACGCTCTCGTACGCCGGCTGGGCATCGAGCCCCAGGAGGAGCTGCGCTCGGCGCGCAGCTCGACCGAGCTCGCCTCGCTGATCCAGCGCAGCGCCGACGAGGGGACGCTCGACGCCGACACGGCCGAGCTGATGGAGCGCTCGGTGGAGTTCGGCACCCGCACGGCGGGCGAGATCATGACGCCGCGGGTGCGGGTCCACAGCCTCGACCAGAACGACCGGGCGGAGGCCCTGATCGACCTCACCCGCCGCACCGGCCACTCCCGCTTCCCGGTCGTCGACGAGCGGGAGAACGTCGTCGGCACCGTCCACGTCAAGAACGCCGTCGCCCTCCCGCTCCACGAGCGCTCGACGGTGAAGCTGAAGCATCTGATGGCCAAGCCGGTCGTCGTACCCGACTCGCTGCGCCTCGACCCGCTGATGGATCTGCTGCGCGAGGAGGGCTTCCAGATGGCGGTGGTGCTCGACGAGTACGGCGGGCAGGCGGGCATCGTCACCCTCGAGGACGTGATCGAGGAGATCGTCGGCGACATCGCCGACGAGCACGACCCGCTCGCCGCCCGCGCCCGGGTGCGACGCGACGGGAGCTGGTCGCTGTCCGGGCTGCTGCGGCCCGACGAGGTCGAGGACATCACGGGCATCGCGCTGCCGGAGGGCGGCGACTACGACACGATCGCCGGGCTGATGCTGCGAGTCCTGGGCCGGATCCCGACCCGCGGTGACATCGCCGAGGTCCCGATCCCCGACACCTCCGACCCCGAGGAGACCCGGGAGCGGCTCGCGCTGCTCTCCGTCGAGCACATGGACGGCCTGCGCATCGACCGCATCGGCCTGCGCATGGCCGGACCCGCGCCGTCCGACCAGGGCCGCGACCGGCCCGCGCACGACGGGAGCCAGCCGTGAGCACCCCCGTCGCCCTCCTCCTCGGCCTCCTGCTGCTGCTCCTCAACGCGTTCTTCGTGGCGACCGAGTTCGCGCTCGTCGCGTCCCGGCGCAGTCAGATCGAGCCGGCCGCGCAGGCCGGGTCGCGGCTGGCCCGCACGGCGCTGCACGCGATGGAGCACGTCTCCTCGATGATCGCCGGCATCCAGCTCGGCGTCACGGTCTGCTCGGTGCTGCTCGGTGCCGTCGCCGAGCCGGCGGTCGCTCACCTCTTCGAGCCGGTCTTCCACGCCGTACGTCTGCCGGAGTCGGTGGAGCACCCGGTCGCCTTCGTCATCGCGCTGGCGCTGGTCGCGTTCCTGCACGTCGTCCTCGGCGAGATGGTGCCCAAGAACCTCACCCTCGCCGGCCCCGACCGGGCGGTGCTCGTGCTCGCGCCGGCGATGTACGCCATCGTCACGGTCCTGCGGCCGATCATCGTGGTGCTCAACGCGATCGCGGTCGGCAGCCTGCGAGTGCTCCGCGTCGAGCCGGCCCAAGAGGTCAGCTCGACGTACACCCGTGAAGAGGTCGCGGCCCTGGTCGAGGAGTCCCGGGGCGAGGGACTGCTGCGGGAGGACGAGTACGACCGGCTCGCGGGCGCGCTCGGCTTCACGGAGAAGCGCGTGGCCGAGATCCTGCTGCCGGTCGACCGGCTCGCGACCGTGCCGCGCGGCGCGTCCGGCGCCGATATCGAGGCGATGTGCGCGGCCACGGGCTACAGCAGGTTCCCGGTCGTCGGGGACGGCGGCGAGCTGCTCGGCTACCTGCACATCAAGGACGTCCTCGAGTCCGACGACGTACGCCGCCGGCGGCCCGTCGAGGACAAGTGGATCCGCCCCTTCGCCCCGGTGTCGCCGGACGACGCGCTGCACGACGCCCTCGAGACGCTCCAGCGCCGCGGCGCCCACATGGCGCGGGTCGTGGACGAGGACGGCAGGACGCTCGGCCTGGCGACGCTCGAGGACGTGATCGAGGAGCTCGTGGGCGAGATCCGCGACGCCGCCCACGCCGACGAGGCCTCGGAGCCCCCGGGCCCCGACGACGCCTGACGCGGCCGGAGCCACGGATTCCGACCACCGCCCCGGCGCTGTCTATCGTGGGCGCTGTGACGGGTGAGATGGCCGGCAGGGTGGCCGGGGAGGTCGGCGATGCGAACACCCCCGGTGGCACGCCCGCGCCCTCGCCCGAGCGCGACCGGCTGGTCACGCTTCCGAACCTGCTGAGCGTGCTCCGGCTGCTGCTCATCCCGGTCTTCCTCTGGCTCGTGCTCGGGCCGCGGCACGACCTCGTCGCGCTCGGGGTGCTGGTCCTGTCCGGGGTGACCGACTACCTCGACGGCTACCTCGCCCGGCGGCTGCACCAGTTCTCCCGCCTCGGTCGCCTCCTCGACCCGGTGGCCGACCGGCTCTGCATCCTGGCCGTCGTGGTCGCGCTCGCGCTCCGCGACGTCGTGCCGTGGTGGGTGGCGGTGCTGCTCCCGCTGCGCGACGTGATGATCGGCGCGCTCGTGCCGCTGCTGCGCACCCGTGGCTACACCACGCTCCCGGTCCACTTCCTCGGCAAGGCGGCCACCTTCAGCCTGCTCTACGCCTTTCCGCTGCTGCTGCTCGGCCACGGCGAGGGCAGCGGGCCGCTGCTCGCGAAGGTCTTCGGCTGGTCGTTCGCCATCTGGGGCATCGCGCTCTACTGGTGGGCCGGGCTGCTCTATGTCTGGCAGGTGCGCCGCCTGCTCGCGACCACGCCTCCGCTCCGGCAGCGGTCGACCGCCGGGTCGCGGCCCGAGGTGGCGTCCAAGCGCGGGGGTCGCCGTGAGTGACATGCCCGCGCGGGTGCCCGAGGCGGTGACGATGCCGCTTCTCGCCCGCATCACCCAGCAGTCGCTGGACGAGGACTACCACCACGTCGCCGACCGGCGGCGTACGACGGGCGAGGCATCGGCGTCCGCGGGCGGCCGCCGGCTCACCGTGATCGCCGTCGTCGCCTTCGGGCTGCTGGTCGCGATCGCCGGCGTGCAGACCTCGCGGAACGCACCGATCCAGCAGGAGAGCCGGGAGGTGCTGATCAGCCGGATCGACGCCCGGCAGAAGACGGTCGCCTCGATGCACCGGAGCATCGCCGAGCTCACCGACGAGAACACCAACAGCGAGTCGAGGTACGCCACGCTCGGCGACCAGCTGAAGCAGGCCACCGCCCGGGTTCGGGCACTCGGGCAGCGCACCGGCTTCGGGCCGGTCTCCGGGGCGGGGGTGCGGATCACCGTCGACGACAACCCCGACGGCGACGAGGACGGCATGGTCCGCGACAGCGACCTCGCCTCGCTCGTCAACGGGCTGTGGGAGGCCGGCGCCACCGCGGTGAGCGTCGACGGTCAGCGCGTCACGGCGAAGAGCGGGCTGCGCAACTCCGGGTCGGTGATCAGGATGAACAACGTGTCGCTCTCCCCGCCGTACGTCGTCCTGGCGCTCGGCGACAACCGCACCCTCCTCGCGAAGCTGGCCGAGACCACGTCCGGCTCGAGCTTCACCACGATCACCTCGCAGCTGGGGATGCCGGTGAAGCCCGAGAACGTCGACTCCCTGCAGCTCCCCAGCGCACCTGCGAGCATGCTGCACCTGCAGTACGCCCACTCGAACACCGGAAAGACGCCCCAGGAGGACAATTGATCGCCGCTCTCGGACTGGTCGTCGGGATCGTCCTCGGACTCATCTTCCGGCCGGAGGTCCCGGTCGGGCTCGAGCCGTACCTCCCGATCGCCGTCGTCGCCGCGCTCGACGCGGTGTTCGGCGCGCTCCGCGCGTTCCTCGACGGCATCTTCGACGACAAGGTTTTCGTCGTCTCCTTCGTGAGCAACGTCGTGATCGCAGCGGGGATCGTCTACCTCGGTGACAAGCTCGGCGTCGGCGGCCAGCTCTCCACCGGCGTCATCGTCGTCCTCGGGATCCGGATCTTCTCCAACGTCGCCGCCATCCGGAGGCACATCTTCCATGCCTGATCCCGAGCGCGCCGTACCCGAGCAGCCCGAGCAGCCCGAGCAGCCCGAGCAGCCCGAGCAGCCCGAGCAGCCCGAGCAGCCCGAGCAGCCCGAGCAGCCCGAGCAGCCCGACGAGCGGTCCGAGCAGCCCGACGACCCGGCTGACGACTCGACAGAGGACTCCGCCGAGGACCCGGACACGCCGGACACGCCGGACACGCCGGACACGCCGGACGAGACCGACGAGACCGACGAGGAGCCGGGGGAGCCGACCGCAACGGCGACGGCGACGGCGCCGAGCGGCCGGGGCAGGCTGCTCGACGCGCTGATGCATCCCCGGCGCGGCCAGGTGCTGGCGGCGGTGCTCCTGGCGCTGGTCGGCTTCGCGGGGGTGACGCAGGTGCGCACCAACGTCGACGACTCGACGTACGCCGGCTCGCGGGAGCAGGACCTGATCGACATCCTGTCCGGGCTGGCGGGCACGACCCAGCGCGCGCAGTCCCAGCTCGAGGACCTGCAGCGCACCAAGACGCAGCTCGACTCGGACAGCTCGAAGCGACAGGCGGCGTTGCAGCAGGCGCAGACCCAGGCCGGGACGCTCAGCGTGCTCGCCGGCCTGGTGCCGGTGACCGGACCGGGCATCAAGATCACGATCACCGAGCAGACAGGCGAGGTGAAGGTCGGCAGCTTCCTCGACCTGATCGAGGAGCTGCGCACCAACGGCGCCGAGGCGATCGACGTGAACGGCAAGGTTCGGCTGGTGGCCGAGTCCTCCTTCGAGCAGGGTGTGGGCGGCCTGATCATCGACGGCGAGCTGGTCAGCTCGCCGTACGTCGTCACCGCCATCGGCGAGCCCGCCACGCTCGAGAGCGCCGTGGTCTTCGGCCGGGGGCCGAAGTCGGAGTTCACCGACGACGGCGCCGACGTGGACGTCTCCCAGGAGCAGTCGCTGGAGATCCGCAGCGTGCGTACGCCGGACGGCGACGCCACGCCCTGACGGTCGTCCCGGCCCGCACCGCCCACCCGGCATCCACCCGGCGTCCACCCGGCGTTGACCCAGTAGGGTTTCGGTCACCACCTGCGTACGGCCGAGGACCGCAGCCGCAGACGAGCCCGAAGGAGAGCCGTGTACCCCGAGGACCTGAAGTACACCACCGAGCACGAGTGGCTTCGCAGCCCCGGCGAGCACGAGGGCTCCGTCCGCATCGGCATCACGCAGTACGCCCAGGACGCGCTCGGCGACATCGTCTACGTCTCCCTGCCCGCGGTCGGCGACGCCGTCACCGGTGGCGAGACCTGCGGTGAGCTGGAGTCGACCAAGTCGGTCAGCGACATCTACGCGCCCGTCTCGGGCGAGGTCGTGGCCGTCAACTCGGCCCTCGACGCCACCCCCGAGCTGGTCAACGACGACCCGTACGGCGGCGGCTGGCTCTTCGAGGTCGTGCCCTCCGACCCGGGGCAGATCGACGGACTTCTCGACGCGGCGGCGTACGAGGCCTCGCTCCAGGGTTGACCTGATAGGTTCGGAGGAACACACCCTCAGCGTCTGCCTGAGGGTCACCTTCCAGCCTCACCCGACACCGAACCAGTTCCGAGTGGACCCCAGGAGCACCGATGTCACAGTGCCCCGCATGCGGTAGCCAGAACCCCGACGACGCGCGGTTCTGCTCGCAGTGCGGTACGCCGCTGGCGCCCCAGGCGCCGTCCGACTCGACCGCGACGATCCAGCTCGGCGAGCCGTCGGACACCTCCGACCGGATGCTCAGCCCGGTCGACGCCGCCACCGTGGACGCCCTGCCCGTGGGCAGCGGGATGCTGGTGGTCCAGCGCGGCCCCGGCTCGGGGAGCCGCTTCCTGCTCGACAAGGACGTCGTCCACGCCGGCCGTCACCCGGACAGTGACATCTTCCTCGACGACGTGACGGTCTCCCGTCGGCACGCGGAGTTCAACCGTGTCGACGACACCTACTCGGTCAGCGACGTGGGCAGCCTCAACGGCACCTACGTCAACCGCGATCGCATCGACAAGGTCGTCCTCAAGGACGGGGACGAGGTCCAGATCGGCAAGTTCCGACTGGTCTTCTACGCCGGCCACGAGAGCCACTGACCGTTGGCGCCGTCCGCAGCCCCTCGGGAGTCCGGCGACCGGCTCAACATCGGCCAGGTCCTCGACCTGCTGCGTCCCGACTTCCCGTCGGTCACGATCCCGAAGATCCGGTTCCTGGAGGACAAGGGCCTGATCAAGCCGGAGCGGACGCCGGCCGGCTATCGCAAGTTCTCGCGCGCGGACGTCGACCGGCTCCGCTACGTCCTCCGGATGCAGCGTGACCACTACCTGCCGCTCAAGGTGATCGGGGAGCACCTCGACGCGATCGACCGCGGTCTGGAGCCACCCGCCATCGAGCCGACGGTGCCGACCGTCCCGACGGTCGCGCTCGCGGCCGACGGCACCCCGAGCCCGGAGTCGTTCCGCCGGCGCGACCACATGAAGATCTCCCGGCGGGAGCTGCTCAAGATCGCCGAGATCGACGAGGACCTCCTGCGCGAGCTCGAGAAGACCGGGCTGGTGACCCCGATGCGGTCGGGTCACTTCGACACCGACGCCCTCGTCGTCGCGCGCACCGCGCGCGACCTCTCGGAGTTCGGGATCGAGCCGCGCCACCTGCGCGGGATGAAGGCCGCCGCCGACCGCGAGGTCGGCCTGATCGAGCAGATCGTGGCGCCCCACCGAAGGGCCTCGGACCCGTCGGCAGCCGGCCGTGCGGAGGAGATCGGCAGTGAGATCGCCGCGCTCGCCGTACGCCTGCACGCGACCCTGGTGAAGGCCGGTCTCCGGTCCTCGTAGGGGCGCGCCGAACTGCGCCCTATCGCCTTGGGCGGTCGGGGGTAGTGTGAAACCGTGCGTGAAGTCGATGTCCTCGGAGTCCGCGTCGAGATGCCCTCGAACCAGCCGATCGTGCTGCTGCGGGAGGTGTCGGGGGAGCGCTACCTCCCGATCTGGATCGGGGCGGTCGAGGCCACGGCGATCGCCTTCGCCCAGCAGGGTGTCGTGCCGCCGCGGCCGCTGACCCACGACCTGATGAAGGACATCCTCGACGCGACCGGAAACGAGCTGACCGAGGTCCAGATCACCCAGGTCCAGGACCGCGTCTTCTACGCCAACCTCGTCTTCTCCTCGGGGGTCGAGGTGAGCGCGCGGCCCTCGGACTCGATCGCCCTCGCGCTCCGCACCGGAACGAGGATCGTGTGCGCCGACGACGTCCTCGACGAGGCCGGGCTCTCGGTGCCGGCGGAGCAGGAGGACGAGGTGGAGAAGTTCCGCGAGTTCCTCGACCAGGTCACCCCGGAGGACTTCGAGTCCCGCTAGGGGCTCACCCTCTAGTTGAGGTTGAGGGTTGCCGACACGCCGTACGCCTCTTTGACCCGGGGTGGTTGTCGTCTTACCGTGAACTGTCTCTGTTGTAACTCCACCGCTGTGGTCCCCCCGATCGCGGTGCTCTTCCCCTCGTCGGAGTTACGCGCAACGGAGTAGACCACGGAGGATCGCGTGAACGAGCACGACCAGGAGCCCGGCGTCGAGGACGCGCTAGCTGCCCAGCGCGCTGCGGAGCAGGCCGACGAGCAGGGGCTGCTCTTCACCGACGACGTCTCGCCGCTGCCCAGCGACACCGGCTACCGCGGCCCCACCGCGTGCAACGCCGCCGGCATCACCTACCGCCAGCTCGACTACTGGGCCCGTACCGGTCTCGTCGAGCCGAGCGTCCGCGGCGCCACCGGCTCCGGCACGCAGCGGCTCTACTCCTTCCGCGACATCCTGATCCTGAAGGTCATCAAGCGACTGCTCGACGCGGGCATCTCGCTGCAGCAGATCCGTACGGCGGTGCAGCACCTGCGCGAGCGGGGCACCGACGACCTCACCCGCGTCACGCTGATGAGCGACGGCGCCTCGGTCTATGAGTGCACGAGCAACGACGAGGTCATCGACCTGCTCCAGGGCGGCCAGGGCGTCTTCGGCATCGCGATCGGCGGCGTCTGGCGGGAGATCGAGGGGACCCTCTCCGCGCTGCCAAGCGAGCGCACCGCCGAGGAGCAAGGCGAGGACTCCGCCGCTGTCGCCGGCGACGAGCTCGCCGCGCGTCGCGCCGCGCGCAGCGCAGGCTGAGGCGCCACCCAGACACACCAGCGGCCCCGGATCGACGAGTGCGTCGATCCGGGGCCGCTGCCGTTATGCTGGATCCGCTGACCATCCCGTGTGGGAGAGCTTCTCCGGTCGACAGGCCGGCGGAGCGCCGAAGGGGCAATTCCTCCCCGGAACCTCTCAGGCACCAGGACCACGCGGATCAGGCAACTCTGGAGCGGCCACGGCGGGCGTGACAGAGGGGGAGGACTCCTTAGCCCCGTACGAGTCCACCCGGAGCCCACCGTGTCAGACACTCCCTCCCTCTCCGACCTCGACGGCGCGCTGCCGTTCGTCGACCGTCACATCGGCCTCTCGCCCGCCGACCAGCAGACGATGCTCGAGCGGTTGGGCTACGACTCGCTCGCCGCGCTGATGGACGCCGCCGTGCCGGGCGGCATCCGCAACCCGGAGTCCCTCGACCTTCCGGGGGCGCTCACCGAGCAGCAGGTGGCCGCCCTGGCGCGGGAGATCGCCGGCGCCAACCGGCCGGGCCAGGCGATGATCGGCCTCGGCTACCACGGCACGGTCACCCCCGCCGTGATCCGGCGCAACGTGCTCGAGGACCCGAGCTGGTACACCGCCTACACCCCCTACCAGCCCGAGATCTCGCAGGGCCGTCTCGAGGCGCTCCTGAACTTCCAGACGATGGTGGGCGACCTGACCGGGCTCCCCGTCGCCAACGCGTCGCTGCTCGACGAGGGCACGGCCGTGGCGGAGGCGATGACGCTCGTACGCCGCGCGGCCGGTCGATCGACGAAGGGGAAGGGCTCCGGGCCGTTCGTGGTCGATGCCGACGCGCTGCCGCAGTCCATCGACGTCGTCCGCACGCGGGCCGAGGCGATGGGCATCGAGGTGGTCGTCGCCGACCTGTCCCAGGGGCTGCCGGACGGCGAGCTCACCGGTGTGCTGGTGCATTACCCCGGCGCCTCCGGCCGGATCCTCGACCCCAGACCGCTCATCGGGGCCGCCCACGAGCGCGGGGCCCTCGCCGTCGTCGCCGCCGACCTGCTCGCGCTGACCCTCCTCGAGGCCCCGGGCACGCTCGGCGCCGACGTGGTCGTCGGCTCCACCCAGCGCTTCGGCGTACCCCTGTTCTACGGCGGGCCGCACGCGGGCTACATGGCGGTGCACGAAGGCCTCGAGCGGCACCTGCCCGGCCGGCTCGTCGGCGTCTCGGTCGACGCGGAGGGCCGTCCGGCGTACCGCCTCGCGCTGCAGACCCGCGAGCAGCACATCCGCCGCGACAAGGCCACCTCCAACATCTGCACCGCCCAGGTCCTGCTCGCCGTAGTCGCCTCGATGTACGCCGTCTACCACGGGCCGCGGGGGTTGACCTCGATCGCCACCCGGACGCACCGGTACGCCGCCGTGCTGGCCGCCGCGCTGAAGGCGGGCGGCTACGCGCTGGCCGCCGACGCGCTCTTCGACACCGTCACCGTCACCGCGCCGGGCAGCGCCGCCGCCATCGTGGCGAAGGCGCGCGAGCTCGGTCTCCAGCTCCGCCTCGTCGACGACGACACCGTCGCGGTCTCGACCTCCGAGACCACGACCCGCTCGACCCTCACGTCGCTGTTCGCCGCGTTCGGCGTCGCGCCGGACCTCGACGAGCTCGACCGCACGACCCCCAACGCGCTGCCCGGCGACCTCCTCCGGTCCACCGAGTTCCTGACCCACGAGGTCTTCAACTCCCACCACAGCGAGACGCAGATGCTGCGCTACCTGCACAAGCTCGCCAGCCGCGACTACGCGCTCGACCGTGGGATGATCCCGCTCGGCTCCTGCACGATGAAGCTCAACGCGACCACCGAGATGGAGCCGATCTCGCTTCCCGGCTTCGCCGACCTCCACCCGTTCGTGCCGGCGCAGGACGCCGCGGGCTACACCCGGCTCGTCGCGGAGCTGGAGGGATGGCTGGCCGCGGTCACCGGCTACGACCGGGTCTCGATCCAGCCCAACGCCGGCTCGCAGGGCGAGCTCGCCGGGCTGCTGGCGATCCGCGGCTACCACCGCGCCAACGGTGACGACCAGCGCGCCGTCTGCCTGCTGCCGGCGTCGGCGCACGGCACCAACGCCGCCTCCGCGGTGATGGCGGGGATGAAGGTCGTGGTGGTGAAGTCCGCCGAGGACGGCACCGTCGACCTCGACGACCTGCGGGCCAAGTGCGACCAGTACGCCGACAGCCTCGCGGCGATCATGGTCACCTACCCCTCGACCCACGGGGTCTACGAGGAGGGCATCACCACGCTCTGCGAGATCGTGCACGCCCACGGCGGGCAGGTCTACGTCGACGGCGCCAACCTCAACGCGCTGCTCGGCTACGCGAAGCCGGGTGAGTTCGGCGGCGACGTCTCCCACCTCAACCTGCACAAGACGTTCTGCATCCCGCACGGTGGCGGCGGGCCGGGCGTCGGCCCCGTCGCCGTGCGCGAGCACCTGGCGCCGTACCTCCCCTCCCACGCACTGCACCCGGAGGAGGCCAAGCGGTCCGGCATCGGCGCGATCTCGGCCGCGCCGTACGGCTCGGCGGGGATCCTGCCGATCTCGTGGGCCTACATCCGGCTGATGGGTGCCGAAGGACTGACGAAGGCCACCGCGAGCGCCGTGCTGGCGGCCAACTACGTCGCCGCCCGCCTCAACGAGCACTTCCCGGTGCTCTACCGCGGCGAGTCCGGGCTGGTCGCCCACGAGTGCATCCTCGACCTGCGACAGATCACCAAGGACACGGGCGTGACCGTCGAGGACGTCGCCAAGCGGCTCATCGACTACGGCTTCCACGCGCCGACGATGTCCTTCCCGGTCGCCGGGACGCTCATGGTCGAGCCGACCGAGTCCGAGGACCTGCGCGAGCTGGACCGGTTCGTCGACGCCATGATCGCGATCAGGGGCGAGATCGACCGGGTCGCCTCGGGGGAGTGGACCGCCGAGACCTCGGTCCTGCGCGGCGCCCCGCACACCTCGCGGGCGCTCGTGGGGGAGTGGGACCGCGCCTACACCCGCGAGGAGGCGGTCTTCCCGCTCGGCGTCGCTGGGCCGAATGGTGCGGGCGACAAGTACTGGCCGCCGGTGGCCCGCATCGACAACGCGTACGGCGACCGCAACCTGGTCTGCGCCTGCCCGCCGGTGGAGGCGTTCGCCGAGTAGCCGTCGTACGCCGCCGGGGCGCTGTCAGAGCGGTACGACCCGGAACACCGGGAGCTGCGCGGCGACCGCCTCGAAGTCGGCGACCGGCGCGCGGTGGTCCACCGGGATGTGGGCCCGCGCGCCGGGCGCGATGCGGAGGTACTCCTTGATGATCGCAGGCCGCGCCGCCGGGTCGACCTCGGCGAGGAGGACCGGCTCGCGGGAGCCGTGGACGAGGGTCGCGTGACCGTGCGCGGCGCGCACGTTGCGCGGCCACTGCGCGCGCTCGCCGAGCATCGAGACGAGGTAGCGCTCACCAGCGATCTCCGGCACCGCGACCGGAAGAGCGACCGGGTGGCCCGAGCGGCGGCCGCGCACCTCGAGGGTGACCCACTCCGGCTGGGTGAGGAAGCCCCGCGCGAAGAAGCGCGCGGTCGCCGCATTGACCATCCGCGCCGTCAGGTGCGGCCGTCCGCCGCGGTAGAGGAAGCGGTCGACGCGCCGGTTGATGCGGTCCAGGAGATCGGTCAGCACCGCCACGGCTCCAGCGTGCGTCGCGGCGATGATGCAGGGCAGGGGAGAACGTCCCGCGACCGCGCGAGGCTCAGCGAGCCTGGGAGACGCTGGACATGTTGAAGTCGGGGATGCGCAGCGCCGGCGTCGCCGTACGAGCGAAGTAGTCGCCCCACTCCCGGCTGAAGCTGGGCACGGTCGCGGACGCGGCCGTGTAGCGGGTGAGAAGATCGATCGGGCTCTCGTTGAAGCGGAAGTTGTTGACCGCGCCGGTGATCTCGCCTCCCTCGACGAGGTAGACGCCGTCCCGGGTCAGCCCGGTGAGGAGCAGGGTCTGCGGGTCGACCTCGCGGATGTACCACAACGACGTGACCAGCAGGCCGCGCTCGGTCCCGGCGACGAGACCGTCGAGGTCGCCGCCCGAGCCCGCGACGTCGAGGACGAGGTTGCCGATGCCGGGCGTGACCGGCTGACCGGTGAGCCCGGCGGTGTGACGCGTCTGGACGAGCGCGGCGAGCTCGCCGTCGCGGATCCAGTCGGTGCGCTCGAGGGGGAGTCCGTTGTCGAAGACGGAGGAGTCGTTGCCGGACGAGGCCGCCACGACGAAGGGGACCGACTCCAGACCCGGGTAGGCGGGGTCGGAGTAGAGCGTCACGCCCGGGCTCGCGACCCGCTCGCCGATCCGGGTGCCGCCGCCCGGCCTGCCGAAGACGGACTGGCCCTCGTGAGCGCTGCGCGCGTCGGCGGTCCAGTAGGCGTAGATCTCCAGATCGGCGACGGCGGTGGGGGGCAGGATCGTGTCGTAGCGGCCGGCCGGTAGGTCGAGAGTGCGCGCGGCCCAGCCGAGCCGGCGCGACAGCTCGGCCTCCATCGCCAGCGGGTCGACGTCGGTGAAGTCACGGGTGGCGCCGCCCACCCACGCCGAGGAGGCGAGGTCGCCGGTCTTGCCGGTGCAGGTCCACTGACCGGTCGGCTGGACGTGGCGCAGCCGCAGCCCGGTGGTCGAGCCGAGGTAGGTGGTCGCGACCTCGTGGTCGACGAAGCCGTAGAGGACCCTGCCCCCGCCGCCGGCGACACCGAACGCCTCGCCCAGCGCCGGGGCGAGCGCGTCGTAGACGTGGATGTCGGTGGCGTCGGGCTCCTCGACCCAGTCCGGTGAGACGCGGTCGCCGACCAGAGGTGCGGAGTCCTCGGCGGGCGAGGCGGCTCTCGCGGCCCCGTCGGCGGCCGCGACCGTGGCGAGCAGCTGCTCGGCCGACCCCGCGCTGCCGCTGACCGAGGCGGCGGCGATGCCGTCGCCCGCCGAGACGAACGAGATGACGGTCGCCTCGGCCGCCCGCATCACCCCGTTGGTCGTCAGGGTGTTGTTGGCCCAGCGGAGGTTGGCGCTGGTGACGCTGCGCAGGATGACGACGCAGTCGTCGGCGGTCGAGGCGGCGAGCGCCTGCTCGACGAGCTGCTGGGGAGAGGTGGCCATCAGTGCCCCGCCTCCTCGCCGGTGTTGAGGACGCGTACGCCGCGGAAGAGCGCGCTCGGGCAGCCGTGGCTCACCGAGGCGACCTGCCCTGGCTGGGCCTTCCCGCAGTTGAAGGCCCCGCCCAGGAGCCACGTCTGCGGGCCGCCGACCGCCTCCATCGAGCCCCAGAAGTCCGTCGTGGTCGACTGGTAGGCGACGTCGCGCACCTGACCCGCCAGTCGCCCGCCGCGGATGCGGTAGAACCGCTGCCCGGTGAACTGGAAGTTGAACCGCTGCATGTCGATCGACCAGCTCCGGTCGCCCACGATGTAGAGCCCGTCCTCGACGCCGCCGACCAGCTCCTCGGTGCTGGGGCCGCCGGCCGCGGGCTGCAACGAGACGTTGGCCATCCGCTGGATCGGGATGTGGCCCGGCGAGTCGGCGTAGGCGCAGCCGTTGGACCGGCCACCGTTGAGCTCCGGGTGCATGAGGCCCATCTGCCGGTCGAGCTGGAAGCCGACGAGGATGCCGTCGCGGACGAGGTCCCAGCCCTGCGTCGCGACCCCCTCGTCGTCGTAGCCGATCGTGGCGAGGCCATGCTCGACGGTGCGGTCGCCGGTGACGTGCATGACCTCCGAGCCGTAGCGGAGCGACCCGACCAGGTCGGGCCTGGCGAAGGACGTCCCGGCGTAGTTGGCCTCGTAGCCGAGCGCGCGGTCGAGCTCGGTCGCGTGGCCGATCGACTCGTGGATGGTCAGCCACAGGTTGGTCGGGTCGACGACCAGGTCGTAGGTGCCGGGCTCGATCCCCGGCGCGGCCAGCTTCTCGGCGAGCAGCTCGGGGACCGCGGCGATCTCGGCCTCCCAGTCGTAGCCGCCGGCCTCCGGTGCCGCGGTCACGAACTCCCAGCCGCGACCCGTCGGCAGCGCGAGGCTGCGCATCGAGTCGAAGCCGGCGGGGCCGCTGCCCATCGCCTCGAAGCCGGGGTGGATCCGGACACGCTGCTGGGTGGTGCTGGTGCCGGCGAGATCGGCGAAGTACTTGTTCTCGTGGACCGCGACGACGTGGGCGGTCGCGTGGGAGACGGCGCCGGTGCGGAGCCGGTCGGTCCAGTCGACGAGGACAGCCGCCTTCTCGGCGACCGGCACGTCGAACGGGTCGACGGCGTACGACGAGACCCAGGTGGCCTCCGGGTGGACCGGCTCGGGGGCGAGCTCGACGGGCGTGGCGGTCATCGCCGCGGCGACCCCGGCGACGGAGACTGCGGTCTCGGCGACCCGGACCGCCTCGTCGACGGTGAGCGCTACCCCGGACGCGAAGCCCCAGGCTCCGTCGTGGATGACCCGGACGGCGAAGCCGAGGTCCTCCCGCTCGCTGGCGCCCTGGAGCGCACCGTCGCGGACGAGGAGCCGTTGGTAGCGCACCCGCTCGAACCGGAAGTCGGCATGGCCGGCGCCCAGCTCCTCGGCCCGCTGGAGCGCCGCCGCGCCGAGCTCGCGGTAGGGGAGGGCGAGGAACGCCGGGTCGACCTCGGTCATGCCCCCGAACCTAGTAGAAGTCAGCGCGGCGCACCCTCGACACGCAGCGTCGAGCCGGCGCGCTGCTTGGTGACGACCAGCCGGGTGGGGATCCGGTCGCGCATCTCGGCGACGTGGCTCACGACGCCGACGACGCGGCCGCCGTCGCGGAGACCGTCGAGGACGTCGAGCACGTCGTCGAGGGTGTCGGCGTCGAGGGAGCCGAAGCCCTCGTCGACGAAGAGCGTCTCGAGCATGGCGCCGCCGGCCTCCTGCATGATCACGTCGGCCAGGCCCAGCGCGAGCGCGAGCGAGACGACGAACGTCTCGCCGCCCGACAGGGTGGCCGGGTCGCGGGACTCTCCCGACCAGTCGTCGCGCACCAGCAGGGCCAGGCCGCCGCGGCGGTCACCAGCGCCGCGCGCGGCGGAGTGCTCGAGGGAGTACCGCTGGTCGCTCATCACCGCGAGCCGCTCGTTGGCGGCGGCCACGACCTGGGTGAGCCGGTAGGCGACGACGTAGGCCGACAGTGACATCTGGAGCCTGTTGTCGCTGCTCTTGCCCTCGGCGAACGACGCGAGCCGGGTGGCCAGCTCGAGTTCGCCGCGGAGCGGACCCCAGGCGGCGACGCGCTCGGCCAGCTCCGACTGCAGCGCGGTGATGCGGGCGAGCCGGGACACCGCGCGGGAGACGGCCGCCTGCGCCGCGCCCAGGGCGTCGAGGGCGCGGCGGTGGGCACCGGCGAGAGCGTCGACGTCGGGGACCGGGGCAGCGAGCACCTCCTCCGCGCCGGGCTCGGCGAGGACGGCGCCGACCGCGGCGAGGCGGCGGTCGTGGTGCTTGATCGTGGCCGTGAGATCGTCGAGCACCTCGGGCTCGAGGGCGGCTGCCACGGCCGCCTCGGCGTCGGCGAAGCCGGCCCGCTCGCACGCGGCTGCCAGTGCCCGGTCGGCCTCCGCGAGCGCGGTGGTCGCCTGATGGAGCGCCTGGAGCCGGTCGACCGCCTCTCGCGCGGCGGCGAGCTCGTCCTCGAGGTCGCCGACGAGGGTGGGAACGTCGGGCGCGCCGGTGCCGGCCAGGGTCGACCCGAGCGACTCGGCGAGCCGGTCGCGCTCCACCGTGAGGTGGCGCAGCGACGCCTCGAGCTCCGCGACCCGCGCCCCCGCGGCGGCAACCCGGGCGGTCAGCTCCTCCAGCTCCCGCTCGCCGGCCGCGACGGACTCCTCGAGCTCGGGCACCCGCGCGGCCAGGGACGAGAGCCGGTCGAGGTCCTCCTCCAGCGTGGTGACGTCGGAGTCCTCGCCGAGCTGGCGGCGGGCGAGCTCGAGCCGGGTGGTCAGATCGCGGACGTGGCCGGCCCGAGCGTGTTCCTCGGCGCTGGCGTCGTCGGCGGCCCTCTGGGCGGCCTTCTCGGCCGCGGCGTCCGGAGCACCGTCGGCCGGGGTCGCCTTGTGGGGGTGGTCGGCCGACCCGCAGACCGGGCAGCTGGACCCGACGACGAGGGCACCGGCGAGCTCGGCGGCGATGCCCTCCAGCCTCGCCTGGCGTACGTCGAGCGCCCGCTCGCGCAGCATGATGGCTGTCTCCCGGGCCTGGTCGTGGAGCGTGCGCGCCTGGGTGAGCTCGGCGGACAGCTCCTCGACCGTCGCATGGGCGTCGAGCCGGCTCTGGAGGGCGGGGACCGCGGTGCGGGCCTCCCGGGCGTCGTCGAGGGCGGCGCGGAGCCGGGCGATCTCGGCAGGCAGGGCGGCGCGGCGCTCCTCGAGGGAGGCGGCCTTCTCGGTGAGCTCGGCCCGCTCCTCGGCGGTCGCCGAGAGCTCCTTCGCCACGGCGCGGAGCCGATCCTGGCGGGGGAGCTGGGCGCGGGCGTGGGCGAGCCGCTCGGTCAGCGCGGCGACCAGCCCCCTGGCCGAGGAGAGGTCGGTGTCGTCCGGGGCATCGGCGACCGCTTCTGCGCGGGCCGCCCTGGCGCGCTCGGCCAGCCCGTGGACGGGCACGACCGCCGCCGCCCGACCGGCCGCCTCGACCGCTGCGACGGCGAGCTCGTGATCCTCGGCACCCGCGACGAGGTCGGCGCGCTCGGCGGCGGCCGCCTCCACCCGGGCGCGGCGCTGCGCAAAGGCGCGCGCCTCCTCGAGCTCGGCACGCGCGGCGGTCTCGTCGGCCAGCGCGGTCGACGCCGCCGCGGCGGCGCTCTCCTGCTCGCCTCGGGCGGCGTCGGCGAGCTCCTCGACCCAGCGCTCCAGAGCGCCCTCGGCGGCCGGCAGGGTCAGGTCGTGGAGGTCCCAGTCGTCGGGCAGCGGCGAGCCGGTGGCCTCGCTGACCCGGCTGACGACGTCGGCGACCTCCTGGTGGACGGTCTCGGAGCGTCGGCGCAGCTCGGTCCGGCGGTCGCGCAGCCAGCGCTCGACGTCGGTGAACCGCTCGGTGCGGAAGAGCCTCTGCAGCAGCTCCTTGCGCTCCTCGGACCTGGCCCGCAGGAACGCCTGGAATCGCCCCTGCGGCAGCATGGCCACCTGGGTGAACTGGGTGAGCGTCATGCCGAGCAGTCCGCTCACGAGGTGGCCCGCCTCGTCGAGCCGGGTGGAGAGGGTCTGCCAGCCGCCGTCGCGCCGCTCCTGGAGCACCACGGACGCCTGCTGCGTGGTCGTGCCGCTGCCGCGCTTCTTGGGCCTTTCCCAGGCGGGCGACCGGGTGATGCGGAACCGTCGACCGGCCAGCGTCGCCTCCAGCATGACCTTCGAGGGGAGGTCGGGCGCGGCCTGGTCGCAGCGCAGCCGCTTCGCCGTGGCGCGGTCGCCGGGGACGTCGCCGTACAGCGCGAAGCAGACCGCGTCCAGCACGCTCGTCTTCCCAGCGCCGGTCGGGCCGGAGAGCAGGAAGAGGCCTGCCGCGGAGAGACGGTCGAAGTCGACGGAGACGGTCCCGGCGAAGGGGCCGAAGGCGGTCGCCTCCAGGTGGTGGAGACGCATCAGAAGAGCACCTCCGCGAACTCCGCCTCGGCGGTCTCCCGGGCGAGGCCCCGGCCGCTGTCGAGGGCGTCGACCTCGGGATCCTCGCAGCACGCGTCGACGGCCTCGTCGAGCAGCGCCGCCTCGGCCGACTCCGGGGCGCTGCCGCGCAGCTCGGTGAGGAACTCCTTGACCAGGTCGCGGTCGCGCCGCGGACGGTCGCCCGGGAGGGCCATGCCGCCGACGACGGCAGCGGTCGACTCGAAGCCCAGGACGAGCGTGTGGGGGAACCGGCGGCGCAGCCGCTCCATCGCCTGCACCGGCCGCACCGCGTCGGTGAGCGTCGCCTGGACCCAGGAGTCCTCGTGATCCGCCAGGGTCGGGTCGGTGAGCAGCGTGTCGAGGTCGCCGCGCAGCCGTGCCAACCGCCGCGGGACCGGCGCCTCCACGAACTCGACGGCGGCCACGCCGCTGGCGTCGAGGTCGACCAGCCAGGAGCCCTTGACGTGGCGCTCCTCGGAGAAGGAGTAGGCCAGTGGAGACCCGCTGTAGCGCACCGACTCCGTGATCGTCTGGCGGCCGTGCAGGTGGCCCAGCGCGGCGTACGTCGTCTCGGCGAAAACGCTGGCCGGCACCATCGAGACCCCGCCGACGCTGATGTCGCGCTCGGAGTCGCTCGGCTCGGCGCCGGTCACGAACGCGTGCGCCATCACCACCGTGCGTCCGCCGCGACGTTCCTGGTCCGTGCGCACCCGCGCCATCGCCTCGGTGAGCGCCGCCTGGTGGGACCGCGTGGTCAGCTGCCAGGACTCCTTCACGGCGTCCGGGTCGAGATAGGGCAGCCCGTGGACCGCCACGGGGCCGTGCTCGTCCTCCAGCACGACGGGCGTGCCGACGCCGGCGAGGTCGGTGCGGATGAAGACCCCGGCTGCGTCGATGAGCTCCGACCCGAACCCGAGGCGGTGGGCGGAGTCGTGGTTGCCGCTGGTCAGCACCACCTTCGCCCGCGAGGCGGCCAGCCGGGCGAGTGCCTCCGAGGCGAGGCGGACGGCGTCGACCTGGGGGAGGGCGCGATCGTAGACGTCACCGGAGACCAGCACGAGGTCGACGCTCTCCTGCTCCACGACGGAGAGGAGATGGTCGACGAACGCCGCCTGGTGGCTCAGCATGCCCTCCCGGTGGAAGGACCGGCCGAGGTGCCAGTCGGAGGTGTGCAGGATCCGCATGCCACGAACGCTAGGAGCCTGCGCCGACAGTTTCCGCCCGACACCCCGCAGCACCTGTGGACCGCTACGTTCGAAGCATGGAGACCAGGCCCGTCGACGGATTCCGGCTCGCCTACGACCGCGCCGGCGAGGGCCCGCCGGTCGTGCTGCTGCATGGCTGGCCCGGCGACCGGACCGACTTCGACCGGCTCGTCCCGCTGCTGACCGCGCGCGCGGACGTCGTCGTCCCCGACCTGCGCGGGTTCGGCGCGTCGGACCGGCACGAGCCGCACGCCGCCGACGCGTACGCCGCCCCCGCGCAGGCCCGCAGCGTCGCCGGGCTCATCGAGGAGCTCGGCCTCGTGCGGCCGGTCGTGGCGGGCTACGACATCGGGAGCCGGATCGCCCAGGCGCTCGCGCAGTCCCGGCCCGAGCTCGTCGGCCACCTCGTCGTCGCGCCGCCGCTCCCGGGCATCGGCACCAGGATCCTGACCCCCGAGGCACAGCGCGAGTTCTGGTACCAGCCGTTCCACCAGCTGCCTCTCGCCGATCGGCTCGTCGACGGCGACCCGGAGGCGGTCAGGACCTATCTGGCCCACTTCTGGGAGCACTGGTCGGGCCCGGACCACCAGGTCGAGCAGGACCGCCTCGACCACCTCGTCGAGACGTATGCACGTCCGGGCGCGTTCACCGCCTCGATCGCGTGGTACCGCGCCGGCGCCGGAGCGGTCGCCGTCTCCGTCGCCGAGGAGAGCGCCACGCCCGCCGTGGTCGCCACGCCGACCACCGTGCTGTGGCCCGAGCACGACCCGCTCTTCCCGCGGGCCTGGTCCGACCGGCTCGCGACGTACTTCGCCGCCGTCCGGCTCAGGCCGGTGGACGGTGTCGGCCACTTCGCACCGGTGGAGTACCCCGGGGTGCTCGCCGAGGAGATCCTGAGTGCGCTGTCCGCCCTGGATGCCTAGCGACCGGTCGGGTAGGCCCGCCTGATCGCCAGCTTCCGGGCGAGGTCGTCGGCACAGTCCACCAGCCGCCGGCGTACGGCGTTGTCGAGGTCCGGGTCGGCGACGAGCATCCGCGCCGCGGCGAGGGTCTCCTCCGACACCGAGCGTGACGGGAAGAAGTCCTCGGTGGCGTCTCCGAGCACCCACCCCGAGCGTACGGCGACGGTGCCCGGCAGGTCGGCGAAGTAGCGCTCGACGTACGGCGCGGTGAGCTCCTCCTGGCCGCCGCGCCACATCCCGGCCGCCGCCGCCTCGACCTCGTAGTTGGGAAGGTCGGTCTCGCCGGTGAAGACGGACCAGGCGTATGCCTTGGCCTCGGCGTCCGGGATGGAGCACAGCGCGGAGGTGAGGCGGATGCGCGCCTCCGCGGTCGGCTCGGCGTCGAACGCCGCGCGCAGCCCGGCCCGGTCGATCCCTCCGAGCGTCGCGAGCCGGTTGAGGACCTGCCAGCGCAGCGCGACGTCGAGCTCGATGCCCTCGGGTGTCGCCGCGAGCCAGCCGCGCAGCTCCTCGACGCTGGTGGAGCTCGTGACGGCCGTGCGGAACGCCGCCAGCTGCAGCTCCGAGCCCGGCTCCTGGGCAGCGAGGCGGTCGAGCGCCGCGGCGTGGAGCCTCTCCAGCGACCCCTTCGGGGCGAGCGGGACGACCCAGCCGAACAGCCAGGCGCGGGTACGCCGTGGGCTCTCCTCGGTGTCCTCGATCGGGAGGCTCGCGCAGGCGATGTCGACGACGTCGGCCGGGGAGACGGCCGCGTCGGAGAACGCGCTGCGCAGGTTGTTCCAGACCCCCGCGCGCAGGCCCGGGTCGGTGACGTCGGGCAGCAGCGTCTTGAGCGCCTCGACCGTGTCGGCGTCGGGCTCGAGGACCGCCCAGGTGTCGTCGTACGGATCGAGCAGGACGGCCCCGGCGGGTGGGTCGTACGGCGTCTCCGGGCCGCTGACCGTCACCGGCTCGATCCGCCAGGCGCCCTCGTCGTGCACGGCCACGCGGAAGGTGTGCGATCGCTCGGCGGGGTGGTCGCGAGGCGGCTGCCGGCGGATGATCCCCGCGGAGCGGTCGAAGGTGATCACGTCGGGGCCCGCGGTGAGCAGCCAGTTGCTGGTGAAGTCGGCCAGGTCGACGGCTGAGCCGGCGGTGTCGGCGGCCCTCTGCCAGCTGCCGAACAGGTCGTGCATCGTGGCGTTCCCGAACCGCGCCTTGGTGAAGTGGTCGACCACGCCGGCGAAGAAGACGTCGTCCCCGAGCGCGGCGTCGAGCTGCTTGAGGATCGCCGATCCCTTGGCGTACGAGATGCCGTCGAAGTTCTGCAGCGCGGTGGCGGCGTCCGTGGCGCCGTTGCCGGCGACCGGGTGCGTGGAGGACCGGCTGTCGGCGCTCAGGCCCCACTGCCGCCGGGCGTAGGAGAGGTCGGTCCACGCGTCGGCGTACTCCGTCACGTCGGCGGTCACCCGGTTGCCCATGTACTCGGCGAACGACTCGTTGAGCCACAGGTCGTCCCACCAGACCGGCGTCACCAGGTTGCCGAACCACTGGTGGGCCATCTCGTGCGCCACGGTGGTCGCGCGCCCGATCCGGAGCCCCCGGGTCACCCGGGAGGTGAAGACCAGCCGGTCGCGGAAGGTGACGCAGCCGGGGTTCTCCATCGCCCCGGCGTTGAACTCCGGCACGAACGCCTGGTGGTAGTTCCCGAACGGGTAGCGGATCCCGAAGAGCCGGTGGAACTCGTCGAAGCACTGCCGCGTCAGGGTGAACAGCTCGTCGGCGTCCTTGTCGAGGTCGGCGGCCACGCTCGCCCGCGCCGAGAGGCCGAGCGGGATGCCGTCGTGCTCGTCGGTGACGAGGTGGTAGGGACCGGCGACGAGCGTGACGAAGTACGTCGACAGCGGCGGCGACTCCTGGAACTCCCAGACCCCGGGCTCGACCTCCTCGCCCGGCGCGTTGCCGACCACGACCCAGTCGGTGGGCGCCGTGACGTGGAGGGTGTACGGCGCCTTGAGGTCGGGCTGGTCGAAGCAGGCGAAGATGCTCGGCGCCGCCTCCATGAACGACATTGCGTAGACGTAGTGCCGGCCGTCGGCCGGGTCGACGGAGCGGTGCAGCCCCTCGCCGTCGTTGCGGAACCGCATCGTCGCGTCGACGACGACCTCGTTGTCGCCGGCGACGGTCTCCAGCGGGACCCGGCCGCGGTCGAGCGCGTCGGCGCTGAGCTCGGTGCCGTTGAGCCGGATGCTCGCGACCGAGGCCGGCTTGAGGTCCAGGAAGGCCGGGCCGCCGCGGGAGCGGAACCGGATCGTCGTCACCGAGCGGAACGTGGACTCGCTCGAGGCGAGGTCCAGACGGACGTCGTACGCCCTGACGTCGAGGAGCGCCCGGCGCTCCTCTGCTTCGGCTCTGGTGATGCTCTTGCTGGGGCTCCGGACCGCTGTCACGAGGCACAGGCTATGCGGGTGTCCGGACCGGGCCGCATCTGGTTCCTCTGTTCTGCAACCGCGGGGCCTTCCGGGCCGTCATACTCCGCGTTCGACGCGTGACGACACGCACACCACATCCGAGGAGCGATCCCATGATCAGCACCACTTCACCCGCTCTCGTACGCCAGTCTCGGAGGCGCCCGCTTCTCGGGCTCGCATCCGCTGCCGTGCTCACGATGACGGGTCTCGCCCTGCCGTCGGCGGCCCACGCGGCCGACACCGCCGGTGCAGACGCCGCGGCTCAGTGCCCGACGGCCGCTCCTGCGTCCAGCATCACCCCGGACGAGGCCGTCCACGGCCTCACGGTCTCGAAGGGCACGACGCCCGAGGAGTTCACGGGGACGGTCACGGGCATCCTGGACGACGGCATCCAGCCCGGCACCGACATGATCATCATGGAGCTCCACTCCACGGCCATCGACAAGGCCGGCGGGATCTGGGAGGGCATGTCCGGCTCGCCCGTCTACGACGCCGACGGGCGCCTGATCGGGGCCGTCGCGTACGGCCTGGCGAGCGGCCCGTCGCCGGTCGCCGGGATCACGCCGTACTCGGCGATGCAGAAGTACCTCCCCGGCGGCGGCGCAGCGGCCGACTCCCCGCTTGCCGCGCCCAAGAAGGTCGACGTGGACAGCAAGAAGCTGCAGGCCAAGATCGCCGACGCGGCCGGCGTGTCCACCGCGCAGGCGGACCAGTTCCGGCAGCTCGGCACGCCCTCGCCCGGCATCAGCGCCGCCCGGCAGCACGGACGCGCGACCGGGGCCAAGGGCGCCAAGGCCGACCACAAGTTCCTCGGCCACTTCCTCTCGAGCGGGAAGACCGGCGGTGTCGCCAAGGCTGCCGCCGCGCCCGGCCCGGACACGCTCGTCCCGGGTGGCAACGTCGGGGCAGCCGTCGTCTGGGGCGACGTGGTGGAGGGCGGCGTCGGCACCGTGACGGCCGTCTGCAAGGGCTCGCTGGTCGCCTTCGGCCACCCGATGGCCGCGGTGGGCAAGACCGCGATGGCGCTGCTGACCGCCGACACCCTGTACGTCCAGGAGGACCCGTACGCGCCGTTCAAGGTCGCCAACCTCGGTGGCATCGCCGGCACGATCAACCGCGACGGCTTCACCGGCATCGCCGGCCCGGTGGGCAAGCTGCCCGCCACGGCGACGTTCAGCGCGAGCTCCTCGTACGACGGCGGGAAGGCGCACAGCGGCAAGAGCTACTCCTCGGTCGCCGACTACTACGCCGACGGCGCCTTCGGCGAGACGACGGCGATGAACGACGCCGCGCTCGACGCGGTCATCCCCGGCGGCGCGCTGGTCACCTACACGGTCAAGGGCACGGCCGCCGGGAAGGCGTTCACGCTCACCCACACGGACCGGTACGCCTCGTCGTACGACATCTCCTACGACTCCAGCTGGGACATCGGCGACCTCACCTACGTGCTGAGCCAGCTGTCGGGGGTCAAGGTCACCTCGGTCACGACCAGCACGAAGCTCGACGACCACAAGCAGACCACGTCGGTCTCCCGTGTCGAGCAGTACGTCGGCGGGAAGTGGGTCAAGGTGACCCGGAAGAGCCCGGTGTCGGTGCAGGCCGGCAAGCACGCGGTCGTGCGGTTCGTGATCACGGGCGCCGGCGGCACCCGCTACGCGAAGACGAAGGTCTGGGCGCCGTACCGGCTGAAGGGCGCGACCGGCGACATGGAGGCGACCGGCGGCGCTGAGCTCTACAGCGACATCTACAGCGCCAACACCTTCGCCCAGGCCAAGAAGGCGGTCGACGGCAAGGTCCGCAACGACGCGGTCCGGGTCCACACCACCGTCCGCAGGAAGGGCGTCGACCCGGTCAACAAGACGGTGAAGCTCGGCGGCCTCGACCACGTCGTCTACGGCTACGTCGACGTGCCGTTCCGGATCCGCTGACGGCCCTGCTCAGGCGCCGGCCGGAGGTCTGGCACGCTGGGGACATGACAGTGTCCAATCCCGGGGTGACCCCCGGGCACAAGCCCAGCGCACCGGACCTCCGGTCGGTCGACCTGGCCAAGATCGGCGAGCACCGCTTCACGGCCACCAACGCCAGGGGCGGGTCGATCACCATCGGCCACGGGGACGACCCGGACTTCACGCCGGTCGAGCTGCTGCTGGCGGCGCTCGCCGGCTGCGGCGCGCTCGACATCGACTTCATCACCGGCAAGCGGGCGCCCTTCGCCACCTTCGCGGCGCGGGCGCAGGGCACCAAGATCCGCGACGAGAACGGCAACCACGTCGTCGACATCTCGGTCACCTTCGACGCCACCTTCCCCGAGGGCGAGGGCGGCGACGCCGCCCGGGAGATCCTGCCCAGCGCCATCGAGCGCAGCCAGAACCGGCTCTGCACCGTCGGCCGCACCGTCACCCTCGGCGAGCCCGTCTCGTACGCCGCCGGCACCCTCGGTTGAGTCGGGAGTTGTGACCGGTCGAGTCGGGAGTTGTGACCGGTCGAGTCGGGAGTTGTGGTCCGGCCGGTCGGTCCGAACCCCCGACTCAACAGGTCCGAACCCCCGATTCGACGGTCAGGGCAGGAGCAGCGCCGAGTCGCCGAACTCGTGCCACAGGTAGCCGGCCGCGACAGCGGCGTCGTACGCCGTCTGGGTGAGGATGCGCCCCGCCACTGCCTCGACGAGGAGCAGGTGGGAGGCCTGCGGATCGTGCCAGCCGGTGATGAGGCCGTCCACGACGAGCGGCGGCTGTGCCGGGGTGACGACCCGGTCCGTCCACCCGCGGGCGGCGCGCACGGTGGCCCCGCGCCTGCCGCGGCGGGTGATGGCCGACTCGAGAGCCCGCGTGGCCGTGGTGCCGACGGCGACGATCCGGCCGCCGGCGATCTTCGTCTCGCGCGCGAGCCGCGCGGTGGTCGCGGTGACCTCGAACCACTCCGGGGCGGGCGCCTCGCCGGCCTCCTGCGAGGAGACGCCGGTGTGCAGCGTCACCGGCGCGATCTGGATGCCGCGGGAGACCAGGGCCGTCACCAGCTCCGGGGTGAACGGCCTGGCCGCCGACGGCATCTCGGCGCTGCCCGGGCGGTGGCCGAAGACGGTCTGGTACGCCTCCAGCGGGTAGCGCCGGTCGAGATAGCCGTACGCGATCGGGCGGCCGTGCTCCCGGAGCGTGGAGCCGACGTCACCGACGACGTGCGCGCGCCACAGCCGGTTGCCGCGGCCGGTGGGCGAGGACGCCCGCTGCGGGTACGGCGCGGTGAGGGACACGCGCAGTCCCTGGGCGTCGAGCACGTCGCCGGGCTCGGCGTCGAGGATCGCGCGGGAGGCGTCCGGCGCCGTACGGATCTCGACGGCCCAGTCTCCGCGACGCAGCAGCTGAGCGAGGTGGAGTACGACGGGTCCGCGGCCGAGCAGCGTCGCGTCGAGCTGGCGGGGATCGGTGGCCGAGTCGTTGACGACGAGCAGGTCGCCGCGCTCGAGGTGGTCGGGCAGGTCGCGGAACCGCGCATGGTCGACGCCGTCCGGGCGGGCCACCAGCATCCTGACCTCGTCGCGTGCGTACCCGCGCCACTCCGCCGGTGCCGGCGCAGTGGTGTCGGCGGGCGCCGGGAAGTCCACGCCCGGGTGCTCGGTGAGGAGAGTCATCGGGCCACCCCCGCGAGCACGTCGGCCGCCCGGTAGCGCCCGCTCGGCAGCCCGCTACGTAGCAGCGCGAGTAGGTGCGGGACGACCGTCTCCGGGAGCGGCCGGTCGGAGATGTCCTCGCCCGGGAAGGCGCGCTGGTGCATCGCGGTGCGCATGTCGCCGGGGTCCACCGCGTACGCCGTCAGGCCGGTCTCTGCGCCGAGCGTGAGGATCACGTGGTCGAGTGCCGCCTTGCTGGCGCCGTACGTCCCCCACGCCGGGTAGTGCTCCACGGCCGCGTCGCTCGAGATCCCGACGAGCGTCCCGCGCGACTCGCGCAGCAGCGGGAGGAGACGCTGGGTCAGCTCGAGGGGGGCCAGGACGTTGACGGCGAGCACCTCCCGGAACGCCGGGGGTACGACGTCGGGCAGCTGCTCCATCGGGCCGAGGTCGCTCGCGTTGTGCACGAGCAGGTCCAGTCGGCCCAGGGCCAGCACGGACTCGGCGAGCTCCGCCTGGTGGCGGGCCGAGCGGACATCGCCGGCGACGGCCGTGACGCGGGGGAGGGGTGCGGTGGCCGAGGCGAGGGTCGCCTCGCCGCGCGCGTCGGTGACGACGGTCCAGCCGTCGGCCGACAGCGCGGTGACGAGCGCGAGCCCCAGGCCGGCGGATCCGCCGGTCACCAGGGCCACGGGGGCTTCACTTCGTGTGGTCATGCGGCTAGCCTTCAAGTTGAAGTGAACTTGAGGTCAAGGCCTCGACAGATTTTTCTTCGGAGGAGATCCGGTGGACCCGCACGACCGGCTGACGATGGGGGAGGTGGCGAAGCGGAGCGGCTTCGCCGCCTCGGCGCTGCGCTACTACGAGGCGCAGGGGCTGATCAGCGCCGAGCGCTCGACCGGCGGGCAGCGGACCTTCGAGCGGAGCGTGCTGCGCCGGCTGGCGTTCATCCGGGCGGCGAGCAACGTCGGGCTGTCGCTGGAGGAGATCCGCGAGGAGCTGGCGACGCTGCCGGCCGAGCGCACGCCGACGAAGTCCGACTGGCACCGCATCTCACGACACTGGCGCTCGCGGCTGGACGAGCAGATCGTGGCGCTCCAGCGCCTGCGGGACGGCCTGGACAGCTGCATCGGCTGCGGCTGCCTGTCGCTCAAGCACTGCGGCATCAGCAACCCCGGTGACGCCGCTGCCGCCCGCGGCGAGGGGGCGGCGTATCTCCCGCGGCTGCTGCGCCGCGAGCCGCCACGGCGTGGCCCGCGACAGGCCTGAGACAGGCCTGAGACAGGCCTGACGGCAGGCGCCTAGCGGACGGTGACCTTGCGGATCTCGACCTTCGTCTTCGGTGCACCGTCGGAGCCGCCACCTGCGACACCGGCGCTGGCCGCCTTCGCGATGAGCTTCACGCTCGCGGGGTCGATGGTGCCGAAGATGGTGTAGTTCGGCTGCTGGTCGAGATAGCTGGAGTCGGCGTACACGAGGAAGAACTGCGAGCCGTTGGTGTCCGGACCGGCGTTCGCCATCGCGAGGACGCCCTTGCCGTAGTGCTCCTTGCCGTTCAGCTCGTCGGCGAAGGAGTACCCCGGCCCGCCGGATCCCGTGCCCGTCGGGTCGCCGCACTGCAGCACCGAGATACCGGAGGCCGCTGTGGTCAGTCGGTGGCAACGGGTGTCGTCGAAGAAGCCCTGCTTCGCCAGGGAGACGAACGAGTTGACCGTGCACGGCGCCTTGTCGGCGTCCAGGGTCAGCTTCAGGTCGCCGATCGTGGTGGCCATCGTCGCCGCGACCTTCCCGGACTCGGTCGGCGTCGAGGGCGGGGTGTCGACCTGCTTGGCCGCGGTGGTGCCGTCGGAGGGATACGAGCACGTGCCCGCCGCCTCGTTGGCGCCGGCTGAGGCACTTGCGCTGCCGGTCGCGCTGCTGTTGCTCGCGCTGCTGTCGCTCGCGGTGTCGTCGTCGGAGCCGCAGGCGGCGAGGGAGAGCAGGAGCGCGGCGGCGGCCGCGAGCGTGAGGGCGCGGGAGAGCATGGCGCGCATCGTAGGTCGCGTCCCTGAGCGCCGACTGATCGGGCTTGCCTTGGAGCGCACTCCAGGGCCTAGCGTCGTGGGCATGGACCTCGGCCTGCACTACTTCACCTTCACCCACCCCGAGTGGGAGTCCACCCTCACCGACCGCTTCACCGAGACCGCACGGGTCGCCGACGAGGGCGGCGTGAGCCTCCTGACCGTGATGGACCACTGGTTCCAGATGCTCCACGCGGGCGGACCGTACGAGCCGATGCTGGAGGGCTACACCTCCCTCGGCTACCTGGCCGGCATCACCGACAACGTCCGCCTCAGCCTGCTCGTCACCGGCGTGACCTACCGCTACCCCGGCCTGCTCGCCAAGACGGTCACCACCCTTGACGTCCTCTCGAAGGGACGCGCGATGCTGGGCATCGGCGCCGCCTGGTACGACCGCGAGCACGCCGGCCTCGGCGTACCCTTCCCGTCCACCGCCGAGCGCTTCGAGCGGCTCGAGGAGACGCTCCAGATCTGTGGCCAGATGTGGTCCGACCACGACGGGGCGTACGACGGCAAGCACTATCAGCTCGCCGAGACGATCTGCCTGCCCAGGCCGGTGAACGGCACCGTCCCGATCCTCATCGGCGGCGGTGGCGAGCGCAAGACGCTCCGGCTGGTCGCGCAGTACGCCCAGGCCTGCAACCTCTTCGGCGGTCCCGGCCAGGACGGCGTCGACACGGTGCGCCACAAGCTCGAGGTGCTCCGCGAGCACTGCGAGCGGCTCGGCACCGACTACGACGCAATCGAGAAGACGATCCTCTACCAGGGCCCGACCGACGACGCCGACGCCTTCCTCAAGGACATGGAGGCGTACGCCGCGCTCGGGATCACCCTCGCGTCGCTGATGCCGCCGCGCTACGTCGACCCCGTGCCGTGGGCGACCCGGATCGTGACCGACGTACGGCCCAGGATGAACGAGATCTGAGTAGGTTGCCCCCATGGACCTCGGCATCCACTACTCGAACTTCTCCTACCCCGGCTGGCGCAACGACCTGACCGACACTCTGGTCTCGACCGCGCGGATCGCCGACCAGGGCGGCGTCGACCTCCTGACGGTCATGGACCACTGGTTCCAGATGGAGGTCCGCGGCGGCCCGGCCGAGCCGATGCTGGAGGGCTACACCACCCTGGGCGCCCTCTCCCAGGTCACCAGCAACGTCCGACTGAGCATGTTGGTCACGGGCGTGACCTACCGCTACCCGGGTCTGCTCGCCAAGATCGTGACGACGCTCGACGTGCTCTCGAAGGGGCGCGCGATGCTGGGCATCGGCGCGGCGTGGTACGACCGTGAGCATGCCGGCCTCGGCGTACCCTTCCCGCCGCTCGCGGACCGCTTCGAGCGGCTCGAGGAGGCGATCCTCGTCTGCCGGCAGATGTGGTCCGACGACGACGGGCCGTTCGACGGCAAGCACTACCAGCTGAAGGAGACCGCCAACGTGCCGCCGCCCGTGCGCGGGACCATCCCGCTGCTGGTGGGCGGGGGAGGGGAGCGCAAGACGCTCCGCCTCGTGGCGCAGTACGCCGACGCCTGTCACCTCTTCGCCCGCGAGGGGCTCGAGGGGATCAAGCACAAGCTCGAGGTGCTACGCCGGCACTGCGACGACGTCGGGCGCGACTACGACAGCATCGAGAAGACCGTCGGCGGCATCGGCAGCGCGGACCCGGGCGCCGACCCCGACACCTTCCTCGCGCAGGCGGAGGAGTTCGCGAAGCTCGGCTTCACCGTGTTCACCACGACGCCGACGGGCGACGACCCGGTCGCCTGGACCGAGCGCGTCTGCGACGACGTGGTGCCGCGCCTCAAGGAGCTGTGACGGTCCCGATGGCCACCCTCGAGGACGTACGCCGGATCGCCGAGGCGCTGCCCGAGGTGACCTCGAAGCTGTCCTGGGGCCACGAGATGTGGCGGGTCCGCGACAAGGGCTTCGTCTGGGAGCGTCCGCTGCACAAGACGGACCTGGCCGCCCTCGGCGACGCGGCGCCGCACGGCGAGATCCTCGGCGTACGCGTCGAGGACGAGGGCGACAAGCAGGCGCGGATCGCGTCGGAGCCGGACATCTACTTCACGATCCCGCACTTCGACGGCTACCCGGCGGTGCTGGTCAGGCTCGAGGCGGTCGACCTCGACGAGCTCGAGGAGATCGTCACCGAGGCCTGGCTGCTGCGCGCGCCCAAGCGGCTGGCGCGGGAGTTCCTCGCCGAGCGCGAGCTCGGTCAGTAGCCGGTCCGGACGCAGCCGTCCGGACCAGCCCCGGCACGCGTCAGGCTGCCGACAGGTCGGCGACCTAGCGTCGCCGCCATGAACCTCGCGGAGCACCTGCTCGCCCTCCCGCCCTGGCTGGTCCTCGGCGCGGCCTTCCTCCTCCCGGCACTGGAGTCGTCGGCCTTCGTCGGATTCGTCTTCCCCGGTGAGACGGCGCTCGTCGTGGGCGGCGTCCTGGCCGGGCAGGGCCGGCTGCCGGCCGTCGCCGTCCTCGTCCTCGGCGTCCTGGGCGCCGTGCTGGGCGACACGGTGGGGTACGCCGTGGGGCGGCGCGCCGGCCCCGTGCTGCTCGCCTCCTCGCGCTCCGGCCGGCTCGCCCGGGTGCTGCCGAGCCGTTACCTGGAGCGAGCCCTCGACCTGGTGCGACGCCGCGGAGCGTCGGCGGTGTTCCTCGGCCGCTGGACGGCCGCGCTGCGGGTCGTCGTGCCCGGCGTCGCGGGGATGTCCGGTGTCCGCTACCGGACGTTCGCGATCGCGAACCTGGCCGGCGGTGTCGCGTGGGTGAGCACGGTCGTCGCCGCCGGGATCCTGGCCGGGCGGAACTGGCAGCACGTCGTCCACCTCTTCTCCCTCGGCGGGCTTGCGGTCCTCGCCGCGCTCGTCGCCGCGGTCGTCGCGCTGCGCTGGACGCGCCGCCGATCCCACCGCCCGCGCGCTGTCGCTAGCCTTCCGCCATGGCCCTCGAGCGCATCGCGCTGATCTCGGACGTCCACGGCAACCTGACCGCCCTCGAGGCGGTGCTGGCCGACATCGACGCACGCGGCATCACCCGGATCTTCAACCTCGGCGACTACGTCGGGAAGGGGCCGCGCGGCCGCGAGGTGGTGGAGCTGTGCCGCGAGCGATGCGAGGTCAACATCCTCGGCAACTGGGACGACTTCCTGCCCCATCCCGCCCGCGAGTTCGACAACCAGTCGCTGCAGTGGTGGCTCGCGCAGCTCGGCCCCGGACAGGGGGACTGGCTGCGGTCGCTGCCGTTCTGCCACAACTTCCGGATGAGCGGACGCCGGATCCGGCTCTTCCACGCCTCGGAGGAGACCGTGCACCGACGGGTACGGTTCGACCACGACGAGGCCGAGTTCCTCGGGCTGTTCCGCAACACGCCGGCCACCGGGTTCGACAGGCCGGAGCCGGACGTCGTCGGGTACGCCGACACCCACGATCCCTACTACGAGACCGACCGCGAGCGCCGTACCGTCTTCAACACCGGCAGCGTCGGCAACTGCATGGGCGACCCGACGCCCGTTTACGTGATCCTCGAGGGAGTCATGGACGGCGAGGCCGACGCGCCCTTCTCGATCCAGTGGGTGCGGGTGCCCTACGACTGGCAGTCCGAGCTGGCGTACGCCGCGTCGGTCGGGATGCCGGAGCTCGACGGCTACACCGTGGAGATCCGCGACGGCGTCTACCGCGGCAACCTGCGGGCCGGCGAGGCGCCCGACTACCACCGCCGGCCGCGATGACGGCCGGCACGCTGCGTTTCGAGGTCGACGACCTGACCAGGCCGGAGGTCCACCGGCTTCTCGAGGAGCATCTGGAGGACATGTACGCCACGTCACCGGCCGAGTCGGTCCACGCGCTGGACCTCGACGCCCTGCGCGGCCCCGGGATCGAGTTCTGGTCGGCATGGGAGGGCTGTGGCGGCGACGCGGAGCTGCGCGCTTGCGGCGCGCTCAAGGACCTGGGCGACGGCGTCGTGGAGCTGAAGTCGATGCGTACGGCCGCCGGCGCGCGCGGTCGGGGCGTGGGTTCGGCCGTGCTGATGCATCTGCTCGGCACCGCGCGGGCGCGCGGTGCCGAGCAGGTAATGCTGGAGACCGGCGTCGAGGACTACTTCGCTCCCGCACGCCGACTCTATGCGCGCCATGGGTTCGTCGAGCGGCCGCCGTTCGGCGACTACCGCCCGGACCCCCACAGCGTCTTCATGGAGCTCACGCTGTGAGGCGTGAGCTCCGCTGGGGTCTGGGCTGTGCGGTCAGCCCTGCTGGCCGATCGCGAACTCGACCTTGCCCTCCTGGGTGAGCGAGGCGTCGAGCACCTTGTCGTCGAGCAGGGTCGCCGCGGTCTCGTCGAGGTAGACGGTCGCCCCCTGCTGCTCGACCACCTGGTCGCCCGGCTGGGCGGCGGTGGCGGTCGTGACGGCCAGACCCGGCTCCGGCGAGTCGGAGGTGATCCGCAGGCCGCTGCCCTCCGGCGTGCCCGGCTGGTTCACCAGGTTGTTGATGATGGTCGTGGCGTTCTCGGTGAGAGTGAGCATAGAAGCCGGTGTCCGATCCGTCCGTGGCTCATGCGGGTGCCGGCCCGACTTTTTCTCCCGGCGTACGCCTCAGCCCGCCATCGGCGAGTGGGGCGCCCCCATGCCCGGGTCGATCTGGACCGGCCCGCCCGGCCCCGGGCGTACGTCGAAGTCGAAGATCGCCGTCGGGAGGTAGACCGTCGCGCACGCGTTGGGGATGTCGACCACGCCGGAGAGCCGCCCCTCGATCGGTGCAGCCCCGAGCAGGAGGTAGGCCTGCTCGGGGCTGTAGCCGAACTTCGTCAGGTAGTCGATCGCGTGGAGGCAGGCGCGCTGGTAGGCGAGGTGCGAGTCGAGATACCGCTGCTCGCCGTCCAGCGTGACCGACGTCCCGGAGAACGCGAGCCACTCGGAGTACTGCGGGTCGGTGTTGCCCGGCATGAAGATCGCGTTCTCGGAGACGCCGTACGTCTCCATGCCGCCCTTGATCAGGTCGACGTGGAGGTCGATGAAGCCGCCCATCTCGATGGCGCCGCAGAAGGTGATCTCGCCGTCGCCCTGGGAGAAGTGCAGGTCGCCCATCGACAGGTTGGCGCCCGGGACGAAGACCGGGTAGAAGACCCGCGACCCCTTGGTGAGGTTCTTGATGTCCTGGTTGCCGCCGTTCTCGCGTGGGGGAGCTGTGCGCGCCGCCTCGGCCGCCGCCTTGTCGTAGGCCTCGCCGGTGAGGCCGCCGAGGATGGCGTCCTTCGGCTCCGGCGGGAGGGCGAGCGGCGGCACCCGCTGCGGGTCGGTCGCGCGGAGCGCGCCCTCGCGAGCGTTCCACCTGGTCAGCAGCTGGTGGGAGGGTGCGGTCCCCATCAGGCCGGGGTGGACGATGCCGGTGAACGTCACGCCGGGCACGTGCCGCGAGGTCGCCTTCTGGCCGGAGAAGTCCCAGATCGCCTTGTAGGCGTCCGGGAACTGCTCGGTCAGGAAGCCGCCGCCGTTGTCGGTCGGGAAGATGCCGGTGTAACCCCAGCCCTGGCCGGCCAGCGGACCCTCGTCCTCCTGCGGGATCGGGCCGACGTCGAGGATGTCGACGATCAGCAGGTCGCCGGGCTCGGCGCCCTCGACTGCGAACGGACCGCTCAGCACGTGGACGGAGTCGAGCGGCGCGTCCCGGATGTCGTCGGCGGAGTCGTCGTTGACGATCGCGCCGTCGAACCACTCCCGGCAGTGCACCCGGAAGGAGTCGCCGGGCCGGAGGGTCACCACCGGCGGGATGTCGGGGTGCCACCGGTTGTGGCCGAGCAGCTTCTGGTCGGTGAAGGGTCGTGCGGAGTCGAGCGGGAAGACGAGCTCGGGCATGGTGCTCCTAGAACGCTTCGGGGTCGGGCGGCGGTTCCGCTCAGGGGCGGGGGAGCCGGCTGGTGGCCGGGTTCGGCGTGCCTGCCGATGGCGTACGCCGGCGGGGCGGTGCGCTGACGACAGCCGGCCGCTCGGAGCTGGCGGCGGCCGCGTCGTACGCCTCGGTCACGGCGGACGGCTGTGCGGACAGACGCGGCGCGGTGAAGACCCGTCGCGCGCTCGCCGCGCACCGGGGGCAGGCCTCCGCGGAGGAGGCCTGCCCCAGCGGGCGGCGTACGTCGAAGTCGCCGTGGGACCGGCAGCGGTAGACGTAGGTCGCCATCGTGCAGCCCGTCCTCAGGCGGGCGCGCTGGTGATCTGGACGTCGACCAGTCGGCGGGTGCCGTTGCCGCCGCGTGCACTGGTCTTGCACATGTCGTGGCACTCCTTGTCCAGGCTGCAGCACAGCGAGCAGATCGAGCCCTCGTGGTGCGGGCAGTGCGCCATGTCGGGCCGCTCGAACGTCGTGTCGCAGACCGTGCACTCGTCGGTGGCGGCGTTGAGCAGGCCGTCGACCATGAGCGGCTCGGGGTGCTCGTCCTCGCGCGCGATGTAGTACTTGCCCTTGGTGAGGTAGGCGAGCACCGGCGAGAGCACGAACGCGAGCGCCAGCGCGATGAACGGCGAGAACGCCTGCGCGTAGGCGCCGAACCAGTCGTAGAACGCCATGATCGAGACCGTCGCACCGATGAGCATCGAGCCGAAGCCGACCGGGTTGAAGTTGTAGAGGTGGGCGCGCTTGAACTCGATGATCGCGGGGCTCAGGCCCAGCGGCTTGTTGACGCACAGGTCGGCCACGATCGCCCCGATCCACGCGATGGCGACGTTGGAGTAGAAGCCGAGGACCGTGTTGAGGAAGCCGAAGACGCCGAACTCCATCAGCGCCAGCGCGATCCCGACGTTGAAGAAGATCCACACGACCCGGCCGGGGTGGAAGTGGAGCACCCGGCTGAAGAAGTTCGACCAGGCCAGCGAGCCGGCGTACGCGTTGACGACGTTGATCTTCACCTGGGAGAGGACGACGAAGAAGACCGCGACCCCGGTGACGATGCCGGCCGGCAGGATGAAGTTGAAGCCCGCGACGTACTGGTGGATCGGCTCGCTGGCGGCCGCGATGGCGGCGCCGCCGCTGACGAAGACGAACGCGAGGAAGGCACCGCCGAGCTGCTTGAGCGCCCCGAGGATCACCCAGCCCGGCCCGGCGGCGAGGACGGCCGTCCACCACTTCTTCGCGTTGGCGGCGGTCTTCTCGGGCATGAAGCGGAGCGCGTCGACCTGCTCGCCGATCTGGGCGATGAGGGAGAGCGCGACGCCCATCCCGAGCCCGAACCCGAGCCAGCTGAAGCCGGCGCCGTCGCCAGAGCCGTCGCTGCCGCCGGGCGCCCAGCTGGTGAACGCGGAGTACATCCCCGGGTCCTTGAAGAGCAGGTAGACGAACGGCGCGAACATCCCGATGAGCCAGATCGGCTGCGTCCAGACCTGGAGCTTCGAGAGCGCGGTCATGCCGAAGACGACCAGCGGGAGGATGAGGAACGCCGTGATGATGTAGCCGGCCCACAGCGGGAGGCCGAACCCGACCTCGAACGCCTGGGCCATGATCGAGCCCTCGAGTGCGAAGAAGATGAAGGTGAAGCTCGCGTAGATGACCGACGTGATCGTCGACCCGAGGTAGCCGAAGCCCGCCGCCCGGGTGAGGAGGTCCATGTCGATCGAGTAGCGGGCCGAGTAGTACGAGATCGGGATGCCGGTCACAAAGATGACCAGCGCGGCGACGAGCACCGAGGCGATCGCGTTGCCTGCGCCGTGGGTCACCGCGATCGAGGCGCCGATCGAGAAGTCGGCGAGGTAGGCGATGCCGCCGAGCGCGGTGTTGGCGACGGTCCACTCCGACCACTTGCGGAAGGACTTGGGTGCGTAGCGGAGGGAGTAGTCCTCCAGGGTCTCGTTCTTGACGGCCGCGCCGTAGCTGCGGCTCGCCGTCGCGGGCGCGGCGCCGGTCGCGCCGGCAGGGCTGTCGAGGTCGGTGCTCATCGGTGCCTCCGTGGGACGGGAGTACGGGGGATCGACGACGTTGTCGGGGGCTGGTGTGGCGTTGCTGCTGCGGTGCTGCTGCCTGGGGGCGGGCGACAGGCGGCTCAGTGCGGGATGCCCTCGACGGGAGCCTCGGCGGTGCCGATCGTGGAGCGGGTGATCGACTCGACCTGCTTCTGCGCGAGCGCCGGGTCCTCCACCCAGGTGCGGTAGAAGTCGAAGGGGCACTCGGCTACGCCCTTGTCGCCCTCGCCGGAGGCCAGCACGCCGGTGTAGCCGCGGTGGAGCAGCTTGAAGAGGTGGTTCTGGGACTGCCAGTTGGCGCGGGCGTCGCGGATCTGGCTGAGCGAGAGCTCGGCGTACTGGACGCCCATCTCCTCGGTGCCGCACTCACCGAGGGTGCGGCCGTCGAAGCCGACGACGGAGGAGTGCCCGAAGTAGGAGTACACCCCGTCGAAGCCGGTCGCGTTCGCCACCGCGACGTAGGTGTTGTTCATCCAGGCCATGGCCTTGGCGACCATGATCTGCTGCTCCTTGGCGGGGTACATGTAGCCCTGGCAGCGGACGACGAGCTCGGCGCCCTTGGCGACGCAGTCGCGCCAGATCTCGGGGTAGTTGCCGTCGTCGCAGATGATCAGGCTGACCTTCAGGCCCTTCGGGCCGTCGACGACGTACGTCGTGTCGCCGGGGTACCAGCCCTCGATCGGGGTCCAGGGGAGGATCTTGCGGTAGCGCTGGACGATCTCGCCCCGGTCGTTCATCAGGATGAGCGTGTTGTACGGGTTCTTCCCCGGGTGGCCCTCGTGCTGCTCCCCGGTCAGGGAGAAGACGCCCCAGACGCCCGCCTCGCGGCAGGCCCTCGCGAAGATCTCGGTCTCCAGGCCGGGGATCGTCGTGGCGTTCGCGAACATCTCGTCGCGGTCGTACATGATCCCGTGGGTGCTGTACTCCGGGAAGACGATCAGGTCGAGCCCCGGGAAGCCGGCCTTGATCCCGGTGACCATCGATGCGATCTGCTCACAGTTGGCCCGGATCTCGTCCTGGGTGTGGAGCCTCGGCATCTTGTAGTTGACGACCGCGACCCCCACCGCGTCGCTGCTGCTGCTGATGTCGCCGTGTCTCATCGCCCGCCTCCTGTTTAATTCCAGATGGAAGTAAATCTCAGAGGAAGTATTCGACCCGCGTGACGGGGTGTCAACAGGCAGCCGGGAGGGCGTCAGCGGTGCCCACGGCCCTCACCCGTCGACGGCGGTGATCTGGGCGGTGACGTCGAAGTCCACGCCGGACGCCGCGGCGAGGTAGACCGGCTGCTGCAGGTGGTTGTCGGAGAGGCGTACGCCGCCGCGCGGCGACTGGTAGCGCAGCCGGGTCGCCGTGGCGCCGAGGGGCTCGTCGCCGCGGCGGGACTCGAGCAGCTGGGCGAGCAGGTGGATCCCCTCGTAGCAGGACTCACCGAGACTGGTGCACGCCGGGGCGTAGACGCCGAACCGCTCGCTGATCCGGCCGACGAAGTCGAGGGAGTCGGCGGTAGGGAGCGAGCCGAAGTAGCCTGCCGCGGCGTAGAGACCGCGGGTCGAGCGGGCGCCGATGCCGAGCAGGGCGTTCTCGTCGATGATCGTGCTGAACCGGATCATCCGCCGGTCGAGGCCACGGGCGGCGTACTGCCGGTTGAAGTGGACCATGTCCTGGCCGACCAGGAGCATCAGGACCGCGTCCGGCTCGGTGCGCTCGAGCAGGTCGAGCGCGCTGTCGAACCGCTCGGTGCCGAGCGGGAGGTAGGTCTGGGCGTCGATGCTCCCGCCCAGCTGGCGCACGTAGACATGGGCGGCGCGTGCCGTCAGCCGGGGCCAGACGTAGTCGTTGCCGACGATCGCCCAGCGGTGGGCACCGAGCTCCTGGCGCAGCCACGTCATCGCCGGGAGCAGCTGGCTGTCGGGGGTCTCCCCGGTGACGAAGACGTCGGGGGAGCGCTCACCGCCCTCGTAGACGGCGGTGTAGACGTAGGGCAGGCGTCCGTCGAGCCGGGCGACGATGGCCTGGCGTACGGCGGAGATGTGCCAGCCGACGACCGCGTCCACGGCGCCGGCGGAGGCGAGGGCGTCGACCTCGGCGGCCACGGCATCCGGATGGCGTCCACCGTCGACCTCGACGGCGCGGACGCGGCGGCCGTTGACGCCGGCCACCGCGTTGAGCTCCTCGATCGCGAGCTGGGCCGAGACCTGGCAGGACGGGCCGTAGAGGCCCGCCGGCCCCTGGAACGGCAGGACGAGGGCGAGGGTCAGGTCGTCGCTGCGGGCATCACTCGGTGCGGTCATGGGACCTCCTTCGCGGCCGCGAGCACCACCGGGTCCGCGACCTGTGCGCGAGTGATGAAATATCTTCGTATGGAGGTGTTACCGTTGGGTTTCCAGCGGGTTCCGTTCCCAGGGAGCATCGATGCAGAGATCCGCGGCTGGGCGGCGACCCGCCGGCGCCGACACGACGGCCACGCTCCGGCGACTGCTGCACACCGTCGAGCGGCAGGTCGCCGAGGCGATGAGGATCAACCTCGACCCCGCCGGGCTGTCGGTCGAGGACTGGGCGGTGCTGTCACTGGTCAGCGACGGCAAGGGCCACACGATGGCCGAGGTGATCGACGCTGCAGGGGTGCCGGCGGCGTCGGCGACCCGGCTCGTCGACCGGCTCGTCTCCTCGGCCCTGCTCCACCGGACCCCCGACGCCCAGGACCGCCGGCGCGTGCTCGTCGCCCTCGCTCCGCGCGGTCGGGAGAAGGTCGCCAAGCTCGCCCCCGGGCAGCGGCGGCTCGCCGAGCTCCTCGCATCGCGGCTGGGGGAGGGCGGCATGGACGCCCTGGTGACGGCGCTCACGGACGCGCAGACCGCGCTCGCGCGCGACTGAGCGGCGACGGGCGACCTCCTCGCGTGAGGAGATCATCGGCCTGCCCCGGTCGCAAGCTGTGCAGGCGTGGCGTCGGGCATGGAGTCCCCCTCGGAGGCGGTCTGGCAGGTCGCGACCCACGCTGCCACCGACCACCGACAGTTTCGTACGGCCGTGACACATCCCGGCAACAGACCTCTGGTGCGATGGCCCGGTGACTCCTGACGAGCCGACCCGCCTGCGCGCCCGTGACCACGGCGTCCCCTTCGACGGCACCCCCGGGGCGCACAACGCGATCACCGACGTGCCAGGGGTCGAGGTCGGCTACGCGACGCTGGTCGAGGGCGAGGGTCCGCTCGTCGTGGGGGAGGGCCCGGTCAGGACCGGCGTGACGGCGATCCTCCCGCGCGGCCGGTCGGGCGTGGGCGTCTCGTGCGCCGCGGGCTTCCACTCGCTCAACGGCAACGGCGAGATGACCGGAACCGTCTGGCTGGCTGAGTCGGGCGCACTCTCACTGCCCATCGGCATCACGAACACCCACGCGGTCGGCGCGGTGCACCGCGGCATCCTGTCGTGGTCGATGGACGCGAACCCCGCGCTGCGCAACCGCTGGCACCTGCCGGTCGTGGCCGAGACGTGGGACGGATACCTGAACGACGTCGACGGCGAGCACGTCACCGTCGACCACGCCCGGGCGGCACTCGAGGCGGCGGGCGGCGGACCGATCGCCGAGGGCTCGGTCGGCGGCGGCACCGGGATGAGCTGCTACGGCTTCAAGGGCGGCACGGGCACCTCGTCGCGGCTGGTCGAGGTCGGCGGTACGACGTACACCGTCGGCGTGCTCATGCAGGCGAACTTCGGCGCCCGCGAGGAGCTCACGATCGCAGGGCGCCACCTCGGCCCCCAGCTCGCCGACGACAACCCGATGGCCACCACCGACTGGCTCGCGCCGGCGGGTGCGGGCTCGTGCATCACGGTCGTCGCGACCGACGCGCCGCTGCTGCCGCAGCAGTGCCAGGCGCTCGCCCGCCGGGTCCCGCTGGGTCTGGCGCGCACCGGGACGACCGGCAGCCACTTCTCCGGTGACGTCTTCCTGGCGTTCTCGACCGCCAACCCCGGCGAGCTCGACAGCCTGCTCGTCGAGGACCGTGAGTCAGTGGGCCGCCTCGAGTTCCTGCGCTGGGGCCTGCTCGACCCGCTCTACGCCGCGGTCGTCCAGGCCGTCGAGGAGGCGGTGGTCAACGTCCTCGCCGCGAGCACGACGATGGTCGGCCGCGACGGCCACCGGTCGCCGGGGTTCCCGGTCGACGTGCTGAGGTGGCTATCGCCTCAGTCGTAGCGGATCAGACCGCGGATGGTGCGGTGATCCCGCATGTCGTCGTACCCCTTGTTGATCTCGTCGAGGGAGTACGTGCCGGTGATCAGCTCGTCGAGCAGCAGGTCGCCCTGGCGGTAGAGCTCGAGGAGCCGCGGGATGTCGTAGCGCGGGTTGGCGTTGCCGAAGAGGCAGCCGACCAGCGACTTGCGGAACGCGGTGACCTCGAACATCGGCAGTGTCACGTCGGCGTCGGTGACCGGGCCGAGGGACGTCATCGCGACGGTCCCGAGCTTGCCGACCAGCGAGATCGCGTCGCCGACGACGGTGCCGTTGTTGACGCCCACGGTGATGATGCAGGAGTTCGCCATCCGCCCGCGGGTGACGTCGGCGAGCAGGTCGCGCGCCTCGTCGGCCGAGGCGGCGGTGTGGGTGGCGCCGAAGGTCTTCGCCTGGTCGCGGTTGTAGGCCGACGGGTCGACCGCCACGATGTGCGACGCACCGGCGATCCGGGCCCCCTGGACCGCGTTGGCGCCGACGCCGCCGACCCCGAGGACGACGACCGTGTCGCCGACGGCGACCCGCGCGCCGTACACCGCAGTACCCCAGCCCGTCGTGACGCCGCAGCCGACCAGGGCCGCCTTGTCGAGCGGGATGTCGTCGTCGATCTTCACGACCGAGTCCTGGTTGACCAGCGTGTACGGCGAGAACGTGCCGACCATGCACATCAGCCGGGCGTCCTGCCCGCGGACGTGGTGGCGCGCCGTGCCGTCCTGCTGCAGACCGACCTGGATCCCGGCGCCCTTGTCACACAGGTTCTGGTTGCCGGTCGCGCACGACGCGCAACGCCCGCACGCCGGGATGAAGCTGAGGACCACGTGGTCGCCGGGGGCGAGCCCGTCGACGTCGGGCCCGACCTTCTCGACGACGCCGGCGCCCTCGTGGCCGCCGATGATCGGGAAGGCCTCCATCGGGAGGTCGCCGACCCTCACGTGCTCGTCGGAGTGGCACAGCCCGGAGGCGGCCAGCCTGACGAGCACCTCGCCCTTCTGCGGGTCGTCGAGCTCGAGCTCCTCGACCTGCCAGTCCCCGCCGTACTCCCAGAGCACGGCTGCCTGTGTCCTCATCCCGGCCTCCTTGGCGGGCTCCCGCGCCGTCCGGCGCGTGTGGGTTACTTGAAGACGACCGTCCGCTTCCCGCCGATGATCACGCGGCTCTCGGTGTGCCAGCGGACGGCGCGCGCGAGTGCGATGCACTCGTTGTCCCTGCCGACCTGGGTGACCTGGTCGGCCGTCATGGTGTGGTCAATGCGAGCGACCTCCTGCTCGATGATCGGGCCCTCGTCGAGGTCGGCGGTCACGTAGTGGGCGGTGGCCCCGACCAGCTTCACGCCGCGGTCGCGGGCCTGGTGGTAGGGCCGGGCGCCCTTGAAGGCCGGCAGCATCGAGTGATGGATGTTGATGGCCCGACCCGCCAGCTGCTCGCACAGGCCGTCGGACAGGATCTGCATGTAGCGGGCGAGGACAACGAGGTCGACGTCGTACTTGTCGACCAGGTCGAGCAGCTCCGCCTCCGCCTCCGCCTTCGTCTCGGCGGTCACCGGGATGTGGAAGTACGGGACGTCGTAGCTCTCGGTGAGGTGCTGCATGTCGGGGTGGTTGGAGACGACCGCGACGACGTCGACGTTGAGCCAGCCGCTGTGGGCGCGGAAGAGCAGGTCGTCGAGGCAGTGGCCGTACTTGCTCACCATGATGAGCACCCGCTGCTTCGTGGTGAGCTCGCGGAGGTCCCAGCCCATGCCGAACCGCTCGGCGATGGGCACGAACTCACGGCGTACGCCGTCGAGGTCGAGGATCCCGCCGTCGCAGGCGCTGAACTGCACGCGCATGAAGAACAGTCCCGACGTGCGGGATCCGAACTGCTGGCTCTCGACGATGTTGCAGTCGTGCTCGACGAGGAACTTCGAGATCGCGTAGACGATCCCCACCTCGTCCTCGCAGGAGAAGCGCAGGACGTACTCGGGCGCGGCGTCGGGTACGACGGCGTCGGCTGTGCTCATGGGTCCCTCTCAGGTGCCGAGGGCTGTCCGGTGCGGGTGGTGTCCCGCACCGGACAGCCCGGATGTGTCCTCAGGCGCCGCCCGGGTGGCGGACGGCGCCGATCGATGCCGTCAGGCGCGGCCGGCCGTGCGCCAGCCGTCGTGGTAGTCCTTGCGGACGACCTGCGAGTAGGGGACCGGGCTGACGACGGCCCGGACCTCGAGCTGCTTGTGGGGCTGGACGGTGGTCTTCTTGCTGCCGCCGTCCGGCTCGCCCCACAGGACCTTGACCTCGGTGCCGATCTCGACGCCCGGCTCGATGGTGGCCAGCGACAGCGCCTTGCGCTCGTTGGCGCTGTAGCCGGTGAACATCGAGAACCCGATGTGGGAGCCGTCCGGGCCGAGCACGGCGTCGTAGTTCGACGAGCCGTAGTTGGCGTTCGGCAGGTCGAAGAACTGGAAGTCCTCGCCCTCCGGCTCGAACATCGAGGCGAAGACCTTGGAGACGTCCTCGGAGTTCCAGGCGAGGGTGACCTTGGTCCTCTGCTCCTCGGGCTTGATCTGCTTGAGGGCGTCGGCGCCGATGAAGTCGTGGTCGAACTTCACGAAGTTGCCGTAGCCGAGCTCCCACGGGTTGAGGTAGTAGTCCTCGATGTTGTCGGAGACGTACGACCCGGCGAGCGCGTTGACCGCCTCGTACGAGTTGGCCGCCAGCCACTCGCGGTAGGGCCGGAGCTCCTCGCCGGTGTAGATCGCTGGCAGCGGGGAGGGGATCCAGCCCGACTCGAGGGTGTTGGAGGAGTACGCCCGCGAGCCGACCGGCTCGAGGCCGAACTCGGCACCCGCGTCGAGGATCGTCTCGCGGACCTTCTCGTAGGTGTCGTACGGGCCCCACAGCTCGAGGCCGGGGGCGCCGGCCATGCCGTGGCGGAGCGTGCGGACCTTGTCGCCGGCGAGCTCCATGTGGTCCATGTGGAAGAACTTCACCTCGGGCAGCGGCCCGCCGTTCAGCTTCTCGATCACCGCCCACGCGTTGGGACCCTGGATCTGGAACCGCCAGTACTTGCGGCTGACCGCGTGGCCGTACGGGCGCGAGGGGGAGCGGTCGTCGTAGGTCACCTCGACGTCGTAGCCGCCGGTCTCGGCGTTGTACTGCAGCCAGTTGGCGCCCGGGCTGCGACCGACGTAGACGAACTGGTCGTCCTCCTCGTGGAAGAGGATGCCGTCGCCGATCACGTGGCCGGCCGGGGTCGTCGGCACGAACTGCTTCGCGCGGTTGACCGGGAAGTTGGCCATGCTGTTGATGCCCGTGTCCGAGAGCACCTTCAGCGCGTCGGGGCCCTTGAGGAACAGGTTGACCATGTGGTGCGACTGGTCGTACAGCACCGCCGTCTCGCGCCAGGCCCGCTGCTCGCGGCGCCAGTTGGTGAACTCCGCGGGGACCACGGGGTAGATGTAGGCCCCGATCTGCGAGTTGCGCAGGTGCTCGACGATGTTGCCTGACTCGTCGAGGACGTCCTGCAGATTCCGTGCGTTCATTGCTTCCTTTACCTTTCAGGTGGATGCTGTCCGACCGTGCCGTCGGCTCGGGCCTCGGTCGAGCCTCAGCCGAGGCCGTCGAGCAGCTTGCGCCGCCAGGCCTCGGTCCCTTCCACGTCGTTGAACGTGAAGATGTGGAAGCCCCGGAGTCGTGTGTCGGGCTCGGCGAGGTGGGGCCTGAGGCCTCGGATGAGCTTGTTGGGGCTATAGCCGCCCGGGGTGAAGAACTTCCAGAGCATGCCCTGCTGCTTCTTGAGGAAGCGGGCGGAGTCGCCGAGGCCGATCTTCCCGGTCACCCGCATCAGCTTCTGGCGCGAGACGGCACCGGGCATGCCGACGCGGATCGGCAGGTCGATGCCGCGGCTGCGGACCTGGCGCGACCAGGCCACCGTCGTACGCGCGTCGAAGCAGACCTGCGTGGCGATGTGGTGGGCGTAGCGCGCCTTCTCCTCGAGCGCGCGCCACAGCGCCTCGTCGGGGATGCCGGCGTGGCCCTCGGGGTAGCCGCCGACGCCGATGTCGACGAAGTGGTGGCCCATCTCGTCGAGGCCGCGGAGAACGTCGAGCGCGTCGTAGAACTCGCCGGCCTGGTCGGCGTCGCCGCCGACCACGAACAACGACGAGATGCCAGCGCCGGCGCACCGGTCGACGAGGTCCTTGAGCTCCGCGCGGTCGGTCAGCATGCGGGCCGACAGGTGCGGTGCGACGGTGTAGCCGTGCCTCGTGAGCCGCTCGGCGAGGTCGACGGTGTCGCTGAGCGTCTTGCCGGGAGAGGCGGTGACGGTGAGGCGGGTGGTCGCCGGCACGTTGGTGACGACCTTCTCCTCGGTGCCCTTGAACGGCATGACCTCGTAGGTGAGGTGGGTGAGGATGCTGCGCAGCACCTGGTCGGGGGTGCCGTGGTCGACGGCCCAGCCTGTCGCCATGCGCTGCTCCTCGGGTGCTCGGGCCTCGTCCGTGGTCATGTGCTCCCTGGCTCTCGTGCGGTCGTCGATGCGGTCGTGGTCGGTGTCGTCGCGTGCGGTCGGTCTGCCGTGGCGACGCGGAGACCCGAGGCGCCGCCCACCTGGGGATGGCCGTGGCGGCGTGGCCCCGGGTTCCTCCAAGGCTCGCCGGGGCCGGGACGCCGGAGAAGGGCGCTTCCCGTGTGACGGAAGGACTCTGCGGCGCCCGCGTGCCGGTGCCCGTGGCAGCCGGCGTACGGAAGAGGCTCAGGGCGTGGCGCGGCGGGTCACCACGACGACGTACCTGCAGTGGTGGCCGGTGTCGTTCGCGAAGACCCGCGGGCGGGGCGTGCCGAGCTCGAAGGTGTCGCCGCCCTCGAGAAGATGGGTGTCTGCGCCGTCGACGAGGGTGAGCGTGCCGTGGAGCACCCAGACCAGCTGGGCGATGAACGCGTACGCCGCGGCGGGATAGGGGACGCGCGTGCCCGGCGGCAGCAGCACCTCGGTGACGTCGACCGGGAAGGTGGGGGTCGAGACCTGGCGGCGCAGGTAGCCGGTCTCCGGGTCGCGCCACTCGGGGACGTCCTCGTCGCGGCGTACGCCCCCGGGTGCGGGCTCGACAGGCTCGGAGACGGCGCCGGCACTGAGCAGGGCCGAGACGCTGAGCTCGAGCGCGGCCGACAGCTTGCCCAGGACCGCGGCGGTCGGGCTGCTCTCGCCGCGCTCGATCCGGCTGATCATCGCCCGTGAGACGCCGGAGGCGTCGGCCAGGTCGGCGAGCGACCAGCCCCGCCGGGCACGCTCCTCGCGGAGGCGCTGGCCGAGGACCGCACCGCTGTCTACGATATTGGACATGGATCCACTATATGAGCCGGTCCGGGTTCGCGCGGCCGACGAGCGGGACGTCGAGGCGATCCGCGCGATCCGCAACGACGCGATCGAGCACTCGACCGCCGTGTGGTCCTCGCAGACGGTGACCGCGGAGGAGTGCCGGGACTGGGCGACCGAGCACCTCGCACGCGGTGCGCTGCTGGTCGCCGAGGTCGACGGCGAGGTCGTCGGGTACGCGTCGTGGGCGAGGTGGCGACCGAAGGAGGGCTACCGGTTCTCGGCCGAGGACTCCGTCTACGTGCTCGCCGGGCACCAGGGCAACGGCGTCGGGCGGGCCCTGCTGGAGGCGCTGATCGCTGCCGCGCGCGAGGGCGGCTGCCACGTGCTGGTCGCGGACATCGAGGCCGGCAACACCGCCTCCATCGGGCTCCACGAGTCGCTCGGGTTCGAGCGGGTCGGCACGCTGCGCGAGGTCGGCACGAAGTTCGGTCGCTGGCTCGACCTCACGATCCTGCAGCTCCGGCTCTGACCGTCCCGAGCAGCCGGTCGCTCAGTCGCGGCGGCCGAAGAGCCAGTCTCCGGCGGCCAGCGCGGTGCGGCGTACGACGACGAGGTAGGTGGCGATCGCGAGGTAGCCGGCGTCACGCAGGACGTGCTCGAGGTAGTGCGGGTCGCTCACCTCGCCGCCACCGCCGAAGCATCCGCAGTCGATGTTGAGCCCGCGCGCCCAGGCCGACGTGATCCCGACGAGGAACGAGCAGAGCCCGAGCGCCAGCAGGACCGCCACGGACCTGGTGAAGAGCCCGAGCGCGAGCGCGATGCCGAGGACGAGCTCCGCGACCGGCAGCGCCGTGGCGTACGACGACGCCCACTGCCAGGGGAGGAGCTGGTAGGCGCGTACGGCGGCCTCGGTCCCGTCGGGGTGGGGGAGCTTGTCGAGGCCGGCCTTGATGAAGGTGTAGCCGAGGTAGAGCCGCCCCGCGAGCCCGACCCAGGCCAGCACGGTCGGGGCGAGGGACCGCACGGTGGAGGGCTGCCTGGTGTCGACGTGAGTGGTCATCGGGTCACCGCCGAGTGGGCCGGGAGGGCGGTCGCCTGGTCGGTCCCGTCGTCGCTGTCGAGCACGACCCACGACGTACGCGCGCAGCCGAGGACGACCACCACAGCGACGAGCGCGTAGCCGCCCCACAGCACCGCTGCGGGCGGCGGCTCGGTGCGGGTGCGCAGCTCGTGGCGGACGTACCAGTGACCCACGAGGAGCACGGCGAGGGACGCGGCGCACAGGCCGACGACGTACCAGACCTCCGTCACGTCCCAAGACTGACACAGCGGAACGAGGACGTGGGCGGCCGGTCGGAATCCTCAGCGGACCCTCAGGCGACGGGCTTCACCGTGAGCCGCAGGTAGTCGGTGACCGGCCAGCGCTTGACGACCTCGCGCTGGGGGAGTGGTGCGACGCTCAGCGCCTGGTCCCTGTCGACGAAGGCGGGCGCGGTCGCCGTGTAGGTCGTGCCCTTCCATACGAGCGTGCCGCCTCCGGCAGCGCGCAGGTTGCGGACCCAGTCGACCTCCCGGCCGAAGGGGAGTCCGAGGTAGACGGCGTCCTGCGTCGAGCCGATGATGGCGACCGGGGTCTCGTACGCCGTCCCGGACCGGCGGCCGCGGTGCTTCACCAGCGCCCAGACCGGCAGGACCCGACGGCCGGCGACGGTGGCCGCGACCTTGTTGAACCTGTTGACGGCCCTCGGCGGCCGCCGGTGTGTGGTGGTCATGCCTCCACCATCCGCCGCCCGCGCAGAGACCGGGCTGACATTCGTCACTGTCGATCCGGGGGCCGCTCGTCCGTCATGATCACGACAGAGCCGAACTCCAGCGAGGAGCTTCCGATGATCGTCACCGAGCCGCAGGTGATCCTGTTCGTGGCCGACTGCGAGCGGTCCGCCCGCTTCTACGAGTCGTTCGGGTTCAAGGAGGCGTTCCGCACCTCCGCCGAGGCCCCGGTCAAGATCGAGATGGCGCTCGGCGGGTTCGGCCTCGGGCTCGCCCTGCCGGGCCCGGCGGCCGAGAGCCACGGCCTCGACCCGGTCGCCTCCGGGCATCGTGCGTGCCTGACCTTCTGGACCGACGACGTCGAGGCGGCGTACGCCGAGGCGCTCGCCGCCGGCGCGACCGACCACGCCGGTCCGCACCCGTTCCTCGACGGTCGGCTGCGGGTCGCCTTCGTCGAGGACCCGGACGGCCACCCGATCCAGCTCGTCGAGAGGGTCCAGCAGGCCGGCTGAGCGGCGCCTACGCCAGATCGCGTACGACGGCGCCGCGCAAGAGCGGACGCGGCCGGCCGTCCGTCGGACGAGCGTGGAGCCCATGGACACCACACAGACACTCCCGTTCCGCTTCGGCGTAGTCGCGATGCAGCCGCCGCCCGGACAGGCGTGGCCGGCGTTCGTGCAGGAGGTCGAGGGCCTCGGCTACGACTCCCTCGTGATGCCGGACAACGTCGCGCAAGGTCTGGCTGTCTTCCCGGCACTGGCGGCCGCCGCGACGGCGACCACCCGGCTGCGGCTCGGCACCTACGTGCTCGCCAACGACCTCCGTCACCCGGTCGAGGCGGCCAAGGAGGCCTTCGCGGTGGCGCTGCTCTCCGACGGACGGTTCGAGCTCGGTCTCGGCGCCGGCCGGCCCGCCTCGGACCGCGACAACGCGATGCTCGGGCTGCCGTTCGACAGCCCCGGCACCCGGGTCTCCCGGCTCGCCGAGTCGATCGGGCTGATCAAGCGGCTGCTGGCCGGGGAGACCGTCACCGAGGCGGGGGAGCACTACACCGTCACCGAGGCGTCGGTCGTGCCGTACGGCGTCGAGCCCCCGCGCGTGCCGCTGCTCGTCGCCGCCGGGGCTCCCCGGATGCTGCGGCTCGCGGGCGCCGAGGCCGACACCGTCGCGCTGGCGCTGCAGCCGGACGCCGACGAGGCGGCCTTCGCCGCGCGGGTCGCGCAGGTCCGCGCCCCGGCGGACGGCCGGCCGGTCGAGATCAACGTCAACCTGATGGCGGTCGGCGACGTCGTACCCCGCCACCTCGCCGGCCAGCTCGACCCCGCCGCTCTCTCGGCGGCAGGCGCCGTGCCCGTCGTGACGGGGTCGCCAGAGGAGATGGCCGAGCAGCTGCGCGTACGCCGCGAGCGCCTCGGGATCTCCTACGTCCTCGTCGGCCAGGAGCTCATGTACGCCTTCGCGCCGGTCCTGCCGCAGCTCGCGGGGGAGTAGAGCCGGACCTAGCGGGAGCCCGCGGCCTCGAGGACGGCGCTGATCGGGTCCAGGTCGGCGACGAGCCGCTCCAGCTCGTCGGCGTCCAGGCTGGCGTACGCCGGTGCAGCGAGATCGTCGGTGAGCGACTCGATCCGCTCCTTGGTCTTCCGACCGGCGTCGGTGAACCACCCGCAAGCGTCGACGAGACCGCGGTCGCGCAGGCCGTCGAGCACCTCCGCAAGCCGCTCGGCGGGGAGGTGGTGGACGCGGCCGAAGCTCACGGCCGGGATGCCGAGCGAGAGGGCGTGGAGCATGTGGGCCTCGGTCCCGCCGATGTCTTCGGTGACCACGGCTGCGACATGGCCGTCGCCGCGGTGCTCGCGCAGCAGCGTGGCGGCGTGCCACAGCCGTGCCACCGGCTCGTCGGGCACGGGAAGGCCACGGAGGGCGGCGTACAGGACGCGTCCCTCGACCGGCGCGCTCGTCGCGGCCGTGGTGGCGAGATCGGCGGCACTGGCGAGACCGGGGGAGTCGGCGAGGTCGCCGAGGATCCGCCTCAGCGCGGCGACGCTGCCCTCCTGGCGGGCCGCGAGCGCCGCCTCGGGGGTGGTGATGGTCCAGACCCGGGGGATGTGACGGGCCACCTCGCCGTCGGCGAAGTTGTAGAAGGCCGCATCGACCACCTCGGCCGGGACGACGCCGAGCGGAGCGGCCCGGCCTGCGAAGTAGCCGTCCCAGTAGTTCCGCATCCCGAGCGCGACGAGCGCTGCGGTGGGCTCAGCGGAGAGGTAGGTCACCAGATGGATCGGCTCCACCAGCTGGTGCATGCGGCGCGCGATGTCGTGTCCGTGGGCCGGAGGCTGCATGTCCGAGGATCTCCTGTGGTCGGGGCCGCCTCTCATGGGCGGCCGCTCACTCCTACGACGAACCGACCTGCTCCGATCCGACACCTCGGTGCTGCCGGCGGGCCGTCGCTGTCATGACCGGTAGGGTCCCGGCATGTCGGACCCGACACCAGCGACGGAGGACAGCGTCGACGAGGTGCGCGACGGAGGGGTGCGCGACGGCGTGTTCCCGTCGCCCGAGTTCCGCTGGTTCTTCGCGGGGGAGACCGTCTCGTCGTTCGGGTCCTACGTGACGCTGCTGGCGTTGCAGACCCTCGTCGTGGTGACCCTCGACGGCACGGCCCAGCAGGTCGGGTGGCTCAACAGCAGCCGATGGCTGCCGTACCTGGTGCTCGGCCTCGTCGTCGGGGCCTGGGTCGACCGCTGGCCGCGCCGTCCGGTCATGGTCGGCAGCGACCTGCTCCGCGCGGCGCTCCTGTGCGCGATCCCGGTCGCCTGGTGGACCGGCGTACTCACGCTGGCGCTGCTGCTGGCGGTGGTCGTCGTGTTCGGTGCCGTCTCCGTGGTCAACGACGCTGCTTCGCAGTCGTTCGTTCCCCGCCTGGTCCCGCGGCGTCATCTGCAGCCGGCGCACGCCCGTCTCGACGCCGGTGACGCCGTCGCCCAGACGAGCGGGCCGGCGCTCGCTGGCGGTCTGGTCACCCTCGTCGGCGCCCCTGCCGCGGTGCTGGTCGATGCGGCGACGTACGTGTTCTCCGCGGGCGTCGTGGCCGCGCTCCCTGTCGCCGAGCCCCCGCGTGCCCGCCCGGAGGGGGAGCGGCCCCATCTTGGAAGCGAGGTGGCCCAGGGGCTCCGGTGGGTGTACCGCGACTCCGGGCTGACCCGGCTGGCGGTCTCGACGCATGTCTGGTTCGCCGGCCAGGCCGCGGTCGGCGTGGTCGTGGCGCCGTACGCGCTGCTCGTGCTCGGCCTCAGTCCCTTCCAGCTGGGCGTCGCTGCGGCGCTGGCCGGGGTGGGCGCGGTGCTCGGCGCGCTCGTGACCGGCAGGGTGGGCAGGTGGCTGGGGACAGGGGGAGCGATCGTCTGCGCCCACCTGCTCTCGGCGGCCGGGGCGCTGACGATGGCGGCTGCGGGCCTGGTTCGCGACGCGGAGGACTGGCTCGTGGTCGGGGTGCTCGGCGCCGGCCACCTGCTCCACGGCATCGGGATGGGCGTGAGCAACTCCCACGAGATGAGCTACCGCCAGCTGCTGACACCCGACCGGCTCCAGGCCCGGACGAACATCACCATGCGGTCGCTCAACCGCGCCGTGGTGGTCGTCGGTGCGCCGGTCGCGGGTCTGCTCGTCGGTCTGGAAGGCAGCGGGTCGACGTTGGTCATGGCGGCTGTGGTCTTCGCGGTGTCCGCGGCGATCCTGCTGTTGTCACCGCTGCGCTCGGACCGCTCGACGGTCGATTCCGGACACTCCGCGCATGAAGGATCCCGAGGATGAAGAACTACATACTCTTCGACCACGACGGCGTGCTGGTGGACACCGAGCCCTGGTACTACAAGGCCGGAGAACGCGCCCTGGCGGAGATCGGTTTCGTCCTGGACGAGGAGGAGTACCTCCGTGACATGAGCCAGGGAAGGGGCACCTGGGCCCAGGCGAGGGCGGCAGGGATCGATGAACAGTCCATCGGCAGACTGCGCGAGGTCCGCAACGACTACTACCAGGACTACCTCAGGACAGAGGCCATTGAGATCGACGGCGTCGTGGACGCGCTCGCGGAGCTGTCGACCTACGTCCGCATGGCCATCGTGACGACGGCGAGGCGCGTGGACTTCGAGCTCATCCACCAGAAGCGTCGGATCAGGCAGTTCATGGAGTTCGTCCTCGTCCGCGAGGACTACAGGCTCGCGAAGCCACATCCGGAGCCGTACCTGACCGGCCTGAGGCGATTCGGGGCCTCCAAGGAAGAGGCGCTGGTCGTCGAGGATTCGGCCAGAGGGCTGAAGTCGGCCGTGGCGGCCGGTATCGACTGTGCCGTCGTCCGCAACGACTTCACGAGCGCCCAGGACTTCTCACAGGCCAGCCATCGGATCAAGACCCTGGCTGAGCTGAAGCGCATCGTCCTCGATGCGACCTGACTGATCACAGGAGCCTGGTCTACGGCACCGGAAAGTCCTGCGGGGGTCCTTCGCCGGTGGAGCCGTCGACCGCCTCGCGCAGAAGATCGGCGTGGCCGGTATGGCGGGCGTACTCCTCGATCATGTCGGCCAGCAACCGACGCAGGCTCATCCCGGAGTGGGTCGGCTGATCGAGGTCACCGCCGGACAGGGCCTCGGCCAGCGAGGCTCTGGAGCGGTGCACCGCGTCGGCCCACAGTGAGCGAAGGGCTGGTGGGGCGTCGTCGGCCGCCGTGCGCCATGCCCAGTCGTCCCAGTCGGTCTCGAGGTCGAGCCCGTCGAACGGTGCCATGACCGGCCGGCCCGCCAGGCGGTGCTGGAAGTAGAGCTCCTCGACCCAGGCCAGGTGCTTGAGCAGGCCGCCCAGGGTCACCGACGAGGGAGCGAGTCGCAGCGTCATGCCCTCCGCGTCGATGCCGGCGCACTTCCAGGCGAACGTGCGCCGGTTGCGCTCCAGGGTGATCAGGGCGGTGTCGATCTCGTCGCCGTGGAGGAACCGCTCGACGTCCCACTCCGGCGGCTTGCCGGCGGTGAAGCCCGGGGCAGTCCTCACGACCTGCCCCCGTGGTGGATGACCGGAACGAGGGGGAGTGTGGCAACCATGCGGGCCACGCTAGGCGCGGTTCCGGACGAATCCCGTCCGGGACCAGTGTTTTCCGGGGTCAGCCCTCGCCAACTCCAGATCGAATACCGTGAGCGGCATGGCCAGCGAGTCGTCGTACACCGTCGCGCCCCTCAGTCCCGAGACCTGGCCCGCCTTCGATGCGCTGGTGCAGCGGCACAACGGCATCTTCGGGGGCTGCTGGTGCATCTGGTTCCACCCTGACGGGCCCGAGCGCGGCCAGGGCGCCGAGGCCAACCGAGCGCTCAAGAAGGCGTACGTCGAGCAGGGCAAGGCGCACGCCGCCCTGGTGATGGACGGCGACGAGGCGATCGCGTGGGCGGAGTACGGCACCCCGGTCGAGCTGCCGTCGATCCACCACCGCAAGGAGTACGACGCCACCAAGACCGCGGATCCCGACTACCGCATCACCTGTGTCTTCGTGGACAAGCGCCATCGACGGCGAGGCGTGACCGAGCTCGCGATCACCGGTGCGCTCGACATGATCGCCCGGGCCGGCGGGGGACGGGTCGAGAGCTATCCCCACGACCTGACCGACCAGACCAAGAAGATGTCGTCGTCGTTCCTCTACAACGGCACCCGTCGACTCTACGAGCGGCTCGGCTTCACCTACGACCGGCCCAAAGGGCTGAAGAACTGCGTCATGGTGAAGACGGTCGATCCTGCGTGAGGCTGTGGACGGGCTGCGTATCAAGTCCGTCCGTATCTGGCCCACGCCTTACACCGCGGCACGCGGCCTACCCGGAGGAGGACGACTTTGTGATCGCGGCATTGCCCGTGGGGTAGTGGCATCAGCCTGACGCTCGGTCCTGACAGGGTGCAGTAGTTGACATAATGTCGCTTATCGGCGATACGCAGGCGGGATCACTGACCCGGAGATGTCACGCGCTACAGACCAGCGCGGCGCGTACGCCTCACCCAGCCGACGTGGCCCGGTCCAGGTCTGCGCCCTTCAGCCAGTCCCGTAGGAGCCGCTCGAGGTCGGCGCGATCCGACGACGACAGCGGCGCCAGCACGCCCTCGTCAGCGGCCAGCACGTCGGCGAAGATCTCGTCGAGCCGCGTCGAGCCGCGAGCCGTCAGCTCGACGTGGACCGTCCGGCGGTCTGGCTCCTCACGGACCCGCCGGACGAACCCGGCCTCCTCGAGGCGCACGACGCGCTGGGTCGTCGCCCCGGCCGTCACGCGGCAGCGTCGGGTGAGCTCGCCGGCGGTGAGACGGTACGGCGGTCCGGCACGGCGCAGCGTGCCGAGCACGTCCAGCGCGCTCTGGTCCAGGTCGTACGCGGCCAGCGCCTCGTGACGCGCCGCCTGCAGTGCGGCGGCCAGCCGCCAGATCGGCGTCACGACCCGGATCGACGAGACGTCGACCCCGGGCCGCTCACGCGCCCAGGCCTCGACGATCCGGTCGACCTCGTCCCCTCTCCCCTCGTCTTCCATGCAGACATTTTAGCGCTAAAGTGTCCTCATGACCCACGCCAACACACGCACCGCCGTCGTCACAGGCGGCGGCACCGGGCTCGGCAGAGCGATCGCCCGCAGGCTCGCCACCGACGGGTTCGACGTCCTTGTCGTCGGCCGCCGGGCGGAGGTCCTCGAGGAGACGGCGGCGGCGGTCAACGCCGAGCTCGGCGACGCTCCCCTGTCGGCGCTCGCGGCTGACTGCGCCGACCCCGACGACGTACGCCGCCTGGCGGATGCCTGCTCGGACGGCCTGGACGTGCTCGTGCTCAACGCCGGCGGCAACACCAGCGCGACCGGCACCGACCTCGAGGCGACCGAGCGTGACTGGACGGCCGACTTCCGGCTCAACGTGCTCACCGCCGTGCTCCCGACCGAGGCCCTTCTCCCCCACCTGCGCCGCCCCGGCGGCCGGATCGTCGCGATGAGCTCGGTGGCGGCGCTGCGCGGCAGCGGGTCGTACGGCGCGATGAAGGGGGCGCTCAACAGCTGGGTGACCGGCCTCGCCGCCGAGCTCGCGCCGGACGGGATCGCGGTCAACGCGGTGGCGCCGGGCTTCATCCCCGAGACCGGGTTCTGGGACTCCCGGCGGACGCCGGAGCTCGTCGCCCAGAGGATCGCCCGCATCCCGATGGGCCGCTCTGGCACGCCCGAGGAGGTCGCCGGGCTGGTCGCCCACCTCGCCTCGCCCGAGGGTGGCTTCACCACCGGCCAGGTGATCGGCATCCACGGCGGCACGATCCTCGCCCGGCTGTGAGCCGGTTGGTGAGCCCGCTGATGAGAGAGCAGGCTCAGGTCCTGCTCATGATCGACACCCAGTAGCGGCCGTTGTCGTCCTGGATGTAGGAGACCAGGACCGTCCCCGAGCCGTCGCAGAGGTCGTACTCCTTGTCGAGGTTCTCGTACTCGTGGTACTTCACCCGGCCGATGGCCTCGAAGATCAGCTCGACGTCGAGCAGGTACATGTCGTTGTGCGTCTGGTGGTAGTCGTAGGCCTGGTCCCACTCCTCGTCGCTGACGCACCCCGGCGTGTCCGGCCACCACCAGTCGGGCAGCCAGTCGGGCGGGTGACCGGTGGTCGACGTCGGCGACACCGTGGCGGCGGAGGCCACCCCCGGTCCCAGCAGCACGAGCGCGACGACGAGGCCGGCGGCGCCGGCGGCCTTCGTGGCGGCGTTCAGAATCGATCGCATGGCGACCTCCCGAGACATCCGAACGGATGAGGCGACGCTAGCACTGCCCGCTCGACCCGGTCAGCCTCCGACGTACGCCGCGAGGTGCCGGCCGGTCAGCGTCGAACGGTCCTCGACGAGCTGGGCCGGCGTGCCCTCGAACACGACCCGCCCGCCGTCGTGCCCGGCTCCCGGGCCGAGGTCGATGATCCAGTCGGCGTGCGCCATGACTGCCTGGTGGTGCTCGATGACGATGACCGACTTGCCGGCGTCGACGAGGCGGTCGAGCAGCCGCAGCAGATTCTCGACGTCGGCGAGATGCAGCCCGGAGGTCGGCTCGTCGAGGACGTACGTGCCGCCCTTCTCCGCCATGTGCATGGCCAGCCGCAGCCGCTGCCGCTCGCCGCCGGAGAGGGTGTTGAGCGGCTGGCCGAGCCGCAGGTAGCCCAGCCCGACCTCCTCCATCCGGCCGAGGATCGCGGCGGCCGCCGGGGTCCTCGCCTCGCCCGCGGCGAAGAGCTCGTTCGCCTGCGCGGCCGGCAGGTCGAGCACCTCGGCGATGTTGAGCCCGCCCAGGCGCAGCTCCAGCACGGCGGCCTGGAACCGCTTGCCGCCGCAGTCCTCGCACACCGTCGCGACGGTCTCCATGAAGCCGAGCTCGGTGTAGATCATCCCGTTGCCGTTGCACGTCGGGCAGGCGCCCTCGGAGTTCGCGCTGAACAGCGCCGGCTTGACGCCGTTGGCCTTCGCGAACGCCTTGCGGACCGGCTCGAGGAGTCCGGTGTACGTCGCCGGGTTGCTGCGCCGGGAGCCCTTGATCGCCGACTGGTCGACCGCCACGACGTCGGCGCCGGCCGGGAGCGAGCCGTGGATGAGCGAGGACTTCCCGGAGCCCGCGACGCCGGTGACGACGCAGAGCACGCCGAGCGGCACGTCGACGTCGACGTCCCGCAGGTTGTTGGCGTTCGCGCCGCGGATCTCCAGCCTGCCGGTGGGTGTGCGGACTGAGTCCTTCAGCGCGGCCCGGTAGGAGAGATGGCGGCCGGTGAGCGTGTTGGAGGCACGCAGGCCGTCGTACGTCCCCTCGAAGCAGACCGTGCCGCCGTCGGTGCCGGCGCCCGGTCCGAGGTCGACGACGTGGTCGGCGATCGCGATGGTCTCCGGCTTGTGCTCGACGACGAGGACGGTGTTGCCCTTGTCGCGCAGGTCGAGGAGCAGCCGGTTCATCCGCTCGATGTCGTGCGGGTGCAGCCCCACCGTCGGCTCATCGAAGACGTAGGTGACGTCGGTCAGCGCCGACCCGAGGTGGCGGATCATCCTGGTCCTCTGCGCCTCCCCTCCCGAGAGCGAGCCCGACGGCCGGTCGAGCGCGAGGTAGCCGAGGCCGATCTCCACGAACGAGTCGAACAGGTGCAGCAGGTTGCGGACCAGCGGGGCCACGCCGGGCTCGTCGATCCCCCGGATCCACTCCGCCGCGTCGGTGATCTGCATCGCGCAGACGTCGGCGATGCTCAGACCCCTGATCGTCGAGGACCGGGCCGACTCGTTGAGCCGGGTGCCGTCGCAGGCCGGGCACGCCGTGAAGACCGCCGCCCGCTCCACGAACGCCCGGATGTGCGGCTGAAGCGAGTCCGGGTCCTTGCTGAACATCGACTTCCGGATCTTCGGGATCAGGCCCTCGTAGGTGACGTTGATCTTGTCGACCTTGACCTTGCGCGGCTCGGCGTACAGCAGGTCCTCGCGCTGCTCGGGCGTGAGGTCCCTGACGGGTACGCCGGCGGGGATGACGGCCTTGAACGCCGCCACCATCCAGCCGTCGGCGGTGTAGCCGGGCACCAGGATCGCGCCCTCGACGAGCGACTTCGACTCGTCGACGATCTGGGTCAGGTCCAGGTCGGAGACCGTGCCCCTGCCCTCGCACCGGGCGCACATGCCGCCGAGGTAGACCGCCTGCCGGACCACCCTCTTCTCGCCGGTCTCGGAGGTCATCACGCCGCTCGCCTTCCGCGTCGGGACGTTGAAGGAGAAGGCGGTCGGCGGCCCGACGTACGGCGTGCCGAGCCGGCTGAACAGCACGCGGAGCATGGCGTTGGCGTCCGTGACCGTGCCGACGGTCGAGCGGGCGTTGGCGCCGAGCCGCTCCTGGTCCACGGTGATGGCCGTGGTGATCCCCTCGAGCACGTCGACCTCGGGGCGCGCCAGCGTCGGCATCATGCCCTGCACGAAGGTCGAGTAGGTCTCGTTGATCAGCCGCTGCGACTCCGCCGCGATGGTCGCGTGGACCAGGGAGCTCTTGCCGGATCCGGAGACGCCGGTGAAGACCGTCAGCCGGCGCTTGGGCAGCTCGACGCTGACGTCCTTCAGGTTGTTCTGGCGAGCGCCCTGGACGCGGATCAGGTCATGGCTGTCGGCCACGGGGGTCTCCTGGCGGGGTGGCTGGTGGACGTAGCCGGGGTGGCACATCGGTGGGTCTCACCCCGCCTGCTTGATCCGGATCAGGTTGCCGGCGGGGTCGCGGAACGCACAGTCGCGGATGCCGTACGGCTGGTCGACCGGCTCCTGGACGACCTCGGCGCCGGCGGCCTGGACGGCGTCGAAGGTCGCGTCGAGGTCCTTCGCCGCCAGCAGCAGCCACCCGTAGGTGCCCTTGGCCATCATCTCGGTGATCGTCCGGCGCTCGTCGTCGGTGATCCCCGGGTCGGCGGCCGGTGGGCCGAGCAGGATGCAGGTCTCGGGCTGGCCCACGGGTCCGACGGTGATCCAGCGCATCGTGCCCCTGCCGACGTCGGTGCGGACCTCGAAGCCGAGGATGTCGCGGTAGAAGGCGACCGAGGCGTCCGGGTCGACGTGCGGGAGGGCGACCGTGTCGATGGTGATGTCCATGGCGATCAACCTAGAGCGAGCTCGGCGACCCGTGGGTCGCGTCGGAGGGACGGTCGTCGGGGACGGTGGCGGGCTCCCAGCCGAACCCGTCGGGATCGGTGAAGGCGCCGAGGTCGCCGTTGACGACGATCCGGTGCGACCCGCTGCCGTCGGGGGCGACGCCGGCGTCCTTGGCGAGCGCCCGCCGACCGTAGAGGCCGAGCCTGACCGGCGATCCGGCGGTGTCGAGCTCGACGTACTTCCTGCCGAAGCTCTTCGCGACGGCGAGCCCGCGGTCGACGTAGAACCGCCTGCTGGCGGCGACGTCGGACGCACCGATGAGGAGGACGAGCGCATCGACCGCGCGGGTGGCGGGGCCGCGGTCCTTCTTCGACGAGGTCGCGACCTTCCAGATCGTCCCGTCGGGGGCCCGGACGACGCCGCCGTACCCCCAGAAGGACTTGGCGACCGGTTTCAGCGGCGCGGCGCCGGCGTCGAGGGCGGTCCCGACGAGGCTGTCGACGGTGGACGGCTGGGCGACCGTGAGCGAGAGGGTGAAGCCTGGGAACCCGGTCGTGGGCGCCTCCGAGGCGCGCAGCCGCAGCTCGGGACCGTGCTGCGGGCCGAGGTCGAAGGCGCTGGCGTAGAAGCGCTCGGCGGCCGACGGGTCGGCCACCTCGAGGGTGATGGAGTCGATGGTGGACATGGCCGTCACGCTAGGCGCGGGTCGGCGACGCCTGCTTCTCGATTCCTGACCGGTTACGCACCGGCCTGGTGACCCGTTTGGCGATGCACGGCGGCATCCCCTCGGTCACCGGCACGCCCTGCTCACGGTAGACGCTCGGAGGTACGCCGACCAGCTCGGTGAAGCGCGTGCTGAATGTGCCCAGCGACTGGCAGCCCACCGCGAAGCACACGTCGGTGACGCTCAGGTCGCCGCGGCGCAGCAGCGCCATCGCCCGCTCGATGCGGCGCGTCATGAGGTAGGAGTACGGGGACTCGCCGTACGCCTGCCGGAACTGCCTGCTCAGGTGGCCCGCGGACATGTGCACACCGCGCGCGAGCGCCTCCACGTCCAGCGGCTCGGCGTACTCCCGGTCGATCCGGTCGCGCACGCGGCGCAGCCTGGCCAGATCGTCCAGCCGCTGCGCGTCGGTCGTGCCGGTCACGCCGACCATCCTGCCACCGACGCGCACCTCGCGCGCGGATCGGGACCGCCGGCCCTTGCCCCCGGCCGTTGGTCGTGGTCAGGTAAAGAAGACGTGACCGCGGTCACATCCCCCGACCGCGGCGGACGAAGCCAGAGAGGGAGCACCATGAGCAACTCCAACAGGGTCGTCGTGTACAAGGGTCCCGGCGAGGTCGCGGTCGAGTCGACCGACTACCCGCGCCTCGAGATCCCCGGCGAGGTGGCCGACCACTTCGGCATCGCGCGCAAGGCCCCGCACGCCGTGATCCTCAAGCTCGTCACCACCAACATCTGCGGCTCCGACCAGCACATGGTCCGCGGGCGCACGACGGCTCCGGTGGGCCAGACGCTGGGCCACGAGATCACCGGCGAGGTGGTCGAGAAGGGCGAGGACGTCCTGTTCGTCAACGAGGGCGACATCTGCTCGGTGCCGTTCAACATCGCCTGCGGTCGCTGCCGGATGTGCAACGAGGGCAAGACCGGCGTCTGCCTCAACGTCAACCCCGCCCGCGCCGGCGCGGCGTACGGCTACGTCGACATGGGCGGCTGGATCGGCGGCCAGGCGGAGTACGTCATGGTCCCGTACGCCGACTTCAACCTGCTCAGGTTCCCCGACCGCGACCAGGCGCTGGAGAAGATCCTCGACCTGACGATGCTGTCCGACATCTTCCCGACCGGCTACCACGGGGCCTACACCGCGGGCGTCACGACGGGTTCGACGGTGTACGTCGCCGGTGCCGGGCCGGTGGGTCTCGCGGCTGCGCACGCGGCGCAGCTGCTCGGCGCCTCGGTGGTGATGGTCGGCGACCTCAACGGCGACCGGCTCAAGCAGGCCGAGAGCTTCGGCTGCGTCCCGATCGACCTCTCCAGCGAGGGCGAGCTCGCCGACAAGATCGCCGACGTGGTCGGCGAGCCCGAGGTGGACGCCGCGGTCGACGCGGTCGGCTTCGAGGCCCGCGGCCACGGGGCCGGCGCCTCGGAGGCCCCGGCGACGGTGCTCAACGACACGATGACGATCGCCCGAGCAGGCGCCGGGATCGGCATCCCCGGTCTCTACGTCACCGGCGACCCCGGCGCCGTCGACGAGGCGGCCAAGCAGGGCACGCTCGGCGTACGCCTCGGGCTCGGCTGGGCCAAGTCGCACCACTTCACCACCGGCCAGTGCCCGGTGAAGCGCTACAACCGGCAGCTGATGAACCTGATCCTCGAGGACAAGGCCCAGATCGCGAACGCCGTCAACGCCACCAAGATCAGCCTCGACGACGCCCCGCGCGGCTACGCCGACTTCGACAAGGGCGCGGCGACGAAGTTCGTCATCGACCCGCACGGCATGGTGGCGTGATCCTCGGATTTCGACCTCGCCACCACCGTTCCTGCACACTAGGAGGATGTTCCACCGACACCCGTTCCTCAGCCTGCTGACCGGCGCCTACCTCGTGTTCGTCGGCTGGCTGACGCTGACCCCGCAGCCGATCGGGCCCAACCAGCAGCAGCTCATCGAGCGTCTGCTGGACGGGCTCCACCGGCGCGGTTACGCGGAGTCGCTGGACTACAGCCGACTGGAGTTCCTCGCCAACATCGCGCTCTTCGTGCCGATCGGCATGTTCCTGCTGCTGCTCTTCGGCGCCGGGTTCTGGTGGCTGGCGGCGATCGGCTCGTTCGCGATGACGGCGTTCATCGAGAAGGCACAGCAGTACATCCCCGGTCGCGTCTCCGACGAGCGCGACCTGGTCGCCAACACGGTCGGCGCTCTCATCGGGATCGTCGCCGCGTTCGTGCTGACCCTGCCGGCCACCATCCGGCGACGCCAGCGCAAGCAGCGCCAGCGGCTCCAGCGCGCCTGACCGGGTGCGCGACCGGGACCATCCGATCGGGACCATCGGCCCGGTTCGGCACGCCCGCGCGCTCCTAGGCTGGGACCGTCCAGTCCGGGCACGTGACGGGGAGCGTCACGAGGGGGTGCCGAGCATGCTGACGTCGGTGGAGGACGAGTTCGCTGATCCGGCCGTGCCGCGGCTGTCGTACGACCTCTCCGGCGCTCCCGACCGGCAGGCGTTCCTCGCCGCGACGCGGCAGCTGTTGGCGCAGCTGATCCCGAGCGACGAGATCGCCTGGAACGGCATCGACCGCAGCAGCGGCGAGGCGGAGATCGTCGGCGCGCCCGCGTTCATGGAACCGCAGGTGGCCGAGCTGCTGGTCGAGCTCGACGACCACCCGATGGTCAACAGCTACCTCCGCCCGAGGAGGCCGGGCGACACCGATCCGCGCCGGATGAGCGACGTGGTCAGCCACCGTGACCTGGTCCGCACGCGCGCGTACGCCGACCTGCTCCACCCGATGGGGGCCGAGAACCAGCTGACCATCCTCACCTCCCTCTCCCCCGGCGCGGCCGGGAGCGCCTGGACCTTCGCGCGCCACACCGGTGACTTCACCGACAAGGAGGTCGACCTCGCCACCCGCCTGCAGCCGGTGCTCGTCGCCCTCGACCGCTGCTGGGAGGCGCTGGTCGGGCCACCGGAGCCCACCGACGAGGAGCCGTGGGGCCTCACGCCGCGCGAGCTCGAGGTGATGACGCTGGTCGCGAAGGGACTCACCGCGACCGCCTGCGCCCGGGCGCTCCGCATCGCGCCCGGGACGCTGCGCAAGCACCTGCAGAACGTCTACGCGAAGCTCGGCTGCTCCGACCGCCTGGTCGCCGTCGACATGCTGCGCTCCGCCGGGCTCCTCCAGCCGCCCGTCACCGTGCCGACCGACATCTCGATCCCGCGGCAGCGCTGAGCCTGGCGCGTCCCTAGTCCCGCCGTCGCAGGAAGGCGACCCGCATCTGCCGCAGCTCGCCGGTGAACACCCCGGACGTGATCGCCGGGTCGGCGTTCATGATCGCCTCCGCTGCCGCCCGGTCGGGCGCCTCGAACACCGAGATGCCGTCGTTGTGCGGGGTGCCGAAGGTCGGGCCGGCGAGGAGCAGCGTCCCGGCGTCGTACAGGCGCTGCAGGTAGTCGCTGTGCGGCCCGGCCATCAGTGCCGCCTCCTCGTCGGTGATCGTCGCGACGAAGTCCTCCCGGGGTGGGTGGATGAAGTAGATCCACTGCGCGATGTCCGCCACGCCGCGAGCGTATGGTCCGGAATGGCCCGCGAGGAAGGGGCGTTACGGGTCACATGAGCGAGAAGCCCCGGTGGTCGCCCGGACCCGACCACCCCATCACCGTCGAGCCCGGCTCCGGCCGGGTCGTCGCGTCGGTCGACGGCCGCACCGTCGCCGACTCCTCGGCCACCCTGACGCTGCGCGAGGCCGACTACCCGCCCGTCCACTACTTCCCGCGCGTCGACGTCGACCTCGACCTGCTGGAGCGGACCGCGCACACGACGTACTGCCCCTACAAGGGCGACGCGTCGTACTTCAGCGTCCGCACCGACGAGGGCGTCCTCGACAACGTGGTCTGGACCTACGAGGCGCCGTACGACGCGGTCGCGGAGATCCGGGAGTACGTCGCCTTCTACCCCGACCGCGTCCAGATCACCGAGGCCGGCTGACCGGGACGCCTCGCGTCGCCTAGTCACTTCTGACTATTCCGCACCGTCCGGTCGGGTCCCTAGCCTCGAGAGATGGCCGCTGCCGGGGCGGCCGGGTCGCGTCGGACGTGCGGGAGGCCGAGATGGCGACGACAGGACCAGACACAGCGGCAGGACCGGTGACGCGAGCGGCGGCGAGAGCCGCCGATCCGGGTGCCGGGCTGCTGAGCCAGCCGGGCATCGAGGACGTCCCTCCGGAGGAGCTGCGGCTGGCCGTGGTGCTCAACGGCGGGGTCTCGCTGGCCGTGTGGATGGGCGGCGCGACCGTGGAGCTGGACCGGCTCACGCGGGCCGACCGTACCCGGACCTCGCCGTACGGCCTGCTCCTCCGGCTGGCGGGCTGCACCGCCCGCGCCGACGTCATCGCGGGGACGTCGGCCGGCGGCATCAACGGCGCCGCCCTCGCGCTCGCCCAGACCAACCCGTCGGCCGACCTGGGCCTCCTGCGCGACCTGTGGACCGAGCAGGGCCGGATCGACGCGCTCCTGCGACCGCCGTTCCAGGGCGCGCCGACGTCGCTGCTCCAGGGCGACGAGTACTTCCTTCCGCAGCTCGACCACGCCTTCGGCCTGCTCGCCCGCGTCCCGAGGGGCGCGGCGGTGAGCGGCCCCGACCGGCGCCCGGTCGACCTGACGATCACGACGACGGTGCTCCGGGGCAACCAGGGCATCTGGGTGGACTCGATGGGCCAGCGGATCCCGCAGAGCCTGCACGCCGGGCGGTTCCACTGGAGCCGCCTCCCCACGACCGGGGCGGACGCCGACCCGTTCGCGGCCGGCGCCGTCGCCGGCACCGCGCACGAGCTCGCGCTCGCCGCCCGTGCGACCGCGAGCTTCCCGGGCGCGTTCGAGCCGACGTTCATCCCGGTGGGCCGCGAGGACCCGACACCGCGGGTCGCCGGCTACGCCCGCCCCGACATGGCGAAGGTGGTGAGCGGCTGGGGCGACGGCGCGCAGACCGACCGGTCGAGGTACGTCGTGGACGGCGGGGTGCTCGCCAACACGCCGACGATCGACGCCCTGCGGGCGATCGAGGCGATGCCGGCCCAGGGCCCCGTACGCCGGGTGATGCTCCTGGTCTTCCCGCACGCCCCGCTGCCGACCAGGTCGACGCCGGACGACCCCGACTCGCCCCCGACGCTGACGATGTCCCTGTCGCAGGTCTTCGGCGCGCTCACGGCCCAGGGCAGCCGGGCATACGTCGAGGAGCTGGAGCGCCACAACCTCGACGCCGCCGGCCGGCGCGGCACACGCGGCGACATCCTCGAGTCGGTCGACGGGCCGGACGAGCTGCGCCGGGTCGCCGAGGGGATCTACAAGCAGTTCCGCCGCCTGCGTCGGTGGCGGGTCGGCCGCGACCTGGCCGCGTGGCGCACCGGGGTCGCCCTGAGCCGCACCGACGGCTCCGGCGCGCAGGTCACCGCCGAGTGGGGCTTCGAGCGGGTCCGGTACGCCGCGCAGCGCTCGCAGGACGAGTGGGAGCAGCCTCAGGGCGGGCTGCCGTACGCGCCGCTGGAGAAGGACGACGGGACCGGCCACGAGGGCGAAGGCGGGCCGGTCCACTGCTGGGACGCCGCGCCCGGCGGGGACGGCTGGGCCTGGGGCGTGACCGGTGCGCTGGGCGTCGCCGAGGCGGCCGGCGACCTGCTGCGGCGGATGATCTGGGTGACCCGCGAGGACGAGGGATATGACAAGGTGCGGGCCGCGCGCTGCCTGGTGGACGCGCGTACGGCGACGCTGCGCGACCTCCGCTCGGTGACCGACTCGTGCTGGGAGACCGAGCCCGCGCTCCTTGCGCTCCCGCCCGACGAGACGTACTGGACCCTCCGGCTCGCCTTCTACGACCGCCTCATGCTCGGCAACGTCGTCGACCTCACCCCGTGGGCGGAGAAGGCCGCCGAGCCCGGCGACCCGGCACAGCGGGACGCGCGAACCTCTGCGATCGTCGCCGCCCTCGACCGGCCGGACCACCAGGACCCGGGCAGCCTCGGGCGCGAGGTCAGCGCGGTCGTCGACGAGATCCTCGACGCCCTCGTGGAGGTGTCGGACCTGCTCGATGCCGCGGCTGTGCGCGACCCGTCCGTCGCGGCCTGGCGGACCTCGCTGTTCCCGGAGGACGGCTCGGTCGACCGCGACGCCCTGCGCCGGCGGTTCCTGCAGCTCGAGGTGCTCGGCACCGTCTTCGGTGACGAGATCGAGAACGGCAACCCGCTCCCCGTCGAGCTCGTCCTGCTGAGCGCACAGACCCAGAACGCCTTCGCGACCCGGTCGGAGACCCCGGCCGACAAGCTCGGCGGCGACAGCGTCAACCGGTTCGGCGGCTTCCTCAAGCGCTCGTGGCGGGTCAACGACTGGATCTGGGGTCGGGCGGACGCCGCGACGATGCTCTGCCGGACCGTGCTGGACCCGAAGCGGATCCGGCGTACGGCCTCGCTCGCCGGCTACCTCGACGGCATCGGCGACCCGCGCGCCCGGGCGGAGGCCACGGTGGCCGGGATCGAGCGCCACCTGGGCGACCAGGACCTGCTCCCGGATCGCGACCTGCTGGCCGACCTGCACGCCGGGGCGGTCGAGGAGCTGGCCGACGTCTTCGACCCGTACGACGAGCGCACCGGCGAGGGTGTTCCGGACGGCAACCTCCCCTCTGCTCTGCCCTGCCTCGCCGAGCTGTTCGCCTGGGCCCTCCACCTGGAGTCCCTGCCCGCCGAGCTGGGCGCGCTGGTCAAGGCGATCCGCGCCGACCACGTCGAGGGCGCCAACCGGCGCTCCCACAGCGAGCGTTTCGTGAAGGAGAACGAGGAGCTTCTCGCGCGGATCGAGAAGGCCGGCCCCGACGGCCACCTGTCGGCGCGGGACCGGCGTACGTCGCTGACCGCGTTCGACGCCTCCGGGATCGGCCGCGAGCCGCTGCGCGACGAAACGACGAGCGACCTGGTCCTGCGGACCACGGTCACCGCTGCGGCGTCCTTCGCCACGCTCGCCGACTCGAGCCGCGCCGGCCTGGGCGCGCTCCGGCCCGTCACGCGCGCGGTCCGCAGCGGGATGCTCCTCCCCTACTGGTCGATGGTCGGGCTGACGTCGAAGAGCAAGCTCGCGCGGGCGGTCGTCCTGCTCGGGTTCGCGATCGGCGGCGTCCTGCTCGCGCTGGCCCTCCTCGGCGCGCTGCCCGGCGGGCTCTCCGGCCCGGCGGCGGCGATCGGCGGCGCGATCACGCTCGGGGCGTTCGCCTACAGCGCGCTCCGGACCGGCGCTCTCGTCCACGGCGTCGTGCTTCTGACCCCGCTGCTCCCGCTGGCGGTGTACGCCGTCACCGGCACCGCCGCGCAGCAGGCCGAGCGCGAGCGCGGCCTGTCGACGGTCGTCGTGGTCGTCGTGCTCGCGGTCGCGCTCATGCTGCTGGGCAGCATCGCGGTCGCCCGGAAGACGGTGTGGTCGGCCCTCGCGGAGCTGGCCGACGCCGTACGTCTCCCGAGGCGGACGCCGTTCGCCGGCCGGCCCCCCTCCGGGCCTCGGCGGGTGTGGCTCGACCACCTGTGGGCGGTGGTTCGCCGGGTCACGGCCGTGCTCGTCCCCGCGGCGGCGGTCGCCGCCGTCGTCGCCGCGGTGTGGTTCGCGGGACGCGGCATCCGCCGGGTCGTCACGACCCACGCGGTGGTCGGCTTCGTCCAGGACCACGCGCTCCTGGTGTGGCTGCCGGTCGCCGGCCTGGCCGTCCTCGCCGCCGGCTACGCCTTCTGGAGCAGCCGCCGGCTCCAGGTCCTCAGCCGCGGCAGCCGGCCGGGCGTCTACGAGTTCCACCCGGTCTCGGACCCGGCCGCTGTGGCGTCCGGATGGGCGCTGCTCTACGGGTTCGCGTACGTTGCCGTCGCCGCGATCGCGACGATCGGGCGGCTGCCGCTCGACGACCACCCGTGGGGCCGGACGGTCTTCCTGACAGCCGCCGCGTTCGGGGCCTTCCTCGCGCTGGTCTACCCCGCCCTCGTCTGCCTGCGCGTGCTGCGGAGGTTCGAGCGGTCCGAGGTCAGGGCCGGCCGGGCCGCCGCCGACGAGCCCGACGAGTACGCCGCGGACCTGGTCGCCCGCGGCACGGCGTACCGCCGCTACGTCACGACCGACGGTCTGCCCCTGCCGGTCGTCGTCCCCACGCTCACCCGCGCCGGTGAGCGGCTGCGGGCGAGGGTGGCAGCGGGCCGCGTCGACGCCGACCGGGCCAGGAAGGCGTCAGCGGAACGCGCGCGGGAAAGGGGCGAGCTTGCAGCCGAGGTGCTGGCGGCACAGCGGGTCGCCTCGGCGCAGGCGAAGGAGGCGTGGGAGAGCCTGCGGATCCCGAAGGCGCGCGTCGAGGCCGCTCAGCGCCAGCCGAGCTCGGGGGCGACGTAGGTCAGGATCGACTCGATGGCGTGGGCGTTGTAGTCGACGCCGAGCTGGTTCGGGACGGTCAGCAGCAGCGTGTCGGCGGCCGCGATCGCCTCGTCCTCGGCGAGCTGCTTGACGAGCACGTCGGGCTCGGCGGCGTACGACCGGCCGAAGATCGCCCGGGTGTGGGCGTCGATCATGCCGACCTGGTCCTCGCTGTTGCGCTCGAGGCCGAAGTAGCGGCGGTCCTCGTCGTTGACGAGCGCGAAGATGCTGCGGCTCACCGAGACGCGCGGCTCGCGGGTGTGGCCGGCGGCCTTCCAGGCCTCGCGGTAGGCCTCGATCTGCTTGCGCTGCTGGACGTGGAGCGGCTCGCCCGTCTCGTCGTCCTTGAGCGTGGAGCTCTGCAGGTTCATCCCCAGCTGCGCGGCCCACTCCGCGGTCTTGTTGGAGCCCGAGCCCCACCAGATCCTCCTCCGCAGGGTCGGTGAGTAGGGCTCGAGCCGCAGCCGGCCCGGCGGGTTGGGGAACATCGGCCGCGGGTTCGGCTCGGCGAACTGCGCCCCCTCGATGACCTGCAGGAACACCTCGGTGTGCGCCCGCGCCATGTCGGCGTCGGTCTTGCCCTCGGGCGGCTCGTAGCCGAAGTACTTGTAGCCCTCGATGACCTGCTCCGGTGATCCGCGGCTGATACCGAGCTGGAGCCTCTCCCCCGCGATCAGATCGGCGGCGCCGGCGTCCTCGGCCATGTAGAGCGGGTTCTCGTAGCGCATGTCGATCACGCCGGTCCCGATCTCGATGCGCGAGGTCCTCGCGCCCACCGCGGCGAGGAGCGGGAACGGCGAGGCGAGCTGGCGGGCGAAGTGGTGCACGCGGAAGTACGCCCCGTCGGCGCCGAGCTCCTCGGCGGCGACGGCGAGGTCGATGGACTGCAGCAGCGCGTCCGACGCCGACCGCACCTGCGAGGCAGGCGACGGCGTCCAGTGTCCGAACGACAGGAACCCGATCTTCTTGGTCACAACTGGTTCAACGCTCAATCATCCGTGGCATTCCTCAGCCGCGGAGGCCGAAGTCCTCGTCGCGGTACTCCCCCGGCGGCCGGTGGTCGGTGACCTCCGCCTCGCGCTGGCGGAGCTCGACCCGGCGGATCTTGCCCGAGATCGTCTTCGGCAGCTCGTAGAACTCCAGCCTCCGCACCCGGAGGTACGGCGGCAGCTTCTCCCGCGCGAACGCCAGGACCGACTCAGCCGTCTCGGCGGTCGGCTGGTGGCCGGGTGCGAGGGCGACGTACGCCTTGGGGACGGCGAGCCGCAGCGGGTCGGGCGCGGGGACGACGGCGGCCTCCGCGACGGCCGGGTGCTCGATGAGGACGCTCTCGAGCTCGAACGGGCTGACCTTGTAGTCGCTCGCCTTGAAGACGTCGTCGGTGCGGCCGACGTAGGTGATGTAGCCGTTCTCGTCGCGCTCGGCGACGTCGCCGGTGTGGTAGTAGCCGCCGGCCATCGCCTGGGCGTTGCGGAGCTCGTCGCCCTGGTAGCCGGTCATGAGCGTCAGCGGGCGCTGCTCGAGGTCGAGGCAGATCTCACCCTCACCGTCGCCCTCGACGAGCGCTCCGGTGGCGGGGTCGACGAGGACGACGGGTACGCCGGGCAGCGGCCTTCCCATGGAGCCGGCGACGACCGGCTGACCGGGGCTGTTGGCGACCGACGCCGTGCACTCGGTCTGGCCGAACCCGTCACGGATGGTGAGCCCCCAGCGCCTCTCCACCTGGCTGATGACCTCCGGGTTGAGCGGCTCGCCGGCGCCGATCGCCTCGCGCAGCGCCGACGGCTTCGTGCCGAGGTCGGCGTTGATGAGCATCCGCCAGACCGTCGGCGGCGCGCAGAACGTCGTGACCTGCTCCTTCTCGAGCTGCCCGACCAGGGCGGCCGGGTCGAACCGGGCGTAGTTGTAGACGAACACCGTCGCCTCGGCGAGCCACGGCGCGAAGAAGTTGGACCACGCGTGCTTGGCCCAGCCGGGCGAGGAGATGTTGAGGTGGACGTCGCCCGGCTGCAGGCCGAGCCAGTACATCGTGGAGAGGTGGCCCACCGGGTACGACACGTGCGTGTGCTCCACCAGCTTCGGCCGGCTGGTCGTGCCCGAGGTGAAGTAGAGCAGCATCCGGTCGGTCGAGGCGTTGCCCGGGTGGTCGAGGGGCGCATCGTCCTCGTCGTACGCCGCCGCGTAGTCGAGCCAGCCTTCGGCCTGCCCCACGGCGATCCGCGCGTAGCCGCCCGGGACCTCGTCGAACTTCGCGGCGTCGGCCGCGTTGCAGATGACTGCCCGAGCGCCGCCGCGGGCGAGTCTGTCGATGAGCTCGGCCGGGCCGACGGCGGTGGTCGTCGGCATGATGACGGCGCCGAGCTTGATGACGGCGAGCATGGACTCCCACAGCTCGACCTGGTTGCCGAGCATGACCACCACCGAGTCGCCCTTCCCGACGCCCCGGGCGGCCAGGAAGCGGGCGACGGAGTCGGAGCGACGAGCGAGCTCGTCGAAGGAGTACGACGCCCGCGACCCATCCTCTTCGACGATGACGAGGCCCGGCCGGTCGTCGCCGCGGGCGTACGCGTCGAACCAGTCGTGGCCGAAGTTGAACGTCGGGCCCACGTCGGGCCAGGTGAACGTCGCGACGGCCTCGTCGTACGACGTCCGGAGGTCGATGAGCCGGTCACGCGCCGCTCGCAGGGCGGCTGTCGCGGGACTGGTGGGACCGGCAGGGGTGGTCGGGCTCGCGGTCATGCCCCAATGCCTACACCACCCGTGGCGGCGATCACATCCCCACCGCCGGGGATGGCCGATTCCGGCGTCAGGAGGCCCGTTCGAGGCGGTAGCCGACGAGGTCCACCACCTCGCCGGCGTACTCCTCCTCGCCCTGCGGTCCGGTCTCGCTGAACCCGCTGCCGGCCAGCAGCCGGCGGGCGCGCTCGTTGGTCTCGTGGGTGCGGGCCTGGACCTGGTCGAGGTCGAGGACCGAGAACGCGTAGGTGAGCGCGAGCCGGAGCGCCCGGCGGCCGAGCCCCCGGCCCCAGTTGCTGCTCGGCCCGATCACCACGCCGAGCTCGCGGCAGGACTCCCCGGACCCGTGCAGGTCGACGTAGCCCACCACGTCGCCGTCGCGCTCCACGGCGAGCCTGACCAGGTCAGCCGGCGGCGCGGCGATGAGCTCGCGCCAGTGCCGCAGGTGGCTCTCGCCGGTCGGCTCGCTCCAGCCGTTCGCCGTGCGGAAGTCGGGATCGTGCGCCCAGGCCGCGAAGAGCGTCTCGTCGCCGGGCTGGAGCGGTCGAAGGCGGAGGCTGTCGGGCATGCTCCCATTGTCACGGCACAATGCCGCGCATGACGAGGATCCCCCTGCCCAACGGAAGTCCCCAGGTCCACGAGACGGCGTACGTCGCCGCCGGCGCCGTGCTCGTCGGGGCGGTGACCCTCCGCCCGGGCTCGAGCGTGTGGTTCAACGCCGTGCTCCGCGCCGACAGCGAGCCGATCGTGCTCGGCGAGGGCTCCAACCTGCAGGACCTCGTCGCCTGCCACGCCGACCCGGGCTTCCCGCTCACCGTCGGCGCCGGCGTGTCGGTCGGGCACAGCGCGGTCCTGCACGGCTGCACGATCGAGGACGACGTGCTGGTCGGGATGCACGCCACCGTCATGAACGGTGCAGTGGTCGGCCGGGAGTCGATCCTCGCCGCCGGCGCGCTCGTCACCGAGGGCATGGTCGTCCCGCCGCGCTCGCTGGTCGCGGGGGTTCCGGGGAAGGTCCGCCGCAACCTCTCCGACGACGAGGCCGCGCTGATCCGGGCCAACGCGGAGCACTACCGCGAGCGGGCGCGGACGTACGCGACTTTGTAGCCGTTCCGGAAGCTTCGGACGTTCCGGCGTTCCGGAAGGTGTCCGTCCGGAACGGGTGCAAGGCTGCCGTCATGGATCCGAAGATGGACATCGTGCTGGTGCCCGGGCTGTGGCTCGACGCGTCGTCGTGGGACCTCGTCGTCCCGCTGCTGGAGAAGGCGGGCCACCGCGCCCGTCCGCTGACCCTGCCGGGCCTCGAGTCGGCCGACGTCGACCGGTCGCAGGTCGGGCTCGCCGACCACGTGGCGGCGGTGGCGGCGGCGATCGACGAGGCCGACGGCCCGGTCGTGCTCGTGGGGCACTCGCTCGGCTGCGGGATCGCCGGCTGTGCGCTCGATGCGCGGGTCGACGCGGTCGCGAAGGTCGTCTACGTCGGCGGCTGGCCGGGGGCGGCGGGCAAGCCGCTGGCCGAGGGGTTCCCGACCGACGGCGCGGAACTGCCGCCGATGCCGTGGGACGAGCTCGACGAGGCCGACGTGCGCGACCTCGACCGGGCCTCCTTCGAGGCGATCCTGCGGCCCTCCCCCGCCCGGCTGACCACTGACGTCGTACGCCTCACCGACGAGCGCCGCTACCACGTGCCCGCCCTCTTCGTCTGCCCGGAGTACACCGCCGAGCAGCTGCAGACGTGGGTCGCAGACGGCGAGGCGTCGGTGCGGGAGATCCCCAAGATCACGAGCGTGTCGTACGCCGACGTGCCGACCGGCCACTGGCCGCAGCTGACCAGACCGGAGGAGCTCGCCGCGGCGATCCTGGCCTTCGCGGGCGACCGGGACGCTAGCTGACCGAGAGCCGCTCGGCCGGCTCCTTCGGGTAGCCCTCGGGCAGCAGGAAGGTGCCCGCGCGCTGGCGGTAGAGCACCTGCCAGTGCCAGTAGCCGCGGTACGCCGCCGGCGTACGCCTCATCACCGAGGCGTACGCCGTCACCGCGCGGCCGTAGCGGCTCGATTGGTTGTAGTGCCACAGCGCCCCGGCCATGTCGTCGGGTGCGCCGTTGGCCGCCAGGAGCCGCCCGGCGGCGAGGATCGAGTCACGCGCGCTGTCGATGTCGCCGCCGGCGCCGTACCTCGCGAACGTCTCGGGGATGAACTGCATCGGCCCCTGCGCGCCGGCGGTGCTGGTGCCGCGGATCCGGCCCATCCGGGTCTCGACGAGGTGGATGGCGGCGAGGTACTCCCACGGCACCCCGGTCAGGCGCTCGGCGCGCCGGTAGTCGCCCAGCAGCTCGGCCGGAGGCGGCGGCGTGACGATCCGCCACTCCGGCAGCCTCGGCTGCGCCGCCGTCATCGAGGTGAGCTCGCCCGCGGCGCGGACGTCGGTCGCGACCAGCCTGCGCGCCGCCGGACGGAGCCGGGACACGACGTCGTCGGAGACCCGTGGCCGCGCCCGGGCGAGCATCCGGGTGGCGAGCTGCTCGAACAGCGCCGCCGGTCGTACGACGTCGGTCCCGGCGCGTGGGTCGAGCACCGTCTCCGCGGCGCGCTGGAGCTGCGCGGCCAGCTCGGCGTGGTCGGCGAGCGACGGCATCTGCGGCAGCGCGGGCGCCGGAGCCGCCTTCGGGGTCGGCGCGACGGACGACGGCGCTGGTGTCGCTGACGTCGCCGACGGCGTCGGCGGGGCGGGGTCGGCCCCCGGCTCGGTGCCGCCACAGCCGGCGAGGAGGCAACCGGTCAGCAGGGCGACGGCGAGAGGTGGCGTCCGGGTCCGCACCCACCCAGCGTGCACGACGCTCGGCCGACCCCCAAATGGGGGACGCCACACGCGTGGCGTCCGAAAAATGTCGGTGCCCGCTCCTAGCGTTTCAGATGGGATCTCACTCCAGGGGGGAAGTGCCATGTGGGACACCGTCGAAAGCCACACCGGTCCAGGAGCCGGACACCTGTCACACGACCTGCCGTGCCCGTGGTGCGGCCATCCGGGCCATCTTTACCTGCCCTGTGACGAGGCCTGCGACTGCAGGGCCGTCGTCATGCCGGGCGGGCGTGAGCCGGCGTCGGCCGCCTGAGCGCGCGCTGGCTCAGTAGGTGAGCTGCACCTTGATCGCCGTCCGCTCGTCCATCGCGCGGTAGCCCTCGGCGACCTGCTCCACCGGCAGCGTCAGGTCGAACACCAGCCCCGGGTTGATGCTCCCGGCCAGCACCAGGTCCAGGAGCTCGGGAAGGTAGCCGCGGACCGGCGCCTTGCCACCCTTCAGTCCCACGTTCCGGGAGAAGAGCACCCCCATCGGCACCTCGATGCCGTGCGGCACCCCGACGAAGCCGACGGTCGCGCCGGGGCGGGCGATCGTGAGGGCGGTCCGCATCGCCGGGTCGTTGCCGACGCACTCGAGGACGTAGTCGGCGCCGACGCCGTCGGTGAGCTCGGCGACCGCGGCCTCGCCCTCCTCGCCGCGCTCGGCGACGATGTCGGTGGCGCCGAACTTGACGGCGAGCTCCTGACGCGGCTGGTGCCGCGACATCGCGACGACCCGCTCGGCGCCGAGGGTCGCCGCCGCGAGTACGCCGCACAGCCCCACGGCGCCGTCGCCCACGACGACGGCCGTGCCACCCTTCGTGACCCCCGACATCACTGCTGCGTGCCAGCCGGTCGCCATCACGTCGGTGAGGGTGAGCAGGTCGGGCACCAGCTCCGGCGCCGGTGGCTCGTCCAGCTTCACGAGCGTCCCGTCCGCCTGGGTCACCAGGGCGAGCTCACCCTGGCCGCTCCTGGTCACGCCGGTGTTCACGCACGCCGACTGGTAGTCGGCGAGGCAGGCCGGGCAGGTGTTGTCGCAGTGGTCGAACGGCACCAGCACGAAGTCGCCCGGCCTGAACGACCGGACGTCCTCCCCCACCTCGGCGACGACCCCGATGCACTCGTGACCGATCGTCCGCGGCTCGGTGATGGGCCCGTTGTCGCCGCGGTAGCTCCACAGGTCGGAGCCGCACACGCAGGACGCGGTGACCTGCACGATCGCGTCGGTCGGGCGGGTGATGACCGGGTCGGGGACCTCGGTGTAGCGGATGTCCCGGACTCCGTGGATCGTCGTGGCGCGCATGTCTCCATCCTTTCAGGCGTAAGATGCTGCGGGTTCGCCGCCCCGGCGGTCGCGACACGCGCGGGACCGACGCTGACTTGCGATATCTCACATATGAGATACCTTGCTGCTATGAGTGAGGGATACAAGGGCCGGATCGGGAACCTCATCCGCGACGCCCGCAAGCACCGCGGTCTCACCCAGGCCCAGCTGGCCGAGCGGCTCGGGACCAGCCAGAGCGCGATCAACCGGATCGAGAAGGGGCAGCAGAACCTCTCGCTGGAGATGATCGCGAGGATCAGCTCGGCGGTCGACTCCTCGATCGTCGACTTCGGCGTGGGCCCGACCCACCTGCGCGTCACCGGCCCGACCACGCTGTCGGGCGAGATCGACGTCAAGACCTCCAAGAACGCCGGCGTGGCGCTGCTGTGTGCCTCGCTCCTCAACCGCGGCCGCACCACGCTGCGTAAGGTGGCCCGGATCGAGGAGGTCAACCGTCTGCTCGAGGTCCTCCGGTCCCTCGGCGTCCAGACCCGCTGGCTCAACGCCGACAACGACCTCGAGATCATCCCGCCGCGCGAGCTGCGGCTCGACAACGTGGACGAGGCGGCCGCCCGACGTACGCGCTCGGTGATCATGTTCCTCGGCCCGCTGCTGCACCGGTCGGAGGCCTTCGCGCTGCCGTACGCCGGCGGCTGCCAGCTCGGCACCCGGACGGTGGAGCCCCACATGTCCGCACTGCGTCCCTTCGGCCTCGACGTGAAGGCCACCGACGGGAAGTACCACGCCAACGTCAACCGGGCGATCGAGCCCGGCCGGCCGATCGTGCTGACCGAGCGCGGCGACACCGTCACGGAGAACGCCCTGATGGCGGCCGCGCTGCACCCCGGCACCACGGTCATCCGCAACGCGTCGTCGAACTACATGGTCCAGGACCTCTGCTTCTTCCTGGAGAAGCTGGGCGTCCGCATCGAGGGCATCGGCACCACCACGCTCACCGTGACCGGCTGCAGGGCGATCGACGTCGACGTGGACTACGCGCCCTCGGAGGACCCGATCGAGGCGATGTCGCTGCTCGCGGCGGCGATCGTGACGGACTCGGTGATCACGATCCGGCGCGTGCCGATCGAGTTCCTCGAGATCGAGCTGGCGACGCTGGAGGAGATGGGGTTCAACTACAGCCGCTCGGCCGAGTACACCGCGCGCAACGAGCGGACCCGGCTGGTCGACATCACGACCCATCACTCGGTGCTGCACGCGCCGCTCGACAAGATCCACCCGATGCCGTTCCCGGGGCTCAACATCGACAACCTGCCGTTCTTCGCGGTCATCGCCGCCGTGGCGACCGGGCAGACGCTGTTGCACGACTGGGTCTACGAGAACCGCGCGATCTATCTCACCGAGCTCAACAAGCTCGGCGCGCAGGTGAAGCTGCTCGACCCGCACCGGGTGATGATCGAGGGCCCGACCCACTTCTCCGGCGCCGAGGTCGTCTGCCCGCCGGCGCTCCGGCCGGCGGTCGTCGTACTCCTCGCGATGCTCGCGTCGAAGGGCACCTCGGTCCTGCGGTCGACCTACGTCATCGCCCGCGGCTACGAGGACCTCGCCGAGCGGCTCAACCAGCTCGGCGCCAACATCACGCCGTTCCGCGACATCTGAGGCCGCCACCTCAGCCCTGGGCGAGCTGGGCGACCTCGTCCCACTCGTCCCAGGTCTCGAGCCGCGACTCGTAGTCGGGGCGCACGATCGCGAGGGCGGTCTCGCCGAACATGCAGCGCAGTGGAGGCTCCGCGGCGTCGACGAGGCGCATCACGGCGTCGGCGGAGGCTCGCGGGTCGCCGGCGCGGGTGTTGCGCGAGGCGCGCCACTCCTGGGTCCTGATCCGCAGGCCGTCGTACGCCGCGAGGGGCTCGGACCTCCGCGAGGAGCTGCCCGCCCAGTCGGTCGAGAAGCCGGCCGGCTCCACGAGCGTGACCTTCACGCCGAAGTCGCGGAGCTCGGCGGCGAGCGACTGGGTCAGCCCCTCGACGGCCCACTTGGACGCGTGATAGGCGCCGGTGAGCGGGAAGGCGGTGACGCCGCCGATCGAGGTCACCTGGATGAGGTGGCCGTTCCCCTGCGCGCGCAGGTGCGGCAGCGCCGCCTGGGTGACCCAGAGCAGTCCGAAGAAGTTGGTCTCCATCTGGTCGCGCACGTCCTTCTCGGACAGCTCCTCGATGAAGCCGAAGTGGCCGTAGCCGGCGTTGTTGACCACGACGTCGAGCCGGCCGACGGCCTGGTACGCCGTCTCGACCGCCGCGAAGCAGGCGTCGCGGTCGGTCACGTCGAGCGCGATCGGGAGGAGCTGGTCGCCGTACTTCTCCGTCAGGTCGGCGAGGCTGGTGACGTCGCGTGCGGTGGCGGCGACGCGGTCGCCGCGCTCGAGGGCGGCGAGGGTCCACTCGCGGCCGAACCCGCGCGACGTGCCGGTGATGAACCAGGTCTTGGAGTCAGTCATGTCCTCGACGCTAGGAGTTGGAGCGCGCTCCAACGCAAGCGACCGGGGACCGTGGATACTGCTGCCCCGTGAGGGAGACGACACGACCGTCCCGGGTCCGCGCGTACGCGCACCGCGGAGGGTCCTACCACCCGGAGATCGAGGGGCTCGAGAACACGATGGCGGCGTTCGAGCACGCGGTGGCGCTGGGCTACCGCCACCTCGAGACCGACGTCCACGTGACCCGCGACGGCGTGCTGCTCGCCTTCCACGACGCGGTCCTCGACCGGGTCACCGACCAGCAGGGGGCCATCGCCGACCTCACGTACGCCGAGGTGCGCGCGGCCCGGATCGGCGGCCACCACGAGGTGCCGACCCTCGCCGAGCTGTTCGACGCGTTCCCGGGTGTGCGGTTCAACATCGACATCAAGTCCGACGGCGCGGTCGGTGCGCTCGCGGAGTTCCTCGAGGCGACCGGACAGGGCGACCGGGTCGTCGTGGGTTCGTTCTCGCCAAGGCGGCTCGAGGAGTTCCGGCGCCTCACCGGTGGCCGGGTCCGGACCTCGGCCCACCCGCTCGAGGTGCTCGCCTACCTGGTGCTGCCGAGCGGCCGGCTCGCCGACCTCGTCACGCGTCACCGCGTGAGTGCGTTGCAGATCCCCCACAAGCGCGGCCTCGGTCCGGTCAGCCTCACCGTGGCGAGCGAGCGGCTGGTCCGCAAGGCCCACGCCGCCGGCAAGGAGGTCCACGTCTGGACCATCGACGACCCGGACGAGATGGCCGACCTCGTGGACCGCGGCGTCGACGGCGTGATGACCGATCGCACCGATGTCCTCAAGGACGTGCTCGTCGAGCACGGGCTCTGGGACGGGCAGGAGCCGGCATGAGCGAGCGTCAGCGAGCGATCATCGGGATGGTCGTGCCGCCGCGTCCGTGTCCTCGGCGTTCTTCCACGGAGGCGGCGGCATGACGGCGACCACCGGCCTCGGCGACTTCCGCCCCGTCGTACGCCGCAACGAGCAGAAGGCGTGGAACTGGTACGACTGGGCGAACTCCGCCTTCTACACGACGGTCCTCACGGTCCTCTTCGGACCGTTCATGATCACCGTCGCCGGGCGCGCCGCCGGCTGCGGCGACTCCCCGGACGACACCTGCGACAGGACCGTCAGCGTCCTCGGGCTCCATCTGGCAGCCGGGTCGCTGCCGTCGTACCTCACCAGCTTCGCGACCATCCTCTCCGCCTTCATCCTGCCCGTCGTCGGCGCCATGGTGGACCGCTCGCCGCGGAAGAAGTGGAACATGGCGTGGTTCGCGTGGGTGGGGGCGTTCTTCTGCGCGCTGCTCTTCTTCATGTGGGGCGGCCACTGGCAGCTCGGCGCGGTCGCGGTCGTGGTGAGCAGCATCCTGGGCGGCTGCTCGCTGGTCAGCTACTACGCGATCCTCGTCGACATCTCCACCGAGGACGAGCGCGACGCGGCCTCCGCGCGCGGGTGGGCGTTCGGCTACCTCGGCGGCGGGATCCTCCTGCTGCTCAACCTGGTGCTCGTCCAGGGCCACGACGCGTTCGGCATCGGCAAGGAGCTCGCCGTACGCCTGTCGCTGCTGAGCGCCGCGCTGTGGTGGGCGGGGTTCACCCTGATCCCGGTCCTGCGGCTGCGGAACCACCCGCCGACGAGTGTCGTCCCCGAGTCCGGCGGCCTGCTGCACCGGTCCTTCGGGCAGCTGTGGACCACGCTCACCGAGATGCGGCGCTACCCGATGACGCTGACGTTCCTGCTGGCGTACCTCTTCTACAACGACGGGATCCAGACCGTCATCTACAGCGCCTCGATCTACGGCTCCAAGCAGCTCCACTTCGGCGACAGCGTCCTGATCGCCGCCATCTTGATGATCCAGTTCGTCGCCTTCGGCGGCGCGCTCTTCTTCGGTCGCTGGGCCAGGCGGTACGGCGCCTACCACTGCCTGCTCTACGGCACGTTCGCCTGGATGGCGATCGTGGTCGTCGCGATGTTCCTGCCGGCCCGCAACATCGCGCTCTTCCTCGCGATCGGCGTCGCGATCGCGCTCGTCATGGGCGGGACCCAGGCACTCTCCCGCTCGTTCTTCAGCCTGCTGATCCCGCGCGGCCGGGAGGGTGAGTACTTCGCTCTCTACAACGCCGCGGAGCGCGGCACGTCGTGGTTCGGGACCCTGCTGTTCGGGCTGGTCTTCCAGCTGTCCGGGTCCTACCGGCCGGCGATCGTCTCGCTCATCGTGTTCTTCGTCCTCGGCGCGGTCTTCCTGCTCCGGCTCGACCCCCGCCGCGGCATCGCCGAGGCGGGCAACCGACCGCCGGCGGCGGTCTGAGCGCGCGGGCCGGCGTGGCGCAGGCCATGGCGCTTTGTCGACAATTCCCGGAATCCCGTGGACCTGAGTACCGTTGAGGACTTCGAGGGGTTCGGCACCTCCGCGTCATGCGCGCCTGCGTCGAACGTCTCGTCTATGGCAATCGGGGGAACACAGTCAGGGAGGTGCCCGCATGGCTGAGCGCACACTGCGCGGAGCCCGTCTGGGCGGTCAGAGCTTCGAGGACGAGCGCGGCATCGAGTTCGCCGCTCGTCAGCAGGTCGGCTACCGCTGCCCGCAGGGACACGAGTTCGAGATCACCATGTCCGAGGAGGCCGAGGTCCCGGCCACGTGGGAGTGCCCGCGCTGCGGCGCCGAGGCGCTGAACACCTCGGGCGCGCAGCCGGAGGAGAAGGTCGAGAAGCCGGCCCGCACCCACTGGGACATGCTTCTCGAGCGCCGCTCCGAGAAGGAGCTCGAGGACATCCTCAAGGAGCGGCTCGAGCTGCTCCGCGGCGGCGAGATCGGCCCCGCCCACCTGCACCGCAAGACGAAGCGGAGCAAGGCGACGGCCTGAGCCGCACCAGCGTCGTACGACGGCGGTGGACTCCCCCACGGGAGGCCACCGCCGTTCGTCGTCTCAGCGGTCGACGACCTCGCCGTGGACGACCGGCCCGCCGGCGTACGAGCTCCGCCGGGTCGGTCCGAGGAGCCGCCGCTGCACGAGCGAGCCGAGCACCCGCCGGAAGAAGGGCCGGGTGACCGGCAGGATGAGCAGGACGCCGAACAGGTCGCTCACGAAGCCCGGGCTGAGCATGAGCGCGCCGCCGACGAGGATGAGCGCTCCGTCGGCGAGCTCGCGGTGGGGCATCCGACCGGTCGAGAGAGCCTCGCGGAGCGCGGCCCAGGCGCGGGCGCCCTCCCGCCTCATCAGCCAGCTGCCGAAGATCGAGTCGGCGACCAGGAGCAGGATCGTCCACCAGGGGCCGATGACCTGGCCGACCTGGATGAGGACGTAGATCTCCAGGATCGGGACGACGAGGAACGCGACCAGGAGGATCCAGGAGAGGCGCCGGCGGGACTTCACACCCCGATCATCGCACCGCGCGCCAAGCCCCGGCCGGGATGCGCCCTGGGCGCCCGGGATGGCCGGGGTGACTCAGCGCCCGAAGCGGCGGCGCAGCTGCTGGCGGCGCTCGCGGATGCCCCAGCGGGTCACCAGCCGCATCGACTCGGCGGCCACCGCGCCGCTCATCTTGGAGTCGCCCCGGACCCGCTCGACGAACTCGATCGGGACCTCCCTGACCTCCAGGCCCGCGCGGAGCGTCCGGGTGACGAGGTCGGTCTGGAAGACGTAGCCGGTCGACTCGCAGGAGTCGAGGTCGATCTTCTCCAGCGTCTCCCGGCGGAACACGCGGAAGCCGGCGGTCGCGTCGCGGACCTTGAGCCCGAGCAGGAGCCGGACGTAGAGGTTGCCGCCGCGCGAGAGCGCCTGCCTCCGCAGCGGCCAGTTCACCACCGAGCCGCCGGGAACCCACCGCGACCCGATCACGAGGTCGGCGCCGCGCAGCGCCTCGAGCAGCCGGCCGAGCTCCTCGGGCTGGTGCGAGCCATCGGCGTCCATCTCGCCGATCACGTCGTAGCCGTGGCCGAGCGCCCACCTGAACCCGTGGAGGTACGCCGCCCCGAGGCCCTCCTTCACCGTCCGGTGGAGGACGGTGACGTGGTCGTCGGTCGCGGCGAGCTCGTCCGCGACGGCGCCGGTGCCGTCGGGCGAGCCGTCGTCGACGACGAGGACGTCGACGTCGGGCTGCGCACGCCGCAGCCGGCCGACGATCCAGGCCAGGTTGGCCGCCTCGTTGTAGGTCGGGATGACCATGACGACCCGGCCGAGCCCGTCGTCGGGTCCGCTCCGGTGGTCGTCGGGGTGCTGCATGGTGGTCACGAGTGGAAGTGCCTCGCTCGCTCGTCGGGTCGGGTGCCGCAGACGTTGGTTCGGGCACCTGAAGGACAGGTTAACGGCGGGGGACCCCGGCGCCGTGGAGGCGAGGCAGAGCCATGAGGGGAGGCGGGAGCCGAACGGCTCGATCCGGCTCCCGCGGCGACAGAGCCGCGGGAGGGCCCGTACCCCCTTCGGGCCGATCGTCCGGCCCGACCGGCTGCCGGGCCACGATCGTTGTCTAAAGAGCGTTCGGACCCTCCCACGTTGCCCTCGCGGGGCGGACCGGCATCCGCGAACCACGTGAGACAGGTGTCTGGCTCGACACCCTCCGACCCGGCCACTCGGACGTCGGTCCGCCTGGCGCGACTCTGCGTGGGCGGACGGCCACAGGTTGACTTCCGGCTGGCTGAGCCGTCAACCGTCTCCTGACCAGCAGAAACGGATGTTTACGCAGGTCAGCGGGTACCTGCACACTTCGAAAATTCTTGGAGAATCGCCGCTATTTTCGGCGTGTCGCGGCGACACGCCGAGAAAACCGCGATCTGAGGCGCTCATCGGGGTGGTACGACGACCGTGCCGAGCGCCGTCGTGGCCAGGATCGGGGGCTCGACAAGCTCCGCGGCGCCGGGCCGGTCGGCGGTCGCGGCGCCCCGCGCGACGACGTACACCGCGAACTCCACGACCCGCGACCGGGTGCCCGCGCGGACGATCTCCGCGGTGATCTCCAGGACGTCTCCGGCGCGGACCGGCGCCCGGAACTGCACGTCGTCGTACGACGCGAAGAGCCCCTCGTCGCCGTCGGTCACGATGCACAGCTCGGTCGCCACGTCGCCGAAGAGGCCGAGGCTGTAGGCGCCGTCGATGAGGTTGCCGGCGTAGTGGGCGTGGGAGTACGGCACGTACCGGCGGTGGACGACCCTCGTGCCGACCAGCTCGTCGGCGGGCCGGGCCTCGGCACTCATGCCGCCGCTCCCGCCGGGGCGAGCCGGTGCACGAGGTACGACGCCACCTCGCCCGGGGTGGTGCCACGGCCGAAGACCCGGTCCACGCCGAGCTCGCCGGCCATCGACTCGTCGAACCGCGGTCCGCCGACGACGAGCAGCGGCCGCCGGTCGCTCGGGTAGGCCTCGCGGAACGCCGCCGACATCTCACGGGTGTTGAGCAGGTGGGCGTCGCGCTGGGTGACGACCTGCGAGACCAGCACGGCGTCCGCACCGTGGGCCCGCGACTCCTCCACGAGCTGCGGGACCGAGACCTGCGCGCCGAGGTTCACGACCTGCAGCTCCTGGTAGTACTCCAGCCCCTTCTCCCCCGCGAACCCCTTGATGTTGAGGATCGCGTCGATGCCGACGGTGTGGGCATCGGTGCCGATGCAGGCCCCGACGACGACGAGCGGCCGGCGCAGGGTCTTCTTCACGGCCGCGTTGACCTCCTTCGGCGTGAGCAGCGGGAAGTCCCGCTCCACGACCTGCACCTGCTCGGTGTCGACGAGGTGGCTCACCCGGCCGTACACGACGAAGAAGGTGAACCCACTCTGCCCGTCGTCCTGGCCGATGGCCTTGCTGTGGACGACCATCGCCGGGTCGAGCCCCATCTTCCGGGCCAGCTGCAGCGCCGCGCCCTCGGCGACCTTGGCGGCCTGCCCCGAGGTCGAGGGCAGCGGAAGCGTGAACGACAGCTGCACCATGCCGTCGCCGGTGGTGTCGCCGTACGGGCGGACGATCACGGCTCCTCCAGGAGGTCGATGGCGGGATTGACGTACGACGGGGACCGCCCGGCCACGCCGTCGAGCCCCTTGCCGGCGTCGGCCGGGCGCTTCATCAGCCCGAAGGTGCCGTCGGCGATGGCGTCGAGGAGCCCGTGCGGCTCCTCCGCGATCCGGCGCAGCAGGTCGATCGCCTCGTCGAGCACCTGCCGGGCCCGGGTGGCGATGAACCCGTCGGGAACGGGGTGGAAGTCCTCGTGCAGCCGGCCGGCGGCGTCGAGGACGTACCTGACGTTCTGCAGCGCGAGGTCGCGGTCGGAGAGCCAGGGCGTGACCACGGCCTCGGTCATCATCCCGACCAGCAGGATGCCCTGGCCGGTGAGCGCGCCGGCGAGGTTGAACAACCCGTCGAGCAGGTAGCCGCGGAAGACGTCGCCGGTCATGTGGCGCGTGGGCGGCATCCACTTCAGCGGAGCGTCCGGGAAGATCTCCCGCGCCAGCAGTGCGTGGGCGAGCTCGAGCCGGAAGGAGTCCGGGATCGCCGGGTCGATCTCGAAGGCGTGGCCGAGGCCGAGCTGCCAGTCGTCGAGGCCGGCCTCCTTGGCGAAGTACTCGTTGAGCAGCTGGCTCGTCGTGACGGTGTGGGCCGCCTCGACGGCGTCGGCGGTGGTGAGGTAATTGTCCTCGCCGGTGTTGATGATGATCCCGGCGCGGGCGTGGACCTGGCGGCTGAAGCGCTGGTCGACGAAGGTCCGGACCGGATTGATGTCGCGGAAGAGGATGCCGTACATCGAGTCGTTGAGCATCATGTCGAGCCGCTCGAGCCCGGCCAGGGTGGCGATCTCCGGCATGCACAGCCCGCTCGCGTAGTTCGTCAGCCGCACGTACCGGCCGAGCTCCCTCGAGGTCTCGTCGAGCGCCGCCCGCATGAGCCGGAAGTTCTCCTGCGTGGCGTAGGTCCCGGCGAAGCCCTCGTGGGTGGCGCCCTCGGGGACGTAGTCGAGCAGGCTCTGGCCCGTGGAGCGGATGACCGCGATGACGTCGGCGCCCTCCCGGGCGGCGGCCTGCGCCTGCGGGATGTCCTCGTCGATGTCACCGGTCGCGACGATGAGGTAGACCCACGGCTGGCGGGGCGCGTCCCCGATCGTCGCGATCAGCGAGTCGCGCGTACGCCGGTTGCCGTCGATCGTGGCGATGCCCCGCGCGACGGCCGCCCGGGCGGCGGCACCCGCGGCCCGCGCCTCGGCGACCTCCGGCAGGCGGAACGCCACCGAGCCGGCGGCCGCCTTCTGGGCGAGGGTGGCGAGGTCCTCCGCCTCGCCGCGCAGCAGGGCGTCCCAGACCGGCAGCGCGACGCCGTGGGCGAGCCCGCCGTCGTCGTGGAGGCCGACGCGCACGGCGTCGACGAGGTGGTTGGCCCAGGGCGTCCCGTCCGGATCGGCGCCCGCGAGCCCGGCCAGGCGCAGCGTCGCGCGCTCCACCGAGACGGTGGTGTGGCGCCTGGCGAGGTCGACGATCGGCGCGCCCACCCGTGCCGCGAGGTCGCGGGCCCTGGCGATGGTCGCGGGGTCGAGGTCGAGCTTGCCCACGCTCACAGTCTCCCCTCGAACAGCCGGCGTACGCCGGGGTTGTCGCGCAGCAGCCGCAGCGCGTAGTCGGCGTGGCCGGGGACGTAGCCGTTGCCGACCAGCATCGTCACGTCCGCGGCCAGCCCCTCGGCGCCCAGCGCGGCGGCGGAGAAGCTGGTCGCCATCGAGAAGAAGACGACCGTGCCGCGGTCGGCCGTGGCGAGGATCGCCCCGCCCTCGCAGCCGGGCACGTCGACGCAGACGACGGTGACGTCGGCGGGACCGCCCGCCTTCTCGACCGCGTCGCGCAGGGCCACCGGGTTGCGGGCGTCGGCGACCACCACCTCGTCGGCCAGCGCCGCGTCCCGTAGCCGGGCCGCCTCGGCCTCGGTCGGGACGATGCCGATCAGGTGGCGCGCGCCGGCGTCGCGGGCGGCGGCCAGCGAGAGGGAGCCGGACTTCCCACCGCCGCCGACCACGGCGACGACGCCGCCGGCGTACCTCTCGGCGACGACGCGGCGGGTGAGCGCCGGCGCGCCGCACACGTCCATGACCGCGAGGCTCAACCCGCCCGGCAGGTCGTCCGGGATGACCGCTGCGATGGAGCGGCCGAAGAGGATCGCGTAGCCGTCGGCGGGGACCTGCTCGGAGCGGCCGTCCCAGCGAGCGAGGCCGTCCTCGATCACGAGGGGGGTGAGCGTGAGCGAGACCAGCGTCGCGACCCGGTCCCCCACCGTGAGGCCGAGCGGCGACTGGCCCAACGGAGACTGGGGCCCGACCTCCTCGACGGTGCCGACGAGCATGCCGCCCGAGCCGGTCTCGGGGTTCTGCATCTTGCCGCGGGCCGCGACGATGTCGAGCACCTCGGCGCGCACGGCGTCGCCGTCGACGGTGCCGTCGTAGGAGTGCTTCCGCTCCAGCTGTCGGAACGACGCGGCGTCGAGGTTGAGGCGCTCGACCCGGACGCGGACCTCGTCCGGCCACAGCTCACGGCGGGTGTCCAGCCGCCGCGCCGCCTGCGGCAGCACGACGGCGTCGTCGAGCACGCGGTGCAGCCCGGTGGGGTCGCTGCGGGTTCGTCCACTCACCACACGGCCACCATGCCACAATTCTTGCGGCGAGTCTGTCGACGCACCGCAGAATCTGTGCTTACGCTGGCCACATGACGGCAACCATCGAGTCGGCAGCCGTGCCGGGCGGCCACGGACAGCCGTACGCCTATCGGCGCGAGCCGCTCGTCGAGCCCGACTGGACACGGTTCCCCGGCTGGGCCGAGGTCACCGCCGCGGAGTGGGCAGACGTCCAGTGGCAGCGCAGCCACTGCGTCAAGAACGTCCGGCAGCTGCGCGAGCTGATGGGCGGCCTGCTCGACCAGCGGTTCTACGCCGACCTCGAGCGCGACCAGGCCGAGCGCGCCACGATGTCGATGCTGGTCCCGCCGCAGATGCTCAACACGATGGTGCCCGACCGGGTGCCGGACACGGAGTCGTTCTACGCCGACCCGGTCCGCCGCTACATGATCCCGGTCTTCTCCGACCGGCGCACCGACTGGCCGAGCCACCCGTACGCCGCCCGCGACTCCCTCCACGAGCACGACATGTGGGTTGCCGAGGGGCTGACCCACCGCTACCCGACGAAGGTGCTCGCCGAGCTGCTGCCCACCTGCCCGCAGTACTGCGGTCACTGCACGCGGATGGACCTGGTCGGCAACTCCACCGCGAGCGTCCAGAAGCTCAAGCTCGCCGGCAAGCCCGTCGACCGTCACGGGGCCATGCTCGACTACCTGCGTCGAACGCCGCAGGTGCGCGACGTCGTCGTCTCCGGCGGCGACGTCGCCAACCTGCCGTGGCCGCGGCTCGAGGCGTTCCTGGCGGCGCTGCTCGAGATCGACAACGTCCGCGACATCCGGCTCGCCAGCAAGGCGCTGATCGGGCTCCCCCAGCACTGGCTCCAGGACGAGGTCCGCGCCGGGATGGAGCGGGTCGCGCGCACCGCGCGCTCCCGCGGGGTCTCACTCGCGATCCACACCCACGCCAACCACGCCCACTCGATCACCCCGATCGTCGCCGACGCATCCAAGGCGATGCTGGACGCCGGCGTACGCGACGTGCGCAACCAGGGCGTGCTCCTCGCCGGGGTCAACGCCGACTCCGGGTCGCTCCTCGACCTGTGCTTCCGGCTGCTCGACGGGGCCCAGGTGATGCCGTACTACTTCTACATGTGCGACATGATCCCGTTCTCCGAGCACTGGCGGGTCTCGGTCGCCGAGGCGCAGGCGCTGCAGCACGACATCATGGGCTACCTGCCCGGCTTCGCGACACCGCGGATCGTGTGCGACGTGCCGTACGTCGGGAAGCGCTGGGTCCACCAGCTCTCCCACTACGACCGGGAGCGCGGCATCTCGCATTGGACGAAGAACTACCTGACCTCGATCGAGGCCGACGACGCGCTGTCGCGGACCTATGAGTACTACGACCCGATCCACACCCTGCCCCGGTCCGGGCAGGACTGGTGGCGCCGCGCCCAGCTTGCGCCAGTGCAGTAGTCCGCGGGTCCTCAATAGGCGTCGAGGAACAGGTCGACGGCGAGGTAGAAGCCGGCCAGCGCGATGACGGTCCGCAGCACGGCCGGCGGCACCCCCCGCGCGATCGCCGGGCCGGCGTACCCCCCGGCGACGCAGCCCACCCCGAGGAGCACGGCGGGGAGCCAGTGCACCGGGCCGAAGACCGCGAACCCGACGGCGGCGACGGAGTTCGCGACGCCGAGCAGCACGTTCTTCAGCGCGTTGGCCCGGATCAGGAGATCGCCGGTGGCCAGCGCGAGGAGGGCGAGCATCATGACGCCGGCGCCGGCACCGAAGTAGCCGCCGTACACGCCGACGGCGAACATCCCGACCCTCGCGGACAGGTGCGTGCGCGCGTCCCGCTCCTCCGCGCCGCGGGGCATCCGTCGGCGGCGGGCGTCCAGCGCGCGCCGCAAACGCGGGCTGACGAGGATCAGGACCGCCGAGCCTGCGATGAGGAACGGCACCACCTTCTGGAAGCCGCCCGCCGGGGTCAGCAGGAGCAGCGCCGCGCCCGAGGCGCCGCCGACGAGCGCGATCGGCGTGAGCTCGAGGAGCCGGTGGCGCTGGACGGGTCCGCGGAGCTCGGGACGCGAGCCGACGACCGACCCGAGCGAGCTGCCGATGAGGCCGACGGTGTTGGTGACGTTGGCCGCGACCGGCGCGAGGCCGATGGCGAGCATCGCGGGATACGACACCAGGGACGCGAGCCCCGCGACGCTGCCGCAGATGCCCGCGCCGACGCCGGCGGCGAGGAGCGCGAGAACCTCGGTCCAGGTCACCCGTCGGTGACCGGGCGGTTCTCGTAGTACGTCGACAAGGCGATCGTCGTCCGGGTCGAGACGTTGGCGGCCGAGCGGATCCGGGCGAGGAGCTCCTCGAGGGCGTGCGGCGTCGCCGTACGGACCTTGAGGAGGTACGACTCGTCGCCCGCCACCGACCAGCAGGCCTCGATCTCGGTGAACCCCTTGACCCGCTCCGGGCAGTCGTCGGGCTGGGAGGGGTCGATCGGGCGGATCGCGACGAACGCGGTGAGCGGAAGGCCGAGCTCGGCGTGGTTGATCGCCGCGCCGTACCCCTGGATCAGCCCGCGCTGCTCCAGCCGCTTGACCCGCTGGTGCACCGCGGACGTGGACAGTCCCGTCGCCTTCCCGAGATCGGTGTAGGACATCCTGCCGTCCCCGGCGAGCAGGTTCAGGATCTTGCGATCTGTCGCCTCTATCTCGGAAGTGCTCACCCGGCACAGATTAGCCACGTCGACGACGCCCGCGCCGCGGGCTGTCTGCGGAGCGGGACGCGACGTCCGGATCGGCCGAGAGCCCGGCCGGGGACCGCGGCACATGGCCTAGGCTGCCGGACGTGCCCGAGCCCCGGCTGATGCTTCTCGACACCGCGTCCCTCTATTTCAGGGCCTTCTTCGGCGTGCCGGAGATCACCGCGCCGGACGGCACGCCGGTCAACGCCGTACGCGGGCTGCTGGACTTCATCTCCCGTCTGGTCGAGGACTACTCGCCCACCGACCTGGTCTGCTGCTGGGACAACGACTGGCGCCCGCAGTGGCGCGTCGACCTGCTGTCCACATACAAGGCGCACCGGGTCGAGGAGGAGGTCGAGGCCGGCCCCGACGTCGAGGAGGTGCCGGACCCGCTACAGGTTCAGGTGCCGCTGATCCTCGAGGTCCTCGCCGCGGCCGGGCTCGCGGTGATCGGCGCCGACGGCTACGAGGCCGACGACGTGATCGGCACCCTCGCCACCGGCGCAGGCATGCCAGTCGAGGTCGTCACCGGCGACCGCGACCTCTTCCAGCTCGTCGACGACGAGGCCGACGTACGCGTCCTCTACACCGCCCGTGGCGTCGGCAACCACGACCGGGTCGACTCGGCGTGGGTGCGGGAGAAGTACGGCATCGAGCCCGCCCAGTACGCCGACTTCGCCACGATGCGGGGCGACACCTCCGACGGGCTCCCCGGGGTCAAGGGCGTCGGCGAGAAGACGGCGGCGAAGCTGCTCGCTGAGTACGGCGACCTCGCCGGGGTCGAGGCGGCGGCGCTCGACCCGTCGACCGGGATCAGCGCCGCGGTGCGGGCCAAGCTGCTGGCCGCCGCCGACTACCTCGCCGTCGCCCCCAAGGTGGTGGCCGTCGTCCGCGACCTGCCGCTGGACCGTGACGGCTCCGCGCTGCCTTCGGCGCCCGCCGACCCGGAGACCCTCGACGCGCTCGCCGAGCGCTACAACCTGGCCTCTCCGGTGGCCCGGCTGAAGGCCGCCCTCGCGTCCCGCTGACGCGGTCATTGAATGTGACGCATCCCACCCGCGGGTGTAGGAAAACGGCGTCATGGCTACTGACGGGTCACGTCTCAGCAGTGAACCACTACTGAGGGAGCGCGAGACCGCCGATGACCCACCCGACCCACCACCCGTCCCTTCACCACGACATCACCCTGTCCTGCGTGGACCCCTGGGGACGGACCGTGGACGTCCCGACCACGATGGGGTACTCCGAGCACGACCCCTACGCGATCTCGCTGACCTTCCACTCCCACTCCGGCGACGTCGAGTGGGTCGTGTCGCGCACGCTGCTGCTGCAGGGCCTCGCCGCCCCGGCCGGCGAGGGCGACGTGAAGGTCTACCCCAGCATCGACGAGCGCGCCCGCGCGGTGACGATGCTCGACTTCAGCTCCCCGGACGGCCGGCTGGTCGCCGAGGCGAACTCCCGCGAGATCCAGGGCTTCCTGGCGAAGACCTTCGCCGCCGTGCCGGTCGGCGCGGAGAGCAAGCACCTCGACCTCGACGGCCTGATCGCCGCCCTGCTCGGGTACGACGCCGGCGGCGCGGCCGCGGCCTGACCCGGGCCGGCGGTATCCCTCAGATCTCCCCGACGAGCTCCGGCTCGCGGCGTCGCCAGACCTCCCGCGCCTCCTGGGTCACCGGCCCGTGCGGGAGGTCTCGCGCGTCCCAGCGGGTGACGGCCTGGACGTCGCGCATGGTCGAGACGAGGAAGACCTCGCTCGCCTGCTGCTGAACCAGCTCCAGCGGCTCGTCGACCTCGCGGGCGGCGTACCACTCCAGCACCAGGCCGCGGGACACGCCCGCGAGGCAGCCGCTCGCCAGGGTCGGCGTACGCAGCTCCCCGTCGAGCACGTAGAAGATGTTGCTCCCCGTGCCCTCGCACAGGTCGCCGACGGTGTTGGCGAAGATCGCCTCCGTCGCCCCGTGGCGCCTCGCCTCGGCGAGGGCGACGACGTTCTCGGCGTACGACGTCGTCTTCAGGCCGGTCAGCGCCCCGCGCTCGTTGCGCACCCACGGGACGGTGACGATCGCGGTCTCCTCCGGGCTGGCCGTCACCGGGTCGGCGACGACGATGACCGTCGGCGTGGCGTCGCCCCTGCCCGAACCCATCGGCCCCGGTCCTCCGGTGACGGTCACCCGCAGCCGGCCGCGCACGAGGTGCTCGGCCGCGAGGACCTCCTTGATCCCCTGGCGTACGACGGCCTCGTCGACGCCCTCCAGGCCGATCCCGGCCGCCGAGCGCTGCAGCCGCGCGAGGTGGGGGCCGAGCGCGAACGGCTCCCCCTCGACGACCTTCATCGTCTCGAAGACCCCGTCGCCCACGGTAACCCCGTGGTCGGTCACCGGCAGGGCTGCGGTGGCGGCGTCGGGGAGGAGCCGGCCGTCGATCCAGGCGTGCATGGGCACACTCTAGGGGGCCGCTCCCCCGGCGCCGGGCCTACTCCCCGCCGTCGTGCACCACGAAGGCGTCCGGCCCGGGGAAGAAGAGTCCCTCGTGACCGGTGTCGTCCCACCGCACGAGGTACGGCGGGCTCCCGTCCGCGTGTCGCACCTCGACGATCTCTCCCTGTCGGTCGGGGTCGCCCACGTGCTGTCCGCGCACGACAAGGCGCTCCCCGGGTCGGGCGGTCAACGTCGACGCCATCGTCATCCCCTCCGGTCTGAGCTGTGTTCGGGTGCCTTGAACGAGCTGTCCGTACGGTCCAGCACACACCCGTGCAGGGCCCCGCACAAGATGCGTTGGTCCTTGTCCGACACGAATGACACGGCGGTGACCCGCGATTTGGCGCCAGGTGGCGGCTCGGCTACTGTTCTCTGCGTCGCTGAGGCCCGGGCAACCGGGGCGAGAGCGTCAGGCGGACGTAGCTCAGTTGGTAGAGCGCAACCTTGCCAAGGTTGAGGTCGCGAGTTCGAGCCTCGTCGTCCGCTCGGAGAGGTTCCTCCTTGGCAAGCCTCCAGGGTGGGGTGGCCGAGAGGCGAGGCAACGGACTGCAAATCCGTGTACGCGGGTTCAAATCCCGTCCCCACCTCGACACCACACAACCAAAGATCTAGGGCGATTGGCGCAGCGGTAGCGCGCTTCCTTGACACGGAAGAGGTCACTGGTTCAAACCCAGTATCGCCCACCAGCGTTTATGCAGGTGAGAGGCCGGTTCCCTTCGTAGGAAGCCGGCCTCTTGCAGTTTCCCGGACCTAGCACGCTCACACTGCAGCGCGCCGCCGAGCGCACCGTGCAGTCGTCGCTGAGACGCACCCGTGCGATCACCACGTTGCCCGAGACCGCCGTCCGCAGCAGGGTCAGCTCACCGGTGGTGAACACGCCTGCGCCGTACGATCCGGCGCACGTGCAGTACTGGTGGCCGGGGCAGATCGGCCGCTCGTCGACCAGGTCGGGATCGTCGGGGGACGGACCCGCGGACGTAGTGCCTGGCCGGCGCGGTCACGTTCGCGGTGATGCGGCTGTCGGCCACGGTCAGCGTGCCGCCGCCTCTCCTGCACGTCCGGCGCGACGTAGATCCGCGCCCCCGCGGCCTCGTACTCGTTGGCCGGATGGGTCACTGCGTGACCGCCGGTGACGGTCACGCCCTTGATGGTCACGGTCCTGCCCCCGCCGGCGCCCACGAGCGTCACGGATGAGGTGATCGTGATCCCGCCCGGGAAGACGCCCGGTGAGACGACGATCCTGTCGCCTTCCCGGGCGACCTCGCGTAGTTGATCCTGGGATCGCGGGACAGCCAGAGCCCCCGGTCCGCGCCGCTGCGGACCGGGGGCTCTGCCGTCCCATGGCTCCCTCAGGGCCCGGCGTACGTGCCCTCGCCATGGTCCGGGCCCGCCTGCCCGGCGCCACGGACGGGGTCGGGACCGCCCTGGTCGAGCCGGAACGGCGGGTAGACATCGGTCATCAGGCCGGCGTACGCGGCGACCCGGAGGGCCCAGCGGTGAAGCCCGACGACGAGGTCGAAGATCGTGGCCGGATAGCGCCCGGTGAACAGCAGCGCGACCACAGCGATCAGGACGAGCACCGAGACGAGCCCGAACGTCGTCGTGCTGTCGGAGCCCGACCCCCGGGCGACCCAGCCGCCGTTGAGGAAGACCGAGACGACGAGGTAGTGCGGGATAGCCAGCAGCCACCACTTCACCAGCGCCAGCCCGCGGGAGAGCCGCTCGGGATAGACGATCTCGAGCCTGGCCGGGTAGTCCGGCACGTCGGCGAGCGTGAACGGCGGGTAGCGGTCGGTGCCGAGCACGCCGTAGGTGTAGAAGCCGACCCGCCAGCTCCACCGCAGCACCCCGACGTTGAAGTCGAAGAGTCCCCGCGGGTAGCGCCCGGTGACGACGATGGCCACCAGCGCGATCAGGCTGAGGACGACGAAGCAGATCCAGAGCACGACGAGGACGACGTAGTGCGGGATCGCCAGCAGCCACTTCACCAGCCACAGCGCCCGGCTGACGCCGGGGTCGAGCTCGGCGTCGACGACGACGGGGCTCACGGGCCGTCAGCCCTGGGCCTGCTCGGGCCGGGCCTGGTGCTCGGTGAGACGCTCGTGCGCCAGCTCGCTGGCGATGGCTGCTCCCCACTCGCGGGCGCGGTCCTCCTCGCCGTCCGCGAGCGGCCCCTTGGCCGCCGTGACGTAGAAGCTGGTCGGTCGGCCGACGACCTCGTGGCCGGTCTGCTCGAGCAGGCGTGCCGCTGCCTTGGCCGCCGATCCCGGGAGCAACCGCATGCTGCGGACCTTGGTGTCGAAGACGGCGACCTTCGGCAGCCGGGCACCGGGCCGCAGGGTCGCCAGCCACTCCCGCACTCCCCACTGGACGTGGCTCGGGTCGGCACCGTCCTCGACCGCCTTCCGGCGCGACGACGGCCGGCTGAGCGTCAGCGCGTGGGTCGGGGCGCCGACCACCACGACGTCGTACGTCGTGAGCTCGTACGCCTCGTGCTCGCGCACGTCGACGAGATGGACCTCGGCCCCCTCGGCGCCGATCCCCTTCCCGATAGCACGGGCGATGAGCTCGGTGTTGCCGAACATCGACTCGTAGATCACCGCTGCCCTCATGACCTCTCACTCCTTCTGTCTCTCCTACGACCACGCTCCCGCGCGCGTCGGCGACCGGTCAGGGCCCACGGACCGCCGCCACGGGGACCTTGGGCCCTGTGGTGCGGGACCGGTCGGGACGAGCGTGGAAGGAGATGGAGGAGGGGCCATGAACGGGACGCAATCCAGGCAACCGGTCATCGCCGCGGTCTGTCCGGGAGAAGAGAGCAAGGCGGCGCTGGAGTACGCCGTCAGGGTCGCCGTCTCACGCGGCTGCCCGCTCCAGGTCGTGCACGTCTGGCACCCGCAGCACGGCGGGCCGGAGACGGTGCTGCTGACGTTCACCGAGCCGTCGACGATCGCGACCGAGACCCTGGCCGGGAGCGTGGAGCACGCCACCGACGCGTGCGCCGGTGACGTCCCCGTCGGTGGGCGGCTGCTGCGCGGGCCGACGAGCAGGGCGCTGGTCGAGGCGAGCCATGGCGCCGGCCTGGTCGTGATGGGCCATCGGTCGCGGTCGCTCGCCGCGCACGCGCTGTCTCCGTCGCTGTGCGGACGGGTTGCCGGCCGCTCCCACGCGCCGGTCCTCGCCGTACCCGCAGGGTGGGTGGCGCCGGGGCCCGGTGACAAGCCGAAGCCTGTGACCGTCGGGGTCGACGTGCCGTCGCGCAGCCGGCCCCTCCTGCGCGAGGCGTTCCGCGCCGCGGACGAGCTCGGCGCAGACCTGCGGGTGCTGCACGTCTGGCGGCCGCCGCGGCTGGCCGAGGAGGCCGCCCTCGGGGGCCTCGCGGGCGATCCCTGGATGCCGAGCACCGACCGCGGTCTCGTGGACGAGCTGGACGCCGTCGTACGTGACGTCGCGGCCGACTTCCCCGACGTCGTATGGACCACCGAGGCTGTTCCCGCGGTCGTCACGGCGGCCCTCCAGTCGGCCGCGTCGGGCAGCTCGCTGATGGTCGTCGGTCGGCACGACGCGCTGCTGCCCGTCGGCTCGCGGCTCGGGTCGGTGGCGGCGTACGTGCTGCGCAAGGCGACCTGCCCCGTGCTCATCGTGCCGCCGCGGCCCGAGCCGTTCGCGACGGCGCCGGCCGGGAGCCGGCAGCGGAGGGTCGGCGGGTGAGTGTCGGCCGAGGACGCCCGCTCGGTTCCGGGCGAGCCGGTTTGTGCTCCGGCGCCGGGGCGGGCTATCGTCCCCAGCGCCGTTGCGGATGTAGCTCAGTTGGCTAGAGCGCAACCTTGCCAAGGTTGAGGTCGCGAGTTCGAGCCTCGTCATCCGCTCCACTGCGAAGGGCCGCCCGCTCGGGCGGCCCTTCGCCATCTTCCCGCTATCGTGGCCGGGCCCGTCCGAACCCGAGGAGAGACCGTGTCAGTGCCGCCGCCCTCCCCCGACGTACGCCGTGCCGCCGCGGAGCGGCTCGCCGCACTCGCGACCCCGCCCGGCGCGCTGGGCCGGCTCGGCGAGCTCGCGGTGTGGGTGGCCGCGACGCAGGGCGAGGTGCCACCATCGCCGCTCGACGACGTACGCCTCGTGATCTTCGCCGGCGACCACGGCGTCGCCGCCCACGGCGTCTCGGCGTTCCCGTCGTCGATCACCGGGGCGATGGTGCGCACCTTCCTCGCCGGTCGGGCCGGGGTGACGGCGCTCGCGCGGGAGCACCGGGTCGCGGTGCGGGTGGTCGACCTCGGCGTCGACGACGACTTCGCCGACCTCCCCGAGGACGTACGCCGCCCGCTGCTCGCCCACAAGGTCCGCCGGTCGAGCGGCGCCATCCACCTCGAGGACGCGCTGACGGCCGACGAGACCCGGGCGGCCCTCGACGCGGGCGCCGCGATCGCCCGCGAGGAGATCGCCACCGGCGCGCAGCTGCTGCTCAGCGGCGACATGGGCATCGGCAACACCACGCCCGCCGCCGCGCTCGTCGCCGCCGCGCTCGGGCTGCCCGCCGCCGAGGTCACGGGCCGCGGCACCGGCATCGACGACACCGGCTGGGCCCGCAAGATCGCCGTCGTCGACGCCGCGCTCGACCGGGTCCGGGACGAGGTGGACGACCCGATGGCGTGTCTGCGGGCTCTCGGCAGCGCGGACCTTGCGGCGACGACCGGCTACCTGGTGACGGCCGCCGAGCACGGCGTACCCGTCCTGCTCGACGGCCTCATGAGCGTCGCGTGCGCCCTCACCGCCGACCGGCTCGCGCCCGGCGCGGCGGCGTGGTTCGCCGCCGGCCACCGCTCGACCGAGCCCGCCCAGTCGCTGGCGCTGAGCAAGCTGGGCCTCGAGCCGGTGCTCGACCTCGGGCTGCGCCTCGGCGAGGGCTCCGGCGCGGTCGCGGCCGTGCCGGTGCTGCGCAGCGCCGTCGCCCTCCTGCGCGACGTCGCGCTGCTGAGCGACCTGCTTCCCGGATGACGGGTCGACCCGGATGAGCCTCCGTGACGGCTGGCGGCTCTCGGTCGGGACGCTCACGGCGCTTCCGGTCGCTCCGCCGGGCCGGGTCGACGGGCGTACGGCCGCCGCCGCGATGCTCCTCGCGCCCGCGGCGGTGCTCCCGCTCGGAGCGGCCGTCGCGGGCGTGGTCGCTGCGTGCCAGGAACTGGGTCTCCCAGCCCTGCTCGGCGGCGTACTCGCCGTCGCCGTCCTCGCCGTCGGTACGAGGGTGATGCACTGGGACGGACTCTCCGACGTGGCGGACGGGCTCACGGCGTCGTACGACGCCGAGCGGTCGCTCGAGGTGATGAAGACCGGCACCTCGGGCCCGGCGGGCACGGTAGCCGTGGTTGTCGTGCTCGCCCTGCAGGCCGCTGCTCTCGGCGGCCTGCCGGGCTCGTGGGGCGGGGCCGTCCTCGCCGGCGTGGCCGTGGTCGTCTCCCGGTGGGCGCCGGCGACGTGCTGCGCCCGCGGCGTACCCGCCGCCCGGCCGGACGGGCTCGGCGCCACGTTCGCCGGCACCCTCCCGGGATCGGCCGTCGTCGCCGGATGGGTCGTTGCGGCCGGCGCGATGGGCGCGGCCTGCTGGTGGGCGGGGCTCGAGTGGTGGCGCGGCGTGGTGGCAGTGGCCGTCGGAGCACTCGTCGTGGCGGCGCTGCTGCGTCGGGTGACAGCCCGGTTCGGCGGCGTCACCGGGGACGTGCTCGGTGCGGCCGTCGAGCTGTCCCTGGCCGCACTCCTGGTGGCGGTCGCGTAGCGCCGGCCGTTCGTCAAGGGATGCAGCCCGGCAGCCACTTCCCCCGCGGAGCTCCACGCGGGAAGTGCGCGTTCGTCTGCATACCTTGATGAGCAGCCGGGTCGGTGTCGCCGCTAGAGGATCAGCACGCGCCCGGCGACGACGAGGTGGACCTCGTCGCAGGCGGCGGCGACCCGCTGGTTGACGTGGCCGAGCAGGTCGCGGAAGAGCCGGCCGGAGCGGTGCTCCGGGATGACGCCGAGGCCGACCTCGTTGGTGACGAGGACGACGTCGTCGCGCTGCTCCAGGGCGGCGACCAGGTCGTCGAGGAGGCCGTCGACGATCCGGGTGACGGCGGCGGAGGGCGCGTCCCACAGCCCGCGCTCGTCGACGACGGCGTTGAGCCAGGTCCCGAGGCAGTCGACGAGCACGGGCTCCGGTCCCCGCAGCGCTGCGGGGAGGTCGCTGGACTCCAGCGTCGACCAGGTCGCCGGACGTCGGGCGCGGTGGGCGGCGATCCGGTCCGCCCAGTCCGGGTCGTCGTCCCGGGACGGCCCGGCGGCGACGTACACCACCTCCGGCCGGCCGGCCAGCAGCTCCTCGGCGTGCCGGGACTTGCCCGACCGTACGCCGCCCGTGACGAGCACGCGCATCAGGCGGTCCCCAGCTTCCAACTGTGGCGCACGTGGCAGTCGTGGTTGGCCCACCACTGCAGGTCCACCCGGTCGACGCGGAACCGGACCGGCAGCATCCCGTCGAGCGCGGCTGCCACTCGTGCGACGTCGACCCCGTCCGATCGGCGGTCGAGGGTGAGATGCGGAACCGGGTCCTCGAAGCGTCCGGCGTACGGCGGGCACCCGGGGAACCGCTCCACGAACGCGGCTGTCAGCGCACGGAGCGGCTCCTCCGGCCGGGGCCGCAGATGGATCAAGCCGTCGGGGAACTCCTCGACGCAGGCCAGGACGGTCTCGAAAGGCTCCGCGTCGCTGAGCACGTCGTGCACGGCCGCCACGTCGCGCTCGGTCGGCTCGGTGAGCCAGGGGCCGAGCAGGGTGATGTGGGCGTGGGCGAAGGCGGGGTCCGCAGAGAGGAACGAGTCGTCGTAGTACGCCGTACGCCCCCTCACGAACTCCTCCAGCTCGAACACCGGGACCGCGAGCACCGAGTGACCCGGCGAACGACCCGGCGAGCGACCCGGCGAGCGGCTGCTGGGGCGTTCGGGCACGGGGACCTCCTCGGACGTTTGCGCCGGTCAGCCTAGGGCAGTCTCCGGACATGAGGAGCACGACCGTCGCCGCCGTCATCCTGTCAGCGCTCCTGGTCGCCGGCTGCGGCGCCAGCGCCTCGATCGGCACGCCGGAGATCAAGAAGGCCGACCTCGAGAAGAAGGTCTCCGACGGCCTCACCAAGTCGGTCGGCCAGCGGCCCGACGACATCAGCTGTCCCGGCGACCTCGACGCGAAGCTCCACGCGAAGACCCGGTGCGTGCTCACCGCCGGCGGCGACAGGATCGGCGTCACGGTGACGGTGGACCGGGTCGACGGCACGAAGTACCACCTCGACATCAGGGTCGACGACAAGCCGATGTCGTAGCCGGGGGCGGACGGCCATGTGAGATTCCCGATAGTCAACAAAGTCGCTCAATTTAAGATCGGTGTGCCAAGGTAAAGCGGCCTTGAGGGGCCCCACCCCCTCGTCCCCCACATCGAGAGGCCTCACCCGTGGTCACCTTCGCCTTCGGTCGCGCCGCCAGGGCGCTGTCCGCCGCCGTCCTGGCGGCCGGGCTCGCCGGCTGCGCCCAGATCGACGCGCCAGCGACCGTCGACGACACCGCGACGCCGGTGCACGGCGGTCATCTGACCTGGGGCGTCACGACCGAGCCCACCTGCTTCGATCCCCGTCGTACGACACAGACCAACGGCTACATGCTCGAGCGGAACTACATCGACTCGCTCGTCTCCAAGGAGCCGGATGGCGGCTTCGGGCCGTGGCTCGCCAAGAGCTGGACCGTCTCCGCGGACGGGACCGTCTACACCTTCCGTCTCCGCGACGACGTCGCCTTCACCGACGGCACGAAGTTCGACGCCGCCGCGGTGAAGGCGAACCTCGACGACGTCGTGGCCCCGAAGAACGCCGAGAACTCCGCCACCTACCTGCAGTCGTACGCCGGCGCGTCGGTCGTCTCCCCCGACACCGTCCGGGTGCGGCTCAAGCATCCCGACTCGTCCTTCCTGGAGTCGCTCTCGAGCGTGCAGTTGGGGATGCTCTCGCCGAAGTCGCTGAAGCTCGGAGACGCGCTCTGCGGCGGCGGCAAGTCCCTCAGCGGCACCGGGCCCTTCGAGTTCGGGTCCTACCAGCGGGGCCAGTCGGTCACGCTCGTCCGCAACCCTGACTACGACTGGGCGCCGACCTGGGCGCAGCACCAGGGACCGGCCTACCTCGACTCGGTCACGATCCGCTTCCTCCCCGAGGACGTGGTCCGCAGCGGCGCGTTGAGCTCCGGCCAGGTCGACGTCATCGAGGGCGTCCAGTCGACCGACGTGAGCGCCTTCAAGGGCCAGCCCGGCTTCCAGTTCCTCGACGGCCCGTCGAGCAACACGGCGTTCACCCTGAACCTGAACTACACCCGCGGCGTCCTCAAGGACATCCGGGTACGTCGCGCCATCCGCGACGGCTTCGACCTCGACACCGCGGTCAAGAGCCTCTACCTCGGCCATTACGACCGCGCCTGGTCCAACATCGGGCCCGACGACGCCGAGTCCGACAAGGAGCTGGTGGGTGCCTGGGGTGACGACGTCGCCAAGGCGAACGCCGAGCTGGACGCGGCCGGCTGGACCGGCCGGGACTCCGACGGCTACCGGACCAAGGACGGCAAGCGGCTGCGGGTCGAGGTCGGCTACCCGGAGGACTACGTCCGCGACCACCGCGACGTGCTCATCCAAGGCATCCAGGCAGAGCTGAAGAAGAACGTCGGCATCGACCTGGACCTGAAGATCATCACGATCGGCGAGTTCACCTCGCAGGAGACCAACGGCACCTGGTCGATCTATCCCAACACGATGAACCCGGGCGACACCGCGCTCATGGAGACACAGCTGATCGGGCCGACCGGGTTCCTCTACCAGGCGATCAAGAAGGGCAACGACCAGACCCTCTACTCCTGGATGGCGCGCTCACTGCAGACGAAGGACCGCGCCGAGCGGGAGCGGCTGGTCGACCAGATCCAGCAGCGCGCCGTCGACCGCGCCTACATCGTGCCGCTCTACGCACCGACGTCGCAGCTGGCCGCGACGACGCTCGTCCACGGCCTCGGGTTCGACCCCAACCTCGACACCCCGGCCTCCGCCTACGACTTCTGGAAGGAGCGGTCATGACCATCGCCGCCATCCAGCAGCACGGCCCGCTGCTCCGGCGCCTCGCCACCCGAGTCGTCGCCGGCATCGCCGTCCTCTGGGCGGCCGCGACGGCCGCCTTCCTCGCCCTGCACGCCATGCCCGGGAACGTCGCCGACATCCTCGCCGGCGACAACACCTACCCCGGCCTGCGCGAGAGCCTCGAGCGGCAGTGGGGCCTCGACAAGCCGATCCTCGTCCAGTACGCCGAGTTCCTCGGCCGGCTCGCCCACGGCGACCTCGGGACGTCGTACACCATGCGGCAGCCGGTCACCTCCGTCATCGGCCCGCAGGTCATGCCGACGGTCGAGCTGGCGGTCGCCGCCGGCGTACTCGCCGTCGTCGCGAGCGTCCTGGCGGCCGTCCTCACCGCCGGCCGGCCCCGGCTGCGGGCGTTCTCCTCCACCGTCGAGCTGGTCGGCAGCTCGGTCCCGGTGTTCTGGGTGGGGATCGTCCTGCTGATGATCTTCTCGTTCAAGCTGAAGCTCTTCCCGGTGGCGGGGGCGGGGAGCGTCGCGGCGCTCGTCCTCCCGGCGATCACCCTCGCCCTGCCGACGGCCGGCGTCCTCAGCCAGGTGCTGCGCGACGCGATGGAGAGGACGCTCGACCAGCCGTTCGTGACGACGGTCCGCGCCCGCGGCGTCAGTGAGGCGACCATGCGGGTCCGGCACGCGCTGAAGCACGCCCTCCTGCCCGTCCTCTCCCTCGCCGGCTGGCTGGTCGGCTCGCTCCTCGGCGGGGCCGTGATCACCGAGTCGGTCTTCAGTCGGCCCGGGCTGGGCTCGGTCACCCTCAACGCCGTGACGACGAAGGACATGCCGGTCGTCCTCGCCGTCGTCCTGATCGCTGCGTTCGTCTACGTCGTCGTGTCCACCCTCGTCGACGTCCTCCACCTGTCCATCGACCCGAGGCTGCGTACCGCATGACCACCTCCACCGTCACCACCGATCCCGACCTCGGGCTGCCCGAACCGCGAGCCGCCGCCGGCACCGGTCGTCGGACGCGCGGGGCCATCCCGCCCGTCGGCGTGATCCTGGCCAGCCTCGTCGTCCTGCTGCTGGTCGCATGGGCGATCGCCCCCGGCGTGTTCGCGCACGGCGACCCTCGGATGGCCGACCTGACCTCCGTGCTGCAGCCTCCGAGCGCTCACCACTGGCTGGGCACCGACCGGCTCGGCCGTGACGTGCTCACCCGCGTCATTCACGGAGCCCGCTACTCACTGCTCATCGCGCTCTGCGCCGTCGTGATCAGCGCAGTCGTCGGAACGCTGCTCGGTGTGCTCGCCGGCACCCTCGGCAAGGTCGTCGACGAGCTCCTCTCCCGGGTCTTCGACCTCGTCTCGGCGTTCCCGGCGGTCCTGCTGGCCCTGCTCGTCGTGGCGCTCGCCGGCTCCGGGACCCTCAACATCTCGATCGCGATCGGCATCGCCGGCGTACCGAAGTTCGCACGGGTCGTCCGGGCCGAGACCCGGCTGGTCCGCAACGCGGACTATGTCCGTCAGGGCGTGCTGTACGGCGCGACCCGTGGCCGGACGTTCGTCCGCCACCTGCTCCCGAACGTGCTGACCTCGATCCCGGTCCTCGCGACCATCGACATCGGCACCACGCTCATGGCGGTCTCGGCGCTGAGCTTCCTCGGGCTCGGCCCCCAGCCCCCGCTGCCCGAGTGGGGCCTGATGCTCTCCGAGGCCCGCGACGGGCTCCGGATCGCGTGGTGGCCCGGCGTGTTCCCCGGCCTCGCGATCGCGGTCACGGTCATCGCGTTCACCGTCGTCGGCAGGTACTGGCAGCGTCGCTTCGAAGGGCGGTTCGCATGAGCACCACGGTCATTCCGATCCAGCCGGGCACCGAGGTCGCGGAGCCGCTGGTGGAGGTCGCCGACCTCAGCATCGGTTTTCACGGCGCCACGGCGGTCGCGGGAGTCTCCTTCGAGGTGCGGGCCGGTGAGTGCGTCGCGCTCGTCGGAGAGTCCGGGTCCGGCAAGAGCATCACCGCCCGCAGCCTGGTCGGGCTCTCCGGCCCCGGCGCCGAGATCCGCGCCGCGACGCTGCGGGTCGACGGCCGCGACGCGCTCGGGTTCCGCGAGCGCGACTGGCGTGGCGTACGCGGCCGGTTCGCCGGGCTCGTGATGCAGGACGCGCTCGTGTCGCTGGACCCGCTCCAGACCGTCGGCAGCGCCGTCGAGCAGGTGCTGCGCCGGCACGCCGTCGTACCCAGGGCGGAGGTAGCGCAGCGGGCCCTCGACGTGCTCGCCTCGGTCGGGATGCCCGACCCGGGCCTCCGCGCTGGCCAGTACGCCCATGAGCTCTCCGGCGGGCTCCGGCAGCGTGCCCTGATCGCGACGGCGATCGCGGCCGACCCCGCCCTGATCATCGCCGACGAGCCGACCACCGCGCTCGACGTGACCGTCCAGAAGGTCATCCTCGACCTGCTGGCCGAGCAGGTGGCGGCCGGGACCGGGATGCTTCTCATCAGCCACGACCTCGCGGTCGTCAGCCAGATCGCCCACCGCATCGTCGTGCTCCGCGACGGCGAGGTGGTCGAGACCGGCACGACCGCGGAGATCCTCGGACGACCGCAGGCTGCCTACACGCGTCGACTCCTCGCGGCGATCCCGTCGGCCGGATCCCGCGGGCGTCGGCTCTCCGAGGTCGGCGTCGACGACAGCACGGACGACGGCGGCACCGGTCCGGTCGCTCAGGTCACGGACCGACCGGTGGCGAGCGCCGCCGGCGTGGATGTCGAGCGGCCTGTCGTCGAGGCGTCCGGCCTTCGCAAGACGTACCGACTGGGGTCGCGGCGCTCCGGCTCCGTGACGACAGCCCTCGACGACGTCTCGTTCAGCGTCGGGCGTGGCGAGGTGCTCGGCATCGTGGGTGAGTCCGGCTCGGGCAAGAGCACGTGCGCCGGCGTACTCCTCGGGCTGACCAGGCCGGAGGCCGGCGAGGTCCTCCTCGACGGCAGCCCGTGGGCGACCGCGACGGAGAGGGAACGTCGGCCCCTTCGGCACGAGCTGCAGCTCGTGCCCCAGGATCCGCTGAGCTCCTTCGACCCCCGCTACACCGTCCGGAAGGTGATCGGTGAGAACCTCCGCCCGCTGCGGCTCGGCAAGACCGCGGTCGCCGACCGCAGTGTCGACCTGCTGCGCCAGGTGGGACTCGACGAGCGGTTCCTCGACCGCCACCCGCGGACGCTGTCGGGCGGCCAGCGCCAGCGGGTCGCGATCGCCCGCGCCCTCGCGCCGAACCCGCGGGTGCTGGTCTGCGACGAGGCCGTCTCGGCGCTGGACGTCAACGTCCAGGCGCAGGTCCTCGATCTGCTGGGCGACCTGCGTGAGGCCCACGGCACCGCGCTGGTGTTCATCTCCCACGACCTCGGCGTGGTGCACCACGTCGCCGACCGCGTGCTGGTCTTCCACCGCGGCTCGGTGGTCGAGCAGGGCGACGTCGACGACGTCTTCCTGAACCCCCAGCACGACTACACGCGGCGGCTCGTCGCCGCCGTACCGACCATGCCGACCCAGGAATCGACCCAGGAATCGACCCGGAGGAGCCACCCATGACCAGCCCCGACCGGCAGCTGCACCTCGGCGTCAACATCTACGCCGACGGCATCCACGCGGCCGCGTGGCGGACGCTCGAGGACCCGCTAGCGCACCTCACCCTGAAGCACTACGCGGAGGTCGCGCGCGAGGCCGAGCGCGGGACGTTCGACGTCGTGTTCATGGCCGACGTCCCGGCCTGGGGCGAGGACCAGACGGGCCGCGCCAATCCGAGCCTCGAGCCGACCGTCGTGCTCGGTGGCCTCGCCGCCGTGACCGAGCGGGTCGGGCTCGTCGGGACCCTCTCGACGACGTTCAACGATCCCTACAACCTCGCTCGGCGGTTCTCGACGCTGGACCACGTCAGTGGCGGTCGGGCGGCGTGGAACGCCGTGACGACCTACGCGCCGGCCGCCGCGGCCAACTTCGGTCTGCCGGAGCTGCCGGAGCACGACGACCGGTACGCCCGCGCGGACGAGTTCATCGAGGTCGCGACGAAGCTCTGGGATGCCTGGGAGGACGACGCCTACGTCGCCGAGCTCGGCGAGAAGCTGGTCGAGTCCGGCCGCATCCACCCGATCGACCACCGCGGCGAGCACTTCACCGTGCGCGGCCCGCTCCCGCTCGGACGGAGCCCCCAGGGACGGCCGGTGCTCGTCCAGGCGGGCGGCTCCGAGCAGGGCAAGGACCTCGCCGCCCGCTGGGCTGAGCTCGTCTTCGCCGCGCAGACCACCCTCCCGGAGGCCCAGCGGTTCTATGCCGAGATGAAGCGCAGGACGGCGGCGTACGGCAGGGACCCGCAGACGATCAACATCATGCCGGGCCTGTGCACCGTCATCGGGTCCACGGAGGAAGAGGCGAGGGCACGCAAGACCGAGCTCGACGAGATCGCCGGCACCGAGTGGGCGGTCGCCAGGATGCTGACCCAGCTCGGCGTCGGTCCCGACGAGATCGACCTCGACGAACGGCTTCCCGAGTCGCTGCTGGTGAGCCTCGAGAAGGGCGGAGGTTCGCGGGGCTTCGTCGAGGCGATCACCAGCCTCGCCCGCGAGGGCCACACAGCCCGCGAGATCGCCCTGCTCGGTGCCGGCATGCACCGCTGGGCGATCGGTACGCCGGAGCAGATCGCCGACACCATCGAGCACTGGTTCCGCGAGGGCGCCGCCGACGGCTTCAACCTGATGCCCGACGTGCTGCCGGCCGGGTTGACGACGTTCGTCGACGAGGTCGTCCCGCTGTTGCGACAGCGTGGCCTCTTCCGGCACGAGTACGCCGGCCAGACGCTCCGCGACCACCTCGGCCTTCCCCGACCCGCCAGCCGCTACGCGACCCGGGACGTCGTCGGCGCCCTCTGACCCTGCCCCGACGCGCCCCCACCAGCATCCACGAGGAGCACCACACATGACCACGCAGACCGCGACCCCGACGTACGACTACGAGGCGGTCGCCGAGCCGTTCCGGCCGGTGTTCCGACGCATCGCCGAGAGCTCTGCCGCCCGGGACCAGGATCGCCGGCTCCCGTACGACGAGATCGCCGAGCTCAAGCGGCTCGGCATCGGCCGGCTCCGCCTCCCCGAGGAGTACGGCGGCGTCGGGCTCACCCTCACCGACCTGTTCCGGCTGCTGCTCGAGCTCGGCGAGGCCGACTCGAACTGCCCGCAGATCCTGCGCGCCCACTACCTGTTCGTCGAGCAGCAGATGCTCCAGCCGCCGAGCGAGACCCGCGACCGGTGGCTGCGGCTCGTCGGCGAGGGCGCGATCTTCGGCAATGCGACGAGCGAGCGGAGCAACCTGCAGGGCAGATCGGACACCACGCTGACCGAGAAGGACGGCCGCCTCGTCCTCAACGGCACGAAGTACTACACCACCGGCAGCCTCTTCTCGGACTGGATCAACGTCCAGGCGACCTACGAGGACAAGCCGTACCAGGCCCGCGTCCCCGTCACCGCCGCCGGTGTCGACCAGCGCGACGACTGGGACGGTTTCGGGCAGCGCACCACCGGCAGCGGCACCATCGTCTTCACCGATGCCGACGTCGACCGTGACGGGATCGAACCCGCGCCGGAGGGACGGGTGATCCACTCCCCCATCGCCCAGCTCGTGATCCTCACGGCGATGGTGGGAGCGGGCCGGGGCGCGGCGGCCGACGTCGTCGACTACGTCCGGAAGCGGAAGCGCTCCTTCAGCCACGCCAACACCGCCCTCCCGAAGGACGACCCCCAGGTCAAGGCGCTCGTCGGTGACGCGCTGAGCACCCTCTTCGCGGCGGAGTCGGCCCTCTTCGCGGCGGTCGGGTCGCTCCAGAGGGCGCTCCCGGCCATCGCGGCGCAGGACGTCTCGGCCGACGCCCTCCTCGAGCAGGCGGAGCTCGACATGAGCCGCGCCCACGTCGTCATCGTCGACGGCGTGCTCACCGCGATCACGAGGCTCTTCGACGTCGGCGGTGCGTCGATCGTCTCCGACGGCCTCGACCTCGACCGGCACTGGCGCAACGCGCGGACGCTGTCGGTGCACAATCCCGTCATCTACAAGTCCCGCGCCGTCGGCGACCACGCGATCAACGGCGAGGGACTGATCTTCCGCTGGAAGCCGGGCACGCGGCTGGAGTGAGGCACGTCTAGGGTGACGGGCGTGCCCGACCACACCGTCCCCGCCGACCTGCTGAAGCACGCGCTCGACGCGAAGGGGTTCATGCCCCCCGAGGAGGGCGAGCTGCTCTTCAGGTACGCCGTCGGACGGCTGCCGCACGGCCCGGTGCTCGAGGTGGGGACCTACTGCGGCAAGTCGGCGGTCTACCTCGGCGCCGCGGCGCGGGCCGTCGGCGGCGAGGCCACCGTGTTCACGGTCGACCACCACCACGGCTCGGAGGAGAACCAGGCCGGCTGGGAGCACCACGACGAGACGCTGGTCGACCCGGCGACGGGCCGGATGGACACGCTGCCGTTCTTCCGGCGGACGATCGAGGCGGCCGGCCTCGAGGACGTCGTCGTCGCGGTCGTCGGCCGCAGCACGACGGTGAGCCGGCACTGGCGCACGCCCCTGTCGCTGCTGTTCGTCGACGGCGGCCACGGCGTCGATCCTGCGAGGGACGACTTCCGCGGCTGGGCGCCGTGGGTGATGCGGGACGGGCTGCTCGTGATCCACGACGTCTTCCCGGACCCGGCCGAGGGCGGGCGACCGCCGTACGACGAGATCTACCTGCCCGCCCTCGCCTCGGGGGCCTTCGAGGAGGTCGAGGCGCTCGGGTCGATGCGGGTCCTGCGTCGGGCCGCGGGGTCGGCGGGCGACCCGGTGACCGGGTCAGCGCGCGACGGGGTCGCCTGACGGGCAGCCGCACTCGAGCGCGAGCTCGTCGAAGGGCGGGGCGAGCGAGGTGCCGCGCATGATGCCCGAGCCGGGCGTGGCGGCGCCGTACCTCTCCCCCAGCGCGTCGACGGCGAGGATCACCGCTGCCGCGGTCCAGGTGGTGTGCTCCTCGGGCCAGAACGCGTTCGGGTTGTCGTTCGGGTAGGCCGGGTCGTCGTACACCCACCCGGTCCAGTAGCCGCCGTCCTCGTGGCGCAGGTGCTGGACCTGCGCCAGCAGCCGGAGGGCGCGCCCGTGGTCACCCAGCGCGTCGAGCGCCATCGCCAGCTCGCACGTCTCGGCGGCGGTGACCCACGGGTTGGTGTCGACGCAGCGCGCCCCGAGCCCCGGCACGACGAAGTCGTCCCAGCGGGACGCGACGAGCGCGCGACCGGGCTCACCGCGGACGGCGCCGCCGAGGACCGGGTAGTACCAGTCCATGGAGTACGTCGACTTGTCGGCGAACAGGTCGCGGTGCTGCCGCAGGGCATGGCCGAGCCGGCCCCCGGCCAGCTCCCACTCCGGCTGCGGGTGGTCGAGCAGGTCGGCGAGCGCCACCCCGGCACGCAGCGACTGGTAGATCGAGGAGCCGCCGGCGAGCAGGCACAGGTCGTCGACGGGGGTCCAGGCGATCCCGCCGAACTCCCGCTGCAGGCCGACCACCCAGTCCAGGCCCGACAGGACGCTCGGCCACAGCCGCTCGACGAAGGAGCGGTCGCGGCGGACGAGCCAGTGGTGCCAGAGCCCGACGGCGAGATAGGCCGACATGTTCGTCTCCCCGCGGTCGTCCTCGACCGACTCCGACACGATCCGCATCGGCCAGGACCCGTCGGCGCGCTGGTGGGTCGGCACCCACAGCAGCGCCGCCTCGGCCTCCTCGACGTGCCCGCCGACGAGCAGCCCCATCGCCGCCTCGACGTGGTTCCAGACGTCGGCATGCTGGCCGGTCACCCACGGGATCGCCCCGGACGGCTCCTGCTGGCGGGCGATCGAGGCGGCCGTGGCGCGGACCTGGTCGGGAGTCAGCACCCCGTCGACGTACGGGACGGTCACGCCGGCTTCCGGAAGTACAGCACCAGCGACTTCCCGATGACCGGGTCGAGCACCTTGCCGGCCCAGCGCAGCACGCGCGGCTGCTTGACGATCTCCCAGACGAGGAGCCGGTGGTAGGCCCGCGGGAGCGGGTGCCGGTCGTTGTCGACGCCGACGGCGCACTTGAGCCACCAGTACGGCGAGTGCAGGCCGTGGACGTGGTCCCTGCCGACGAGGAGGAGCCCGCGCTTGGTGACCTTGTCGGCGAGCTCCTCCTCGGTGTAGATCCGGATGTGGCCGCCCTCGACGTTGTGGTAGTCGGCGGAGAGCTTCCAGTTGACGATCTCCGGGAACCACCGCGGGACGGTCACGGCCAGGGTGCCGCCCGGTCGCAGCACTCGCGAGAGCTCCTCGATGGCCTGGATGTCGGCGGGGATGTGCTCGAGCACCTCGGCGGCGACGATCCGGTCGAACTCGCCGTCGGCGAACGGCAGCGCGAGCGCGTCGCCCTCCTTGGTCTCGGCGCTGGCGCCCTCCGGGACCTCGCCGGACTCCTTCATCGCCCAGAACCACTCGTTGACTCCTGCGAGCTCGTCGGCGTCCTGGTCGAAGGCGACCACGTCGGCGCCGCGGCGGTACATCTCGAAGGCGTGCCGACCGCCGCCGCAGCCCATGTCGAGCACCCGCTCCCCGGGCTGCAGCCCGAGCCGGTCGAAGTCAACGGTCAGCATCGCTCTCCTTCTTGAAGTCCCGGATGATCTCCTCGTACGCCGCCACGACCTGCTCGGCGACGGCGTGCCAGCTGAACAGCTCCTCGACCCGGGCGCGGCCGGCGGCGCCGTACGCCGCCCGGCGGGCCGGGTCGTCGAGCAGTGCCTCCAGTGCCTGCTCGAGCTCGCCGACGTCGCCGGGGGTGACGAGGTCGGCGCAGAGACCGTCGGGACCGACGACCTCGGGGATCGCGCCCGCGCGCGAGACCACCAGCGGCGTGCCGCACGCCATCAGCTCGGCGGTGGGCAGCGAGAAGCCCTCGTAGAGCGAGGGGACGCAGGCGATCTCGGCCGAGCCCATCAGCGCGACGAGGTCGTCGTCGGAGATCCCGTGGACGAACCGCACGGAGTCCCGGATGGCGAGCCGGTCGACGAGCCGCTCGGTCGGACCGCCGGGCTTCGGTCGGCTCACGAGCACGAGCTCGACGTCGCGCTCGGTGCGCAGCTTGGCGAACGCCTCGAGCAGCGTGGCGACGCCCTTGAGCGGCGCGTCGGCACTCGCCATCGCGAGGATCCGACCGGGGACGCGTGGCGCGGTGGGCGGCACGAACCGGTCGGGCACGCCGAGCAGGATGGCGCGCACACGGTCCGGGTGGACGCCGAACTCGGTGATGATGTCGCGGCGCGACGTCTCGGACACGGTGATGACCCGGCGCAGCCGGCGGGCGACCCGGGCCTGCATCCGCACGAAGGAGTACCACCGCCAGACGCCGAACCTCTTCCGCAGGCCGGGCGCGGTCCGCAGCTCGATCCGGCGGTCGAAGGAGATCGGGTGGTGGATGGTCGTGATCAGCGGCAGCCCGAGCTCCTCGACGCCCAGCAGCGGCGTGGCGAGGGTCTGGTTGTCGTGGACGACGTCGAAGTCCCCCGCCCGCTCGGCGAGCAGCCTCATCACCCGCCTGGCGAAGGTGAGCGGCTCGGGGAAGGCGCCGGTGCGCATCCGCAGCCACTCCTCCACGTCGACCAGGTCGCGTAGCTCCGAGGGCCGTGGGTTGCGAAAGGGGTTCGGCTCGGCGTACAGGTCGAGGCTCGGCACCTTCGTCAGGCGTACGCCGTCGTCGAGCTCCGGGTACGGCTGCCCGGAGAACACCTCGACGGTGTGGCCCAGTCCCACCAGCTCGCGGCTGAGGTGGCGGACATAGACGCCCTGGCCGCCCACATGGGGCTTGCTGCGATACGACAGCAGCGCGATCCGCATCCGACGCCCTCTCTCTCGCGGGGTGACCCGCGAGTAACCTTAGGGCATCGGTCTCAGGTTCCCTCGCTGGAGTGCCCGGGGAAGATGTGCGCGCCGGGGTGGACGACGGGGACGAGGTTGTTGACGGCGGTCGCCGCCTCGCCGAAGCCGACGGCGATGAGCTTGACCTTGCCGGGGTACTCCGTGACGTCGCCTGCCGCGAACACCCGCGGCAGGCTGGTCGCCATCGTCTGGTCGACGACGATGTGGCGCTTCTGGGTCTCGATCCCCCACTGCTGGATCGGGCCGAGGTCGGCGATGAAGCCGAGCGCCGCCACGAGCTGCTGGGCCTTGACCGTCTCGGTCGTCCCCTCGTGGGCGACGTCGACCTCCTCGAGCCACGGGTCGCCGCGCAGGTCGGTGACCTCGGCGTCGGTGATGATCCGGGCCGAGGAGTCCCGGAGCCGCTCGACGCTCTTCTCGTGGGCGCGGAACTGCGCGCGCCGGTGCACGAGCGTCACCGACCGCGCGACCGGCTCGAGGTGGATCGCCCAGTCCAGCGCCGAGTCCCCGCCGCCGACCACGACGACGTCCTTGCCGGCGTACGGCGCGAAGCTCGGCACGAAGAAGTCCAGCCCCCTGCCCTCCCAGCCGTCGCCCGCCGGGAGCGGGCGAGGCGAGAACGTGCCGATCCCTGCCGTGATCAGGACCGCGAGCGCGCGCACGCGGGAGCCGTCGTCGAGGCTGAGCTCCACGCCGTCGTCGGTCGAAGCGAGGCCGACCGCCGTACGCCCGAGGAGGTACGCCGGCTCGGCGGTCGCCGCCTGCTCGACCAGCCCCTCGACCAGGTCGCGACCCTTGACGCTCGGGAAGCCGGCGACGTCGAGGATCTGCTTCTCGGGATACATCGCGGTCACCTGGCCGCCCAGCTCGGGCAGCGAGTCGACCACGGCGACCGAGAGCCCGCGGAAGCCCGCGTAGTAGGTCGCGAACAGCCCGGTCGGCCCGGCGCCGATGACGACCAGGTCGACGCTCGTGTCGCCGGCGGCGCCGGTGGCCGGGCCGGTGGCGACGGGATCCGTGGCGTCGGTGCTCACGTCCTCGATCCTGCCGTGATGCAGCCGTGTCCGCCAGTGAGAGCGGCTGCTGCGCACCCTAATGTGGGGCCGTGGAGCCCTTCTGGGAGTCGTTCCGGCTCGACCCGCGTCTGCCCCGGAACGCGTCGATGCGTGCGTCGGACGCCGACCGCGAGATCGTGCGCGGCCTGCTCGGCGAGGCGTACGCGGACGGGCGGCTCTCCCGGGAGGAGTACGACGAGCGCACGGCCGCACTGCTCGGGAGCCGCACGCTCGGCGAGCTGCCCGGACTGGTCTCCGACCTCGTCGCCGCCGACCCGGTCCCCGCCGTGCCGCCCCGGACCGAGCTGCGCGAGCGCGGGGTCGCGAAGTACCGCACCGAGGTCGCCGAGGCCTTCGGCGGCTTCGCGTTCGTCAGCCTCGTCTGCATCGTCATCTGGCTCGTCACCGGGGGCGTCCACCACTTCTTCTGGCCGGTGTTCCCGGTCGTCGTCACCGGGGGGAACCTGGTCAAGACCGCCGTCAACCGGGAGGCGATCATCGAGCGCGAGGTGCGCAGGCTCGAGAAGAAGGCGGCCCGCGAGCTCGAGCCGGGCCGGCACGACGGCGCCTCGCCCGACGACGGCGACGGCTCGCCCGACGACGAGCGGGACGAGCGGTGAGCCCCCGGCGAGACTCCGCGGCCGCTGTCCACGCCGTACTCGCGCACCCCAACGCCGTGCTGCTCGCCACCCAGCTCGTCGTGCTGGTCGGCTACCCGTTCCTCGACGGCTCGACCGCCGGCCGCGCGGTCATCGGCGTGATCCAGCTGTTCGCCGTGTTCAGCGCGCTCCGGGTGGTCCGGCGTACGCCGGTGGTGACGTGGTTCGCCGTGCTCTTCGGTGTGCCCGCGATGGTCTTCGCGGTGTGGGAGTCTGTGTCGCCGCACGTCGACTGGGTGGTGCTGGCGTCGGCGTGCCTGCACGTCCCCTTCTACCTGTTCGTCTCGTACGGCCTGATCCGGTACCTCTTCCACGACGACGAGGTCACCCGCGACGAGCTGTTCGCCACCGGCGCGGCGTTCACGGTGGTGGCGTGGGCGTTCGCGTACGTGTACGCCGCCGTCCAGGTGCTGTGGGCCGGCTCGTTCGGGTCCGAGCGACCGTGGTACGACCTGCTCTATCTCTCCTTCACCACGCTCACGAGCGTCGGGCTCGGCGACTTCGGGCCGGTGCAGGAGCACGCCCGCTCGTTCGTCGTGCTGGAGGAGGTCGCCGGGGTCTTCTACGTGGCGCTCGTGGTCTCCCGGCTGGTCGGGCTCGCGATCACCCGCCGGCGCCGATAGCGTCCGCCCAGCCCTCGGGGCGCAGCCGCTTGGGGAGCTTCTCGACCACCAGCCGGTAGGACTCGTCGATGGCCTCGAGCACCTCGTCCTCGGGGATCGCGCCGTCGTGGCGGAGGCTGTTCCATCCCGACCGGCCGATGTAGGCCATCACCGACGCGTCGTCCGGGTAGCGCAGCAGCCACTCGTCGGCGACCTCCCGGCTCGCGCCGCACTTGACGCCGACCGTCTCGGTGCCGAGGAACGCGAAGATCTTGCCCCGCTCCCCCGGCGCGACCTTCACCAGCGGGTGGTCCTCGTGGAACGGGTTGTCGAGCCATGCGCCCGGCTTCCCGAGGCAGTACGCCGTGAGCGCCTCCACGTCCATGGTCCGCACTCTAGCCACCCGCCGTCGTCGCCTAGGCTGAGCGATCGATGAGGACCCGTACCCGCCTCCAGGCAGCCGTGCTGGTCCTCGTGGTCACCGTCGTCGTGAGCGTGCTGCTCGGGCTCCTGCACGTGCCCTCGCCGGTGCTCTTCGGTGCCCTCGGCGGCGGCATGGCGCAGGCGCTGACCTCGCCGGTCCGGCTCGAGCTCCCGCATCCGGTCGCGCGCCTCGGGCAGGGGCTGGTCGGGGTCACGATCGGCACGATGATCAGCTTCTCCGCGCTCGCCTCGATGGGCTCGGACTCCCCCACGATCATCGCGGTCACCCTCGGGACCGTGGTCGTGAGCCTGGTCGCCGGCCGTCTGCTCGCGCTCCGGGAGGACGTCAGCCAGATGACCGGGGCGTTCGCGATGATCGTCGGCGGGGCCTCGGGAGTCGTCGCCGTGGCCCGCGACCTCGGCGCCGACGACCGCGTGGTCACGGTGGTGCAGTACCTCCGGGTCTTCGTCGTCCTGCTCATCATGCCCGTCGTGACAGCGGTGGTCTTCCGGCCCGAGCGGGGGCAGGGCTCGCTGTCGACCCGGGACACGGCGCTGCTGCCCTCGCTCGCGTACGTCGTGGTCTCGCTCGGGGTCGGCCTGCTCGTCGCTGCCGTGGTGCCGGTGGCGACCGCGTCGCTGCTCGGGCCGCTGCTCGTCGCCGCCGTGGTCGCCTCCGCCGGCTGGCTCGGTCCCGTCGGCGTGCCCGCCCCGCTCCAGTGGCTCGCGTACGGCCTCATCGGCGTCCAGGTCGGGCTGCGGTTCACCCGGGAGAGCCTGGCGGCGATCGCCCGGATGCTGCCGGCGGTGCTCGGCATCATGGTCGCGATGGTGGCGGCGACCGCCGCGATGGGAGCCGTCCTCGCCGTCGTGACGCCGGTCGACGGGCTGACGGCGTACCTCGCCACCACGCCGGGCGGCCTCTTCGCCGTCCTCGCGACGGCGGCCGACAGCGGCAGCGACGTGACCTACGTGATGGCCGTCCAGCTTGTGAGGCTGCTCGTCATCCTGCTGTGCACGCCGTTGCTTGCCCGGTGGCTCAGGCGGCGCGCGTGATCTCCACGACCGTCGAGCCCGCGTCGATCCGGGCCCGCCCCGCGGAGCGGCGTACGCGCCGGCGATAGCGCCAGATCTGGATCGCGCCGAGGCCCCAGAAGAGGTACTGCACGGTGAGCGCCCAGTGGAACGCGGAGGGCGGGTAGTCGACGCCGCCGCCCGGCGTACGCCAGTCGAGCAGCCAGCCGACGGCCAGGACGACCAGGAGCGCGGCCACGAAGCCGCCCTGGTTGATGATGCCGCTCGCGCTCGCGAGCCGGGTCGCCGGATTGCTGGTGCGTCCGACGTCGAAGGCGATCATCGAGGCCGGACCGCCGACGCCGGCCACGAACGCGAGCACCGCCAGCAGCCACACCGGCGCCTGTCCGGGCCACGCGAGGGTGACCGTCCAGACCACCACGATCGCGCCCACGACGGCCAGCGCGGTGGTCGACCGGTGCCAGGGATGCCGCCCGGCGGCCCAGCCCATCGCCGGCCCGCCGACGATGTTGGCGACGACGATCAGGCTCAGCAGGGTGCCGGCGGTCGTGGGGCTGACGCCCTCGCCCTTGACGAAGAACGGGTAGCCCCACAGCAGCGCCAGCATGGTTGCGCTGAACGGCGTGGTGAAGTGGACCCAGAAGCCGAGTCGCGTGCCGGGTTGCGCCCACGACGCCCGCAGGCTCGCCAGGAGTGCCTGGCCGTTGAGCGGCGTGCCCCTGACGTGGCGCTGCTCCGGGTGGTCGTGCAGCACGAGGCGGAGCACGACGAGGAGGACCGGCCCGAGGACGGCGGCCGAGAGGTAGGCGGTCGTCCAGCCGAGGTGGCCGAGCGCCCAGGTCATCGGCACCGCGGCGCCGAGCGCGCCGAGCTGGCCGATGTTGCCGGTGAGCTGGCTGACCAGCGGCACGCGACGACCCGGGAACCAGCTGCTGACGAGGCGCAGCACGCAGATGAACGTCATCGCGTCGCCCATCCCGACGAAGACCCGCGCGACCAGGGCGGCGGGGTACGACGACGCCAGCGCGAACCCGGCCTGCGACAGGCTGAGCAGCACCGTTCCGCAGGTGAGGACGGTCCGCGAGCCGAACCGGTCGACCAGCAGGCCGACGGGGATCTGCATGCCGGCGTAGACCAGCAGCTGGAGCATCGCGAACGTGGCCAGCTGGCTGGCGCTGATGTCGAAGCGCTCGCTCGCGGCGAGCCCGGCGACCGCGAGGCTGCTGCGGTGGAACACCGCCAGCACGTAGACCGCCAGTCCCACCCCCCACACGAGCCAGGCACGGCCGGAGGGGGCGGGGGCGGGTCGGTTCACGAGCCGATTTTACGGCTTCGGAGGGGGTGCCCGGCCTGGCTGTCCACGGGCAGGGCGGACGGCGTCCCGAGCGGCGTCCTGGCCGGGAGCCAGTCGTCCACGAGGGCCGGGTCCGGCCGCATCCGGCGGCCCAGGGCGCGTACGACGAGCACGGCGACGGCCGCGACACACAGGTCGGCCACCACGATGACCCCCGCGCCGGCCACGGAGTGGACCGGGCCGTCGACGGTCCGCTCGGTGTCGAAGTGGCAGAGCAGCCCCAGTCCGAGGAGCGCGATGGTCGCGGGCAGCGCGATCCGCAGGTCGGTGAGCGCGACGCCGCGGACGGTCACCGGCCCGTGGTCGAGGCGCCGGAGCCGGGCGAGGACGAGGCGTCCGAGGGTGAGCAGGGCGAGCGACGTCGCGGGGCACAGCAGCGGGAGAAGAGGTACGGCGTACCGCGCGTGGATCCAGCCGCCGCCCGCGATGAAGCCGGCGACGCTGACTAGGACGATCGCGCTGTGGACGCCCACCAGCACCCAGGCCGCTCGGCTCCGCAGCCGCTCCGGATCGGAACCGGCCCCGGCGGGGACGCCGAGGTCACGCCGGCGGGCGAGCACGACCAGCCCGACGGCGGTGAGCCCCATGAGCAGAGCCCCGAGGACGCCCCAGTGGTTGGGGATGTCGTCGTCGGTCCACAGCGAGCCGATCTGGAGGCGGTAGAAGCTCGGGTCGGTCAGGACGTGGAGGGTCGAGCCGTTGGGGGTGCGCTGGAACTTCGCGAACAGTGCGTCGGAGGCGGTCAGGTCGCCGTACAGCCGCAGGTTGCGGACGTAGAACCAGCCGATCGCCACGGCCGCCGCGACCCCCGGACCGGCACCGAGGACGAGCCCGCGGAGCAGCCCGCGGCGGCTCCGGTCGCGGAGGTACGCCGCGACGAGGACCGCCGCGCAGGTGACGGCGACCGCGACGAGGCCGGTCGACCGCAGCGCCGCCGCGGCGACGCCGGACGCGACAGCGGTGACGAGCCAGGGCCGGGAGATGCCGCCGCGCACCATCCGGAGCCCGGCGAGCAGCGTCAGGAACGCGGCCGCGTTGGCGAGGCCGTCGTTGTAGATCGCGCCGCCCAGGAACGTCATCGAGCCGGCGGAGAGGGCCACCGCCGAGGACACGACGGCCACGGCGGGACGTCTGGGCAGCAGCTCCCGGGCGAGCAGACCCACCAGGAGGACCGTGGCGGCGAAGCCGAACCCGTTGAGCGCGCGCATCCCGAGCAGGGTCGCGCCCGGATGGCCGATCGCGTCGCCGAGGTAGACGAGCGGCACCGAGAGCGCGTAGTAGAGCGGCGGGTGGTTGGCCGTCCAGATGTCGCGGTGGGCCAGGTCCTTGCCGAACATGCTGTCGCTCAGGCCCGGGTAGCGACCGGGGTCGTACGGGATCCGCGAGTCGATCGTCGGCAGGTGACCCTCGGCGAGGACGATCGCGTAGCCCGCGTGGGCCCGCTCGTCGGCCTGCCGCAGCGGCGCCATCGCCACCGCCACCTGGAGGCTCATCACGAAGCCGAGCGCCGCGAGCAGCAGACACGGGACGAGTGCCGAGCGCACGTACGCCCCCCGACCGTCGACCACACCACGACACTAGGAGCGGTCCGGACCGCGACCGTGGGTCCGGGGGCGAAGAGTCGCTGAACGGTCGGTGACTACTTCGTCGGGCGCTTTGTCGCCTACTTCGTCGCTTCCAACATCTGCCGGAGCTCCCTCTTGAGGTCGGAGATCTCGTCGCGCAGCCGGGCGGCGACCTCGAACTGGAGCTCGGCTGCGGCGCCCTTCATCTGCTCGGTGAGGTCCTGGATCAGCTGGGCGAGGTCGGCGCTCGGCAGGCCGACGAGACCGTGGTCGCGGGCCTCCTTGGCCGCGTCTCCGAGCACCGGCGTCGGCTGCTTGCCCTTCACCTTCCCGGCGCGGCCCTTCGCCTCGGTCCCGGCCCAGGTCTCCAGCAGCGCCTGGGTGCTCTCGTCCTCGCGGGCGAGCATCTCGGTGATGTCGGCGATCTTCTTCCGCAGCGGCTGCGGGTCGATGCCGTTGGCCTCGTTGTAGGCGATCTGGATCGCTCGGCGGCGGTTGGTCTCCTCGATCGCCGCCTCCATCGAGGGGGTGATCTTGTCGGCGTACATGTGGACCTGGCCGGACACGTTGCGGGCTGCGCGGCCGATCGTCTGGATCAGCGACTTGTCGGAGCGCAGGAAGCCCTCCTTGTCGGCGTCGAGGATGCTCACCAGCGACACCTCGGGCAGGTCGAGGCCCTCGCGCAGCAGGTTGATGCCGACGAGGACGTCGAACTCGCCGAGGCGCAGGTCGCGCAGCAGCTCGACCCGCTTGAGCGTGTCGATCTCGGAGTGGAGGTAGCGCGTGCGGATGCCGGCGTCGAGGAGGTAGTCGGTGAGGTCCTCCGACATCTTCTTCGTCAGGGTGGTGACGAGGACGCGCTCGTTCTTCTCCACGCGCTGGTTGATCTCGTGGATGAGGTCGTCGATCTGGCCCTTGGTCGGCTTGATGACGACCTGCGGGTCGACCAGCCCGGTCGGGCGGATGATCTGCTCGACGACGTCCGGCCTGCCGTCGGGGCCGGTGACCTTGTCGAGCTCGTAGTCGCCGGGGGTCGCCGAGAGGTAGATGGTCTGGCCGATCCGGTCGAGGAACTCCTCCCACCGCAGCGGCCGGTTGTCCATGGCGCTCGGCAGCCGGAAGCCGTGCTCGACCAGGTTGCGCTTGCGGGACATGTCGCCTTCGTACATCCCGCCGATCTGCGGCACGGCGACGTGGGACTCGTCGATGACGAGGACGAAGTCCTCCGGGAAGTAGTCGAGCAGGCAGTTCGGCGCCGAGCCGCGGCTGCGGCCGTCGATGTGCATCGAGTAGTTCTCGATCCCGGAGCAGCTGCCGACCTGGCGCATCATCTCGATGTCGTACGTCGTCCGCATCCGCAGCCGCTGTGCCTCGAGCAGCTTGCCCTGCCTCTCGAACGCCGCGAGCTGCTCGTCGAGCTCGGCCTCGATGCCGGCGATCGCCCGCTCCATCCGCTCCGGGCCGGCGACGTAGTGGGTCGCCGGGAAGACGTAGAGCTCCTCGTCCTCGGTGAGGACCTCGCCGGTGACCGCATGGAGGGTCATCAGCCGCTCGATCTCATCGCCGAAGAACTCGACCCGGACGGCGTGCTCCTCGTACATCGGGAAGATCTCGAGGGTGTCCCCGCGGACGCGGAACGTGCCGCGGGTGAAGGACATGTCGTTGCGGGTGTACTGGATCTCGACGAGGCGGCGCAGCACGGAGTCGCGGTCGTGCTCCTCCCCCACCTTGAGACGGAGCATGCGGTCGACGTACTCCTGCGGGGTGCCCAGGCCGTAGATGCAGGACACGGTCGCCACCACGATGACATCGCGCCTGGTGAGCAGGGAGTTGGTCGCGCTGTGCCGGAGCCGCTCGACCTCGTCGTTGATCGAGGAGTCCTTCTCGATGTAGGTGTCCGTCTGCGGGACGTAGGCCTCGGGCTGGTAGTAGTCGTAGTAGGAGACGAAGTACTCCACCGCGTTGTCGGGGAAGAGCTGCCGCAGCTCGTTGGCGAACTGCGCGGCGAGCGTCTTGTTGGGCTGCATCACCAGGATCGGCCGCTGGACCTGCTCGGCGACCCACGCCACCGTCGCGGTCTTGCCGGTGCCGGTCGCGCCGAGGAGGACCACGTCCTTCTCCCCGGCCTCGATCCGCTTGGAGATCTCGGCGATGGCGGTGGGCTGGTCGCCCGAGGGCTGGAAGTCGGAGACGACCTGGAACGGCGCCACGCGGCGCTCGAGATCGGTCACTGGTCGCATGCGACGAGCCTACGTCGGGCCACCGACAGTTCATCCCGGCGTCGCCGAGCCGGTGCCACCGGCCCGGTAGAAACGCCTGCGTGCAGACCGAGACCGACCTCGGCCCCGACGCCGCGGTGGCGACTGCCGGCGACGCCGTACGCCGGCGGCCCGGTGTCCCGACGGTGCTGCTCGGGGCGGTGCTGGCGGGGTCGCTCGCGCTCCGTCTGGTCGGGATCCGGCACGGGCTGCCGTTCGCCTACAACCCCGACGAGGAGCTGCACTTCGTCCCGCAGGCAGCGGCGGCCGCCGACGGCCGGCTCGACCCGCACTACTTCGACAACCCGGCCGGCCTGACCTACCTCCTCGCGGCGGTGTTCCGGCTGGTCTTCCTCGGCCGGGACGTCACCGCGCTGCTCGACGACCACCCGGCCCTCGTCCTCACCGTCGCGCGCGTCGTCGTCGCCCTCCTCGGGACGCTCCTCGTGCTGCTCGTGCACCACGCCGCGCGCCGGTACGCCGGCCGGGTGGCAGCCCTGGTGTCGGCCGCCCTCGTCGGGACCCCGTTCCTCCCGGTCTTCTACAGCCACCAGGCGCTCAACGACGTGCCGACGATGCTCGCCGTCACGGCCGCGCTCACCGGGGCGCTCGCCGTACTGGAGCGCGGCGACCTGCGGTCGTACGTCCTCGCCGGCGCCGCCGTCGGGGTGGCCGCGGCGTTCAAGTACCAGGCGGGCGCGTGGGCCGTCGCGGTCGCGCTCGCGGCGCTGCTGAGGGTGCTCCGGGGGCGGGACCGGGCGGCCCGGGTGCTGGGTCTCCTGGTGGTCGCCGGGGTGACGTCCGCCGTGGCGCTCCTCGCCCTCAACCCCTACCTGCTGCTCGACGCGGGCACCGCACTCCGTGCCATCACGCACCAGTCGGACCTGGCGGACACGGGGAAGCTCGGTCAGACCGGCACGGGCTGGACCTACTACCCGCGGTCGCTGCTGTGGGGGCTCGGCGTCGTGCCGACGGCGCTCGCGGTCGTGGGGGCCGCTGCGGGCCTCCGGCGCGACCGCGCCCGCACGCTCCTGCTGGTGGTCGTCCCGGTGCTGCTCTACCTCTACCTCGGCGGCCAGGGCAGGTTCTTCGCGCGCTGGCTGCTGCCGGCGTACCCCGCCCTCGCGATCCTGGCCGGGCTCGGCGTCGTACGCACCGCCGGGTTCGTACGACGGCGCCTGCCGGCCCGGTCGCCGACGGCGCTCCGCGCGCTCGTCCTCCCGGTGCTCGCGGTCCTGGCGCTGGCCCAGCCGCTGGCCGACTCGGTGCGCAGCGACCGCGTCCTCGCCCGCGAGGACACCCGAAGCCAGGCCCTCGCCTGGCTGCGCGACCACGTCCGCGGCGACCGCCGGGTCGTCGTCGAGCCGGCAGTGCCGGCCGACTACCTGGAGGGCACCGGCCTCACGGCGCTGCCGGTCGAGCGGCCCTACCAGGACTACGAGACGCGGCTGCGCCCGGAGGCGGTCGACGGCTACCGCCGCGACGGCTACTGCTGGGTGATGGTCAACAGCCTGCAGCGCGACCGCGGCCTGGTCGCCGGGCTGCCCGGCGCCCGCGCCTACTACGCGCGGCTGGAGCGCGAGACGGTGCAGCGGGTGGTCTTCTCGCCGTACCGGCCCGGCGCCTCGGCTCCGCGGTTCTCCTACGACTGGAGCTTCGACTGGTACCCGCCGGCGTACGACCGGCCGGGCCCGTACGTCGAGCTCGTCCGCCTCCGCGGGTGCCCGTCCCGGTGAGCGGACGAGCCACTACATTGGCCCTGTGACGAAGGGCTCCCTGCTGAGACTGCTCCGACGTGCCCTGGCGGTCTTCTTCGGGGTGCCGGTCCTCGTCGCCGTCGGGCTGAGCCTGGTGGACTCCTACCGCCGCCGCGGGAAGAAGTCGCAGCCGTTCCCGGTCACCCCGCCGCGCAGCGTCCCGGTCGGAGGCGGGTCCCTGACGACGTACACCTTCGGCGACGACCTCTTCCAGGACATGCTCAAGGCGATCGAGGGCGCGCGCCGGCAGATCCTCTTCGAGACCTACATCTGGAAGGGCGACGAGGTCGGCCAGCGGTTCAAGCAGGCGCTCTCCGACGCGGTGGCCCGCGGCGTCGAGGTCTACTGCATCTACGACAGCTTCGCCAACCTGGTCGTGCCGCCGAGGTTCAAGCGGTTCCCGGCCGGGATGAAGGTACTGCGCTACCCGGTCTATCCCGCCGGCTGGCGGTTCTTCGACCTCTCCCGCTACGGCCGGGACCACCGCAAGATCCTCGTCGTCGACGAGGAGGTCGGGTTCGTCGGCGGCTACAACATCGGCAGTGCGTACGCCGACGAGTGGCGCGACACGCACGTCCGCATCACCGGTCCCGGGGTGTGGGACCTCCGCCGCGCGTTCGCCGACTTCTGGAACCTGAACCGGCGCCGCCGGCTCGGCACCTCCCAGCGGCCGCTGCTCATCGAGACCTCGTCGGTGTGGGAGCCGAAGGTGCGGTTCCACCGCAACGTGCCGCGGCTGTGGATGTTCCCGATCCGGTCGATGTACATCGAGGCCATCAACCGGGCCGCCAGGAACATCTGGCTCACCCAGGCCTACTTCCTGCCCGACCAGGACTTCGTCGACGCGCTCAAGGACGCAGCCCGGCGCGGCGTCGACGTACGCCTGCTGCTGCCGCTCAAGTCCAACCACATCGTCGCCGACTGGATCTCGCGGGGCTACTTCGCCCAGCTGCTCGACGCCGGCGTACGCATCCTGCGCTACCGCGACGCGATGGTCCACGCCAAGACCGCCACCGTCGACGGCACCTGGAGCACCGTCGGCACCGCGAACATCGACCGGCTCAGCCTCACCGGCAACTACGAGATCAACCTCGAGGTCATCGACGAGGCGGTCGCGGAGCAGATGGAGGAGATCTTCCAGCGCGACGAGACCAACTGCCTCGAGCTCACCCGGGCCGAGTGGGACGCCCGCGACGTGCACCGCAAGTTCACCGAGATGGTCCTCACCCCGCTGCGGCCGCTGCTGTAGGACTACGCCGGCAGGTGGGTGCGCGGCGCCATCCGCGGCCCGCGGCGGGGCCGGGTGCCGCGCAGCGCGTAGACGAGCGCGACGACCCGCTGGCGGTGCGGGCGGAACGGCTCGAGGTACTCCCGCAGCCGGTCGTCGTCCCACCCCTCGCCGGTGAGGCCCCAGCCGACGTCCTTGGCGACGTGGTAATCGCCGAAGGACACCGCGTCCGGGTCGCCGAGGGCACGCTGCCTGACCTCGGCTGCGGTCCACTCCCCCACGCCGGCGATGGTGGTGAGCCGGCGCTCGACCTCGTCGCCGGGAAGGCCGGCGCATCGCTCGAGGCTCCCGGCGACCCGGGCGGCGAGGACGACCGGCTTGGAGCGGGCCGGGTCGACGTGCATGCGGATCCAGTCCCAGCTCGGGATGCGGCGCAGCGTCTCCGCCGTCGGCTGCACCCACAGCCGCAGGTCGGCAGCGGGCCCGGGTGCACGCTCGCCGAAGCGGTGGACGAGGCGGCGGAAGCCGAGCCATGCCTCCTGGCCGGTCACGCGCTGCTCCAGGACGGCGGGCACCAGCGCCTCCATGACCAGTCCGGTGCGGCCGAACCGGGGCACGCCGAAGCGGCCCACGGCCGCCGCGAGGACCGGGTCTGCCGGAGCGAAGCCCGCCTCGTCGTCGTACGCGCCGAGAAGGGCGGGCACGTGCTCGAGCGCCCAGTCGGCACCCGGACCCCACGCCTCGGCCTCGATGCCCGCGGCGGTCTGCGCGAGGGCGAGGGTCACCGGCCCGTCGGGCGTGCGTACGCCGCGCCAGTGCCGTCCGCCGGCGAGGCGGTACGTCGGGTCGCCGCTGCCCCGGCGCAGGGGGTGGAGCATGCCGCCGAGGTGGACGGCGTACGCCGGCTGCCAGAGTCGGGTGCGGCCGGTCATGGGCCGACCGTAACGCAGCGACGGCCCGCCGATGGTGTCGGCGGGCCGTCGTGTCGTGCGTGTGGCAGGTGCCGGATCAGCCGTCGTGGTCGGACGACGGCAGGTAGCCGGCAGGCACCTGCGACGGTGTGTAGACCTTCGTGTCACCCGGGTAGGGGACCTTCCAGTCGTGCGTCTGGTACCAGGTGTAGCGGTTCATCTGCTCTGGGTTCGCGTAGTCGGGGACGGCGCCGTTGCCCGTGAAGTGCTGGTGGTTGCTCCACTTCTCCCACGCCTTCGCGACGTCCTCCTTGCCGGCCGGGATCTCCAGCGCCTTCGCCTGTGCCTTCTTGACCTTCGCGGCGGCCGCGCCGGTCTTCCCGAGCGTGTCGAGGCCGCACGCCGGCGGCGTCACGACGCCCTCGGTGAGCGGGATCTGGTTCGGCACCGCGTTGAACGGCGTGTAGTCCGGCTTGGACCGGAACGCGCCGTACATCGGCGTCGCGGCGGCGAGCTTCTGGTTCAGCGGCTGGGCGCCGAGGATCTGCTCGATCGTGCGCACCATGGTGATCTGCGAGTAGTAGGTGCTGTCGACAGTGCCGTGCTGGGCCCAGGGGCTGATGATCTGGACCGGCGCGCGGTGCCCGTCGACGTGGTCGGCACCGTCCTGGCTGTCGTCCTCGACCACGAAGATCGCCGAGCTCTTCCAGTACTTGCTGTGGGAGATCTCGTCGACGATCTGGCCGACCGCGAGGTCGCCGTCGGCGACCTGCGCCCGCGGGTCCGCCGTACCACCGGTGTGGTCGCTGGACAGCCAGAACATGTTGAGGTTCGCCGGCCCCTTCTTCTCGAACTCCTGCTTCCAGATCTCGTAGCGGTAGATGTCCGGGATGGCGGTGTCGAACATCGGTGCGTCGTGGTTCGAGATCGCGTTCAGCGACGGGATCGCCGACTGCTGGTTGACCCGGATCGACGGGTCGGTCAGCTGGGCCGGGTCGCCGCCCGCCTCGACGCTCTTGGTGGCGCAGTAGTACTGCTGCCACGTGGCGCCGGCCGGCTTGTTCTCGAAGTACCCGAACTCGCCGAAGTCACGGACGGTGCCGCCGGCCGCCTGGACGGCGTTCCACAGGAAGCCCGAGCGCTGGTGGCCGAGGACGTCGTCCTCGGTGTCGTAGCTGCGGGTGTACTCGCCCGCGTCGGACTCGGTGTACTCCGGGTTGTCGCCCTGCATGAGCCAGTTGTGGCCCTCGGCGGAGTTCGTGCCGACGTCGTAGGTGTTGTCGTACAGACCGAACTGCTTCGCCAGCGCGTGCTGGTTCGGGGTCACGGTCTCGCCGAACTGCGCCAGCGACGCGTCGCCGTTGCCCTCGGACATGTCGCCGTACACCTGATCGTAGGTGCGGTTCTCCTTGACCAGCAGGAAGACGTGCTTGATCGTCGAGGGGTCGCCGAGCCGCTTCGGGACCGGCACCGCCTTCGCCTTCTTGCCCTTCGCCTTCTGTACGTCGGTGCTGGTCCAGCCGTTCTGCTTGAAGACCGTCGAGGTGTACTTCGCGAGCTGCTGGTCGCTCGGCAGGGTGAACCGGGTCAGCGACGCCGTGGTGCTGTGCGTGCCGTGGCCGGACACCGTCGTGGTGCCGGTGCCCTTGTTGAAGCTGAGGTCGGGACCGCGCGCGTCGATCCCGCGGCGGTTGCTGACGACGACCTGGTCGCCGACCGTCGCGATGTCGGACGGGTAGTAGTCGGTGGGCAGCAGGCCGAGGTAGCTGACCGGCTGCTGTGGGTTGCCGTGGTACTTGTAGACTGCGACGGCGTTCGCCCGGCCGAGGGTGACCAGCAGGTGGCCGTCCTTGGTCAGGGTCATGTCGTCCGGCTCGTAGCCCACGTCAGAGCTGGGCCACGGCTTGGTGGCGATGGTCTGGACGACCTTGTCCTTCGAGCTGTCGATCACCGAGACGGTGTCGTCGAAGGTGTTCGCGACGAACACGGCGCCGTCGGCCGTGTAGAGCGCGGTCGGGTGAAGGCCGACCGGGATGGTCTTCACCGCGGACGAGGCGTCGGCGGTGTCGATGACGCTCACCGTGCCGTTCGTCGAGGTGCCCTTCGAGTTGGAGGGCACGTCGGTGTAGTAGGAGTTGATCACCGTGTCGCCGGACTTCGCGCGCCGGCCGCCCTCGTTGCTGACGTAGAGCTTGTCGTCGACGACCGCGACCTGGCGCGGCGCGATGCCCACGTTCCAGGTCTTCTCGACGGTGCCGGTGTCGGGGTCCATCGCCACCACGGTGTTCTGCCCGTTCACGGGGACGTACAGCGTCGAGCCGTCGGCGGAGTACGCCGGCTTGCCGGGCATGGCGGACACGGAGCCGGACTGGCCCCGCGTGTTCGTCATCGTGACGGTCGGGAGCGAGATGACGGTCGGCGTGCCGAGGGTGCCGTCGCTGGCGACCGGGTAGCGGCTCAGGCCGTTGAGGTTGGAGACCCAGAGGTACTTCCCGTCCGGGGAGTACGTCGGCCCTTCCTGGCCGACGGTGCTGTCGGAGATCTTCTGGTCCGGGCTCCCGCCGGTGCCGACCGTCCAGATGAGCTTGTAGGTCGACAGGTCGAAGATCTGGACGTCGATCGACCTGTCGGTGCTGGTGGCGGCCAGGTAGCGGCCGTCGGGGCTGACGGTCGTGCCCATGAACTTGCCGTACTCGGTGAGCAGGCGGTCACCGATCGGCTTGACGATCTGGTCGCTGGAGACCTGGATCCCGTCGGCGTACTCCGTGCCGACCTGGTTGTGGCCGAAGACCACGGTCGAGCCATAGGCCATCCCGCCACCGGCGGCGACGGCGAGCGCCGATGAGCCGGCTATGACGACCTTGAAGCGACGGCTGCGGTGATTCGACAGCCCGAGACGGGGCTTCGGTGGGCGCCGCCGCTGTTGCACTGCATGCATGGATCATCCCTTCTCAGTGGATGTGAGCAGATCGATGTTGCCGTCGAACTGCCACAGAGGGTTCGGTGCGTCCCCTTGCGGGGTGTGCACCTGGAAGTAGCCGTTCACCTCCTTCGGTCCGTCTCCGTCGGCGACGTACCGCCCGTCGGCGGTCACGTCGAGCTGGTAGATGGCCGTGCCGGTCGCGGTCGAGTCCGGCAGGTGCCACCTCACGACACAGCGCCAGTCGTTGCCCGGACCGTGGTCCTCGACCAGCGAGCCGCCCTTGTCGCAGGACGCGGTGGCCCGCAGGTGGGCCTCGGTGACGTCGGGACGGTTCAGCTCGCCGGACTGGAGCCGGTAGAGATGCGCGTACGACGTCGCGAGCGACTGCTCCAGCTTCGGCCGCTCGACACCGGTGCCGCTCGCGCTCGTCGCGACCGACACGACGAGCACCGTCGCGCCGGTGAGCGCGACCAGCGGCAGCACGCCGCCCACGAGTGCCCGCCGCCCGGCGCCGTCGTTCGCGAGGTCGGTGAAGTCGCGCCGCATGAAGAGGACGTACGCGAGCGCGGTGGAGGCGACCGCCCACACCAGGCTCACCACGATCCCGATCACCAGCGGGCCCACCTGGGCGGGGTCGGTGAACAGCCCGCGCCAGGCCAGGAACGCATTGGTCGGCAGCGCGAACCGTACGACGGCGGGCAGCGGCAGCATCTCGGCGAGATCGAGCACGATCGCGAGCACCGCCGGGACCAGCAGCCCCATCGGCGAGCGGCCGAGCACGACCGAGCCGAGCAGCCCCACCCCGGCGAAGGCGAAGGTCGGCGCGAGCACGCAGACCCAGGCGACCAGCACCGTGCGGCCGGCCTCGCCGGGCGTCAGCAGGTGACCGTCGAGCCCCGCCAGCTGGTGGCTCCCGACCGCGGCGATGCCGCCCACCATGCCCGAGACGGCGAGTCCGACCACCATGAGCAGGATGACCGTGAAGGTCGCCAGCGCCTTGGCCGCGAAGATCCGGCGCGGCGAGCGGACGGCGATGAGGAGGTGCCGCCAGGTCCCGAGCCGGTCCTCGGCGGCGAACACGTCGCCCGCGACCAGCGAGGTGAGCAGGGGAAGCGCCCAGCTGCAGCAGAAGGCGAGGACGACGAGCGACCCGGCCCACCCGGTGGCGAGCATCCAGCGCCCGAACACGGTATCGGTGGGCAGGGACGTCTGCTGGCTCACGACGGCGACGAAGAGACCGGGTGCCAGCCAGCAGGCGAGCAGCACCAGCCGCACCCGCCACTGCGAGAGCTGCTTGACCAGCTCGAAGCGGTAGCCGGCCCGGACCGACACCGGTCGCGCGACCGCGACCTGCTCGGGCGCGCGCGTGGAGACGGCGGCGGTCATCGGGCCCCCTCCTCGTCCTGGGCGGCGGAGCCGTCGAGACCGGTCAGCGCGAGGAACGCCGCCTCGAGCGGCGGCACCACCGGTGCCAGCTCGCGTACGGCGACACCGCCCCCGACCAGACGGGACACGAGCTCGTCCAGGGCGGGCACCGGTCCGTGTACGACGACGGCGTCCGCCTGCGGGCGCAGCGACCCGCTGCTCGGCGGGACCAGCTGGATCCCTGGCGACCCGGCCGCGATCGCGGACGCCGACTCATGGTCGGAGACCTGGATCCGGTAGTCGAGGTCGCCGCTCTCGGCGGCGAGCTTGTCGACCGGGCCCGAGAAGACGGTCCGGCCGACGGAGAGGATCGTTACCTGCGTGCAGAGCGCCGCGAGGTCGTCCATCCGGTGGCTCGACATGACGACCGCCGTACCTTCATCGGCGAGCCTCTGGAGCACGCGGTGGACGTGTCGCTTGCCGGCGAGGTCGAGGCCGTTGGACGGCTCGTCGAGGACGAGGAGCCGTGGGTGGGTGAGGAGGGCCGCCGCGAGCCCGAGCCGCTGCCGCATCCCGAGGGAGAAGCCCCGCATCCGGCCGTCCGCGACGCCGGACAGGCCTACCTCCTCGAGGGCGGCGTCGACCTCCTGGGTGCGCTCCGGGCCGTAGCCGCGCAGGGACGCGAGGGCGAGCAGGTTCTGCCGGCCGGTGAGCGCCGGGTAGAGACCCGGCCCGTCGACGAACCCCGCGACGCCCTCGGGCACCGACAGCACCCGGCCGACCGGCTGCCCGAGGATCTCCAGCGTCCCGTCGTCGGGGAGCGCCAGTCCGAGGAGGAGTCCGAGGAGGGTGGTCTTGCCGGCGCCGTTCGGCCCGACCAGTCCGTGGATCTCGCCCGGGTCGACGTCGAGGTCGACCTCGTCCAGGGCGACGACGTCGCCGAAGTCCTTCGTGATCCCGCGAGCCCGGACTGCGGGCCTGGTGTCCATTCGGTTCAGTCCCCTTCGTTCGTCCCCCAAGTGGTCGAAACAGATGAAAACTATTGAGTGCGGCGGACGGCGGCAGTAGTGCAAAGTAAAACGTTGGGCGAACGGACCACGACGTCTCTGTCGGCGGCCTGGTGTTGACTGGCTGCATGCTGCTCGCCGACCTCGTCGCCACCTCCGCCACGGTCGCGGCCACCCGGTCGCGCAAGGCGAAGGTGACCGCCCTGGCCGCGTGCCTCGAGAAGGCCGCCCCCGAGGAGCTGGAGGTCGTCACCTCCTATCTCGGGGGCGCGCTCCGCCAGCGCCGCACCGGCCTCGGCTGGCGGTCGCTGACCTCGCTCCCGCCGCCGGCCGCCGAGCCGACGCTGACGGTCCTCGACGTCCATGCCGCGTTCGACGCGATCGCCGCGCTCGCCGGGCCGGGCTCCCAGGGCGCCCGCGCGGCGGCCGTGGAGGAGCTGTTCGGGCGGGCGACGCCCGAGGAGCAGCTCTGGCTCCGCGGCGTGGTGACCGGCGAGGTCCGGCAGGGGGCGCTGGACTCCCTCGTCCAGGAGGCGCTCGCCGTCGCAGCGGAGGTGCCACTGCCCGCGGTGCGCCGTGCGGCCATGCTGTCCGGCTCGACCGTGGCCATCGCCGCCCGGGCGTTCGCGGGCGAGGAGGCGCTGGCGGAGGTGGGCCTCGTCGTCGGGCGGCCGGTCCTGCCGATGCTCGCCTCGAGCGCGGGCACCGTGGCCGAGGCCTTCGCCAAGGTGGGTGGAGAGGCCGCTGTCGACACCAAGCTCGACGGCATCCGCATCCAGGTCCACCGCGACGGCGACGTGGTCGTCGTCGCGACCCGGACCCTGGAGGACATCACCGCCCGGCTGCCCGAGGTCATCGAGGTCGTACGCCGGCTGCCGGCCACCGCCCTGGTGCTCGACGGCGAGGCGATGACCGTCGGGCCCGACGGCCGTCCGCGGCCGTTCCAGGAGACCGCCTCGCGGACCGCGACCCGCGGCGTGTCCGAGGTCCACGTAGCGCCGTACTTCTTCGACCTGCTCCACCTCGACGGCCGCGACCTCCTCGACCTGCCGCTCGCCGACCGGCTCTCAGAGCTGGACCGGCTCGTGCCGGAGGAGCACCGCGCGACGCGGCTGATGACCGGCGACGCGGACGAGGCGGAGAGGTTCGCCGCCGACGTGCTGAAGGCGGGCCACGAGGGCGTCGTCGTCAAGGGCCTCTCGGTGCCGTGGGAGGCCGGTCGGCGCGGCTCGGGCTGGATCAAGGTCAAGCCGGTCCACACGCTCGACCTCGTCGTCCTCGCCGTCGAGTGGGGCTCGGGACGTCGCAAGGGCTGGCTCTCCAACATCCACCTCGGGGCCCGTGATCCCGAGTCCGGCGGGTTCGTGATGCTCGGGAAGACCTTCAAGGGGATGACCGATCAGATGCTGCAGTGGCAGACCGAGCGGTTCACCGAGCTCGCGACCGTCGCGGACCCGAGCGCCGACTGGGTCGTCCCGCTCCAGCCGGTCCAGGTCGTCGAGATCGCCTTCGACGGGGTGCAGCGCTCGACGACCTACCCCGGCGGCGTCGCGCTCCGCTTCGCGCGGGTCGTCCGCTACCGCGACGACAAGACCGCCGACGAGGCCGACACGATCGAGACGGTGAGATCGTTCGCGCACGCGTAGCAGCGGATGCTGCAACTGCGAGTGTCACACGTCGTACGCTTGGTCCATGAGCCGTGTTCCCGCGACCGACGGCCGCCGGTCGGCGGCGGCTGCCCGGCGCCGTGCGCGTGAGGCCGAGATCGTGGCGGCGACCCGTGAGCTGCTCGAGGAGCGCGGGATGCGCGACGCGCAGATCGAGGACATCGCCCGCGCGGTCGGCATCAACCGCGCGATCGTCTACCGCCACTTCACGGGCAAGGAGGAGATCTTCGCGCTCACGCTGGTCGGCTACCTCGACGAGCTGCGGGAGGAGCTACTGAAGGCGACCGACGTCGACAAGACGCCGAGCGAGCGGCTCGCTGCAGCGGTGGGCGCCTTCGTCGAGTACGGCGTCGACCACCCGGCCTTCGTCGACTGCGCCCAGGCGCTGATGCGGCGTACGGGCCCCGAGCTGCTCGACGAGATCTCCGAGGGCGCGCTGTTCCGTCTCGGCCGCGCCATCACCGGCTGCCTCAACCTGCTCATCGGGATCTTCGAGGACGGCACGAAGAGCGGCGAGTTCGCGGTCGCCGAGCCCGGGCTCCTGGCCAACACGCTCTACGCCACCGGTCTCGGCGCGCTGCAGCTCGCCCGGGTCGGGATCCTGGTGACCGAGTCGGCCCCCGGCGTACCCACCGTCGGACGGGTCTCCCCGGACCAGGTCCGCGACTACCTGGTCACCGCGGCCCTCGCCCTCGCCTCCCGTTAGTGCGAGTCAGGGACGTTCGAGGATGGCGGTGACACCCTGGCCGCCCGCGGCGCAGACGGAGATCAGGCCACGGCCGGACCCCTTCTCCGCGAGCAGCTTGGCGAGGGTGTGGACGATCCGGCCGCCGGTCGCGGCGAACGGGTGCCCGGCCGCCAGCGAGGAGCCGTTGACGTTGAGCTTCTCGCGCGGGATCGAGCCGAGCGGGGCGTCGAGGCCGAGCCGCTCCTTGCAGTAGATCGGGTCCTCCCACGCCTTGAGGGTCGAGAGCACCTGCGAGGCGAACGCCTCGTGGATCTCGATGAAGTCGAAGTCGTCGAAGGTGAGGCCGTTGCGGGCGAGCATCCGCGGCATGGCGTACGCCGGCGCCATCAGCAGGCCCTCGCCGCCGTGGACGTAGTCGACCGCGGCGACCTCGGCGTCGACGAAGTACGCCAGCGGCTCGAGCCCGTGGGCGCCGGCCCACTCCTCGGAGGCGAGGAGCACGGCGGAGGCGCCGTCGGTGAGCGGCGTCGAGTTGCCGGCCGTCATCGTCGCCGCCTCGCCCTTGCCGAAGACCGGCTTGAGCTTCGCCAGCTTCTCGACCGAGGAGTCGGGGCGGAGGTTGTTGTCCTTCTCCAGCCCGCGGAACGGCGTGAGCATGTCGTCGAGGAACCCGCGGTCGTAGGCGGCCGCCAGCTTCTGGTGCGACGCCGCGGCCAGCTCGTCCTGCTCCTGGCGGCCGATCTGCCACTCAAGGGCGGTCAGGGCGGCGTGCTCGCCCATGGAGAGCCGGGTGCGCGGCTCCACGTTGGCCGGGATGGTGGGGATGATGTCGGTGGGCCGCAGCTTGGCGAACGCCTTGAGCCGGCCCTGGAGGTCCTTCGCGCGGTTGGCCTCGAGCAGGATCTTGCGCAGCCTCTCGCCGAGCGCGATCGGCGCGTCGGAGGTGGTGTCCGTGCCACCGCCGATGCCGGACTCGAGCTGGCCGAGGGCGATCTTGTTGGCGATGTAGTTGATCGCCTGCAGCCCGGTGCCGCAGGCCTGCTGCAGGTCGACCGCGGCGGTCTCGGGGGCGAGCTTCGACCCGAGCACCGACTCGCGGGTCAGGTTGAAGTCCCGGCTGTGCTTGAGCACGGCGCCGGCGGCGACCTCGCCGATCCGCTCCCCCTCGAGGCCGTAGCGGGTGACCAGGCCGTCGAGCGTGGCGGTGAGCATGTCCTGGTTGGACGCCGTGGCGTACGCGCCGTTGGAGCGGGCGAAGGGGATGCGGTTGCCGCCGACGATGGCGACTCGTCGAGTGCTGGTCATAGGGACATCCTTGTCTCGCGCGACCTCATGCGTGAAGGGTATGTCGGAGAGGTCACGAAATGTGGACACTGAGTTACAACCATAGTTACATGACGGACCGGGTGGGACCCGCACTCCCTCGCACCGTGCCTGCCCGAGACTGGCCCACAGATTGCAGAGGACGACGAGATGAGCGACAGGTACCAGAGCTTCACCCAGACCCCGATCGGCAAGCTCCTGGTCAAGAACCTCGGCCTTCCCAACCCGACCCCGCTGGAGCGGTACGCCGCCGGCGACCCGCTCGTGAAGGGCACGGTCCTCGTCGGTGGCCGCGGCCGTCTGGCTGAGTCCCTGCCCGGTCTGCTCGACACGCTCGGCATCGCCACGACCGGCACCGCGGGCGAGGGCCAGCGGTTCAAGGGCCTCGTCTTCGACGCGTCCGGACTCACGTCCAGCGAGGACCTGATCGCGCTGCAGGAGTTCTTCACGCCGGTGCTGCGCAGCCTCGAGACCTGCCCCCGCGTGGTCGTGATCGGCACGCCGCCCGAGACGGTGAAGGGGTCGGAGCGGGTCGCCCAGCGCGCGCTCGAGGGCTTCACCCGCAGCCTCGGCAAGGAGATCGGGCGCGGCGGCACCGTGCAGCTCGTGTACGTCGCGGAGGGCTTCGAGCAGTCGGTCCTCTCGACACTCGGCTTCCTGCTGAGCCCCAAGTCGGCGTACGTCTCCGGCCAGGTGGTCCGGATCGGCACCCACGGCGCCTCGACCGCCGAGGGCGTGGTCGACTGGCAGCAGCCGCTGGCCGGCAAGGTGGCGCTCGTGACCGGCGCCAGCCGCGGCATCGGCGAGCAGATCGCCCGCGTCCTCCACCGCGACGGTGCCACCGTCGTCGGCGTCGACGTGCCGCAGGCGGCCGACGCGCTGGTGACGGTCATGAAGGAGCTCGAGGGCGACTGGCTGACCCTCGACATCACCGCCAAGGACGCCCCGCAGCGGATCGCCGCCCACCTCCAGGAGAAGCACGGCGGCGTCGACGTCGTCGTGCACAACGCCGGCATCACCCGCGACAAGAAGCTCGCGAACATGGCCGAGGACAGGTTCGCGTCGGTCGTCTCGGTCAACCTGACCGCGCCCGAGCGCATCACGGCCGAGCTGCTCGACCAGAAGGCGATCCGGGCGAACGGCCGGATCATCGGCGTCTCGTCGATGGCCGGCATCGCCGGCAACGTCGGGCAGACCAACTACGCGGCGTCGAAGGCCGGTGTGATCGGGTTCGTCGACAGCCTGGCCGACGAGCTCACCGACGGCATCACCGTCAACGCCGTCGCGCCCGGGTTCATCATCACGCAGATGACCGCGGCGATGCCGCTCGCCAGTCGCGAGGTCGGCCAGCGGCTCAACTCGATGGCGCAGGGCGGTCTGCCGGTCGACGTCGCCGAGGCGATCGCATGGTACGCCAGCTCGGCCTCCACCGCAGTCAACGGCAACGTGGTCCGGGTCTGCGGCCAGATGATGCTGGGGGCCTGATGCCGGCACCTGCGCCGAAGGTGGTCTCCGGCAACGGCGGCCCGGGGATGCTGCTGCGCGCCGCGCTGCCGGCCGTCCCGGGGCTGAGCGCGCTGCCCGGCGTACGCAAGTCGACGCAGCCCTTCGAGGGGCTCTCGGTCGTGCGCGAGCCCGTCACGGTCGAGCGCGAGCGCGTCGAGGCGTACGCCGGCGTGTGCGGCTTCCCGCTCAAGGACACCGTCCCGCTCCCCTATCCGCACCTGTTCGGGTTCCCGCTCCACATGGCGCTGATGAGCGACCGGCGGTTCCCGGTGCCGGCGATGGGGATGGTCCACATCGAGAACTCGATCACCGGCCACCGCCCGATCGCCATCGGCGAGACGCTCGGCGTGGCCGCCTCGGTGGGTGCGCCGCTGCCGCACCCGGCCGGCACGGCGTACCGCTTCACCACGACGGTCACCTCGGGCGACGTCGACGAGCCTGTCGTGTGGGAGTCGACCTCGACGTACCTCCGCCGCGGTCGGCGTGACCCCGACGCCGTCTGGCCCTCGGAGCTGCAGGACGTGCCGCCGAGCGGCCCGGTGTTCCCGCTCAAGGCCGACCTAGGCCGTCGCTACGCCGCGGTGTCGGGCGACTACAACCCGATCCACCTCACGCCGATCACCGCGAAGGCGCTCGGCTTCCGGCGCCACATCGCCCACGGGATGCAGACGTTGGCCCGGTGCATCGCGGCGCTGGAGAACCGCCTGCCCGACGCCTGCCGCGTGGACGCTGCGTTCAAGAAGCCGGTCTTCCTGCCGGGCTCGGTGGCGTTCGGCTCCACGAAGGTCGAGGGCGGCTACGCCTTCTCCCTCCACAAGCGCGGCAGCGACACCCTCCATCTCCTGGGGCGTACGACGGCGCTCTGACCACCGGAACTGCCGACTCGACAGGGCAGAACTGGCGACTCGACGGGGCAGAAGTGGCGACTCAACCCTCGCGCGGGGGCCGGATGATGCCCTCCTGGGCGACGGTGGCGACGAGGGTGCCGTCGGCGGTGAAGACCCGGCCGATGGAGAGGCCGCGGCCGCCCTGGGCCGCCGGCGACTCCTGGTCGTAGAGCCACCACTCGTCGGCGCGGAAGGGCCGGTGGAACCAGATGGTGTGGTCCAGCGAGGCCATCTGGACGCGGCGGGTGTCGAGCGTGTGGGCGGCGAGCGAGGCCCCGAGCAGCGAGATGTCGGAGGCCCAGGTGAAGGCGCCGGCCTGGATGTCGGGGTCGTCGGGCAGGGGGTCGGCGATGCGCAGCCACACCCGCTGCTGGGAGGGACGCGCGGGGTCGGGGTCGAGCCCGAGCAGGGAGTTCCCGACGACGCGTACCTCGACCGCCGCCCACTCCCGGGCGAGCGACCGCGCATCCTGGTCGCTGCTCTTCGCCATCAGGTCGATCCAGTCGAGGCACTTCTCCGGCGGCGGGACCGAGGGCATGGCGTCCTGGTGCTCGAAGCCCTCCTCGTGCTTCTGGAAGTTCACGGTGAGGTAGTAGATGTCCCGCCCGTGCTGGCGGGCCGCGACCCGCCGGGTCTGGAAGCTGCGGCCGTCGCGGATCCTCTCCACGTCGTACACGATCGGGTAGAGCGGGTCGCCCGGGAGCAGGAAGTAGGAGTGCATCGAGTGCACGTGGAAGCCGTCGCCGGCGGACCTGATCGCCGCGATGAGGGCTTGCGCGGCCACCTGGCCGCCGAAGGCACGGCCGCGGTCGTTGTCGGGCGCGGGCAGGCCGCGGTGCAGGTCCTGGTCGATCTCCTCGAGGTCGAGCAGGCGTACGAGCGAGGCGACGGCCTCCTGCGGTGTGAGATCGCTGTGGGTGGGCTCGTCCGCCACGTCAGCGGCCTCCTCGGCTCCCGGCTCCGGGGAGGTCGTCGTCATTCCTGGGTGTCCCCTCCGTCTTCGAGGCCGGCGAGGAACTGCTCGAACTCGCGGCCCAGCTCCTCACCGGTCGGCAGCGGCTGGTCCGGTGCGAGCAGGCTGCGGCCGGAGTCCTCGGCGCGCTGGAAGCTGTCGTACTGCCGCTCGAGCGCCTTGACCACCTCGGTGACCTCGTCGTGCTCGGCGAGGTAGGTCGCGATCTCCTCCTCGCGGTGCTGCGCCTCGGCGTGCAGGTCGGAGAGGTCGATGGTGAGCCGGCCGGCGAGCTCGACCTGCTCGAGGAGGGCGGCCGCGGCGGCGGGGTAGTCCAGCTGGGCGAGGTAGTGCGGCACGTGCGCCACGAACCCCTGGGCGGCGTGGCCCCACTCCCCCAGCCGCACCTCGACGAGGGCCTGGGCCGACGACGGCACCCGGATCTCGCCCTGCCACGGGCTCTCCGCGGTCACCCGCCCGGCCTCGCGGGCCGGCTCGTTGCCGTGGTGGGTGATCGTCAGGGGACGGGTGTGGGGCACCGCCATCGGCACCGAGCCGAGGCTGATCACGTCGGTGACGCCCAGCTGCTCGACGACGTCACGGACCGCCCGGGCGTAGCCCTCCCACTTCGTGTCCGGCTCGGGACCATGCAGGAGGAGGTACGGCGTACCACCGGTGTCGCGCAGCAGGCGTACGACGAGCCTCGGGGTGTCGTAGGCCTCGTAGTGGTCGCGCACGAACGAGATCGCCGGACGCCGGGCCCGGTAGTCGTGGAGCTGGTCGGCGTCGAAGACGGCCACGACCTGGGCGTCCGCGGAGGTCGAGGCGAGCAGATGCTGGGCCGCTCGGACCGCGGCGTTGCCGGCGTCGAGGAAGCCGTCGAGCACCTGGACCATCGTCAGGCCGCCCTGCGCCTCCTCCAGCGCGGGCACCTCGTCGACGATGTGCACCAGTCGTGACTTCGGCACGGCGAGCTCACTCCTCGGTCGGGTCGGTTCCGGTCGGCTGTTGCGGGTGTCGCGCCTCTTCCACGCGTTCCACAGGTTCCTCATGGCGTGGGGCGCAGCGTCCCGCACCTCCACGATATTCCCCCGGCGGCTGCCGCCCGCCGGAGGCCGCGCCGGGTTGTGACGAGCGCCCGATGTCGGCAGGGTGGTCGTATGCGTCGCGCGCTCCCGGTGCTGCTGCCGCTGCTGGCGGCGCTGCTCCTGACCCTCGCCACACCCGGCGACGCGGCCGCTGCGCTGGGCAAGCGCCAGGTGGCGGCGTACCAGCGCACGCTCAACCACCTCGGCTGCGACGCGGGCCGGCCGGACGGGCGGATCGACGCGCACGTGCGCGCGGCGGTGACGCGGTTCCAGACCCGCTTCGGGCTGACCAAGAACGGCCACTTCGACACGCGCACCCGCAGGGCGCTGGGCGTACGCACGGCGCGCTGCTCGTGGCGTCCCGTGCCGGCGCGCAGCGGCCACGGCCGGCGCATCGTCGTCGGCCAGTGGCAGGACTGGGTCTGGCTGGTCCGCGCGGACGGCAGCATCGCCGCGCAGGGCGGGATGACCGACAACCCGAAGGTGCTCCACAAGGGGACGTACGCCACCGGCTCCTACTGCGGCCGCGCGGCCCGGATCCGCCGCAACACCGACGTCTCCGGGAGACTCTGGCTGCCGTACTTCGTCCGGTTCGCCCCGTGCGGGATCGGCTTCCACCAGATCCCGCTGAGCAAGTCGACCGGGCGCCGGATCCACGCGGACTGGCTGCTCGGCACCGACCAGCGCAGCTCGCACGGCTGCAACCGGGTCAGCCACCGGCTGGCGACGCGGATCTGGGACTTCACCGCCGGACGGCGGCGTACGACGGTCGTCGTGCGCTGAGGGGCGGCGCGAGGGTCACGACTGCTCGGAGTCGACGCGTACGTCGACCTCGGCGGGCTCGCTGAGGTCCGGGACCGCCTCCAGGTTGCCGAGGTGGTCGATGGCGTCGAGCGCGATCGCCTGCGGCGTGAGCCCGATCCGCTCGAGGATCGTCTCGCGCTTCGCGTGGGCGAGGAACTGCTGCGGGATGCCGTGGATCCGGGTCGGGGTGGTGATGCCCGCCGCGGCCAGGGTCTGGAGGAGCACGGCCCCGCAGCCGCCGATCTCACCGCTGTCCTCGACCGTGACGACGAGGCGGTGCTCGCCGGCCAGCTCGACGATCGCGGGGTCGACGGGCTTGACCCAGCGCGGGTCGACGACGGTCACGCCGATCCCCTGGGCGACCAGCCGCTCCGCGACGCCGACGGCGACGCCGGCCATCGCGCCGATGCCGACGACGAGCACGTCCTTGGCACCGTCGCGGACGAGGACGTCGGCCTGGCCGGCCTTGCCGACCGCCGGGACGTCGGCGGGCGGCGCGCCCTTCGGGATCCGCAGGACGGTGGGCGCGTCGTCGACGGCGACGGCCTCGCGCAGCAGCTCCTGGACGCGGGCGCCGTCGCGGGGCGCGGCGAGCCGCAGACCCGGCACGACCTGCAGGATCGACATGTCCCACATGCCGTTGTGGGACGCGCCGTCGCTGCCGGTCACGCCGGCCCTGTCGAGCACGAAGGTCACGCCGCACTTGTGCAGCGCGACGTCCATGAGCACCTGGTCGAAGGCGCGGTTGAGGAACGTCGAGTAGATCGCCACGACCGGGTGCATGCCGCCCATCGCGAGGCCGGCCGCGCTCGTGACGGCGTGCTGCTCGGCGATGCCGACGTCGAAGGTCCGCTCGGGGTAGGCCGCCGCGAAGCCGTCCAGGCCGACCGGGTAGAGCATGGCGGCGGTGATGGCGACCAGGTCCGGCCGCTCGGCGCCGAGCGCGACGATCTCCTCGGAGAAGAAGTCGGTCCAGATCCGGCCCTTGGGCTTCGGCTTCGAGGTCTCCATGTCGAACGGGTCGGTCTGGTGCAGCTGGTCGACCTCGTTGAGCTCGGCCGGGTCGTAGCCGAACCCCTTGCGGGTGATCGCGTGGACGATGACCGGGCCGCCGAAGCGCTTGGCCTGGGCGAGGGCCTGCTCCATCGCCGGCCGGTCGTGGCCGTCGATCGGGCCGACGTACTTCAGCCCGAGGTCCTCGAAGAGCCCCTGCGGCGCCAGCGCGTCCTTGAGGCCCTTCTTCATCGCGTGCAGCACGTCGTAGGCCGCCCCGCCGATCCCCGGTACGGCGTTGAGCCGGCGCTTGACCAGGTCGAGCGCCTGCTCGTAGCGCGGGTTGGTGCGCAGCGAGATGAGGTGCTCGGACAGGCCGCCGACGGTCGGCATGTAGGAGCGGCCGTTGTCGTTGACGACGACGACGAGGCTGCGGTCGGGACCGGTGGCGATGTTGTTGAGCGCCTCCCAGGCCATGCCGCCAGTGAGCGCGCCGTCGCCGATGACGGCGACGACGTGGCGGTCCTCGCCGCGGATGGCGTACGCCTTGGCGAGCCCGTCGGCGTAGCTGAGCGAGGTGGAGGCGTGGGAGTTCTCGACAAGGTCGTGCTCGGACTCGGCCTGGCTCGGGTAGCCCGAAAGGCCGCCCTCCTGCCGCAGTCCGGCGAACTCGCCGGCCCGGCCGGTGAGCATCTTGTGGACGTAGGCCTGGTGGCCGGTGTCGAAGACGACCCGGTCGCTCGGGCTGTCGAAGACCCGGTGGATCGCGAGGGTGAGCTCGACGACGCCGAGGTTGGGGCCGAGATGGCCGCCGGTGACCGAGCAGGTGGAGACGAGCAGGTCACGGATCTCCGTGGCGAGCGCGCCCAGGTCGTCGTCGCTCAGGTTGCGCAGGTCGCGGGGCGAGGCGATCCGTTCGAGAAGACCCATGCTGGGTACTTTACGCATCCCGTCGTCGATGTCGCCGATCCCCGTGGGTCACGCGCCGACCAGCTCGCGGTAGAGGGCGGAACCGATCAGTCCGGGCAGGACCATCCGCGCCGAGTCGGTCAGGTCGAGATCGTCGAAGGTCGCGGGATCGACGAAGACGATCTGCCGGCCCTCGTGGCAGACCACGTCCGCGTCGGTGAGGTCGACCCCGGCCACGTAGACGTCGAACGTGACGTCCTGCACCGGCTCGGAGAAGGCGCCGACGTAGGTGAGGTCGTCGGGGTCGACGCGGATCTCGGTCTCCTCCTCGAGCTCGCGCACCGCCCCGGTGAGGTGGTCCTCGCCCGGCTCGAGGTGGCCGCCGACCATCGACCAGCGGTCGGGGTCGGTCGGCGCGTGCTCGTCGCGCTCCTGGAGCAGCAGCCAGCCCCGCTTGTCGACCAGCACCACCGCGGCGATCTCGACCGTCATGGTGCGGAAGGCTATCGACGCCTCACAAGCGCGGTCGGAAGCGCGTACCCCGGAGCGCCTGCTCGACGAGGTCGACCGAGCGGCGTACGCCGGCCAGCCGGGCCTCCTCGGCGAGCCAGGTCTCCACGGCCGCCTCGACCGCGGTGTCGGCCACCAGGTCGCGCAGGTCCGCGCGCACCGAGGAGAGCCCGCGCCGGGCCGCCTCCTTGGCAGCCCCGACGAACACCGCCGCGAACCGCGCCAGCACCACGGGGTGGCGCAGCAGCGCGGGATGGCCGCGGTAGTCCGGCGGGCACTGGTCGAGAAGCCAGCTGGTGGCCGTGGCGATCCAGTCCGGGGCGTCGGGCGGCCTGACCTCGGCGGGCCAGCCGGGCGGGACGTACGTGCTCACACGCCGATGCTAGATCGAACGCATGTTCGATTCAATCCGGGCGTACGCCGGCTCGCGGCCGCTCCATCGGAGCGCAGAGCACGTCGGCGAGCCGGTCGAGCCCGACGGGCTCCCCGACCAGGTCCGCCCACGGCCGGTCGCTGCCGGCGAGGAAGGCGACCGCCCGCTCGAGGTGGCGCGGCTCGTAGTTGTGCACGCCGGTCAGCGTCAGCCACCGGCGTACGACGTCCTCGGGGTCGAGGGCGACCGGCGGCCCCGGCGTGACCGAGCCGACGAGCACCAGCACTCCCCCGACGTCCAGCGCGCCGAGGCAGCTCTCGACCGCGGCCGCGGCACCGGAGAGCTCCATGGCCACGTCCACCGCAGGGAGCCGATCGCCGGCCGCCGCCGTGGAGGTGGCGCCGAAGCCCAGCGCGAGCTCCAGGCGGGCCGGGTCCACGTCGACCACGACGACCTCGGGCGCGCCGGCATCGACGGCCGCCGCGGTGGCCGTGAGCCCGAGCATGCCCGCGCCGGTGACGAGCACCCGCCTGCCGGCCAGGTCGCCGGCCCGCTCGAGCGCCGCCATGACCGTGGCGGTGGCGCAGCCGGCCGGCGACGCGACCTCGTCGGGCAGCCCGACCGGCACCGGGACGACTGCCGTCCCGGCGGGCAGCAGCACGTGGGTCCCGTAGGTCCCCGAGAGCGGCCAGCGCCCGCCCGGACCGTCGTACGCCTCGTGGCCGAGCTTGCGCACCGACCGGCACTTGGCGGTGAGCCCGCGCCGGCAGCGGTCGCACGTCCCGCAGGAGACGGTCACCGACCAGACCACCCGCTGACCAGGGCGTACGCCGGCGCCCGGCCCGGATGCGACGACCGACCCGACCCCCTCGTGGCCGAGCACGCTCGGACACGGCGCCGGTCGGCGCCCGGACACGGTGTGGTGGTCGCTGCCGCACACGGTCGCGAGGTCGACCCGGACGAGCACCTCGCCTGTCGTCGGCTCGGGGAGCGCGACCTCCTCGACGCAGACCTCGCTCCCGCCGCGCCAGACGGCAACGCGCGCGAGGTCAGGCATCCGCCAGCCGCCGCCGGAGCGCCGCGCTGAGAAGGTCGACGGCGATGACCATGACGAGCACCATCAGGATGTAGGTCATCATCACGTCGAAGTTGAACTCCTGGATCGCCTGCGTGAGGTAGAAGCCGATCCCGCCGGCACCGACGATCCCGAGCATGACGGAGTCGCGGACGTTGACGTCGATCCGGTAGAGGAACAGGCTCACGAACTGCGGCACCACCGACGGCAGCACCACGTGGGTGGCGGTCTGGAGACTGTTGGCGCCGGCCGACCGCAGCGCCTCGACGGGGCCCTGGTCGACCTCCTCCATCGCCTCCGACCACAGCTTCCCCATGACCCCGATGTTGTGCACGAGGATCGCGAGCACGCCGGGGAACGATCCCAGGCCGACCGCCGTGACGAAGACGAGTGCCCAGACGAAGTTCGGCACCGCGCGGAACAGCGAGAGGATGCCGCGGGCGACCTGGTAGACGATCGCGTTGCGCTGCGTCGTACGCGCGCCCAGAAGCGCGAGGACGAGCGCGAACGGCACCGACAGGGTGGTGCCGAGGATGCCCATCGACAGCGTGACGAGGCAGTAGCCGATCGCCGGGTGGACGATCTCGTCCCAGCTCAGGTCCGGCGGGAACGCGTCGCCCAGGAAGTCGACCATGCCGTGCCAGCCGGTCACGAGCTCCCCGAGGGAGAAGTCGGTCTTGCGCCAGGCGTAGACGTGCAGGGCGACCACGGCGGCGAGGACGACGACGGTGGCGACGACGGAGGACGTACGCCACCGGCGCGGAGGTACGGCGAGGCGTGCGACGGAGGTCAGCTCGGTCATGTCAGGGCTCCCTCCGCCTGGTAGTCGGGGGCGTACAGCGCGTCGACCTCGGCGTCCGTCAGTCGGTCGGCGGGGGTCTGGAGCGACATCCGGCCGTGGAGCAGCCCGACGACGCGGTCGGTGTGGCGCCGGGCGAGCTCGGGCTGGTGGAGCACGGCCGCCACGGCCATCCGGTCGTCCTCGGCGAGCGAGCGCAGCAGCCGCATCACCTGGGTGGCGGCGGCCGGGTCGAGGGCCGAGACCGGCTCGTCGGCGAGCAGGACCTGGGCGCGCTGACAGAGCGCGCGGGCGATCGCCACCCGCTGCTGCTGGCCGCCCGAGAGCCGGCCAGCCCGGTCGTGGGCCCGGTCGGCGAGGCCGACCCGGTCGAGGCACGCCATCGCCTCCTCCCGCAGGTCCCGCGGGAAGGCGAGGGTCGACCACGACCGGGTGATCGGGAGCCGCCCGAGGGCGCCCGCGCAGACGTTGTCGAGCACGCTGTGGCGCCCGACGAGGTGGATCCGCTGGAACACCATCGCCGCAGACGCGGTCGGGGCGCCCGGCGTCACCGGCCGCCCGCCGACGGTGATGGTCCCGCCGTCCGGGCGGACCAGCCCGACCACGCAGCGCAGCGCGGTCGACTTCCCCGATCCGTTGGCCCCGAGGACACTGACCACCTCCCCGGCCCGCACGTCGAGGTCGATGCCGTGGAGGACCGTCCGGTCGCCGTACCTCTTGACGAGCCCGCGGACGGAGAGGACGGCCGTCGAGGTGTCGTCGGTGCTCACCGGGGAGGCGGTCAGTGCGGCCATCACAGGTCCTTGTCGGTGAGCCCGAGACTGTCGGCGAGGTCGAACAGCGGCTGGTACGTCGACTGGTCGACCGCGATCAGCGGCTTGTCCGGCGAGGTGAAGTCGAGGTACTTGCCGATCGGGGCGACCGCTGACTTCGGCAGGTTCAGCAGGGCGTCGGTGATCTTCTTCTGCGCTGCGTCGCTCAGCTCCGGGGAGACCGTGATCGGGTCGTTGGCGATCGGGTCGGACTTCCAGATCTGGGTGTAGTCGGCTTCGTCGAAGATGCCCGACGCTTGCGAGGAGGCCAGCTGCTGGGAGTTGATCTCGGCCGCGTCGACCTTCCCGTGGATCAGCGCGAGCTGGGACTCGGGGTGGCCGCCGGCGTACATCGTCTGGACGTCCTTGTCGACGCCCGCGTCGACGAGCGCCTGACGCGGGAGAGCGTCGCCGGAGGTCGAGCCGCTCTCCGCGAGGGCGAGGGTGTGCCCGGCGAGGTCCTTGACGGAGGTGATCGGGGAGCCCTTCTTGACCCAGATGCCGGCGGTGTACGTCGACAGCTTGCCGGTCTTGTCGGCGAAGGAGGCGACCGGCACGGCCTTGGCCTCGCGGGAGGCGAAGACGAAGCCCAGCGGGCCGAACTGGCCGATGTCGAGCTTGCCGTTCTTCATCGCGAGGATCTCGGCGACGTAGCTCTCGGTAATCTGGACCTCGACGTCGCAGCCGAGCTCGTCCCCGAGCGCCTTGCCGATGGTCTCGTAGACGGGCGTGAGGTTCTTGGCGTCCTCGTAGGGCTCGACGCCGAAGGTGAGCGAGCCGTCGGGGCAGACCGAGTCGGAGTCGGCAGAGGCCTTGCTGTCGGAGCCGCCGCAGGCCGTGAGGCTGGCGGCGAGGACGGCCGCGCCGGCGAGCGCGGCGAGTTGGTGGAGCTTCATGGTGGGTTCTCTCCTGGTGCGGGGGATGGACAGGCAGGTCAGAGGAGCTTCAGAGGAGGTTCAGAGGAGCTGGTCGAGGACGGCCGGGGCGAGGCCGAGCGCGGTGGTCATGCCGATCCCCGAGGTGACGGAGACGACCCGCGTGCCCGGGTGCGGCTCGGCGACCAGGTAGTCGGTCTGCGGGGAGTCGGCGTAGACGCCACGCCAGCGGCGCCTCACGGTGAGCGCGCCCCCGAGCAGGCGCGCTCCCTCACGCAGCAGCAGCTCGCTGACGTCCTCGTCGTCGAACGGCGTCTGCGTGACGTCGTAGTGGTGGGTGTCGCCGAGGACGACCGAGCCGTCAGGGCGCTGGGTGAGCATGAGGTTCATGTCGACCGCGAGGAGCTCGGGGCTGGTCTCCTCGAGCTCGCGGCGCAGCTCGGCGGCCGCGGGCATGGAGGCCGGCCCTCCGTACCTCAGCAGGGACGTGCCGGTGAGGACCGCGGGCTCGATGGTGACGCCGCCGGGCGGTGCGACCTCGAGCATGTGCAGCCGGCAGCGTCGTACGCCGGCGGCCGAGGCGACCTCGGGGAAGAGCCGGTCGACGTCGTGGCCGCTCGCATGGACCACCCGTGAGGCCGCCAGGTCGCCGCGGCTGGTGCTGACGAGGCCGGGCGCGATCGCGCCGACGTGGGTGCCCCACCTGATCTCGACGCCCTCCGAGGCGAGCCAGCCTGCCAGCGCCGGCACGGCCGCGCGGGGGTCGATGCGGAGGTCGAGCGGCAAGTGCGCCCCGCCGACGACGTCCTCGCCGGCGACCGGGACCAGGTCGCGCACCTCGCTCCGGGTGAGGAGCCGGACCTGCTCGGGTCCGCGGGCCGCGGCGAACTGCTCGAGCACGGCGAGCTCGGTGGCCGTCCGCGCGACGGCCAGGGTGCCCGCCTGCCGGACCTCGAACCCGGCCTTCTCGCCCAGGGTGAGCCAGCGCTCGCGCGCGACGAGCGCGTAGTCCAGCGCCTCGCCGGCCTGGATCGTGGTGCCGACGTGCCCGAAGTTGCGGACCGACGCGCCCACGGCCCGCTGGTCGCGCTCCAGCACGACGACGCGCAGCCCCCTGCCCACCGCCTCGACCGCGTGGGCGAGGCCGACGATGCCTGCACCGACGACGGCGAGGTCGTACGGGGTGGCGTCGTCGGGAGCGGGAGCGGGGCTGCTGGTCGTCGGCACGCAGTGAACGCTCCAAGCCCCGTCCGGCCGGGGTCAAGGGGGTGCGACGTCTTGTACAAACAAGTTAACCGGCCGTTCGCCTGCGCGGCGGAGTCGTCGGGTGTTGTTGACCGAGAGTTCACGACGGAACCGGGACCGACTTGTCTGATCAAGTTGTAGCGTTCGGGACATGTCAGTGCCTCTCCACGCCCGCGTCGCCGAGGACCTGCGCGGCCGGATCCTCGGCGGCGAGCTCCCGCCCGGCACCGCGCTGCCGTCTGAGGCCGACCTCTGCGTCGAGTTCCGCGCGTCGCGCGGGACGATCCGCAGTGCGCTCGCGGCGCTGCGCCGTGAGGGACTCATCGGCGGCGGCCAGGGGCAGCGGCCGACCGTCCGCGAGACGGCGGTCGGGCAGCCCTTCGAGACGCTGATCTCGTTCAGCAACTGGGCGCGCGAGATCGGGCGTACGCCGGGCCAGCGGACGATCGAGGTCGCCCGGCGTGGCGCGTCGGCCGCCGCCGCGCAGGCGCTCGGCGTGGAGGTCGGCGACCCGGTCGTCGACGTCCTCCGGCTGCGGCTCCTCGACGGGCGTCCGGCGATGCTCGAGCGGAGCAGCTTCGTCGAGCAGGTGGGCCGGCTGCTCTTCGACTTCGACCCCGACTCCGGCTCGATCTACGCCTACCTGACCTCCGTCGGCGTCGACCTGCACTCGGCCCGCCACACGATGGACGCCGTCGCCGCCGACGAGACCGACGCCGAGCTCCTCGGCCTCGAGGTCGGCAGCCCGCTCCTGCGCGAGCGGCGCCGGGCGACGGCGGCGGACGGCACGCCGCTGGAGTACGCCGACGACCGCTACCGCCCTGACCGGGTCACGTTCACCATCGACAACGCCCGGCCGGCCTCGTCCGGGATCAGCACCGACGTCCGCATCCTCAAGGAGATCTCATGAGCACCGCGTTCGACCTCGCTGCGCTCGACATGGCCGGGACGACCGTCGACGAGGGCGGGTTGGTCTACGCCGTCCTCGAGGCGACGGTGGCCGACGCCACGGGCGGCGCTGTCCCGCACGACCTGCTGCAGCAGTGGAAGGGCACCTCGAAGCGGGAGGCGATCGCCGGCCTGCTCGCCGCACTCGACGCCGACGCGTCCGAGGCCGCCGTCGACAAGACGTTCGCGCTCTTCGGCGAGCGGCTCGTGACCGCCTACCGCGAGACGCCGCCGCAGCCGTTCCCCGGCGTCGTGGAGATGTTCGCGACGCTGCGCTCCGCCGGCGTGAGGGTCGCCCTGCAGACGGGCTACTCGGCCGAGATCGCCGACTCGATCCTGGCCGGGCTCGGCTGGACCGTCGGACCGGGGCCGGACACGACCGTCGACGCCGTGGTAACCTCCGACCGGGTCGCCGCCAGCCGCCCCGCGCCGTACCTCGTCTTCCACTGCATGGAGGCCACCGGTGCCGCCGACGTACGCCGGGTCCTGGTCGCCGGCGACACGCCGAACGACCTCGAGGCCGGCACCTGCGCCGGCGCCGGGCTCGTCGTCGGAGTCGGCACCGGCTCGTTCACGCTCGAGCAGCTCGCGTCCTCGCCCCACACCCACCTGCTCGGGTCCACCGCGGAGCTGCCCTCCCTGCTCTGAGGCAGGATCGGACCATGACCCCGAACAAGAACGTCGCCCGCATCGGCGCCGCCGCGATCGCCGCCCAGCTCGTCCTCGGCCCGCTCACCCTGCGTGACCTGCACCGGCGTACCTCGGACCAGGTCCGCGGCCCGAAGCTGCTCTGGCAGGTGTGGGCCGGCACCAACCTCGCCGGCGTCGCGGCGTACTGGCTCGTCGGCCGCCGCTGACATCCTCGCTCTGGCACAGTGCGGCCATGAGCACTCCCCCGTCGCCGTACGGCGCCTGGCCCTCGCCGATCTCGGCGCGCGACGTCTTCGCGACGAGCACGGCGAGCGCCTCGCCGATCACCGACGGCGCCGACGTCTACTGGACCGAGGCACGGCCCGCCGACGCCGGCCGCCTCACGCTCGTACGACGACGGGCCGGCGCCACCGAGGACGTCTCTCTCCCCGGCCACAACGTCCGCTCGCGCCTGCACGAGTACGGCGGCGGCAGCCACGCCGCGGCCGACGGCCTCGTGCTGTACGTCGAGTTCGCGACCCAGCAGGTGTGGCGCGTCGCGCCGGGCGAGGAGCCGCGCCCGATCACGCCGCCGAGCGACGGGCTGGTCCGGCTCGCGGCGTTCGCGATCGACCACCGTCGGGGGGTCGCCTACTGCGTCCGCGAGGACCAGCGCGACACCGCGCTCGAGCCCGTCACCTCGCTGGTGCGGATCTCGCTCGACGGCCCCAACCACGACCTCGGGACGGTCCTGGTGGCCGGCCGGGAGCGGCCGCGCGCTCTGACCTCGGACGAGCAGGCCGACGTGGAGAGCCCACCGGACTTCGTGCTCGACCCGGCCCTCTCCCCCGACGGCGCGCGACTCGCCTGGGTCACGTGGAACCACCCGAACATGCCGTGGGACGGCAGCTGGCTGCGGGTCGGCGAGCTCGACGCCGCCGGCGACCTCGTCTCCCACCGCCTCGTCGCGGGGGCCGAGGACGCGGCCGTGGAGCCCGCGGTGTGGCTCGACGACCACCGCATCACCTTCGTCTCCCACGAGTCGGGCTGGGGCAACCATGTGGTCGCGGACCTGACCGCCGACCTGGTCGTCCGTGCCCACGCCGAGGAGGTGGACTACGGCGCGCCGCGCTGGCAGGCGGGCATGTCGGCGTACGCCGGACTGCCCGACGGGCGGATCGCCACGGTCCGCGTCGTCGACGGCGCCGACGAGCTCGCGCTGCTCGACCCTGCCACCGGCGAGGCGACCCAGGTCCCGACCTCCGCCACGGCGATCGCGGGCCTGCACGTCGTCGACGCCGGTCACGTCGTCGCCCACACCGGCCGCCCGGATGCGCCGGCGACGGTGTCGCTGATCGACCTCGCCGACGGTACGACGACGCCGCTCGCGCCGGCCGAGGACGACCCGGACCCGGCCTGGGTGAGCCTCCCCACGTCGGTCTGGTGGGACTCCCCCGCCGGCGAGCCCACGCAGGGATTCCTCTATCCGCCGGCCAACCCGGACATGGTGCCGCCCGAGGGCGCCCGGCCGCCGCTGATCGTCTCGCTCCACGGCGGGCCGAGCGGCCGCGCCACCCCCGTCTACACCGCCCAGCGGGCGTACTGGACCTCCCGCGGCTTCGCCGTCCTCGACGTGAACTACGGCGGCTCGACCGGCTTCGGCACCGCCTACCGGTGCCGGCTCGAGGGACAGTGGGGAGTCGTCGACGTGCGCGACGCGGTCGCCGGCGTACGCCACCTCGCCGACGCCGGTCTCATCGACCCCGAGCGCACCGTCATCCGCGGCGGCAGCGCCGGCGGCTTCAGCGTCCTCGCGGCGCTCACCTCGAGCGACGTCTTCCGGGCCGGGGCCAGCTACTTCGGCATCTCCGACCTGGTCACCCTAGTCGAGGACACGCACAAGTTCGAGTCCCGCTACCCGCAGCGGCTGATCGCGCCGTGGCCCGAGGGGCGCGAGGTGTACGTCGAGCGCTCGCCCCTCACCCATGTCGACCGGCTCGCGGTGCCGCTCATCCTCCTCCAGGGTGACGACGACAGGGTCGTGCCACCGGCGCAGGCCGAGCTCATGGCCCGGGTCCTGCGCGACAAGGGGCTCCCCCACGAGCTCGTGATGTACGCCGGCGAGGGCCACGGCTTCCGCGACCCGGCGACCAACATCGACGCCCTCGAGCGGGAGCTGGCGTTCTACCAGCGCGTCTTCAGGCTCGTGTCCGACGTCAGCCCGGCAGGAAGCTGAACCGCACCTCGCGCACGCTGTTGTCGACGTTGAGGTCGACCAGGCACAGGCTCTGCCAGGTGCCGAGCGCCAGCCGCCCGCCGAGCACCGGGACCGTCGCGTACGGCGGCACGAACGCCGGCATCACGTGGGACCGGCCGTGTCCGCGGGAGCCGTGCCGGTGCTTCCAGCGGTCGTCCGCCGGGAGCAGGTCGGCCAGGGCGCCCAGGAGGTCGTCGTCGCTGCCGGCGCCGGTCTCTATGATCGCGATCCCGGCCGTGGCGTGCGGCACGAAGACGTGCAGCAGCCCGTCGGCGTACTCCCCGACGAACTCCTCGGCGTCTCTCGTCAGGTCGACGACCGACTCCTTCCCGCCGGTGCGGTAGCTGCGCGTCTCGCTGTCCATCAGCTGTCCCGGAGGGCCTGCTCGACCCGCTCGACCTTCGCGGTGAGCTGACCGGTGTAGCCGGGCCGGATGTCGGCCTTGAGCACCAGGCTCACCCGCGGGGAGACCGCGGCGACGGCGTCGACAGCCTGCTTGACGACGGCCATCACCTCGTCCCACTCCCCCTCGACGTTGGTGAACATCGCGTTGGTCTCGTTGGGCAGGCCGGACTCGCGGACGACCCGGATCGCGTCGGCGACCGCCTTCGACACCGACCCGGTCGGGTCGTCGGTCGTGCCCGGGGCGATCGAGAAGGCAACAAGCATGCGACCCACCCTAGCCAGCCCGTCCGGGGGCCTACGATCCACGCATGAGCGTTGCCTGCCGCACGCTCATCTACTCCGACGACCCGACGTCGACCCGGGCCTTCTTCCGGGACGTCCTGCAGTTCCCGTACGTCGACAGCGGCGACGGGTGGCTGAGACGACATCACCGCCACCAAGGCGGACCTCGAGGCCCGCGGCGCGACCTTCACCACTGCGATCGAGGACCACGGCTACGGGCTGGTCGCCATGGTGCAGGTCCCCGGCGCGGACGACGTGCAGGTCTACCAGCCGCGCCACGCGACGGCGTACGACGCCTGAAATGCACCGGGTCGGCGCCTCTGCCCGATGCAGAAAGCGCCGACCCGGCGGTGTGGCTCAGCCTTTGAGCAGGTTGCGCAGGACGTACTGCATGATCCCGCCGTTGCGGTAGTAGCCCGCCTCACCGGGGGTGTCGATGCGGACGACCGCGTCGAACGCCACGCCAGTGTCGGTGCTGACCTCGACGGTCTTCGGCGTGGTGCCGTCGTTGAGCGCCGTGATGCCGGTGATCGAGAAGGTCTCCTCGCCGGTGAGATCGAGCGACTCGGCGCTCTGGCCCTCGGGGAACTGCAGCGGGATGACGCCCATGCCGATGAGGTTGGAGCGGTGGATGCGCTCGTAGCTCTCGGCGATGACCGCCTTGACACCCAGCAGCGAGGTGCCCTTCGCGGCCCAGTCGCGCGAGGAGCCTGAGCCGTACTCCTTGCCGGCCAGGACGACCAGCGGGATGCCCTGCTCCTGGTAGTTCACCGAGGCGTCGTACACGCTGGTCACCGGGCCGTCGGGCTGGGTGAAGTCGCGGGTGAAGCCGCCCTCGGTGCCCGGCGCGATCTGGTTGCGCAGGCGGATGTTGGCGAACGTGCCGCGGATCATCACCTCGTGGTTGCCGCGGCGAGAGCCGTAGGAGTTGAAGTCACGCTGCTCGACGCCGTGCTCGAGGAGGTACTTGCCCGCGGGCGAGTCCTTCTTGATGGCGCCGGCCGGGCTGATGTGGTCGGTGGTGACCGAGTCGCCCAGCTTGAGCAGGACGCGTGCGCCCTCGATGTCGGTGACGGGGGCGGGCTCCTCCGGCATCCCGTCGAAGTACGGCGCCTTGCGAACGTAGGTCGAGTTCTCGTCCCACGCGAAGGTGTCGCCCTCCGGCGTCGGCAGCGACCGCCAGTTCTCGTCGCCGGCGAAGACGTCGGCGTAGTCCTTGGAGAACATGTCCGAGGAGATCGCCTCGCCGATGACCCGTTCGACCTCGGCCGGGCTCGGCCAGATGTCGCGGAGGAAGACGTCGTTGCCCTCGGTGTCCTTCCCCAGCGGGTCGTTGAAGAGGTCGACGTCCATCGAGCCGGCCAGCGCGTAGGCGACGACCAGCGGCGGGGACGCGAGGTAGTTCATCTTCACGTCCGGGTTGATCCGGCCCTCGAAGTTGCGGTTGCCGGAGAGCACCGAGACGACCGCGAGGTCCTTCTCGTTGACCGCCGCCGAGACCTCGGGGATGAGCGGGCCGGAGTTGCCGATGCAGGTCGTGCAGCCGTAGCCGACGAGGTTGAAGCCGAGCTTGTCGAGGTACGGCGTCAGACCGGCCTTCTCGTAGTAGTCGGAGACCACCTTCGAGCCGGGCGCGAGGGTCGTCTTGACCCACGGCTTGCGGGCGAGGCCCTTCTCGACGGCGTTCTTGGCCAGCAGCGCGGCGCCGATCATGACCGACGGGTTCGAGGTGTTCGTGCACGAGGTGATCGCGGCGATGGTGACGGCGCCGTGGTCGAGGGTGAACGTCGTGCCGTCCTCGAGGGTCACCTCGACCGGCGAGCTGGCCCGGCCGCCGTCCTTCGGCGCAGCGGAGAGGTGGTCGCTCGGCGCGGGCGCGCCGTTGCCGCCGGAGTACGACGGGGAGTCGCTGGCCGGGAAGGACTCGGCCGAGGCCTCGTCGTACCCCTGCTCCGGGCCGTTCTCGCCGGCGTAGTCGACGAGGGCACCGCGGAAGGACTGCTTGGCGTCGGTGACCTGGATCCGGTCCTGCGGGCGCTTCGGCCCGGCGATGGAGGGGACGACGGTGGCAAGGTCGAGCTCGAGCTTCTCGGAGAAGCGCGGCTCGGCCTGCGGGTCGTGCCAGAGGCCCTGCTCCTTGGCGTACGCCTCGACGAGCTTGAGCTGCTCCTCGGTCCGACCGGTGAGCTTCAGGTAGCTGATCGTCTCCGCGTCGATCGGGAAGATCGCGGCCGTGGAGCCGAACTCCGGGCTCATGTTGCCGATCGTGGCGCGGTTGGCCAGCGGCACCTCCGAGACGCCCTCGCCGTAGAACTCCACGAACTTGCCGACGACGCCGTGCTTGCGCAGCATCTCGGTGATCGTGAGGACCAGGTCGGTCGCGGTGGAGCCCTCCGGCAGCGAGCCGGACAGCTTGAAGCCCACGACGCGCGGGATGAGCATCGAGACCGGCTGGCCGAGCATCGCCGCCTCGGCCTCGATGCCGCCCACGCCCCAGCCGAGCACGCCGAGGCCGTTGACCATGGTGGTGTGGGAGTCGGTGCCGACCAGGGTGTCCGGGTAGGCCTGCAGCTCGCCGTCAACCTCGCGCGTGAAGACCGTGCGGGCGAGGTGCTCGATGTTGACCTGGTGGACGATGCCGGTGCCCGGCGGCACGACCTTGAAGTCGTCGAAGGCACCCTGGCCCCAGCGCAGGAACTGGTAGCGCTCGCGGTTGCGCTCGTACTCGATCTCGACGTTGCGCTGGAAGGCCTCGGGGGTGCCGAAGACGTCGGCGATGACGGAGTGGTCGATGACCATCTCGGCCGGGGCGAGCGGGTTGATCCTGGACGGGTCGCCACCGAGCTCGGCCATGGCCTCGCGCATCGTCGCCAGGTCGACGACGCACGGGACGCCGGTGAAGTCCTGCATCACCACGCGCGCCGGGGTGAACTGGATCTCCTTGTCGGGCTGGGCGGTCTCGTCCCAGCCGGCGAGCGCCTTGATGTCGTCGGCGGTGATGTCGGCACCGTCCTCGGTGCGCAGGAGGTTCTCGAGGAGGACCTTGAGGCTGTAGGGCAGCGACGCGACGTCCAGCCCCTCCCCCGTCACCGCGTCGAGGCGGAAGATCTCGTAGGACTTGCCGTCCACGTCCAGGGTGCTCTTGGCACCGAAGCTGTCCTGACTGGCCAACGCGTTCATCTCCTTGGTCGCGTCTACGGTGACGATGACGTCTGTGGGAAGTCTCGGGCCCATCCTGCCGCGCGCTTCCGCGGCGCGGAAACGAAGGCTCACCTAACCTCGGTGACCTCCGGCCCGGTATCTCTTGATATCAAGATACACGATGTCGAGCGTTGATCAACGCACCGCCCCGGGCGGCCGGCCCTGTCCGACCCGGACGAGCCCGGTCTCGTAGGCCGCCACCACGGCCTGCGCGCGATCTCGCAGGCCGAGCTTCGTGAAGACCCGGGTGACGTGCGTCTTCACCGTCGCCTCCGACAGGTGCAGCGCCTCCGCGATCTGCAGATTGCTGAGGCCCTGGCCGACCTGCACGAGGATCTCCCGCTCACGTTCGGTCAGCGCGGCCAGCTGTCGCGCGCCGTCGGGACGCGGGCGGTCGACGTACTCCTCGACGAGGCGGGTCAGCACGGCCGGCGCGAGCAGCCTGTCGCCGCGGGCGACGGTCCGCACCGCGTCCACGAGCGACTCGGGCGAGGCGTCCTTGAGCAGGAAGCCGGCCGCCCCGGCACGCAGGGCGCGGTAGACGTACTCGTCGAGGTCGAAGGTGGTCAGGATGAGGATCCGGTACGCCGCCCCCGGGTCGGCCAGCAGCGCCTTCGTCGCCTCGAGGCCGTCCATGCCGGGCATCCGGACGTCCATGAGCACGACGTCGGGCCGCAGCCGGCGTGCCAGCCGGACACCCTCGGCGCCGTCGGCGGCCTCGCCGACGACCTCGAGGTCGTGGGTGGTCGCCAGGATGAGGCGGAACCCGCCGCGGACCAGCGCCTGGTCGTCGACGATCAGCACCGAGGTCACGCCGGGACCCCCGGGAGCTGGGTCTGCCCGGTCCGCGGCAGCCGGGCCAGCACCGTCCAGCCGCCGTCGGTGTTCGGGCCGCTGCTCGCCGAGCCGCCGAGCAGGCGGGCCCGCTCGGAGATCCCGACCAGGCCGTGGCCGCCGGAGTCGCCGGAGCCGTGCGGGGCGGGGCTGACCGGCCGGACCGCCGTGCTCGGGTCGCCGCGGTCGCTCACCTCGACCACCAGGTCCCCGGCGTCCGCGTCGACCCGCACCAGCGCGCACCGTCCGCCGCCGTGGCGGAGGCTGTTGGTGAGCGCCTCCTGCACGATCCGGTACGCCGAGACCTGCACCCCGAGCGGCAGGTCGGCGGGCGGCGTGCCGACCACCTCGACCCGTAGGCCGGCGGCGCGGTAGGTGCCCACCAGCCCGTCGAGCTGGTCGAGCCGGGGCTGGGGCGGTGCCGGAGCGTCCGGCATCCCGTCCCGCGTCCCGCTCGACGTCCCGCTCCGGCGCGGGCCGGGAGTCTCGGGCGACGGTTCGGGGGCCTCCGGCCACGAGCGGAGCACCTCGAGCAGCCTGCGCAGCTCGGCGATCGCCTGCCTGCCCGTCGACTCGGCGGCGGCGAGCTGGCCGGCGATGTCCCGCTCCCCCGCCTCGTGGCGCATCCGGGCGGCTCCGATCTGGATCATCATCACCGAGGTCGCGTGGGCGACCACGTCGTGCAGGTCGCGGGCGATCCTCGCGCGCTCGGCGGCGACGACCTCGCGCCGGTGCGCCTCCTGCGCGGCCTCGAGGGCCGCGAGCTCGCCGGCCAGACGTCGTACGCGCTCCTCGCGGGCGCGCAGGGCCCGGAGGAGTCCCCACGGGGCGACGAGCCAGAGCGCGTCGAGGAGGTTCTCCGGCTGGTGCATGGTCGGCTCGGAGATCTCGACCGCGGCGAGGCCGACGAGTGCGACGGCGAGCGCGACCCAGCCCCGGTGGCCGCGGAGGTACCACCCGGCCGACGAGGTGAGGAGCAGCATCGGCACGAAGCCCAGGAACTCGATGCCGTGCGGCGCGACGAGGTGGGTCCCGCACTGCGCCGCCACGGCGGCGACCACCGCTCCCAACGGTGCGCGGCGGCGCCAGCCGAGCGCCGAGGAGGTGGCCGCGAGCACGACCGCGTTCCACGCGCGCGAGCCGTGCAGCAGGGTGTCGCCTCCCGCCGGCACCGTCCACACCGCGGCCTGCGAGATCACGACCATCGCGAGCGCGGTGAGCTCGTCGCGACGGCGCGCGCGCGCCGGGCCGAGGGCGCGCAGGCGGCTGTCCATGAGCCGAAGGTACGGCGAGCGGGCGCCCCGCGTCGTCAATCCGCGGATGTAGACCACCCATCCCGGGGAGGTACGCCGCCGGTGCCGGCCTACAACGGCCGGCGCCCGGGTCGCGCCACCGGAGGGACGCGCGCCGCCGGCCTCTGCGGAGAGCCTGGGTCAGCCGCTCGACGCGGCCCGTCCATCACGCGCCACACCGCAACCTCCGGGAGGAACCACCATGTCAGTCAGCTCCGCAGCCACCCCGACCGTCCCCTCGCACGCCGCTGGGTCCACCGCCGGCCATCCGGGCTGGCGCCGGCTCGCCGCCGCCGCCGCGATCGGCGCGCCGCTCGCCGAGCTGCTCTCCGTCGCGCTCGGTGTGGACCACACCAGCGACAACGACAGGCAGCTCGACATCATCCACGCCCACACCGGGAGCTTCGTGACGATGGTCCTGCTCGAGCAGGTGTGCTACACCCTGGTCGCCGTCACGGCGGTCGCGATCGCCCTGCGGCTCGCGTCCTCACGCGGCGGGCGGATCGCCGGCGTCGGCGCCGTGCTCGCCGTCGTGGGCGCGGGCGCCAGCCTCAACGGGTTCGGCGGTGCGCTGCCCACCCTCGCGAGGCCGGAGCTCCGGGAGACGGCGCTCTACTTCCTCGACCACCTCGGCCCGATCTACAACGTCACCCTGGGACTCGCGATGCTTGTCCACGTCGGCCTGCTGACGATCTTCGTGGCGCTGTGGCGCTCGGGCAGGGTCGCCTGGCCCTGGCTCGCCATCAGCGCCGTCGCGCTCGTCACCAGCGCGGTCATCGGCGACGGCCGGGTCGCGAACGTCCTCGCCATGCTGGCGCTCACCGGCGGCTTCGTGGGGATCGCCCGCTTCCTGGCCCAGCCGGCCGTCACCGACCGACGGGCGTGAGCAGGCCGACCGCCTCGACGTGGTGAGTCATCGGGAAGAGGTCGAAGGCCCGCAGGCCCGCGACGTGGTAGCCGTGCTCGGCGAAGATCGCCACGTCGCGGGCCAGCGCGGCCGGGTCGCAGGCGACGTAGGCGACCGCCCGCGGCGTACGCGCGACCACCGCCTCCACCACCGGACGGCGCGCACCCTCGCGCGGAGGGTCGAGCACGACCAGGTCGAACGGCTCGTCGTACGACGCCGCGAGGACCGCGGCCACGTCGCCCGCCGCGACCTCGGCCGACGGCACGTTGGCGGCCGAGAGCGCGGAGGCGCCGCGGTCGCCCTCGATCGCGACGACCCGCCCGCCGGTCGACGGCCCGGCCCCGACCCGGTCGGCCAGGAACGCGCTGAAGAGCCCCACGCCGGCGTACAGGTCGAGCACCGACTCGCCGGGCCGCGGCTCGAGCATCTCGAGGACGGCCTCGACGAGGGTCGTCGGAGCGCCCGGGTGCACCTGCCAGAAGCCGTCGGCGGCGACCTCGAAGGTGTGCTCGACACCGGCAGCGGCCACCTGCTCGACCACGGTGCCGGAGCCGGGTTCACGCGCGTCGGGGCGGGCGATCCGGCAGTCGTCGACCGGGACGACGTCGTGCGACCGGTGCTTGCGCATCCCGCGCCCCGTCGGCAGCGAGACGTAGCGCTGCCGGGTCCGCCAGCGCAGCCCGTCCTCGTCGCCCGGCACCGCCTCGACGGTCACCGCGACGTCGAGGCCGGCGAGCCGGGAGAGCTGCTCGCGCAGGACCGCGGCCTTCAGCTCCCGCTGCGCGGGCAGCGCGACGTGCTGGAAGTCGCACCCGCCGCAGAGCCCGGGGCCGGCGTACGGGCAGGGCGGCGCAACCCGGTCCGGCGACGGCTCCAGCACCTCAACGGCGTCGCCCCGCCAGAACCGGTCGCCCTCGCTGCCCTCGGTGATCTCGACGAGGACCCGCTCGCCCGGCAGGGCGTGGCGGACGAAGACGACGCGGGTCCCGACGGGCTCGACCTGCGACGGGACGCGTACGACGACGTGGCCGCCGTGCGCGATCGGCCCGGCCGTCGCCTCGTAGCGCTCGCCGACGTACGACCTCCCGCGGGTCGCCCGCGCCCGGGGCGCCCGGCCACGATGGGGCCGGCGGCGGCGCGGCGCGCTCATCGGGTCACCACGGCCTAGCGGCCGACCTGGCTGTCGTGGTAGCTGTCGCCGCCGCGGATGGAGCCGGGCCGGATCCAGTACTCGTCGCGCAGCTCGCGGCGGCGGTGCTCGGAGGAGCGCAGCTGGTAGGGCACGGAGATGACCATGACGCCCGGGGTGAACAGCAGCCGCCCCTTGAGCCGCAGCGCGGTCTGGTTGTGCAGCAGCTGCTCCCACCAGCGACCGACGACGTACTCGGGGATGTAGACGGCCACGACCCCGCGCGGGTTGGCCTTCCGGATCGCGCTGGCGTACTCCACCACCGGGCGGACCAGCTCGCGGTAGGGCGAGTAGAGGACCTTGAGCGGCATCGGGAAGTTCCGCTCGTCCCACTCCTCCAGCAGCCGGGCGGTGGCCGCGTCGTCGATCGAGACGGTGACGGCCTCGAGGGTGTTGGGGCGGGAGGCCTGCGCGAACGCGATCGCCCGCAGCGTCGGCTTGTGGAGCTTGCTGACGAGCACGACGGCGTGCACCCGGGTCGGCAGGACCTTGTCCTCCTCCTCGGCGGCCAGCTCCTCCTCGACGTTGTCGTAGTGGCGCCGGATCGCCCGCATGACGAGGTAGAAGAAGACCATCGCGAGGATCGTGATCCAGGCGCCGGCCAGGAACTTCGTGATCAGCACGATGACGAGCACCGCGGCGGTGAAGCAGAGGCCGACGGTGTTGATGACGCGGGACTGCGTCATCCGCCGGCGTACGGCGGGGTCGCGCTGCGTCTTGAGCTCGCGCGTCCAGTGCCTGATCATGCCGAGCTGGCTGAGGTTGAAGGAGACGAAGACGCCGACGATGTAGAGCTGGATGAGCCGGGTCGTCTGGGCGTCGAAGACCAGGATCAGCACGATCGCCATGACCGCGAGGAAGACGATGCCGTTGCTGTAGGCGAGCCGGTCGCCGCGGGAGCCGAGCGCCCGCGGCGCGTAGCCGTCGCGGGCGAGGATCGAGCCGAGCACCGGGAAGCCGTTGAAGGCGGTGTTGGCGGCGAGCACGAGGATGACGCCGGTGACGGTGACGACGATGTAGAACCCGGCCGGGAAGCCGTCGAAGACCGCCTTCGCGACCTGTGCGATCGCGGCGTTCTGGCTGTGGCTGTCGCCGAGGGGCTTCCCGTCGAGCAGCAGCCGGTGCTGGGCGTTGGGGTCCACCATCCGCAGCCCCATCTCCTTGGCCAGCACGATGACGCTCATCATCATCGTGATCGCGATCATGCCCAGGAGTGCGAGCGTGGTGGCGGCGTTCTTGGACTTGGGCCGCCGGAAGGCCGGGACGCCGTTGCTGATCGCCTCGACGCCGGTCAGCGCGGCCGAGCCGGAGGAGAAGGCCCGCGCCAGCAGGAAGAGCAGCGCGACGGTGCCGAGCGGCTGGTGCATCCCGGGCTCCGGCTCGATGGTGTACTTCGCGCTCTCCACGTGCGGCAGGTCGCCGGTCGCCATCCGGATGAACCCGAACAGCGCCATCCCGAGGATCGAGAACATGAAGGCGTACGTCGGGACCGCGAACGCCGTGCCGGCCTCGCGGATGCCGCGCAGGTTCATGGCCGTGAGGATCACGACCAGCGCCACCGCGAACGCCGCCTCGTGACCGCGCAGGGCGGGGATGGCGGCCGAGGCGTAGTTGGCGCCGGAGGAGATCGACACCGCCACGGTGAGCATGTAGTCGACGAGGAGCGCGCTGGCGACCGTCGTACCTGCCCTGGGGCCGAGGTTGACGGTCGCGACCTCGTAGTCGCCGCCACCCGAGGGATAGGCGTGGACGGTCTGGCGGTACGACGCGATGACCGCCGCCATGACGCAGGCGACGACGATGGCGATCTTCCACGACCAGACGTACGCCGAGGCCCCGGCGATCGACAGCATGATGAAGACCTCGTCGGGGGCGTAGGCGACCGACGAGAGGGCGTCGCTGGCGAAGACGGGCAGCGCGATCCGCTTCGGAAGCAGGGTCTCCCCGAGCTGCGAGCTGCGGAGCTTGCGCCCGAGGAGAATGCGCTTGGATACGTCGCCGACACCCACGAGCAGGAAGGCTACGGCACGGTAGGCGGAAACCGACGAACTGTGGATACGGTAGCCGCGTGCACGTAGTGATCATGGGGTGCGGCCGTGTCGGCTCGACGCTCGCCCGCAGCCTCGAGGACCGCAACCACACGGTCTCCGTCATCGACCAGGACCCGGACGCGTTCCGCCGCCTCGGACCCGCCTTCAACGGTGAGAAGGTCGCGGGCATGGGCTTCGACCAGGAGGTCCTCGAGAAGGCCGGGATCCGGCGTGCCGACGCGTTCGCAGCCGTCTCGAGCGGCGACAACTCCAACATCATCGCGGCGCGGGTCGCGCGCGAGACGTTCGGGATCCAGCAGGTGGTGGCGCGGATCTACGACCCCGGTCGTGCGGAGGTCTACCAGCGCCTCGGGATCACGACCGTCGCCACCGTGAAGTGGACCTCCGACCAGATCCTGCGACGGCTCCTGCCGGCCGGGGCCGAGCCCGACTTCCGCGACATGTCCGGCTCCATCCGGATCGACCAGGTGCCGGTGCCCGAGCCCTGGATCGGTCAGCGCACCATCCACTTCCAGGAGCAGTCCCGCTCCCGGATCGCCTGGATCGACCGGCTCGGCGAGGGGGTCCTGCCGACCCGCGAGAGCGTCATCCAGGAGGGCGACGTGCTCCACCTCGTCATGCGCGAGGAGAACGCCGCCCACGCCTACCAGGTCATCCGCAACGGGCCCGAGGAGCACTGAGACACGTCATGCGCGTCGCCATCGCCGGAGCCGGCGCCGTGGGCCGCTCGATCGCCCGCGAGCTGATCACCAACGGCCACGAGATCCTGCTCATCGACAAGAACCCCGAGTCGATCAAGCCCGAGCGCGTGCCCGACGCCGAGTGGCTGCTCGCCGACGCCTGCGAGCTGTCCTCGCTCGAGGAGGCGCGGCTGGACCGCTGCGACGTGGTCATCGCCGCCACCGGCGACGACAAGGTCAACCTGGTCTGCTCGCTGCTCGCGAAGACCGAGTTCGGCGTCCCCCGCACGGTCGGGCGGGTCAACCACCCCAACAACGAGTGGCTCTTCTCCGAGGCCTGGGGCGTGGACGTCAACGTCTCGACCCCGCGGATCATGTCGGCGCTCGTCGAGGAGGCGGTGACCGTCGGCGACCTGGTGAGGCTCTTCACCTTCCGCCAGGGCAACGCCAACCTGGTCGAGCTGACCATGCCCGTCGACTCGCCGTACGTCGGCAAGCCTGCCGGGCTCATCCCGCTCCCGGAGAACTGCGCGCTCGTCACGATCCTGCGGGACGGGCAGGTCTACGTGCCCGAGCCCGAGCAGCCGGTCGAGCAGGGTGACGAGCTGCTGTTCGTCGTGCCGTCCGAGAAGGAGGACGAGCTCGAGTCCCTCCTCGCTCCCGGCCACCCGCGGGCGGGCTGACAGAGGTCGAGCCCGGCAGGCTCAGCCTTCGGACGGCTCGGCCTCGACCGGCGTGTGGTTGCGCGCGAGCAGCCAGATCATCGCTCCCCAGGCGCCGATGCGCAGCGCCCAGCCGAGCCCGGTGCGGAGGATGCCGAGGAGCAGCACCGCGGTGTCCTTGTCGAGCGCGCCGCCGTAGGCGAGCAGGAGGACCGGCCCCTGGAGGAGTACGCCGACGGCGCCGGGCGCCAGGAAGAGCCAGGTCAGCCGGGAGCAGAGCTGCACGACCTGCCGGTCGCGGTGCCACCCCGTCGGGTCGCCCGTCACGCTGCCGACCATGAACCCGATCAGCGGCCAGCCGGCCAGGCAGGTCGCCACCATGACGACCGTGTAGACGCCGGTGAACACCACCCCGGGGACGAAGAAGGCGAGCGCCTGGTCCTGCTCGGTGCCGCCCATGCTGTCGGCCAGCCTGACGACCAGCCAGCCGATGAGGATCCCGAAGATCGCGTTGCCGACGTACTGGATCGTCGAGCGCTGCACCAGCCGCGCCACCAGCGCGATCCCGGCCACCGCGGCGCCGGCGACGAGCGCGGAGCGCAGGTCGTGGGTGACCAGCCAGAGGACGGTGAAGGCGAGGCCGGGGACGCCCGCCTCGAGCATGCCGCGGCGGCCACCGAGGGACTGCGCCATCTGACGGCGTACGACCGCCTCGACCGTCTCGACGTCGGCCGGACGGTGGTCGTGGTGCTGGTCTTCGGTCAAGGGACTGGTCACAGGTCGGGTTCCGGAATGAGCTCGTAGCGCGGGTTGTAGAGGATGCGGGTGCCGTCGTGCACTCCGATCCTGCCCTGCACCTGCAAGGACCGGCCGGGGTTGATGCCGGCGATCCGGCGGCGGCCCAGCCACACCAGCGTGATGACGCCGGAGCCGTCGAAGAGCTCGGCCTCGAGTGCGGGCACGCCGCCACGCGGCCGCAGGGTCACCGTCCGCAGCGTCCCGCGCAGTCGCACCATCGCCCGGTCGGGCGCGTCGGCGATCCGGTCGGCGTCCTTGGTGGCGTAGGCCTCGCGCGCGTCGCGGGCCTCCTGGTCGGCGCTGTTCGCCCACGCGCTGAGACTGCGGCGGAGCCGACCCTTGCTCACCTCAGCCCTCCACCTGGCGGGCGCTCGGCGGCAGGACGACGTCGAGGGCCTCGCCCTTCGGCTTGGCCTCCTTGCCGCGGCGTACGACGACCTTCGCGAGCAGCTCCTCCCACTCGGCGGCGTCGTCGACCTCGACCGCCGGCCGGCCCAGCAGCGTGGCGCGAAGCATCCAGCGGGGGCCGTTGACCCCGATGATCCGGGAGGGCTGGACCCCGGTCTGGCCGTCGGCCATCTGCACCTGCATCTGGCAGAGCAGCTCGGCGCCCCACGGCCCCTCGCGGTCGGTGGTCACGCCGCCGCGCTGGGCGACGTCGGCGCGGAGCATCGGCAGCGCCTCGCCCCACAGGTCACCCGCGCGCGGCGCGGCGAACGCACGAAGCTCGAGCGCCCCGTCGTCGTCCGCGAGCAGCACCGAGGCGATCGCCCCCGACGCCTCGTCGACCTGGAGCCGCAGCTCCTTGCCCGGCGCCGGGGCGACGAGCAGCGAGCCGAGGTCGACCCAGCTGTCGTCGACGAGGCCGTCGGGCACCTCGTCGGCGTCGTACGGGCCGGCCGCCTCGGGCGGCTCGTCGGACTGCGCCGAGGTCTCCGCGGTCTCGTCAAGGGTCTCGTCAAGGGGCTCGTCGGCGGGCTTCCTCGACTTGCGTCGGAACATCGCTGCGCTCTCTCGTGGACGGGTCGGTCGGGACATTCAACACCCGCGGGTCACCCGCGTGAGAATCCCCCGGTAGAACCGTATCCCCCGTCCCCGCGGAGCGACTCCGGCAGCGTCCCGACCTCGACGAACCTGGCCCGCTCGACCCGCTGGACGACCAGCTGCGCGATCCGGTCGCCGCGCCGCAGCGAGATCGACTCGACCGGGTCGAGGTTGATCAGCAGGACCTTCACCTCGCCCCGGTAGCCCGCGTCCACGGTCCCCGGCGTGTTCACGATCGAGAGCCCGTGGCGGGCAGCGAGACCGGACCGCGGGTGCACCAGCGCGACGTAGCCCTCCGGCAGCGCGATCGCCACCCCGGTCGGCACCAGGCTCCGCTCCCCCGGCGCGAGGGTGAGGTCGACGGCGGTCATCAGGTCGGCGCCGGCGTCGCCGGGATGGGCGTACGCCGGCGGCGGCAGCCCGGGGTCGAGCCGCAGCAGGGCCACCTCGAGGTCGGGGGCGGACGGGGAGTGCCCCGCCGCGTCGGTCTGGTCGGTCGCGTCGTCGGCCACGGACCGGACCCTATCCGCCGCGACCGACCACCGGGATGGGACACTCTGCGCCGTGACCACCCCCGCGTACGACGAGCGCCTGAGCGTCCCCCTGCGCTGGTGGGTGCAGGGGGTCATGTTCCTGGCGACCGTCTGGATCGCGGTCATCCTGTGGGTTCCGGAGGGGCTCGCGTGGGGCATCACCGTCGCGCTCGTCGCGCTGTTCGTGGTCTCGATGCTCGTCTACGGCTCGCCGCGCATCGTCGTCGACGACGACTCCTTGCAGGCCGGGCGCGCGCGGATCGAGGCGGCGTACGTCGGCAAGGCGGAGCCGCTCGACGCCGAGGAGGCCCGCCGGGTCGCGGGGCCGGGCGCGGACGCGCGGGCCTACCTGCTGCTGCGGCCGTACCTGAAGCGGGCGGTCAAGGTCGAGATCACCGATCCGGCCGACCCGGCGCCGTACTGGCTGCTCGCGACCCGCCACCCCACCACTCTCGCGGGTGCCATCACCACCCTCGCCCAGCGCGAGGGCTGAGCGCACCGCCCGAAGCCCCCACCGCATGGATAGGGTTGCGGCATGTCCAAGGATGCGAAGGGTTCGAAGGGCTCGAAGATCTGGGCCGTCTTCTCGCTGGTCTCCGCCCTCGGGGCGGCCACCGTGGCCCGCAAGGCGCTCGACACCGGCTGGAAGGCGGCCACCGGGCGCAAGCCCCCGCAGAACCCCGCCGACCCCGACGTCGACGTCTGGGAGGCGGTGGGCTGGGCGGCGGCCACCGGCGCGGCCGTCGCGCTGGCCCGGATGTTCGCCCAGCGGCGCGCGGCGAACTACTACGTCAAGTCCACCGGTCACCTGCCCAAGCAGCTGGAGAAGGACGACCAGTGAGCGGGCCCGGCTGAACGGGCCCGACGACGTGCGAGGCCGCACGGACTGCTCGTCCGTGCGGCCTCTCATTGACGTGGCTCCTACGCGCAGTCGAAGCAGATCATCCGCTTGGGATCCGCCAGCTGCGAGCGGTGGTGGACCAGGAAGCAGCTCATGCAGGTGAACTCGTCCTCCTGCTTCGGCTTGACCTCGACGGCAAGCTCTTCGTGGGAGAGGTCGGCACCCGGGAGCTCGAAGGACTCTGCGGCCTCCGCCTCGTCCTCGTCGACCTTCCCGGAGTTCTTGTCATGACGCCGAGCCTTGAGCTCTTCGATGCTCTCCTCGGACTGGTCTTCCTCGTTCTTACGCGGTGCGTCGTAGTCCGTCGCCATGCGCCACTCCCCTTTCGCTCAACATTCCCCCCGCCAGCCCAAGGGGCTGCGGCACGGGCCGAGATTGTGCACCATCGGCACTCATTTCGCACACCTGAACGGCAATGCAGCCCGTGAACATCCGGTGACCCGCTGCTATTCCCGATCCGAGCGCAGACGATGCGGGATCCGAAAGGACCTTCGACCCGGCGCGGACGGGCCCTATTCCGGGGTCTGCCCCGGGGTGGCCGAGTCGCTGAGGTACCCCGACTCGACGGCCGCCACACGCAGCTCCTCGAAGCCGTGCGCGGGCGCGCAGAGCACCAGACGCCGGCCGCCGACGCCGGTCGTCGCCTCCCAGCGCGCACCGGCGCCCTCGGCGACGAGGCACGCGGCCGCGTGGTCCCACAGGTGCACGCCCTCCTCGACGTACCCGTCCACGGTGCCCTCGGCGACGCTGCAGATGTCGAGGGCGGCCGAGCCGATCCGGCGTACGTCGCGGATCCGCGGCAGCAGCCGGACGAGCGCCTCGGCCTGGAGGCGGCGCAGGTCCGCGTCGTAGGAGAAGCCGGTGGCGACGAGCCGCTGGGAGAGCTCCACCGCAGGACGTACGCCGATCGGCTCGCCGTCGCGACGGGTGAGGACCGCCCCGTCGGGGGTTCGGTAGGCGGTGAACTCGGTCGCGTGCGGGACGTCGACGACCACCGCGGCCACCACCTGACCGTCGGCCTCGGCCGCAATCGAGACGGCGTAGCGGGCGATGCCGTAGAGGAAGTTGACGGTGCCGTCGATGGGGTCGACGATCCAGCGGACGCCGCTGCCGCCGCCGGCGCTCTCGCCGCCCTCCTCGCCGAAGAAGGCGTCGTCGGGACGGCGTTCGGAGATCAGCCGCCGGATGAGGGCCTCGCTGTCGCGGTCGGCCTCGGTGACGACGTCGGTCGGCGTCGACTTGGTGGCGGCCACCGAGACGGCGCCGGTGGCCCGCTCCCTGACGAGCGCGGCCGCCTCGCGGGCGGTGGAGAGGGCGATCCGGAGCAGCTCACTGCCGTCGGCGGCCGTCACCGGGTGGCCTCGGCGTACTGCACCGAGTCCTCGCCGGCGAGCGTCGGCTTGTGGCCGCGGGCGTTCTCGCAGCAGCCGACCGGGCAGCGGTCCCAGCACGGGCCGAGGCTGCCGACGACCGCGCGGGTCACCTGCTCGCCGCGCTCCGCCGCGGCCCGCTCGACGACCAGGTCGCGGACCGCGGCCACGAACCGCTGGTCGACCCCCGCCGTCGCGCTGCGGCGGGCATGCAGGCCGAGCCGCTCGCAGGTGGCGAGCGCCTCGGTGTCGAGGTCGTAGACGACCTCCATGTGGTCGGAGACGAACCCGACCGGGCACAGGACCACCGCGCTCACGCCGCGGGAGGCGAGGTGCTCGAGGTGGTCGTTGACGTCGGGCTCCAGCCACGGCACGTGCGGCGCCCCGGAGCGGCTGCAGTAGACGAGGTCCCACCCGCGCTGGACGCCGGTCTCCTCCGCCACCCGGTCGGCGACGACACGGGAGACGTCGAGGTGCTGGGTGACGTAGGCCCCGCCCTCCCCCGGCCTGCCGCTCGCGTCGTTCATGACCGTCGGGATCGAGTGGGTGACGAAGACGATCCGGGCCTCGTCGCGCTCGTCCGCGGGCAGCTCGGCGAGCGAGGCGAGCACGCCGTCCACGACCGGCTCGACGAAGCCGGGGTGGTTGAAGTAGTGCCGCAGCTTGTCGAGGACCGGCGCCGACTCCACGTCGCCGGACGCGGCCGCCGCGTCATACAGGTTCTCGCGGTACTGCCGGCACGAGGAGTACGACGCGTAGGCGCTCGTGGTGAACACCGCAGCGCGGCGCACGCCGTCGGCCTTCATCTGCCCGATCGCGTCGGAGAGGTAGGGGTCCCAGTTGCGGTTGCCCCAGTAGACCGGCAGGTCGACGCCGGACTCGGCGAGCAGGGCGCGGAGCGCGGTGAGGAACTCGCGGTTCTGGTCGTTGATGGGCGAGCGCCCGCCGAACCGGAAGTAGTGCTCTCCCACCTCCTCGAGGCGCTCGCGCGGGATGCCGCGGCCCCGGGTGACGTTCTCGAGGAACGGCACCACGTCCTCCGGCTTCTCCGGACCCCCGAAGGAGGTGAACAGCAGCGCGTCGTACAGCGTGACGTCCATGCCCTCATCGTAGGGAGGAGGGGTCACGGAGTCGCCGCCCGGTCGCTCACTCCGCCACCGACGAGTAGGCCACGACACCCCGCTTGAGGACGTCGACCACCCTCCGCGCCGTCTTGCGCAGGGGTACGTCGCCGGCGGCGTCGGCTACCTGCCCGGCGAGGTCGATGAGCTGCTTCATCCAGCGCACGAAGTCGCCGGCGGCCAGCTCGACCACGCCCAGGACGTCGTCGAGGTCGTCGCCCTCCGCCCAGCGGTAGGCGGCCCAGGCGAAGCCGAGGTCGGGCTGGCGGAGGAAGTCGAGCCGGTGCTCGCGCTCGAGCTCGTCGAGCTCGGCCCAGACCTTCACCATCTCGCCGATCGCCGCCTTCGCCCGGCCGCCGGGGATCCGCGGCGGGCTGGCGTCGTCGGCTCGGCGGGCCTCGAAGACGAGCGTCGACAGCGCCGCCGCCAGCTCCGAGGGGGTCAGGTCGTCCCAGAGCCCCGCCCGCAGCGACTCCGCGGCGACCAGGTCCATCTCGGAGTAGAGCCGCATCAGGTGGCGACCGCGCTCGGTCACCTCGTCGCCGTCGAGGTAGTCCAGGGCCGCGAGTACCTCGCAGACGCGGTCGAACTGCCGGGCGACGGTGTTGGTCCGGGCCTCGACCCGGCGCTTGAGGGTCGCGGTGTCGCGCTCGAGGCGGAAGTAGCGCTCGGCCCAGCGGGCGTGGTCCTCGCGGTCCGGGCAGCCGTGGCACGGGTGGACCTTGAGCTGCCGGCGCAGCTCGGCGATCTCGGCCTCGACACCGCTCATCGGGTGCCCGCCGCGGCCGCCGCGGCCCTCGTAGGCCACCGGCCGCAGGTCGCGGGTCCGCTCGCGCAGGGAGGACGCCAGGTCGCGGCGCATCTGCGGGTTGCGGCCGTTGAACGACTTCGGCACGCGCAGCCGGGTCTGCGCGGCGACCGGGGTGTTGAAGTCCACGAGCGCGAGCCGCCGGGCCTGGCGGTCCTGCGTCACGACGTACGGCCGCGGGGTGTCGGGGTCGTGGCCGGGATCGATGACGACGGCGTACCCTGCGAACTTCCCGGTCGGCACGTCGATGACGTCGCCGGGACGGAGCCGGCCTAGGGACTCGATGATCTCCTCACGGCGGTCGGCGCGCCGCTCCCGGGAGGCGCTCTTCTCCACGTCGCTGATCCGGCGCCGCAGCGCGGCGTACTCCATGAAGTCACCGCGGTCGCACTGCGCCGCCTCACGGTAGCCGTCGAGGGCGTCCTCGGCCTTCCTCACCTGCCGGGCGAGCCCGACGACCGCCTTGTCGGCCTGGAACTGCGCGAACGACTGCTCCAGCAGCTCCCGCGAGCGGGCGCGGCCGAACTGGTGGACCAGGTTGACCGCCATGTTGTACGACGGACGGAAGCTGCTGCGCAGCGGATAGGTACGCGTCGACGCGAGGCCGGCGAGCTCGCGCGGGTTCATCCCGGGCTGCCAGAGCACGACGCCGTGCCCCTCCACGTCGAGGCCGCGGCGGCCGGCCCGGCCGACGAGCTGGGTGTACTCCCCCGGCGACAGGTCGGCGTGGGTCTCGCCGTTCCACTTCGTCAGCTTCTCGATCACCACCGTGCGCGCGGGCATGTTGATGCCGAGCGCGAGCGTCTCGGTGGCGAAGACGGCCTTGATCAGGCCGCGGACGAAGAGCTCCTCGACGACCTGCTTGAAGGCGGGCAGCATGCCGGCGTGGTGGGCGGCCACGCCGCGGGTCAGCCCGTCGAGGAAGTCGTGGTAACCGAGCACGTGCCGGTCCTCGTCGGGCAGGTCCGCGCAGGCCTCCTCGACGTACTCGTAGATCGTGTCGCGCTCCTCGGGCGTCGTCAGGCGCACGTTGGCCTGCAGGCACTGGCTCACCGCCGCGTCGCAGCCCACCCGGCTGAAGACGAAGACGATGGCCGGCAGCAGGGCGTCCTTCTCGAGCGCACTGATGACCTCGACCCGGCTCGGGATCCAGACCCGGCGGCCGTTGCCGACCTGCCGGGCGTGCTTGCTCGTGCCCTTCCGGTTGCGGTCGCGCGGGCTCCGACGGTCGCGCATGCGGGTGGAGGCCCAGTCGTCGCGCGCGACGCGCATGAGCTCGCCGTTGACCGGCGCGCCCTCCTTCACGAATCCGGCCGCCGCGTCGACGTCCGAGGAGGCGAACAGATCCATGATCCGGCGGCCCACCATGACGTGCTGGTAGAGCGGCACGGGCCGGCGCTCCTCGATGATGGTGGTGGTCTCGCCGCGGACCGTCGTCAGCCACTCGCCGAACTCCTCGGCGTTGGAGACCGTCGCGCTCAGGGAGACGACCGACACCGACTCCGGGAGGTGGATGATGACCTCCTCCCAGACGGCACCGCGGCTGCGGTCGGCGAGGTAGTGCACCTCGTCCATCACCACGAACCCGAGGCCGAGCAGGGTCTGGGAGCCGGCGTACAGCATGTTGCGCAGCACCTCGGTCGTCATCACGACCACCGGCGCCTCGCCGTTCACCACGTTGTCGCCGGTCAGCAGGCCGACCCGGTCGGGGCCGTAGCGCTTGACGAGGTCGTTGTACTTCTGGTTCGAGAGCGCCTTGATCGGCGTGGTGTAGAACGCCTTGCGCCCGGTGGCCAGGGCCAGGTGGATCGCGAACTCGCCCACGATCGTCTTCCCGGACCCGGTCGGCGCCGCGACGAGCACGCCCTTGCCGTCCTCGATCTCCTGGCAGGCCTCGACCTGGAAGTCGTCGAGCGGGAAGTCGTAGAGGGCGGCGAAGTCCTTGAAGACCGGGTACGCCTTGGTGCGCTGGAACTCGGCGTACTTCTCGGCGGGACTCTGCTGTGCCGGACTTCCTTGGGCAGGCGAGGCGTCCATGGACTCGAGCCTACGTGAGGACCGAGACCGCTCCGGGGACGCACTCGACGGTCAGCGGAAGCGGCCCGAAGCGCTCGCCGTCTGCGTACGCCGTGACGCCCGGGGCGGCGACGGTGACGCTCCGGACCCGGACCCGCTCGAAGGCCGGATGGTTGACGTGCTCGCCCGTCCTGACCTGCGGGAAGACCTTCAGGAACTCCAGCTTCGAGGTCGGCTTGATGATGATCACGTCCAGCAGGCCGTCGTCCGGGACGGCGCCGGCGGGGATCTGCAGCCCTCCGCCGTAGGAGTCGGTGTTGGCGACCGCGAGCAGCATCGCGTCGAGGCGGCGCTCCTCGCCGTCGAGGGAGAGGGTGTACGGCACCGCCGACCAGCGCCGCAGGACGGCGAACGTCGCGATCGTGTAGCGCAGGTCGCCGTGCGGCCACCGCATCCGGTTGGCGCGCTCGTTGACCGCGGCGTCGAAGCCGGCCGCCATCACCGTCGCGAACCACCGGTCCCCGCACCGGGCCACGTCGAGCCGCCGACCCGCACCGCGTGCGACCACGTCGGCGGCCGCCACGGGATCGCCGAGCGGCAGCCCGAGCGAGCGGGCGTAGTCGTTGCCGGTGCCGAGCGGGACGACGCCGAGGTGGACGTCGGTGCCGGCCACCGCCTGGACGGCGGTGTGCACCATGCCGTCGCCGCCGAGCGCCACCACCGTGTCGACGCCGTCGGCGACCGCCTTACGGGCGAGCCCGACGGACTCCTCGGCGTCGCTGCCGACCAGGAGGTCCACCTCGTGACCCGCCGCGACAAGCCGCTCGACGACCAGGTCCTGGAGCCGGTGCGCGTGGCCGCGGCCGGCGACGGGGTTGGTCAGCAGGGCGATCTGGCGGCTCACGCGCGGAACACTAGCGGTCGGGGACGCCGACGGGCCGCAACGGTCAGCGGCCGTCGCGGCCGATCCGCAGCCGGACGGCGTACGACGACGGGCTGGCACCGACCGCCCGCGCCAGCCGCCCGACGGCGTCGAGCGCGAGGTCGGCGTCGAAGCGTACGCCCGGGACGGCGAGAGCGAGCCGCCCCTCGCAGCTCACGAGCAGGGTCTCGCCGCGGCGCCACGCCTGGTGGGCGGCCTGGCGCAGCGACTCGTCGGCGACCGGGACCGGGTAGGCCTCGTCGACGGCGAGCAGGTCGCAGGCGAGCGGACCCTCGTCCCCCGTCCCGCCCGAGAGCTCGCCGGCCACGAGGTGGCCGGTGCGCAGCGGTGACGTCGAGGTCCAGGTCACCTCCGTGGTGCCCAGCCAGTCGGGCAGCTCGAACGGGTCGACCTCGAGCCAGTCGGGAGCCGCCCCTGTCACAGGGCGGACGGAGTGTCGGGGTCGAGGCCGGCGTACGGCCGCCGCTTCGCGCGGCGCCGGTCGTTGAGACGCGCGAGCACCTCGGAGGCGAAGAACAGCAGCATCATCGGGACCGCCATCAGCGTCATCGTGAACGGGTCGGTGGAGGGCGTCGCCGCGGCGGCGAAGACGAACGTGCCGATCACGATCCACGGCCGGTAGCGGCCGAGCGTCCGGCCCGGCAGCACCCCGACCCGGTTGAGCAGGACGACGAAGACCGGGATCTCGAAGGCGATCCCGAAGACGAGCAGGGTGCGGCTGAAGAAGGAGAGGTACTCGTTGAACTCGACCAGGTTGGTCAGCCCGTGCGGGGTGAACCCGATGAGGACCTCGAGCCCCTTGGGGAGGGTGACGTAGCCGAGCACGACGCCGGCCAGGAACAGCGGGCCGGCGATCGCGACGAAGATCCGCGACCAGCGCTTCTCCTTCGGGTGCAGCCCGGGAAGGATGAACGCCCAGATCTGGTAGAGCCAGAGCGGGCTGGTCCCGATGACCGCGGCGAGCCCGCAGATCTTCAGGTACAGGATGAAGCCGCCGGCCGCTCCGCTGGTGGTGGCCTCGGTCCGCCCCGGGTCCAGCGCACGCTGCGCGCGGAGGTAGGGGTGGTAGATCAGGTCGAAGAGCTGGTCGAAGAAGAACAGCGCGACGACGAACCCGACCAGGAGGACGAGCGCGGCTTTGAGGATCCGCGCCCGTAGCTCCCGCAGATGGTCGGAGAGGGCCATCCGCCCGTCGGCCCCCACGGGGTGGACGGGCTTGCCACGGAAGAGACCGACGACGCCCGTGATGGACAACCGTCGCCTCCGCTCAGACGCTGCCGCCGTTGAGGCGCTCGCGCTCGGCGTCGAGCTCGCGCTGGCGGGCCTCCAGGTCGGCCTTCTTGGCCTCGAGCTCCGGCGTCTCGGCGGCCTTCTCGTCGTCGTCCTTCAGGCCCTTGGTCTCGGCCTTGAAGATCCGCAGCGCCTGGCCCGTGCCACGGGCCAGGTCGGGCAGCTTCGCCGCGCCGAAGACGAGCACGACGATCGCCAGGATCACGAGCCACTCGGCGCCCTGGGGCATGCCGATCAGTGGGATAAACATCGCAGACCTTCCAACCTTTCGGGGAGACTCACACAGTCTACGCGTCGGCGCCGTACAGGCTCAGTGCCCGGGCGGCGGTCTCGGCGAATCTTTCGGTGAACTCCGGGTGGCCGACCACCTCGGCGTACGGCGCGAGGCGCATCAGCAGCCGGATCAACCAGCGCTCGTCGGCGACGTGGAGGTCGACCTCCACCCCGCCGTCGGGCAGCGGGCGTACGTCGACGGCCGAGTAGTACTCGGTCACCCAGCGTGCCTCGGGGGCGACCCGCAGCGTGACGACCATGACGTCGTGTCCTGTCGTGAAGAACCCGTCGGACAGGTCGCGCGGCGCGGCCGGCGGCGTGGCCACCGGGCTGTCGAGCACCTCGACGGAGCCGATCCGGTCGAGCCGGAAGCTGCGGGGCGCCTCGGCACTGTGGCACCACGCGTCGAGGTAGTCGACGCCGCGGTGGGAGACGACGCCGCGCGGGTCGACGACCCGCTCGGACTCCTCGTCGCGGCTGGGCACCCAGTAGCTGATCCGCACCTGCCGCCGGTCGGCGACGGCGCGCTGGAGGTCGGCCCGCAGCCGGGCGAGGCCGGGGTCGACGGCGTCCTCCCCCGGGTCGACGCGGCTCGCCGCGGCGCCCTCGGCGGCCGCCTGCTCCAGCTTGGCGAGCGCACGGTCGACGACGTCGCGCGTCTCCTCGCTGACGGCGCCGCTGCGCAGCGCGCGCAGCGCCACGATCACGGCCGTCGCCTCGGTCGGGGTGAGGCGAAGCGGCCGGGCGAGGTAGTCGGCGTTCGACACCCGGATGACCCGGTCCCCCTCCGGGTCGACGAGCGCGTCGATGTCCACGTCGATGAGGTCGTCGGGGTAGCCCCCGGGCAGCCCGCACATGAAGAGCACGCGCAGGTCCTTGACCAGCTGGTTTGCGGGCACGCCGAGGTCGCGGGAGGCCTCGTCGAGGCGGACCGCCCCGGTGCCCTTGGCGTGGAGGTAGGGCACCAGCGTGAGCAGCCGGGCGACCTGCTCCTTCGCGCCGCTGGGCGCCGGCCTCGTCATCGCTCCACCACCTCGCGCAGCCGCGCCACGACCTGCTTGCGGAGGTCCTCGGGCTCCTCGACGTACGCGTCCGGGCCGTGCGCCATGACCTCGCCGGCGAGGTCGTACGGTAGCCGGGTCAGCACGACGCGGTCCCAGTCCGTCGACCCGTCGGGGCCGGTGACGGCGTACTCCACCTCCGCGGCGGTACGGCGCAGCGAGTGCCCCGCGCCACGGCGCACCAGCAGCGCGACCCGTCCGGTCGGAGGAGCAGGAGCGAGCCGACGGGCGATCGCGCTGACGTCGGTGCCCTCCGGCACGTCGAAGGCGCCCGGCTCACCCACCAGCCGGGCGTCGCCGACGACCCGGGAGAGCCGGAAGACCCGCTCGTCCTGGCGGTCGGTGTCGAAGCCGACGACGTACCACCGGCCGGCGTACCGGGCGACGCCCCACGGCTGGAGGTGGCGGGTGGCCGGCTCGGCGGCGCGCGAGGTGCGGTAGTCGAACTCGACCTGCTGCCGCTCCTGGGTGGCCCGCAGGAAGGCGTCGAACGACGACTCCTCCGCCGAGAGCCGCGGGGAGGCGATCTCGAGCGCGCTGACGTCGACGTCGATGCCGGCGGCGGTGAGCTTGCGGACCGCCTCGGTGGTCGCCTCGGCCATCGAGGCGTGCTCCCAGACCCGGGTCGCGAGCCCGACGACGGCCGCCTCGTCGGCGGTGAGGCTGATCGGCGGCAGCGCGAACTGCTCCGCGCTGATCCGGTAGCCCGGCTCGTCGTCGAAGTACGGGTCGATGCTGCCGACCTCCACGGGCACGCCGAGACTGCGCAGCTCCTCCTTGTCGCGCTCGAACATCTTCTCGAACGCCTCGTCGGACGACGACGGGTAGAGGACGTCGCGGATCCGGTCCTTCGTCACGAACCCCCGCTGGACGAGCAGCATGATGAGCAGGTTCATCAGCCGCTCGGTCTTCGCCGCCGCCATCGCCCGGTCGTCAGCCCTTCTTCGCCGAGACGATGTCGATCACGAAGTACAGCGTGCTGTTGGCCGGGATCCCCGGCTTGCCGCCCTGGCCGGGGTTGGCCTTGGAGCCGTAGCCCAGCGACGGCGGGATCTGGAGCAGCACCCGGCTGCCGACCTTCACGCCGGTCAGGCCGCCCTTCCAGCCGAGCACGACGTCGCTCAGACCGAAGGACGCCGGCTTGGACGAGTAGCTCTCGTCGAAGGGCGCCTTCGCACCGTAGGTCATGCCGAGGTAGTTGGCGGTGACCGTCATGTCGCTGGTCACCGTCTTGCCGGTGCCCTTCTTGATGACCGCGCGGAGCAGCTTGCCGTTGGCGGACGGCTTCTTGACCCCGGAGAAGTCGAACCCGGACGGCTTGCCGTTCTTGAGCTCCAGCTTCGGCAGCTGCGAGGGCGACACGTCGTGCGGCGTGGTGTCGGGTACCGCCTTGATCAGGTCGACGACGACCACGACCGTGTCGTGGTTGCCGACGCCGAGATCGGGTCGCCCGTCGGAGCCGAACACGTCCGAGGACCTCGCGAGCGCGGCCCGGCGGTCGCCGACGTGGGCGCCGTCGAGCAGCTTCTGGAAGACCGGGCCCATGCTCGACGTGATCGCCATCTGAGCGCCGGAGGAGGTGTAGACCCAGCTCTTCGCCGCCGTGGTCGCGTCGCCGATGTAGAGATTGCCGTACGCCCCGTCCTTGCCGACCGCGCCACCGTCGCCGGAGACGAGCGTCTTCACGTCGACGCTGCTCGGGTAGGCGATCTTCGACTTCCATGTCAGCGTCGGCTTCTGGCCGACCTTGCCGCCGACCGTCACGCCGTCGAAGCCGGACACGGTCGGGTCGCCGTAGCCCGTCTTGGTGCTCCCGCACGCCACGAGGGCGGGGATCAGCAGCGCGGGCACGAGCGCGGTGGCGAGACGACGGAGACGAGGCACGTTTCTACCTTCTAGCAGGGCGGTCAACCCGCACGACAACGCGGGCGACGCACACCTTAGCCGCCGTGGCTGAGGGTTCCTCACATGCCGTCGATGAGTCGCTGGACGCGCTCGTCGTAGGCCCGGAACGGGTCCTTGCAGAGCACCGTCCGCTGGGCCTGGTCGTTGAGCTTGAGGTGGACCCAGTCCACCGTGAAGTCGCGGCGCCGGTCCTGGGCCTTCTTGATGAACTCGCCGCGGAGCCGCGCACGGGTGGTCTGCGGCGGGACCGACTTGGCCTCGAAGATGCGCAGGTCGGTCGTCGCCCGGGCCACGGCACCGCGCTTCTCGAGCAGGTAGTAGAGCCCCCGGCCGCGGTGGATGTCGTGGTAGGCGAGGTCGAGCTGGGCGACCCGCGGGTGGCCGAGCGGCAGGCCGTGCTTGGCGCGGTAGCGCTCGATCAGCTTCCACTTGATGACCCAGTCGATCTCGCGGTCGACGAGGCCGAGGTCGTCGGACTCGACGGCCTTGAGGCCGCGCTCCCACAGGTCAAGCGCCTTCTCGATCACCGGCGTGCTGATCTGGCGCCGGTCCACGAAGTCGCGGGCCTTGGTGAGGTACTCCATCTGGATGTCGAGCGCGCTGGCCTCGCGGCCGTTGGCGAGCCGGACCTTGCGACGGCCGGTCAGGTCGTGGGCGATCTCGCGGATCGCGCGGATGGGGTTCTCCATCGTGAGGTCGCGCATCACGACGCCCTCCTCGATCATCCGCAGCACCAGGTCGCACGACGCGATCTTCAGCATCGTGGTCGTCTCGGACATGTTGGAGTCGCCGACGATGACGTGGAGCCGGCGGTACTTCTCCGCGTCGGCGTGCGGCTCGTCGCGGGTGTTGATGATCGGCCGGCTCCGGGTGGTGGCGCTGCTGACGCCCTCCCAGATGTGCTCGGCGCGCTGGCTGACGGCGAAGCCGGCCCCGCGCGGGGTCTGGGTGACCTTGCCGGCGCCGACGATGAGCTGCCGGGTGACGAGGAACGGGATGAGCACGTCCGCCAGCCGGCTGAACTCGCCGGCCCGGCTGACGAGGTAGTTCTCGTGGCAGCCGTAGGAGTTGCCGGCCGAGTCGGTGTTGTTCTTGAACAGGTAGATCTCGCCGGCGATGCCCTCGTCGTGGAGCCGCTGCTCGGCGTCCAGGAGCAGCCCCTCGAGGATCCGCTCACCCGCCTTGTCGTGGGTGACGGCCGCGACCACGTCGTCGCACTCCGGCGTGGCGTACTCGGGGTGGCTGCCGACGTCGAGGTAGAGCCGGGCGCCGTTGCGCAGGAACACGTTGCTGGAGCGGCCCCAGCTGACCACCTTGCGGAACAGGTAGCGCGCGACCTCGTCGGGGCTCAGCCGCCGCTGGCCCCGGAACGTGCACGTGACGCCGTACTCGTTCTCGATCCCGAAGATCCGCCGGTCCATGCGGAAACACTAGTCGGTCGGTGGTCGCTTCGGGCTTAGCCTTTCCGACATGCCCACGACTCGGGAAGTTCCGTCGACCGTCACCCGCTGGCACGAGGCCGCCGCCGGGCAGGATCCGGCCGCCCTCGACGACCTGCTCGCCGAGGACGCCGTCTTCCACTCCCCCGCCGTCCACACGCCGCAGCGCGGCAAGGCGATCACGACGGCGTACCTCTCCGCGGCGTTCGCCGTCCTCGGCCCGACGCTGGAGTACCACCGCGAGTGGTACGCCGACGGCTCGGCGGTCCTCGAGTTCACCGCCGATCTCGACGGGACGTTCGTGCAGGGCGTCGACATGTTCGAGTGGGGACCCGACGGCCGGATCACCGACTTCACCGTCATGGTCCGCCCGGTCAAGGGCCTGCAGGCGCTGATGGCGCTGATGGCCTCGCGCCTGCAGGTCTCCTGACCGGTCCTGTCCGGTCGACCGTGCCGGGCCTTCGGGCAGGGACCACTCAGAGCGGCGGAGCGACCGGCGGCTGGCCGTCGCCGTTCCCGTCCTCGTCGGAGGGCGGAGCGACCGGCGGCTGTTCGCCCGGCGCGACGTCCGGGGCCGTGCTTGCGGGCGGCGTCGGGGCATCGGACGGCGTCTCGGACGACGTGTCCGCGGACTCGGCGGACTCCGCCGGTTCGGTCGCGCTGCGGTCGCCGAGGATCCGCTGGAGCACCGCCGGCCGCAGCCGGCGGAACTTCCGCGGCTGGGTGCGGGTCCGGTCGAGCACCGCGACCTCGAGGTCGTCGACGGGGACGACCCGGTCGCCCGACTCCCCCGAGCCGTTGGGCGAGTGTCCGAGCGCGGCCACGGCGAGTCGGATGGCGTCCTCGAGCGAGGCGCCGGGGCTGTAGCGCTCCTTGAGGTAGGCGTCGACCGTGTCGGCGGCACCGCCGATGGCGGCGAAGCCGTGCTCGTCGACCACCTGGCCGTCGTAGGTGAGCCTGTAGAGCTGGTCGTCGTCGGGCGAGTCGCCGATCTCGGCCACGAACAGCTCCACCTCGTAGGGCTTCTCGCCGCCGGAGCTGAAGATCGTGCCGAGCGTCTGGGCGTAGGCGTTGGCCAGGCCCCGGCCGGTCACATCGCGGCGGTCGTAGGAGTAGCCCCGCATGTCGGCGAGCCGGACGCCCGCGATGCGGAGGTTCTCGAACTCGTTGTAGCGGCCGACCGCCGCGAAGGCGATCCGGTCGTAGATCTCGGAGACCTTGTGGAGCGCTGCAGAGGGGTTCTCGGAGACGAACAGGATCCCGTCGGCGTACTGGACGCCGACGAGCGCGCGGCCGCGGGAGATCCCCTTCCGGGCGAAGTCCGCCCGGTCCTTCATCAGCTGCTCGGGGCTGACGTAGCCGAAGCCCATGCTCATCTCACGCACCCCCCTCGATCGCAGCGATCGGTCCGTCGGGCCGCTCCATCCGTCCGGCGACGACCCGCTCCACCACGGCAGCGACGTCGTCGTCGGGCAGGGTCCGCCCGCCGTCTCCGGTGATCACGTGGACGACCGGGAAGATCCGCCGGCCCAGGTCGGGGCCGCCCGTCGCGGAGTCGTCGTCGGCGGCGTCGTACAGCGCCTGCACCAGCGCGACGACGGTCGAGGCCTCGTCGAGGTCGGGGCGATAGAGCTTCTTCAGCGCGCCCTTGGCGAACAGCGAGCCCGAGCCGACGCCGGCGTAGCCGACCTGCTCGTAGCGGCCGCCGGTCGGGTCGTAGCCGTAGATCTTGCCGCTGACGCCGGCCGGGTCGTCGAGGTCCACCCCGACGAAGAGGGGTACGACGACGAGCCCCTGCATCGCCATGCCGAGGTTGCCGCGGACGATCGCGGAGAGCCGGTTGGCCTTGCCCTCGATGGAGAGCGTGGTGCCCTCGATCTTCTCGTAGTGCTCCAGCTCGGTCTGGAAGAGCTTGATCAGCTCGACGGCGATGCCGGCGGTGCCGGCGATGCCGACCGCGGAGTACTCATCGGCGGGGAACACCTTGCGCATCTCGCGCTCGGCGATCAGGTTGCCCTGCGTGGCGCGCCGGTCGCCGGCGATCACCACGCCGCCGGGGAAGGTCGCGGCGACGATCGTGGTGCCGTGCGGCGCGAGGTCGGCGGCGCTCTGCGCACCCGCTCCGACGGGCGTGGCACGGCGGCCAGGGAGCAGGTCGGGCGAGTTGGTGGCGAGGAAATCAGTGAACGACGAGGTGCCCGGCGTCATGAAGGCGGCCGGGATTCGTGGGTCGGTCAACTACTGACCGCCCTTCTGGATGAACGACTTCACGAAGTCCTCGGCGTTGGTCTCGAGCACGTCGTCGATCTCGTCCAGGATGTCGTCGACATCGCTGTCGAGCGCCTCCTTGCGCTCGGCGACGTCGGACTCCGGGGCGGTCTCGACGGCTTCCTCGGTCTCGGAGGACTTCCGAGGTTGCTTCTGCTCCTGTGCCATGCTCCCAACCTATCCACACGAACCGACGGACCGGTTGCAACTCTGTTCCGAATTCTGGCGATTTCTCGCACAGAGAACAGCCCCACGCGTGCGCTCAGGAGCCGGTCAGCGCGGCGAAGAGCTCCTCGGCGGTGTCGGAGCGGTCCATCAGCTCGCCGACGTGCTTGCGCGTGCCGCGCAGCGGGTCGATGGTGGGCACCCGCTGGAGCGACTCGCGGCCGGGGAGGTCGAAGATCACCGAGTCCCAGGAGGCGGCGGCGACGTTGGCGGAGTACTTCTCCAGGCAGCGGCCGCGGAAGTAGGCGCGGGTGTCCGTCGGCGGCTCGTGCATCGACCGCTCGACCGACTCGTCGTCCAGCAGGCGTTCGATCCGCCCCGCCCGGAGGAGGCGGTGGTAGAGCCCCTTCTCGGGGCGGATGTCGGCGTACTGCAGGTCGATGAGGTGGAGCTTCGCGTCGTCCCACTCGAGGCCGTCGCGGTCGCGGTACTGCTGCAGCAGCTTCAGCTTGGCGACCCAGTCGAGCTCCGTCGCGCACTCCATCGGGTCGCGCTCGAGGCGGTCGAGCACGGACTCCCAGCGCTCCAGGACGTCCTTCGTCTGCTGGTCGGCGTCGGAGCCGTAGCGGTCCTCGACGTACTTCTTGGCGAGGTCGAGGTACTCCAGCTGCAGCTGTACGCCGGTCAGCGACCGCCCGTCGTGGAGGGTGACCGTCTGGTTGAGCGCGGGGTCGTGCGAGACCGCGCGCAGCGCGGAGACCGGCCCGTCGATGCTGAGGTCGCGGTTGATGAAGCCGTCCTCGATCATCGCCAGCACCAGGGAGGTGGTGCCGATCTTGAGGTAGGTCGACACCTCGCTCAGGTTGGCGTCGCCGATGATCACGTGGAGCCGGCGGTACTTCTCCGGGTCGGCGTGCGGCTCGTCCCGGGTGTTGATGATCGGCCGCTTCAGGGTGGTCTCGAGGCCCACCTCGACCTCGAAGAAGTCGGCGCGCTGGGAGAGCTGGAAGCCGTGCTTCTTGCCGTCCTGGCCGATGCCCACGCGCCCGGCGCCGCAGATCACCTGCCGGCTGACGAAGAACGGCGTGAGGTGCTTGACGATGTCGGCGAAGGGCGTGGAGCGCCGCATCAGGTAGTTCTCATGGGCGCCGTAGGACGCGCCCTTGTTGTCGGTGTTGTTCTTGTAGAGCGTGATCTGCGGGTTGCCGGGGAGCTGCAGGGCCGCCTTCGTGGCGTCGAGCATGATCTGCTCGCCCGCCTTGTCCCAGCGCACCGCGTCGAGCGGCGTGGTGACCTCGGGGGTGGAGAACTCCGGGTGCGCGTGGTCGACGTAGAGCCGCGCGCCGTTGGTCAGGATGACGTTGGCGAGGCCGAGGTCCTCGTCGGTCAGCTGGCTCGGGTCCGCGACGTGGCGGGACATGTCGAACCCGCGCGCGTCGCGGAGCGGCGACTCCTCCTCGAAGTCCCACCGCGCGCGGCGGGCCTTCAGCGTCGCGGACGCGTAGGCGTTGACCACCTGCGAGGAGGCGACCATCGGATTGGCCTGCGGCTGTCCGGTCACGGAGATGCCGTACTCGACCTCCGTGCCCATGACCCGGCGAACGCTCATGCAGCCAAGGCTACGCGGCGCATCGGCACAGTGCGTCGAGACTGCGCCGTACGTCGTCGACGTCGGTCGCCCAGTCGCTGACCGAGATCCGGAGCACAGCACGGCCGTGCCAGCGCGAGCCGGACATCCAGGTGGTGCCGTCGGCCAGCACCCGGCGGGTGATCTCTCCGGTGCGCTCGTCGCCGCCGAAGGACACGCAGACCTGGCTGTAGACGACGTCGTTGAGCACCTCGGCGCCGGGGATCTCGCGGACGCCGTCGGCGAACGTGCGGGCATGCCGGGCGAACCCGTCGACCAGGTCGGCCACGCCCTCGCGCCCGAGCGAGCGGAGGACCGCCCAGACCGGGATCCCCCGCGCCCGGCGGGACAGCTCCGGGACCTTGTCGCACGGGTCGCCCACCTGCTTGTTGACGAGGTAGTCGCCGTGCTTGCCGGTCACCGCCCCCAGCGCCTCCGCGTCCCGCACGATCGCGATCCCGCAGTCGTACGGCACGTTGAGAGTCTTGTGGGCGTCGGTCGTCCAGGAGTCGGCCGCGGCGTACCCTTCCGTGAGGTGGCGCAGCGTCGGCGAGGCCGCCGCGAAGAGCCCGAACGCGCCGTCGACGTGCACCCAGGCCCCCGCCTCGTGGGCGGCCGCGATCGCCGGGCCGAAGGGGTCGAACGCGCCCGAGTGCACGTTGCCCGCCTGGAGGACGACGATCGCCGGCGCGCCGCGCACGGAGGCGAGCGCCGCGACGAGCGCGGCGGGGTCGATCCGCCCCTGCTCGTCGACGGCGACCCGCTCCGGCTCCCCCAGGCCGAGGTAGCGCAGCGCGTAGACCACGCTCTCGTGCCCCTCCTCCCCCATGAGGACTCTCACCCGGGGCGCTCCGGTCAGCCCGTCGCGCCCGACGTCGTGTCCGGCCCGCCGCAGGACTGTGTCACGAGCCGCGGCCAGGCAGGTGAAGTTGGCCGTCGTGGCGCTGGTCGGGAACCCGACCGCCGCATCGGCCGGGAGCCCGAGCAGGTCCAGCAGCCAGCGGCCGGCGACCTCCTCGACGGCCGCGGCGGCCGGCGTGGCGAAGCGTATCCCGTCGTTCTGGTCCCAGGCGCTCACGAGCCAGTCGGCCGCGAGGGCGGCCGGGTGGGTGCCGCCGATGACGAACCCGAAGAACCGGCCCGACGGCATCGCGACCAGACCGGGCTCGCACGCCTTCGCGAGCAGGTCGACGGTCTCCGTCGCGTCCCCCGGCCGGGCGGGCAGGTCCCCGAGGGCGGCTGCGACCTCATCGGCCGAGGCCGTGGCCGGCACGTCACGGGTGCTCAGCGACTCCAGCCAGGAGGTCGCGTGCTGGTGCGCCCGGTCGAGCGGTGCGATCCGTGCGTCCATCCCAGTCGTCTCCATGGCTCGATCCTGCGCTCTCCGGACGCCCACGGGCCACCCCGGCGGGGTCAGGGCCTGGCCTCGTACACGAGGTTGAACGGCGTCTCCGTCGCCCTGCGGAAGCGGCTGAAGCCGGCCTCCTCGGTGACGGCCCGGATCGCCCGCTCCCCGGCTTGGGCGCCGAGCGTGCGGGTGCCGCCCTGGGAGACGGCGTTGGGGACGCAGAGGAACGACGAGAGCCCGTAGAAGACCCGGCCGAGCGGGTTGAGGTTGTCGGCGACCGTGTCGCCGGCGTACGGCTCGACGATCATCCAGGTGCCGTCGTCGGCGAGATGCTCGCGGACGTGCGTCGCCGCGGCGACCGGGTCGCCCATGTCGTGCAGGCTGTCGAAGCTCGTGACCAGGTCGTACGGGCCGCCGTGGAAGGTCGACGCGCCGGCCACCTCGAAGGTGACCCGGTGGGTGAGACCGAGGTCGGCGGCGTGCTTGCGGGCCAGCTCCACGGAGTGGTCGTGGTAGTCCGAGCCCGCGAACGACGACGCCGGGAACGCCTGGGCCATGAGGATCGTCGAGGCGCCGAGACCGCAGCCGATGTCGGCGACCCGGGCGCCCGCCTCGAGCTTCTCCGGCACGCCTTCGAGCGCCGGCAGCCACTCGGCGACCAGGTTGGCGGAGTAGCCGGGCCTGAAGAACCGCTCGCAGCCGACGAAGACGTCCTCGTCGTGCTCGTGCCAGCCGATGCCGTCGCCGGTGCGGAACGCCTCGACGACCCGCGGCAGGGCTCTGAGCGCCCCGAGCGCGAGCTGGAACGCGCCGGGCAGGTAGACCGGCCCATCCGGATCGGTGAGCGCGAACGCCTGCTCCTCGGTCATCGAGTACGTGTCGCTCTCGGGGTCGTACGACACGTAGCCGCCGGCGGCCTGGCCGCGCAGCCACTCCTCGACGTACCTGACCGCTGTGCCGGTGGCGACGGCGAGCTCGTCGGCCGTCCGCGGCTGCGCGGCGAGCGCCTTGTAGAGCCCGAGCTCGTCGCCGACCACGATGCCGCCGGCCGCCATGGTGGCGCCCAGGTCGGTCACGAACTGGTGCAGGAACTGGTGGAACTTGTCCTCGTCCATCGCTGTCTCTCCTCGGTGTGGCCCCGATGTCCTGGGTGATGAGGTGCGTCACCGCAGTTCTACGGCGCGGAGGGACACGGCCACGTCGGTAGCGACTACCGAGATCCGGGCGGTGCGCTACCCACGTCTGCAGGGGCCTCGTGCGCCATCCCCGCGTGGCGCCGTGCGGCCTCCTGGCGGGTCCCGACGCCGAGCTTGAGCAGGATGGCGGCGACATGGCTGTCGACCGTGCGCACCGACACCACCAGCCGGTCGGCGATCTCGGCGTTGGTCAGCCCCTCGGCGACCAGGGCCAGCACGTCCCGCTGCCGGGCGGTGAGGCCGGCGGGGTCGTCCCGGGTCGGCTGCGACGGACCCCGTGGGACGTTGCGCGCCCCGAGGTCGCGCAGGCGCCGTCGTACGTGCCGGGCGAGCGGGACGGCACCCAGCCGGTCGGCGAGGGCGAGCGCCTCCAGGAGCGCCGCTTCGTCGTCGGCGTCGGCGAGCGCCTCCGCCTCGTGGTAGGCGCAGCCGGCCTCGCGCCACAGCTTGGCGGCGTCGCGCCAGCGGCCCACGGCCTGGAGGGCGTACGGCGTGGGCGGGTCGGCTACCAGCGCCGCCAGCTCCTCCTCGGCGACCGGCGCCCCGGCCTTGCCGAGGCGGTAGGCGAGCTCGGCGCGCAGCGGCGGCTCGCCGAGCCGCACGGCTTCCTCGTGGATCGCGAGACCCGCCTCGAGGGCGTCGGCGGGCTCGCCGCGCAGCCAGGCCTCCTCGAGCCGCGCGACGGCGACCGGCCCGATCCGCTGCAGCTCGTCGAGGCGCTCGGCGAGCACCCGGGCCTCCTCGAGCACGGCCGCGGCGTCCGGAGCGCCGGTCCGGATCCGGGTGATCGCCCTCACCGTCAGGGCCACCGACCACGGCGGTGTGCCGCTGCTCGTGATCCGCTCGGTCACCCGCTCCGCCTCAGCCCACTGGCCGCGGGCGAGCGCGAGCCGCGCGCGGAGCCCCTGGAGGTACTGCCAGAACGCGAGGAACTCCGTCCGCTCGGCGAGCGCGCTGCCCTCCTCGATGAGCGGCTCCGCGGCGTCGAGCTCGTAGACGTCCAGCAGGCTCCACGCGAGGTTCGCGTAGGCCCGGCAGGCGTCCTCGTGGTCGTCGACCTGGCGCGCGACGGTGATGGCCTCCTCGAGCTCGGCACGGCCCCGCACCGCGTCGGTGCGCATCAGGCTGGTCCCGAGGTTGTTGAGCGCGTGCGAGAGGACCTGCTGATCACCCGCCTCGCGGGCGAGCGCGATGGCCCGGGTCGACAGCTCGATCGCGACCGGGTTGTCGTTGGCGAGCATCGCCAGCTGCGCCTCGTTGCTCGTGCACAATGCCAGCAGGCGCACGTCGTCGGCACGCTCGGCGACATCGGTCGCCTCCCGCGCCGCCGACTCGGCGAGCTGCCGGCGCCCGGAGTACCACGCGATCCGGGAGAGCCAGCGCAGGGCGACGCCGAGCTCCCTCGGCTCCCCGACCTGCTGGCGAAGAGCGACAGCCCGCTGCTGGGCGGGGACGCCGTCCCTGCCGACCGTGTAGAGCTCCACGGCGTACGCCTGCCACAGCGCGGCGCGCTCGGCGGGCTCGAACCGGTCCTCGTGCGCGAGCGCCGTCGCGTAGTGGGCGGCCGCCTCCCGGTGGGCGCCGGAGGCCCAGGCGTCCCGTGCCGCCGCGGGCCCGTAGGCCACCACGGCGTCCACGTCGCCGCACGCGACGGCGTGGTGCACCAGCCGGCTGACGTCCGGCTGGCGGAGCTTCTCGAGCGCGGCCAGGGCCGCCCGGTCGAGCTCGACGCGTCGGGAGCCCGGGAGTGAGTCGGCGACCGCGAGGCGGGTCAGCTCGTGGCGGAAGGTCACTCCCTCGGGGCTGACGGTGAGCAGGCCGCGCTCCTCGGCCGGGCGGAGCCGCGGCCAGCCTTCCGGGGCCAGCGCGTCGACGAGGTCGCGCTCCACCGCGCCGGGAACGACGGCGAGCTGCTCGACCAGGTCCTGGACGGCCGGGTCGAGCCTGCGCAGCCGGCCGAGCACGGCGTCCACGACGGTCTGCGGCACCTCGGCCCCGCGTGCCGAGGCGATCAGCTCGGTGACGAAGTAGGGGTTCCCGTCGGTCATGTCGTACACCGCGGCCGCGTCGATCCCCCCGTCGTCGCTGAGGCCGGCCACCGCCTCGGCGACCGCCTCGGGAGAGAGCCGGTGCAGCGGCAGCCGTACCAGCTGGCCGCTCTGGGCGAGGTCGCCCAGCAGCGTCACCGCTGGATGGTCGCGGGCGAGCTCGTCGTCACGGTAGGTGAGCACCAGAGCCACCGGCAGGTCGGCGATCCGGCGGGCGAGGAAGCGCAGCGTGTCGAGCGTGCCCTCGTCCGCCCAGTGCACGTCCTCGATCACGAGCACCGTCGCCGGGCCGCGGGCGAGCTCGCGCTGGAGCGCCGCCATCACCGTCTCCCGCTCGCCACCGCGCAGTGCGGCGGACAGCTCGGTGCCCACCGAGCCGACGAGGTCGCGCAGCGGGCCGAGCGCGCGCGGGGTCGACAGCGCGTCGCAGTAGCCCACCAGCAGCCGTGCGTCCGCCGGGAGGCGTGCATGGAGAGCACGGATGAGGCTGGACTTCCCGATCCCCGCCTCGCCGTGCACCAGAACCACGGATCCCTGTCCGTGGAGAGCCGCCCGCGCCGCCGTCCCGAGAGCCGCCAGCTCGGCCTGACGCTCGAGCAAACGCCCTCCCACGGGCCTGATCGTCCACCTGAGGACCCGCCGCGGGCAACCGACGTTCGGCCCTGGTGAGACGCGCCCTCGGTACGCCCTACGCTTGCCGGGTGACCGAGCAGACCGACAACTCCGCCCGCGCGATCGCCGCGGCCGACGCGCTCGGCCTCTCGTACGCCGTGACCAGGCACGGCCCGGTCCGGTCCCTCGTGGAGGCGGCCGCCGCCCGCGGGATCGAGCCGCGACAGCTGGTGAAGACGATGGTCGTGCGGGTCAGCGAGGGTGACCTGCGCTTCGTCCTCGTACCCGGCGACCGCGAGATCTCCTGGCCCAAGCTCCGGTCGCTGCTGGGCGTCAACCGCCTCACGATGGCGAGCATCGACGCGGCGTACGACGCCACCGGCTACGTCCGCGGCACCATCACGCCGCTCGGCTCGCTCACCGAGCTGCCGGTCATCGCCGACGAGCGGGTCTCCGGCGAGATCTCCCTCGGCGCCGGCGGCCACGGCGTGGCGCTCACCCTGGACGGCGACGCCCTCGTCTCCGCCGTGGGTGCGACGGTCGCCGACGTCACGGATGCGTCCGGCTCGTCCGGCGCGTCCTGAGCCGCTCGTGCCGACGGTCGCGACGATCCGCGAGGCCACACGGGCCGACCGCGACGCCTGCTACGACATCTGCCTGCGCACGGGTGCCTCCGGAGAGGACGCGAGCGGTGTGTACGCCGACCCGCGGCTGCTCGGCGAGGTGTACGTCGGGCCGTACCTCGCACTCCCCGAGGGGCTCGGCCTCGTCGCGGTCGACGACGGGGGCATCGCGGGCTACGTGCTCGCGACCGCGGACACCCGCCGCTTCGAGGCCGCGTGCGAGGCGCGCTGGTGGCCGCCGCTGCGGGAGCGGTATCCCGACCCCGGCCCGAACCCGGCGACACCCGACGAGCGGGTCCGCGCGCTCGTCCACCGGCCGCTCCGCGCTCCCGAGGAGGTCGTCAGGGACCACCCCGCCCATCTCCACATCGACCTCTACCCGCGACTGCAGGGCGGCGGCGTCGGTCGGGCCCTCCTCGAGCGGCTCTCCGCCGCCCTCGCCGAGGCCGGCGCCCCCGGCGTCCACCTCGGCGTCGGCCGCGCCAACCAGCGCGCGATCGGCTTCTACCGCCACCTCGGCCTCAGCACCCTGCTCGGGCTCGAGGACACCCTCTATCTCGGACGAGCGCTCAGCCCCTAGCCTCGCGGACATGGGCTGGTGGTCGGAGCGCGTCGTCCCGCGCATGGTCGAGCGGACCTGCGGCGACCCGGCCCTCCGGCCGCTGCGCGAGCTGGCCTGCGCGGGGCTCGCCGGCCGGGTCGTCGAGGTCGGCTACGGCAATGGACGCAACACCCGCTTCTGTCCCGACGCGGTGACCGAGGTCCTCGCCGTCGAGCCCTCGGACCTGGCCTGGGGGCTGTCGGAGCGACGGCGCGCGTCCTCCGGCGTACCCGTCACCCGCGCCGCCCTCGACGGCCGGCGGCTGCCGCTCGACGACGACAGCGCCGACGCGGTGCTGTGCACCTTCACGCTCTGCACGATCCCCGACGTCGGCGCCACCCTCGCCGAGGCGGGCCGCGTCCTGCGTCCCGGCGGCGCGCTCCACTTCGCCGAGCACGGCCTCTCCCCCGAGCCCCGCATATCCCGCTGGCAGCGCCGCCTCGACGGCCTCGAGCAGCGCCTTGCCGGCGGCTGCCACCTGACCCGGGACGTCCCCGCGCTCCTGCGCACCGCCGGGTTCGAGGTCAGCCTCGACCACGAGGGGTACGTCGACCTGCCCGCCGTCGCAAGACCGTGGACGTGGTGCACCGCCGGCCGAGCGCTCGCACCTCGCTAGAGAATACGCACCGCCCGGGCCGGAGCTCGCCGGCCCGGGCGGATGCGTCGTAGGTCAGAGGTACTGGCCGGTGTTGGCGACCTGCTCGATCGAGCGGCCCGGCTCGGTGCCCTGCTTGCCGGTGATGAGCGTGCGGATGAAGACGATCCGCTCGCCCTTCTTGCCGGAGATCCGGGCCCAGTCGTCCGGGTTGGTCGTGTTGGGCAGGTCCTCGTTCTCCTTGAACTCGTCGACGCACGCCTGGAGCAGGTGGGAGACCCGCAGGCCCCTCTGGTCGTGGTCGAGGAAGTCCTTGATCGCCATCTTCTTCGCCCGGTCGACGATGTTCTGGATCATCGCGCCGGAGTTGAAGTCCTTGAAGTAGAGGATCTCCTTGTCACCGTTGGCGTAGGTGACCTCGAGGAAGCGGTTCTCGTCGGACTCGGTGTACATCCGCTCGACGGTCGCGCGGATCATGCCGTCCACCGTGGCCTTCGGGTCCCCGCCGAACTCGGCGAGGTCGTCGGGGTGGAGCGGCAGGTCGGGCACGAGGTACTTGCTGAAGATGTCGCGGGCGGCCTCGGCGTCGGGGCGCTCGATCTTGATCTTCACGTCGAGGCGGCCGGGTCGCAGGATCGCCGGGTCGATCATGTCCTCGCGGTTGGAGGCGCCGATGACCAGGACGTTCTCCAGCAGCTCGACACCGTCGATCTCGCTCAGCAGCTGCGGGACGATGGTGTTCTCGACGTCGGAGGAGACCCCCGAGCCGCGGGTGCGGAAGAGCGAGTCCATCTCGTCGAAGAAGACGATGACCGGCGTACCGGACGACGCCTTCTCCCGCGCCCGTTGGAAGACCAGCCGGATGTGGCGCTCGGTCTCCCCGACGTACTTGTTGAGGAGCTCGGGGCCCTTGATGTTGAGGAAGTACGACTTCCCCTCCGTGCCGGTGCGCGCCGCGACCTTCTTGGCGAGGCTGTTGGCGACGGCCTTCGCGATGAGGGTCTTGCCGCAGCCCGGCGGGCCGTAGAGCAGGACGCCCTTGGGCGGCTTGAGCTGGTGCTCCTTGAACAGGTCGGGGTAGAGGTAGGGCAGCTCGACCGCGTCCTGGATCTGCTCGATCTGGCCTCCGAGGCCGCCGATCGACTCGTAGGCGATGTCGGGCACCTCTTCGAGGACGAGCTCCTCGACCTCCGACTTCGGGACCTTCTCGTACACGTAGCCGGAGCGCGGCTCCAGCAGGAGCGAGTCGCCCGCCCGGATCACGTCGCCGCGCAGCGGCTCCGCGAGGCGTACGACGCGCTCCTCGTCGGCGTTCGCGATGACCAGGGCCCGCTCGCCGTCGGCGAGCAGCTCCTTGAACATCACGACCTCGCCGACCTTCTCGTACTCGAGGGCCTCGACCACGTTGAGGGCCTCGTTGAGCATCACTTCCTGGCCGTAGCGGAGCGCGTCGAGGTCGACGTTGGGCGACACCGTCACCCGGAGCTTGCGGCCCCCGGTGAAGACGTCGACCGAGTCGTCCTCGTTGCGTCCGATGAAGATGCCGAACCCGGCCGGCGGCTGCGCCAGGCGGTCGACCTCCTCCTTGAGCTTCACGATCTGCTCCCGCGCGTCACGCAGCGTCACGGACAACCGCTCGTTCTGCGACGTGACGGCGGCAAGGGAGCGCTGCGCGTCGGCGAGCCTCGCTTCCAGGCCGCGGGAGGATCCCGGCATCTCGCTCAGGCGCCGGCGCAGGTCCGAGACCTCCGCCTCGAGAAAGCGCACGTGGCTCTCGAGCTCCTCCCGGCTTCGCGGGCTGGAGGGAAAACCTTCAGATGTCGACATCAGCCACACCTCCTAGACCTGTGACCCTACCCGCGCCAAGGGCCAAAGGAAGAGAGGTTTAGGCGGCGTTTGTCACGATTTGGTCGCGACGCGGACGCCGTGGTGCAACCCTCGCCGCGACCCGGTCCGGGCCGGGCCCCGTACGACCGTCAGAGCCCCTCGCCGAGCGTGGTGTCGTCGGGCGGCACGTCGGCGGGCGGCACGTCCACCGGGCGGGGGCCGGTGTAGTCCGGCCCGTACGCGCCCGGTGCCGGGCGCCGGGTCTTCCGCGGCGCCCGCTGGCCGGGCGCGAGCCGGCGCGCGGTGACGAGGAAGGCGGTGTGGCCGATCATCTTGTGGCCGGGACGTACGGCGAGGCCCTCCACGTGCCAGTCGCGCACGAGCGACTCCCACGCCTGCGGCTCGGTGAACCCGCCGTGGGCGCGCAGCGTCTCCACGAACCGCGACAGCTGCGTCGTGGTCGCGACGTAGCCGCACACGATCCCACCGGGGTAGAGCGCGTCCGCGGCGGCGTCGACGCACTCCCACGGGGCGAGCATGTCGAGGATCATCCGGTCGCAGCGCTGCCCGGTCGCGGGGAGCTCCTTCTGCAGTTCGCCGAGGCGCAGCTCCCAGTTCGGGTGCGACTCCCCCGCCGGCGTACCGAAGAACTGGGCGACGTTCCTGCGGGCGACCTCGGCGAACTCCTCGCGGCGCTCGAACGACGTCACCTGACCGTAGGGGCCGACGGCGCGCAGCAGCGAGCAGGTCAGCGCGCCCGAGCCGACCCCGGCCTCGACCACCGCCGCACCCGGGAAGATGTCGCACATCGCCACGATCTGGGCGGCGTCCTTCGGGTAGACGACGGCGGCGCCGCGGGGCATCGAGACGACGAACTCCGAGAGCAGCGGCCGGAGGACGAGGTACTCCCCGCCGGTCGACGCGGTCACGGTGAAGCCCTCGTCGCGGCCGATCAGCTCGTCGTGGTCGATGTGGCCCTTGTTGGAGAAGAACCGCTTGCCGGGCACGAGCTCGAAGTTGTGCCGCCGGCCCTTCGCATCGGTCAGCCGGACCCACTCTCCGGCGCGGAGCGGCCCGCGGTGGACGCCGGACCGGGCCTCGGGGGGTACGTCGGGGATCTCGTCGTGCACGGACGGAGAGGCTACTGGCGGGGCGCCGCGATCCGGAAAGCGGGGACGGCCGCCCTCAGCCGGCGGCGCGCTTGAACGCGGCGTCGACGTCGGAGGTCGAGAGCACGCCGAAGATGGAGCCGTCGTCCTCGACCAGGAGGTACTCGGCGGCGGGGTTGCGGGTGATCGCGAGGATGAGGTCCTCACCGGTGATCGACGCGGGCAGGGAGAGCCCGTCGTCGAGCTGCCGGGCGACGGCCGAGGTCGCCATCCACGGCCGGCGGTCGTCGGGGGTGGCCAGCAGTGCCGCCTCGTTGACGACGCCGATGGGATGGCCGGAGCCGGTGACCGTCACGATGCTGCCCGCCTGGGCGTCCTGCGCCCGGCGTACCGCCTCGGCCAGCGGCAGGTCGGCCGGGACCGCAAGCGTGCGGCGTGCCAGGTCGCGCGCGACGATCTTGGGCAGCTTGGCCCGCATCCGGGCGGACTGGATCGCCGCGGTCGCGCCGCTCCAGAGGAAGAGCGCCACGATGACCGACATGATGTAGCTCATCCCGGTGAGGTCGGCGTGCGGCGGCAGGTCGGGCTGGGTGAACGGGAACAGCACGACGAGTACGGCGACCACCCGGCCGACCCAGCCGGCGACGACGGTCCCGCGGTGGACGTCCTTGGTCACGCCCCAGACCGCCGACTTCAGCACCCGGCCGCCATCGAGCGGCAGCCCGGGCACCAGGTTGAGGACCCCCACGATCAGGTTGGCCCCGGCGAGCCCCTCGACCGCCATCTGCAGCAGACCCTGCGGATCGAGGAAGGTGAGCGCCAGCGCGATCCCGCCGACGACGAGCGAGGTGATCGGACCGACGACGGCGATCCAGAACTCGTCGCGCGGCCGGCGGGCCTCCCCCTCGATCGCTGTCGCGCCGCCGAGGAAGTGCAGCGTGATCGGCCCGACCGGGTAGCCGTAGTGGCGCGCGACGTAGGCGTGCGCCGCCTCGTGAAGCAGGACGGACCCGTAGAGGATCACGGCGAAGACGATGCCGGCGACGTACTTCCACGCGCCCAGGCCCGGCTGCACCTCGTCCACCCGCGGGGAGACCATCACCGCGATCAGGATCGCGACGAGGAACCACGAGGACGTGACGAGCACGTCGCTGCCGGCGATCGTGCCCAGCTTGATGGAGCCGGGCGGGCGCGGGCGAGACGGCGGGCCGTCCGTCGTCGGGCGGGGGTCGGACACGCTGAGAGGTTACTCGACCCACGGTGACGCCCGCGTGCCGAGGCGCTGCTGCCACCCGCTGTCGGTGCCCTGGCCTAGGGTCGACCTCGTGAGCGTGCAGCAGGAGTCCCCCGCCCCGTGCCGGCCGGCCACGTCCGGCTCGACGGAGCCGCTCTCGACGCCCGTCGACGGCGTCGAGGTGCTCGGGGCGCTGAGCCCGAGCCGAGCCGGTGACTTCGTCAGCTGCCCGCTGCTCTACCGCTTCCGCACGATCGACCGGCTCCCCGAGCCGCCCTCGCCGGACGCCGCCCGCGGCACGCTCATCCACAAGGTCCTCGAGCAGCTCTTCGACCTGCCGGCCGCCGAGCGCACGCCTCGCCGCGCCCGGGAGCTCCTCGAGCCGGCCTGGGAGGCGATCCGCGACGCGGAGCCGAGCCTCACCGACCTCTTTCCCGACGACGAGACGGGCGAAGAGGTCGTCGGCTGGCTGGCGTCGTGCCGTACGGTCCTCGACCGCTACTTCACGCTCGAGGACCCACGCCGGCTCGAGCCGGCCGAGCGGGAGCTCTACGTCGAGGCGCTGCTCGGGTCCAAGCTGCTGCTGCGCGGCTTCATCGACCGCCTCGACATCGCCCCCGACGGCCGGGTGCGGATCGTGGACTATAAAAGCGGCCGGATCCCGCCGGAGGCGTTCGAGAGCAAGGCGCTGTTCCAGCTGAGGTTCTACGCGCTCGTGCTGTGGCGCACCCGCGGTGTGGTGCCGGAGATGCTCCAGCTGATCTATCTCGGCAGCGGCCACATCCTGCGCTACGTCCCCGACGAGGCCGACCTGCTGGCCACCGAGCGCAAGGTGGAGGCGATCTGGAGGGCCATCAGGACTGCCGAGGAGTCGGGTGACTGGCGGCCCAGTCCGGGCAGGCTCTGCTCCTGGTGCGCCCACCAGGCGCTCTGCCCGGCCTACGGTGGCACGCCTCCCCCGCTCCCGGAGCACGTCGCCGCCGACGCGGGCGACGACACCGACCTCGACTAGCTGCTACGACCCGACGCCTTCGCCTTCGCGGCGTCCTCGGCCTCGCCGCCGCCCGCGTAGAGCACGCACGCGACGTCCACACCGCCCGCGCGCCGCAGCGCCGGGTCGACACCCTCGTGGAACCTCACCCGCACGCCGGATCCGGTGTCCTCGATCGCCTCGACGCCCTGCCAGAGCGGCTCGTCGGGGTTCTCCGCGCGGATCCGGTCCATCAGGTCGTGGACCTTCGCCGCGCCCGCCCTGCCGAGCTCGACGCTCGCGGCAGGTGCGTCGAGGTGGCCGAGGTCGCCGATGACCTCGCCCTCCGCGGCGTACGTCGCGGGGTCGCGCCTGGTCCAGTGCTCCTCGAGAAGGGTGCGGAGGTCGCGGGACTCCCAGCCGCACACGGCGGTCGCCTGCGGGCACCGCGGGTGGAACGAGCACCCCAGCGGCGGTGACGCGGCGTCGGGGATCTCGCCGCGCGGGAGCTCGCGGGGCACGCTCCGGTCCGGGTCCGGCTCCGGGATCGCCGCGAGCAGCGCCCGCGTGTAGGGGTGCTTGGGGTCGGCGAAGATCTCCTCGGTGCTGCCGATCTCGACGACCCGGCCGAGATACATGATGGCGATCCGGTCGCAGAAGAACTTCGCGCTCGCCAGGTCGTGGGTGATGTAGACGTAGCTGAGCCCGAGGTCCCTCTTCAGCTCGAGCATGAGCTCGAGGATCTTGGCCCGCACGCTCATGTCCAGCATCGAGATCGGCTCGTCGGCGACGAGCACCTCCGGGCCGAGGATGATCGCGCGCGCCATGACGACACGCTGCTTCTGGCCGCCGGAGAGGTCGCTCGGGTACTTGCCGAGATAGCGGTCGACGGGCGCGAGCCCGACCCGCTCGAGGGCGTCGCGCACGCGGGGGCCGAGGTCGGCGGAGGGTACGCCGTGGATCCGCAGCGGGTCGCCGACCGCCTGGGCGACCGTCATCGTGGGGTTGAGCGCGGCGTGCGGGTCCTGGAAGACCATCTGGAGGTCGGTGCGCAGCTCCCGCAGCGCGCGGCCCCGCAGGTCGGAGACGCGCCGGTCGCCGCCGGAGCGCGGGCGGTAGGTGATCGAGCCGCCGGTGGCGGGTGCCAGCCCGAGCAGCGCGCGGCCGAGGGTCGTCTTGCCGCTGCCGGACTCGCCCACGACGCCGAGGACCTCGCCCCGGCGCAGCCGCAGCGTCACGCCGTCGACGGCCTTGACGGTGCTGGTCCCGAGCCCGAACAGCCGCGCCGCCGCACCGCCGGCAAGCCGGTAGTGGACGGAGAGGTCGTCGACGTCGAGCACCACGTCGCCGGGCTCGGTGGGCCCTGCGGGGCTGCCTGGCCCCGTCCGTGCCAGATCAGGCTTCGTCGGCAAGGCCGATCTCCTCTCGCTCGAGGGGCGCACGCTCGGGCTCGGGGAGGTCGATGACGCCGGCGCGCAGGTCCGCGGCCCAGCAGGCCGCACGGCTGCCGCCGGGGAGCACCCTGTCCTCGGGGGTACGGGCCGCGCAGACGTTCATCGCGTCGGGGCAGCGCGGGTGGAAGTAGCAGCCGCTCGGCGGGTCGACCAGGTCCGGCGGGGCGCCGGCGATGTAGTTCAGCCCGGTCGTACGCAGCGAGATCGTGGACCGCAGCAGCTCCCGGGTGTAGCTGTGCTGGGGGTTCGAGAACACCTCCCGGGCGTCACCGATCTCGACGATCTTGCCGGCGTACATCACCGCGACCCGGTCGCACGCCTCGGCCACGATGCCCAGGTTGTGGGTGATGAGGAGCATGGCGGTGCCGTACTCCTCGCGTAGGTCGTGCAGGCTGCGGATGATCTGCGCCTCGACCAGGACGTCGAGCGCGGTCGTCGGCTCGTCGGCGACCACGAACGCCGGGCGGAGCACGAGCGCCAGCGCGATCATGATCCGCTGCCTCATGCCCCCGGAGAACTCGTGCGGATAGGCGCGGTACCGCGTCGGCGGGATGCCGACGACGCGCAGCACGTCGAGGGCGCGGCGCTCGACCTCCTGCTTCGACAGGTCGGGCTCGTGGGTCTTGAGAGCCTCGACGAAGTGGTCGGAGATCCGCATCAACGGGTCGAGCCGGGTGAGCGGCTCCTGGAAGATCATGCCGAGCTCGCCGCCGCGCAGCGCGCGCGCTTGCTTCGGGCTCATGGCGAGCACGTCCCTGCCGTCGACGACCAGCTTCCCGTCGCGTGCCGCGCCGTCGGGCAGCAGGCCGAGCAGCCCACGGCCGAGCGTCGACTTCCCGCAGCCCGACTCCCCGACCAGACCGAGGATCTCGCCCTTGCGCAGCTCGAAGCTGACGCCGTCGACCGCCCGGACCGGGTCGGTGGCGCCGGCGTACCAGACCCGCAGGTCCTCGGCCTCGACGACGGTCGTCGGGGCGGCGGTGGGGGCGGCGGTCATGAGGCCTCCTTCGCGGTGGCGGGCGTGCGGCGCGGGAAGACCACGCTTCGCAGCCGGCGGCGCCTCAGCGCCGGGTTGAGGCTCTCGTTGAGGCCCTCGCCGACCAGGGTGAGCGCGGTGATGAGCACGACGATCGCCAGCCCCGGCCACACCGCCGGCCACCAGATCCCCGCCTGCGCGTCGTCGAGGGCCCGGCTGAGGTCGTAGCCCCACTCCGACGCCTCCGTCGGCTGGATCCCCAGCCCGAGGAAGCCGAGCGCGGCGAGCGTGCCGAGCGCGTCGGCGGCGTTGAGCGTCGTGATGACCGGGACGGACTGGACGACGTTGCCGAAGAGGTACTTGCGCATGATCGTGGCCGGCTTCGCGCCGAGCGCCCGCGCCGCCTCGACGTACGTCGCCTCGCGGGCCGTCACGGTGGTGTTGCGGACCACCCGGAAGTACTGCGGGATGTAGACGCAGGTCAGCGACAGCGCGGCCGCCACGATGCCGCCGCCCAGCGGACCGCGCAGCAGGAACGAGAAGATGATCGCCAGCAGGAGTGAGGGGAACGAGTAGATCGCGTCCATCACGAACACGACCACCCGGTCCCACCAGCCGCCGACGTACCCGGTGACGAGGCCGAGCGGGACGCCGATGACCCCGGAGAAGACGACCGACAGGACGACGACCTCCAGGGCCGTCCGGGCGCCCCAGACGACCCGCGACCAGATGTCGAAGAACTGGTCGTTCGTGCCGAGCAGGTGGTCACCCGAGGCATGGCCGACCTTCGGGAACTTCACCCCGTCGACCTTCGTCTGGTCGAAGCCGTACGGCGCGATCCACGGCGCGAACACCGCGAGGACGATGAACGCGACGGTGATCACGAGCCCGACCAGGAGGATCCAGCGGGCGAGCCCCTTGGTGTCCCACAGGCGGGAGAGGAGCGAGCGCATCAGTACCTCACTCTCGGGTCGACGAGGGCGGTGATGATGTCGACGACCACCGAGACGATGACGACCACGATGCCGAGGAACGTCACCAGGCCCTGGACGGCGGCGTAGTCGCGGTTCACCAGGTAGTTCTCGAGCGCGTTGCCGAGCCCCGGCCAGTTGAACGTCCTCTCGGTGAGGACGGCCCCGGCCATGGCGAGCGCGATCTGCAGCCCGATGACGGTGATCACCGGGACCAGCGCGTTCTTGAACGCGTGCTTGTTGACGACCCGGCGGGTGGGGATGCCGCGGGCCATCGCGGCCTCGACGTAGTCGCCCTTGAGCGCCTGGATCAGGTTGACCCGCACCAGGCGCGCGATGACCCCGGAGAGCATCAGACCGAGCGTGAAGCAGGGCAGGAGGTGGTGCTTCAGGACGTCGCCCACGCCGTTGCCGGAGATGATCGCGTCGACGAGCAGGATATGGGTGTGCGTCGGCACGTCGAACACGGTGAACGGGTTCGCGATGCCGGAGGTGGGCCAGCTCGGGAAGAGCTTCGCGACCAGCATCACCAGCAGGATGCCGACCCAGAAGATCGGGGCGGCGTACGTGACGATGCCGAAGATCCTGATCCCGGCGTCGGCGGCCGAGTCCCGGTAGCGCCCCGCGATCCGGCCGAGCGGGACGCCGATCAGCAGGGCGAAGAGGAAGGCGCCGATGGTCAGTGTCAGCGTCGCACCGCCCTGGTTCTTCACGACGTCGAGGACCGGCTGGCCGTCGCTGATCGTCCTCCCGAAGTCGAACCGGACCGCATCGCCGAGGTAGTCGAGGTACTGGACGATCAGCGGACGGTCGAGCCCCAGCTGGGCCCGGCGCGAGTCCAGCGCCTGGGCGGAGAGCTTCCCGCCCAGCGACGCCGACACCGGGTCGCCCGGGGCGACCCGGAGCAGGAAGAAGACCAGCGTCAGCAGCACCCACATCATCGGGATGACCAGCACGATGCGGATCGCGATGTAGCGGGGCAGTGATCCCCGGCTCGAACTCATCGAACTCCTCAGCTCGAACGCCTTGCGGCGGTACGTGGCCCGGACGTTACGGGAGGGCGCACGCGTCGTCGCGGGCGCCCTCCCGATGGCACGACGGGGTTGGTCAGCCGTTCTTGCTGATCATCCAGAACCGGAAGATGTAGGTCGGGTCGAGCGTGTCCTTGACCCCCGACATCGCCGAGGTGGCGACCGCGACGTTCTTGCCGTCCCACGAGGGGATCAGCGGGACGTCCTTGGCCACGATGTCCTGGAGCTGGCCGATCTCGTCGTTCCGCTTCGCCTCGTCGGTCTCGCCGAGCTCCTGGTCGAGGAGCTTGTTGACGGCGTCGCTGTGGTAGCCGTTGTCGAAGAAGCCGCCGTCGCGCACGAACGGCGTGAGGTAGTTGTCGGCGTCCAGGAAGTCGGGGTACCAGCCGAGCAGGAACAGGTCGTACGCGTCCTGCTTGTAGAGCGTCTGGTACTGCGTCCACTCCGCCGACTGGACCTTCACGGTGAACAGGCCGCTGGACTTGAGCTCGTCGGCGACCTCGTTGGCCTCGTCGACGGCGTTGGTGCCGTAGTGCTCCGGCGGGTAGCCGAGCGTGATCGAGATCGGCGTCTTGATGCCGGCCTGCTGCAGGATCTGCTTCGCCTTCGAGACCGACGGCTCGCCGTACACCTCCTTGAAGGAGTCCTTCTGGCCGCTGAAGCCAGGGGGCACGATGGAGTACGCCGGCGTCACAGTGCCGTCGTAGGCGTTCTTGGCGATGGCGTCGCGGTCGATCAGCTGCGCGACGGCCTTGCGTACGGCGGCCTGCTTGCCGATCCCCTTCTTCATGTCCCAGACCCAGTAGCGGAACTCCGAGCCCTGCCCGGTGAGCACGCTGACGTCGCCGCTGCTGCTCAGCGAGTTCAGGTCGGTCGGGGTGAACGTACGCCAGGCGACGTCGATCTGGCCCGAGGAGATCGCCTGCTTCATCGGCGAGGGGTCGTTGAAGTACTGGACGATGATCTGCTTGCTCTTGCCGGGGTGCGGCCCGGTGTACTCCGGGTTGGCCTCGAAGACCGCCTGCTCCTTCGGCTTGTACTGCGACAGCTTGTAGGGCCCGGAGCCGATGACCTGGTCGTCGGCGAGCTTCTTGTCGGCCGGGAAGACGTCCTCGTCGACGATCGACGCCGTCGCGGTCGTCAGCACCTTGATGAACGTCAGGTCGGGCTGGTTGAGGTGGAAGATCACCGTCGTGTCGTCCGGCGTCTCGATGGCGCCGGCCTTGAGCTTGGGGTGGTCCGGGTCGGAGCTGTCGGTGATCGAGCCGAGGAGCACGGCGGACCCGTTGGGGTCGTTGATCGCGATGTTGCGCTCGAAGGTGAACTTCACGTCCGAGGAGGTCAGCGCGTCGCCGTTGGAGAACTTCAGGTTCGGCTGCAGGACGCACTTCACCGTCTTCGGGTCGGTGTAGTCGCACGACTTCGCCGCATCCGGCTCCGGCTTGGTCCCGTTGGCGGGGATCGAGACCAGTTGCTGGAAGAGGTTGTACTGCAGGTTCCACGATGCCGTGTCATAGGACCCGGCGGGGTCGAGCGACGTCACGACGTCGGTCGTGCCGAGGATCCAGGGAGCGCCGGTCGCGCCGCCGCCACCGCTCGAGCCGCCGTTGTCGTCGGACGAGCCGCAGGCCGTCATGGCGAGGGCCAGCGACGCCGCGCCGGCCCAGGCAAGGAGATGCTTCTTGCGAGTCACGTGTCCACCTAGGGTTTGCTCATCCCCGTCGCACGGAGGGTCGACGGAGGGTCGGTAGCCCGGCAACCTACCGGGGCGTCACCGGCACCGCCACCACCGGGACCTCGCGTGCCCGCGGATTTACCGCTTCGTTACCCGCCTCGCGCGTCGTCGACCGGCGTCAGGGCAGCAGCGCCGCAAGATCTCCCGCCGTCAGGCCCTCCAGCGTGTCGCGGAAGACCCGCCGCTCCCCCGCCGGCACCGGGACGTGGTTCTCCACGACGAGGACCGCGCAGCCGGCCGCCTCGGCCGACTGCGCTCCGGTTCCGGAGTCCTCGATCGCGAGGCACTCCTCCGGGCGCACGCCGAGCGCAGCGGCGGCCGTGGCGTACGGCTCGGGGTGCGGCTTGCCGAAGCTCACCTGGTCGCCGGTGACGATCACGGCGAACGTCTCCGGCGGCAGGTGGGCGAGGATCGGCGCCACGAACCGCTCGTAGGACATCGTGACGAGCCCGCAGCGGACCCCCGCCGTACGCAGGTCGGCGAGCAGCTCTCGCGCGCCCGGCCGCCATGGCACCTCGTGGCGCACCCGCTCGACGACGCCGTCGAGGAGCTCCTCGACGATCTCCGCGGGGCTGTGCGGCAGCCCCATCCGCTCCTTGATGTAGCGGCCCGACTCGAGCAGGTCGTTGCCCACGAGTGCCAGCGCGTCCTCGCGCGTCCAGGTCGCGGCGTACCTCTCGGCGAGGGCGAACTCGGTGTCGATCCAGTACGGCTCGGTGTCGACCAGGGTGCCGTCCATGTCCCACAGGACGGCCTTCAACCGGCGTTCTTCTCCATCTGGTGCCTGACCTGCAGGAACACCAGAAAAATCGGTACTCAGAATGCCCTCCGAAGAACTCCATGCGACGTTTCATGCGACGTTTCACCCTAAATGGCGGCCGCTCGGCATTGGCCATCATCGCGGCGAAGCTGCCGCATCCAGATGCCGCCAGACCCGTTCAGCGACGCGTCCTGCGCACCTGATGGGCATGACCAACCACACCATCGCCGCCCCGATCACCACCTGGGCCGAGCTCCGTAGCAGCGATCGTGAGGTCCTCAACCGCACCGAGGTCGCCGCACTGCTGGCCCTCGATCCCCGCACGATCGACCACGCGATCGAGGACGGCACGATCCCGGCCATCCATGTCGGCCGACGCGTCCTCATCCCTCGCCGTCCTTTCCTACGGACCTTCGGCGTCGATGACGGAGCAAGCGCATGACCGGCCGACGCAAGCCCGCGCCGCGCGCTCCCCGCCCCTATGGAACCGGATCGGTGACGGCGTACACCACGCGGCGCGGGACCCGGTGGCGCTTCGAAGTCACGGTGCCCGTCGATCCGGCGCGCCCTGAAGACGGTGACCGGAAGCTGTCGCGCGGCGGGTTCGCCACCTACGACGAGGCCGAGGCCGAGCTGATGCTGCTCCGGGCCGACGTGATCCGCGGAGTCCCGCAGGCGATCGGCCGTGACACGTTCGCCGGCTACGCCCAGCGGTGGGTCGACGGCTACGGCGGCAGCAACGGCACGCGCATGTACATCCAACGGACGATCGACGCCATGGAGCCCTACATCGGCCACCTCCGGCTGGCCGACATCCGGCCCACCGACCTCGCTGCCGCATACCGCGGTCTGGAGAACGGGCTGAAGGAGAAGCCCTCCACCAAGCGCCGGCGCAAGGGCCTCGCCACCTCGACGGTCGCCCGTTACGCCAACTGGGTCAACACCATCTTCCTGGCCGCCCTCGACGAGGGACTGATCGTCAAGAACCCCGCCAACTCCAAGCACGCCGGCCGGCCCAAGGGCGAGAAGGCCAAGCGGGTCAAGCCCTTCACCATCTGGAACGTCGACGAGCTGACGCGCTTCTGCGACTGGGCGCTCGCCGAGGACGAGCCGTGGGCACGAGCCTTCGTGCTGCTGTCCCGAACCGGACTGCGCTCGGGCGAGATCCTGGCGATGCGCTGGGGCGACCTCGACTTCAACAGGAACGAGATGCGCATCGAACGGGCGCTGCACTACGACGAGAGCCTGCCTCTCGCCGAGCGGTATGTGATCGGGCAGGTCAAGGGCGGTCGCCCGCGCACCGTCACGTTCGACAAGACGTGCGCTGCGCTCCTCCAGGACTGGCGCAAGGAACTTCCCGCCCTGCTCGCAGGCGGGAGCGGCAACGTCACTCCCCTGCGCGGCCTGCGGTCGGCGGACCCGGTGTTCCCATCGATGCCGGGCCGTACGGCGACGCAGTCGGGGCTGCACGGCGCGTTCCTCCGGGTGCAGAAGCACTACCGCGCCGCGCACCCGGACCTGGACCTGCCGCGGCTCACGGTGCACGAACTCCGCCATACGCATGCCTCGTTGCTCTTCGAGGCGGGACAGTCGGTGAAGGTCGTCCAGGAGCGTCTCGGCCATGCCAGCGCCCAGGTCACCCTGAACACCTACGCGCACCTGCTGCACGACGCTCAGTCCCGCGCCGCCGCGGCCCTCGACGACCTCCTCGGTGCCGGAGGGCCTCCGGCACCGGGTGCCGTCGGCGATCGCACAGGCGGCGCGGGAACTACGCCGACGTAGAGGGGCCTGTCGGCCAAGTTTGGGCTGTATTACGACCTGTCATCACTTGTCTCCTAGTACTCGAACTCGCTCTTGGGAAAGCGACCCTGGCAACGGCGCCACCGAGAGTCCGAGGTACCTCAGACCCACCTCGGTGATCTTGCGCGACGTCTCCGGACGCGTCCAGGTGGGAAGTGCCAGGTGGCTCACCGTGAGCCGGACCAGGGCGTCCGCCGCGTCGGACACCTCCTCCGTCATCAGGTCAGGGAAGTTGTAGGTCACCCAGTTGGCGAGTGACCTCGTCGCGAGGTCGAGCAGCTGCGCTGACGTTGTGAGCAACGGCAGAATTCCGGTCGAGGACTGCGAGGAGAGCTCGCCGTTGGAGATCAGGACGGCCCTGAGGAGGGGGCTGCGTTCGGCTTCCTCCAGTGTGAAGTCGACGGCAGCCGCGAGTCCCCGACCGGCATCGGTGCGGTGATGGGCCAGCACTTCCTCGATTCCGTCGATAAATCGCGCCGCCTCTCGGAGGACCACGGCCTCGCCCAACCCGGGCTTGTCCTTGAACTCCTTGTAGAGCAAGGCACGTGAGACGCCGACGGCGTCGGCGATCTCTCCCATGCGGACTCGATCCCATCCACGCTCGACGATCAGGTCGTGGGCGGTCTCGAGGACCGCGGCGCGGACGTGTTCGCGGTACCGGTCCCGCATCGTTGGACGTGCCATACCGAACAGACTAGCCAGAATGTCACTCTCTGGACTGGTGTCACACGTGAAGCGACAGTGTGACAGATAGCCATCCGACATCCGTTTTCGGACAACCTCCACCTTCTGTCTCTAAGATGAAGTACATGGCTAGCTCTCAGCAACGTGTCGTCAGCCCCTACCCCCACCGGCTGGGCGGTCATTGCGGCTCCGGCGCGATGCGGGACCTGCTGGAATGGGCCGGACTTGGGTGGAACGGCCCTCTTGACGAAGGACTCGTCTTCGCACTGAGCGGCTCCCTGGACCTCGCCTACGTCAGGGACACCGAGCTCATGCCCCCGATCTACCTCGTGGGCCGCGGAGGCGACCTGGAGACAGACCTGCCGATGCGCCTGGGGGCAGCGGTCTCGGTGCACGCCACCGACGACCCGAGCGAGGGATGGGCGTGGGTGCGTGACTCCATCCAGCGTGGCCGCCCGGCCCTCGTGTGGGCGGACATTGCAGAGCTGCCGTACCTGCGGGTCCAGCTCCAGATGAGCAGGCACGACATCGTGGTCATCGGGTACGACGACGAACATCAGATCGCGCACGTCGTCGACAACGACCGCGAGGACGTGCAGATGGTGCCCTACGACGCGCTGGCCAAGGCGCGGTCCTCGCAGGGCTTCCCGGTCCCGACGCGTCACACCTTCTTCGACATCGAGTGGCCCCAGAAGCTCCCTGACCTGACGGTCGCCAGTCGTGCCGCGTTCGCCCAGGCGGCCGCTGCCATGACCGCCTCGGACGGACCGTCGATCGTCTCTGGCAGCGACACGGCGGTCGGAGCCACCGGACTCGCCGCCGTCGACCTGTTCGCAGACGATCTCCGGCGATGGCCCGAAGTATTCCCCGACGACGTGCTGCACCTGCTCCTCCTCGGCCTGAGCGCGTTCGTCGAGAAGGCAGGTACCGGCGGCGGACTCTTCCGCAAGCTGCTGGCCAGCGGCGCGCACGACATTGCCCGGCTGACCAACGACTCTGCGGCCGCCGCAGTGTCCGACAGCGCCCGTCGCTGCGCCGCGACCTGGTCGCAGGTCGCGTCCCAGGCGCGCAGCGACGGGGCGCCGGCCCGCGAGCGTGCCCGGGAGGCAGCCCGGGTCGCCGCCACACTCCCAAAGTTGGAGCGGGAGCTCGTGCGCGCGCTCGAGGCCGCCGGGGCTGCCACGCACACCCGGGCGGTCGTCTGGTGAGCGGCCAGCACGAGCCGAGCGATGCGGTGGCGTCCGGCTACTTCGTCGACAGCGACCACCCGGCAATCCGTCGGTTCGCCTCATCGGTGGTGGAGGGGGCGGACGACCCACACGAGCGTGTCCGGCGGCTCTTCGCGGAGGTCCGCGACCGCCTTCGCTACAACCCGTACGGTGTCACGCCCGATCGCGACCACTACAAGGCCAGCTCCATCTTGAACGGCGGCCCCACCTGGTGCGTGCCGAAGGCGGTGCTGCTCACCGCCAGCTTGCGCGCGGTCGGGATTCCGGCCGTGCTGGGCTTCTCCGACGTGCGCAACCACCTGAGCAGCGAACAACTGCTGTCGGTGATGGGCACCGATCTCTTCGTCTACCACGGGTGGACCGCCGTCCACGTCAACGGTCACTGGCACAAGGGCTCGCCGGCCTTCAACACCGAGCTGTGTGAGCGGTTCGGCGTTCCCCCGCTGGACTTCGACGGGACCCAAGACGCGCTGCTCCACGCCGCAGACGGCGCCGGTCGTCGACACATGGAGTACGTACGAGAGAGAGGGACCTACCTCGACCTCCCGTACGGCGACATCATGCGGACCCTGCACGAGACCTACGGCCCGGCCTGACGCAGAGCGGCACCTCGGGATTGGTCCGCCAGGATCCCGCCTTCGAACCGTGAGAGTCGGCATCGGCGACCACGCCGTTCGATCGATGCCGCCACGGGCACGGTTCACCGATCCGCCGGGACCCCTGCCAGCTGATCGACCATCGCGGTGATGGCGGCCTCCAACCGCCGACACCCTTCCTTCACAGCCCAGGTCTCCCCCAGCTCGTGGAGGTCGTCGAGGGGGACCGGGGGCCCCACGACAAGGCTCACTCGTCGACGCCAGCCCAGGCGAAGACGCCCACTGTAGGGAGGGAGGATCTCCTGCGCCCCCCACTGCGCCATCGGGAGAAGGGGAACAGACGCCGCCAAGGCGATGCGGACGGCGCCGGACTTCATCGCCATGGGCAGTCCGTCCTCTCGCTTGGTGATGGAGCCCTCCGGGTAGACCAGGACCAGTTGGCCTCGCGCCACGGCTTCCACGGCCCTGCGATAGCCAGCCTGTCCAGCCGACCGGTCGACCTCGACGTGACCCGCGGAGCGGAACCACCACCCCACGACCGGGACCGCGAAGAGGCTGTCCTTGGCCAGGAAACGGGGCACCCGTCGCTGGGCGAGGATCATCTCCGCGACAAGCAGGGGGTCGATGTGCGACACGTGGTTCGCGGCGAGCACCGCTCCGCCGGACCTTGGGACGTGCTCGACACCACGCCAATCCGGGCGTCGCAGCACGAGCAGGAACGGCTTGCACACCAGGAGCGAGGGCCACCACGCGAAGCCCCTGGGCTCGGCACCAATCCGTCGATCGGTCCTGAGCACCTCTCGGATCACCCGATAAGTGTAGACAGGTGCCGGGTAAACGTCCTGGATGGAGACAAACTAGAGTTTGTGTCACCGTCCGTCCGTCCGTCCGTCGCGACCCTCGAGGAGCCGATCATGAGCGACCTTCCCGCCACTTCGACCGCGCAGCCGAACCGCTCATCATGAGCAGCCACCGCGAGCACGATCTCGCTGCGCCGACGACGCTGGAAGCGTGGATCAGTGCCATGTCGCGACCACAGCCATCTGAATCCGGCCGCCTCCCCTCACACTCCCCCACCTGCGCGGGATGCGGCACGGAGAACCCCGCCGGGCTCGCCCTGCAGGTCGACGCCACCGAGGCCGGTGTGCGTTGCGTGCACCGCTTCGACCACCGCCAGGAGGGTGCGCCAGGGATCACCCACGGCGGTCTGGTGGCCGCGGCGTTCGACGACCTCTTCGGCTTCCTCCTCTACCGCGTCGGAGAGCTCGCCGTGACCCGGTCACTGACCGTCGAGTACCTCCGGCCGGTCCTACTGGGGACTGACTACGAGTTCACCGCCCGCGTCCGCGACCATGCGGGACGACGACTGCACGTGGACGCCGAGGCGGTCGACCAAGTCGGCGACAAGGTCGCCACCGCGCACGCAACGTTCATCGTCGTCGACCTCCAGCACTTCGAGCAGAGCACGGCCACGACCGGTCCCTGACATCCTCATTCCGCTACGAACGGCTCCAGCTCGACCGCGGGGTCGAGCGGGATCCCGTGGCCGGCCAGCGCATCCTGGAGCACGAGGGTGACGTGACCAGCGAGCCGTCCGACCATGACGTCCAAGGACTCGTCTCGCTGGTCGAGCCACCAGATGACGGTGGCATCCACCATCCCCATCACCCCGACCAGGATGCCTTCCGGAAAGCTCGCCACACCCGATTTGGTGTACCCGCGGGCAGCCGCAGCGATCTCGTCGAGGAGGCGCGACCGCCCCATCCGGGCACGATGCAGGGTCCGACTCTGCCCACGGGCTGCCAGGAAGCGGTAGAGATGCGGATGCTCGTCGGCCCAGGTGGCGCAGGCGCGCACCAACCCCTCGACGACCTGCTGAGGCGTGCCTCGTCGGGTCAGGTGTGGGCGCACCCGCGCGATCAGGTCCTGCGCTGCTCGCCTGGCCACCTGGTCGTCCAGGTCGTCTCGGCTGGTGAAGTAGCGGTAGACGTGCGGCCTGGGAATGCCAGCCCGCTCCGCGATGAGGGCGGTGCCGGCACCGATCCCGGACTCGTCGATGACCTGCATCGCGGCCTGGACCACCCGCTCGCGCTTCTCGTTGCGATCCAGCTCGTCGCGTGATGACCGCCGTCGGACGGTCGAGTCAGCCCATCGTCTCACTTCGACCACCCGCGCAGCCTACAGGCGCGGCGCGACGGCTCTGCTCGGTGCCGCACAACGCCGGGCACCGCCCAACGCCGACGTGGTACACCTTGTACCCGGGCCAGTGGCCGTGGTCTGATGGCGGTACACCCTGTACCCAATGATCCGGAGGCTCCCATGACCACGCGCCGTTCCCCTTGGATGGACGATGACCTCGACGACTTGCGTGACCTGGCCCGCACTTTCTGCGAGAAGGAAATCAGGCCGCACATCGAGACCTTCATCGCCGACAAGCACGTCGACCGGGACCTGTGGAACCGCGCCGGAGCGGTGGGTCTGCTGTGCCTCTCCATCCCCGAGGAGTACGGCGGCGGCGGCGGGACCTTCGCTCATGAAGCCATCCTCATCGAGGAGCAGGCGCGAGTCGGTGACAGCTCGTGGGGCGCCTCCCTGCACAGCGGCATCGTCGCGCACTACCTGCTCTCCTACGGCACCGAGGAGCAGAAGCAGCAGTGGTTGCCCAAGATGGCGTCCGGCGAGGTCGTCGGAGCGATCGCGATGACCGAGCCCGGTACCGGGTCGGACCTGCAGAACATCAAGACCAAGGCGATCCGTGAAGGCGAGGAGTACGTCGTCAGCGGCTCGAAGACCTTCATCACCAACGGTTCCCAGGCCGACCTCGTCCTCGCCGTCGTCAAGACCGATCCCGACGACAAGGCCGCCGGGATCTCGCTGCTGCTCATACCCACCGCGACTGAGGGATTCTCAAGGGGGCGGGTCCTCGACAAGATCGGCATGAAGGGCCAGGACACCTCCGAGCTCTTCTTCGACAACGTCCGCGTCCCCGCCAGCAGCCTGCTCGGCCACACCGAAGGACAGGGCTTCGTCCAGCTGATGGAACAGCTTCCCCAGGAGCGACTGCTCGTCGCCGTGTCGAACGTAGCGGCCATGGAGTTCTGTCTGACCGAGACACTGCGCTACGTGCGCGACCGCAGCGCGTTCGGACGCCCGATCTGGGGGTTCCAGAACACCAAGTTCAAGATGGCTGAGGTCGCCACCGAGGCGCGGGTCGCGCGCGCCTTCGTCGATGAGTGCATCGGACTGCACCTCGATGGGGAACTGGACATCCCCACCGCAGCCATGGCGAAGTTGTGGTGCTCCGAGCGGGCCCAGCGAGTCGCCGATGCGTGCCTCCAGCTGCACGGCGGGTATGGCTACATGAACGAGTACCCCATCGCCCGCGCCTGGGCCGACCTGCGCGTCTCCCAGATCTACGCGGGGAGCTCGGAGATCATGAAGGAGATCATCAGCCGCTCCCTGTGAGCCCCTCCGCGACCGAACATCCCAGGCTCGGAGCGGGTTCCCGCGACGGGCGTCGAGCATTGCGTCGGCTCCCCTCGCCGCCTCGGGGGTTGTTGTCATCGGGGACGATGCACGCTCTGACATTTGTGCTACAGATTTGGCGAGCGTGCGAACGTCGCTGCTACTTGTTTGATATCAAGTGTGCGGCGCGCTCTCCGATGACAACAGACGGCGCGTGCGTATGTCCGCGGATGATCTCGGGCATGATCGAAGCGTCCGCCACTCGCAGGCGCTCGACGCCGCGAACTCGTAGTTGGGGGTCCACCACTGACCCGTCGTCGATGCCCATGCGCGCCGTCGATGTCGGGTGATAGAGGGTGTGGGAGAGTTGCTCGAGCGCCGTGATCAGGAGCTCTTCGCGAGACATCTTCTCACCGCCAGCTGGTGCGACGTACGTGCCGCTCGCGACCTTCTTGATTGCTGGGGTGCTGAAGATCTTGAGTACGATCTCCAGCCCGGCGAGCAGGGTGGCGCGGTCCCTTCCGTCAGGGTCCGTGAGGTAGTTGGGTTCGACGATGGGCTTGGTGAATGGGTCGGATGACGCAAGACGCACCTCACCGCGGCTTGCGGGCTGCAGCAGGATCGGCCCCGCAGAGATCCCGTGCGCCGGTATGCCGTTCAAGCCTTCCTCGACGTAGGCCACAGGCGCGAAGATGACCTCGACATCCGGTAGCGCAAGCGAGGGATCGGTCCGGACGAAGCCGTACGCCTCGGCGACGTTCGACGTCAGCATCCCTCGCCGCTTGAACAGAAACTGAGCCAACTGGCCGATGCCCTTTGCGTCCATGAGGGAGCCGCCGTCCACATGAATGGCGAAAAGGCTGACGAGGTGGTCGCGCAAGTTGGCACCGACATCGGGTGAGTCCGCGACTACCGGGATGCCGCAATGATGCAGCTGCCCCGCGCGACCGATGCCCGAGAGCATCAGGAGCTGTGGGGTGTTGACCGCGCCCCCGCAGAGGATCACTTCGCGCGAGGCATGCGCCGTGTGGCGTTCCCCGTTCTCGAGACGATACTCAACTCCCGTGGCCGAGCGGCCGTCGAAAACGACACGGGTGACGTGGGCCTTGGTGCGGATGGTGAGATTGGGGCGGCTTCTGCGGATGGGCTTCAGATAGGCGCGCGCACTACTGTGCCGTGTTCCCTCGGCCTGGGTGACCATCGTCTGGGTGAATCCATCCGGCTCGTGACCGTTGGCGATCTCGACTCGATAGCCCGCTTGGCGCACCGCGTCGAGGAACGCCGCGGTCAGTGCGCGCGGGTCCCGCTGCTCCTGCACGCTGATCTGCGTTGATGCGAAGGTCGCTGCGAGCGCGGCGTGGCCCCACTCGGGACCCGCCAGCTCGGCCCACCTGTCGTAGTCGGCGGCGAACCCTGGAACCCACATCATCGCGTTCAACGCCGACGAGCCGCCAAGCACCTTGCCCCGAGGCCAGTAGATCCTCCGACCGTCGAGGGCCGCCTGCGACGTCGTCTCGTAGTTCCAGTCGTACACAGACTTGAACAGTTCGGAGAATGCCGCCGGAATCGCAATCTTTGGACTCTTCGCCTCGCCTCCCGCCTCCAGCACGAGGACCGAGGTGGAGGCTTCGGCCGAGAGCTTGTTGGCCAAGGCGGCGCCCGCCGAGCCTGCCCCCACGATGACGTAGTCGAATCTGTCGTTCATGAGTGGTATCCATTCAACGAGGGGTAGGGGTTCAGTTTCGGCAGACCAAGGCCAAGCCGTCCGAACAGGTAGTGGGGGTGCCGCACCAATGGGGGCTCACACTTGAGCCGTTGGGGTCGCCTCCCGCTGTGAGGGACGGGACGTGTTCAGCTCGCTGCGACGGGCGCCCAGGAGCGCGTCTCGGTCGATGGGGAGCCCCTGGGCAATCGTCCGCTTGCTGAAGGCGAAGTCGCGCGGCCGGTTGACGCAGTCGGCGGCAATGAGTTCCCCTGCGCGCAGGTAGAAGCAGGTGAAGTCGCGATCACAGCTCGGGTCACCACTGAGCACGACCTCGTCGTAGCCGGTGTTCAGTCCCGCGATCTGGAGCTTGAGATCGTACTGATCCGACCAGAACCACGGCAGCGCCGCGATGGTCTTGTCCTTGCCGCACAGGGTCGCCGCGGCGACCTTCGCCTGCTCCCCCGCGCTCGGCACGGACTCAAGTCGGACGCGCCGCCCGTACCGCGCCATCACGTGGCTGGTGCAGTCGCCCACGGCCACGATGTCGTGATCGCTGGTCCGGGCCCGGTCGTCGATCACGACGCCGTCGTCGACGAGGAGACCCGCGGCGGCTGCGAGCTCGGTGTTGGGCTGGAGCCCGACACCGACGACGACGAGGTCCGCCGGGAGTTCGTCACCACCGGCCAGCCGGACCTCTCGGACCCGGTCGTCGCCACCCAGAGCCTCGACGAGCGCCCGGGTGCGGACGGTCACTCCCGCGTCGCGGTGGACGCGGTCGTAGAACGCCGACACCTCCGGGGCGGTGACCCGCTCGAGCACACGGTCGGCGGCCTCAAGAACGGTGACGTCCAGTCGTAGCGCACGCAGGGAGGCGGCTGTCTCCAGTCCGATGTAGCCGCCGCCGACAATGACCGCGCGCCGACCCGGTTGCGCCGACTCTCGGATCTGCTCCACATCGGAGAACGTGCGTAGGTAGTGGACGCCCGGGAGGTCGGCTCCCGGCACGGGGAGTCGCCGTGCCCGGCCACCGGTGCACAGCGCCAGCTTGTCGTAGGACATGCTCTCGCCGCCGGCCAGCATCACCCGCCGCTCTGTGCGATCGATCGACTCCACGCGCGCATCGACCAGCTGGATCTGCTGCTTGGCGTAGAAGTCCGCCTTCCGGATCGCCAGCTCCTCCAGCGTGCTCTTGCCGGCGAGGTAGGCCTTGGACAGCGGCGGTCGCTGGTAGGGCAGTGCGCCCTCGTCACCGATGAGGACGATCTCGCCGGCCCAGCCTTCCTGACGGAGGCTGGCCGCCAGTTGAGCCCCCGCGTGACTGGCTCCGACCACGAGCGCGGTCCCCTGCGTCATGCGTCCTGCTTCGGGGTCAGGCGCACCATGAGCTTGCTGATGCCCCTGACGAAGTTGGACTGGACGTACTCCGGCTCACCGACGACCTCGATGTCCTCGAACCGAGGAAGCAGCTCCTCCCACAGGATCCTCAGCTGGAGCTCGGCCAGCCGGTTGCCCATGCACCGGTGCACCCCGAACCCGAAGGAGATGTGGTTGCGCGCGTTCTTGCGGTCGATGATCAGCTCGTCAGGTCGTTCGAAGACACGCTCGTCCCGGTTCCCCGAGGCGTACCACATGACCACCTTGTCGCCCTTGCGGATGAACTGCCCATTCAGCACGGTGTCCTTCTTCGCGACCCGGCGCATGTACGCCAGCGGTGTCTGCCAACGAATGACTTCCGAGACCATGTTCGGGATCAGGTCCGGATTTGCCTTGAGCTTCTCGAACTGCTCAGGGAACTGGTTGAGGGCCAGCACACCGCCGCTCATCGAGTTGCGCGTGGTGTCGTTACCGCCGACGATCAGCAGGATCAAGTTGCCCAGGAACTCCATGGGGCGGTCGATCAGGTCCTTGGTGTCCTCGTTGCTCTGCAACATCGTGATCAGGTCGAATCCGGGCTCCTCGCCGGCCGCGAGCCGAGCCGCCTTGTCGTGCCAGTGCGCACTGAGCCCTCGCGCCGCGTCGACGAAGCCGCGGAAGATCTCGTCGTTGTCGGAGGGTCCGCCGTTGGCCTGCTCCATCGCGGTGGCGAGGTCGGACCACTCGACGAGCTTGCGTCGTTGGTCGTAGGGGAAGTCCAGCAGCGTCGCGAGCATTCGAGCGGTCAGCTCGATGGACACCCGGTCGACCCAGTTGAACGGCTCACCGGTCGGGAGCTCGTCCAGCACCTCCTGGACGCGCGAGCGGATCAGGGCCTCCATCTCGCGAAGGTTCTTCGGGGCGACGACCCCTTGAACGGCGGCCCGTTGCTCGTCGTGCTTGGGCGGGTCCATGGCGATGAACATCGCGACGTCCATGAACCGGGGTGGTTGGCCGATGATGATGAAGGGCTCGGCGGAGAAGACCTCGTGGTTCTTGTCGACGGCGATGATGTCGGCGTGCCGTGTGACCGACCAGAAGGGACCGAAGGGACTGTTGGGCTGGTAGTGCACGGGCGCTTCGTTGCGCACACGCTCGAAGTACGACTTCCACCTGCCCTGGCGGTACAGGAAGGGGTTGCTCAGGTCGATGTCAGCGAGCTCGACCTCGTCCACCGGCGGGATCGGGGTCTCGACGAAGATCTTCTGCCCGTTCGTTCCGGTCACCCAACGACGGGTCTTGTCGTAGAGATGGGCGCCCCGGATCTGCAGCTCCATCGGGAGGGTCGACTGGACCTTCTCGCTCAGCGTGTCTGCGATGCTCGTAATCATCGATCCACTTTCCTTTCGATCACATCTGGAACTCGGGCAGCTGAACGACCAGGCCGTCCCACTCCTGCGACACCGCCATCTGGCAAGACAGCCGGGAGGTCGGCTGCCGCTCAGGATTCATCGACAGCATCTCCTCCTCGACAGGACCGGATAGACCCACCTCCTCAGACCACTGGGGGTCGACGATGACGTGACAGGTGCCGCACGCGGCCTCTCCCCCACAATCGCCGTCGATGCCCGGCACCATGTTGTCGACCGCGACCTGCATGAGCGACCGGCCCTCGTCCAGCGGCGCTTCATGCTTCTCGCCGTCGTAGGAAACAAAGGTGACTACACCCATTGGCTTGACTCCTCACGATCGAAAGCGTGATGAAAAGTCTTGTGACTCCGAGGGGGTGTGGCTATGGTCACGTCAGTCAGAATGTTGTGATTTCGGCTCAAGGGATGCGTGCGATGCGTGTGGACGAACCCGGCGTCCCGCCTCTCGCGTTCGCGCAGATGCTCAACAGCTCCGTGATCGACCGTCAAGCTGCCGCCCGGTTCCGCACGGTGATGGCGCGGGAAGGGACCGACGAGACCGCACTTCTCGCCCGGGACCAGCAGGCACCGGTGCGCTGGTTCCGAGAGGTGTACCCGGACCTCGACAGCGCCCAGGCGACCCAGTTGGGTTTCGCCTTCGCCGAACACTCCCAGCTGACCTCCTTCGGGCCGCTGAGCGTGCCGCTGGTGAGCGCGGGCTCGGTCGCAGAAATTGTGGAACTGCTCGCCTTTCTGCCCTTGATCTCCACCGCCCTGCGCCCCCACGTCCACCCGAACGAAAGCGGCCTCACCATCGGGCTCACTGCACACACCCGCGACCCGGACTTGGACCGCCTCGTCATCGCCTACGGCGGCTCCACGGTGCTGCGACTATTGGACCTGCTCGCAGGGACCCTGCCCTCGGTCACGCTGTACCTGGAGTGGCCAGCGCCGGCGTCTGCCGCGGGGTGGGAGCAGTCCCGACGTGGGCGCGTCGTCTTCGACGCGCCCACCTCGTACGTGCAGGTCCCCCAGGACGCGCTCGAGGAGGTGTGCCGCTTCGCAGACCCCGTTGCTTATCGCGTCGCGATCGCGGACCTACGCACAGCACTCGAGCGACGCCACGGCACGATCTCCTTCGCAGAGCGAGTGCGGGTCCTGCTCGAGGAGGACCCCGGAGAGACTCACAGCGCCCGTGTTGCTGACAAGCTCTCGGTCTCGACCAGCACCCTGAAGAGAAGACTCGCCGAGGAGGGCACGACCTTCCGTGACGTCCGCGAGTCCTGGCTGCGCGAACAGGCGATTGCACGCCTGCTCGACCCGACCACAACGATCAGCCAAGTGGCCGCGGATCTCTCGTACAGCGATCTCAGCAACTTCTCACATGCCTTCAAGCGATGGACCGGCCAGTCCCCGAGCCAATTCCGGCACACGAAAGGCCGTGTGCGCAGGCAAGGCATGCCCATCGTGTAGCAGGCCCCGACTTCCGACAAAGCCTGCGAGCACTCTCCCGAACTGACGGGGACCAACATCGTTGAGGGACCTCGTCGCAACCTGAAGTGGCCTACGCGTTGGGTGGCGTCAACGATCACACCCGCCGCAAGTGCGCGTAGCGAGGCAGCGTCCCTTGAGGTGCTCGACGTTGCACGCCCCGGTTCAGCTGTCTCCTAGGATGGCCGGCGTCCCTGCCGACCTGACGCCACTCATGGAGTGGTGCCGTTTGAGGCGACGCGTCCGAGAAACCCGGCCAGCTCGCGGGTGAAGACGGCGTTGTCGTCGCCGGCGATCATGTGTCCGGCTCCCGGGGTGACGACCTCGACGGATTGCGGTATCGCTGCGGCGAGTTCGGCCGAGCCCGCAGCCGAAACCACGTCTGACTGCGCGCCACGGACCATGAGCGTCGGGACCTGAACGTTCCGGGCTGCTGTCATCAGGCGGTGGTGATCGATCGCGCGGGTCGGCTCGTCCCCGAAATTGAGGAACGCGGGGTCCCAGTGCCAGTGCCATCGTCCGTCGGGGCCCTGCCGGACGTTCTTGCGCAGACCATCGAGGTTGCGTGGGCGCGGGCGATGCGGGTTGTACGCCGCGACCGCGTCGGCCACCTCCTCGAGGTCGGCGTAACCTTCGGGGCGGGCAGACATGAATCTCTGGATCCGCTCCACGCCCGCCGCCTGGACCCGGGGCGCGATGTCGACCAGGACGAGGCCGCTTGCCGGGACGCGGTGTTCGCCGACCGCCATGAGCGCGGTGATGCCGCCTAGCGACGCCCCGACGAGGACCGGCTCGACCCGCAGTTGATCCACGGCAACCACGAGGTCCTCGACGAAGGCTTCGAGCGAGTAGTTCCCGTCAGGGGCCCAGCCGCTGTCGCCGTGTCCGCGCAGGTCGAGGGTGACAGTGGTCCAGTTGCGTGTGGCCAAGTCTGCTGCGGTGCTTCTCCACGAGTGGCGGGTCTGTCCTCCGCCGTGGAGGAGCATCGCGACTCCGTCCTCCGGGGCAGCGTCGTATCGATCACCGGCAAGGGTGACGCCGTCTCCGGCGAGCCGGATCGGGGTGGAAGTAGGCATCTCACTTCTCTCTCGGTGGGACCATGCAGGTCATCGCATGAACCGTGTCAGTTGGTCGGCGGCCACGATCCGAAGGCTGGCCTCGCGATCTAGAACTGGCCGGCACGTCGGCCGGGCCCCGGCGGCCCGGCGAAGGCTTGAGCGATGCGCATCCACTCCGTGGCCACGGCCCCCTCAATGTCGAGGTGGGTGTCCGCTAGGTGGCGACGTTGGGTGACGGCGAGGCAGAAGTCGAGTGCTGACCCGGTTACGCGGTTTGCGCCCCCAGGCGGACCCCATTGCCACACCGCGGCGTCAGGTCCGGCGAGCTCGACTCGAACAGGCGTCTTGGGCACCGGTCGACGCTGTGCTCGGAAGCTGTTCGGCAGAGTGCGAACCCCTAGGTCGGCGATGTGCTTGAGCCTGTGTGTGGCGACGGCACGTTCCCCGAACGCATCGGCGATGTCCTGCCCGTGCGCCCAGGTCTCCATGAGACGCGCGGTCACAAATGAGGTCATGCTCATTGTTGGTCCGAACCACGGGACACGTGCGCCGGGCGTGGCAGAGCGGATAGCAGAAGCCATGCGCATCCGTGCCTGCAGGAACTCGGCGAACAGCTCCTCGCCAGTCATTGCGCGACCTGGGAGGTTCGCGCGCTCGAGGAACTCGACGGGGTCCGAGAGCGCCCGGTTGCGCAGATCCTCGAAGCCGGCTCTGTCGGTGATCGCCAACCGGGCCGCGTCGTCCGAGAAGGTCAGGTGCCGCACCTGGTCCCGCACAGTCCAGCCCGGTGCGGGCGTGGGTGTGTCTATGTCCGCGACCGGATGCGAGAGCAGCAGCCCCATCAGTGAGCCTGTTTCGTGTGCGAGGTCGCGGAGCAGGGTGTCGAGTTCCACGCTGTTCGTGCTGCTGGCTGGGGCGACCGTCCCGGTCGCCCCTTCGGTTAGCGGCCCCGCCATTGGGGTGCTCGCTTCTCGCGAAAGGCGCGTGGTCCCTCTTGGGCATCGGCGCTCCGGTACACGGGTTCCCAGATTCGGTCGGCCTCGTCCAGGGCATCGTGCCATCCTCGGTCCGCCGCTGCGTAGACCATGGCCTTTGATGCTGCGACGGACAGCGGGGCGTTAGCGGCTATCCGCTCGGCGAGCTGCTGGGTGGTTTCGCGCAAGTCGTCGCTGGGAACGACCTCGTTTACCAGACCGACCTCGAGCGCTCTTGCCGCGCTGATCGGGTCGCCCGTCACGAGGAGCTGCATGGCCACGCGCGGGGGAATGAGCCAGGGCAAGGGTGCCGCCCACGGCGAGCCACGCCCTACTTTCACTTCGGTCACCGCGAACCGGGCGTGATCTGCTGCCACGACCAGGTCACACATCTGGGCCAGTAGGAACCCGCCCGCATATGCCACCCCGTTCACCGCTGCGATGGTTGGCTTGTCGACCGCGACGGTCCTACCGAAGTAGGGGATGAAGTCCGGGGGCGGTACGCCGAGGCTCTGGTCCGCCATTTCCTTCAAGTCTCCGCCGGCGCAGAAGGCGACGTGACCGCTCCCGGTGAGGACCATCACCTTGGCATCGGTGTCGGCGTTGAACCGGTCGACGGCGGCGAACAGGCCGGTACGGACCGCAGTGTTGATCGCGTTGCGTGCGTCCGGGCGATTCAACGTGACCCAGGCAACGTGGTTGTCGACGTCGTAGGTGACCGCGTCGTCGTGCGAATGTGTCTTGCTCACGAGGCCTCCTAGTAGGAACTGGGCAGGCCCAGGCTGTGGCGGGCGACGTAGTTCAGGATCATTTCGCGGCTGATGGGCGCCGTCCGCATCAGCCTCATCGGACCCCAGAGTGTGGCCAGGCCGTACTCAGTCGACAGGCCGTTGCCTCCATGGGTCTGGATTGCTTGGTCCAGTGCGGCCAGTCCGGCCTCGGCAGCCGCGAACTTCGCCATGTTGGCCGCTTCCGCGGCGAGGCGGTCGCCCTGGTCGTGGAGCCAGGCCGCGCGCTGGGTCATCAGTCGGGCAAGGTCAGCGTTGATCCTGGCGGCCGCCAACGGATGCGCCACCCCCTGATGAGAACCAATGGGGACACCCCAGACCTGACGGGTTCGAGCGTACTCGGAGGCCTTCTCAAGGGCGTAGCGAGTGATGCCGTTGGCTACTGCGGCCCCCATGATGCGCTCGGGATTGAGGCCGTGGAACACTTGGCGCAACCCGTCACCTTCGGTGCCGACGAGGTTCTCGGCCGGCACTCGAACATCGTCGAAGAACAGGGTGAACTGCTTCTCGGGGGCCGTCATCTCCACCGGGATCAACGTCTTCGTCAGCCCCGGCGCGTCCGTCGGAACCACGACAAGGCTCAGCCGTCCGCGTCCGTTCTCATCGGACCCCGTCCTGGTCACCACAAGAACCGTGTCGGCCTCGTCGACACCGGAGATGTAGTACTTGGTCCCATTCAGCACGTAGTCGCCGCCGTCTCGTCGCGCAACCGTAGCGATGTTGTGAGAGTTCGACCCGGCGTCGGGCTCGGTGATGGCAAAGGACATGATCGACTCTCCGCTGATGATCGGCGGAAGCCACCGCAGTCGCTGCTCGTCCGTGCCGAAAGCTTGAATGAGAGAACCACAGATGGCCGGGGACACCACGAGCATGAGGAGCGGGCAGCCTGCGGCGGCGAACTCCTCGGCCACGATCTGCAGTTCGTAGACGCCGGCCGCGCCGCCGCCGTACTCCTCCGCGAGATTCACGCCGAGGAAGCCATAGTCACCGGCCTGTTTCCAAAGCTCCGTGCACTTTCCCCCCGACTTCGCCATCTCGACGAAGTATTCGTGGCCGTACGCCCCGCCAAGCTTTCTGACAGCGTCGCGCAGGGCGTGCTGTTCGTCGGTCTCGCGAAAGTCCATCGTATGCATCTCCTTCATTGGCGTCGGATCGCTGAACGTCCGAGGCGCTCAGTTCGGCTGAGTTCGTTTTGCGGTCACTCGCTTGGGTCGATGACCACCAAGACGTCGCCGTCGCGGACTGCTGTCCCGCGCTCCACCATGACGTCGCGGACGACGCCCGGATACGGGCTCGTGACGGTGTGCTCCATCTTCATCGCCTCCATGACCACTAACGGCTGTCCCATGGCGACCTCCTCACCGGCCGTCACATGCACACGTGTGACGCTGCCTGGCATGGGGGCCGTGAGCGAGCCGGCTGCTTGAGGTGGGCCGGCGAGCGGGAACCGCGGTACTTCGGTGAACGCTGTGTACCCCAGCCAGCTGTCGACGTGGACCGAGCACGACTCATTGTCGACGAAGCTGGCGACAGTCACGGCTGTTCGTCGGCCATCGATGTCGAGGACAACCCGGTGTGGGCTCACCGCGGCCAGGGCCAGCTCGCCCAGATCCTCGTTGTTGACACGCGCGTGGACAGCCCCATCACCGAGCGCGTACTGGACCTGGTAGTGACGTTGTCCCGCTTCGAGGCTGACCTGCTGCATCTGCGACGGGTTGTTCCGCCATCCGAGAGGCATCGTCCGCTGGACCGTGGCCTCGGCCCGCTTCTGGGACACCCGGGCCAGAGCGGCCGCCACCGCATGCCACTGCTCGACCTCGGGACCGGCCAGCGGACGACTCAGCTCCACTGGGGAGTAGCGCGTCAAGAAGCCGGTGTCGGTGCGGCCGGCAGCGAACTCAGGATGCCGCAGGATCCCGACGAGCAGGTCCCTGTTGGTGGTCAGTCCGTGGATACGGCTTTGCGCGAGCACCGCGCTCAGTTTGCGGACGGCTTCGCTGCGACTGGGCGCCCAAGCGATCACCTTGGCGAGCATCGGATCGTAGTACTGCGAGATGGACGATCCAGACTCCACGCCGGTGTCCACCCGGACACCGGGCACCGTGTCGAGGTCAAAGGTCTTGAGGGTCCCCGTCTGCGGCAGGAACTGCTGCATCGGGTTCTCCGCGTACAGTCGCGCCTCCACGGCATGCCCGGTGATCTTCGCCTGGATGACCTCGCCTGCGAGTGGCTCGCCCTGAGCGACCAAGAGCTGTTGGCGCACCAGGTCGATGCCGGTGACCAGCTCGGTGACCGGGTGCTCGACCTGCAGTCGGGTGTTCATCTCGAGGAAGTAGTAGTGGCCCTCACGGTCCATGACGAACTCGACCGTGCCGGCACCCACATAGTTCACAGCCTGCGCGGCCGCCACGGCGGCTCGCCCCATCTGCTCACGCAGCACATCGTCCACGGCCGGCGAGGGGCACTCCTCGATGATCTTCTGGTATCGCCGTTGGATCGAGCAGTCCCGCTCGAACAGCGGGACGACGGTGCCGTGCGCGTCGGCCAGGACCTGCACCTCGATGTGTCGGGGATCAACCACTAGGCGCTCAAGGAAGACGGTGCCGTCACCGAAAGCCGCGGATGCTTCTCGTTTGGCAGCGAGGACGGCCTCGGTCAGGGCGGGCTCGTCCAGCACTGTACGCATGCCCCGACCGCCACCACCGGAGGAGGCCTTGACCAGCAGCGGGTACCCGACGTCCTCCGCGGCCTGGTGCAGCAGGTCGTCGTCCGCGTCGGTCACCTCGACCCATGGCAGTGTGGGAACTCCGGCGCGGGCCATGGTCGTCTTGGCCGCGATCTTGGAGCCCATCGCCTCGATCGCGTCGGGCGACGGGCCCACGAAGGTCAGACCGTTCTCAATGCAGGCACGAGCGAAGGTGGCGTTCTCGGAGACGAACCCGTAGCCGGGATGCACAGCGTCGGCGTTCACACGCAGCGCGGCATCGACCAAGAGGTCGGACCGCAGGTAGGTCTCGGCCGGCGTGGCTCCCGGCAAGCGTACGGCGATGTCGGCCTCGGCGACGTGGAGCGCGTCGGCGTCGGCGTCGGAGTAGACGGCCGCAGTGGCGATACCCATCTCACGGCAGGTCCGGAAGATCCGGCGCGCGATCTCGCCTCGGTTGGCGACCATCAGCACATTGATTGAGGTCATCTTCATCACATCCTGAAGACGCCGTAGCCGCGCTGCCCACGGATCTCGGCGTTGTGGATCACGGACAGACAGAGCCCCAGGACGGTGCGGGTGTCGCGCGGGTCGATCACCGCGTCGTCGTACACCCTGGAACTGTTCGCCCACGCGGTTTGCTCGCGCTCGATCTGAGCCTGTACCGCTTCACGCATGGCCGCATCCGCTTGCTCGTCGAAGGGCAGGCTCCTGTCGGCTGCGGACTGTCTGGCCACGATCGACATCACTCCTGCAAGCTGTTGGGGTCCCATGACGGCCGTCTTGGAGTTGACCCACGAGAACAGGAACCGCGGGCCGAACGCGCGACCGGCCATTCCGTAGTTGCCGGCACCGTAGGAGACGCCGATGTTGACGGTCAGATGCGGGACGCGACTATTGGTGACCGCGTTGATCATCTTCGCGCCGTCCTTGATGATGCCGCGCTGCTCATAGCTCTTGCCCACCATGTAGCCCGTCGTGTTCTGCAAGAACAGCAAAGGAGTGTCGATCTGGTTGGCTAGCTGGATGAACTGGGCGGCCTTCTCAGCCTCCTCGTTGAGCAGCACACCTCGGGCGTTCGCGAGGACGCCGACTGGGTAGCCGTGGATCGATGCCCAGCCCGTCACCAGCGAGGTGCCGTAGAGCGGCTTGAACTCGTCGAACCGGGATCCGTCAACGATGCGGGCGAGCACATCACGAGGGTCGAACGGCACCTTGGCGTCAACCGAGGGGACGCCAAGCAGCTGTTCGGCCGGGTAGAGAGGAGCGTCGGGTGGTTCGGTCGGACCTGGACCCAGCTTTCGCCAGTTCAACCGTCGCACGATCTCCCGACCGATACGGAGGGCGTCGAGCTCGTCGTCGGCCAGGTAGTCGGCGAGCCCGGAGGTGCGGGCGTGCATCTCCGCGCCACCGAGCGACTCGTCGTCGGACTCCTCGCCGGTCGCCATCTTCACCAGGGGTGGCCCACCGAGAAACACCTTGGCACGGTCACGCACCATGACGACGTAGTCGGACATGCCGGGCATGTAGGCGCCGCCGGCGGTGGCGTTGCCGAACACGAGGGCAATGGTGGGCAGCCCGGCGGCGGAGTGATCGGTCAGGTCTCGGAACATCCGACCTCCCGGAATCGCCACGTCCGCCTGCGTCGGAAGATCCGCACCTCCGGACTCCACAAGCGTGATGATCGGCAGCCGGTTCTCCTTGGCGATCTCCATCGCCCGGAAGACCTTCTTGAAGCTGTGGGGGTTCAACGTGCCGCCACGCACGGTCGGGTCGTGCGCGATCACCATGACCTCCACGCCCTCGATGACGCCGATGCCCGTCACCAGGCTGGCGCCTACCGTGAATTCACTGTGCCACCCCACCAACGGCATGAGCTCCAAGAACGCCGAGCCCTCGTCCAGCAGCAGTTCGATGCGTTCACGTGCCAGCATCTTGCCGCGCGCGCGGTGGCGCTCCACAGACTTCTCGCCCCCGCCCAGGAGCGTCGAGGCCAAGAGGTCCCCCAGCTCCAGTATTTCGCCGAGCACGTGTTTCTTGTTCGCCACGAACTCGCTCGTCGTGGTGTCAACGCGATCAGGAAGTACCTGCACTTGTCCTCATTTCGTCTAGCAACTTCAACCGCCTGGTCTGGGGATCGTTCACGGCCAGGGCGTTCAGGGCGTCCCTGCTGGTCCGGGAAGAGCTTCGGGAGCGCCTTCGAGGACGCCTTCGAGGATGATCGACATGATGTCCTCGACGATCCGGTCGAGGGGCAGTTCGCCTGCAGCCTCGTACCACTGCGGGATGGAATTGAGCCCGGCGAAGATGAACTTGACCACCGGTCGTGCCGGTACGTTCTTGAACTCCCCCGACCCGATGCCCGCCTCGAGAATGGACACCAAGACGTCCTCGTACTTTCGCCGGGCGTCGGCCAGACTGGGATCAGCCGACTTCGACATCAGCACCGCGCTGGTCTCTGCGAGAGCCCTGCCTTCCACGGTGTTCAACACCCGGTTCACGTGTGTCCGGATGAACACCCGCATCCGCTCGGCAGGTTCGCCGTGCCCCGCCTGGATCGGTTGGGCGTGGGCGGCATCGCTCAACAGCTCGGCGAGCAGGTCGCTCTTGGACGGTACGTAGTAGTACAAGCTGGCCTTCGACAGGCCGACCCTGTCGCCGATTCGCCGCAAACTCGCATCGTGGTAGCCATGCTCAGCGAATTCCTCTGCCGCTGCCTCCAGGATGTCCTGGCGGCGTCGGAGTTGCCGCATCTCTTTGCGCTGGTGGTTCGCATTCTCAGTCACGGCGCGACCCTAACGGCGCGCATCGCACCTCCGGCGTCGACAGTCAGCCGGCCCCGCACGCAACGGTGGGAGACCGATCTACGCATCGAGTTCCATCAGCAACAGCGCCTCGCCCATTGCCTTCCCCTGTGCATCGACCCGGAGTGAGGTCGTTCCTCCGCCACCGAGCACGGAGGTCAAGACGAAGTTGAGCGCCGCAAGGTTCGGCAGCTCGTACCGCGTCACCTCGCCCAGGCAGATGCCGGCGAAGTGATCGGCGACACGGGCGGCTGTGACCTCACGCTCCAGGAGTGCATAGTGCGACCGGTCTCGTGCAATGAGGCCAATATTGACCGAGTCGCCCTTGTCACCGGACTTGGCGTGAGCGATGTTAATGAGTTTCATGGGTTCTCCAACAGGCTGACGTGGGGCTCGACCGCGGTCTTCGGGATGAGAGTGGGCCAGTACGCCATGACGCGGCTGGGCTGCACCCGTCCCCCGGCCAGCAGACCGGTGAAACCAGGGGGGCCCATCACCAAGGGAGCGATCTCGGCCGCGAACTTGCTCACCGTGCTGTGCTCGTCGGCCCACACCGAGACTCGCAGGACGAGTTCCGAAGGATCCGATTCCTGGGGTGTAAGACGGCCGTGGACCGAGTTGTGGCCGACGTAGTCTGTGCGGATGTCGCGGAACGAGAGCCCCAGCTCCCGCAGTCGCGTCCGAAGGATGGAGTCGGCCAGTTCTGCCTTGGCAAGCGCGTCGGGCCACGCATAGGTGATCATGGCCGATCCGCGGAAGCCGTCCGGGTATGCCATGGAGACCTTCAGGGAGTCCGTCGGAGGCCGACCTCGCGCGCCTGAGACCTCGACCCGGTCCTCTCCTGCCTCCCGCAACCGGATACTGGTGAAGTCGGCGATCACGTCGGGGGACAAATAGGCGGTGGGGTCGCCCAGTTCGTACAGGAGCTGCTCGGTTACGGTCGCGCTGGTCACGGCACCCCCGGTGCCGGGATGCTTAGTGACGACGAAGACGCCATCGTCACGGGCTTCGATGATGGGGTACCCGACATGTGCCAAGTCGGGCATCTGCTGCCAGCCGCCCTGGAAGTTGCCGCCCGTCGCCTGGGCCCCGCACTCGATGATGTGGCCGGCGATGGTGCCGGCCGCCAGCAGGTCCCAGTCGTCCCACTGCCACCCGAACTCGTGGACCAGCGGGCCGAGCACAAGGCCCGGGTCGGTGCATCGTCCGGTGATCACGACGTTCGCGCCCTCTCCCAGGGCCTGGGCGATCGGCCCCGCCCCGAGGTAGGCGTTCGCGCTCGCAACGCGCGCCTTGACCTGGTCGAACGGCTCTGCGGTCTCGAGGCTCTGCAGTGAGACACCCTCCGAGCACAGGTCGTCAAGCTTGCCGAGGACGTCATCGCCGGTCACCACCCCGACGCGTAAGCCGCTGATCCCCTTGTCTTCAGCCACCTTCAAGAGAGTCTGCGCGCAGCCCAGGGGATTGATGCCGCCAGCGTTGGCGACGACCTTGACGTCGCGCTCGAGGCAGTCCTGCATGATCTCTGCCATCAAGTCGATGAAGTCCGTCGCATAACCGGCAGCAGGATCGCGCTCGTACTGCTTTCGCAGGACCGACATGGTGATCTCAGCCAGATAGTCGAGAGTCAGGTAGTCGATCTGGCCGCCCCTGACCTGGGCCACGGGAGCCGCGGGGCTGTCACCCCAGAAGGCTTGTCCATTCGCGATCCTCACAGTCTTCACTTCAGGCCTCCAGGGAGTGTTGGGCCGCAGCAGTCTGTCGTTGCAGACTGGTGCACAAGAGCATCCCGACGGTCGTCACGATGTCGTCGACACTGCATCCGCGCGAGACGTCCGCGAAAGGCAGCGCCAGTCCTTGCAGGACGGCACGCGCACGTGCCCCGCCTACTTGTTCCGCGACCTTGTACGCGATGTTGGCAGCGTCGAGGTTGGGGAACACGAAGACGTTCGCTGATCCGGCGACAGGACCCGCGGCAGACTTTCGACCCGCGACCGACCTCGACACCGCAGCATCGAACTGCAGCTCCCCGTCCGCCACGTCGCCCGGGAATCGCTGTTGGAACAAGTCAGCTGCTCGGCGCGCCTTGTCTGCGAAGGACGACTTGGAGCTTCCCTTGGTGGAGAACGACAGGAACGCGATGCGAGGCTCGGTCCTCATGAGAGACCGCCATGTCTGCGCGGTCGCCGCGGCAATATCCACGAGCTGATCGATATCGGGCAGGGGCGTGACCACAGCGTCGGCGAAGGCTAGCGTCCCAGCCGACCCGACCTCTGGGCGCTGAGTATCGAGGAGGATTGCCCCGCTGACGGTGGTCCGGTCTTCCGACCGACCAATGAATCTCAAACCAGCGCGAAGCATGTCCGCGCTGCTCACGTCAGCGCCCCCGATGGCTGCCTCCGCCCAGCCTGCACGCACCAGCATCGCGCCGTACGAGGCGCGATCATGTGGCACATCGGACACTGCCTGACCGCTGTGGCTCTGGAAGTCGTCGACCAGCCGCCCGCGCAGGGCAGCATCGTGGGGGTCCAGCGACTCGATCCCGCTGACGTCCAGGCCGGCTCGGCCCGCAGCTGTCCGAATGGCGGAAGGCCTACCGATCAGGATCGGTCGACACGACTGCGCTTGGGCGAGGGACACCGCGGCACGCAGCATCCGGGGCTCTTCACCTTCGATGAACACGACCCGCGCCGACGGCACGTTGGGGAAGGTCCTCCAGGTGCTGCCCCGACTCGATGGTGCCGTTGGAGGTTCAGGCGGTAGGTTCACTGGCCACCGACTTGAGGCCGAGCGCCTCGACGTACTGGTCTTTCAGCACGAACTTCTTCACCTTACCTGCCGGGGTGAGCGGGTACTCCGGTACGAATTGGACGTAGCGAGGGACCTTGAAGCTGGCCAGTTTTCCGCGGCAGTAGTCGATGAGCTCTGTTTCTGTCGCCCGATGGTCGGGCTTCAGTTGGATGACGGCCAGGCCCACTTCGCCGTACTTTTCGTCCGGAACTCCGATGAGGTAGGCGTCCTGGACTGCGGGGTGGGTTCGCATGAAGGCCTCCACCTCCGCCGGCGCGACGTTCTCTCCCCCCACGATGTACAGGTCCTTGAGGCGCCCGGTGACGAAGTAATAGTCGTCCTCGTCTCGTCTGACCATGTCACCGGTGTGCAACCAGCCGTCCTGGTCGATGACCTCGGCAGTCTTCTCGGGCATCTTGTAGTAGCCCTGCATCACGTTCGGCCCGCGGGTACATAGTTCCCCGTCCACTCCCGGTCCCACGGCTTCCCCCGTGACCGGGTCGATGACCTTCGCTTCACAGCCCTTGGGACGGCCGACCGAGCCGACCCGCTTGTCCAAGGGGTCCGTGCGGCGGGAGATCGTGATCAGCGGCGAGGTCTCGGTCATACCCAGACCGATGATCAACGTGAGCCCTAAAGCCTCCTCCACAGCCCGGGCGGTTTTGATGGGGCATGGCGCACCTGCCATGAATGCCATCTTCATTCGACTGAAGTCCAGCTCGTGCAGTGTCGGGTCGTGCAGCATCGTGATGTAGATGGTCGGCACACCGCCGGTGTGAGTGCACCGCTCATCCGCGAGGATGCGCAGCGCTAGCGAGGGAACGAACCGGTCCATGGAGATGAGGGTGGAGCCCCTTTGCAGGGCACTGAGCAGCCCCAGCACGCATCCGCCGTTGTGGAAGAAGGGGATGGGGATCAGGTACCGGCTGGAGTCGTCGAGCTCTAGCGCCTCGCTGAAGTGCCAGGCGTTCTCAAGGAGGTTCGCGTGCGAGAGCAGACAGCCCTTCGGGTTCCCTGTCGTGCCGGACGTGTACATGATCATCAACGTGTCACTCGGCTTGACCTCCGCAGCACACTCGAGGATCTCGTCCTCTCCCACGGCGCTCCCGGCATCAATGAGGTCATCCATCGAAAGGGCTCCCGGCAAGCGTGAGTCGCCGACGCAGATCACATCCCGCAAGTACGGGAACCGGGAAAAGCCATCGCGCTTGCTGGCCGCCAACTCCGGGAGCAGCTCACGAAGGGCTTCCTCGTAGTCGACGTTGAGGAATCTCGGCGTGTAGATCAATGCGACGGAGTCGGACTGACGCAACATGTACTCGAACTCGGCGTGGCGATAGAAGGAGTTCGCCGGCACAAACACGGCGCCAAGCATCGCTGTCGCGTGTTGGAACACGACCCACTCGACGCTGTTTGGGAGCCAAACCACCACGTGGTCCCCGTGGCGAATGCCCCGGGCGTTCAGGCCCTTCGCAACGTCGACAGCTCGCGCATAGAGATCTTCGTAGGTCAGCCTGCCTACTCGCTTGCCCTCGTCCTCGAAACACACGATTGCTTCCCGTTGGGGGGCGTGACCTCGCGCCACGACAAGTCGGTCAGTCAGGGTGTCTTCACGCGGGTTGTACTTGACGTCGTGCACGTGCGCTCCTTCATGAACTTTCGACCGGCGTTTGAAAACCTACTGGCGGTCGGGTCCGCTGTCAACGGTGCTTTCCCCTCGCCGCGAGTGCACGCTGCAAAAGGGGGCGCTGGCGCTCGGAGCGTCCTCATCGAGGCACGTACGTCTACGGCTTCTACGGAAGCGGCCTCACCATTGGGCTCACAGCCACCGCACACACCCGCGACCCGGAACTGGACCGCCTCGTCATCGCCCACGACAGGTCCACGGTGCTCCGCCTGCTGGACCTACTCACAGGGACCCTGCCCTCGATCACGCTGTACCTCGAGTGGCCCCCAACCGGGAAGCCGCATCGGGAAGCCCTCCACGATTCGGGGAGAGCCACGCTCACTGACGTGGACGACGAAAGCTCGGCCCGCACCATCCAGACCAAGCTCACCGTCGCCTTCGCACTCACGCGCGAGCGGCCCCGACGATGGCCGACCATGGCTGGGGTCGAGTGGTGAACGTGGCCAGCGCCATCGGATTGGTGGGCGACACCCACTCCAGTGCCGACGCGGCCGGCAAGGGCGGAATGATCGCCATGAGCCGCTCACTGGCTGCCGAGCCGGTCGCGGCGGGGTCACCGTCAACACCCTGTGCCCGGGCCGGGTGGAGACGGACCTCGTCAGCGACCTCCACTCCGACGAGCGCTTCCAGCAGCGCATCGTGCGGCGTACCCCGGTCCGGCGCTGGGGGGTGCCCGCCGACATGGCCGCCGCCGCTGTCTTCCTGTCCGGTCCCGGATCGGCGTTCATGACCGGACAGACCCTCGTAGTCGACGGCGGCATCTCGGCGACCTGGTAACGAGGACAACCGCTCGGTCGGCGGGGGACTCAGCGGTCCACTGCTCGTTCTCCTCCACCGTGCTGCTGTCGCAGCACCGTCTTGAGCACCTTGCCAGTGGCGGTGCGAGGAAGCTCCGGCACGAACTCAATCCGGGTGGGGCACTTGAAGTGGGCGAGTCGGTCCCGGGCGTACGCGATGAGCTCCTCGGACGTCGTATCCGCGCCTTCCTCGAGCGTGACCGTGGCCACGGGCGTCTCGCCCCAGCGGGAGTCGGGGACCCCGACCACGGCCACCTCGCGGACCGCGGGATGCCGGTAGAGCACCTGCTCGACCTCGATCGGGTAGACGTTCTCGCCGCCAGTGATGATCATGTCCTTCTTGCGGTCGACGAGCGTGATGAAGCCCTCGGCGTCCATGCGGCCCAGATCGCCGGTGTGGAACCACCCGCCGCGGAACGCCTCGGCGGTGGCGTCGGGGAGGCCCCAATAGCCGGTGAACACGTTCGGTCCGCGGAGGACCAGCTCCCCCACCTCGTCGGTGCGCGCGTCCTTGTCGGCGTCATCGGCGATGCGCGCCTCGACGTGAAACACAGCCCGGCCGATGGATCCCGCCTTCTCCTTGACGTGATCGGCGTCCAGGACCGATACGATCGGAGCGGTCTCGGTCATGCCGAACCCTTCCTGGAAGGGAAGTCCCTTGCCCTGGTAGAAGTCGATGACCGGGAGTGGGCACGGCGCTCCCCCCGAGACGGCGAGCTCCAGCGAGGACAGGTCGAAGTCGTCGAAACCGGGCACCGACATGAGAGCCGCCCACATGGCCGGGACCATGAACTGCACAGTAGCCCGCTCTCGGGACATCGCGCCCAGCGTCTGGGTCGGGTCGAACGAGGGCAGAAGGACGTTGGTCCCGCCGACGTACAGCAGCGGCAGGGTGTGAATCCCCAGGCCACCGATGTGGAACATCGGCGCCACGGTCACGGTGACGTCGCTCTCCCGCAGGCCGCGCCCGAAGGACAGGCTGTTCACGACGTTCCACAGGTGGTTGTCGTGAGTCAGCATCGCTCCCTTGGGTCGCCCTGTGGTTCCGGATGTGTACATCAAGCACGACAGGTCGCGCCGGTCGACGTCGATGTTCACAGGACGGGGCTCGCCGCTGGCCAGCACCTGGTCGTAATCCAGCTCGCCCTCGTCGGGTTCGCCGCCGACGACGAGTCGCGATCGGACGCGAACCCCGTCACCGTCCAGAGCCGCGCGCGCTACCGGCGCCAGGGGCGCCGAGTACACGAAGGTATCAGCTCCCGAGTCCGCCAGGAGGTAGGTGATCTCCGCCGGTGCGAGACGCACGTTCATGGGGACGAACACCGCGCCCAGCTTGGCCGTGGCCAGCATCGTCTCGAGGAACGCGGTGCTGTTGACCAGCAGCCCGGCGACGCGGTCGCCCTGGCGAACCCCCAACGCACTCAGTGACCGGGCCAGCTGATTGGTGCTGCTGTCCAGGTCGGCGTAGGTCAGGCGCCGCTCACCGTCGACCACCGCGATCCGGTCCCCGGAGAGGAACGCCCTCGTTGCCACCCAACTGCCGATTCCTGTGTCCATGCATCGTCCTCACGGAAGGGGGCCCGATCTTGCGGTGACCCAGGTCACGCCAGTTTGGTCAAACCTGACCATGGCGTCAAGATAGGGGCTACGCGGCACCGTCGGACGGAGGAATATCGCATGACGTCAGCCGAACCAGTATCCCCGCCGGCCACCGCACGTGGCCGGCGCACCAGGTCAGCGCTGCTGCAGGCTGGGCGAGAGCTGTTCGAGGAGTGCGGCTTCTCCGCCGTCGGCATCGATGCGGTGGCCCAGCGAGCCGGGGTCTCACACGGGACGTTCTACACATGGTTCGACTCCAAGGAGGCGTTGCTGCGCGAGATCGTCACCGGTGTCGCCGCTGACATCTTCGCTGCGACCTCGATCGGCGCCCGCCTTCCGCCGGCCGCGGCGTACGCCCGCATCGAGGCCGCGAACCGGTCCTTCCTGAGGGCCGTTACCCGTTACTCCCGGATCCTGCGCGTGCTGGACTCCCAGGCGGATGTCCGGGAGGACTTCCGGGAGCTGCGACTGGAGATCCGGGAGTCCTTCGTCCGGCGCGGCATGGAGGGTTTGGTCCGCATGCAGGAACTGGGCCTGGCCGATCCGCTGCTGCCGCCGCGGGCGACGGCCAGCGCTCTGGGCGCCATGGTGGAGTCCTTCGCCCACCTGTGGCAGGACCCGGTCGAAGGGTTGAACGAGGCGGAGGCCGTCGACGTCCTCACTCGCCTGTGGGCCGGGGCGATCGGGCTGGCGCCGTCGGCCTGGCCGGGGGGAGACCGAGCAGTCACAGCGCCGATCGGAGCGCTCAACGAGTGAGCGGCGCGCAGCCGCGAAACCCGTCAGCGCTGCTCCCAGCGCCACGGGGTTTCGCGGCTGCGCGCCACCCGTCCCCTGCTTTCCAGGAGGACCAGGTGCGCCAGAGTTTCCGCGACAGCCGCCCTGCGCATGAAACCGGAGACCTGGTCCCAGGGGCGAGACCAGGTGAGCGCCGCGGTCAGCTCCCACGTGGTCGGTGCCGTCGTCAGAGCGGTGTGAATCTCCTCCAACCGTTCGTCGTGGTGGCCCAGGAGTGTCGACACGCGCGCCGCGAGGCCGGCGAAGCGGTACTCGTGCGCGGGCAGCACCTCGTCCAGCTCATGATCCAATCCACCGACGCGTGCCAGGGAGTCGAAGAAGTCGGCCAGCGGGTTTCCGGTCGACTGCGCGTGCACCCCAATGTTGGGAGTGATGCGAGGAAGGACGTGGTCCCCGGAGAAGAGGAGGCGACGCCGGTGCTCGTGGAAGCACAGGTGGCCGGGAGAGTGACCGGGCGTGTGGACCGCTCGGAGATCCCAGCCGGGCAACGGCATCCGGTCGCCGTCCCGAAGGAGGCGGTCGGGCTCGGTCTGGCGGACGTAGGCGGCGATCGGCAGCGAGGCGCGGGCCAGGGCCCGCAACTCGTCCTCGGGTACGCCACAGTCCCGTAGCAGCCTGTCCATGTGCTCTACCAGGTCGGTGATGCCGGCTCCATAACGGGCGGGCAGCAGAGCCGCGTCGTCTGGATGTAGTCCCACCCACGCACCCGAGGCCTCACGGATTCGCCCCGCCAGGCCGTAGTGGTCGGGATGGATGTGCGTCACCATCACGCCGCGGACGTCGCTCATGGCGTATCCGGCCGCCGCCAAGCCGTCGGTCAGGGCCTGCCAGGCGTCGTCGGTGTCCCACCCGGCGTCGATCAATGCCAGCCCGTCGTCCAGTTCGAGCGCGTAGACCAGGACATACCGCAGCGGGTTGTCGGGAATGGGGACGGGGATGGACCACAGCCCCTGCTGGACCTGCTCCACCGGTGGCAGCACCCTCTCCGCCCACGCCTGCTTCTGGGCGGCGCCGGTGACCCGAAACGGGCGGGCGGCCCCGGCGGTCACAAGCCGAACCTCTTGCTGATGACCTCGTTCATGATCTCGTTGGTTCCGCCGCCGATGCCCAGGATCCGCGCGTCCCGGTAGTGCCGCTCGACCTCGGACTCGCGCATGTAGCCCATACCGCCGAAGATCTGCACCGCCTCGTTCACCACGAAGTCGCAGGCGTAGACGGCGGTGTTCTTCGCCATGGACACCTCGGTGACGACGTCCTCGCCGGCGAGGTACCGCTGCGCGACCGCCCGCGTGTAGCACCGCGCGACGTCGACCTGGCGGGCCATCTCGGCGAGCTTGTGCCGGATCACCTGGCGGGAGGACAGAGGTCGCCCGAACGTCTCCCGGTCCCGTGCCCATCCGATGGCCAGATCCAAGGCGCGGGCCGCGGTGGCGTACGCCTGAACGGCGAGGCCGATCCGCTCGTTCTGGAACTGTTGCATGATCTGCACGAAGCCGGAGTTCTCCGCGCCCACGAGGTTCGCGGCCGGCACCCGGACCTCGTCGAAGGAGAGCTCGGCGGTGTCGCTGCACCGCCAGCCCATCTTGTCCAGCCGGCGGGACACGGTGAACCCGGGCGTCGCCTTGTCGATGACCAGCAGCGAGATCCCGGTGTGGCCGGGTCCGCCGGTGCGCACCGCGGCGGTAACGAAGTCGGCGCGGACGCCGCTGGTGATGAAGGTCTTCGCGCCGTTGACCACGTATTCGTCGCCGTCGAGGACCGCCCTGGCACGGAGGTTGGCGACGTCGGAACCCCCGCCCGGCTCGGACACCGCCAACGATCCGATCAGCTGCCCGGCGAGCGTGGGGCGGACATAGCGGTCGACGAGCTCGGGGCTGCCGTTGGCGGCGATGTGCGGAAGCGCGATGCCCTGGGTAAACAGCGCGGCACACACCCCGGTGGATCCGCCGCCGTGCAGGATCTCCTCGGTGATGATCGCGGAGTCGATCGCGTCGCCGCCGCTGCCGCCCACCTCCTCGGCGAACCCGACGCCGAGGAGACCGACGTCGGCGGCCTTACGGTGCAGATCGCGAGGCAGTTCGCCGGACTGTTCCCACTCGTCCATATGGGGTGCGATCTCGCGGGCGACAAAGTCACGCGCCAGCCGCCGTAGCGCCACCCGCTCCGGTGTGCTCCACGGGTCGCCGGCGGGTGCAGTGATGTCGGTCTGCGTCACGGTAGTCCTCTTCCATTCAGTGCGTCCGCCGGAGCCACCCATGCCGGCGAGCGTTTGCCCAGCAGCGCGGCGATGCCCTCCCGCGCTTCGTCCGAGGCGAATCTCTCGGCGGAGACCGCAGCCATCCGCCGGAAGTCCTCTTGCAGATCCGGGCCGGGGAGGTCTTGCAGCAAACGCTTGGTGATCGCCAGTGCTTTGGGGGCTCCCCGGCCCAGCTGCCCGGTCAGCCCGTCGACCGTCAGGTCCAGCTCCTCGTCGGTGACCGCGCGATCCAGCAGGCCGACGTCGCGGGCGCGCAGCCCGTCGAAGTTCTCTCCGGTGAGAAACAGCTCTCGGGCGGCGCGGCGGTCCATCCGGCGCAGGCAGGGAACGGCGATGATGGCCGGGGCCACGCCGATGCGGACCTCGCTGAACCCGAACGTCGCCCCGGCCAGTCCGACCGTGAGGTCACATGCCGCGATCAGGCCCAACCCGCCCGCGCGTGCAGCTCCGTTCACCCGAGCGACGACAGGTGCGGGGCTCTCGTAGATCAGTGTCAGGATGTCCGGCAGGCCGACCGTCGGCGGCGCCACACCTGCCCGCTGCTCCTTGAGGTCGGCGCCGGAGCAGAACACCGGGCCGGTTCCAGTCAGCACGACGACTCGTGTCCGATCGTCGGCGATGACCAGCGCCAAGGCCGCATGCAGCTGTTCGACCAGGTCACGCGACAGGGCGTTCCGGTTGTGCGGGGAGTCGAGGGTGACCTCCGCGACCGGGCCGCGGTGGCGGACGTGGACCAGCTCCTTGTCAGCCACGGAAACGCTCCCGCAGTTCGTGCTTCTGGATCTTGCCGGTGGCCGTCTTGGGCAAGCCGGTCAGGACCTCGATCCGCTTCGGGACCTGGAAGCCGGCCAGGTGCTCGCGGCACAGCGCTGTCAGCCGCTCCGAGAGGCCGGTCGGGTCGACGGCGGGGTCGACGGCGACGACGACGGCTGTCACGGCCTCGCCCCATCGTTCGTCTGGTACGCCGATGACCGCGGCCTCGGTGATCTCCGAGGAGCTGAGCAGCACCCGCTCGACCTCGACGGAGGAGACGTTCTCCCCGCCGGTCTTCACGATGTCCTTGAGTCGGTCGGAGAACCAGACCACGCCCTCCTCGTCGAGGTGCCCGATGTCGCCGCTGTGGAACCAGGCGTGCGCGAAGGCGGCGGTGTTCGCTTCGGGGTTGTTCCAGTAACCGCCCATCACGTGCGGACCGCGGTAGACGATCTCCCCGGTCTCTCCCCGGGGCAGCAGGTCTCCGCCCGGTCCCATCGTCCGGGTGTCGACGGTCACGACCGACGGGCCCCACGAGGCGCTCTTGGTCTCCTGGTGTGCCGGCCACTGGAGCACGGTTGCCGGCACGCACTCCGTCTGCCCTGAGCCGAGCAGCACGTCGGCGTGGGGGAAGGCGGCGGCGACCTGGCCGATCCGCTCCTGCGGCATCGGTGCCATGGCGTACATGCAGAGCCGCACTGACGACAGGTCCCGCTCGTCGAGCCTCGGCGTGGCGAGCAGCGCAGCCCACATCATGGGCAGCAGGAGCAGGTGCGTGGCCCGGCTGCTCTCCACGATGTCGAGGTAGGCCTCGGGCTGGAACCCCTGAGGAAGGATCGCGGTGCCGCCGGTGAGCAGCACAGGCAGTAGCAGCGTGTCCAGTGCCGTGGTGTGGAACAGCGGCAGCACGATCGGGGCTACGGAGAACTCGTGCCCATGCCGATGCCCCACCTGGAGCGCGCTGCTGAGTGCCGCCACGTGAACTGCGAGATGGCTGGTCAGTACGCCCTTGGGCCGGGCAGTGGTGCCCGAGGTGTAGAGGCAGTGCAGAGTGTCGCGGTCCTCGACCACCACCTGCAACGGGGTCGGGTCCACGATCAGATCGTCCCAGCGCAAAGCGGTGCGCCCGGCCACCGAGTCCGACGTCTCCCCAGTGACCACCACGGTGGTGACCTGCGGCAGATCGGGGAGTATCTGTTCGAGGAGCGGAACGAATGCGGGGTCGGCGACCACCGCGCGCACTCCTGCGTCGGCCAGGATCCACGCCACCTCGTCTGGGGGCAGCATCAGATTGACGGGCAGGGCGACGAGTGCGGACTTGGCGCAGCCGAAGAACGTGGCCACGAATCGCCACGAGTTGCCGAGCAGGAACGCTACGGGCTCCTGGCGCTCGAGGCCGGTGTCGAGCATGCCCCGCCCGAAGGCCTCGGCGGCGGCGTCGAGGCGTGCGTAGGTGATCTCCTCGCCGTCCTGCACGATCGCGGTGCGGTCGGGGAACTGGAATGCCGAGCGGGTGAGCATGTCGCCCACGGACAATCTGGTCGCCAGGTTGAACGCGAGGGGATCGACCCCCGATAGATCAGGACGCATCGCTGTTCCCTTCCTCAGTGTCGGCGACGACGGCGAGCGCCGTGCCTGTCTCTACCTGCGCGCCCACGCGAACGTGCAGGGCCTGTACCAGTCCGGCGGCGGGCGCCACCACAGGGTGCTCCATCTTCATGGCCTCCAGGACCAGCACCAGCTGCCCGGCGTCGATTCGATCGCCCTCGGCCACCGCCACCCGGCTAACGGTGCCCGGCATCGCAGCGGTGAGCGACCCGGGGGCCACCTTCACGGTGGGCTCCGGGAAACGCGGCTGCTCGACCAGCGTCGTCGAACCGTCCGGCCCGTCGACGAACGAGCGGTCGCCCTCGACGTGCACCTCGTAGGTGGCGCGCAGCCCGTCGGCCTCGACCTCCAGCCGTACCCGGCCAGGGCGCAGGACGTCGGTGCCGAGCACGGTCAGCTGCACCGGCACTGCCTCGACCTCGGCGGTGAGCCCGCTCCGGTCAACGCGGTAGCCCACCGTACCGACGTCGAAGACCGTCGTGTGCGGCGCTGTCGGGTTGTTGCGCCAGCCCGATGGCAGGCCCGCGAGCGCCGGCGCGGCGCTTCGCCGTAGGGCGGCGCCGGCCAGCGCCGCCACGACGGCATGCCGGCGACGCCCCTCGTCATCGACCAGCGGTGCGGCGAGAACGTCGACGCCGTGCCGATCCAGGAACCCGGTGTCGGTCTCGCCGGCGATGAAGGCCTCGCTGCGCAGGACGCGTACGAGGAAGTCACGGTTGGTCGTCAGCCCGTGAAGGCGTGCGCCTTGGAGTGCGCCCGCCAGCGCCAGCGCTGCTGAAGTCCGGTCCGGCGCCCAGGCGATCACCTTGGCGAGCATCGGGTCGTAGTGCACCCCGACCTCGACACCGGAGGCGACGCCGCTGTCCAGCCGGACTCCCGGCCCGATCGGCGGCCGGAACTCGGTCTCGGCGGGGACGTGGAAGTCCTCGAGCCGCCCCGACTGGGGCAGCCAGGTGCGGGACGGGTCCTCAGCGTACAGCCGCACCTCGATCGCGTGGCCGGTCAGAGTGGGCGTCAGTGCCTCGGCCGGCAGCGGCCGACCCGCCGCGACGTCGAACTGCAACCGGACCAGATCCAGCCCGGTGACGGCCTCGGTGACGGGGTGCTCCACCTGCAGGCGCGTGTTGACCTCGAGGAAGAAGAAGTCGCCCCCGTCGTCGAGCAGGAACTCGACGGTGCCCGCGCCGACGTAGTCGATGGCGCGCGCGGCGACGACGGCCGCCTCCTGCAGTCGCTCCCGCAGGTCCGGGTCGACCGCGGGGGACGGCGCCTCCTCGACCACCTTCTGGTGGCGGCGCTGGATGGAGCACTCACGCTCGAAGAGCGCCACTGTGTGCCCGTGGCTGTCGCCGAAGATCTGAACCTCAACGTGGCGGGGCCGTTCGACCAGCCGCTCCAGGAACACGGTGCCGTTGCCGAAGGCGGACGCTGCCTCGCGTCCAGCACCCGCGACGGCCTCCGCGAGCTCGCCCGGGTCGCGTACCTCCCGCATGCCGCGACCGCCACCCCCGAAGGATGCCTTGACCAGGAGCGGGTAGCCGACGTCGTCGGCTGCCTTCTCCAGTTCCGCTCCGGAGAGGCCGGTGGCGTCCACGCTGGGCAGGGTCGGCACCCCGGCCCGCTGCATGAGCTCCTTGGCGGCAAGCTTGCTGCCCATGGCTTCGAGGGCCTCGACGCCGGGGCCCACGAAGACCAGTCCCGCCGCCTGCACCGCCCGGGCGAAATCTGGGTTCTCGGACAGGAACCCGTAGCCCGGGTGGACACAGTCCGCGCCCGCCCTCAGCGCCGCGGCCACCACCAGGTCGGCATCCAGATAGGTCTCGGACGGAGTGTTGCCCGGCAGCCGGACGGCTAGGTCGGCGTCGGCGACGTACGGTGCGTCGGCGTCGGCGTCGGCGTATACCGCGACGGTGCGCAGCCCCATGGCCCGGGCGGTGGCGAACACCCGCCGGGCGATCTCGCCGCGGTTGGCCACCAGGACGCTTCGCAGTGTGCGCTGGTCGGTCACAGTCGGAACACGCCCCATCCGTCGTGCAGTCCTCTGATTGGCGCGTTGTGAATCACCGACAGCGCCAGCCCGAGGACGGTGCGGGTGTCCCGCGGGTCGATGATCCCGTCGTCGTAGACCCGGCCGGAGAGGAAGAGCGCCACCGACTCGGCCTCGATCTGCTGCTCCACCGCGGCCCGCATCGCTGCCGCGGCCTCCTCGTCGTAGTCGCGGCCCCGGGCCCGCGCGCTGGCTCTTCCGACGATATCGAGCACTCCTGCCAGCTGCGCCGCCCCCATCACCGCGCTCTTGGCATTGGGCCAGGCGAACAGGAAACGAGGATCGTAGGACCGCCCGCACATGCCGTAGTTCCCGGCGCCGTAGGAGGCGCCGATGTTCATCGTCAGGTGCGGCACCGTGCTGTTGGAAACCGCGTTGATCATCTGCGAGCCAGCCTTGATGATGCCGTTCTGCTCGTACTCGGTGCCGACCATGTAGCCAGTCGTGTTCTGAAGGAACAGCAGCGGGGTGTCGACCTGGTTGGCCAGTTGGATGAACTGCGCGGCTTTCTGCGCGTCCTCCCTGAACAACACGCCACGGGCGTTGGCCAGCACGCCGATCGGATAGCCGTGGATGCTTGCCCACCCGGTCACCAACGACGTGCCGTAGAGCGGCTTGTGCTCGTCGAAGCGGCTGCGATCGACGATCCGGGCAAGCACGTCGCGGGGGTCCAGCGGCTGGCGCAGGTCCGCGGGGGCGAGGTCGAGTAGCTCCTCTGGGTCGAACAGCGGGGGATCGGCCGGCTCGGTGGGGCCGGGGCCGGCTTTGCGCCAGCTGAGATTGCGTACGATCTGCCGCCCAATCCGGATCGCATCGAGCTCGTCGAGGGCCAGGTGGTCGGCGCTGCCGGACGTGCGGGCGTGCATCGACGCTCCACCGAGGGACTCGTCCTCGGCGTCCTCCCCGGTGGCCATCTTCACCAGCGGCGGCCCGGCGAGGAACACCTTGCTGCGGCCCTCGATCATCACGACATGGTCGCTCATCCCGGGCACGTACGCGCCGCCTGCGGTGCTGTTGCCGAAGACCAGGGCGACGGTAGGAATGCCCTGCGAGGACAGCCGGGTCAGGTTGCGGAACGCGCGGCCGCCGGGGATGAAGATCTCCGACTGGGTGGGCAGGTCCGCGCCCCCGGACTCCACCAGGCTGATGAACGGCAGCCGGTTGGTCTCGGCGATCTCGTGCGCGCGCTGGGTCTTGCGGAAGGTGTAGGGGTTGCTCGTTCCTCCCCGCACCGTCGCGTCGTTCGCCGAGATCATCACCTCCACGCCTTCTACGACACCGATGCCGGTGACCACGCTGGCCCCCACCGGGAAGTCGGTGCCCCACGCCGCGTACGGCGACAGCTCGAGGAAGGGGCTGTCCCGGTCCAGCAGTAGCTCGATACGTTCGCGGACGGTGAGCTTGCCGCGGGCCCGGTGGCGGGCCACCGCACTCTCGCCACCGCCCAGGTTGGCCTGTGCCCGCAGCTCGCCCAGTTCGGCGAGGCGATCGAGGAGCGCGGCACGGTTCTCTGCGGCGCGGTCGGCGAGGACGGTCACGTTCTTCCTTCCGCTAGCAGGGACATTGGGACATCGACCAGGCGAGATCGCAGCCACTCCCCCACGGCCTTGGCCTGGGGATCGAACCGAGTGCTGGCGGCCACGCCCTCGCCGAGCAGGCCAGGTAGCTGGAAAAGCAGCGCGCGGAACCCGGGCAGCAGTTCGCGCGTCACCGGCAGGTCCGCGGCCTCGGGCACCAGCTCACGCAGCCGGTCCTCGGTGAGGAAACTCGACAGCCAGGCATAGCCCTCGTCGCTGCGGGCGTACACGCCAAGCGTCGCGGCACCGCCCTTGTCGCCGCTGCGGGCGCCGACGACGCAGCCCAGCGGGACGCGGCGGGTGGGTCCGGCGGCCGCCGGACCGGTGCTGTCGCCCGCCCGCTCCACCGGTCCCGCACGCTCATCCTCCGGCGTGCTGGCCGGCTGCGGTCGCGCCGCGGGTACGGTCTCGGTGCCGCCGTCGGGCAGGCCCACCAGGTGGTCGACCTCATCGACCCGCACCCATGCCGGCGCGTAGACGCCGTAGGCCGAGGGGCTGGGCGGGGCGCCTGAGGCGAAGAAGCCGGGGACGGTGGCCAGAGCCAGCTCGATCACGGGCACGGTGAACTCCTTGCCCACCTTCTGCCGGTCGGGGTCCTTCACGGTCACGTGCAGCAGGGCACTTGCTTCCTCCTCGGCGTCGGCGTCGGGAGAGTCCGTCCGCGCCAGGGTCACCACAGCCTCGGCCACGTCCGCCAGCACGGGAGCCAGTTGTCGACGCAGCAGATCGGCCTTGCGGTCTACGTCCAGCCCGGCCAGCGGCAGGGTCATGGCGTTGCGGAAGCCACCCAGACGGTTGGTCGCAACCTTCAGCCAATCCCCCGGCGGCAGCCCGCGCGCCCCGGTGACCTCGACCCGATCGCGCGCGACCTGCCGCAACCGCAGCCCGTCGAACCGGGTGACGACGTCCGGCCCGCCGTAGCGGCTGGCGGTGAGTTCGTAGAGCAGCTGCTCGGTGACCGTCTCGACGGTCACCGCTCCGCTGGTGCCGGGGTGCTTGGTGATGATGGCGGTGCCGTCGGCGGCGATCTCGGCGAGCGGGAAACCAATGTGGTCCAGGCAGCCGGGGTCGGCGTCGAGCAGTTCGGTGAAGAAACTGAAGTTGCCACCGGTGGCCTGCGTGCCGCATTCGAGCACGTGTCCGGCAACGGTGGCGCCGGCCAGAGCGTCAAGGTCGTCGGCGCTCCAGCCATGGTGCCAGGCGGCTGGGCCGACGACGAGGCTGGCGTCGGTGACGCGCCCCGTGACGACGACGTCGGCACCGGCCTGCAGTGCCCGCACGACTCCCCAGCAGCCGAGGTAGGCGTTGGCGGTCAGTACGTCGGGGAACTCTCCGTCCACCGGTGCTCCGTCACCGTCCGCCGGTGGTCGTTCACCGGCCCGCAGGCGACCGGCGGAGCCCAGCTGGGCGAGCCGAGGCATCAGGTCGTCACCGCTGACAGTGGCGACCCGGACCTGGACGCCGAGCCGCGCGCCGAGTTCGCCGACCGCGTCGGCCAGCCCGCGCGGGTTGAGCCCGCCGGCGTTGCTGACGATCCGCACCCCGCGGCTGAGTGCATCACCGAGGCAGTCCTCCAGTTGGGTGAGGAAGGAGCGGGCATAGCCCGCGGCCTGGTCGGCGGAACGCTGGCGGCCGAGGATCAACATGGTGAGCTCGGCGAGGTAGTCACCGGTGAGGACGTCGACGTCCCCGCCGTCGAGCATCTCGCGCATCGCTGACAGGCGATCACCGTAGAAGCCGGAGACGTTGGCCACCCGCAACGGCGTGCTCATCGCAGCGGTTCCCGGCCGGCCCCAGACGGGGCGGCGAAGCATCCGACGAGTTGCTCCAGCAGTGCGCCAGCCGTCACCGTCATGCCACGAACCCGTCCATCCTCGCCAGCACCTGCAGCATGACCTCGTCCGCGCCGCCGCCGATGGAGGCCAGGCGGGTGTCGCGGAAGAACCGGGAGGTCCACGTCTCCTCCATGTAGCCCAGGCCGCCGTGGAACTGCAGGCAGGTGTCGGCCACCTCGCGCATCAGCCGGCCCGCGGTCAGCTTGGCCACCGTGGCCGCCCGGCTGATGTCCTCGCCGTCCATATACGCCTGCGCGCAGGCGTAGTTGTGCGACTGCAACAGCTCCACCTGGGCAGACAACTCGGCCAGGCGGAACCCGATGTATTGGTTGGACAGCAGCGGCTAAGTTCCTCGGCGAGGACCACCCAGTACAGGTGGTCGGCGCCCTGCCCCCCGTAGTCGGGGTCGTACTCCACACCGAGCAAACCGCGTTCGCCGAGCTCGGGGAACAGATCGTGCGCCGGGACGTGCCGTCCCGCTCCCACTCGTCCACGCGCGACGCGATCCTTTCGTCGACCACGTCGCGCACCAGCTTCCGGAAGGCAAGGTGGTCGTCAGTGAAACGCAAGGGGGGCTCCTGTGGTAACCGGCGGCGGGCCGTCAAGGAATTGACGGTGTCGTCAGGTTAGACCCCACGTGCATGGCCTGCAACCACCGAAAATGGACACGAGCGCAACTCCCTCAGACCGAGGAACGCGAAGCCCCACAGCATGCGGCCCGGTCCAACCACCAGGCGTGCTCCTCGCTCGCCCGCTGTCGACCTGGTCGCCGACGACCTCGCCAGGTGGCGCGACGTCTTCCTGAGGACGTGCTCAACCCGGCCTTGCTCAGGGTTGAGCGCCTTCGTTGAGAAGGCCGGCACCGGCGGAGGACTTTCCGCAGGCTCTGTCCAGCGGTGTCAGCGGCCAAGTTGCGGTCCCCGCCGGTGGCCAACTGAAGGTCTCCACCCTCTGCGGTCCAGGACCGCGTTCTTGCCTTCGAGGTGGTAGTAGAGCGTGGCCTTGGGGATGCCTGTGGCCTCGGCGATGTCTTCGATCTTGGTGGCGTCGAGCCCGCGATCGGCGATCAGCTCGGCCGCACCGTAGAGCTTGCTGGCCAGCTTCGACGGAAGCTTCCTCATCCGCGTCTCCTGTTCTGCGTCCCAGCCATGCCGTCGCTGGGGCTCGACCTGACGAGCATCCCATGTTGTACTGCGAGTACAAACCACCAATTCAAGGTCGCCGCAGCCCCGTGCGGGCGCAGCCACATGACCGAGGACACCCGCGAGGGAGGCCCCGATGACTCAGCAACAATTGACCTACAGCCCCTTCGACGCCGAGGTGATCGCAGACCCTTACCCGGTCTACCGCGACCTGCGTCGACACGCTCCCGCGTACTGGTCGCCGGCGGGCTGCTGGGTGCTCAGCCGCTACGACGACGTGGCCGTCGCCCTCCGCGACCCGGCGAGGTACTCCTCGGCCTCGGGGATCTTCCCGACGCCACCCGGGGTGGACATGACCCAGCTCTTCCTGCCGATGTTGATCATGACCGACCCCCCTCGGCACACCCAGCTGCGCGGCCTCGTCAGCCGGGCGTTCACCCCCCGGCGCATCGCAGCACTCGAGCCCCACGTCCAGACCCTGACAGCTCGCGCAAAGAGATCTTCGTAGGTCAGCCTGCCTACTCGCTTGCCCTCGAGCCTGTTGCGCGAACCTCCGGGGTAGCTCATGGGTGTCGGTCGGTGAGTCCGTCGGGGTGAGGCGGCAGGATTCTTTCTCGTGAGGTACAACTTCGTAGCCGAGGACCATGACCAGTTGTTCTTGATGCCTCCCTCGATCACCGACTGGCTGCCTGAGGATGACCTGGCCTACTTCGTGCTGGACGCAGTCGAGGAGATGGACCTGACCACGTTCTACGCCGGCTACCGCGCTGATGGCTAGGGTGGCGCGGCACGTCACCCGAAGACGATGGTGGCGCTGTTGTTGTACGCCTACTGCACCGGGCTGGTCTCCTCCCGCAAGATCGAGCGTGCCTGCTATGTCGATGTCGCTTTCCGGGTGGTGTGCGGCAACGCGGCACCTGGCCACACCACCATCGCCCGGTTCCGGTCGCGTCACGAGACCGCGTTGAAGTCGCTGTTCACTGCCTCGCTGCGGCTGTGCGCGAAGGCGGGGATGACCAGCGTGGGGCTGGTCGCGGTGGACGGCACGAAGATGGCCGCGCCGGCATCGATGGCCCGCAACCGCACCCAGGACTCCATCGACAAGGCGGTCGATGAGATGTTCGCCGACGCGGAGGCTGCCGATGCGGCCGAGGACGCCGAACACGGCCCAGATCGTGGCGGTGAGCCGCCGGCGGTGCTGCGGGGCCGGGCCGATCGCCGGCGCCGGTTCAAGGCCGCCAAGCAGCGGCTGGACGCCGAACTTGAGGCCGAGACGGCAGCCCATGCCGAGCATCTGGCTCGGCGTGCGGCCGAGGAGGCCGGCGCGGTTCGAAGCTTCGCGGCCGCAAGCCGAAGGCACCTGCGGACAAGGCGGGGCACCAGCAGAAGAAGGTCAACACCACCGATCCGGGGTCGGAATCCGGGGGTTCTCCCGGCGGGGCAAGTCCGCGGCGGACTCCACCTCGGCCACCTTCGGCGACTTCCGCGCCCACGCCGGCAGGATCGCGGAGGAGAACCGCTGACGCTCCCCGGTCACCGGGTCGACGCGCTTGTCGTTGACCCGCGGCGCACGCACCGGGACCGCTCCGGCCGCGGTCGTCACCTCGCGCTCAACGTGGTGGCCGGTGCGGACCACCAACCGGTGACCGGCCTCGTCGAGCTCGCCAGCGAACGCCTCTATGTAGGCGGCGACCTCGGCCTGCAGCGCCGCCGCCAACATCTGCCGGGCCCCGTCACGCACGATCTCGTCGAGCAGCGACCCACCGGCGGGCTCGTTGGACACCTCGGCGTCGTGAACTACCTTGAGCATGGACGTACCTTCCCGAGCCGGCGCGCCAACGCCGACCCTGATCAGAACCTTGTGATTGCTTCGATCCTGCTCGGGAGGTACGTCCGCTTCACGTCACCTCGCCGAGCGCCATCCACAGGTTCTGATCATTGCTCCAGCAAGGGCGGAATGATCGCCATGAGCCGCTCATTGGCTGCCGAGCCGGTCGCGGCGGGGTCACCCACCTGCTGCTCGACCTCGATCGGGTAGACGTTCTCGCCGCCGGTGATGATCATGTCCTTCTTGCGGTCGACGAGCGTGATGAAGCCCTCGGCGTCCATGCGGCCCAGGTCGCCGGTGTGGAACCACCCGCCGCGGAACGCCTCGGCGGTGGCGTCGGGCAGGCCCCAATAGCCGGTGAACACGTTCGGTCTGCGAAGGACCAGCTCCCCCACCTCGTCGGTGCGCGCGTCCTTGTCGGCGTCATGGGCGATGCGCGCCTCGACGTGAAACACAGCCCGGCCGATGGATCCCGCCTTCTCCTTGACGCGATCGGTCGAGGACCACGGAACGGTGCAGGAGGCAGTCGCGCATGGCCGCGGCGTCGGTGGTGTCGCCGAGGACATCGCCCCAAGGAACCTGGGGCGGGCACATGTTCGTTTCGGCGACCCTGCCTGCTACCTGCCTGAATGCATAAGTGCGGCTCCGGCGCGCTTCACGGGTGAGGACGACGGCATCGCGTGCCCGGTTTGAGGGCTCTTCACAGTTGAGGGTGTAGCCGGCGTCGCGTAGATGGTCGGCGGCGTCGAGGTCTTCCGAAGATGGAAGTTCTCACGCTCACCATCCGGAAGACCGCGACGTGCCTGACGCTACCCCGCAGGCGGGCTTCGCCTGTCCCGACCTGACCACGTTCTGCCGACTCGACGAGCTCGGCCTCGTAGCCACGGGCCAGCGTCTTGAGCCCGACCGCGCGGTGCTCGCGTGCCGGGTCGTCGAACCGGACCAGTGGTGCCGTCGCTGTGGCTGCGAAGGCACGCCACGCGACACCGTGGTCCGGCGGCTGGCGCATGAGCCTCTGGCTGGCGGCCGACCACGCTGGAGGTGGTCGTGCGCCGCTACCGCTGCTCCGGTTGCGGGCACGTGTGGCGCCAGGACACCAGCCTGGCGGCCGAGCCGCGGGCGAAGCTGTCGCGCCGCGGGCTGCGCTGGGCGCTGGAGGCGATCGTGGTCCAGCACCTGACCGTCGCCCGCATCGCTGAAGGCCTCGGGATCGCCTGGAACACCGCCAACGACGCGGTCCTGGCCGAGGGCAAGCGGGTCCTGATCGAGGACACCAACAGGTTCGACGGCGTCACCGCGATCGGCGTGGACGAGCACGTCTGGAGACACGCCCGGCGCGGCGACAAGTACGTCACTGTGATCATCGACCTCACCGGGATCCGCGACGGCGCCGGACCAGCGCGACTGCTGGACATGGTCGAAGGCCGCTCCCAGCAGGCTTTCAAGACCTGGCTCAACCAACGTCCCGACGCGTGGCGCGCCGCCGTCGAGGTGGTGGCGATGGACGGCTTCACCGGCTTCAAGACCGCCGCCGCCGAGGAACTCCCCGAGGCCGTCGCTGTCGTGGATCCCTTCCATGTCGTCCGCTTGGCCGGGCAGGCACTCGACGAGTGCCGCCGCCGTGTCCAGCTGGCGATCCACGGCCACCGTGGCCACAAGGGCGACCCGCTCTACTCCGCACGCCGCACCCTGCACACCGGTGCAGACCTCCTCACCGACAAGCAGGCCGCCCGCCTGAGGGCGCTGTTCGCCGACGGGACCCACGTCGAGGTCGAAGCCACCTGGGGCATCTACCAACGGATGATCACCGCCTACCGCCACGAAGACCGACGCCAAGGTCGCGAGCTGATGGTCAAGCTCATCGACTCCCTCAGCGCCGGTGTCCCGAAGGCACCGACCGAGCTCGTCACGCTGGGCCGAACGCTAAAGAAGCGCGCCGGCGACGTGCTCGCCTACTTTGACCGGCCCGGCACATCCAACGGCCCCACCGAGGCGATCAACGGACGGCTCGAGCATCTGCGTGGCTCAGCGCTCGGGCTCCGCAACCTGACCAACTACATCGCCAGATCACTGCTCGAAACCGGCGGCTTCAGATCCCAGCTCGTTCACCCTCAGCAGTGAAGAGCCCTCACCCCGTAGTCAGGGCGGCCAGAGCGTCGTTGGTCTCGTCCACCGAGAAGCGGTCCGGATGCCAGTCCTGGGGCAGCCAGTCCCGCATCTCCTCGGCACCGAGCCCCATGGGCGTCGCCGCCGGGTCGTATCCGCCACGAACCCAATCGGCGAGCTCCTCGTAGCCGCCCAGGCCGCCGCAGTCCTCCGGCGGGCAGGCCATCTTGCCCTTCAGACAGACCGGATCCGCTGGCGGATCGTTGAGAACTTCTTCGACCACCAGCACGTGCTCCCATCCGTCGCCGAAGTCGTAGTCATAGAAGAGCCGGTCGCCCTGGGCAGACACCACCTGGTCAAGCCGTACGTCGTCTTCGGCGACGCCTTCGTCGCCTTCGCTCAGATCGGATCCAGTGACGAAATAGGCACGAGTATGCTGGTCCACACCGACACCAAACTTGTGCAGATGGCCGTCCTCCCAGCCCATCGCGACCTGCAACACGTCATGCAACTCATCGAGCATGAGGTCGGCGGGCAGGTCGAGACGACGCCAGATCGGCGGCTTGGCGTACATCAGGTCGACCCGCACCCGGAAGCCCCGCCCCGCTCCGGCACCTCCCGCACCTCCGGCGTCGGTTCATCGAACATCCCAGCGAACATGTCGCGGCCGGCATTCGCCGTCAACGTCTGAAGCAACGCCAGATCCGCACCGACCCTGGACACGCCGCTCTTACTCTTCCGCTTCTTCTTCGGCACACCCCCAGCCAACCAGACCGCTCGACCGCTGCTCGAGACCGGCGGCTTCAGGCAGCAACTACACCCCCGATTGCGATGAGCCGGTATTGGCAGCGTCAACCTTGCTCTTGGCACTGTCGTAGGCCGTCTTGACCGTCGGGTACGTGCGGAACAGCGCGGGGGCGATCTTCTTCGTGATCTCGTCGGGCTGCTCGCTGAGGGCGTACAGGGAGTTCTGCGGGATGTAGATGACCTTGCCGGAGGTGCTTCCGCCGGACTCCCACTCAACATGGCAGGTCACGTCAGCAACGTCACTCCAAGTGAAGCCGGCCGCCGGCCCGGCGTCGCTCTCGTCGCGCAACCCGGCTGTCTCCGCCTGGATGCGGACCGTCTCGACAGGGTCGACCGCGTAGGCGATGAACGCAAGGAGCGCCGACTTGCCTGAGGATCGACTGCCGATGATCGAATTGAGATTCCGATTGAGGAGAACTTCAGACGGGAAGTCGGTTGCCCCGCTGAAGGTCACCTTCCTGATGACCTTGTAGGGCTCCTTCTGGTCGGGCTCCGCAGCCTGGATGGCTACCCTCTCGGCCGGTTCGACCAGCGTCTGAAGTAGGCCAGCGTACGTCGGGTCGGCCTTGATCCAAGTGATGCTCCGATGCGCGTTGCCATCGGCAACATGCTTGCCCAAGCCCTTCCGCAGATCGTCGAAGTTGTGCGCGTCGCAGCCGTCATAGACCGGCTTGGGCGCGACCGGCTCATTTACTTCGAGGCGGGTCGTGTCGAGGAAGTACTCGCGCGAGCCAGCGGTGCCGCTGGCATAGAACCCGTCTGAGTACTTGTCGATCTCGTCGCTGAGCAGGTTCTTGCGCTGACGGCCGCTGGTACCGCCCGGCCGTATGCCGTCGCCCTTGGCTGAGGCCACGACTATGAGGTGCTGCGAACGCTCGCTGCGATGAACCGCGTGCTCGCCGAACGTCTCTCTGATCGCGTGCTCGATGCTCTCGATAGACACTGTCGCACTCTCGAAGTCCTGCTTCGAGGACAGGTCCTTGCAGGTCACACGGTTGCGTGTCGTGCCCGTTGTGCCCTCGGTCTTCAGATGGCCCAAGAACTTATCGGCCTCGACCTGTGTCAACGTCGGCCGGAAGATCAGGTGCAGGTTGACGTTCTGTTCCTGCCTGTTCACCGCGACAGGTAGCCGCAACTCCAAGTTCGGGAGCCAGAGCTTCTGGTCGCCTGGGTACAGCTCGTCGTACTTGGCCTTGGCTGCGAAGTAGCTGTCGAGCGAGAAGTAGTCGGTGACTGCGATTGCCGCAACGTCGGAGTCGTGGACAATCTCGCAGAACTGCTCCAGATCGGGCGCTCCGTCCTTTGAGGGGTAGCCGTTGCTGAGCTTCGTAGCAGGGGCATGAACATGCAGATCCCATTTGCGCCACTCGGAACCACGAGGAAACGGGTTCGCCATCACACGCACCCTGTCGAAGTAGAGCCAGCCGCGAGGTGCGCGCCGAGCGTAGGTTTAAGATTCACGGCCTCAGCTCTCCTCGAAGCCTGACTGGTCGAACTTCAGGGTCCGAGCGTTCTCTGAGACCGTCCGGACACGACTCTCGTTGAAGCCCTCCGAGTCCGTGGCCTCGATCTCGATCCGCACGGTGACGTTCGTGTTCTCTCCAGAGCGGAGATGCGCGAGCACCTCATCGGCGACGTTCTTGAACTCGAGCGCGATCTTGTCGGAGTTGAGGGTCTTGACCCCGTAGAACCGCGTCGGCCAGACGATGTCGACCTTCGGCGCCGGACTGGGACCGGGCTGAGGAGTGGGCGAAGGACCCGGGCCTGGCTCCACGTCGGGGCCCGGAGCCTGCGCCGGCCCAGGCTCGTCAGAGCGCTGCTTCTGCGCGACATCCGGGCGGACCAGCAGGAGGGAGTCGGTCGCGACCGGCGCGCTCTCCTTGTCCTCCGGGGTCCACAGTCCGATGTAGCGTCCGGCCGCCTCGTCATATCCAGCTGCCAGAGCGAAAGCATCCGTCTGCCAGATCATCGGCAGGTCGAGGATGCCGGCGTCCAGCACGGACCGGTCGCGCAGTCGCGGCATGTACGGGTACTGCGAGTAGAGCCCCCACAGCGCGCCGAGCGAGACGTGGCCGTCCTTCCAGATCTGCGGCACCTTCCCGATGGCGAGCCGGATGGTCGCCGCTGCCTGGCGCGTGGACAGATCGCCGTCGTTCCCGAGTCGACGGGACACTCGGTCGGCAAGCGCGTCGGACTGCCCTTCGACCTTGGTCTCGCGGATGACGAAGGGGGCACCGGGGTCGGGCTGGGCCGGGACAAGCGCCCAGGTGAACGTCTGGAGCAGGCGTGACGTGACCGTCTGGTCGGCCTGAGTCGCCCGCTGCGACGCCTGGTTCTTCTGGTTTTGCGTCAGGTCGAGGTCCGCCTCGTTCGACAGGACGTGCTTCCAGCCCAGGTAGTCGCGGGTCGCGTTGTCGAGCTCTTCAAGGCGGGCCTCGTCGGCCGCCAGATAGACGAGCATGTTGCGGTGGGTGCGGTTCGAGCTGCCGCGGTGCTCGGTGGCCTTGTGCGCGAACTCTTTGGCAGCCGACTCCGCACCACGCTTGTGAGCGAACTTCGGGTGCAGGATGACGAGTCGAGCTTCGTCGGTGTCGGGGATGTCGGCGTTGGATTCGGGGCACACGTGTACGCCGGCGAAGTCTCCGCGCTTGCGACCCTGGTCCTGGAGCCGGCGGACGATCTCGGCCCAGACGTCCTCCTTGTGAAGGCGCTCGGCCTGGTCCTTGGCGGTGCGCGTGATGTTGGGCTGAACGTCGTACCAGTACTTGCCCGAACCCGAGTAGAAGTACGTCGCGCGGTCGCCGAGCTGGGTGAGCGCGGAATGGAAGTTGCCGGGGATGTCGCCCGGGATCGCGGTGCCCAGGAACACACGTTGCGTGCCGATCCCCTTGTGCACCGACCCGGGAGCGATCGTCGGGGCCGCACCGAAGAACACCGTTCGGGCGAGCCGCTTGGTCAGCGCGCGCTGGCCGAAGAGCGGCTTCTCCTTGTCAATGCGAACCGGCTCTGAGTTGGGGCCATCGACATCAGCGTCGATGATCGCCTTCCACGAGTCCTGCAGGTATTGCGTGAGCTCGGAGTTCACATTCGACGTGGCCAGCGGGATCGACGAGGGCATGATCAGCGGCGACTGGTCCTCTCCAGTCCACAGAGCATGGATGACCGTGCTCATCAGCCGCAGCACGCCACGGGTCCGCTGGAAGCGTTCCAGTGACGACCACTCCTCGTAGAGGGTGTCGAACAGCTCCGGGTGGATCGGGTAGGTCCGCTTGATCCTGTCCTCGTAGGCCGCGTCGCGCGCTTCACGCGGGAAGTCGTCGGAGTATTTGCGGTACATCTCGACGTACGCCCGAGCGGTGGCGCCGATGGCCGCGAGCGCTGCAGCATCGGGCTGCTTGAAGAGCCGCTGCTTGACGATATGGTAGGCCTCGTCCGAGGACGCGGGACGCCATTGGTCGGCCACGCGGCGTACGACGTTCTGGAGACGCTTGAGCGCTTCAAGGCCGTTCTGACCGCCGACCTCCTCAGCGTTTCCGGCGACGATCTTGTCGCTCGCGTCCCCGGTCTCCGAGGCCGGGATGGAGATGGCGAGCAGGACGCCCTTGGTGCCCTTGGCTGCCTCGGTGAGGGACTGGGCGAAGGTGAACTGGTCGTCGAAGGTGCCGCCGGCGAGGTCGTCGCGACCGACGAGGGAGCGCGCGTAGGCGACCCACTCGTCGATGAGGATGACCGCGGGCGCGTACTTGGCGAGCAGCTCGTGCAGGGCGTCGCCGGGGTGGGTGCGGTCCCGGTCGGCCTTGGCCACCACGGCGTACGCCTGCGGTCCGCCGAGCTGCCAGGCGAGCTCGCCCCAGATGGTGTTGACGTGGGTGCCGTCGTCTTTGGTCACGCCGGACGGGCTGAAGTGGTTGCCGACGATCGCGACACGGTTGACCGAGGTGGCCGCGTAGCCGTTGGCGGTGAGGAGTTCCTGGGTCTCCTGAGGGAAGCTGCCGACGGGCAGGCCGGCGGCCACGTGCCACAGCGAGAGCATCGAGTGGGTCTTGCCGCCACCGAAGTTGGTCTGAAGGTTGATGACCGGCGAGGCGTTGTCGTCGCCTGAGAGGCGGCGGACCGCGCGACCGATGAGGTCACGGAGACCTTCGGTCAGGTAGGTACGGCGGAAGAACTCGACCGGGTCGGCGTAATCGGAATCGACCTCTCCCCCGGTCGCGACCTTGTAGAGGTCGGCGGCGAACTCGGAGGCGTGGAAGTTGCCGGTGGCCACGTCGTCGTGCGGCTGGAGCACCTCTCGCCAGGGGCGGAGCCCTGCGGCTTCCGGGTTATCGACGGCGGCCTTGAGAACCTTCTTGTCGTCCTTGTCGGCCGTCACCCGGCGCAGGTTCAACCGGATGGCACGGACCTCGTCCGCCTCCTTAGCGGCGCCGATCAGCTTGAGAAGTCGTTCACCCGTGTCGAGGGCTCGGTAGGCGTCATCATCGGTAAAGGTCCCGTTATGCGCCCACTCGTTTCGCACCTCCCGAAGCTCACTGGCGAACGTCTCACCGGTGCGGCCAATGGCCTCGTTGAAGGGGTACCAGCCCGGCTTGAACCCCGCAGTGATGTTGCCCTCGGTGAGGATCCTGAACTGCACTTGGGGATCGAGTGCGTCGTAGGTCTTGGTCGACGGCGCGCCGTTCTTGCTGTCTTTCGCTTGGACGAGCTTGGTCCAGACCGCACCGAGCGACGGGTCGCCTTGACCAACGACCGTGGAGATGAAGTCGTCCAGCGCTGGTGCCAGCACCTGGAACATGCGGTCGATGCGGTCGCGGTTGCTCAGGGCCATGTCAGTCGAGCTCCCATTCCTTGATGAGTCTCCCGAGGAGTTCCTCGTGACGCGCTTGGACGACGCTCGGTGTCCACGCGTCCTGTCCGAGCACTTGAGTCGTCAGCGCGAAGATTGCCACCCCGTTGGCGGTGGTGAAGTACTTCGACTTCTTCTTCTCGAAGTCATAGCGTTGCGCCTCGCTGTTCTTCGCCCGGTTCAGGAGCGCGAGGTTTCCGAGCCGGTGCGTCCACTTCGCCCGCTCCTCTTCCGTGAAGTTGGCGACCCAGTCACTATCGGGCTTCGGGTTCTGAGGAAGCACATGCTCGACAGTGATCATCTTGTGCTGATAGCTCACACCCGGTTGATTGGCCAGAAGCTCGTCGAGGCGCAACAGCACGTACTTACGCACCGGGTTGACCAGGTAGATGTCGCCGTCGAGCCGTGTCCGGGTCGCTTCCTTTTCCTCGTTGCTGAGCGCGAAGGCGGATGCGTGGAGGCCGTCCCCGGCCTCGAGCTGCTTGAGCAGGTCGCCGTAGCGGGTGGTTCGCGGCGTCGAGTAAGTGCGCCGGATGAGCAGGCTGGCCGCGAGCCGCTCGAGGCGACGAAGGAATTCAGTCAGGAACTCCGGGTCGCTGGCGTGATGCCGCATCGCCCAGAGCGCAGGCGGACGCCAGTCGTTGTTGTCGAGCTGGGTGAGTCGCGCGAGCCAGTTGTTGACGGCGCCCCACCCCCCAGCAGCCGGCAGGTTCTGGGTGATGAGGTGCTCATAGGCGTCGGAGTAGGGGATCAGGACGTCATCAACGAACGCCTTGCCCTTCCCTGGCAGGTAGCCCCTCAGCACCTGCTCGTCGAACTCCTGCAGCAACTCCTTCCGGGCGCGCTCCTTCGCATAGATCATCCGGACGTGGCCGAACAGCTCCGCGAAGCCGTCGCGCCCGAGGTCCTGCTCCTCTTGCTCCCACTTGTTGGCGTACGACGAACGGTCGGCCTCCGGGATATCTCCGATGACCATGGACTTGAAGATGTCGGGCGCGGTCAGCGGCAGTCCGCGGGAGTTCATGACGCTGAAGATCCGGAACGCGCTTGTCAGGTCAGGCGTGCTGACGACGACCAGGTACGTCCGACCGCCAAGCATCTTGAACAACGCTGTCCGCTCGTCCTCGCTCCACTCCGTGAGCGCATCGTGGAGATGCTTCGCATTGTCGCGGATCGCCGTCTGAGCGTCGGTTCCAAGCGCCTGCTCGGGAAGCGCGATGAGGCCGCCGATGGCGCCGTCGGTCTGGACGTGCTCGCGGAAGAAAGCGGCGTCCCGCGCGCGCAGTCGTAGACGAGGGCGTGCCGGCTTGTCGTCCCAGACCACCTCCGGTTCCTCGATGAACTTATGAATGTCCGAGCGCAAAGACGCATTCGCGGTGAGGTCGCGCAGCACCGCGCAGAGGATGGTGAGGGTCGTCAGCCGCTGCTGTCCGTCGATCACCTCGGCGGCCGGGTTTCCCTTCTGCTTGACCAAGACTATGGAGCCGAGGAAGTACGGCTCGTCGTTCGTGTTCGCGAGAGCGTCCTTGAGGTCGTCGAGGAGTTGGAGGGTCTGGTCCTTTCCCCAGGCGTAGGGGCGCTGATAGTCCGGAATCGTGAAGTCATACTCGGCGGAGAAGACCTTGCCGACCTGGACCTCGCCTGCGTCGAGCAGCTTCATCATTCGTCTCCTTCGTCGAACTCGAAGGCCCCCTGCTGGACAATCGGCTTCTTTGCGCTACGCGCCACCTCCACAATCTCGGGCCAACTGGTGACGAGGTTGTTGAAGCTCAGCGCGTCCTTCGTCCAGCCGTTGCCCTCGGCGATCCGGAACAAGAGGTGGGCGAGCTCTTTGACCAGGTCAGCATCGACGGCGCCATCCGTCCGGCTCAGCGCAGCTTGCAGGAAGTCACCAGCTGGCGCGATGCCGTCCCGCTCCAGAGTCTTGACAAGATGATGGAGCGCCTCCCAATTGCTGGTGTGCAGGTCTTTGAGGACGTCGTAGTCCCACGACAGATCGGCAGGCTTGATCAACTGGACGTTCCCTGCTCGGCTGGTCAGGATCTCGTCGCGATCCATTACCTCAACGCTCGTGTTCCGCGCACGCGCGAGATTGTCTGCGTCCCCGAACTTGCCGACGCCGTAGCCATGCTGGCGGTACCAGGCGATAGCGAATCGCGAAGTGGAGTCGAAATCGCCCTCCTGCTCGTTGAGCACCTGGTCGAGGATCTCGTTGATACGCGCGAGCGCCGCGCGCACGGTCATCTTGGATCCGTCGGGCTCCAGAACGGCGCTGTACCTACTGAAAACGGCCATGCCAGGCCCAATCGCGGCCTGTGGAAGGTCGACCGGAGCGATCTGCCCCTGCTGAAGCTTCCTCAGCGCATCTGGCAGTTCTGCGGCCAGCGCCGCCACGAATCCCCGCCTGTCCATCGACCCGGCGTCTCTGGATCTCGGGCGCAGCGACAGAACGATGGACGATGCGAGCGCGTTCTGTCCCTGCGCGGTCATCCGGGAGCTGGTCTCAGTCCTGAGAGGCCAGGTAGACGTAATCTCCCAGCCCGATCGGATCATGCCCTCGAGCAGCGTCTCCCAACCAGTAGACGCCTCGCCTGTATCGTCCGACTCGCTCTGCTTGAACGCGTAGTAGACCGTGATTGGGAACTCTGTAGAGGCGACCTCACGGGCGCGCTCAAACACTCGTCGAAAACCCTGCTCAAAGAAGTCCTTGGCATTCCCGTTGCCGTCGTGACGGTACGGATTTGCGACCAGCTCCTCAGCCTTCGGCACCAAAAGCGTCGAAAGCAATTCTGGGTGAATGGTACGCAGGGATCGGCGGAGCCAGACGTAGAAGAAGTCAGACAGGTCGGAGTAGCCGATGTTGTCGTAGTACGGCGGATCCGTACTGATCACCAGTCCATCGAGCGGCCTGTCGAGTGCGCTGGCTTGTGCGATGGGCCCGGCCAGGACGTCTCCGCGGCTGAACGCTTGGCTCTTGAATGCGCGAGTAGCGCCATCCAGGAGCACCTTCCAGGACCCCGACGATTCGCCGAGGGGGTTGCCCTCGCCAAAGTCCCAAACCATCGGAATGGCCTGCCGCGCGAACAGCTGCCTTGGGCACTCGGCATTCGGCTCCCACCGACACAAGGCATTGCCAAGGTCGGCGAGGCGGCTGACCGTCATGCCCAAGTAGGTGCCGACGGCGTCGGCATACTCATCGGAGCCACCATCGGCGACCACGCGCTGACGCGCCTCGACCACCAGGTCGCTGAACGTCGTGAGGGTGACCAACTGCCGCTTGGTGAACAGGTCAGCGAACTCCGTCAGGCCATACGTAGGCGCCTTGAGGTCTCGCGGGTAGAAGCCCAGCGAGCCGCTGATCGTGTCGTCGGGAACGACAACACCCAGCGCCAGTCGCTCCTGATCCTCCGTCGGCGGGAGATATTCGCGACGCCGATTACCCTCGACGCAGATTGCCATCAACTGCTGGCCGATCTGCCGAGCGCGTCCCTGGTCACGGATATAGCTCAAGGGAACCGAGGATTGACAGGCGACGCAAGTCGCACCCGTGCGGCCAACCGTCCCGTCGGTGGCCGCCTTCGGACCGCCTGCGAGGCCATGGCCGATTGAAAAGGCCACACGCTTCCCACTCGGATGAGTCGGGTCGGATACAACCGATGGAACCGCGTACGCCTCCTTCCCCTTCTTCTTACCAAGCCACCATGACCGAACAAGCGGTAGGTCGATCGCGCAGGCCGGGTTCGGGCACGACACGGTCCGCGTCCAAATCCAGGCGATGACTCGCGCCGATCGACCGTCGCTCGTGACCGCCGTCGGGTACAGGTCCGAGAGGCGCGAACGAGCCTGCTCAAGCATCCAGTCGCCGTACGCGCGGACATCCGCCGCGAGCCCGTCCGTTCCAGACCAGCCCATTCGCGAGTCGGCGAGACCCGGGAAAACGGGGGGTCGTCCGCTAACGAGCGGCGGAATCTCAACCAGAGCCTTGTTGATCAGCACCGCCACCGGATTCAGGTCCGACGCGTGCGCCTCGAGTCCGAGCCGCTGCGCTTCTAGCGGAATTGTTCCGCCGCCAGCGAAGGGATCGAGTACTGGCGGCGGGTTACCACCTGTCGCGCGCACAATCTCGGCGCGCGCCTCGGCCAGCAATCCGGCATCGCTGACGTTCTCCCAGACGACGAGCCGCTCGATGATCGAGTGGAGGCGCTCGCGCTCCTGGCGCTGCAGATCCTCTGTCGGAAACTCGTCGGGACGCGACGACGGGTCATCAATGAGTTGGGCGAACAGGACGGCCCGGGCAGCGGCAAGCGGCCGGCGCGCCCACCACAGGTGCAGCGTCGACGGGTGCCCATGCCGGATCGACTTCTCCCGGGCGGACTCCCGGTTGATGGCTTCCAGCGGCAGAGCCACCTCGATCAGCTTGCGCTTGTGCACTAGTTCCTCGACCCTCCGTGCCCGAGAACGGGCGTACCTCGCCGCAGATGCGGCGCGTGATGATGCGTACAGAAACCTACCGTCGGGGCCCGACAGATGGGCCGAAACGGAAGTGAACCCGGGGACCGCCCGAGGTCAGAAAGGGCTCGTTCCCTTGGCCCACGTCCTGGCCCAGTCCCCGCGGATGCCGGTTGCCTCGAAGTCGCCGAGGTCCGTGGTAGCGAACGGGTCGTCGAGGTAGCGGACTTCGTCGTACTGGGCGCCGCGCGGGTCGACCCTGACAAGCGCGAGCCGGTAGCGCGGGACGGCGTTCTTACCGGTCATGACCTCGTTATGGGTCACGAAGAAGTCCTTCGAGCCCTCGATCCGAGCCTTGACCTCGATTCGGTAAGTGTCGCCGTTGGCGTCGGTCGACAGGACGTCGAAGCCCTTGTTGTTGAAGGCTTGCTCGACGGGCTTGCGGCCGAGTTCGCGTTCGCGCGCCATAACCAAGTCGACACCGCGGCGCTCGACCTCCTTGGTCTCCTTCGCGTGGATCGGTGCGGTCGGCGGGATCTCGCCTTCAAGCATGCCGATGGGCAGCACGAGTGCCGCAGTGACGATGTGAGGCGGCTTGGTCGACATGAGCTGCTGCTGGTCGAGCAGAGCGAGTCGCTTGCGGAGGCGCGAGTCGAGTTCCACGGCCTTGCGATTCAGGCTGTCGGAGGACTCCTTCGGCTTCTCTCCCATCTGCTCCTTCTCCGAGGCAACGGCAGCGTCGAGCAGCAGTCGTTCGCTTTCGGCGCTGAGCCGCTTCGTGACCAGGTCGCGTGCTTTGGTGAGCTCGGCGAGCCGGCGCGGCTGGACCTCGGCCAAGTACTCCGGAAGCTGGTTGGCGATGATCCAGCTCATGGCCTTGTCCTCAGCGTCACCCAGCCACGGCATCGCGCGCGCGGCGTCTGTCACCGGGCCCGCCGGCGCGGCGACGCAGTCCAAGTACGGCGCCGGGCCCGCCGGGCTGACCGTCCCGAAGGAGTCGACGTAGGCGTAGCCGAAGCGTCGGGCGACGGACTCCCCCGTCGCGTCGGCAACCTCTTCGACGACCCCGACCAGAAGCTGCGGCTCATCAAGGGTCGAGGACACCAGCACCGTGCCCTGATTGAGCGCACCACCGAAGTTACGGATCGCCTCCCCCACGACCGCGTCGTGCAGCGGGTGCCCGGGGGCGAGCAGGTCGGCGCGTGGCAAGTCGCCGGGCTGGACGTGACTCAGGTCGAAGGTGACCCGGTCGTACTTGGTAGCGATTGGCCCTGTGCCGGCAGAGCGGATGTGCTGGGGCACGTTGGCGATCTCGTAGCGTCCCTGCTCACGCTTGACGATGCGGCCGCCCAGCTTGGTGAACGCGGCCTTGAACGCGAGCTCGATGTAGTGCGGCTGAAGCCGACGTGCGCGTGCCTCATCCATGGCGGCACGAAGGGCGTGCAGGTCCGCCTCCGCAAGGTGCTCGGAGGCGAGTGCTCGCTCGTCGAGCAGGTCTTTGAGCCCGTCGCCGACCGAGGCGTCGATGACCTCGTGCATTTTCGCCTTCACGTCGTCGCGCTCGCCGTACTGGATCGCTTCCAGGAGGAGGTTGCGCAAGGGGGTGTCGGTGAACGCTTCGCCGAGGACGTCGAAGACCTTGCCGCCGTACGTCTCGCGCATCTGGTCGAGCTTTTCCAGGAGGCGGGTGAAGACCTCACCTTCGCGAGTGTTCGAGGCGACGAGGTTCCAGAGTCGGCAGACCTCCTCCTGACCGATGCGGTGAACGCGGCCGAATCTCTGCTCAATCCGGTTGGGGTTCCAAGGCAGGTCGTAATTGACCATCAGGTGCGCCGCCTGGAGGTTCAGACCTTCTCCCGCGGCGTCGGTGGCGAGCAGAATCTGGCAGTCGCGGTTCTTGGTGAACTCCTCGGTGATCTGGCGCCGCTCGGCGCGACGTACACCACCGTGGATCGCTCGGACGGCGTCAGGCCTGCCGAGAAGGGACCCGATCCTGCCCTGGAGGTAATCGAGGGTGTCGCGGTGCTCGGTGAAGATGATGAACTTCCGTGGCCAGCCGTTCTTGTCCGTGACGAGGGCGTTGTCCTGGAGGATGTTGGATAGCTCGGTCCACTTGCGGTCGGTGCCGGCTTCACGGACGAGCCGCGCGGTCTTGATGAGGTCTGCAAGCTCGAGTATCTCGGCGTTGAGCTCTTCCACAGTCTCCGCGGCGGTGGCCGCGTCCATCACGTCTTCCTCGAGCTGCTCCAGCTCCTCGGCACTGAACTCGTCCTCGTCGATCTCACCCAGATCGATGGAGGTTTCGAGCTCGCGATACGTGCCATTCTGGATCTCAAGCTTCTTGCGCTCCAGCCGCTCTGAGCGTCGAACGAGGCTCTTGTAGATCGCTTCCGGGCTCGATGCGAGGCGCCGCTGGAGCACCGTGAGCGCGAACCCGACTGTGTTCTTGCGCTTGCCACCGATCCGCTCGGCGCGGTTCATCCCCTCGCGGACGTAGTGGGTGACGTCCTCGTAGAGGTCGTACTCCAGCGCGGTGAGTTCGTAGGGCACGGTTTCGGCGATGCGCTCGGGGAAGAGCTTCTTGCCCTCGAAGGTCAGGAGGTCTTCCTTGACCATCCGGCGCATGATGCCGCTGACGTCGGCGCTTTTCTTCTGCTTGCCCTCGAAGCGGTCGCGGTCAAGCAGGGTGAGGAAGAGCTGGAAGTCCTCCTCCTTGCCCGAGTGCGGCGTGGCGGTCATCAAGAGCAGGTGGCGGGTGATTTGGCCGAGCATCTCGCCGAGCTGGAAGCGCTTGGTCTTGCGGAGCTCGCCACCGAAGTAGTGAGCGCCCATGCGGTGGGCCTCATCGACGATGATCAGGTCCCACTCGGTCTCCTTGAGTTGCGCCTGGAGCTGCTCGTTGCGGGAGAGCTGATCCATCCGCGCGATCAGGAGCGGGTTGGTCTCGAAGACGTTGAAGTTGACCTGGGCATCGATCAACTGGTTCGTGAGCAGGTCGAACCGGAGGCCGAACTTGAAGAAGAGCTCGTCCTGCCACTGTTCGACCAGTCCGCCGGGGGCGATGATCAGGCACTGCTTCACGTCGTCGCGAAGCAGCAGCTCCTTGATGTAGAGGCCGGCCATGATCGTCTTGCCGGCACCGGGGTCATCGGCCAGGAGGAACCGGAGCGGGGTGCGCGGCAACAGTTCGCCGTACACGGCGCGGATCTGATGCGGGAGCGGCTGCACGTCGCTCGTCGCGACAGCGAGCATCGGGTCGAACAGGCCGGCGAGAGAGATCCGCTGGGCCTCCGCAACCAGCTTGAAGTCGCTCGCGCTTGCATCGAACGCTCGGCTGCCGCTCTGCGCAATGCTGAGGGTGTCCTGGTCCTTGCGGAAGACCACTTGCTGGCCCAGACCGCCGCCGGCGTTCTTGTACGTGAGCTCGAGCGCGTCGGCCCCGTGCCACTGGGCCGCGAGGACCGTAATGACCTCGGCGGGAATGAGGCCGTCGATCCGCAGACCGGGCTTCAGCTCTTCAAGCTGCACGAACAAACCTCCTGGTTGACAGTCGACGAACGCTACCCGTGGCCGCCGACAGTTTTGCCATCCCGCCGAATTCGTCGGCCCTGGTCACTAATCTTCGCAGCGAGCAGGTCGAGTCAGCAGGAGCCATGGAGCGAAAAGAACGCCAGCACCTCAAGGGTGTATCAAACGACGTGAGCGGTTGGGCGAATCGCGCAGCGAAGCTGGTCAAGGAGCGCCAGCTCCTCACCGACGAACGGACGACGGCGGCGCAGGCCCTTGCGGCTCGCGTCGTCGCCAGGAGTGACGCGCGAACGGCGTCGTGGCGAACGTTGAACCTCACTCCGGGCGACGGCGAGCTGGTCACCGCTATGGCGCGCGGCCACCAGATGCCGGCCTACTCGTCGGACGGCAATCGCGCGATCGAAGAGCTGACGAGCGAGGGCCTGGCTCGGGCGATGCAGGATGCGAAGTCGGTGCTCGGCGCGCGGCGCATGTTCGCCGGCAAGGACAAGAAGGATGGCGGCGCGAAGGCTGCTGAGTGGCTCGCCGGCTTCCATACGTGGATCCGGAACTCGAACTTCACCTCTGAGCTGGACCGCCTGGAGGCATGGGACAAGAAGTCGGTGTCCGCCCTCGGCACGTCCGCGATCTTGAGTGAGCAGGTCGGCTTCGCCGGGTCGCTGGGGCAGGGCGCCGAACTCCTCGCTCGACACGAGCTCGATTTGGCCGCCACGTCAATCGACGCCATCGACCGTGCCCTCCAGCGGGAGGGTGACTTCCGAGCGGCGGTCACGTCCGCCGGAAACACGGTGCGTCAGGCCGAGGCACGCAAGCTCGTCGCCGAGATGCCCGTCGAGCGGCTCAAGGACGCCACCAGCGGGCAGCTGCGCATCAGCGCGCTCGCCGCGGCCGGCGTCAAGACAGTGCAACAAGTGCTCGACCAGAGTGGCCGAATCCTCTCCCTGCCCGGCGTCGGCGAGACCACCGGCAATCGAATGGTGGGCGCGGCACGAACCATCTGGCAGACCACCGTTGACGAGATGCCTGTCCGGATCGACATCAAGAACCGCTCGGCCGCGACAACCGATCTGCTGAAGGCGATGCGCGCCTGGGACGCGGCACGATCCATCAAGAACGCGACGACCGATCTCGAAGCCGCGGCACTGCTCCGACCGATCACGTCCTCGCTGGACTCCTCTGTCTCGCACATCGTTGTCGTGCCCGAAACCCGCTCGGTGGCCGACCTGCGATCCGCGATCGCGGCCGTCGACCGTCGCGCCTCGCTCCTCACCAGCGGCGGCCGCGCGGCAGCCGGCGATCCGTGGGAAGACTTCATTGCGCGGCCTGCCGACTACTTCGCGATGCTGTCTGAACTCGGCTTCCTGTCCGACGACGAGGAGAAGAGCCAGGGCGACCTCCCCGCAGAGATCCTGGAAGCGATCCGCGACCTCAAGTTGGAGACAACTCATCTCAAAGCGTCATTGCGCGGCTACCAGTCGTTCGGCGCTCGGTTCGCGATCGTGCAGCGCAAGGTGATCATCGGCGACGAGATGGGACTGGGAAAGACGGTCGAGTCGCTCGCCGTACTCACCCACCTCCGCGCCAAGGGCTCCCACCACTTCCTCGTCGTCTGTCCGGCCGCCGTCGTCACCAACTGGGTCCGGGAAGTCAGCACCAAGTCGGACCTGCGCGCACACCGGCTACATGGGGCGGGGCGTGACGGCTCCCTCACCTCGTGGATCCGCAACGGCGGCGTTGCCGTCACGACCTACGACAGCCTCGGTTGGTTGGAAGGCCAGATCCCCGAGCGCGCGACGCCCGCATGCCTCGTATTCGACGAGGCGCACTACATCAAGAACCCGGATGCCCAGCGCACGCGACGATCGCTCGCACTCATTCGAGGCTGCGATCGAACGATCCTTCTCACTGGCACGCCCTTGGAGAACCGAATCGAGGAGTTCCGCAACCTTGTCGGCTACCTCCGCCCGGATCTGATGGTGCGCGCCACTGAGTTCGCTCCACGCCAGTTCCGCAAAGAGGTCGCTCCCGCGTACCTCCGCCGCAACCAAGAAGACGTCCTGACCGAGCTCCCCGATCTGGTCGAGGTCGACGAATGGATGCCCCTATCCGCGGCCGACGAGCAGCACTATCGCGCCGCTGTCATGGACGGGAACTTCATGGCCATGCGCCAGGCGGCTCTGCGCGCCGGCTCAAGCTCTCAGAAGATGCAGCGCCTCCTAAACATCGTCGAGGAGGCCGAGGACAACGAGCGCCGCGTACTCGTCTTCTCGCACTTCCGCGGCGTCCTCGATGACATCGCGTCCTTGCTCCCGGGCAAGGTCTTCGGACCCCTGACCGGATCGGTCGCCGCGGTGAAACGACAGCAGATGGTCGACGAGTTCTCACAGGCCGGTCACGGCGCTGTGCTGGTAGCCCAGATCGTCGCCGGCGGAGTCGGGCTCAACATCCAAGCCGCGTCCGTCGTCGTGATCTGCGAGCCGCAGCTCAAGCCGACGACTGAGTGGCAGGCGATCGCCCGCTCTCGGCGGATGGGACAGCTCGAATCGGTCCAGGTGCACCGACTCTTGTCCGAGGAAGGCGTTGATCAACGAATCACGGAGATCCTTGCCCGGAAGAGTGAGCTGTTCGCCGAGTTCGCCCGCGTCTCCGAGACCGCAGAGAGCGCGCCCGAGGCGTTCGACATCAGCGACGCGGAGGTCGCACGGGAGATCGTCGCCGCTGAGCGTGAGCGGCTGCTTGCCTGACCCGTGAGTCAGAGCCGGTCGATCCAGGTGTCTTCCTCACGGTCATCCCACTGCGAAGTGGCGCTTCGACCGGCCGAAGGCTGCTGACCGAGGCGTGACAACACCCGCAGGCCCTCATCGTGGGTCAGGGAACGCAACGACTCGACGGTGCGCCCCGCGGCCGACTCGATGGCCTGCTGCCGATCAGACATGGACGTCAGTCCACGGGCGTCGAGCGCCTTGCGGAGAAGGTCCACCTGCCAGTCTGCGATCGGAGTGGGCGCGGTGGGCACCTCAGCAGGCGGCGCGCTCGGCTCGTCACCGAAGAGGGAGAGATCGTCACACACGACTCAACTGTAGGAGTCGACCGCAGCCGCGCAGATCTGCCCGTCAGCCGCCGCACCCCGAGCGCAACGAGGCGCAATACCACCCCGACAGCCAGCCATGAGACCTTGATGGCGTCCCACCCGAGCACCAGGACGACGAGGTTGAGCCAGCCGGGGGCGCCGGCAGCAACGGCCGTCGCCACCATGTGCATGGCGATGAGGAGTACGGCTGCCGCGGCGAGCAGCCCAACAGCGGTTCGAAAACGTGGCGCCGCTATCCGAACGCGACGGACCAGGCGGTTCGTGGGCGCGTACATCTGGAGCCACCGGTGCGCGAGCGCCACCGCAGCGAAGACCGGAAGAGCAAGCAGGAAGATCATCAGGATCCCCTTTCGTCGGATCTTCACTGCGTAGGGCGCATGCGTCCTGAGCGCCCTCGGCACGGTCGGGGCTGTGGACGACGGCGCCGCGCAGCGTCCTAAGGACCAGATATGGACGACGACTCGAGCGCGGGGCGCGGCCGGCTGGCGCCGGCGTGCGCGCTGGCCGCAGCGCGAACTGACTGAAGCGCCCGCTGGCGCTCGCTCTCCTGGGCCACGTTCGTGGACCGACCACCCACTGGAAGATCGGACACGATGCCGTAGCGGTCCCGGTAGGCGGCAACCGCGCTCACGTCGCCGAGCCACGACTCCCGGGCGCTGGGCTCGGTCGGCGGTGGCCCCAGACGGCGTAGCCACGCCGGGCGCTTCTCGACCGCCTCTTCTGCGAGGGCACGAGAGCGGTGCTCGATCAGGTGCTTTCGCTCGTCGATGGCCTGCCGGTCCTCCTCGTCCAGCGGTCCGAGCGGCTCGGGGATCAGGCCGGCGATCAGTCGGGGCTTCACGCCACGCTTTCCTCGCGGCACCGAGGAGGCCACCTTCTCGATGCGGTAGGTCAGGACTGCTGCCACGTCGGCCGCGTCGGCGAGCCCATGTTGGGCGACGACCCGCGGCACGAGCCGCTCGAGATCGTGGTGGTTCGCCTCCGCTCGGCGGAGGGCGGCGGCCAGCGGGCCGAATGCTGTCGAGTTGGTGACGGCCTGGTGCTCCGCTTCGCTGAGTCCCGAGCGGCGGAGCAGATCGACGAAGCGGTCGTGCTGTGCATCGGCTGCGATGGTCTCGAGTTCGGCGGCGAGGCGGTCGATCCCGGCGTACGTCGCGTACTCGTCCTCGATCGTCTGGTGAGCCGACTTGCTCGCGCCACTGTGCTGGAGCACCCCGAAGAGAACGGTGCGGGCGGAGACGTCCTCGGGCTCCGGTGTCGAGTGGCTCTCGTCGGGCTGGTCCAGCGCGACGTACGCGATGTTGGCGTCGCACCCGCGGGTCATGGAGACATATAGGTTTTCGCGGGTCGTCGAGGACGTGACGACGACGTGTGCGGTGTCGACAGTGATGCCCTGCGCCCGGTGGGCGGTGATCGCGTAGCCGAGGTCAACGTACTCGGCGACGTACTCAGCTGGAAGGACCGCGCTCCCCCGCCGTCTCCGGTCGAGACTGCGTACGACGACGGATCCGTCCTTGCGGATGTCGGTGATGCGCCAGCGGTCCCCGTTCTTCACCCAGCCGCCACGCATCGTGCGGAGGGTTCGATCGTTGCGACGAGTGATGACGAGGTCGCCCACCGACGCGCGTGAGCTATCGCCGAGGTTCACCTCTCGACCGTCGTCGGCGCCGTCGAGCACGACGCGCTCGGCACGTGCCCGCTCGTTCAATGCCCGCACCGCATGAGCTGATTCGGTCACGAGGATGCTGGCGCGTCCCGACTGCCGGTCGGACCGCCACGCCTCGTAGGCCGCGTCGAGCATCTGGTCCGTGTCGCCCTCCTCGATCCGGTGCTCGCGTGCGTAGGTCGAGATGACCTCGACGTCGCCGCGTCGCAGTGCGAGCGAAGCGGGCTTCTCCCAGGCGTGCTTGAAGCGATGGATCTCGGTCAGCTCCGGGGCGTCGGTTCGCCGGTCGACCAGCAGCGCGAAGGCGCCGCCGGCGTCAACGGACGGCAGTTGGTAAGCGTCGCCGACCAGCAGCAGCTTCGCCCCTGCCGCTGTGATCAAGCGGGCCAACCGGTCAAGAGTCGTCGTGCCAGCGAGTGTGGCTTCGTCGACGATGACGAGCTGGCCGGACCGCAGTTGGTACGCCGGGTCGCCGCGGTCGTGCTCGAACAGCCACTTGGTGGTGTTGTCGCAGGCGATGCCCAGGTCCTCGGCGAGCGTCTGGGCGGCGTTGGCCGACGGCGCGAGGCCGACGACGCTCCCCTGGCCATGCTCGGCAATCCAGGCATGGCGAAGTGCGCGCATGGTGGTCGTCTTGCCGGCGCCGGCCGGCCCGACGAGCAGGTCGAGTTGCCGCCCCGATGCGGCGATACTCGCGACAGCGGCACGCTGTACCCGACTGAGCTTCGTGGCGTGGCGCGTCACGCGTTCGACGATGAGCGGGCTTGTCGTCGGGCCGCCCAAGGTCGACGCGCGGTCGAGCAGCCGTGCTTCAGCGTCGAGCACGGTCTGGGAGGAATACTTCACCGAGTGACGCGGGCGGAAGACGCTCGTGCCGTCGCCTCGCCGGAAGGCGGCCGGACTGACCGCGAGCTCGGGCGGTGTGAGGGACACCGACAACCGCTCGGCGGCGTCGACGATCATGCCGACCACGGCCTCGCGGTCGCGTGTGCTCGCGAACCGGAGGTCCATCGTCTGATTCGACGCTTCGGCCAAGAGGTTCCAGTGGCTCCAGGTCGACCGGTTGGCGCTGACCTGGCCGACGACATTCGCTCCGATCGCGCGGACGGCGGCGAGCGGTACGTCGGCGGCTGTCAGCGGCGGGGCGCTGGACCGGCCGATGAGCGCCGCCGCCCAACGCGGGGCGCTGCCGCCCACTTGTCGCTCGGCACGAGTGCGCCACTCCGCGGTGAGATCCTCGAGGGACCGGATCTCCTTTGGCGGTCGAGTCGCGAGCGTCGCCTGCGCGCGCAGTTCCACGACCTTCTTCGCCGAAGGCATCCGGCCATGGGCGGCGCGGTACGCCGTGATGAGCCGGTCCTTCTCGAGCTCGATCTCCCGAGTGCGGGAGGAGAACTCCCGGATCAGCCCCTCGCCGACGCCGCTGATCTCCCATTGCGGATTGCGGTCCACCCCACGCTCGCGGACCTCCCATTCAACCCCCAGATCTCGGCCCAGCCGGTCGGCGAGCACCGCGTTGTAGTGGGCCGACAGCGCAGTCACAGAGGCGTGCACGGGCCGACTGTCGAGGCTGCGCCACCGCTGATCCCAGACGGCGAGCACCTTGTTCGACACGACCAGGTGGGTGTGAAGCTGCGGGTCGCCGGCGCGTGAGTCGTAGTGGTCGTAGGCCACCGCAGCAACGCCGGCCACGTCGACCTGGGCAACGGCACCGTCGCGGTCGCTGACGCCGGTGCGAGTAGCTGCGATCTCCTTCTCGAAGTAGTCCAGGACGTCGGCGACGGCGTCGTGGTGGGCTTGGACGATCCGCTCCTGAGTGGCGGCATCGGCGACGCCCCAGAGGACCGAGACGGACTTGGGGACGCTGAACGTGAGGTCGAAGCCGGCCACCGCCTGGCGCGTACCGGCGGCGGTCTCCTCCGCCTTGATCCGCGTGGTCTCGGCAGCGCAGTCCTCGAGTGTCATCTCGGGGTCGAGCGCCTCGACTCGGTCCTGGATCCGGTCGGCGAGCCGCTTGTACGACGGATAGGCGCGGCCGAGTTGCTCGCCGGTGATCGGGTCACGCCCCATCCCGACGAGCAGGGCGAGCTGTTCTTCGGTGACGGCGCTGCCGGCCAGCAGTTGGCCATCGCCGAAGGCACGGATGCCGGTGCCCATCCACCGGCCCGGCGGCGTACCGGCCTCGGAGTAGTAGCGCGTCAGCGGAGTGGAGAGCGCGCGGTTCCCGTCGCCGGCCGCGACAGAGCGCAGGAGGTACTTGTAGCCGGTGCCTGCGGACATGCGACGCATCGAGACCGTCACGACCGTTTCTCCTCCATAGCGCTCAGGTGCGCCTCCTTCTCCACAGCCGGCCTCGATCTGCCATGCGTGTGAAGACGAGGAGAGGTGGGCTGGCCGCTGACGGAGGTAGGCCGTGAACGGAGGAGGGCATGGCGGGCGTGAGGCGAGGGAGGACGAGATGGTGGCCCATGGGCTGGTGAGAGCGGAGCACCTGGCAAGAGAAGAAGCAGGTCAAGACGCAGGTACGAATCGAGGAATCGGGCTTACGATGACGATCAGACGGCGCCCCATGGTCCGCTCACGGAGCGGCGTCTGCGTTCTCGATCCGACCGGGTCGGGGAAGCGAGACTCGGGCATGACGATTCCCCCGCGAACGAGAGCCTGGGCGACCGGCGCGCTGGTGTTGGCCGCGGTAGCGGGCTGTGCCAACAACGGATCGGATCCCGAGCCGTCAGCGTCTCCGACCGCCGTCATCAGTAGCCCCGTGCAGACCTCGTCGAGCGCGCCGCCGAGCGACCCCTCGGTACGTGCCAGCACCGAGGCTGAGGCGGCCGCCAGGAAGTACTACGCCGTCCTCGATGCGCTCGGCAGCGATCCGAAGAGCAGCCTGTCGAAGCTGAATGGTGTCGCGACTAGCACTCAGCTCACTGCGATGCGCAACGTGCTGCGGCAGCAGCACCAACACGAAGAGCGGCAGGTCGGATCCCTCGTTGTCGCCGATCTGAAGATCCAGTCGGTGAACCTGGACAACTCGAACCCCTATGCCGGCAAGGTCCCCGTCGTGGTCGTCGACGTCTGCTGGGACGTCAGCAAGGTCGACATAGTCAACGCGGCCGGGAAGTCAGTCATCTCCCCTGACCGGCCGGACCATGGGTGGACGCGGCTCACCGTCGCGAACTACAGGTACACGAGCAATCCGGACCACGGTTGGCGGGTAGCGTCGGGCCAGGACCTCAAGCAGGCGCCATGCGCAGCCTCCTGATCCGCCTCGTCGCGGCGGCACTGCTGAGCCTCGGTCTCGCTGCGATCACGTCCACCTCTTCGTTCGCCGGCGGCGGCACTACCTGCACCCAAACCAACCCCTACACCGGCCTCTGCGTAACAACGGTGGAGGTGCCCGGCTCGCCGGGCACGCCTGGGACCCCCGGTGACGACGGTCCACCGGACACTGGATCGGGTGCGGCCTGCTACTGGGACGGCACGGCCCAGGGGATCTCGAGTCCGCCACCGGGGCCGGTCCCCTGTCAATCGGTCGATGGCTACTGGTCGAACACGTATCACTGCTACATCAGCGCGGTAAGCCCACCTCCGCCAGCGGGTGACCCGGCGTGGCAGGGCCACCAACCGGGAGACGGCGGCGTCTACAACTGCTCGCAGCCCCAGACGGGGATGCTCATCACGATCTGGGCTCAGGACCCTCCGCCGAACTCCGGCACGGGGCCGACGCCGCGGCAGGTCGCGCAGATCGCGATCAAGCAGATGGGCCTGACCGCGGTCGAGATCGGGATCGCGCCGAAGCCGGGGCCGAACAGCATCGGCTTGGTCGGAATGCCCGTATGGATGTGGGCCGCGAAGCCCGACGAGAACAGCGTCGGACCGATCACCGCCAGTGCATCGGCGGGAGGGATCACCGTCACGGCGACAGCGAAGCTGCTCCACGTCACGTGGGACATGGGCGACGGCGAACAGGTCGTCTGCAAGACGGCGGGGACGCCGTACAAGCCGGAGTACGGGCGGAAGGACTCCCCCGACTGCGGCTACACCTACAAGTTGTCGAGCGTGCGCGAACCCGGTGAGGCCTACACCGTCACCGCCACGTCGAGTTGGGTCATCACCTGGGCGGGCGCCGGTCAGACCGGCACCATCCGCCTCGACGGGCTCAACCGCTCGACCCAGATCAGGATTGGTGAAGCGCAGGTCCTCGTGGACTGACGAGCGCTGCGCGGGAGGTACGACGTGACCACAACTGCCCGAGAGGACCGGAAGCCCGGCCCCCGCATCCCTACGCCGGCGCCGAGCGCCGATGTCACTCCCCCGGTCAAACTCCGCAAGCGCCCAGCGCTGGTTGTCATCGCGGTCGCTGTCACAGCGCTCGGGTGCCTGATCGGCGCGTGGGCGTGGAGTGCGACGACCAACACCGAGGAGGTCCTCGCCGCCACGCACACCATCCACCGGGGTGAAGTCATCCAAGGTGGCGACGTCCAGCGGATCCGGATCAGCGGCGACGCCGCGCTCACACCGCTCCCCGCCTCCTCATACGACGACGTCGTCGGTCACCGTGCCGCGCTCGACATCGCCGCGGGCGGACTGCTCACAACGGACTCAACCAGCGACGCGCCGCTGCCGCCGAAGGGCGAGTCGATCGTCGGCATCTCCCTCACGCCGGCCCAGGTGCCCGCACTGCCGATGCACGGCGGCGACCAGGTCCGCATCATCGTCACACCCGGCGACAACGGCGATGCAGCAGCGGGGACGCCGCAGTTCACCTCGGCGGAGGTCGTCGACACCGCCTTCGACGACACCACCGGCAACACGGTCGTCAACGTCCTGGTGCCGTACGCCGACGCGGGCGTCCTCGCCGCCCGTGCCGCGACCGGCCACGTGGCCCTGGTCCTCGACTCGGAGGACCAGTGATGGCGGTCATCTGCCTGTGCTCCGCCTCCGGATCTCCCGGTGTCACCACAACAGCGGTCGGGTTGGCGTTCTGCTGGCCGCGGCCGGTCCTCATCGTCGAGGCCGACCCGACGGGCGGGTCGGGGATCCTGGCGGGGTTCTTGAAGGGCACTACGCCGTACGACGCCGGGCTGCTCGAACTGGCCCTCTCCCCGCTCGGTGTCGCCGACGCGCTGCGCGACGTCGTACGACCGCTCAGTCCCACCGTCTCCCTGGTCGCGGGGACGAGGACCCATGCACAGGCGCCCGCGTTGCGGGACGTGTGGGACCCCTTGGCTGGTGCGCTCGCCGAACTCGAAGACAGCGGACAGGACGTGATCGTCGACGCCGGTCGCCTCGGCTTGGCGGGCTCTCCGCACCCACTGCTCGAGTCCGCCGACCTCACGGTGCTGATGACGCGAGCGACCCTCCCGTCGATCTCGGCGGCGCGGTCGTGGGCCGAAGCCGTGCGACAACCCGCGACGGGCTGGCGGCACCCGGGGTTGATCCTCCTCGCCGAGGGTCGGCCCTACCGTGACACGGAGGTCGCCAAGGTGCTCGGCATGCCCGTCGTCGCCGATCTCCCCGATGATTCCGACGCCGCAGCGGTCTATCACCGCGGCGCGACGCCACCGCGGCACTTCGAGACCGGTCCCTACGTACGCAGCCTCCATGCGGCAGTCGAGTCCATCCAGGCGCAGGTGGCCCGGAGCCGGTTCGCCCTCGTCGAGGAGGCAACACGATGACCGAGGCGTCCCGCCACATGACCGAGTACGGCGAACTCTCCACCCTGCCGCTCTTCAACCAACCAACCGACGACAGGCCTGCAACGCCAGACGTGCTCGGCACGCCGGTCGTGGCGGCGCCGGCCATCGGCAACGACGTCGACTGGTCGCTCGTCGCCGCCCTCCGCGCACAAGCCTCCGAGCAGCTGAGCCAGACCATCGCCTCCGGTCGCGGCCGGCTCGACAAGGACGCGCAGCAGGAGCTCGGACGCTCCATCGTCCTGGACCTGATCGAGTCCGCGATGGCGGACGCCGCGAATGCCGGGCAGGGCGCGTGGAGCCCCGCCCGGCAGCAGGCGACGGCGCAGGCGGTCTTCGACTCCCTGTTCCGGCTCGGCCGGCTGCAGCCGCTGGTCGACGACGACCGGATCGAGAACATCATCATCGTCGGCTACGACCGGGTCCGGCTCGAACTGATCGACGGGACACTGATCGAGGGACCGCCCGTCGCCGACTCCGACCAGGAGCTCATCGACTTCCTCGTCTTCCTCGCCTCCCGCAGCGAGGTCAACGCCCGTTCGTTCTCCGAAGCCCAACCCCGGCTTCATCTCCGCCTGGACGGCGGCGCACGCCTGGCGGCAGCTGCATGGGTGACCCCGCGGCCCTCGGTCGTGATCCGGCGGCACCGGCTGATGCACGTCACCCTCGACGACCTCGTGAAGCGCGAGATGATGACGCCGGTCGCCGCCTCCTTCCTGCGGGCTGCCGTGCGCGCCAGGAAGTCGATCGTCGTCGCCGGCGCCCAGGGCGCCGGCAAGACGACCCTGGTCCGCGCTCTCTGCGCCGAGATCGACGAGACAGAGGCGATCGGCACCTTTGAGACCGAGTACGAGCTCCACCTGCACGAGGTCAGGCCGGACCAGATCGTCCATGCCTGGGAGGCCCGCCCAGGCTCCGGCGAGCGCGGCCCGGATGGGCGCCAGGCAGGCGAGTTCACCCTGGACGAGGCGCTGGTCGACTCCTTCCGATTCAACCTCTCGCGTCAGATCGTCGGCGAGGTCCGCGGCAAGGAGATCTGGGCGATGATCAAGGCGATGGAATCCGGCACCGGATCCATCTCCACCACCCACGCAGCCGATGCCGTCGCCGCGGTCCGCAAGCTGGTGACCTGCGCCATGGAAGCCGGCCCCCATGTCACCCAGGGGCTGGCGACCAGCAAGCTCGCCGCCACCGTCGACCTGATCGTCCAGCTCAGCATGGAGACCACGCCCGTCCCCGGTGGTGCGCGCCGGACTCGTCGGGTCGCGGAGGTCATCGCCCTGGCGCCCGGTGAGAAGGATCCCGGGTACGCCACCACGCACGTCTTCAGCTCCGTCCCCACCGGTGTCGCTGTCCCCGACGTCCTGCCCGATGAATACCGAGTCCTGACGCGGTACGGGTTCGACCTGGCCGGCTACCTGGCGAGCCAACCGATGGGAGGTACGTCGTGACGCCGCTTCTTCCCGCTCTCGCGGGTGGCCTGATCGCCATCGGAGTCCTCGGCATCGTCGTGGGACTCCGACCGGCCCCGGTCGCAACAACACGGCCGAGCCGTCCGCGATTCGCCGTCACCTCGCGTACCCGCATGCTTCTCCTCGCCGGGCTCGGCCTCGGGGTTCTCGGCTGGGTCGTCACCGGCTGGGTGCTCGCTCTCGTGATCGCCCCGGCCGCCACGCTCGGGCTGCCGATCCTCCTGGCCGCTCCCCCGGCTGCGACCCGGATCAACCGCCTTGAAGCCATGGAGGAATGGACCCGATCCCTGGCGGGCGTGCTCACCGTCGGCATCGGGCTGGAGCAGGCGCTGGTGGCCACGCTGCGCTCGACCCCGGCACCGATCAACAGCGAGGTGACCCGGCTCGTGATCAGGCTCCGTGCTCGCTGGGACACCGAGACCGCGCTGCGAGCATTCGCCGACGAGCTCGACGACGCCACCGGCGACCTCATCGCGGCCAACCTCATCCTCGCAGCCCGCCGCCGCGGCGCAGGCCTCTCGAGCGTGCTCGAAGGTCTCGCTGAATCGGTCGCGGCCGACGTACGCGCACGCCGCCAGGTCGAGGCGGACCGCGCCAAGCCCCGATCGACCGCTCGGTGGGTCACCGTGATCAGTGCCAGCGTTCTCGTCGTACTCGCCCTATCCGGGAGCTACGTGAAGCCCTATGGCAGTCCCATCGGCCAGGTGATCCTCGTCGTGCTGTTGGCGGCGTACGTCGCGACGCTCGTCTGGATGCGCCGCATGGCGAGCGGCAAGCCGCTACCGCGATTCCTCGACCGACGCCCCGAAGCGAGGCTCCTGCCATGATCACCGGACTGCAATTGGCGATCGCGTCCGGCGGACTCATCGGGCTCGGCCTGACACTCCTGATCGCGCGCCTGTTGCCGGTCGAGCCTGACCTGGCTGATGCCCTCGACCGGGTGGCCGCCACACGCCATCGCTCGGCGATCAACGTCCCGGCAGCCCACACCGGCAAGGAACGGCTCGGACTCTGGGGACTTCGGGTCCTTCCGTCCGGCCTGTGGGCTCGCACGCCGACGCGGGAACTCGCCCTGCTGAGGATCTCGACCGTGCATTTCTATGGCGAGAAGCTCACCTTCGCCGGGCTCGGGCTGGTGATCCCGCCCGGCCTCACCACGCTGTTCAACATCGTGGGCCTCAGCGTCCCGCTTCAGATTCCCGCGCTCGCCTCGCCCGTGATGGCCATCGTCATGTTCTTCATCCCGAACTACAACGCTCTCGACGACGCGAAGAAGGCGCGGCTGGAGTTCGCCCGTGCGCTCGGCGCCTACATCGACATGGTCGCCCTGGAGCGCAACAACGGCGTCGGCGTACGCCAAGCCATGGAGACCGCGGCCGAGGTCGGCGACTCCTGGGTCTTCACTCGACTCTCCGAAGAACTCATCAGATCGCGCTGGTCCGGCCTGCCGCCCTGGGACGCCCTGCACACCTTGGCAACGGAGCTCGGACTCCCCGAGCTCGACGACTTCGCCGACATCATGCGCCTTTCGGGCGAGGAAGGAGCCGGCGTATACGCCACCCTGCGCGCCCGCTCCGCCGCCATGCGCACGGCGATGCTCAACGACGAGATCGCCCAAGCCAACGCCGTCGGCGAACGCATGACCATCCCCGGCTCCTTGCTCGGCGTCATCTTCATGGCTCTGCTCGTCGCCCCCTCACTGCTTCGCATGTTCACGGCCTCGTGACACGGAAGGACACCCACCCAGGAGGAACCCAGATGTTGAAAGCACTCGTCCTGCTGCAGATCGCAGTACTCCACCTCTCCGACGACCTGCGCGACCGCCTGCGGGCGGCGTCGCGCAGCGAGCGTGGCTCGGTCACCACCGAGCACGTGCTGTGGGCCGTGGCGGTCATAGCGATCGTCGGCATCGTCGTCGCAGCCATCACCAGCTATGTCACGAAGCAGTCCGGCAACATCAAGTAGCCGCAGGAAGCTTGGGCGGCGCGGTGAGCGGGGCTCGGTCTCGATCGAGCTCGTGATCCTGCTGCCTGCGCTCTTCGCGGTCATGTTCCTGGGGATGCAGGCCGCGCTGTTCTACCACGCCCGCACGACTGCCATCGCGGCCGCGGAGGAAGGCGCCCGCGCGGCTGGCGCCGAGCACGGGCGCTCCTCGGACGGCGCCGCCGCGGCCAACGCCTTCATCCACGAAGCGGGCGGGGACGACGTACTGACCAACACCGGGACCACCGTCTCCCGGACGGCCACAACGGCAACGGTGACGGTCACCGGGTTCAGCCTCAGCGTCATCCCCGGCTGGCACGTCCGCATCACCCAGACCGCCACCGAGCCGGTCGAGCGCCTCTCAGATCCCACCGCAGCCGGTGCGCCGTGAGGCGCCGCGACGAGCGAGGGTCGGCGGCGATCGAGGCAGCGATCGGCGTACCGGCCTTCGCGCTGTTCGTCGGACTCATCATCTTCGGCGGACGCACCGCAACCGCCCACGAAGCACTCCAGACGGCAGCCTCGGCAGCCGCCCGGTCAGCCTCCCTCGCGCGCGACGGTCGGACCGCGCAGGCGGAGGCACAGAACGCGGCTGCCGCGAGCATTACCAACCAGCACCTCCACTGCGCACAGGTCGACGTCACCGTCGATACCTCCGACTTCGCCAAGGCCCCCGGGGAGCCAGGAACCGTCGCGGTCACCATCTCCTGCCACCTCGACCTGTCGGATCTGGCGGTGCCGGGAGTCCCAGGATCCCGGGTGCTGACGAGCACGATGTCCAGCCCCATTGACACCTGGCGCGAGCGATGAGCCCGACACAACTGCGTGAGCGGAGCGAACGCGGATCGATCACCGTCTGGCTCGCCTTGAGCAGCGTCGCGATGATCTTCCTCGTTGGTCTTGCGGTCGACCTCGGCGGACAGGTCCACGCCCACGAGCGCGCCCACGACCTGGCAGCCCAAGCCGCCCGCGCCGGCGGCGAGGAGGTAAACGGGGGCCCCGCCATTCAGGGCAGCGGCCTCACCATCAACCCGGCCGCCGCACGCGCCGCGGCCCAGAGCTACCTCGACCAAGCGGGGGTCAGCGGGACGGTCACGGTCACAGGCGGCAACACCATCACCGTGACCGTCCACGACAGCTACGACCCGCGCTTCCTCGGACTGATCGGCATCCACCGTCTCGACGTGACCGGCACCGCCTCAGCACACCTCATCCGCACCCTCGGAGGTAGCCAGCAATGAGCACACTCACCACTCGGCTCCGGGGCCTGGCAGCGACCCTCGCGCTCGTCGCCTTCGTGCTCGGCGTGCCCGCGGTTCTCCTCGCCATCCACGCGATCCCCGACCCAGCCGAGTTCTCCTGGTCGCGGGTCACCTCACCGGACGACGGGACGCTGGCCCTGCAGGTGATCGCGATCGTCTGCTGGATCGCCTGGGCGATCTTCACCTGCCAGCTCATCGCCTCGATCATCTCCCGGATCCGCGGCATGCGGGCTCCGCGCCTACCCGGACTGGTTGTACCGCAACTCGCCGCCGACCGTCTCGTCGCAGCCGCAGCCCTCTTGTTCGTCGCCGTCCCGACCGTGACCGCACTTCTGCCGCAACCCAGGGCCGAGGCGGCGGTCACCGCGACTCCCCTACCCGCTGCCCCAGTGGCTACCGCGCCTGGGGCGGCGCAGGCAGCCGCAGAGGTGGTCACGCATCATGCTGCGCCGACGAAGCAGGAACCGGCGACCGAGCGCTACACCGTCAAGCGCGGCGACAGCCTCTGGAAGATCGCGGAAGAACACCTCGGCGACGGCACTCGTTATGTCGAGCTCCTCAACCTCAACGAACCCGTCCTCGGCGGCCGGCCCGACTTCCTCATCCCCGGCACCATCCTGAAGGTTCCCGTTCCGGAGGTCACACCCGAGAGCGAGTACGTCGTCCAGCCCGGTGACACGCTCTCGGAGATCTCGGAAGAGGAGCTCGGCGATGCCAACGCGTATCCCGAGATCTTCGATGCCTCTCGGGCAACGATCCAGCCGGATGGCGAACACCTGACGGATCCCGATCTGATCCGCCCCGGCTGGCAGCTCACGATCCCGGAGGCAGCTTCTCCGCCCCAGGCCACGCCGCCGAAGCACCGTGACCCGGTACCGCCGCGTACGCCGCAACAGCGCCCGTCGGCGGCCGATCCAGGACCGTCAATCAGGCTGCCGCAGGCGCCTGCAGATCAGACCACGGAGGTCGCCGCGACCCAGTCGGCGTCCGACCTCCCGAGCTGGGTGCTGCCAGGTCTCGCCGGCGGTGGTGCGGCCTTCGCCGGTGCGTTGCTGCTTGTTCTTCGTCAGCATCGACGCACGCAACTGCGGTATCGCCGGCCTGGTCGCATCATCGCTCCCCCGCCTCGTGAGCTCCGCCCCTCCGAGAAGAGTGCACAAGCCTCGGGATCCATCACCGCGCCGCAGATCGAACACCTCGATCGAGCGCTCCGCGGCCTGGGTGATCCGAGCACCAGCTGTCCCCGCGTCGCTTCAGTCACGCTCGCTTCGTCCGAGATCAATCTGCGCTTGGCAGCTCCCGCTGAACTCTCGCGGCCATGGACGGGGTCAGGGGCCGACTGGACCCTCGGACTGGAGAGCGTGCCGGCCGAACGGCCCGGCACCGTGGCGCCGTACCCCTTGCTCGTCAGCGTCGGAATGGCCCAGCAGGGCGGCTTGATCTTCGTGAACCTCGAGGAACTGCGCTCGGTCGTGCTGGTCGGTGACACCAACCGTGCAGAAGCGCTCGGGCGCCACATCGCGGCAGAGCTCTCACTCAACCCGTGGTCTCAGCTCGTCGAGATCGACACCGTCGGCATCGGGCGAGAGCTTGCCGACATCGATCCACTCCGCCTTCACCTCCACGCCGACAGCGACACCGCGTTCCTCGACCGACTCGCAGCTGACCTCGAGGCGAGCGACGCGACAGTCGAACCTGACCGGTACCGCGCTCTCATTGCCGCGTCACGCACGAGCGACCCAGAACCCGTACGCCGAGTCGCGAAGGTCGTCACCAGCTACGCCGGTCGAGCGGGCGCAGCCGTCATCACAGTGGATGGTGAACCAGACGCTGCCACCACCGTCTTCGAGCTCACCTCCGATGGACGGCTGAAGGTCGCCGACCTCGGGCTCGACCTCACCGCCGCCGGGCTCACGGCCGAGGAGGCGCAGGCCTGCGCCACCCTCGTCGACCTCACCCGCGATGCGGTCGAGAGCAACGTGCCCCAGCTCGACGACCCGACAACGCCGAGCGACGCCGGGGGCGCGCTGACAGCGGCGTACGTCGAAGCACGGCCCAAAGAAGAGCGCGCCGGCAACCGATCACTCCTCCCCGACCAGACCGCGACCTACGCGGAGACGAGCGCGACCACGACCGACGACGTGGAGATCCTCGCGCCGCTTGCCACCGCTGCCGCCCGCACGGCCGTCCGCGACGACGACCCTCGGCTCGACGAAGACCTCGCGCGCTGGGAATCGTCCGTGCTCGTCGCCCCGAAGTTGACGTTGCTCGGGCCCGTCACCGCCAGGACCACCGGCGACGCCAAGCAGGTCGCCAAGCGCCGACCCTTCTACGTCGAACTGCTCGCCTACCTGACACTCCACCCGAACGGAGTGACCGCGTCCGAGGTCGCGGATGCCTTCGGGATCACCAAGGAACGCGCACGGACCGACCTCAGCATCCTCCGCCACTGGCTCGGCGAGGATCCGCGCACCGGCGAGCCCCATCTGCCCGACGCCCGGGCACAGCGCGACCGGGCCGACCGCGGTGCCGTCTACGCGACCAATGGGGTGCTCAACGACCTCGATCTGTTCCGACGGCTCAGGAGCCGCGGCCAGGCCGAGGGAGAGAAGGGGCTGGACGATCTCGTCACAGCGCTGAGCCTCGTGACCGGCGAGCCGTTCTCGGAGCATCGTGGAACCGGATGGGGGTGGCTCCTCGACGGCGAACGGACCGACCACATCATGACGTGCGCAATCGTCGACGTCGCCCACATCGTGACGACCCACGCCCTCGCGACGAACCAACTCGACCTGGCCCGGTTCTCGGCCGAGACCGCCTACCGTGCGGCACCGTACGACGAGACCAGCAGGCTCGACCTCATCGACGTGGCTGCTGCCACGGGCCACTCTGGCGCCGCCCAGAAGCAACTGGTCGACGATGTGCTCAACCGATCCGACGACGGCCTCGGACCGATCGAGATTCCCGATCGCACTGCCGAGGTCATTCGCCAGCGTGGATGGCCCGCAACCGAGACTCATCGCGAGCGTCGGGCCTAGACCGTAGACGCACCACGTCGAATGGGTCGTTTTGTTGACACAAACAAGCTCTGACCTGCACTGATGCATTTCTCTCCGAGGAGGCGCACGGGCTTCGCGCCCCGACAAACCTGGCGGCCTTGCGTCCGTCATAGCTGCAACTTGAAACCAATGTGCGAGCCCATGAAACCCAATCGCTCGTAGAAGCGGTGGGCATCGGTGCGGGCCGAATCCGAGGTGAGTTGCACAAGTTGGCAGCCCTGGCGCCGGGACTCGTCGACAGCCCACGCAATGAGCTGGGCTCCAAGGCCATGCCCGCGCTCGGAGTTGTGGATCCGCACGCCCTCGATGATGGACCGGGTCGATCCTCTGCGGGACAGTCCTGGAACGATCGTGAGTTGCAGGGTGCCGATAATTTCGCCGCCACGATCGGCGACGACAAGTAGTTGGTTCGGATCGTTTTGCAGCCTCTCGTAGGCCGATCTGTACGGCGCCAGATCATCAGGCGACTCGCGGATGGCACCTAGCGCGTCGTCCGCGAGCAGGGCAACGATGGCTGCAATGTCGTCCTGTTCGGCGCGACGGATTCCTATAGCGGTCACGATCGGCATGCTTCCAGACGTCCCCCGGAAACCGGAGTGCACCCACGAGGGGCGTCGTCGGGCCACTGCGAGATCGCGAGACGGACACGGGGATCGATGGGTTCTTGGGCAGCCACCGCCGCACACTCGCTGCTGGAGTGTCACCACCAAGACCCACCGAAGCGTCACCAATGTCCTGATGCAGATTCGTCACCGATGTCCTGAGACATGACACATCCCCAACCGGCACATCTTGACCCACGTACGAACAAATGTTCGACTTGGTCGCATGGCGACATCCGGGGAGCAGCAGTACATGGCGGGCTACAACGCTGGCCGCACGACATGCCTGCGAACCGGCTCCTCGGAGGCCGGCCGGAGGTGGCTCGAGATCGAGGCGCGCGCCAAGGACTCGGCATACATCGCGGGTTTCGAGTGGGCGCTCTGGGACTACGACGATGCGAACGGCATCCGGCCCGCAGCCCAGCGCAACATCGGATGATCGTGTCGTTCCGACGACTTAGGGAACCCACCTGACCTGCGGAAACGCAACGTTCCTCCTCGGATACCTCCTCCTTGGACGTACAAACTCGGTAACGCTCCGAGGCCAGCCTCGGATGCATGTTCGATCCGAACGACCCAGTCCCTCACTGGACGACCAGCACGATGCGCCAAGTCGCGTTGGAGCCGACTCTTGCGGACGCGGCGCTGCGGTACGCGAACCTCGGCGTACCGGTATTTCCCTGCGTCCCGGGTGGCAAGCAACCCCTGACGCCGAACGGATTCCACGACGCGACGTCGTCAGCGCGCGTGGTGCATGCGTGGTGGCAGCGCACCCCCGACGCGAACATCGGCCTGCCTACAGGCGCGGTGACCGGAGTGGTGGTCGTCGATATCGACGTCCACGGCGAGGCGAGCGGATTCGAGGCGTTCGAACGAGCGCGCTCAGCCGGGCGAGCGGAGGGTTGGGGCTGGTTGGTGCGCACGCCGTCCGGTGGCCTGCACGCCTACTACCCCGCCACGCCGGGCGTCGAGCAGCGGTGCTGGCAGGCACCATCTGCGCACATCGACTTCCGGGGCGACGGTGGATACGTCATCGCGCCGCCGTCGCGGATCGACGTCGGGGGCCGCGCGGCGACGTACGACGTCATTGCGGTCACCCACGTCCGCAGCCGCCCGCTCGACGCCACGGGACTGCGGCACTTCCTCGAGCCGCCTCGGCGGTTCCCACCACCCCGAGCACTCACGAGCATCGGCTGCAACCCCGACGCGCTGGCCGCGTGGGTCGCGCGCACCCCCGAGGGCGGCCGCAACTACAACCTGTTCCGAGCCGCCTGCCTGATGGTGAAGACCGGCCACTCCTTCAACGACACGGCCGCAGTCTTGGCCCCGGCCGCGCAACGGGCAGGCCTGCCCGACGCGGAGATCGACACGACGCTCCGCTCCGCACACCGACTGGCATCCCGGCTGGGCGCGCCCGCGAGCCGCCCGGGCCCTACCCAGCGGATTGAGGCGATCGGGCTATGAACACGCACGCCGAGTACCGCCGCCACGCGCACCAGGCCGCACCGGAGCCGCCGACGACCGCGGCGGCCGACTCCATCGCGAACCACCTCGCCGTCGGACGGGACCCTTCGGTGGCCTCGACGCCCACGCATGCGTTGACCACCGCGACCGGCAAGCACATCGCCTGGGTCCGTCCGACCGAGCTGCACACCTTCGCCAGCCCGATCATCGGGCGCGGCATCGATCTACACGCCGAACTCATGCGGCGAGCCAGACAGGGCCCGCGCCAGGCCAGCCGGGCCGCGCAGCGCCTCGCCCCAGCACGCCGCTCCCCCGCTCTCGACAACGCATCTCAGGAAGGAATCTCGCTATGAAGCAACCATTCGCAACCTCCGACGGTCTGCGGACCCTGCTCCAGCGTCTGCACAGCGCCGGGCCCGACGCCTGGCGCACGGACCCCGAGGCCGACGAGCTGATGCGGTTCGTGATCGAGAGGTACCGCCCTCTCGCCGCCAGCCACCACTGCTCACCGGAGGACGCAGCCCTGCCGGCCTTCGAAGCCATGCGAACCGACGCGGTCCGCCGAGCGAAGGATCCCTGGGCCGTGGTGACGCGCGCAGTCCAGCTGTCCCTCATGGCCGAGGAGATGAGCGGCGACCTGCTCTGCTCACCGTCCCGGACGTGGCGCAGCTCGGTACGCGGGCGGCCGCGAGTCGCCCGGTTCTGCGACACCGTCATCGATGGCATCGAAGTCCCGCCCGGGTCGAGCCTCCACGAGCAGCTCAGGGCCGCGCCGAGACGCGAGGATGCGGACGCACCCACCGAGGCCCTGGAGGCCTGCGACATGGCGGTCGCCCTGTTCGTCGCCCTCGGCTGGCCGCACGGCGTCATCCGCACCGCCGTCGAGTACATCGCAGACCGGCTCATCGCCTGCGGATCCCGCCCCACGGCCCACGCCTATCTTCGTCGCGACCTCAGCGCCCTCGCCGTACTCGACATCGATCGCAAGTGCTGGGTGATCCTGCTGCGGTTGCTGCTGGGCAACCCGAGCGACGACCTGCGCTACACGACAGCGGGCCGCGGGCTGCTGCTCCGATTCCTCATCGGCGAGCCCCTGGTGGCCTGCCTGAGTGATGAGCGTCTGATCGCGGAGATCAGTGGAGCCGTTCCTGCGCCGCTCGAGGTCAGCCATGCCTGAACAGAACGGCCACATCGACCTCGAGCGGAAGATCGACTCGATCACCATCGGCGTCAGGCACCGCCAGGACCTCGGAGATCTGGCGGCCTTGGCGGCGTCGATGGACACCCTCGGGATGCTCCAGCCCATCACCATCACCCCCGATGGGCTCCTCGTCTGCGGGAGGCGTCGACTGGAAGCCGCTCGCCATCTCGGCTGGCCGACGATCAAGGTCTGGGTCCGCAGCGGAATCTCCGGCGAGCTGACCTACCTCCTGGCGCAGCAGCACGAGAACTCCATGCGCAAGCCACTCTCGCCCCTGGAGGCGGAGTCGCTCTTCCGCGAGATCCAGAACCTACAACGAGAGGAAGCACGCCTGCGCCAGGAGGCGACCCGCTTCGGCGCACCCGAAGCCGAGGATGCACCCGGTGCCGGAGGCCCTCCGGCACCGCGAGGCGAAGGCGACACGAGGGCTCAGACTGCTCGACTCATCACCGGCACGCAGTCCTACCACCGGTTCGAACAGATCGGCTGGGTCCGCAGCATCGCCCACGACGAACGCCAACACCCCCAGGTACGCGAGCTCGCCGGCCGAGCGCTCGCCGCCATCGAACGAGGAGATCCCGTCGAACCGGCGTACAAGAAGATCCGCGCCGCGGTCGAACTCGCTCGTCACCCCACCGCGACGATCACCGATCCGGACGACGAGCTCGCGCAGCTCGCCGCGGAGGCACTGGCCCGGGTCCAACAGGCGAAGGCACGCAAGGGCCTGCGGGCCCTGCAGAACAAGCCGACCGGCTTGCCGCACTACCGCACGCTCCGATCCTTCATCCTCACCTGGACCGAGCTGGAGGGGTGGTCGAAGTTGTACGACGTCGAGGCGCTCGCGTCATCGCTCAGCGCCTCTGAATGGGAGCGGTTCGAGCGAGTCGTAGACGAGAGCGTGGAATTCGCCAAGCAACTCCGGGCCGTGCGCGAGGAAATGACGACGTCGGCGTAGGTCGTCCACCTCCTTGATGTCCCCTCACCGTGTTCATCGGAGCTGTGATGCGTGAACTCACCCGCCGCCAGGTCGCCCTCATCGCCACGGCGGTTCTCCTCACTGCCGCACTGATCGTCGGGGTCTACGGCCTGGTGACCGGGCCGTCGCCCAGCGGCGCCGAACCAGGGGGCCCGGCTGCCGTGGTCACCGCAGGACCCCGGATGGCCTCCGAACCCGTGGTCAGCGATCCGACGTCCGCAGCGATGCCGCGCACCAATGATCCGATCGCCTACGCGCGCGCCGTCGCCGCCGCGCTCTTCGACTGGGACACCGCTGCGGGCTTCCTCCCGGCCGACTACCAGGCACCCGTCCTCGCCGACGCCGATCCCTCAGGCGAGGAGACGCCCGGGCTCATCTCCGACATCGCGACCTACATGCCCACGGTCGATCAATGGCTCGACCTCGGCGCGATGAACGTCACCCAGACCCTCAGCGTTGGCTCCGCAGCAGTACCCGCCAGCTGGGCTACGGCCGTGGCGCAGGCTCACGGCGAACTGCGTCCCGGCACCACCGCCGTCACCATCGAGGGCACCCGTCAGCGCACCGGGATCTGGAACGGCGAAACATCGTCGACCTCGTCACCGGTGTCGTTCACCGTCTTCGTCGCCTGTGCCCCGGCGTTCGATCGGTGCCGGGTGCTGCGGCTCTCCCAGCTCGACAATCCGCTGCGGTGAGACACGGTGGGTGCCAAGAGCGTCGGCATCGGCACAGGTGCACTCGTGCTGCTGATGCCGTTCCTGTCCCTGCTCGGCATCGCCACGCTCCTGGCCCCATCCGCCGCCGGCTCGGCCGGATGCCTATTCGGACAGGACGCAGCGCCGATCGGTTCGCTCGGCGTCACCGGCGACGTGCCGACCAGCCTCGTCACGCAGAACGCCGCCGGTGAGACCGTCACATTGAACCAGCGCCAACTTGAACGCGCCGGTGCGATCGTCGCGGTCGGCAAGAGCGAGAACGTTCCCGCTCGCGGCCAGCTCATCGCGCTCATGGCTGCGCTCACGGAGTCCTCGCTGCGAGTGCTGTCGAACACGAATGCGTACCCCGGCTCCGGCTCGATACCCAACGACGGCGATGGCGGCGACCACGACTCCGTCGGCCTGTTCCAGATGCGCCCCTCAACGGGCTGGGGCGCACTCGCGAACCTGATGGATCCGGCCTGGTCCTCTCGCGCCTTCTACGGCGGACCACAGGGACCGAACCACGGCTCGCCACGCGGCCTCCTCGACATCAACGACTGGCTGACGATGGATCCGGGCGCCGCAGCCCAAGCGGTCGAGGTCTCGGCCTATCCCGATAGGTACGCCGTCAATCAGCCCGTCGCAGAGAAGGTGCTCGCGACACTGACTGGAGTAGCGCTGGACTCCGGTGCCTGCACCCAGGACGGCAACGTTCCCGCGAACCTGCCACCAGGATTCGCGGGCGCCTTGATCGCCGCCGCGGCCAAGGAGATCGGCACGCCGTACGTCTGGGGCGGCGGGACCTTCACCGGCCCCACCGGCGGAGGCTTCGACTGCTCCGGCCTGGTCCTCTACGCCGCCTACCAAGCCTCCGGCGGACGCCTCCGCCTCCCGCACTACACCGGCTCACAGATCACGATGGGCCAACGCATCACGTGGGCGGACAAGCAGCCCGGCGACCTGATCTTCTTCAGCTACCCCGGCGCCGGCGGCCCCCACCACGTCGCCATCTACGTCGGCGCCGACAAGATCCTGCAGGCGCCCCACACCGGCGACCACGTCCGCTACGGCACGATCAGCGAGTTCAGCGGCCAGGTCATGACGGTACGGCGGCTCAGCTGAGAGCCAGCTCAGTCGTCCGCCTCGCCGTCTTCCCCACGTGAGCGCCAACGCTCGGTGCGCTCCGCGATGCGATGTGAGACCTTGCCGGTTGTTGTCCTGGCCTTCGCCTTGGTCTCGCTACCGAAACGCTTTGCCGCGTCCACACGCTCAGCGCCGGAGGCGATGGCCTTCTCGCGGACCTCCGTCGCAGCGGTGCCCCAACGGCGGGCCTCGACGGTCGCGCGCCGCGCTTCGATGCCGAGCAATCCATGGAAATCGTCGAGGGCCCCTGCTGTTCGATCGGCAGCCTCGACGATCTCGGGGGACGTAGAAGGGTGAAGCAGCACCTTCGAGTTGGCCAGGCCTGCAGCCTCACCGAGGCGCTCGAGGAGCCGGTCGGTGCTACGTGAGATCGCAGCGCGCCGCTCCGCTCTGGCTGCCCTCAGTCCGCCCCGGTAGCCATCCAGATCTTCAGGTGCGGTCTCGAGTACGCGGTCAAGCTCCAGCACAGCGATCCCGTCCAGAAGTTGGAAGCAGCGCGCAAGGACTGCCAGCCACTCCCGCACCTTCGGCGCCACTTCTTTCGAAGCCTTGGCGAGGTCCCCGATCTTCGACTTGCCCTCGAGCTTCTTGGCGAGCGCGTCGAGCTGGAGCAGCGCATACGCCTGGGTGTCGGCGATGGTCCCGGACGCGGCTTGGATCTTCGACCAGGTGACCTCGTTGACTCGGCCGACGTGGCTTCGGAGCGTCATAGCCTCCTCGACCTGGAGACCCACCCCGATCATCTGAGCGACGACGGCGTCCTTCTGGGCCCGGAGCACGTCGTCGAGCTTCTCGTCGATCCGAGCGAGGTAATCGGTGATCTCCGCCATGGTCTGCTGCATCGCAAACTGCGCCATGATCCCGGCGCCCCCGGCCAGGAGTGCGGGATTCGCCGCCATCGCACCGGGACCCTTGGCGATCTGGATCCATCCCTTGATGTCACCCCGCGGACCGACCATCGCATGACTGACGCCGGGCGTCTTGGTCGGCGTCAAGCCGTACTTCTTGACCTTCGCAGCCGACTCCGCGGTCAGCTTGACCCAACGACCGGAGTTCGCGGCGATCTCGGAGCCCGCCTGCAGCCCGGCAGCGCCACCACCGACGACCTTGCTCAGACGCGGGAGCGCAAGCTCCTTTGACTCCATCTCCTCTTCTGCGAGGAATCGCTCGACTGCGCCCGGGTCGCCGATGACGGCGAGCCCATCACCATCACTGACCAGCTCAATCCCGGTGTTCACGCATAGCTCCTTTAACCGCGGCGACTCAACGATTGAAGGTTACGGGAGGCGGCCGACAGTTCACCGCCGTTCCAAGCAGGCTCGGTTCGATCCAGCAGGTGAGAAGGAGTCGACTCCGCGCTTCCCTGCGCACCTATCAGTCATGGAACAGTCGCGTCTCGCCGCCGTCGGTCCCAACTTCGGCGCCGTCAACGGTTCCGGGGACCTCCGAGCCATCGTCGGCGCCCTGCTCACCTACGGGCTGATCATCGCGGTGCTGATGCTCGTCGTCTGCTCAGCGACCTGGGCACTCGCCACTCACTCGGGCAGTTGGCATACCGCCCAGAAGGCGAAGACTGGTCTCTTCGTAGCGCTCTGCGGGGCCGCGCTGACCGGCGCCGCGCTGACGTGGGCCAACTGGCTGTTGGACCTCGGCGCCCACCTGTAAGACGTCCGCCCACGTCGACAGGAGAACCTCGATGTTCCACCTCCGCAACCCGGTCCTGGTGCCGCTCGACATCAGCATCGACCCCAACTCGAACGGCTTGCCCGGCATCTCCCAGCTGCGCACCATCGTCGGCGCCTCGATGACTGTCGGGCTCGTTCTCGCCGTACTCGCGCTGATCATCTCGGCGATCGTGTGGGCGCTGGGTGCGAACTCCTCCAATCCCCACCTCGCAGGTCGGGGGAAGCTCGGCGTCCTGGTCGCGCTCGGCGCCGCCGTCGTGTGCGGAGCGTCCGTGACCCTTGTGAACTTCTTCTGGAACGTCGGCCAGCAGGTCAGCTGAGGTCGGAGAACAGTCATGGGTGTCTGCGATGTCCCGGTGATCCACTCCGTCTGCAACGTTGCCGGCGACGCGGCAGGAGCGGTCGTCACGGCACCGTTCGACTGGCTCGCGCAAGGCATGGCGGGCGTGGCGAAATGGATGTTCGAGTCGGTCTGGACCGTCATCGACACCACGACGTACGTCGACGTGACGAGCGGCGAGTACACCGGCGTCTACAACATCATCTTCGGCATCGCTGTCTTCGTGATGCTCGGCTTCTTCATGCTGCAGGTCATCGGCGGGATGATCCGACGCGAACCGGCGGCGCTCTCGCGGGCAACTCTCGGCCTGGCGAAGTCGATCCTCGGCTCGTTCGTCGCGCTCACGCTGCTCGCCACCGCGCTCGAGATCACCGACCAGCTCTGCATCGGGATCGTCAACGCCGCCGGCACCAACATGAACGAGATGGGCGACAAGGTTGCTCTCCTCGCAGCTGGGCTCGGCGGGATCAACCTCGCGGCACCCGGTGCTGGGGCGATCCTCACGATCTTCCTCGCGGGGCTCGCGATCGTCGGGGCCATGATCGTCTGGGTCAGCCTGCTGGTGCGGAAGGCTCTGCTCCTCATCGCCATCGTCTTCGCACCGGTGGCGTTGGCCGGCTCATCGTGGGACCACACGAAGTCGTGGGTGTCCCGTTGGGCGACCTTCGTTCTCGCGATGATCCTCTCGAAACTCGTCCTCGTCGTGATCTTCCTACTGGCCACTGCCCAGGTCTCAGCACCGATCGACGCGGATCTGCAGTCGGTGAGTCAGCCGATCGCCGGCGTGGTGTTGATGCTGATGGCCGGATTCGCGCCGTACCTGACCTACAAGGCGATCGCGTTCATGGGCTTCGACATGTACCACGCGATGTCGGCCGAGCAGGAGAGCAAGGGTGCGCTCAACCGGCCCATGCCGATCCCCTTGTCACGGCGCGGTGGCGCGGCGGAGCCCCCGAAGGTCCTCTCCGGCGGCGGCGAAGGCGGCAGCGCGTCTTCGCGCGCGATGCCGACCAGCCCAGGGTCTGGCGGCGGTGGCAGTGGGCCGGCGGGCGCTGCTGCGGCGCGTGGCGGTGCAGGCGGTGGAGCTGGTGCGGCGGCCGGCGGAGTCGCTGCAGGTGCGATCGTCGCGAAGGAAGCGGCTGCCGCCGGGCCGAGGCTCGGGAACTTCGTCGCGGCCAATGCAAGCGGTCAAAGTGAGGCCGCATCGGCTTCGACGACAGCCGCACCACCCCACGTCGCCGATCCGACGCTGCGCGAACCTGCGGAAGGAAGTAGGCGATGAGCGCCAACGCATCGACCGACGCCAGCGACCTCACTCCGGTCAAGTTCTCCCGGCTGAGCCGAAGGGGTGTCCTCCTGGGTCTCTCCGGTCTCCAACTCGTGATGAGCGGCATCGCTGCGGGGAGCCTCGTCCTGGGCCTGTACGTCGGCGCCGTCATTATCACGTTCCCACTGGTCGGCGTGTGCGCGGCGCTCGCGTTCGTCACTGTGGGCGGGCGCAAACTCATCGAATGGGGCCCCGTCGGAATCCGATGGTTGTGGCGCTCGGCCGGCGGCCAACTCACCTACCGCCGGCGCATCGTCAGGCCGCGCCCTGCAGGCACGCTCTCCCTGCCCGGAGACGCAGCCCGGCTCCGTCAATGGCTCGACCCCGAGACGGGAGCCGTCATGGTCCACGACCCTCACGCCGCAACGTTGACCGCGGTCGTCGGCATCACGCACCCGGCGTTCGTGCTCCTCGACCCAGCGGAGCAGGAGCGTCGAGTCGTGTCCTGGGGACGTGTCCTGGCCACTGCGTGCCGGTCCGGACGGATCGCCTCGGTCCAGGTCATGGAGCGGACGCTTCCCGACTCAGGCAAGGGTCTCGCGCAGTGGTGGGACACGCATGGCGCCCACGACGCCACGTGGACCTCGACGACGTACGGCGAACTCATCGACCGTGCCGGCCCGGCGGGCGAACGCCACGCGTCGACGATCTCCATCTCGCTGGACATGAAGGTCGCCGGGCGAGCAGCGCGCGCCGCAGGTGGCGGGATCAAGGGTGCTGCCGCCGTACTGCGGCAGGAGATGGCAACTCTCCTCGCGGCCCTTCGATCGGCCGACCTCTCCCCCAGCGAATGGCTCACACCCGGAGATCTCGCGATGGTGCTGCGATCCGCCTATGACCCTGCGGTCGCCGGTGCTCTTGAGCGCCACGGCGAACTTGGCCGCGATCTCGCCACCGCCGGTCCGGTGTCCGTGGCCGAGTCCTGGGGCAGCATGCGCAGCGATTCCGCGCACCACTGCGTGCTGTGGATCAGCGAGTGGCCGCGATCCCTCGTCTTCCCCGGATTCCTCGCGCCGCTGCTGCTCTCCTCCGGCATCCGAAGAACCTTCACACTTCTCTACACGCCGATGCGCACCGACCGCGCCGCGCGGGACATCCGCAAGAAGAAGACTGAATACATCTCCGACGCCGCCCAGCGACAGCGGATCGGCCAGATCGAGGACGCCCAACAGACGGCCGAGTACCAAGACGTGCTCCAACAGGAGGCCGATATCACCGCGGGCCACGGGGTCCTGCGCTGCACCGGGCTCGTCGCCGTGAGCGCCAGCGATCCGGACGAGCTTGAGCGAGCCGTCGCGGCCATCGAGCAAGCGGCGATTCAGGCGTCGTGCGAGACACGGCGCCTCTGGGGACAACAGGCTCAGGCGTTCACCGTCGCTAGCCTGCCCCTGTGTCGCAGGGTCTGACGACCTTGGGTGTCCCATGTGGGTGACCAGGCCGATCGAAGCCGGCGCACTCCTGGTCGGAATCGATCCCTATCGGGTGAGGACGGCGGCCGCGGTCGCACGCACTGAGGGTCCAACGCCGGCGAGGGTCGCAGAGGCTGGGCCGGTCCAGTCGCCGTATCCGACGAGGTAGAGCCGTGGTTCATCGAGTGCCTGTGTGCCGGAGGGGCCGCCGACGGCGATGTGGCCGCTGTCGGTTCGTAGGCGCAGTGAGCGTAGGTGGTGCAGTGCGGGGCGAAAGCCGGTGCACCAGATGATCGCCTGAGCTTGCTGTGTGGTTCCGTCGGCCCAGGACACTCCTGTCGGGCTGAGGCGCTGGAACATCGGCTGGGCTTTGAGTACGCCGCGCTCGCGCGCCTCGCGCACGGAGGCGACCATCACGATGTCGCCGAGTCCGGCGACGCCCGAGTGGTCGCGTCCTTCTTGGAGAGCATGGATGCGGGCTCGCGCCGTGGCGAAGAGGGCTCGGCCATCGAGATCGTCGGGCAGGAACCGTGGTGGCCGTGTGGTTACCCAGGTGGTGTCGGCGACGGTGGAGACCTCGGCGAGGATCTGGGCGGCGGAGTTGCCGCCTCCGACGATGACCACCCGCTGACCGCTGAACTCGTCGGGGGCGCGGTAGTCGGCGGCGTGCAGTTGCCGGCCGGTGAAGGCGCGTGCGCCCGGGTAGGAGGGCCAGAACGGCTGGCTCCAGATGCCGGTGGCGGAGACGACCGCATGCGCGGCGATGGTGCCGTGGTCCGTCCTGACGTGGAGCTCGCCGTGTGGGTCGTCATCGGCTCGGACGACGTCATTGACCTTGCGGGGCCGGCGCACGTGGAGGTCGTAGCGCTCCTCGTAGCGGGTCAGGTAGTCCACGACGTGCGAGCGGGGCGGGTATCCGTGCTCGGCGTCGTTCCAGGGCGGCATCATCCAGCCGGGCAGGGAGGAAAAGGAGGACGGCGAGAACAGTCGCAGTCCTTCCCACATGTGGGGCCATGCGCCGCCGGGGACCTCGCTGGCGTCGAGGATGACGAAGTCCTCGCCGGGGGCCAGCCCGGCGCGGCGTAGGTAGAAGCCGGTGGCCAGGCCGGCCTGGCCAGCGCCGATGACGACGACCTTCACCTCCTGCGCCTGCTCCGCGGGCGCGGTCACGTCTGTGCCCTCAGCTCGAGCAGGATCGTGTCGCGCCAGACTCCGTCGAGCTGGGCGATGCGGTCGCGACGGCCGACGTCGCGGAAGCCGGCCTTGCGGTGGATGGCGAGGCTGGCCTCGTTCTCGGGGAAGATCGAGGTCTGCAGGGTCCAGAACGCGGCTGCGAGCGCGGAGTCGATCTGGTGGGAGAGCAGTTGTGTGCCCAGTCCGCGTCCGCCCAGGGACGTGTCGATGTAGATGGAGGTCTCCGCCACGCCGCGGTAGCACTCGCGTGCGGACACCATGGTCATGGCGGCCCACCCGGCGACCGCTCCACCATCGGTGATGACCCAGCGCTGGCCGGGGATCCACTTGGCGTCGAGCGCCTCAGCGGTGGGCACGTCGGTCTCGAAGGTGGCGTCCCGCGTGGCGATGCCGAGGGCGTAGATGCGTCGTACGTCGTCCCAGTCGGTGTGCGCCAGCGCCCGGACGACCGGGTGGGTGGCCGCCGTCATGCAGTCGGGGCGATCGCGGTCGCCAGCGAGCGCAGCACCTCGGGAACCACGGTGAAGTAGGCCCACTTCCCGCGCTGTTCGCGGGTGACCAGGCCCGCTTCGACGAGCTGTTTCATGTGGTGGGACACCGTCGGCTGCGCGAGTCCGACCGGCTCGGTGAGATCGCAGATGCAGGCCTCCCCCGCCGGCGCCGCGGCGATCAAGGACAGCAGCTTGACCCTGGTCGGGTCGCCCAGCGCCTTGAACATGCGCGCCAGCGCCTGGGCGGCATCGTCACTCACGACACCGCCGGTCATCGGCGAGCAGCAGGCACTGAGGTCCTCCGGCTGGAGGACGGGCAGGGCGGTCGGCATGCACCAAGTTTGCGGTACGCATTGACATTTGTCGATACGATCCGCAGGGTGGACGCATCGACGTTCGTGAATGTGAGGATGCAACCATGACTGATGACCTGCCTGTCGTTGTGATCGGTGCCGGACCGCAGGGTCTGGCAGCCGCGGCCCACCTGCTCGGGCGCGGACTGGAGCCGCTGGTTCTCGAGGCCGGCGACGGCCCGGCGGCCGCAGTCGCCGGGTGGGGCCACGTCCGGCTCTTCTCGGCGTGGCCCGAGCTCATCGATCCCGCCGGCAGGCGGCTGCTCGAAGCCAGCGGCTGGGTCGCCCCGGTGTCGGGCTACCCGACGGGTGCGCAGTGGATCAAGGGCTACCTCGCTCCCCTCGCCGAGGCGCTCGGTGACCGGGTCCGGTACGACGCCCGCGTGGTCGGCGTCTCGCGCAAGGGCCGCGACCGACTGGTCGACGCGAGCCGGGGTGAGCAGCCCTTCACCGTCCACGTCACCGACGCCTCGGGCGGGGAGGCACGCTTCGAGGCCCGTGCGGTGATCGACGCCTCCGGCACCTGGCGCAGGCCCAACCCTGCGGGCGCCGACGGTCTCCCGGCGCTGGGCGAGCACGCCAGCGGCGAACTCATCTCCTACGGCGTCCCCGACAGCGCGGCGCCCGAGCGCTACGCGGGCAGGCACACCGTCGTCCTCGGTGCCGGCGACTCCTCGCTCAATGCCATCATCGAGCTCGACCGGATCGCCCAGGCCAACCCCGGCACCCGGATCACGTGGGCACTGCGACGCGGCAACACGGCCAACACCTTCGGCGGCGGCGCGGCCGACCAGCTCCCCCAGCGCGGAGCGCTCGGCATCCGCGCCCACGAGGCCGTCGACGCGGGCCGGGTCGAGGTGGTGACCGGCTTCCGGGCCGCGGAGATCGACCGTGCCGGCGACCAGGTCGTCGTGGTGGCCGAGGACGGACGCAAGCTGGAGGCGGCCGACACCCTGGTAGTGCTGACCGGGTTCCGCCCGGACCTGTCCTTCCTGTCCGAGCTGAGGCTCGACCTCGACCCGACGCTCGAGGCCCCGCGCGCGATCGCCGCGGAGATTGACCCCAACATCCACTCCTGCGGCTCGGTCCAGGCCACCGGCGCCCGCGACCTGACCCACGCACAGGAGCCGAACCTCTACCTGGTCGGAATGAAGTCCTACGGCCGCGCCCCGACGTTCCTGGCCATGACCGGCTACGAGCAGGTCCGTTCGGTGGTGGCGATGCTGGCCGGTGATGTCGAGGCCGCCGAGCGGGTCGAGTTGGTGCTGCCCGACACCGGCGTGTGCGGCGGTTCGGGCCTGTACGACGACCCGACCGGCTCGGCCGGCGGTGGCGGGTGCTGCGCTCCGGCGGCCCCGGACGTGCTCACGATCGGTCGGGCACCGATCACCCTCTAACCCGGCCCGACGCGAACAGCCTGCCCTCGTCGCGTTTACGGTGACCAGTGCCGGCCGCGCACCCGACGCGCTTCAGGTGGCTACAGGCACCTGAAGCTCGACGAGAAGCGCGAGAACCCGGCGCTCGATCTCGTCGCGGATGGGCCGGACGGAGGCGACATCGAGGCCAGCCGGATCCTCGAGTTCCCAGTCCTCGTAACGTTTGCCCGGGAAGTACGGGCAGGCGTCACCGCAGCCCATGGTGACGACCACGTCGGCGGCCTGGACGATCTCGTCGGTCCACGGCTTGGGGAACTCCTGGGCGATGTCGATGCCGCGCTCGGCCATGGCCGCGACCGCGGCGCTGTTCACCGCATCCCCCGGCTCGGAGCCACCCGACCAGGCAATCGCAGCGTCGCCGGCGTGGTGGTTGAAGAACCCGAGCGCCATCTGGGAGCGCCCGGCGTTGTGGACGCACAGGAACAGCACGATCGGCTTGCCGCCGTCCCCATGCCCCTCGACCTTGGCCGCCGCTTGGAGCCGCTGGCGGGCGAACCGCTCGGCCAGCAGCGGGATGAAGTTGAGCATGGTGGCGCGGCCGGCGAACTGGTCGTAGGACGACATCAGGAACCGCTCGATCGTTGCGGTGTTGAAGGTGCCGGCGAACTCGTCGGCCAAGCGGGTCGCAGACCGCTTCAGGGCGATCTGCTGGGCCAGGGTGATGCCAAGGTGCTCGGTGGGGTCGGCGTCGGTACTCATCGTCGAGTCCTCTCGCGGGTGCCGCATCGGTGGCGGCTCAGGTGGCGCCTCAGGAGGCGTGGGGGTAACGCTGGGCGAGGTCGACCACGCGGGACGCGAGCTCGTCATAGGCGGCGTCGTACGCCGCCGTCGTACCGATCCGGGTCGGGTCGGGGATGGACCAGTGCAGCCGGGTGGTCGAGCCGAGCTCCTCATGGGCGACGTCGCAGACCGTGACGACGACGTCGCCCTCGGCCAGGACCTCGTCGAGGTGACGCGGACGGACCCGCGGCAGTGGCAGCTCGTGGCGCCCGGCGGCCTCGATCGCGCCCGGGTCGATGCGCTCGGCCGGGTGGGTGCCGGCGGAGGCAACCGGGATGGAGCTCGCCTGCCGCCACAGCGCTGCGGCGAGGTGGGATCGGGCGGAGTTGGCGGTGCAGACGAACACCAGCCGCTCCGGCACCTGCAGCCGCTGTGCGCCCAGATCGTCGAGCACGTCCTTGGCCAGACGCAGGTAGGTGCGGCGTCCGTCGCCCTCGGAGCGGTGCCGGGTGATCAATCCGGCGGACTCGAGTGCCTTGAGGTGGAAGGCGAGCAGGTTGGAGGTCACCCCGAGGGCGGTGGAGAGCTCCGAGGGCGAGACATCCCCGAGCTGCAGGGTGTCGACGATCTGCAGCCGCACCGCGTCGCCGAGCGCGGCGTGCACGGCGGCACGTCGCTCCAACTCGCGAGTTCGCTCAGTGTTCATTGCCTCAAGTTTGACTGAGTAAGTGCGCGCACGTCAAGATCCTCCCGTGACCTCCTCACTCGCGCGCCGCCTGTTGGCCGAGTTCCTCGGCACCGCCCTGCTCGTCACTGTCGTGGTCGGGTCCGGCATCGCCGCCCAGCAGCTCTCCCCGAACGACGTCGGGCTCCAGTTGCTTGAGAACTCCACGGCCACCGTGTTCGGGCTAGCCGTGCTGATCCTGTGGTTCGGGCCGGTCTCGGGAGCGCACTTCAATCCGGTCGTCTCCCTCGCGGAGTGGTTCCTCGGCCGACGTAGGAGCACCGGCCTGCCGCTGACGGACGTCGCGGCGTACGCCGTCGCCCAGGTCGCCGGCGGCATCGGCGGCGCGCTGCTCGCCAACGTGATGTTCGAGGTCGGCACCCACGTATCGACCCACCACCGTGCCTCCGGTGGGCACCTCGTCGGTGAGGTCGTCGCCACCGCCGGGCTGGTCGCGCTGATCTTTGCCCTGGTCCGCAGCGACCGCGGCGCCATCGCCGCCCCCACCGTCGGTGCCTACATCGGCGCCGCCTACTGGTTTACCTCCAGCACGTCGTTCGCCAATCCGGCCGTGACGATCGGCCGCGTCTTCTCCGACACGTTCGCCGGGATCGCGCCCGCCTCGGTGCTGCCGTTCATCGCCATGCAACTGATCGGCCTCATCGTGGGCATCGCCCTGACCCTCGCGCTCTATCCCGACGCCGGCGCCAAGGCCGACGACGTCGTCATCCCACACACCCACTGACCCACCACAGAACCAAGGACACCGATCATGAAGCTGGTTGCCATCGGCGGCAGCGACGCCGGCATCTCCGCCGCGCTGCGTGCCCGCGAGCTCGACCCCACTGCCGACGTCACCGTGGTCGTGGCCGACGCCTACCCGAACTTCTCCATCTGCGGCATCCCCTACTACATCTCCGGAGAGGTCACCCACTGGCGCAACCTCGCCCACCGCACCCACGCCGACCTCGAAGCCACCGGCATGAAGCTGCGCCTGGACACCTTCGCCACCGACATCGACGTGACGGGCCAGCGACTCATCGTCCGCAACCCCGACGGGTCCAGTGACTTCATCGAGTACGACGAGCTCGTCGTCGGCACCGGCGCCGTACCCGTCGCACCGCCGATTGAGGGTCTGGCCGACCTCGGGGTCGCCGACGGCGTCCACCTGCTTCACTCCATGGGCGACACCTTCGCCCTGACCGAGTCACTGGACCGGATCCAGCCCAAGACCGCCCTCATCGTCGGCGCCGGCTACGTCGGCCTCGAGATGGCCGAGGGCCTCACCATGCGCGGCATCGCCGTCACCCAGGTCGAGATGCTCCCCGAGGTCCTCCCCACCGTCGAGGTCGAGCTCGGCGCCCTGGTCCACGACGAACTGGTCAAGCACGGCGTCAACGTCCACACCAACTCCACCGTCACCACGATCAGCAAGACCGACACCGGCCTGCACGTCGACGGCACGACCACCGAAGGCGAGACCCTGACCTGGGACGTCGACCTCGTCCTGGTCGTGGTCGGCGTCAAGCCCGACACCGACCTGCTGGTCCGCGCCGGCGCCAAGATCGGCCCGCGAGGCGCGGTGGTCGTCGACGAGACCATGGCTACCGGTCTCCCTCACGTGTGGGCCGCCGGTGACTGCGTCATCACCCACCACCGCCTACTCGGCGAGACCTACCTCCCGCTGGGCACCACCGCCCACAAGCAGGGCCGCATCGCCGGCGAGAACGCACTCGGCGGATCGGCGAGGTACGCCGGATCGCTGGGCACCCAGGTCGTCAAGGTCTTCGACCTCGTCGCCGCCCGCACCGGCCTGCGCGAGCACGAAGCCGTCGGCGCCGGCTTCCACCCCGTCTCCACCACCGCGACTCCCGACGACCACAAGGCCTACTACCCCGGCGCCACCGCGATCACCATCCGCATCACCGGCGACGCCACCACCGGACGGCTCCTCGGTGCCCAGCTCATTGGCCACAAAGGCGCCGAGGTCGCCAAGCGCGTCGACACCTACGCCACCGCGCTCTTCCACCAGATGACCGTCACCGGCATCACCGAGCTCGATCTCGCCTACACCCCGCCCCTCGGCTCGCCATGGGACGCCGTCCAGATGGCCACCCAGGCATGGGTCAAGAACCACCAGCTCGACGCCGAACGCACCAACCTCACCAAGGACCACTGATGACCAAGCCCACCATCCTGTTCGTGTGCACCCACAACGCAGGCCGCTCCGCGCTCGGCGCCGCACTGGCCCGCGAGCAGGCGGGCGACCGCGCCACCGTGCTGTCCGCAGGTGTCGCCCCCGCAGAAACCGCTTCGGCCGGCACCATCGCCAGCCTCGCCGAGATCGGCATCGACGACTCCGGTCACGTGCCGACCCAGCTCACCGAGGAGCTCGTGCGCTCGGCCACCGTGGTCGTGGCAATGAAGCCCGGCCTGCCGATCCCGCAGCTGGACGGCGTCGCCTACGAGACCTGGGACCTGCCCAACCCGCAGGGCTGGGAGGCCCCCGCGATCCGTCCGTTGCGCGACCACATCGACGACCGGGTCGCCGATCTCCTCGTGCGCATCACCAACTGAGGCCCGCAGACCCCGGTTCGACGGCGGTCACGCGAGCGCGAGGAAGAGCTTCTCCATCTTCTTGGTGTCCACGCTCTCGGGGCCGCCCTCGGCGAGGCACTTCTCGAGTCCGGTGGCGACCAGGGCGTAGCCCCCACGCGCAATGGCCTTGTTGACGGCCGCGAGCTGGGTGAGCGCGTCCTCGCACTCCGAGCCCTCTTCGAGCATGCGGATGACCGCGGCGAGATGACCGTTGGCTCGCTTGAGCCGGGTGATGATCGCCTTGGTCTCGTCAGGCTCGAGTCGCATCGCGGTCCTCCAGATCGCCGGTCAGGGCCCTCATCATCCCGCAGAGTCGCTCACGGGCCTCGGCGGCTACCTCGGCGAGCCCATCGGCGTCGCTGAACGAGGTCATGACCGCGGGGTCGAAGACCTCCACCCGGGTGCGGTCCTCGCCCGCGCTGGCGACCACGACGTTGCACGGCAACATCGTCGCCACGCGTGGGTCGACCTCGATGGCACGGTGCGCCAGCTGGGGGCGGCAGGCGCCGAGGATCACCTGCGGTGCGATCTCGAGGTCCAGCTTCGCGCGCAGGGTGGCCTGTAGGTCGATCTCGGTCAGCACGCCGAAGCCGGCGTCTGCCAGCAGCGTGCGCACCCGCGCGAGCGTCGTTTCGTACGGCGCGGTGATGGTCGCGCTCATCGTGAAGTCAGTCATCCGGATCCTTCCGTCACGGCGATTTTATATCCCCCCTGGGGGTTCTGCTATCGTCGGCCCTCCGATCCCCCCGGGGGGTTAATGGAAGGATCTTGGATGACCAACGCGACCACCCCCACGGCGGCACCGGGATTGCTTGGCCGCCTTGGCCTCGCGGTGCTGCGGCACGGCCGCGCCACGATGGTGATCTGGCTGCTCGTCGTGATCGGGCTGGGCGCGTTCGCACCCAGGGTCGAGGCCTCCCTGTCCGGAGCCGGCTGGCAGGCGAACGGCTCGGAGTCGGTCCAGGCCCGCGAGCTTGCGCAGGCGCACTTCGGCGGCAACGCCAGCTCGGCCATCGAGGTCGTCGTGCACAGCGCCGGCGCGCCGCTCAGCTCCGCTGCCGGTCAGCGGGTCATCGCCCAGGTCGAGAACACGCTGAGGTCCGATGACCGGATCGCCTCGGTGATCGGGCCACAACCGGGTGCGATGCTGAGCAGGGACGGGCGTACGGCGATCGTGCTGGGCGGTGCCGGTGCCGACACCAACGAGATGGTCCGGGCGGCCGTCGACCTCAAGGCGCCGCTGACCGCTCTCTCCAGCGACGGTATCCAGGTGACCCCGACCGGCGCCTCCCAGCTGTGGGCCGACTTCAACGCCGCCAACCTCACCGCGATGCTGACGTCGGAGATGATCTCCTGGCCCGTGACGCTGGCCATCCTCGTGCTCGCCTTCGGCGCCCTGGTCGCCGCCGGCCTCCCGCTGCTGCTGACCCTCGCGGGCCTGATCGCCTCTGCCGGGTCACTGGTGTTGATCAACCACTTCGTGCCGGTCTCGATCTGGGCGATGAACTTCGCGATGATGTTCGCCCTCGCCCTGGGCATCGACTACGCACTCTTCCTCGTGGTCCGCTTCCGAGCCGCGCGCGCCGTGGCCGGAACCACCCGCGAGCAGGCCGTCGCCGAGACCATGGACACAGCCGGCAAGGCCGTACTGCTCTCCGGCCTGACGGTGCTGGTCTCGCTCTCTGCGGTCGAGATCGTGCCCTCCCCCTCGTTCCGGTCGATGGCCGGCGGCATCATGCTCGCCGTCGTCTTCGTCCTGGCCGCCACACTGACCCTGCTGCCGCTGGTCCTGGGCAAACTGGACACCCGGATCAACAGGCTCGCCCTGCCCTGGTCGCGCACCAGCCAACACCGCTCGCCACGCTTCGAGAAGTGGGGCCAGCTCCTGTGGCGCCGACCCGTCGCCTTCGGCAGCGCGGCTCTCGTTGTCCTGGTCGCGCTCGCCGCGCCCATCCTGGGGCTGCACACCGCGATGCCCTCGATCAAGGTGCTGCCCTCCGACGCACCGGCCCGGGTCGGCTACGACCGGGTCCAGGCCGACTTCGGTCCCGGCGCGCCCGGGATGCTGCAGATCGTCGCACCAGTCTCGGGCGCCGACCAGGCCGATCGAGCGGTCTGGGGCGACCCCGGCATCGCCGCCGCTATGCCGCCGGCACGAGCCGCCGACGGTGCGCCGTACGTCTTGATCCAGGCCATGCCCAAGGTCGACCCATCGGACCCGACACTCGGGTCGACCGTCGAGCGGCTCCGCGCCGAGCTCCCCGACGGTGCGCTCGTCGGCGGCGCCGCGGTGGAGAACCTCGACCTCAAGACGCAGCTCGACCACTCCACCCCGTGGGTGATCGGCATCATCCTCGCCCTGGGCTTCCTGCTGCTGCTCATCGCGCTCCAGGCGCCGCTGATCGCCCTGCTCGGCACCCTGGCCAGCCTGCTCTCGACCGGCGCCGCCTTCGGCGTCGCTCGGCTGATCTTCCAGGACGGGCATCTCTCGGGGCTGTTCGGCTTCGAGCCCCAAGGCTTCCTCGATGCCTGGGCGCCGGTGTTCTTCTTCGCGATGATCTTCGCCATCGCGATGGACTACACCGTCTTCCTGCTGGCCTCGGCCAAGGAACACTGGGAGAAGACCAGCGACCCGCGCGAGGCCATGGTCGGCGCGGTCGCCCACTCCGGGCGGGTGATCTTCGCCGCCGGCGCGGTGATGGTCGCGGTCTTCTTCACCTTCTCGCTGTCCGGTCCGCTGCCGCCCAAGGAGATGGGCGTCATCCTCGGCATCGCCGTCCTCCTCGACGCCTTCCTCGTCCGGCTCGTCCTGCTGCCGGTGCTGCTGCGCCTGACAGGTCGCGCCGCCTGGGCCGCCCCCGCCTGGCTGCGCCGCAACCTGCCCAGCATCCGCTTCTCCCACTGACCACCAAAGGATCGCCCCAATGACCGACCACCCCCACGGCAAGACTGTCCTGCGCGAGATCGCACCCCTGCACCGCAACATGCGCCACGCCATCCCCGAGGTCTACAAGGGCTTCGGCGAGCTCTCCAAGGCGGCCTTCGCCGAGGGCGAGCTCGACCACAAGACCAAGGAGCTTATCGCCCTGGCGATCGGCGTGGTCGAGGGCTGCGACGGCTGCATCGCCTCCCACGGCCAGGCCGCCGCCCGCGCCGGCGCCACCCGTCAGGAGGCCGCCGAGGCCATCGGCGTCACCTTCCTCATGCACGGCGGCCCCGCCACCATCCACGGCGCCCGCGCCTACGACGCCTTCTGCGAGTTCGCCGACGCCCGCGACGCCGGCGAAGCCCCCGCCTGAACCACCGACGCAGGAACGAAAGGAACCACCATGTGTCGTCCCGTCCGCTGCAAGACCTGCGGCGACAAGGTCACCTGGGCCGGCTGCGGCCAGCACGTCGCCGCCGTCAAGACCTCCGTCCCCGCCGACCAGTGGTGCCCCGGGCACCCCAGGGCCGAGCGCACCGGCGGCCTCCTCAACCGCCTGCAGGGGAAGGGCGGCGGACGATGACGGGCTTCAACCTCGACCGCGGCGTACTGCTCGTCGCCGCCATCGTCACCCTCGTCAGCGTGGTCCTTGCCTGTCTGATGTCGGACTGGTGGCTGCTGATCACGACCTTCGTCGGCCTCAACATGCTGCAGGCCAGCCTCACCGGCTGGTGCCCCGCGGCACTGATCCTCAAGCGGTTCGGCGTGAGATCCGGCTGCGCGTTCCGCTGAGCCGTCGCGCCGCGACCGGTCGGCAGCATTCGTCCGGGCAGGCGCCGGGTCAGGGGCACCGCTGGGTGCGGGTGCGTCGCTCAGTGCACGGCGTGTTCGTGTGCGGCGTGCGTGTTCGGCTCGAACTGGAAGGTGGAGTGCTCGACGTCGAAGTGCCCGCCGAGACAGTCCTGGACCTGATCGAGGATCTGCGGGGCGTGGCCGTCGTTGAAGCAGGAGTCCTCGACCACGAGGTGGGCCGAGAGGCTGGGCAGGTCGGAGGTCACCGTCCACACGTGGAGATCGTGGACGTCGACGACGTGGTCGACCTCGAGGAGATGCTGGCGGATCCCTGCAAGGTCGGTGCCGATCGGGGCCGCCTCGAGCAGGATCCGGCCCGACTCGCGGAGCAGGCCCCATCCGGCATGGATCATGAGAGCGACCACGATCAGGGAGGCGATCGCGTCGGCCTTCATCCAGCCGGTGGTGAGGATGATGGTCGCTGCGATGGCGGTGCCGATGAAGCCGTAGAGGTCGGTGAGAATGTGCTGATAGGCACCCTCGACGTTCAGGCTGCTGCGGTTGGCCTTGGCCAGGAGCCAGGTGGCGGCGATGTTCACAACGATGCCGACCAGCGCCACCACGAGGACCGGCCCGCCCTGCACCTCGGGGTGGCTATCGACGAGTCGACGGATCGCTTCCACGGCCACGACCGCAGCGATGACCAGCATCGTGACGCCGTTGCCGAGTGCTGAGAGGATCTCGGCGCGTTTGAGCCCGTAGGTCCATGCACCGACCGCCGGCCGTGCCGCAAGCCCCATCGCCCACAGCGCCACGGCGATGGACGCCGCATCGGTGAGCATGTGACCGGCATCGGACAGCAGCGCAAGCGAGCCGCTCACCAGTGCGACGATGACCTCCCCGACCATGTAGGCCAGCAGCAGCGCGAGCGCGGCGAACAGGTACCGGCGGTCGGCGTCCGTGGAGATGGCGTGACCATGCCCGTCGCCCTCACCACCGCCTTCGCGCGTCAGGTCTCCGTCGGACGTCATCAGCAGTTCTCCTTCGATTGCAGCGGCCATGGTTTCGGCGCCCTAGCGATGCGGTGTGGTCGCGCAACCACGGGAGCAGGATTCACCCTGCAGCCGGACCGATCGCCGCGCCGCCGACGCACCCTCACGGTAGCGCCAACCTCCTCCCGGGCGCTATCATCGCCGCGTGCCGATGACAACACTCGACAGGGCCGACAGGGCTGAGTTGACGCCCGCAGCGGCACTGTTCCGCTCGCTCGGGGATCCGGTCCGCTTGGCGATCGTGCGCCGGCTGGCGCACGACGAAGCGCGTGTGGTGGACCTAGTCGATCAACTGGGACTGGCGCAGTCCACGGTCTCCAAGCACCTGGCGTGCCTGCGCGACTGCGGGCTGGTGGAGTCCCGTCCGGTCGGCCGGGCCTCGGTCTTCACACTCAGCCAGCCTGCGCTGCTCGACCTCCTCAGCGCGGCCGAGACGCTGCTCGATGCAACCGGCAGCGCAGTGGCGCTGTGCCCGAACTACGGCGAGGACTGCCTGTGAGCGGCGAGCACAAGGCCGCCTCGATGACCGAGCCCACCACCGACCACTGCGCATGCCAGCCGGGCTGCACCGATCCCTGCTGCCAACCGTCGGCGGCTCGGGACGCCGGATGGCACGCGGCCGCCCGCAAGGCCAAGCTGCTCTCCTGGGTATCACTGGCCTACATGGCTGCCGAGGGGCTGGTTGCCATGGTGGCAGCAGCGTTGGCCGGATCCGTCGCTCTTCTCGGCTTCGGGCTGGACTCGGTCATCGAGGGTCTGGCGTCGGCGATCATCGTGTGGCGGTTCTCCGGCAGCCGCACCCTGTCAGAGCATGCCGAGGAACGCGCCCAGAAAGCAGTCGCGGTCACCTTCTTCCTGCTCGCGCCCTATATCGCCTACGACGCCATCACTACCCTCGCGGCTGGCGACCGGCCCTCCACCAGCTGGCTGGGGATCGGCCTGTCCGTCACCTCACTGATCGTGATGCCGCTGCTGGGCCGGGCGAAGCGTCGGCTCGGCGAACGGCTCGGGTCCGCGGCCACTTCCGGTGAGGGAACACAGAACCTGTTGTGCGCCTACCTCGCGGCCGCGGTCCTGGTCGGGCTGCTGGCCAACACCCTGTTCGGGCTGTGGTGGCTCGATCCCGTGGTCGGGCTGCTCGTGGCCGGACTCGCCGTCAACGAAGGCATCGAGGCCTGGCGCGGCGAGGAGTGCGGCTGCTAGCCGGATAGGCGACGCGCAACCGGCCTTGCGATCGCGGCCATCAAGGCCAGCCACACCCCGATTCTCGGCCGATCCGCCCCGAACAATCGCGGCCCGCCAGCGGACCCCGAAAGGAACCAACGCCCATGTCGTGGTCGACCGCCGCCGTCTTGGGCCTCGTCCAAGGACTCACCGAGTTCTTGCCGATCTCATCCTCGGCGCACCTGCGCCTGGTGGCCTCCTTCGCCGGATGGCCAGATCCTGGAGCAGCTTTCACCGCCGTGACACAGCTCGGCACCGAGAGCGCCGTCCTGCTCTACTTCCGCCGCGAGATCGCAGCCATCATCTCCACCTGGACCCGTGCCCTGTGGACGCCGCATCTGCGGCGGGACCCTGACGCGCGGCTCGGCTGGTACATCGTGATCGGCACCATCCCCATCGCCGTACTCGGCCTCGCACTGCAGGATCCGGTCGAACACGCGTTTCGCGACCTGAGACTGCTCGCCGCCGCCCTGATCGGGTTCGGTGTCATCCTCGGTGTCGCAGACCGCATCGCCGCCGACAGGATGCCGCTGGAGAACCTCACCGCCCGGCACGCGGTGACGCTTGGATTCGCCCAAGCCCTCGCGTTGATTCCCGGAGTCTCCCGCTCCGGAGGCACCATCACCGCCGGTCTGCTGCTGGGCTACACCCGCGAAGCCGCCGCGCGCATCTCCTTCCTGCTCGCCGTCCCAGCCGTCCTCGCCTCCGGCCTCCTCGAACTGACGAAGGTCGGAGCTTCAGCGAGCAGCACCCCGTGGGGTCCCACCGCCGTCGCAACCCTCATCGCCTTCATCGTCGGGTACGTCGTGATCGCCTGGTTCCTGCGCTATATCTCCGCACACCGGTTCACCGCCTTCGTGATCTACCGCATCCTGCTGGGAGTGGTAGTGCTCGCCTCGGTGGGCGCCGGGGCACTCCAACCAGGGGCGTGAACCCGCCATCCTTGCGGTTAGAGAAACCAACGATTCCCGACGCGAGCGAGATCCGTGTCCTGGATATCCGAGCCGACGAGGTTTGGCGATCACGTCCAATCCACATAGGCGGGCGACGGCTTGAAACAATACCCCATGGGGGTATGCTGGAGCCGAGAAGGAGGCAAAGACATGTGCGCCAACGCCGATGACTTGGATGCCGCTGGACCGGAGAACGTTCCCCATGAGCACGGCTACATCGCCAGCAACAACAAGGACGCCTATCTCAAGCGTCTGCGTCGGATCGAAGGCCAGGCTCGCGGACTTCAGCGGATGGTCGAGAGCGATGCCTACTGCGTCGACATCCTGACCCAGGTCTCCGCGATGACCAAGGCGCTGCAGGCGGTAGCCCTGAGCCTGCTCGACGACCACCTCGCGCACTGCGTCGGCGGCGCTATCCGTACCGGTGGAGCGGACGCGAGCGAGAAGCTGCAGGAGGCCTCGGAGGCCATCGCGCGGCTGGTCCGCTCCTGACTGTCCCTGGCTGAACCCACCCACATCACAGGAGAAGACAACGATGAGCACCACGTCCACCCACACATCCACCTATACCGTCAGCGGGATGACCTGCGGGCACTGCGTCGCCTCGGTGACCGAGGAGATCCGGGAGATCCCTGGCGTCGACGCCGTCGACGTGACCCTCGAGAGTGGAGCGGTGACGATCACCAGCGAGCACCCCCTCGATGCTGCCGCCGTCCGGGCCGCCGTCGAAGAGGCCGGGTACCAACTCGCGTAACAACGGGCGTCCAGGCGATCCGGCCACCACACGGCACCGAAGCCTAATCGCTGAACCTGAACGAAGTACCCCTCCGGAGCGAAGGAGCCGTCGATGAGTCAGAAGACCGAGAATGCGCTTGAGCCAGCAAACGCTGCGGCTGTCGAGCTGCAGATCTCTGGCATGACCTGTGCTTCGTGCGCGAACCGGATCGAGCGCAAGCTCAACAAGCTCGATGGCGTCATCGCCACGGTCAACTACGCCACGGAGAAGGCGCGGGTCAGTTTCCCGGCGACGCTGAGTCCCGACGACCTCGTCAGGGTCGTGAAGGACGCCGGATACGGTGCCGACCTGCCACGGCCGGTGGCGGAGAGCGACGACGAGCCCTCGGCAACGGACCCCACCGCGGCGCTGCGTGAGCGGCTGCTGGTCTCGGCACTGTTGAGCGTCCCAGTCGTGTTGATGGCGATGGTGTCGCCGTTGCAGTTCACGAACTGGCAGTGGCTCTCCCTGACGCTCGCCGCCCCGGTCGTGGTCTGGGGCGCCTGGCCGTTCCACCGGGCGGCGTGGACCAACCTGCGCCACGGTGCGACGACGATGGACACCCTGATCTCGCTGGGCACCATGGCGGCGTTCGGCTGGTCGCTCTACGCCCTGTTCTGGGGCACCGCAGGCGAGCCGGGCATGCGGCACTCGTTCGACCTGACGATCTCCCGCAGCGACGGCGGCGACAACATCTATCTCGAGGCCGCTGCCGGCGTCACGACCTTCATCCTGGCTGGACGCTACCTCGAGACCCGCTCCAAGCGGCGAGCCGGAGCCGCACTCCAGGCGCTGCTCGAACTCGGCGCCAAGGACGTCGCGGTGGTGCGAGACGGCAAGGAGACGCGGATCAGCGCCGACCAGCTGGCCGTGGACGACCTGTTCGTCGTCCGCCCCGGCGAGAAGGTGGCGACCGACGGCCTCGTCGAGCAGGGCAGTTCCGCGGTCGACGCCTCCATGCTCACCGGGGAGTCCCTGCCGCTCGAAGTGCATGTCGGCGATGCCGTGGTCGGGGCGACCGTCAATGTCGGCGGGCGGCTCCTCGTCCGCGCCACCCGGATCGGCTCGGACACCCAATTGGCGCAGATGGCGCGACTGGTAGAAGCGGCGCAGACCGGCAAGGCCCAGGTGCAGCGGCTCGCCGACCGCATCTCGGGCGTGTTCGTCCCAGCGGTCATCATCATCGCGCTGGCAACCCTCGGAATCTGGCTCGCCGTAGGCGAGGGAGCCACCGCCGCCTTCACCGCCGCCGTGGCGGTCCTGATCATCGCCTGCCCCTGCGCGCTCGGGCTCGCGACGCCCACCGCCCTCATGGTCGGCACCGGACGCGGTGCCCAGCTCGGGATCCTGATCAAGGGCCCTGAGGTGCTCGAGTCCACCCGCCAGATCGACACCGTGGTGCTCGACAAGACCGGCACCGTGACCACAGGCACGATGACGCTGACGGACGTCGTCGCCGCCGCTGGCGAGGACGCCGACCGGGTGCTGAGGTACGCCGGCGCCGTCGAGGCCGCATCCGAGCACCCGATCGCACGAGCCATCGCCGGTCGTGCCGCAGAGAGCGTGGGGCCGCTGTCGTCGGTCGAGGAGTTCTCCAACGTCGAGGGCTTGGGCGTACGCGGCATCGTCGCCGACGGCGAGCACACGGTTGCGGTGCTGGTCGGACGGCCGGAGTTCTTGGCCCAGGAGGGACATCGGGTGCCACCCGAGCTCAGCGAGGCGCTGGACGGCGCTCGCCAGCGCGGCGCCACGGCCGTAGCCGTGGGCTGGGACGGACTTGCTCGAGGTATCCTCGCGGTCTCAGACGTCGTCAAGCCTTCCTCCCGGGAGGCCATCGCAGCATTGCGCGCCCTCGGACTGCGGCCGGTGCTGCTCACCGGGGACAATGCTGTGGTGGCCCGTGCGGTCGCGAGCGATGTCGGCATCGAGCCGGAGGCGGTCGTGGCCGACGTACTGCCCGCCGGCAAGGTGGATGTGGTCAAGCGCCTGCAGGACCAAGGGCACGTGGTGGCCATGGTCGGTGACGGCGTCAACGACGCCGCGGCACTCGCCCAGGCGGACCTCGGGCTCGCGATGGGCACCGGCACCGATGTCGCCATCGAGGCGAGCGACCTCACCCTGGTCCGCGGTGATCTGCGGGTCGCGGCCGACGCGATCCGGCTCGCCCGTAGGACCCTCGCGGTCATCAAGGGGAACCTGTTCTGGGCCTTCGCCTACAACGTCGCCGCACTCCCCCTGGCCGCTGCCGGACTGTTGAACCCCATGCTGGCCGGAGCAGCGATGGCGTTCTCGTCGGTGTTCGTCGTGACGAACAGCCTGCGGCTACGCCGCTTCAGGTGATCATGTCGGCTGAAGGCAGAAGCACATTGCACCTCCGTACGATGAGGACTGTGCACGGCATGGCGATGCAGGGACTGCCGGGCAGGCGCCCGACGCTTCTCACGCTGCTCATCGCCGCCTTGGTGGCCGGGATCTTCGGCATGCACGCCCTCGTGGCCGGCATCGGGTGCGGCGCAACCGAGAGCTCCTTACCGGCCGGCGACGGGGCGACGGGCGCCTCGCCCGGCATGGCCGCGATGGGGCACGCCAGCGCCGGGACCGGGCCGATGAAGGCTGCGCCGTCCCGGACTGCCTCACCCGTCCACGCCGGCTGCCCTGATATGGGCGGAATGCTGATGCTGTGCATCGCGGTGCTGACCGCGGCTGCCGGTGCGCTCCTCGCCCTCCTGGCGCACCGCCGTCTGAAGTGCGCATGGCTTGGAGCGCCACGCCGGGACGGCACCATTGTGCGCCGGCTCCTGGACTACGCCAGGACCGGGCCGCCACCAGTGTGGGAGTTCTCCGTCATCAGGTGCTGACAGGCACCAGGTCGTGACCCGTCGTCGACAGACGAGGACGCTGCGTCTTCGCCGTGCCGGTCACGACCGCGCTTTGCGCGCGCCCCGGCTCGCACGGGTGCGAACGAACTCGATGACACTTCCTCTCTTGCAAGGAGAACTTTCATGCACAACCTGCGTACCCCTGCCCGTCGCCGTACCGCCGTCATGGTCGGCGCCGTGGGCCTCGGCCTGACCGTCACGCTCTCGGCGTGCGGCGGCAACAACAGCGCTGACAACACCACTGCGTCGAGCAGCATGAGCGACTCGACCACCATGGCCGCCACCGCGCACAACGACGCCGACGTCACCTTCGCGACCGAGATGATCGCCCACCACAAGCAGGCGCTCGCCATGGTCGACCTGACCGAGGGCCGCACGCTCAACCCGGCGGTCCAGACCCTGGCCGACGACATCCGAGCGGCCCAGACCCCGGAGATCCAGACGATGACCGGGTGGCTGTCCTCCTGGGGCATGCCGAGTCCGTCTGCCAGCCCCTCAGCGAGCGCGAGCTCCGGCATGGGGGACATGAGCGGCATGCCGAGCATGTCGGGCTCGACGGACCCCATGGGCAGCATGGGCTCCTCGCCTATGGCCGGGATGATGACCGACGAGGAGATGACGAAGCTGAAGAACGCCTCGGACGCCGACTTCCAGAAGATGTGGCTGGAGATGATGATCAAGCACCACCAGGGCGCCGTCGATATGGCGCGCACTGAGCAGAGCGACGGGCAGTACCAGCCCGCGATCGATCTGGCCGGTCAGATCATCGCTTCCCAGTCGAAGCAGATCGACACCATGAGGCAGCTTCTCCGCTCCGCCTAAAGCCGCCGGCCGGGCGTCCCGGCATAGAGAGGGAGGGCGGACTACCCGCATCCGGGTGGTCCGCCCTCCTGCCGGCCGCCGGAGCCATTGCCGTCTCAGCCCAGGCTGGTGAGGAGGTCGCGGCAGGCCTGCTCGCAGCGGCGGCAGGCCTCGGCGCAGATCCTGCAGTGCTCGTGCTGGTCGGCGTGGCTGCCGCACTCGTCGCCGCAGGCATTGCAGGCGGTGGTACAGGCTTCGAGGAACGCGCGGGTCAGGTTGGCGTCGTACCCGGTGTGACGCGAGAGGGCGTTGCCGGTGGTCAGGCAGATGTCGGCGCAGTCGAGGTTGGTGCGGATGCACTTGGTCAGCTCCGCGACCATGTCCTCGCTCAGGCAGGCGTCCGCGCAGGCAGTGCAGGTCTGGGCGCACTCGTAGCAGGCCTCGATGCACTCGGCCAGTTTGTTCTTGTCGACACCGCCGAGGTCCTTGGGGTACGCCTCGAGCATCTTGGTGTGAGTCATGCTTCCTCCCGATTGGACAGCGTCGGTGACCCTCGCTGGTGCACCCGTCGGTCCCGCTGTCGCCTCTTAGTTGGGTACCCGGGCCCGTGCGAGTTATCCGTGTGATGGCACGGGTGTGCGGGTACTAGGAGGCCGTGGAGGAACGGACGACTATGACGGCGACCGGCAAATCGACGCCGGGGCTCCCGGACGGCGCGCACCCGGTCGACCCCGAACGGGTCGAACGTGCCCGGGCCCGCCTGCCTTCGGCCGAGGAGGGTGACCGGCTGGCGAGCGTGCTCACCCTGATGGCCGACCCGACACGGGCGCGCCTGTTGTATGCACTCGACGAGGTCGACGAGCTTTGCGTCGGCGACCTCGCCCTAGCCCTCGGGGTGAGCGAGGACGCCGCCTCCTACGGCCTTCGGGTGCTGCGTACCGCCGGTCTCGTCACCCGACGCAAGGAGGGCCGGATGGCGTTCTACCGGCTGGCCGAGGGGTTCCCCGAGCCATTGCGACAGCACTGCCTGCACCGACTCATCGCGATGTCGCACAGATCCGCCGAGGACGAGTCGGCCGACATCTGACGCACCCGGTCGGTTGGCTCAGCGCCCAGCCCGGAGACAGGAAGAACAAGATCATGGTCGGACTCGGATGGCTGGCGTTCCTCGCCGAGGCGTGGTTCGTCATCCCGTATTACGTCATCGGCGTCGCCGGCGCGGTCTGGGTGGTCTCGGACGCGTACCACGTCAACACCCCGCTCAAGACCGCGATGCGCTGGGCCTGGCCCATCATCGTGCTGTTCTTCGGGCCCGTCGGTCTCGCGCTGTACTTCCTCACCGCCCGCGCCCCGGGCATCGGCGCGGCCGGGGATGAGGACGCCAAGATGGAGAAGCACAACGCCTACGTGCGCGCCAACTGGTTCCGCCAGACCACCGGCGCCGTCATCCACTGCGTCGGTGGGGACGGCATCGGCATCATCACCGCGATGATCCTGGCCCGCATCGCCCAGGTCTCGTTCTGGCAGGAGTGGTGGTTCGAGTATCTCGTCGGCTATCTGATGGGCACGCTGATCTTCCAGTACAAGTCGATGACGATGATGTCCGACTCCTGGCCCCGGATCATGTGGATGGCGTTCCGAGGCGAGTGGTTCTCCATGCTCGCCGTGATGGCCGGGATGGGCCTGGTCATGGGCGTGGTCACCCCGCTGACCATCACCGCCCAGCCCTACCCGTGGACCTACGGCTTCTGGGGCTTCGCAGCACTGGGCCTCTTCGTCGGTTTCGTCATCACCTATCCGATGAACTACCTGCTCATCAAGGTCGGCTACAAGCACGGCCACGGCATGGAGATGGAGCACTGAGGACATGAGCGGCATCAAGACCGTCACCGCCACGCCCGCCAAGATCGGCGTCGTCATCACCATGTGGGTCCTGGGCCTCGTCCTGCTCGCCCTCTTCGCGTGGGCGACCCAGTGGCGTACCACCGCCAGCGTCCCCACAGTTCAGAGCGCGGGCTCGACCGCACCCGCCAGCACCGCGGCGCCCGGCCTTGCCGCGCTGACCACCGGGCTCCAGCAGACCGCGGCCTCCGCGCTGGCGAACCTGCGATCCGGGCACCGCAGCGACGCCAGCCACGCCCTCGACGCCGCCTACCGGCTCGCGCAGGTGGGTCAGGAGAACACCTCCGGTCCGCTCAAGACCGCCTACGTCGCCACGGTGAACGCGATCGAGACCGCCCGCGAGAATTTGTGGAACGGCAACCCTGATGCGGCCGGGACCCAGTTGACCACCGCGGGCCAGGCACTCGACCAGGCGAGCAGCGCCACGCAGACCGCCACCTCCCCCGAGGCTCCTCCCCAGCAAGTGTGGGGTCAATATCAGGGCGCGCAACTCCTGGGCCCCGATGGACAGGTCATCGGGGCCGTCGAAGCCATCGAGAACCCCGCCGACCCCACCGTGCATTTGCACCTCGGCAAGGGCACCGGCGTGTTCGGGTTCATCACCCTCGGCGGCCGCAACACCACCGTCCCCCTGGACCAGATCCTCTGGGGGCGCCGCCAGATCCTCGGCAACGTCTACGCCGTACTCACCACCCGAACCGACGGATAGAGAGAGGGGAACGACATGGGCTTACTCGATCACGTCGTGGATGCGCTGAAGATGGCTGGATCGATGACCTGGCAGATCATCTGGTCGCTCATCCTCGGCTTCGCCCTCTCCGCGGTCGTGCAGGCCGTCGTACGCCGCCAGACGATCGTCCAAGCGCTCGGCGACGACCGGCCAGCCACGCTCGCAAAGGCGTCCGGCCTCGGGGTGGCCAGTTCGTCGTGCTCCTACGCCGCGGTGGCCCTGGCCCGCTCGCTGTTCCGCAAGGGCGCCAGCTTCACGGCCGCCATCGTCTTCCAGATCGCCAGCACCAACCTCGTCATCGAGCTGGGCATCATCATGGCGCTCCTACTCGGCTGGCAGTTCACCCTCGCCGAGTTCGTCGGTGGCCCCATCCTGATCATCCTGATCGCCGTCGCCTTCCGAATCTTCGTCAGCCGTGGGCTCGTCGACGCCGCCCGCGAGCAGGCCGAGAGGGGACTGGCCGGGTCGATGGAGGGCCACGCCGCGATGGACATGTCGGTCCAGGAGGACGGATCGTTCATGCACCGACTGCTCAGCCCGGCCGGCTTCACCTCGGTGGCCCACATCTATGTCATGGAATGGGCGGCTGTCGTTCGCGACATCATCATCGGCCTGCTCATCGCCGGCGCCGTCGCAGCCTGGGTGCCGGACTCGTTCTGGCAGACGCTGTTCCTGAGTGACCATCGGGTGCTGTCCGCGATCTGGGGTCCGATCCTCGGCCCGATCATCGCGATCCTGAGCTTCGTCTGCTCGATCGGCAACGTCCCCCTCGCCGCGGTGCTCTACAACGGCGGGATCAGCTTCGGCGGGGTCATCTCGTTCATGTTCGCCGACCTGATCATCCTGCCGATTCTGGTCATCTACCGGAAGTACTACGGCACCAAGATGATGCTCGTCCTCCTCGGCGCCTTCTACGTGACCATGGTGATCGCCGGCTACCTCGTCGAGGGCATCTTCGGCGGCCTCGGGCTGCAGCCCGATCACGGCACAGCCCAGGTTGCCGAGCAGTCGATCCGGTGGAACTACACGACGATCCTCAACATCGTCTTCATCCTGCTGACCGCGGCCCTGCTGATCCGGTTCTTCGCGACCGGTGGGCGGGAGATGCTGTCCATGATGGGCGGCGGCCCGGATGACATGAGCGATCACGACCAAAGCGAGCGCTCAGGCCATGGCGGTCATGATCACCGGGCCGCGAACCACGACCACCACGATCACGATGCGAATACCCACCGCCACGGCGATGGCACCGATGCGACCTCAACCGACGCTCGCCAGGTGCCACGCAGCCCACGTGTCGACGACAGCTGAGCACCGTTTGAGGTTCCACCTCGTCGACAGGCGCCGGTCGGTAGGCAGCTCAGGAGCGCAGTGCGCACCTCCCTGTTGAAGCTCACTCGACTGGGAGGACCCAATGCCGTCGTACAACGGACCACGCAGCCATGCTCAGGATGCCCGTGAAGCACTGCGTCGACTAGCGCATGAGACCCGCACCCTCGAAGACCCCACTGACATCTATCCGGTCCTAGGTGACCTCAGCAATGCTCTCGCCTCGCTGGCGCAGTCGCTGCATCAGATCGGCGAGTTCCACGAGGGACCCGCACGCAAGCGAGCTTGGGTCACGGGCGACGCCCGGACGGGCCGCGCGGCGTCGTACCAAGTCGCTTGGGAACTTCACCGGGCCGCGGAGATGGTCCACCAGGTCGCCGCCGGGATCGACCGTGCGCACGAGGTCGAGGCGACGATCGCGTACGACGTCCGTGACTATCCCAGCCTCGTGGCGCCGCCGTCGCGATCCACGCGTGAGCCTGGGCTGTCGCTGTGAACACCTGGCAGGACGAGCACCGTCTCCACACCAGCGTGTTGGTCTCACCGGGCCGCGAGAAGCGGCGGAACAGGAAGCTCCGCAATGCCTCAGCCCGGGCGCTCCTGGCCGAGGACCGCGCGGTCAGGCGGGCGATCGCCAAGCAGAAGGCTGACGACCTCGCGGCCGAGCGAAGCGAAACCGTCGTACTCCCCCGAGCCGGCGAGCCTGGACCGGCAGCACTCCGCACCCCGGGACGGCTGCGACTCCGCCGCCACCAGGACACCTCAGCCACCCTCGCCGGCGCGTATCCGTTCCTGGCGGAAGGCGGGCTCGGCAGCGAGGGGGTCTTCGTCGGCCAGGACCTCTACTCGGGCTCGTCCTTCGTCTACGACCCCTGGGTCCTCTACGCCCGCGGCCTCATCACCGCCCCAAACCTCGTGCTCGCGGGCATCGTCGGCTCCGGCAAGTCGAGCCTGGCGAAGAGCCTCTACACCCGATCCATCCCGTTCGGCCGCCGCGTCTACGTCCCCGGCGACCCGAAGGGCGAACACACGCCCGTCGCCGAAGCCGTTGGAGGCAAGGCCATCGCGCTCGGCCACGGGATGCCGAACCGGCTCAACCCGCTCGACGAGGGTCACCGCCCCTCGGGGCTGGACGACGTCCAATGGGCCAGTCAGGTGACCAGCCGACGCCGGGACCTCATCGGCGCCCTGGCCGAGACCGTTCTCGACCGCCGCCTGACGCCGCTGGAGCACACCGCCGTCGACCTCGCGCTGGACCGGACCGTCCACTCAACAGACGTCCCCGTCCTCCCGATGGTCGTCGACCACCTGTTGGCACCCGACCGGAGCGACGACCACGACGGACGCCTCACCGAGGACGGACGGCTCGTCGGCCACGCCATGCGCCGCCTGGTCGCAGGCGACCTCGCCGGCCTCTTCGACGGACCCTCGACGGTGTCCTTCGACCCGTCGCTGCCGATGATCTCCCTCGACCTGTCCCGCGTGGCCGAGAACGCCACCCTGATCTCGGTCTTGATGACGTGTGCGTCGGCCTGGATGGAGTCCGCGCTCATGGACCCTTCCGGCGGCCAGCGTTGGGTCGTGTACGACGAGGCCTGGCGCCTCATGTCCCACCCGGCGCTCCTGCGGCGGATGGACGCCCACTGGCGCCTCGCGCGGCACTACGGGATCGCCAACATGCTGATCTTCCACAAGCTCTCCGACCTCGACAACGTCGGCGACCAGGGCTCCGCCATGCGCGCCCTGGCCTCCTCGCTGCTCGCGAACGCCGAGACCCGCATCGTGTACCGCCAGGAGTCCGACCAGCTCGGCCCGACCTCAGCCGCGCTGGGACTCACCGGGACCGAGCAGGCGCTGATCCCCACACTCGGCACCGGCCAGGGGCTGTGGCGGATCAAGCACCGGTCCTTCGTCGTCCAGCACCAGATGCATCCCGCCGAGCTCGCGCTCTTCGACACGACCGGGCGGATGATCGGGAGCCAGGCGTCATGAACACTCAGGGTCGCGACCGAGCCGCCCGCGACGCGAAGCTCGAGCGCCTCCAACACGAGCTCGGTAACGCCGTCGCCGCGCTCGTCACCGGTGAGGACTGGAGGCGCGCGATGACCTTCGCCGCGCGGTTCCGAGGACGGTCATTCTCGAACACCGTGCTGATCTACTCACAGCACTACGCGGCGTACGGCGAGGGCCGCGTGCCCGAGCCGACACCGACGTACGTCGCCGGGTTCAAGCAGTGGCTCAGCCTGGGTCGCCACGTCATGAAGGGCCAGTCCGGCTACGGGATCCTCGCACCCGTCACCGCCCGTTTCGCCTCCCCGGCGCCTATTGACCCGGACTCCTGGCGCCGCCTCGCTCGAGCCGAACGACCCCGGCCCGGTGAGACGGTCCGCTCGAAGATGATCGGCCTACGGCCCACCCATGTCTGGGACGTCTCGCAGACCGACGGCGACCCGATCCCGGAGCTACCCCGACCAGCCCTGCTGACCGGTCAGGCTCCCGACGGACTGTGGGACGGGCTCGCCGACCAGATCACCGGCGCCGGGTACGAGCTGCGGCTCGTGTCGACCGCGGCACCGATCGGCGGAGCCAACGGGCTGACCGACTTCCTCAGCCGCGAGGTCTCCGTGCGCATGGACATGGACGACGCCGCCCAGACCAAGACCCTCGCCCACGAGCTCGGCCACGTCCTCCTGCACGAGCCGAAGAGCAGCAACATCTCCGGCGCCCTCGCTGCGGACGCCGTACTCCACCGCGGCATCGCCGAGGTGGAAGCAGAGTCCGTCGCGCTGATGATCGGGGCGGCCCATGGCTTCGACACCAGTTCCTACACGGTCCCCTACGTCTCGACCTGGGCGTCGTCCGTGCCGGGCAGGTCGCCAGCCGAAGTCGTGCAGTCGACTGCCGAGCGCGTCCGCGCCGCGGCTGTTGGGATTCTCGACAAGCTCGAGACTGCCCAGGTGGGGGACGGCAATCCGCCCGGGCTCGACCGCGAGGCCCTGGCCCAGCATCGCCACCTCGCACCGGTCGAGACCGGCGTAGGTCGCGATGGGGCGGTGCTCGGACTATGAACATCCCTGTCGTACTGCCCGTCGCACGCGTACGGATCGATGACACCGGGGAACTACACGTCACCCTCGACGGCGTTCCGCACGACTCGGTCGAATGCCCACGACGCGGAGACCTGCACCGCGTCCTCACCGACCTCACCCGTGAAGTCGGCACACCGGTCCGGGTAGAGGTCACCGAAGCCGATGGCACGACGTACTGCGACATCGCGACACCCACCGAGCAGCCACCAGACGACGTGGCCGCCACCGCGGCGCACTCCGGCGTGGGCGTGCGCGGTGTCGGCTTTCATCCAGGCGAGCGCGTTGCGGTGGCGTATGTACTGCTCCAACAGACCGCGGACGCCGAAGGAGCCGCGGTTCTGCATCTCCCGGCTGCAGCATTGGCCCAGCGGGATGGGGCGATGCTGCTGTTCGGACTCGACTCTCACGTCGGCACGCTCATCGAGGCACCGTCGTGAACGCGGGCAGCCGGCGTATCGACGACGAACTCGTCAACCTCGCCCTCGCCGCGGTCGGCGCCATCTTCGTGATCGCAGCACTGCTTCGTGCGGCTGGCTCCCTCGCGGCTGCGATCGTCGGATCGTCAGCACCGCGCGGCGGCCTGGCCGCCGGCTTGAGGGTGCTCGCTGACCCGCTCGACCCGGCAACCGCCATGGACGCGCCCCGGCTCTCAGCTGTCCTCTACTGGAGCGTCGTCGCCGTGCTGCTCGCATCCGCCTGCGGAGTGGTGGTCGCCGGGTGGCGGATGGCGGCCGGGGTTCGGCACCGCTCCCAGCACGACCCCCGCCGGATCGTCGGGACTGCAACCGCTCGAGACATCGCTCCGGTGGCGTCCAAGGCCGCGCTCGTACGCCGTGGCCGGACACTGCGGCCATCGCTCACGAAGCCTCGGGCGAACGATGTCGGGTATCTGCTCGGCTCCGCCCGCGGCAGGGAGATCTGGGCCTCCGTCGAGGACTCGATGCTCGTCGTCGGGCCACCACGCTCCGGCAAGGGCCTGCACCTCGTCATCAACGCCATCCTGGACGCACCCGGAGCCGTGGTCACCACGTCGACCCGCCCGGACAACATCGCTGCGACCATCGACGTACGCCGCAAACGAGGGCCTGTCGCCGTCTTCGACCCGCAACGGCTGACCGCCGAGCTCGGGCTGCCGGGACGCCTGCGGTGGTCACCGGTCCGGGGATGCCAGGACCCCCTGACCGCGATGATCCGGGCGACGGGGCTGGCGTCGTCGACCGGGCTGTCGTCCGGCGGGGTCGAGGCCGGCGGCTTCTGGGAAGGCAAGACGCGGGCGGCGCTTCAAGCACTGCTGCACGCCGCCGCGCTGGAAGGACTTCCGACCCGGGCACTCTTCGAATGGTCGCTCTCCCCCGCTGCGGCCGCTGATGCCGTCGGCATCCTGGCCAGCCGACCGGAAGCAGCGACCGGCTGGGCCGAGTCGCTCGACTCGATGATCAACGCCGATCCTCGGACCCGCGACTCCATCTGGATGGGCGTCTCGCAGGCCCTCGGCTGTCTCGCCGATCCGCGCGTGCTCGACTCCGTCAGCCCCGCTCCCGGCGAGGAGTTCGACCCGTGCCGGTTCCTTACCTCCAACGGCACCCTCTACCTGCTGGCAACCGGGGCGGGCGCCGGCGCGTCGTGGGCACTGGTCGCCGCGTTCATCGAAGACATCGCCGAGACCGCCCGGCACCTCGCCGCCGCATCACCAGGCGCCCGTCTCGACCCACCGTTTCTGCTGGCGCTCGACGAGATCGGCAACCTCTCTCCCCTGCCGTCCCTGCCCGTGCTGATGGCCGAAGGCGGGGGCACGGGAATCACGACGGTGCCTGTCCTGCAGTCGCTGTCGCAGGCGCGCGACAGGTGGGGCGATCACGCGGCCAGTGCGATCTGGGACGCGGCGATCGTCAAGGTCATCCTCGGCGGTTCCTCCGCCTCCAAGGACCTCCAAGAGCTGTCGACTCTGATCGGTGAGCGCGACGATCTGACCGACACGATCAGCGTCGGCGACTACGGCTCGCGGTCACTACAACGCTCAACGCGGCGGGTCGCAGTCATGCCTCCCGAGCGGCTTCGGACTTTGCCCTTCGGCACCGGGCTCGTCCTGCTGCGCAGCGCCCCACCGATCGTCACGACGCTGCGTGCATGGACTCAGCGATGACAGGCGTTGGCACCGTGGCCGGCGCAGTGCCGCCCCGAGTCCTTCATGACACGCCCTCGGGTGAGATAAGGGCTTGCCACGGTTGGGCGTCGAGCGCGGCGAGGGTGGCCTCCGGGTTCGTCACGAGGCGGGTCATGCCTACAAGTCTCATGGGCACGGTTCTCGGCGCGTCCGCCAGGGACTCTTCGCTCAAGTCAAGGCTGAACCTCTCATTCAGCGTCGACGGCAATTTCTCGGCGACCTCCAACTCGAGCACGCGGATCTCGGACCGAAGCGGCGACTCCGCCCGCCTCCGCCACCTGGGGTGTCCGTCACGTGGCTCGGTCCGAGGCTGGGAGGCCGCGACGAGTAGGCGTTGAGCCGCAGTGGCGATCCAAGGATCGGAGGCGTCGCACGGCCGCGGGATGGGGATCCTCTGCACAGCGCGAACCGCGCTCGGCTCCATTGCAAGGGAGACACTCGACCGGTCCTCGTGGACGTTCACATAGCGGAGAACGTTGGATCCTGGAGAGCAGACGTCGGTCAACTGCGCGTCGCCGAGCCAGTCGGTGGGCTCCCGGTGGATGCCTGGCTCGATGACGCAATCGGGGTCGAGCTGAACTCGGTAGAGGTAGAACTGATCGGAACCACCAGGCTGGTCCCGCATACGGCGGAACATGTTCTCGACCGCAGCTTCATACGTGCCAAGGTGGAGCGCCTTGGCCTTCTGCCGTTCCGCCCATCGCTCGACAGCGCCGACGCCACACATCGCCGTCATGCGGCGCCTCGTCTCCGCGGTCAACTCCGCAGCGGGATCGAAGTTCCTGTCCGGCCAGACCTCGTGCGTCGAAGAGTGGTACCAGTAGAACCCTCGCATCAAGGAGTCGTCGTCCACCGGATCCGCCGGATCCACCCAGAAGTCAGGGCGGTCTTCTGAAGTGCAGTCGGTACTACAGACCGGGCACGCCGCCTCAGCCCGTTCGAACCGAACGAGCCACTCCGCCGATACAGACCATTGGTGACGGCAGGATCCGCAGCGCATCCAGCGGGAGCGCTCGAAGCTGATTGGTCGCTCGGTCACGCGGACACATTCGCATGAGTCACTGACAATTTCCGGCGCCTCACGCCGGTCGGGTAGCGCAAGCCCTGTGACCCGCGCCGTGTCACCCCTTGAGCGCATGGAGTACTGCGCGCACCTGACTCACAAGAGCGGCCTCAACCCGGTGTGCCGCGCGAGTTCGGGAGTCACGATGTCCATCCCCACCCAGATGAGTCTGGCCGGCTTCATCGCCAGCGATCCTGACCTGCGCTTCACGAGCGCCGGCGCCGAATACCTCCGGGTGCGCGTCGGCGTCGAGCAGTGGCGCAAGGAGGTCGACGGCTCGTTCACGAAGCTCGATCCGACCTTCCACGACATGGTCGCCTTCGAGAGCACCGCACGCGAGGCGTACGCCCGCTTCCGCAAGGGCGACTCGTTCATCGCCAGCGGCTACGTCCACGAGTACGCGCACGAGCGCACCGGCGAGATCCGCGAAGAGTTTGTGGCCCGCAAGATCGGGCACAACGCGAACCGCACCGACTACGAGGTGAAGCGACGCCGACTCGCTCCTGCAGCAGATCAGCCGGCTACACCCTCCCCCACTGCGCCGACTCCAGCGGTCGGCTTCTGAGGGACGGTTCCGATGAGCGATTTCGACGACGAGCCGTACGAGCCCGACGACCGTCCGGCCTCACGCGCCGTCGTGCCGAGCGCGGTCAACTGGAACCTGCTCGACGCCGATGAGGCCGAGGCGGAATGGCGCGATCTCGATGCCTGGGTCCGTTGGCTCAAGACGACCTTCGGCCTGCCGCCCTCGATCGTCCCGCCGAACTGGCACCGCCACGACGAGCTGATCTGGGAGCTCTCGGCCCTCCACACGCACTTCCTGGCTTGCTACGACGAGACGGCGTCGCCGTCGGCACCGATCTCCTGGATGCGCGACTTCGCCGACACGCGACACCGGCTCCGCGATTGGGTCGCTCAATGCGGCACCCGACTCGACCGAGACCGACCGACGCGACAGACCACCTGGCCCGGCGAACCCGCAGCGGCTCCGGGCGCTGAGGTCGAGATCCGCGACCGGGCCGCCGACTTCGACGAGTTCGTCCGCGCCGACCTCCTGCGCCGATCCCGCATCGAAGCGATCGCGCGGCAGCAGCTCGTCGGCTGACCGCTTCGTCGCCACAGACGTTGAGGCGCTGTTCCGATCCACAGCATCCGGTTCCGACAGCGAACACCGAGGCGTTTCCGATTCACCGTCGAGACAACCAACTTCGAAGGAGGCGAGCCATGGACCTCGCCCACGCACAGACTCTCGTCGAAGCACGCTCCTACATCGCCGCCCTGGCCGACAACGCCCGCTCGGTCGAGGCATCGTCGGCGTACGGGTACGTGCTCATCGAGCTCGACCGTCTCCACGGGGACGAGTCGCCCGCCCTGTCCACCGACGGACTCACCACGAGTCGCGATGTCCTGTTCGCCGTCGCCAACTCCGCCGTCGAGGAACTGCTGGGCCACGGGCTCGATGCGCTCGACATCGAGCTGCTGCTCGCCCGGCTCGACGAGGCGCACAGTCTGGACCGTCTGTGATGTACGGGGAGAACGGTGACCGGATGCGGACAGAACTCGCCGCACTCCTTCGCCAGCATCGAGTCCAGCACCGGCTGGACCCGAGCGGAAGCCAGCCGTCAGGTGACCGCGAGTCAGCTGGTCTGCTCATCCTCCGCTACCGACACACCGTCCTCTCCTGGTGCACCCAAGCTGTGCTCGCCGCGAAGCCGCTCGTGTTCAGCACGGCACTGCCCGCACCTGCGAACCCGTTCCGGGCGTCGAACGAATCCGGCGCCGTAGCCTCCGAACTCGCCCGCGCCCTTCACGCCGCTCAAGAATCCTCCACAGCAGGCAACGCCACCCTGGAGATGCTGAGTGCCCCGAGCGATAACGCTGTCGTCGAGCACTGGAGGAGCGTCGCGAGCGCCGCAGCGTTGGCCGAGCACGACACGAACGGCAGCGCCGCGGTGGCGCTGACCGCCGCGCAAGCCGAAGCACTGGTCGGCGACGTCGCCGCCATCACCCAGGCGTTGGTAGTGCTCGACCACCGCTACTCGAACACACCGGGTTGGGAGAAGCTCGCCGATCGCGGCCGCCTCGGTTGGGCCGCTCTCGCCACCGCGCTTGACGTCAGCCTCGGGCAACCCGACTACAGCGTCGACCAGACAGGGTGGCGGCCGCGCACCAAGGTCCTCCGCGGCCCGGTCCGGCCCGGCGTACTCGGCGTGCTTCAGGCCGAGCACAACCTGCTCGTGCACCTGCGGTCCTTCCCCAACGCCATGAACCTGCGCTTGATCGTCGACTCCCAACGTCAGGTCTCCAACTCACTCACGCCTATGGCCGAACGGATCAATGGCGACTACGCCGCACGCTGGAGCGCTCGAGGGACGACGTACGCCGTCATCCAGCAGCAGCTCCGCAACATCGGCGGTCGGCTCGGTCACGGCGCCCCGGCCGTTGGCGAGGCAGCGAACGCCAGCGCAAGGGTTCGCGCGCTGCCACCGGACACGATCATCGAGCCGCGCGTCCTCGCGGGCTTCCAGACCCTGTTCGACCGGATCGACCACCGGATCGCCGACATCGTCGATGACGGGATCGACCGCGGCGCCTTCGTTGAACGGATCACGATCCCGAAGCTCGGAACCGGCGCCAAGCACCTGATCATCCCGGCCGCGGAGAAGTTCATCCCCGTCACCCGCGCATCCGACCTCGACGTCGTCCGGACCCTCCGAGAGCGACTTCGGCCGCCCCCGGACTCCGGCCCCGCTTCGCCCGGGCAAAGCCGAGCCGACCTTCACACGGCGATTCTGCACCGCCCGGCGTCCCGCGGGACCCCTTCCGAGGCGCCTCAGCTATAGCCAGCTGCTGGCATGACAAAGCCCCGCGGTCCTAACTGGCGAACCAGACAGAGGACAGTTGTCCGCGGGGCGTTGCGATCGGTATCCCGGAGCGCAGCATCAGGAGTGTCTAGAATCGACCTCGGAAGCATCACCACGCCGACGGAGGTGACAGACATGGCCGCGCAGCGCATCGAGTTCTCCCAGCACGAGATCGAGCTCATCGACAAGCTGGTCCGGGATGGCGTGTACGCCGACGCCACCGAAGCGGTCCACGAGGGCCTCCGTCTCCTCGAGAGGGAACGTCGCACGCAAGCAGAGAAGCTCGAGACGCTCCGTTCGGAGGTGCAGAAGGGCTTCGACGACCTCGACGAGGGTCACTACACCGAGATCAACAGCGACGAGGAGCTCGACGCGTTCATGGACGGTCTCAGCGCGCGTGCTGCAGAGCGGGTAGCTGCGCGCCGGCAATGAGCGGATTCCGCGTTAGCCGCGCTGCGGCTGACGACATCGGCGAGATTCTGGAGTGGTCCGAGGAGCATTTCGGCGCCGCGGCCCGCGTCCGTTACGACGCACTCATCCGTGCGGCACTCAGGCATGCTTCGAGCGATCGCACCGACGGCCGGTTCAAGTCGCGCCCCGAGATCGGCGACGGCGTCAAGAGCTGGCATCTGGCCAACAGTGCGACCCAAAGCAGGGGCGAACGCGTCAAGACGCCCCGCCATCTCCTGTTCTGCCGCGATGAGGATGACTTGCTCGCCGTCGGCCGCGTCCTGCACGAGCGGATGGATCCGACGCTGCACGTCGACCCGCAGACCGACTGGGAGTAGTCGTCCTCATGCGACTATCCATGCGACTATCCGCCCGGAACCGGGATGGTTCGCTATGTCGCTCAATGCAGGTCGAACCCAGCGACCATGCCGCTGACCTGCGGTAACGTGTAGTTCAACGTCCCTGGAAGTGCCTCAGAGCACCCCACGTGTCGTCCATGTCCCACAGGACGGCCACGGGCAGGGTCTGGGGCGAGCTATCGGGCGAAGCGGACACGGCATCACCCTAGGGTGACTCCGGAGCCCCCACGTGCCCGGCCAGCACCGCCACGCCGTATGCCCTCAGCAGCAGCGCGCCGTCCTCCTCGAGCGCGCCTGCGGGGAAGAGGAGGTCGTGCCCGGCGGGAAGCGGCAGCCTGAACGTGTCGGCCGAGGAGTTGACGAACCAGACGAAGCGCCGTCCGTCGTCCCGGACCAGCGAGTCGCTGAACGCGCGCTCGTCCTCCGGCCGCGGCTCGTGCCCGGCGCCCGCCTCCACGCCGAGGGCGCGGTAGAGGACCCGGACGGCGTCGTCCTCGTGCGCCGCAGGACGGACCGAGCCGAAGTACTCGACCGGGTAGGTGCTCACCAGCACCGAACCGGCGCCGAGCCGGCGGCGTACGAGCGCGGGACGGCCGAGGTCGTCGCGGGCGACCACGGTTGCATCGGGCTCGGCATCCTTCTCGTCCAGGGCGAGCATCGATCGGGCCTCGTCGACGCCGGCGACGGGGAACGTCAACACGTCGCCGGGGCCGAGGTCGCCGAGTTCCTCCTCGAAGCGGAAGGTCACGACATCGGGCACCGGCTCCTTGAGTCCGAAGGTCATCCGGTTCGCCATCCCCGCCAGCTCCCGGGGATCCGACCACCAGGAACCCGGATGCTCGCCGCTGACACCCGCGAACCACGACAGGTAGACGATTGCCCCCGACCGCGCGTGGTCCAGCAACCGCGTCACGGTCGGCGCGGTGAGCGCCTTGCCCGACGGGACGATGACCAGCCTTGCGGCGAGGTCGCCGTCGAGCTCGCGGACGAGGGCCGGGGCCAGCGACGCACGCTTCGCGGCGACGTAGGCGTGCCCGACGATCCGCGGTACGGCCTCCTGCTCGGACGCCGGGACATGCGGGTACGGCTCGACGTACGACGGCATGACGACCGCGGTCGCCGTGGGCGACCGAGTGCACCGGTCGGCGTCGATCCGCTCGAGCAGGCGTGCGAAGGCCGTCATCTCGCCCAGCTGCGGCTTGGCGGTGCCGTCGGTGCGGTAGAGCCCGAAGCGGAGTTCGAAGGGGTGGTGCCGGTACGGGTCGATCGAGCCGAGGTCGTAGTCGGTGTTGTTCCACGCCAGCCAGCCGGTGGCGCCGGCGAGCAGGCTCGTGTGCAGGGTCTGGCGGTAGTAGTGCGCGGCGTTGTCGTCCGATGCGAGGCTGGAGCTGACCCCGAACTCCTCGAGCACCACGGGAAGGCCGAAGCTCGCGAGCTCGCAGGCAAGCGCTCCCGCCAGGTGCAGCCGGGTGCGGTCGTCGTCGGCCGGGTAGGAGTGCGGCCCGGCGAAGTCGACGAGGTCGAGCTGGCGCCGCAGCCGGAAGCCGGTCTCACGCCCCGTCGTCTCCACTGTCCAGGCCCCATCGCCGAGGGAGACCGGGAGCGTCGACCCGCCCGCGCGCACCGCCGAGGTGCAGATGATCGCCCACGCCCGCACCGCGTCGGGCGTCGCGCTGCCCGCGTAGTTGGTGAACTCGTTGCTGATCAGCCACCCCTGCAACGCCGGTGCGGGGCCGAGCCGACGCACCAGCTCGCGGATGAAGAAGGCCTGCTGGCCGAGCATGAAGGCGTCGGTGTACAGGTCTCGTCCCTGACGCCACGCGACGTCCCAGTCCTGGCCCGACATGTGGCCGACCAGGAACGTCGGCACGGTGCCGAGAGCGGTGTCGTCGCAGGCCCGCAGGAACGCGGCCAGGGCCGCGACCGAATCGTCGTCGACCGTGTCCGGTGCGGGCTGGAAGTCGGGCCAGAACATGAACGACCTGACCGTGCGCACGCCGTCCTCCCGCAGCCGGGCGAGTTCCTCCCTCACGACGGCGTCGTCGTACTCGCGCCACATGAAGGGCCCACCACGCCGCGACAGGTAGTTCACGCCGAGCCACTGCTGGGGCCCGCCGGCGAGGGCCGGCGAGGGCCGGCCGATGAGACCCCGGGCGAGATCGCCGGCGGGATCCCGGCCTTCCGAGGTGCTCACCAGGTCTCCCCGGCCCAGTGGAGCTGCGCGCCGGCCGAGACGAGGTCCCTCTGCAGGGCGGCGATGTGTGACGGCGTCTCGCTCACCTGGTGCGGCTCGGTGTCGGTGCCGAGACAGTACGCCGCCAGCGTGCCGGCCGCCTCGCCGATCGACCATTCGACCGGGTGCAGCCGATAGCAGCCATTCGTGATCTGGGTGGTCCCGATGTTCTTCGCCGCCGGCAGCAGGTTGCGCACCCGCACGGGCACCAGCGCGGCGAGCGGGATCTCGAACGGCTCGGGCAACCCGCCCGACCCGGTGCGACCGCCCGTGCTGGCGTGCCGGTCGATCCAGAAGTAGTGGCCCACGCCGACCGAGTCGGGGTAGCGCTCGGCCCCGCGCCCGTCACGGAAGGCGCGGTCGACGTCCTGCTCCACGATGGTTCGCCGGGCTGCGATCCGGCGGGACTCGCGGACGTAGGGCATCTTCGCCAGTCCGTCCGAGGTGCCGGCGACGTCGGCGCGCAGGCGCAGCCCGGGCCAGCCGACGCCGCCGTCGGGGCGAGGCGCCTCGGTCTGCAGCCAGTAGAGCAGTGAGAGGCTCAGCTGCCGGGCGCCCTCCCAACGACTCTGCGCGTCCGGCACCCCGAAGAGCGGGCCACCGACGTAGTCGTTCATCGGCCAGTTGACGACCGTGATGTCGCTGCGGAAGGCGCCGTCCCGGAACATCTCGCGCGCCGCGATGCGTCGGTAGGTCCACAGCTCCGGGGTCGGTCCCATGTTCCGATGGTCGAGGTCGATCTCGGCGTCCTTCGGGTTGATGGTGAGCGTGTAGCGGCGTCGGGGTCCGCGGTGCTCCGCAGGCCCGCCGAAGTCGAGGATGCGGCCACCGTGCCACGGCTCGGGTTCCCAGGTCCGGTAGAAGTCGTAGGTCGCCGGCCGGTCGATGGTGTGGTCCTCACCCTCGAGGTGCTCCACGGCGAAGCACCACGTGACCGCTTGCATGTCGGTGGGGTCGGCGGTCTCGGGCGCGCTGGGCTCGCCCGTCTGCGCACGCGCCTCGCGGCCGCTGACGTGCTCGACCCCCGCCAGGGGCAGCAGGTCGCCTAGCTCAGTGGCGTCGAGGACGAACGCCGCCTCGATCTCCCGCAGGTCACCGGACTCCCGGTCCCGGACCTGGACTCCGGCGACCCGGTCGCCCGCGACGTGCACGGCAACCGGCTCGTGCCGTCGCAGCAACGTGATCCTCCCACTGGCGAGGTGGGGCGCGAGCATCGCCTCGAGCACGGCGACGCCGACGCGCGGGTCCGCCGAGACCGGGCTGACCCAGGCGTGGCCCGGGTTGAGGTACGGGTCGTGGCGTGCGGCCTCGGTGAGCGGGAAGTGACGCCGGTAGTAGTCGCGAATGCCGTCGCGCAGCCGCCGGTAGCTGGCGTTGGCGCCGGTCCGCTCGATATGGCGGTGCTCGTCCAGCGGGACCAGCTGGCTCGTCAGCTGGCCGCCGATCCAGTCGGTCGGCTCGGTCATGATCACCGACCAGCCCCGCTCGGCCAGGGCGCCGGCGGCGGACACACCGCCGAGACCGCCGCCGGCGACGTACACGGCGGCGCGAAGCGCGGACGCGGCGCGGCCGGTCATCGAGGGTTCCTGTTCATGAACTTGATCGTCCTGTCTCGGCGCTGACTCGGAGCGAAACCGCGCCGAAGTTTGTGGGGCGTTCCGGTTGCAGTGTGACGTAGGTCATGTAACCATTCGTGAACAGTTGACGCAACGAAGGTCTGGTTCATGAACAAGATCACCATCCGTGACCTCGCCGAGCACGCCGGCGTCTCCGTCGGAACCGTCTCGCGTGTCCTCAACGACCAAGACAACGTCGCCGCCGAGCTGCGAGCACGAGTCCTCCTCGCGGTCAAGGAGACCGGCTACGAGCGACTGCGTGCCCGTGCCGCCCGCCCTCGTGCCGCCCGCGAGGAGATCACCTTCTTCGTGGCCCTTCGCGAGGTCGACGAGGACCGGCCCTCGCTCGACTACTTCTGGGCCGGCATCCTGCACGGCGCCGAGCAACGTGCCCGCCGGTCCGGCGCCCGTGTCTCCTATCGCGCTCTTCACGGCCTCGATCACGGCACCACGGTCAGCGAGCAGCTCGGCGGCGACATCCCGGAGCGCGCACTCCTGGTCGGCCCGGCACCGGCGAGCGCCGTCACCGAGCTCCGAGCGCTCGGGGTGTCGCTCGTGCTGGTCGACAACGCCGTGGAGGGACAGGCGCTTCCGACGGTCAACTCCGACAACTTCGGCGGCTCGCTCGCGGTGATGGAGCATCTGATCGGCCTCGGCCACACCCGTATCGCCTACGTCGGCGGCCCGCTCGCCGAGGACCTGCCCGACGCCGACGCGATCCACTCCGTCGGACTGCGCACCGCCGCCTACCACTACGCGCTCGAGCGGCGCCGCATCGCCGCTGACCCGGCACTGGTCACCCACTGCGACCTCACCCCGGACGGCGCCTCGGCCGCTGTGCAGGCCCTCGTCGACGACGGACGGGCCTTCACCGCCGTCTTCTGCGCCAACGACCCGGCCGCGACGGGTGCCGTGCGCGGCCTGCGGGAGCGCGGACTGCGCGTCCCCGACGACGTCTCGGTCGCCGGTTTCGATGACCAGTTCGGCGACCACGTCGACCCGCGGCTCACCACCGTACGAGTCAACCGCGCCGCCCTCGGCGCCCTGGCCGTCGACGCGCTTGCCGACCTCGGCCGCAGCTCCGAGCCTCCGTCTTCTCGGGTCGTCTCCGTCGAGCTGGTCGTGGGCAGGTCCACGGCCGCCCCCGGGGCCGGAAGCACCGCTCTGTCCGCCGCATCACCCAGCGACCATCGCATCATCACAAAGGAGTCATGATGGCCCGACGCTCCCTCCGCATCTGGGGCCTAGCCCTGGCAGCGGCCCTCACCACCAGCTCGCTCGCCGCGTGCGGCGGCGGGTCCAGCGCCTCGGGGCAGCCCGAGAAGCCCGACAGCCCGGTCACCCTCCGGATGACCACCTGGACCTCGGATGAGACCCAGATCAAGACCTTCGAGTCCATCGCAGACGGCTACATCAAGGAGCACCCGGACCTGGTCAAGGACGTGAAGTTCGAGACCGTCTCGGGTGACGACTACATGGTCGGCCTCACCACCCAGATCGCCGGCGGCAACGTGCCCGACCTCGCCTGGATCCTCGAGAGCAACGGTCCCGAGTTCGTGAAGAGCGGCGCTCTGACGAACCTCACCCCGTACCTCGAGAAGGCGAAGGGGTACGACCTCGACGACCTGCTGCCCAACGCTCTGGATCTGTGGAGGGACGGCGACGCGATCTACGCCTACCCGTTCTCCAACAGCCCCTTCGGCGTCTTCGTCAACACCGACCTCATCAAGGCGGCCGGCCAGCCGAACCCCGCGGATCTGGTGGCGAAAGGTCAGTGGACCTGGGACAAGGCCCGCGACATCTCGGCCGCGGTCGCGAAGACCTCGGGCAACAACGGACTGGTCATCCGCGACTTCGACTACACCAACTGGGAGAACCTCGCGGAGGTCTGGGACAGCTGGGGTGCGGCGCCGTGGTCCGATGACGGGACCACCTGCACCATGGACAGCCCCCAGATGGTCGAGGCGATGACGTGGATCCACGACGCGATCTTCAAGGACGGCGCGATCCCGGGTCCCGGCACCGACGTGGACTTCTTCGGCGGGAAGACCGCGATGACCGTCACCCAGGTCAGCCGGGCCTCCGGCCTGGACGGCAGCTTCCACTGGGACCTGGTGCCGCTCCCCTCGGGTCCTGAGGGCCATGTGAACGTGATCGGCCAGGCCGGCATCGGCGTACTCGCCCAGGGGGCGCACCCCGACATCGCCGCGAACTTCCTCGCCTACTTCACCGACGCGGCCAGCGCCAAGAAGCTCGCCGGCTTCTTCCCGCCGCCGCGCCAGTCCCTGATCAAGGCCTCGACGCTGAAGAAGTCGAACCCCCTGCTCAGTGAGAAGCAGCTCCAGGAGGTCGTAGTCGACGGCGTCAAGGACGCCGTGACGAAGCCGTCGCACCCGAACTTCGCCCAGATCAAGGAGACGACCCGGATCGCCCTGGACGATCTCTGGAAGCCGGATGCCGATGTGAAGAGCGTCCTCGGCAACGTGTGCGACCAGATCGCCCCGCTGCTGAAGGACTGAGACCGTGGCCCTGCTCACCGCCCGTACGGTCTCGCCGGCTGCGAGCGTCTCGGGGAGAACGTCCCTGAGCAGCCTGCAGCGGCGCGACCGCTGGGTGGGGGTGGCGTTCGTCGCCCCGCAGCTCGTGGGTTGGGCCGCCTTCGTGGCGGTCCCCCTCGTGATGGTCGTCTGGTACAGCCTGCACGACTGGCAGGTGCTCACCAACTCGTTCACCTTCAGCGGGATGGACAACTACCGGCGGATGTTCCGCGACCCGAGCATGCACGACGCCCTGGTCGCGAGCGGGATCTTCTCGCTCGGCCTCGTGGTCCTCAACGTCACGCTGGCGCTCTTCCTGGCGCTGATGCTCAACCAGCGGCTCCCGGGGAGCACCGTCTTCCGCGCGATCTTCTTCTCTCCTGTCGTCGCCTCCCTCGCCGCGTGGAGCATCGTGTGGGGCTTCCTGCTCCAGAACCACGGCGGGATCAACGGCTTCCTCGAGCTGGTGGGGATCGACGGCCCGAACTGGCTCCGCGGCGGGGCCACCGCGATGCTCTCCGTGATCGTGGTGCAGGTGCTCAAGGGCGTCGGGCTCAACATGATCCTCTTCCTCGCCGCGCTCCAGGTGGTGCCCGAGGAGCTCCGCGAGGCCGCCCGGCTGGACGGCGCCGGCGCCTGGCGGGTCTTCCGATCGATCACGATCCCGCTGATCTCGCCGACCATCCTGATGGTCTCGATCCTCACGGTCATCGGGTCTCTCGAGGTCTTCGCGCAGATCGCGATCCTCACCGCCGGCGGACCCGGCAACGACACGACAGTGCTCGTGTACTACCTCTATCAGCAGGCGTTCATCTACCACGACTTCGGCTACGGCAGCGCGGTCTCGGTGCTGATGTTCGTCGTCGTACTGGTCCTGACGCTGCTCCAGTGGCAGGCCCGGCGGAAGTGGGTGCTCGATGAGACCTGACGTCCTTCGACGCGGCGTCCTCGTCGGTCTCCTGGCACTGATGGCGGTGCCGTTCGTCTTCCCGACGTGGTGGATGATCACCTCCAGCTTCAAGCCGATGAGCGAGATCGTCGGGACCCCGCCCACGATGTGGCCGCACACGTTCACGGTGCAGCCGTACCTGGACGCATTCCGGACCCAGCCGCTGGCGAGGCAGTACTGGAACAGCGTCTACATCGGCGTGGTGGTCACCGCCGGCACCATCGTGATCTGCTCCATGGCCGGCTACGCCCTGGCGCGGATCCGGTTCCGCTTCGCCAACGTGGTGTTCCTCGTCCTGCTCACCGGCGTGATGGTTCCCCCCGAGGTCACGATCGTGCCGCTGTTCCGGATGGTTCGGGCGGCCGGTCTGATCGACACGCACGTACCGCTGATCGTCATCCCGATGATCGGGGCACCGAGCGTGATCGGAACCTTCATCATGCGGCAGTTCTTCCTGAGCCTCCCGGTGGAGCTGGAGGAGGCCGCCCGGCTCGACGGCCTCGGTCCCTGGGGGATCTTCTGGCGGATCGCGTTCCCGTTGGCGAGACCGGCCGTCGGCGCGGTGGCGATCATCGTCTTCCTGCGCTCCTGGAACTCCTACCTCGAGCCGCTGGTCTACCTCACCTCCAAGGAGAAGTTCACCCTCCCGCTGGCGCTCACGCAGTACCGCGACAACTACGGCCAGCTCGTCTGGAACACCCAGCTCGCCGCGACCACGCTGACAGTGATCCCGGTCCTCATCGTCTTCCTCTTCGCCCAGAAGCAGTTCGTCCAGGGCCTGGCGCAGACGGGCCTCAAGGGATGAGTGAGCGACCGCGGTACGACGTCGCCGTCGTGGGCGGCGGGCTCGGTGGCGTGGCCGCCGCGCTCGCCGCGAGCCGCCTCGGGGCGAGCGTCGTGCTGGTCGAGCGGGGCGAGTGGCTGGGCGGCCAGCTCACGTCGCAGGGCGTCCCCCCGGACGAGCATCCCTGGATCGAGGGCCCCCACGTCGCGCGCTCGTACGCCGGCCTGCGTACGGCGATCCGCGAGCACTATCGCCGTGCGTACCCGCTCACCGCGCGGGCCCGCCGCGACCCGCACCTGAATCCCGGCCTCGGCCTGGTCTCCGCCCTGTGCCACGAGCCCCGGGTCGCGGCGCTGGTGGTCGAGGAGCTCCTCGGGCCGTTCCTCGCCGCCGGACGGCTGAGCATCCTGCGCGGTCACGAGGTCACCGACGCGGCGGTCGACGGCGACCGCTGCGTCGGCCTCACGGCGACCAGCAGGGCCGGCCGACGCCACGAGGTCACCGCGACGACCTACGTCGACGCCACCGAGACCGGCGACCTCCTCCCCCTGCTCGGCGTCGAGCATGTCGTGGGCGCGGAGTCCCGCGACCAGACCGGCGAGCTCCACGCGCCCGCCACGGCCGACCCCCGCGACCAGCAGGCGCTGAGCTGGTGCTTCGCCGTCAGCTACCACCCGGGTGAGGCCCACACGATCGAGCGGCCGCCGGCGTACGACCGGTGGCGGGCGGCCACCGACCCGCGGTGGCCAGGTCCGCGGCTCGGCTGGAAGGACGTCGACCCGGTGACGCTGCGGCCACGCCACCGGCCGATGTTCCTGCACGACCCGGCCGGCGAGGACCACCCTGGCGCCAAGGACTGGTGGCACTATCGGCGGATCCTGGCCGCCTCCCAGCTGCGCGCCGAGCCCGGCGTGCCCGCCGCCCGCGACATCACCCTGGTCAACTGGCCGATGACCGACTACTGGGACCGGCCCGTGCTCGGGGTCCCCCCCGACGAGCGCGCCCGCGCCGAGCAGGAGGCGAGAGAGCTAGCCCGGTCCTTCCTCTACTGGCTGCAGACCGAGGCACCCCGCCACGACGGCGACACCGGCTATCCGGAGCTCCGCCCTCGCGGTGACGTCCTCGGCACCGACGACGGCCTCGCCCGCGAGGCCTACGTCCGCGAGTCGCTGCGGATCCGCGCCGTGACCACCGTGACCGAGGGCGACATCGGCTGCGAGATGCGCGGCCCGGCCGGGGCCCGGAAGTTCGCCGACAGCGTCGGCATCGGCTGGTACCGCATCGATCTGCACCCCAGCACCGGCGGCCGATCGTACGTCGACATCGACTGCCACCCGTTCCAGATCCCGCTCGGCGCGCTGCTTCCGGTGCGGGTGCGCAACCTGGTCGCGGGTGCCAAGAACATCGGCACCACCCACATCAGCAACGGCGCCTACCGGCTGCACCCGGTCGAGTGGTCGGTCGGGGAGGCCGCCGGGGCGCTCGGGGCGGTATGCGCCCGGACCGGCACCGAGCCGCACCGCGTACGGGAGCATGGTTTCGAGGACTACCAGCGGGTCCTCGCCGGCACCCTCGGTGTCCCGCTCGCCTGGCCGGAGGAGATCTCGAGCCCCACCATCCGAGGAGCATCGTGTACGTCGACCTGACCGAGCCGGAGCTGTGGCGCTACCGCAGCAGCTACGCCGAGCCGGAGGACTTCGACGCCTTCTGGTCCCGGACCCTCGATGACGCCGCCCGGCATCCGATTGCCGTCACCGCGACCCCGGTGAAGTCTCCGCTGGCCACCGTCGAGGTCCACGACATCACCTTCGCCGGCTTCGGCGGACACCCGGTGCGCGGCTGGCTCTACGTACCGGTCGGGATCGAGCCCAGCGGCGTCGGCGTCGTGCAGTACCAGGGGTACGGCGGCGGGCGCGGCCACCACCTCGAGCACCTGCTCTGGTCGGCCGCCGGCCACGTCCACCTGATGATGGACAGCCGCGGTCAGGGGGCGGCGTACCGCCGTGGTGCCACCGCCGACCCGGTCGGCACCGACGGCCCCGCGATCCCCGGCGTCATGACGCGCGGGATCGAGTCGCCCGACAGCTACTACTACCGGCGTCTGTACGTCGACGCGGTCCGCGCCGTCGACGCCCTGCGGGAACTGTCGCCCGTCGTCCTGGGCCGGGTCGTCACCGTCGGCGCGAGCCAGGGCGGCGCCCTGTCGCTGGCCGCAGCGGCGCTGCGCGACGACGTCGCAGCCGCGGTCGCGCTGGTGCCGTTCATGTGCGACATCCGCCGTGCCAGCACGATCACCGACCGCGAGCCCTACAAGGAGATCGGCCGCTACCTGGTGACCATGCGCGACCGGGTCGAGGAGGTCTTCGGCACGCTCGGCTACTTCGACGGCGTGGGCCTGGCCAGGCGGATCACGTGTCCCACGCTCATCTCCGCGGCGCTGATGGACGCCACCTGTCCCCCGTCGACCGTCTTCGGCGCCTACCACGAGCTGGCCGGGCCGAAGGAGATCTCGGTGTGGACCTACAACTCCCACGAGGGCGGGGGACCCGACGACGACGAGCGGGCGCTCCGCTTCGTCGCCGAGCGGGCAGCGGGCCGCTGAGCGGGGTCGCTCTCAGCCGGCGCCCGCGCGCACGATGCCGGTCTCGTACGCGAACACGACCAGCTGCACCCGGTCGCGCAGGTCGAGCTTGGCGAGGATGCGCGCGACGTGGCTCTTGACGGTCGCCTCGGCCAGGAACAGCTCGGCGGCGACCTCCGCATTGGACTGTCCCCTCGCGACCTGACGCAGGATCTCCAGCTCTCGAGCCGTGAGGCGGGCGGCGAGCGAGGCCACGGCGGTGTCGGCCGGCGGGAGCCGGCAGAACTCCTGGATCAGCCGTCGCGTGATCGCCGGAGCAAGCAGCGCGTTCCCCGCGGCGGCGGTGCGCACCGCCGCGGTGAGCTGGTCGCGGGTGCCGTCCTTGAGCAGGAAGCCGCTCGCGCCGGCGCGCATGGCCCGGTAGACGTACTCGTCGAGGTCGAACGTGGTGAGGATGAGCACGCGAGCGCGGGCTCCGGCGCCGGCGAGACGGGCGGTCGCCTCGATGCCGTTCACGTCGGGCATGCGGATGTCCATCAGGATGACGTCCGGGTCGGTGCTTCGGGCCCGGTGGATCGCCTCGGTGCCGGTGCGCGCCTCCGCGACGACGTCGATGTCCGGCTCGGCGTCGAGCATCATGCGCAGCCCCTCCCGCACGAGGTCCTGGTCGTCGGCGATCAGGACGCTGATGCTCGTCCCGGTCACGGCGGCGCCGGATCCTCGCGCGGCAACCGGGCATGCACGGCGAAGCCGCCCTCCGCGCGCGGCCCGGCCGAGAACTCGCCACCGAAGAGCGCGACCCGCTCGCGCATGCCGATCAGCCCGTAGCCGCTGGTGTGCTCGGGCTGGCTCGTGGACGACGCGTCCCCGTCGTCGCACACGTCGACGGTCACCGACTGCGGGTCGAAGCGGAGGTGTACGACGGCCCTGTGCGCGCCGGCGTGCCTGATGACGTTGGTCAGCGCCTCCTGCACGATCCGGTAGACGGACAGCTCCAGGGCGGCGGAGAGTCCGGCGGGATCGCCGTCGAGGTCGAGCCCGACCTCGACGCCGGCGGCGCGGACGGCGGCGAACAGGGTGTCCAGGTGACCGATGCCGGGCTGCGGAGCCCAGGGCGGATCGTCGTCGGGCTGCCGCAGGACCCCCAGCATGCGGCGCATCTCGACCAGTGACTCCCGGCCGCTGCGCTCGATCTTCTCCAGGGTCGCCGCATCGCCGGCGCCGGCAGCGCGTGCGCCCGCCGCCTGGACGACCAGCACGCTGAGGTTGTGCGAGATCAGGTCGTGCAGCTCGCGGGCGAGCCGCGCCCGCTCCGCGACGACAGCGTCGCGCGCACGCCGCTCGAGCTCCCGCTCCCGGAACCGGGCTGCCCGCTGCTCGCGGCGGTGGCGGACGTAGGCGCCGACCAGCCACAGGACCAGGAGCACCGCGCCGAAGAACAGCGTGCCCCACGGCTCGGACGGGTCCCCGGCGCGCAGATCGGCATCGCCCCAGGTGTAGAGCGCGTACCCCGCGGCGGTGACGGCAAGTCCAACAACCGCGCGGGCCGGCCGGCCGTGCGCGGAGAGCGCGTAGACGGCCGTCCCCCACCCCGCGAGGAGCCAGAAGCCCTCCGGCGAGTCGGCGGTCACGGCGACCTGGAGCAGGATGCCGACCAGTTGCACGGCGACGACGGGCAACGGGTGGCGCCGTCGCCACACCAGCGGTGCCGCGACCAGCACCGGATAGACCAGGCGCAGCCACCACGGCCCTGCGATGCTCGTCGAGGCGACGTAGTCGGGGTCCGGCAGCCAGACCGCGAGCCCCGTCCACACCAGCACGACGACGGCCGGCCACACGTCGGTCACGGACAGCCCGGCCACGGCTGCGCGGACGCCGGCAGGCCACCCAGCGTGCATGGCGCCGACCGTACGCCGTGAGGGGCGGTCGCACATCCACCCGATGGTGGAGGAGATTCATCCCTGAGGCGGATGCACTGCGCCCGCGCGGACGCAGACGGGCGGAACGGCGCGTTCATACGGTCGGCGCAGCCGATCCCCACTGTCAGGAGAGACCCATGCGCACCACATCAGTCGCCCGCGCCGCCGTCGCGGCGTCCCTGCTCGCCGTCCCGCTTCTCAACCTCGTCGCGGCGCTGCTCGCCGGCGCCGGCGGCGTCCAGTCCGACACCCACGCCGAGGTGGCCGCCATCGCGGCCCATCCTGACCGCTACTACCTGTTCACCCTCGCCCAGCTCGTCGGCTCATGGCTGCTGATCCCAGCCGTCAGCGGCATCCGGAACCTGCTGCGGCCGCGCCGTCCGGTCCTCGCCGACGTCGCGGGCGGCGTCCTGCTGCTGGGGCTGCTCGTCGCGATCGGAGACTCGGCCGTCGGGCTGGTCTGGTGGCAGACGGCTGCCCCGGGCGCCGATGCCGATCAGATGGCGGCCCTCATCGACCGCACCCAGACCGCCGCCGGCGCCTCGGCGCCGTACGCGATCGCGGCGGTCGCGATGCTGGCCGGCTCGGTCGCGCTCACCGTCGGACTCTCGCGCACCAAGGCGGCTCCCACGTGGGCAGCGGTCACGCTTCCGGCTGGCATCGTGACCAACATCGTCGGGTTCGCCGCAGCGAGCCAGGCCCTCCTGATCGCGAGTGCTGTCATCCTGCTCGCCGGATTCACCCGGTTCGCCGCGCTCGTGTGGTCGCCGTCCAGCTCCACGGCCGACGTCGCCGCAGCGCCACTGCCGGTCGCGAGCGGAGCCGGAGGCCACTAGGCGGCCGGCGCCGCGGACCCGCTGCTCGCTTCCGGGGCTGGCGAGGACATGGAGCCCTCAGCACCGGTGAAGTGCGCCGAGAGCCGACCACGCCACCTTCACCCGGGCGTTCCACCGCGCGCACGGCGCACCGCCCGGCGCCTACCGCGAGGAGGCTCTGCGCCGGCTGGCTCAGTCCTCCGGGTCGTAGCCGAGGTTGGGCGCGAGCCAGCGCTCGGCCTCGGTCATCGTCCAGCCCTTGCGCCGGGCGTAGTCGGCGACCTGGTCCTGGCCGAGCCGGCCGACCACGAAGTACTGCGACTGCGGGTGGCTGTAGTAGATGCCCGACACCGAGGCGCCCGGCCACATGGCCATCGACTCGGTCAGCTCGATCCCGGTGTTGGCCTCCACGTCGAGCAGCTCCCAGATCGTCGCCTTCTCGGTGTGGTCCGGGCAGGCGGGGTAGCCCGGAGCCGGCCGGATGCCGGTGTAGCGCTCGGCGATCAGGTCGTCGTTGCTGACCTGCTCGTCGGCGGCGTACGCCCAGAACTCCGTGCGCACCCGCTGGTGGAGGCGCTCCGCGAACGCCTCCGCGAGCCGGTCGGCGAGCGCCTCGAGGAGGATCGCGGAGTAGTCGTCGAGAGCGTCCTTGAACTCCTTGACCTTCGCCGGCAGCCCGATCCCGGCGGTGACGGCGAAGGCGCCGACGTGGTCGGGCAGGCCGGTGGAGGCGGGGGCGACGAAGTCGGCGAGCGACCGGTTGGGTACGCCCTCGCGGTGCTGCCCCTGCTGGCGCAGCTGGTGCAGCACGGCGCGGACCTCGGTGCGGTCGTCGTCGGCCCAGACAGTCACGTCGTCGTAGCCGCGGCTGCCGCCCGTGTCACCGGAGTTGGCCGGGAAGAGGCCGTAGACGCCGCGCGCGGTGACCCACTTCTCGGCGATCATGGTGTCGAGCATCGCCTGGGCGTCGTCGTACAGCTTGCGGGCGGCCTCGCCGGTCTGCGGGTTGTTCAGGATGTCGGGGAAGCGGCCCTTCATCTCCCAGGCGTTGAAGAACGGCTGCCAGTCGATGAACTCGCGGAGCTCGGCGAGGTCGTAGTCGTCGAGGACGTGGACGCCGGGGGTCTTCGGCTGCGGCGGCTCGTAGCCCTCCCAGTCGACCGGGGTGGCGCGGGCCCTCGCCTGGGCGTAGGTCACCTGCGGTCGGTCCTGCTTCTCGGCGTGCCGGGCCCGGAGGCCGTCGTAGTCGGCCTTGACCTCGGCCATCAGCGCCGTACGCCGCTCCGGGCTGAGCAGCGCGGCGGCCGTCGGCACCGAGCGGGAGGCGTCCTTGACCCAGACGACCGGGCCGTCGTACTTGGGGTCGACCTTGACCGCCGTGTGCGCGCGGCTGGTGGTGGCACCGCCGATCAGCAGGGGCAGGTCGAGCCCGAGGCGCTGCATCTCGCTGGCGAAGTTGACCATCTCGTCGAGGCTCGGCGTGATCAGGCCGGAGAGCCCGATGATGTCGGCGCCGACCTCCTCGGCGGTGTCGAGGATCTTCTGTGCCGGGACCATCACGCCGAGGTCGATGACCTCGTAGTTGTTGCACTGCAGGACCACGCCGACGATGTTCTTGCCGATGTCGTGGACGTCGCCCTTCACGGTCGCCATGACGATGGTGCCCTTGGCCTCCTTCTGGGCGGCGAGCACCGGGTCGTTGGCCTTCTCCTCCTCGATGAAGGGGATCAGGTAGGCGACCGCCTTCTTCATCACGCGGGCGCTCTTGACCACCTGCGGGAGGAACATCTTCCCCGAGCCGAACAGGTCGCCGACGACGTTCATGCCGTCCATCAGCGGGCCCTCGATGACCTCGATCGGGCGGCCGCCGCGGTCGGCGATCTCACGGCGCAGCTCCTCGGTGTCCTCCTCGACGTACGCGTCGATGCCCTTGACCAGCGCGTGGGTGATCCGCTCGGAGACGGGGAGGCCGCGCCACTCCTGGGCCTGCTCCTCCGCCTCCTCGCCGGACCTGTTGTAGCGGCCGGCGATCTCGAGCAGCCGCTCGGTGGCGCTCTGGCCGTTCTTGGGCCGGCGGTTGAGGACGACGTCCTCGATCCTCATCCGCAGCTCCTCGTCGACCTCGCTGTAGGGCACCAGCTGGCCGGCGTTGACGATGCCCATGTCGAGGCCGGCCTCGATCGCGTGGTAGAGGAACACCGCGTGGATCGCCTCGCGGACCGGGTTGTTGCCGCGGAAGCTGAAGCTCACGTTGGAGATGCCGCCCGAGACCTTGGCGCCGGGGAGGTTGTGCTTGATCCAGCGGGTCGCCTCGATGAAGTCGAGGCCGTAGGCCGCGTGCTCCTCGATGCCGGTCGCGATGGCGAAGACGTTGGGGTCGAGGATGATGTCCTGCGGGTCGAAGCCGACCTGGTCGACCAGGATCCGGTAGGCGCGCTCGCAGACGGCGATCCGGCGCTCGTAGCTGTCGGCCTGGCCGTTCTCGTCGAACGCCATGACGACCGCGGCGGCGCCGTACTTCTTGCAGAGCCGGGCGTGCTCGACGAACTTCTCCTCGCCCTCCTTGAGCGAGATGGAGTTGACGATCGGGCGGCCCTGCACGTTGCGGAGGCCGGCCTCGATGACCTCCCACTTCGAGGAGTCGATCATGACCGGGACGCGGCTGATGTCGGGCTCGGACGCGATGAGCTTGAGGAAGCGGTCCATCGCGGCGACGCCGTCGATCATGCCCTCGTCCATGTTGACGTCGATGAGCTGCGCGCCGTTCTCGACCTGCTGGGCCGCCACGGCGAGGGCGCTGTCGTAGTCGCCGGACTTGATCAGGTTGCGGAACTTCGCGGAGCCGGTGATGTTGGTCCGCTCGCCGATGTTGACGAAGAGAGTGTCGGCCTTGACCGCGAACGGCTCGAGGCCGGAGAGCCGCAGCGCCGGCTCGATCTCGCTCGGGGTGCGCGGGGCGAGCCCGTCGACCGCCTGCGCGATCGCGGCGATGTGCTCTGGGGTGGTGCCGCAGCAGCCGCCGACGAGGTTGACGAACCCGGCGCTCGCGAACTCGTGGAGGTGGCCGGCGGTCTCCTCGGGGCCCTCGTCGTACTCCCCGAAGGCGTTGGGGAGGCCGGCGTTGGGGTAGCAGGAGACGAACGTGTCGGAGACCCGGGAGAGCTCGGCGATGTAGGGCCGCATCTCGGCGGCGCCCAGCGCGCAGTTGAGGCCGACGAGCAGCGGCTCGGCGTGGCGGATCGAGTCCCAGAACGCCTCCGTCACCTGCCCCGACAGGGTCCGTCCGGACGCGTCGGTGATGGTCCCGGAGATGACGATCGGCCAGCGTCGGCCGTAGTCCTCGAAGACGCTCTGGACCGCGAAGATCGCCGCCTTGGCATTGAGCGTGTCGAAGATGGTCTCGATGAAGATCAGGTCGGCACCGCCCTCGACGAGTCCCCGCGTCGCCGTGGCGTACGCCGAGACGAGCTCGTCGTAGCTGATGTTGCGGGCGCCCGGGTCGTTGACGTCGGGGCTGATGCTCGCGGTGCGGCTGGTGGGGCCGAGCGCGCCGGCGACGTACCTCGGCCGCTCGGGGGTGCTGAACTCGTCGGCGACCCGACGGGCGAGCCGGGCGGCCTCGAGGTTGAGCTCGTAGGCCAGGTCCTGCATGCCGTAGTCGGCCTGCGAGATCGCGGTGGCGTTGAAGGTGTTGGTCTCGATGACGTCGGCGCCGGCGGCGAGGTACTCGCGGTGGATGCCCGCGATCAGCTCCGGCTGCGTCAGCGAGAGGAGGTCGTTGTTGCCGGCGACGTCGGAGGGCCAGTCGCCGAACCGCTCGCCGCGGTAGCCGGCCTCGTCGGGGCGATCGCGCTGGATCGCTGTGCCCATGGCACCGTCGAGCACCAGGATCCGCTCGCTCAGCGCGGCGGTCAGGGCCTCGGTCGCATCGGGACGCAGGCTCACGGTGTCGGGCTCCTCCCTGGCCGCGGGACGCGACCGGACCGTTCAAGGCTAATCGTCGACGTCCACGGGACGGACGACATTCCCGCATCCTGACATCGCCGATCTTGGGGGCTGAAATCCCTGCGACACCGCCGCTCACGACCGGGCTCCCACCGAGCGGCCACGGATCGGGGGCCCGCCGTCTAGGGTGGAGTCGTGATCGAGATCGAGGAGACGCCCGAGCTGGTCGACCCCGTCGTCATCGCCGCCTTCGAGGGCTGGAACGACGCCGCCGACGCGGCCTCCGGTGCCGTCGACCACCTGATGTCCGTCTGGGGCGCGCGGGTGGTGGCAGCGATCGATCCCGAGGACTTCTACGACTTCCAGGTCAACCGGCCCACCGTCAGCACCGACCTCGACGGCCACCGGAGGCTGACCTGGCCGAGCACCCAGATCGCGGTCTGCTCCCCGCCCGACCTCGACCGCGACCTCATCCTGGTCCGCGGCATCGAGCCCAACATGCGCTGGCGGCAGTTCTGCGCCGAGATCCTCGCCGGGGTCGACGAGCTCGGCGGGCAGCTCGTCGTCACCCTGGGCGCCCTGCTCGCCGACACGCCTCACACCCGGCCGATCCCGGTCAACGGCACCTCGACCGAGCCGGAGCTCGTCGACCGGCTGCAGCTCGACGCGCCGTCGTACGAAGGGCCGACCGGTGTCGTCGGCGTGCTCCAGGACGCCTGCGTCAAGCTCGACGTCCCGGCGGTGTCGTACTGGGCGGCCGTGCCTCACTACGTCGCGCAGCCGCCGTGCCCCAAGGCCACCCTCGCGCTCATCGGGCAGCTCGAGGAGCTGCTGCAGTGCTCGATCCCGCTCGGCGACCTGCCCGAGGACGCCCGCGCGTGGGAGCGCGGCGTCGACGAGCTCGCCAGCGACGACGAGGACATCGCGGAGTACGTCCGCAACCTCGAGGAGACCCGCGACACCACCGAGCTGCCCGAGGCCTCCGGCGAGGCGATCGCGCGTGAGTTCGAGCGGTACCTGCGCCGCCGGTCCGACGAGGCGTGACTCCCGCGCCCGGCGTCAGAGCCTGATGCCGAGCGCGGCGTCCACGAGGGCCGCGATCTGCTCCCCTGCCGTCGGGTCGGACGTCTCGGCGAGGCCGTCGGTGCCGAGGGTGGCGTCGACCCACGCCTGGACCGCGGCCACCGCCCGCGGCGCGTCCAGGTCGTCCGCGAGCGCCCCGAGGACCGTCTCGACGACGGGGGCCGCCTGGGCGCCGCGGCCGAGCGCGACCGCCCGGCGCCAGTCGGCGAGGGTGTCGACGGCGTCGAAGAGCTGCTCGTCCGTCCACTCCCAGTCGGTCCGGTAGTGGTGGCGCAGCAGCACGAGCCGGATCGCCATCGGGTCGACCTCGCTGTTGCGCAGCGCGGAGACGAAGACGAGGTTGCCGCGCGACTTCGACATCTTCTCGCCGTCGTACCCGACCATCCCGCCGTGGGTGTAGATCCGGGCGAACTCCTTGCCGGCCGCGTGGGCGTGGCTGGCCGACATCTCGTGGTGCGGGAAGACCAGGTCCGAGCCGCCGCCCTGGACGGTGAATCCGGCGCCGAGGTACTCGAGCGCGATCGCCGAGCACTCGATGTGCCAGCCCGGTCGGCCCGGACCGTACGGCGAGGGCCACGACGGCTCACCCGGCCGCTCGGCGAGCCAGATGAGCGGGTCGAGCGGGTCCTTCTTGCCCGGCCGGTCGGGGTCGCCGCCGCGCTCGGGGAAGATCGCGAGCATCTCCTCGCGGCTCATCCGCGACTCCTCCCCGAACCGCGGGTCGGCCGAGACGGAGAAGTAGAGGTCGTCGTCGACGCGGTAGACCGCGCCGGCCCGCTCCAGCTCGCCGATCATCTCGAGGATCAGCGGCACCGACTCGACCGCGCCGGCGTAGACCAGCGGCGAAATCACGCGGAGCGCCTCCATGTCGGTCCGGTAGAGCTCGGTCTCCCGCTCGGCGAGCTCGCGCCAGTCGACGCCGACCTTCTCGGCCCGCTCGAGCAGCGGGTCGTCGACGTCGGTGACGTTCTGGACGTAGTCGACCTCGTGGCCGGCGTTGCGCCAGGCGCGGTTGAGCAGGTCGAAGGCGAGGAAGGTGTTGGCGTGGCCCATGTGCGTGGCGTCGTACGGCGTGATCCCGCAGACGTACAGCGAGCGCCGCTGCCCCTCGCTGCCCGTGCTGACCACGTCGCCGGTCGCATGGTCGAAGAGCGAGACCTCCGGACCCGTCGCGGGGAGGGCGGGGACCTCGGGAGCAGACCAGGCACGCATGGACCGAACTCTACTGGCGGGGTTCAGAAAGGAGGCCAGGGGATCACGTGCCAGTCACCGCGCGGCTCGGGCATCACGCCGTCCGCGAGCAGCCGGTCGCAGCGAGCGGCGAGCGCCTCGATGTCCCAGTAGGCGAGGTACGGCGACAGCGTCTCCTCCAGCGCGCCGTCGAGCCCCTCGCGGATGCTTCGGATCGCGGTGCACTCCTCGTCGGTGAGCGGCTGGCCGGTCCAGCCCCACAGCACGGTGCGGAGCTTCGGCTCGGTGTGGAAGGTGAGGCCGTGGTCGCAGCCGTAGCGGTGGCCGTCGGCCATCTCGAGCACGTGACCGCCCTTGCGGTCGGCGTTGTTGACCATGGCGTCGAAGACCGCCATCCGGCGCAGCTCCGGGGTGTCCTCGTGGACCAGCGAGACCAGCTCGTCCCGGTTCCCGTAGCCGTCGAACACGTGCAGGTAGCCCGGCGGCACCCGCCCCTCCGGCACGATCGTCACCGCCTCCTGCTCCGGATCGGTCACGCACCAGCGCTGCACCATCCCGACGCCGTGCGGGCCCTCCCGCAGCCAGGTCTCCGGCACGATCCCCCAGCCGAGCGCCTCCGAGACGAGGTACGACGCCAGCTCGCGGTGGGCGAGGTTGCCGTCCGGGAAGTCCCACAGCGGCCGCTCCCCCGCCACCGGCTTGTAGACGACCTCGACGTCGCCGATCGTGCCCACGAAGGTCGCGTTCGACGCGGAGCGGATGCGGCCGCTGATGACCAGCTCGTCGTCGTACAGGTCGAGGGCGGGCTCACTCATGGCGACTGTGGTCCATCCCGGTCACACGGGGTCGCGGCGCTTGAAGCCGTTGGCACGGACGCACAGGTGGCCCTCGGGGTCGATCGGACTGCCGCAGAAGGGGCAGCTCGGCCGGCCCGCCTCGATGACCAGCTCGGCGCGCTTGACGAACGCGCGCGCATGGGCCGGGTCGATCCTGACCAGGAGCACCTCCTCGGGCTCCGGCTCGTCCTCCTCGATCCCCAGGCCGGACTCGGCGTCGTCCTCGGCCTCCACGATCGCCTCGCCCTCGACGAACGGGAACACCTCGATGACGACCCGTTCCTCGGCCGGGTCCCACGACAGGGTCATCGTGCCGACCCTGAACTCCTCCTGGATCGGCTGCTCGAGGGGGTTGGTGTCGTCGAGGTCGTACGGCGCCACCGCCGGCACGACCGTCGAGGAGCTGCTCATCACCTCGTCGAGCAGCTCGTCGAGCCGCTCCGCGAGCGCGGCGACCTGCTGCTTCTCGAGCGCGACGCTCACCAGCCGCGTACCGGCCCTGGCCTGCAGGAAGAAGGTCCGGGAGCCGGGCTCACCGACCGTCCCGGCGACGAATCGCTCGGGCGGATCGAAGGCGTGGACGACAGGCATGCGACAAGACTAGGCGCGAATCACTCGGGCCCCGCGCCGCCCCCGACGACGGCGTCCGACTTCCGCGACGTACGCCGCCGGCCCTTCTTCGGGGCCAGCCACGACAGGTCGCCGGCGTGGGTGTTGGTGGCGAGCACGAAGGGCCGGGCGTCGGTGTAGCGGATGATCGAGACCGAGGCCGGGTCGACGTTGATCCGCTGGAAGAGGTCGAGGTGCATGCCCAGCGCGTCGGCAAGGATCGACTTGATGATGTCGCCGTGGCTGACGGCCACCCACACCGCCGCGTCGCCGTGCTCCTTCTGGACGGCGGCGTCGTGGCGGCGTACGGCGGCGACGGCGCGGGCCTGCATCTCCTGCATCGACTCGCCGCCGGGGAAGGTGACCGCTGACGGCTGGGTCTGGACGGTCCTCCACAGCTTCTCCTTGGCGAGGTCGCGGATCGTGCGGCCCTGCCACTCGCCGTAGTCGCACTCCGAGAGCCCCTTGTCGGTCCGCACCGGGAGCACGGCGCCGTCCCGGCTCGCGACGATCGCCCTGGCGGTCTGCCGGCAGCGCTCGAGCGGGCTGGAGACCACCAGCGAGAGCGGCACCGGCGCGAGCCGCTCCGCCGTACGCCCCGCCTGGGCGACGCCCGTCTCGTCCAGCTTCACCCCCGGCAGCCGGCCGGCCAGCGTCCCGCTCGCGTTGGCGGTGGTCCGGCCGTGTCGCACGAGGATGAGCGTCGCCATGGCCCCGAGCGTAGCTAGCGTTAGCAGGGTGATCGTCGACAGTGCCCTCTACCGGAAGGGCGAGCGGGTCGACCTGCACTGCCCGCCGCACGACTACGCGACGCTCCGCTCAGGCGTCCAGGAGGAGGGCGACTTCGTGTGGCTCGGCCTCTACCAGCCCAGCGAGCGGGAGCTCGCCGAGGTCGCCGACGCCTTCGGTCTCCACCCGCTCGCCGTCGAGGACGCCTTCACCGCCCACCAGCGGCCCAAGCTGGAGCGGTACGACGACGTCCTCTTCCTGGTCATCAAGACGCTCTGGTACGTCGACGTGGACGACGCCGTCGAGACCGGCGAGGTCAACGTCTTCCTGGGCCCCGACTACGTCGTCACCGTCCGCCACGGTCGCGGCTCCAAGCTCGCGCCCGCGCGCCACCTGCTCGAGTCCGAGCGCGGCATCCTGACCCAGGGCCCGTTCTCGGCGCTGTACGCCGTCGCCGACTTCATCGTCGACGGCTACCTCTCGGTCGTCTCCGAGCTGACCACCGACGTCGACGAGGTCGAGACCTCGGTCTTCTCCGACCAGCGGACGCGCGACTCCGCCCGCATCTACCGGCTGAAGCGGGAGCTGGCGGAGGTACGCCGGGCGGTGATGCCGCTGCGCGACCCGATCCGCCGCTTCGCCTCCGCCGACCCGGCGATCGCCGTCGCCGGCATCGACCCGGACCTGCAGCCGTTCTTCCGTGACGTGCTCGACCACCTCAACGTCGCCGCCGAGGGCGTCGACAACCTCGAGTCGCTGCTCTCCTCGGCGTTCGAGGCCCACCTGGCCCAGATCCAGCTGCAGCAGAACGACGACATGCGCAAGATCTCCGCGGGCGCGGCGCTGGTCGTCGTGCCCACCCTCATCGCCGGGATCTACGGCATGAACTTCACCCACATGCCCGAGCTGAGCTGGACGTTCGGCTACCCGTTCGCGCTGCTCCTCATGCTGGCCGCCGTGACCGGGCTGTGGATCCTGTTCCGCAGGTCCGGCTGGTTCTGACCGCCTTGTGATGCCATCCGTGAGCCATTGCTCACTCCTGGCATCACAAGGCGGACCTGTGGATCCTCGGATGCGCGGCACCTTGCGATCCCGCACCCTCGATGCGTGGCCGAGAGCAACTGGAGCGATCTCGCCCGCGCGCAGGGCGGGCTCGTCACGCGCGCGCAGCTCCGCGAACTGGGCGTCAGCCGCTGGGCCGTCCGAGACCACGTCGCCGCGGGCCGCTGGGTAGTGCGCACCTCCACGGTGATCGGGACGACGACCGGGACCCTGACCCGTGAGGAGACGATGTGGCTCGGCGTGCTCCAGGGCGGGACTCACGCGCTGGTCGGAGGGATGACCGCGGCCGAGGTTCACGGTCTCAAGAACTGGCACCGCGACAACATCACGGTGCTCGTGCCATACGACAACGACGTGCAGGAGACCGTCCCCGGAGTCGAGTTCGTCCGTACAAGGCGCCCGCTTTCCACCTTCCGACGAAAGACGGGCACTCTGCCACTCTGTCTGCTCGAGCCTGCCGTGCTCCTCTGGGCCGCTGCCGAGCGCAACCCACGCAGCGCGCAGGGCGCTCTGGCCGCGGTCGTCCAGCAGCAGCTGACTACTCCCGACCTGCTCACCGACTGGCTCGCGCGTCTTCGGCCGCTCCGCAAGGCGCCGCTCTTCCGCCGCACGATCGACGACATGCGCGGCGGTGCGCAGTCACTGGCGGAGATGGAGATCAAGCGCATGTGTCGCGCTTACGGCATCGCGCAACCACAGCGCCAGGTCCGGAGGCGGGATGGGTCGGGACGACTACGCTTCACCGACTGTGAATGGCGGCTCGCTGACGGCAGAACTCTGTGTCTCGAGGTCGACGGCGGCTTCCACATGGAGGTCGAGCACTGGGAGGACGACCTGGCGAGACAGCGCGCCCTGTCGGCGCCCGACCGGGTGATCGTCCGCTGCACAAGCCGTGAGGTGCGTGACGAGCCAGCCACCGTGGCCGCCGATCTGAAGCGGCTCGGCGTCCCCCGCGCTGCGTGACCTCGCGGTGTGATGCCATCCGTGAGCCACTGCTCACTCGTGGCATCACAAGGCGTCGATCAGGTCGGCTGGACCACGTTGGCGGCGAGCAGGACGACCAGGACCAGGCCGACGACGACCCGGTAGGGCACGAACTTCCCGATCGAGTGGTGCGAGACGAACCGGAGCAGCCAGGCCACGCTGGCGTACGCCACGACGAAGCTGACGGCCGTCCCGACGACGACCGGTCCCGCGCTGATGCCGTGCACGTCCTTGAGCTCGTACAGCCCGGCCGCGGTGAGGGCCGGGATCGAGAGGAAGAAGCTCAGCCGGGTGGCCGTGACGCGGTCGAGCCCGCGCAGGAGCCCGGCGGAGATCGTCGCCCCCGAGCGGGAAACGCCGGGGACGAGCGCGATGCACTGCACGAGGCCGATGACGATCGCGTCCCTCATCGTGAGCTGCTTCTCGCCGCGGGTCTGCCGGCCCGCGCGCTCGGCCCAGATCATGACCGCGCTCCAGAGGATCAGGGCCGCGCCGACCACCCAGAGCGACCGCAGCGGACCGGAGACGAGGTCCTTCGCGAGCAGCCCCACGATGCCGATCGGGATGGTGCCGACGATGGCGTACCAGCCCATCCGGTGCTCGATGGTGCCGCGGTACTCCGGCTTCACCAGCCCCTTCGCCCACCCGGCGACGATCGCGACGATGTCCCGGAAGAAGTAGACGAAGACCGCGGCGATGGCGCCCATCTGGATCACGGCGGTGTACGCCGTGACCGAGGCGCTGTCGATCTCGAGGCCCAGCGCCTTCTCGGCGATCGTGAGGTGGCCGGTGCTCGACACGGGGAGGAACTCGGTGAGGCCCTCGACGACGCCGAGGACCACGGAGTCCAGATAGTTCATGAGCTGCTTTCGACGGCGGCGGATGACTGCCCGGCAGCCTAGGGCCCCGGGCTGAAGGATTGCTGACGCACCCCGGGTGAGACGCGCCACGGCGAGCCGCGGAACCGGCTGCTCCGCCTGCGGGCTAAGTTCTGACGCATGCAGACGCGCCTCGTCGGAGCCACCGGCCTTCGGGTCTCGACCCTCGGGCTCGGCACGATGACCTGGGGCCGCGGCACCGACGAGCACGAGGCGCGCGACCAGCTCATCTCCTTCGCCGAGGCGGGCGGGACGCTGGTCGACACGGCGGCGAACTACGCCGGGGGCCGTTCCGAGGAGGTGGTCGGCTCCCTCCTCGGCGACGTCGTCGCCCGCGACGAGATCGTGCTCGCCACCAAGGCCGGCGCCACCTACCGCGACGGCCGCGTCGCCTTCGACACCTCGCGCGGACACCTGCTCTCGACGCTCGACAGGTCGCTGCGGCGGCTGGGAGCCGACCACGTCGACCTGTGGCAGGTCCACGTCTGGTCCGACGACACACCGATCGAGGAGACGCTCAGCGCGCTCGATCTGGCGGTGAGCAGCGGACGGGCGGCGTACGTCGGCGTCTCGAACTACGCCGGCTGGCAGACCGCCCAGGCCGCGACGTGGCAGCGCGCGGTCCCGGGCCGGGTGCCGCTGGCCTCGACCCAGGTGGAGTACTCCCTGCTCTCCCGCGACATCGAGTACGACGTCGCGCCCGCCACGGACGCCCTGGGCCTCGGCATCCTCGCCTGGTCCCCCTTGGCCGGCGGCGTCCTCACCGGGAAGTACCGCACCGGGACGCCGTCGGACTCACGTGCTGCCGACAACCTCTTCGCCGGCCACGTCGACGCGTACCTCGACGAGCGCGGCCGCGGCATCGTCGAGGCGGTGTGCCGCGCCGCCGACGGGCTCGGCTGGACGCCCCTCCAGGTTGCGCTCTCCTGGGTCCGCGACCGGCCGGGCGTGACGGCGCCGATCGTCGGCGCCCGGACGGCGCAGCAGCTCGAGGAGGCGCTCGCCGTGACCGACCTCACGCTGCCGCCCGAGATCGCCGCGGCGCTGGACGACGTTTCGGCGGACTGACACGATGCCGGAACCTGTCGGTTCCCGAACCCTTCGGATCGCGAGGAGGAACGCATGGCCCGAGCCGACCGCCGCGCACCCCGTCCCGGCGTGGAGTGGGAGTTCGACAAGGTGACGTTCTCCCGGGACTTCTCCCGCAACGTCGTGACCAAGCTCCTCGTCGAGCGGGCGGAGTACGGCGGCTGGGAGCTCGACCGTGTCCGGATCACCCCCGACGGCACCCGCCGGGTCATCCTGCGACGCAAGATCATCCGCGCCGTGCGCACCGCCTGATCGCGCGTCAGGCCTCGTCGAGGAAGCGGTCCACGACCCGCGCGCCGAACTCGAGCGCGTCGAGCGGCACCCGCTCGTCGATGCCGTGGAACAGCCCGGTGAAGTCGAGGTCCTCGGGCAGCCGCAGCGGCGCGAAGCCGAAGGAGCGCATCCCCAGGCGGCGGAAGTGCTTGGCGTCGGTGCCGGCGGAGAGGAGGTACGGCGCGACGAGGGCGTCGGGGTCCTCCGCGAGGAGCGACCGCGTCATGATGTCGACCAGCGCGCCGTCGTACGACGTCTCCCAGGGCTGCTGGTGGGTGATGAAGTCGATGTCGATCCCCTCGCCGCACAGGGCGCGGAGGGTCTCGAAGAAGTCGTCCTCGAACCCGGGCAGGAAGCGGCCGTCCACGCTCGCGCTCGCCTCGGTCGGGATGACGTTCACCTTGTAGCCGGCAGAGAGCATCGTCGGGTTCGTGACGTTGCGGAGCGTGGCGCCGAGCATCCGCGTGGCAGGGCCGAACTCCTCGACCAGGGACTCGGCGTTGTCGGGCGTGACCTCGACGCCGGCGAGCTCGCCGACCGAGGCGAGCAGCGTCTGCATGGTCGGGGTGAGCTGGACTGGCCACTCGTGCGCGCCGATCCGCGCGACCGCGCCGGCGAGCCGGGTGACGGCGTTGTCGTGGTTGATCATCGAGCCGTGGCCGGCGCGCCCGCGGGCGGTGAGCCGCAGCCACGACATCCCCTTCTCGGCGGCCTCGATGAGATACATCCGGCGGCCTCGGACCGTCGTCGAGAAGCCGCCCACCTCGCCGACCGCCTCGGTGCAATGGGCGAGCTCGTCGGCGTGCTCGTCGACCAGGACCTTCGCGCCGTGTGCCCCGCCGGCCTCCTCATCGGCGGTGAAGCAGAGCACGATCGGCCGCTCGGGCACGCGCCCGGTGCGCTGCCGGTGGCGTACGACGCTGAGCAGCATCGCGTCGAAGTCCTTCATGTCGACCGCGCCGCGGCCCCACAGGTAGCCGTCCTTGAGCTCGCCGGAGAAGGGGTCGACCTGCCAGTCGGCAGCGGCGGCGGGTACGACGTCGAGGTGACCGTGCAGGAGAAGGGCACCCCGGTCGCCGGCCGAGCCGCCCCAGTGGGCGACCAGCGACGCCCGGCCGGGCGTGGGCTCGTAGATCGTGGAGGGGATCCCGACCTCGTCGAGGAGCCCGGCGACGTACTCGGCGGCCTTGCGCTCCCCGGGGCCCGAGTCGTCGCCGAAGTTGCTGGTGTCCATCCGGATCAGGTCGCGGCAGATGTCGACGACCTCCCCCGACGGGCCGGCGGAGGACGAGGCGGCGGGCTGGGCGGGGTCTCCGTGCGGCTCCATGGCCCCACGGTAGCCAACCCGGACGAGGATGAAGTGGCCGGTGGGGCCTGTTTGAAAGACGTTCAACAACGGCCGAACCTGTGAGATTCCACAGATTCGCGATGAATGTCGCCGAGGACGTGATCTGCGGGGCCCGGACGGGTTACCGTCAAGCCAATTACTGACCCCGATGGCGCCCGGAGCCTTCATGACACATCACGCGTCGCTGCCGACCGAGCACCTCATCGAGCTCGGCCACGTCGGCAAGGTGATCCGCAACGCCCTCCTGCTCCTCGGGGAGACCGTCGTGGTCCCGACCGTCATCCTGTACGGCTGCATGCAGACCGTCGGCACCGTGCCAGGGCTCATCGGCGTCATCGCCTGGTGCGCCTTCACCATGGCGGTCCGTTGGGTCCGCGGGTCGCGGGTGCCGTCGACGCTGCTGCTCGTCGTCGGCATCCTCGTGGTCCGCACCGGGATCGCGCTGGCGGCCTCGAGCGTGTGGCTGTTCCTGCTGCAGCCGATCGCCGCCTCGGTGCTCATGGCCGTGGTGTTCGTCGGCTCGGCACTGCTGGGCCGCCCGATCACCCAGAAGCTCGCCCAGGACTTCATCCACCTGCCGGAGCGCCTGCTCGCCGACCGGCGCATGCAGCGGATCTTCATCGAGGTGGCGCTGATCTGGGGCTTCACCCGCGTTCTCGACGCCGGTATCAGCCTCAACTCGCTGCTCAGCTGGGGCGCCGACGCCGGCGTCCTTGTCCGCGGCATCCTCTCCGTCGGCCTGACCGCCCTGTCGGTCGCGGGCTGCGCCTACTGGGGCTGGCGGCGCATCCACCGGATCCCGGGCGTGCGGTTCCGGTTCGGCGTCCCGGTGACCACCACTCCCGCTGCCTGAGCCAGTCGGCGTCAGCTCAGCGCCGCGAGTTGCGCCCGGGTCGGGACGTACGGCGCGATCCGCAGCCGCATCCCTGCCTCCTCCGGCGTCCGGTTGCCCTTGCGGCCGTTGCACACGTGGCAGGCGGCGACGGTGTTCTGCCAGGTCCATCCCCCGCCGCGGGACTGCGGCAGCAGGTGGTCGATCGTGCGCGCCTGGCCGCCGCAGTACGCGCACCGGCGCCGGTCGCGGGTGAGCACGCCGTCGCGGGAGTAGCCGGCCGGGCGGTACATCCAGTGCATCGCGACGTACCTGACGAGCCGGACGGCCTTCGGCCACGGGTGCGGGCCGATCATCCGGTCGGTGCCGTCGTCGGTCTTGGCGGCCTCGTGGACGACCGCGACCTCGCGGAAGAGCATGCGCACGGCGTGCTTGAAGGAGACTCGGCCGAGAGGCTCGTAGGAGGCGTTGTAGAGCGTGACGGCACCGATGGTCGTGGTCACCGCGCCACCTCCTCTCGCCTGGAGTCGACTCTATGTTCGCCTATAACGGCCGATGTGGGCAGCACCACCCGCGTGGACTGCGACACGCGCGGGCTGCCGCAGCACGGAAGTCACCATCGAAATTCCAACCCGCGCGCTTCTAAGGTAAGGCCGAGGTCGTGCATCGGATCACAAGCGGCCCGCTCCCCCATGCCCCTGCCCGGCCCCCGCCGTGGCCAGCCCCGAGAGGAGTCCCTATGACCGAGCGAGGCATCGCATGACGGCGGTCGACCTTCCCCGCGGAAGCATCCTCGGAACGCGCGTCCAGCGGGTCGAGGACCCCGAGTTCCTCACCACCGGCGCCGTCTACACCGAGGACCTCACCGACGAGCGCCTCACCGGCGCCGTCCGCATCACCTATGTCCGCGCGCCGATCCCGCACGCCAGGATCGCCTCGATCGACACCTCCGCCGCCGAGAGCGCCCCGGGCTGCGTCGCGGTCTACACCGCCGCCGACCTGACCGACGTCCCCGAGGCGCGAGCCGCGATGCCGATGTTCCCCCCGCAGATGGGGCAGACGCTGCTCGCCTCCGGCGTCGTCAGGTACGTCGGTGAGCCGGTCGCCGTGGTCGTCCACGACGACAGGTACGCCGGCGAGGACCTCGCCGAGCTCGTCGAGGTCGACTACGACCCGCTCGACGCCGTCGTCGACCCGCGCGCCTCGGTCACGGGCGAGACGCTGCTCTTCCCCGAGGCCGGCAGCAACGTCGCGTTCGCGCAGCCGCCGGAGCACGCCGACGACTTCTTCGCCGACTGCGAGGTCGTCGTCACCCACGAGATCATCAACCAGCGGGTCGCCGTCGCGCCGCTCGAGGTGCGCGCCGCGGCCGCCGTCTGGGACGGTGACCGGCTCACCACCTGGATCCCGAACCAGGGCGCCCAGGGCACCCAGGCCGCCGTCTCCGGCGCGCTGGGCCTGCCGACCGAGAAGGTCCGCGTCATCACGCCGGCCGTCGGCGGCGCGTTCGGCGCGAAGTTCGGCGCCGACACCGAGCACATCATGGTCGGCTGGGTGGCCCGGAAGCTCGGCCGGCCGGCCACCTGGGTCGAGACCCGCTCGGAGAACATGGTCGGGATGACCCACGGTCGCGCGCAGGTCCAGACGATCGCGATCGGCGGGGACCGCGACGGCAAGGTCAAGGCGTACCGCCTCGACGTGCTCCAGGACGTCGGCGCCTACCCGAAGATCGGCGCCGTCCTCCCGACGCTCACGCTGCTGATGGCACCGGCCGTCTACGACTTCGACCGGATCGAGACCTCCTTCGCCAGCGTGGTCACCAACACCACCCCGGTCGGCGCCTACCGCGGTGCCGGCCGGCCGGAGGCCACCGCGGTGATCGAGCGGGCGATGGACCTCTTCGCCGCCGAGGTCGGCCTGGACCCCGCGGACGTACGTCGCCGCAACCTGCTGCCGAAGTTCACCGAGCCGTACCAGAGCAAGGGCGGTGCGCTCTACGACTCCGGCGACTACCCGATGGCGCTGGAGAAGGTCCTCGAGGCCGCCGACTACCCAGCCCTGCGGGCCGAGCAGGCGGCCCGCCGCGAGCGCGGTGACACCAAGCTGCTCGGCATCGGGCTGTCGACCTACGTCGAGATCACCGGCGCCGGCATGGAGGCCGGCCAGCCGAAGGAGAACGCCACCGTCGAGATCCACCCGGACGGTACGGCCACGATCCTCACCGGCACCTCGCCCCACGGCCAGGGCCACTCCACGGTCTGGGCGATGCTCGCGAGCGAGGAGCTCGGCATCCCGATCGACAAGATCACCGTCAAGTGGGGTGACACGGACCTGGTCCCGACCGGCGGCGGGACCGGCGGCTCGCGCAGCCTCCAGCAGGGCGGCGCCGCGGTGAAGCAGGCCGCCGTCGAGCTGATCGACGTGGCCCGCGGCCGTGCGGCCGACCGGCTCGAGGTGGCCCCCGAGGACCTCGTCGTCGACCGGGCGATCGCCGGCCTCGCGGTCAAGGGCGTGCCGGAGACCGGGATCTCGTTCGCGGAGCTGGCCGATCAGGAGCCGCTGCGCGTCCACACGGTCTTCACGGCGCCGGGCGCGACGTACCCCTTCGGCGCGCACGTCGCGGTCGTCGAGGTCGACGTCGAGACCGGCAAGGCGACCCTCCAGCGGCTGATCGCGCTCGACGACGCGGGCGTGATCATGAACCCCCTCATCGCCGAGGGGCAGCGCCACGGCGGGCTCGCCCAGGGCGCCGCGCAGGCGCTGCTCGAGGAGGTCCTGTACGACGCCGACGGCAACCCCACCACGACGACGTTCGCCGACTACCCGATCGTGACGGCCACCGAGCTGCCGAGCTTCGAGCTCGTCACGACCGAGACGCCGACGACCTACAACGCGCTCGGGGCCAAGGGCATCGGCGAGGCGGGCACGATCGGCGCCACCCCGGCGGTGCAGAACGCCGTCGTCGACGCGGTCGCCCACCTCGGCGTACGCCACATCGACATGCCGACCACCCCGATGAGGATCTGGGCGGCCATCAACGAGGCTTCAGGGAAGGCGGACTGATGCAGGTCACGATCACGGTCAACGGGGAGACGCGCACCGACGAGGTGCAGCCGCGGCTGCTGCTCGCCCACTACCTGCGCGACGTGTGCGGGCTGAAGGCGACCAACATCGGCTGCGACACGACCTCCTGCGGGGCGTGCACCGTCCACATCGACGGCGAGTCGGTGAAGTCCTGCACCGTGCTCGCCGCGCAGACCGACGGCAGCTCCGTCACCACCCTCGAGGGGCTCGCCGACGGCGACACGCTGCACCCGGTCCAGGCCGCGTTCCGCTCCGAGCACGGCCTCCAGTGCGGCTTCTGCACCCCGGGCATGGTCATGGCCGCGGCCTCGCTGCTGGAGGAGAACCCCAAGCCCACCGAGGCGGAGGTCCGCGAGGGGCTGGAGGGCAACATCTGCCGCTGCACCGGCTACCACAACATCGTCCGGGCCGTGCTCGCCGCGGCGGGCGAGCTGCCCGACTCCGCGTCGTCGGCGTCGGCCGGAGAGGCGGTGTCGGCATGATCCCGGCGGAGTTCGACTACGTCCGGGCCGGCTCGCTCGACGAGGCGGTCAGCCTGCTCGCCGAGCACGGCGAGGACGCCAAGCTCATCGCCGGGGGCCACTCGCTGCTGCCGATGATGAAGCTGCGGCTCGCCTTCCCCACCGTGCTGATCGACATCCGCCGGGTGGCTGACGCGTCGTACGTCCGGGTCGAGGGCGACGAGGTCGCGATCGGGGCACTGACCCGGCACGCCGATCTGGTCTCCTCCGACGTGCTCGCAGCGGAGGCGCCGCTCATCGCGGCGGTGGCCTCGCACGTCGGCGACCCGCAGGTGCGGCACCGCGGCACCATCGGGGGCTCCGTCGCGCACGCGGACCCGGCCGCCGACCTGCCGACCGCGATCCTCGCCTCCGACGCCACCCTGGTCCTCCAGGGCCCGGGCGGACGGCGCGAGGTGCCGGCGACGGAGTTCTTCCTCGGCTACTTCGAGTCGGTCCTCAGCCCGGACGAACTGATCGTGGAGCTGCGGCTGCCGCGGACCGGCACCGGGGCCTGGGGCTACGAGAAGTTCGTACGCCGCGCCAACGACTGGGCCATCGTCGGCGTCGCCACGGTCGCGGGCCGGGTCGCCCTCACCAACATGGCCAGCAAGCCGGTCCGCGCGACGGCCACCGAGGAGGCGCTCGCATCGGGGGCCTCGATCGCCGACGCCGCCGCGCTCGCCGCCGAGGGCACCTCGCCGGTGGAGGACATGCACGCCAACGCCGACTACCGCCGCCACCTCGCCCGGGTACTCACCCGGCGCGCGCTGGAGGCGGCGGCGGGCCGCTCGTAGTGCCGACGCTCCTGCACCTGGACTCCTCCGCGGACCTCGCGACCTCGCGCTCGCGGGCCGTGACCGCGGCGTTCGCGGAGGAGTGGCTGGCCTGCGGCACCGACCACGCCGTCGTACGCCGGGACCTGCATCGTGACCCGCTCCCCCACCTCGCCGACGCGGCCCTGCACTGGCCGCCGCGGCTCCGTCCGCCCGAGGCGGCGCCTCCGGCGGACGCGGAGGCGCTCCAGCGGCAGCTGATCGAGGAGCTGCTCGGTGCTGACGTCCTCCTCGTCGGCGCGCCGCTCTACAACTACACGGTGCCCTCCACCCTCAAGGCCTGGCTCGACCATGTGCACGTGCCCGGCCTCACGGCACCGTTCGACCAGCCGGCCCAGCCGATGGCCGGGCGGCCGGCCGTCGTCGTGAGCAGCCGAGGGGCGTCGTACGACGCCGGGAGCCCCACCGAGGGGTGGGACCACGGCGTACCTGTCCTCGACCTCGTCCTCGGGCAGGCGCTCGGCATGGCCGTCGAGGTCATCACCACCAGCCTCACCCTCGCCGAGACCGTGCCGGCCCTGGCCGACCAGCGCGACCGCGCCCGGCAGGAGCTGGATGCCGCCCACGGCGCCGCGCGCGAGGCCGCACGCCGGCTCGGCACGACCGGCTGAGGCCGCTTGCTTGCGGGCGTGTGCCCCCCAGGTCCCACTAGGCTCCGAGACACCGACCGAAGGAGCAGCGATGTACGCAGACCTCGAAGGCAAGGTCGTCCTCATCACCGGCGGCGCGGGCGGCCTCGGTGCGGCCGCGGCGAAGGCGTTCCTCGCCGAGGGGGCCAAGGTGGCGATCGTCGACATCTCGCAGGACGCCCTCGACGCCACCGCCACCGAGCTCGGCGCCGACGCCGACCACCTGCTCACCGTCGCCGCCGACATCAGCAAGGACGAGGACGTCAAGCGCTACGTCGACGCCACCGTCGCGGCGTGGGATCGCATCGACGTCTTCTTCAACAACGCGGGCATCGAGGGCAAGGTCGCACCGCTGGTGGACCAGGCCGTCGCGGACTTCGACCGCCTCATCTCGATCAACATCCGCGGCACCTGGCTCGGCCTCCACTACGTGCTCCCGGTCATGTATGCCCAGCGGTCGGGGAGCGTCATCAACACCTCGTCGATCGGCGGCCTGGCGGCCGGGCCGCTCCCCGTCTCGCCGTACGTCACCTCGAAGTTCGCGATCACCGGGCTGACCCGGATCGCGGCGGTCGAGTCCGCCCCGTACCAGGTGCGCGTCAACTCCATCCACCCCTCGCCGGCGAACACCCGGATGATGCGGTCGCTCGAGGAGGGCTCCGGCGCGGCGCAGGAGGACATCGCGCACTCCATCCCGCTCGGCCGGTACGCCGAGCCGGCGGACGTCGCGAACCTCGTCCTCTTCCTCGCCTCGGAGCAGTCCTCCTTCATCACCGGCTCCCAGCACCGCATCGACGGCGGCATGTTGAGTTGAGGAGGCCCTCCCGGCGGTCACCGGGGCCTGTCCGCCGCCAACTGGGAGGCCAGCCGTACGGGCGCGTTGCCCGCGCCATAGCCGTCGTAGCCGCCGCGGCGCTCGACGATCTCGAAGAACACCCCACCGACGGTCGGCGTGTAGAAGTGGAGATACTCCCCCGCGGTGTCTCTGTCGTAGAGCAGGTCGTACTCACGCAGGGTGGCCACGATGCCGTCGTCGAGGTCGAACCGCGCGACCAGGTCGTCGTAGTAGTTGCCCGGGACCGGCAGCGGACGGAGCCCGCGGGCGCGGGCATCGGCGGCGAGCCCGACGATGTCGCGGCACGCCAGGGCGACGTGCTGGGCGTGCCCGCGCTGGCCGGCGGGCAGCAGGTTGAGCGGGAGCCTGACCCCGTCGTCCGCCGACTGCATCACCTGGCTGCGCACGAGGCCGGCGGGGCCGGCGACCTCCGCCACGGGCCGCGGCTCGAGCGACAGCACACTGCCGTAGAAGAGCACGGCCTCGTCGAACGACTCCCACGACTGCACCAGGTTGACGTGGTCGACCCGCGATACGATCGGGTCGTACGACTGCGCGGCGCCGCCCTCGAACTCGTCGACCCAGACGCCACCACGCTCAAGGAAGATCTCAGTCCCGTCCGGGGCGGCGACGGCGCGCAGCTCCTCTTCCCCCGCGTAGGTACGACGGGGCACGGGCGGCGCGAGCAGCAGCCCGGCCCGCCTGGCCGCGGTGCCGGGATCAGCGACGTCGAACCCGACGGCCGAGACCGCGGGGGCCTGTCCGATCGCCTGCTGCTCGTTGCACACGATGCGGGCGGCGCCCTGGGACCACAGCCGGACCTGCTTGCTGCGGTGTCGGCCGCGGAAGTCGAACCCAAGCTGCTCGAGCACGACCTCGACCGGCGTCGTGTCCTGTCCCCTGACCTCGACGAAGTCGATGCCGGCGGGCGGCCGGACGGCCGGGAGCCGTGCGAGGCCCGCCGGCACCTCGGCGCCGAGCCGCTCCGCGGCCCGATCCTCCAGCCACCGCAGCGAGCGCAGCGCCTGGCGCGCGGTGCGGCCGGGATCGGTCTGCCTGAAGGTGTCGTTGAAGACCTCCAGCGATAGGGGGCCGCCGTACCCGGCGCGCAGCACGTGGCCGATGAACGTCGAGAGGTCGAAGCTGCCCTCGCCCGGGAAGAGCCGGTGGTGCCGGCTCCACGACAGCACGTCCATCGTGAGTGCGGGGGCGTCAGCGAGCTGGAGGAAGAAGATCCGCTCGCCCGGGATCTCCTCGATCCCCTTCGGGTCGTGGCCGCGGGACAGGATGTGGAAGCTGTCGAGGCAGACCCCGACGTTGGGGTGGTCGGCGAGCTCGACGATCCGCCAGGCCCGGCGATAGTCGTCGACGAAACGGCCCCATGCGAGGGCCTCGTACGCCAGCCTGACGTCGTACGCCGCCGCGAGGTCCCCGAGCCGGCGCAGCTGGGACGCCGAGACCCGGTCGTCGTCGACCGTGGCCGTCGCGACGTTGCTGCACACCAGCATGGTGTCCATGCCGAGCCGGCGCATCAGCGCGAACTTCGCCTCCGCCCGGCGCAGGACGTCGGCGAACTCGGCCTCGCTCACCCCCTCCGCGTCGCGGAACGGCTGGTAGAGGTCGAGCGTGATCCCGAGCCGGTCGGCGAGGGCGCGGATCTCCTCCGGGCTCTGCGGCGCGGCGACGAGGTCGGGCTCGAAGACCTCGACTCCGTCGAAGCCCGCGTCGGCGCAGGCGTGCAGCTTCTCGACGAGCCCTCCGCTCAGGCAGACGGTGGCGATCGACGTACGCATATCCGGGCTCCTCGCGGTCGTTAATGAACTAAACGGTACATACATTGAATGACTCTGGGAAGTGTCGTGGCCCACTGACGGCGACCCTTGCCCTACGCTCGAGGCATGGCCCGCCTCGATCCGTCCGAGCGGATCCGCGACGCCGCGCGGACCCGAGCCGAACTCCTGGCCGTGGCCACCGAGGTGTTCGCCGAGCAGGGCTACGCGGGCGCCCGGGTCGACGAGATCGCGGAGCGCACCCGCACCACGAAGCGGATGATCTACTACTACTTCGGCGGCAAGGAGCAGCTCTACCAGGCGGTCCTCGAGGGGGCCTACCGCGACATCCGGGCGGCCGAGCAGGGCATCCATGCCGGCGACCTCCCCCCGGCCGACGCCGTACGCCGGATCGCTGAGCTGACCTTCGACCACCACCACGCGCATCCGGAGTTCATCCGCCTGGTCTCGGTCGAGAACATCCACCAGGCGGAGCATCTGCGGCGCGTCGAGTCGCTCCGCGACCTGGGTGCGCCGGCCGCATCCCTGCTCGACGAGGTGCTCGGACGCGGCCGGGGCGCCGGCGTCTTCCGCGACGACGTCGACGCCGTGGACGTCCACATGCTCATCAGCGCCTACTGCGTCTTCCAGGTCGCCAACGCCGCCACGTTCGGCTTCCTCTTCGGACGCGACATGCTCGCCCCCGCCGTACGCGAGCGGCACCGGCGAATCCTCGGCGACGTCGTCGTCGCCTGGCTCACCCAAGGCTGACCGCAGCCGCCCGACCTCGGGGCAAAATCCGGCCACCCTCTTGACGTCATGCGACGCTCTGTGATGTCGTTCACAACGAACGTACTAGATAGTTCATTAGGAGTGTCCATGGACCAGCGGCCCTACCTCGTGGGCCTGATCGGCGCGGGAGTCACCCCGTCGCTCACCCCCGCGCTGCACATGCGCGAGGCCGGCGCGCACGGCATCCCGTACGTGTACCGCACGATCGACCTCACGACGCTTCGCATCGACCCGATCCGGGTCGGCGAGCTCGTCGACGTGGCCCGGACGCTGGGGTACGACGCCCTCAACATCACCCATCCGTGCAAGCAGCTGGTCATCGGACACCTCTCTCGGCTCGACCGGACCGCGGCCCGCCTCGGAGCCGTGAACACCGTGGTCTTCGACGGCGAGGTCGCGGTCGGCCACAACACCGACACCACCGGCTTCGCCTCGGCGATGCGGGCGGGCCTGCCGGCGGCCGACCTCGGCGAGGTCGTGCAGCTCGGCGCCGGTGGCGCCGGCACGGCCGTGGCCGACGCGCTCCTCGGGCTCGGCGCTGAGAGGCTCGTCGTCGTGGACCTCGACGAACCGCGCGCCCAGGAGCTCGCACGCGACCTCGGCGTCCGCCACACCCGCGCGAGTGTCGAGGCGGCCCATCCCGACAAGCTGCCGGTTCTGCTCGCCGAGGCCACCGGCCTCGTCAACTGCACCCCTGTCGGAATGGCGGACCACCCCGGGCTGCCCATAGACGCCGATCTACTCCATCCGCGCCACTGGGTGGCAGACATCGTCTACCGCCCCCTCGAGACCCCCCTCCTCGCCGCCGCGCGATCGCGCGGCTGCCGCACCCTGCACGGCGGCCACATGGCGGTCTACCAGGCAGTCGACGCCTTCCGTCTGATCACCGGCGTCGACCCCGACGCCCGCCGGATGCTCGCCCATCTCCGCGAGCTGGTCGCAAGCGACAACTGATCTCCCGACAAACGGGCGGCACCAGGCCGCTCGACCGCTGGCGCACGCCCGCGGCAGGATTCACACAGGAGGACCCGATGGCGGGACCCAGCACGACCGACAGCACCCCGCGCCGCACGCCCGTGCGCGCCGCGCTCGCCAGCTTCATGGGCAGCGCGGTGGAGTACTACGACTTCTTCGTCTTCGGCTCTGCCGCGGCCCTGATCTTCCCGCACGTCTTCTTCCCCGACGACGACGCGTCCGCCCTGGTCATGTCGTTCGCGACCTTCGCCTTCGCCTATGTCGCCCGGCCGGTCGGCGCCGTCTTCGTCGGCCACTTCGGCGACCGTCTCGGCCGGCAGCGGGTGCTCCTCTTCACCCTGGCCCTGATGGGCGGTTCGACGTTCCTGATCGGCTGCCTGCCGTCGTACGACGCCGTCGGCTGGGCCGCGCCGGTGCTGCTCGTCCTGTGCCGGCTGCTGCAGGGTCTCTCGGCAGCTGGCGAGCAGGCCGGAGCAAGCTCGCTCACCCTCGAGCACGCGCCGGACGGCGACCGGTCGTTCTTCACCTCCTGGACGCTCACCGGAACCCAGGGCGGCCAGATCCTGGCGGCACTGGTGTTCATCCCGGTCGTCAACCTCCCCGACCACGTGAAGTACGCCGTCGGCTGGCGGATCCCGTTCTGGTGCAGCGCGGTGGTCGTGGTCGTCGCCTTCTTCATCCGGCGCGGCCTCCACGAGACGCCGGAGTTCGAGGAGGCCAAGGCGCGCCGCGAGATCGCCCGCCTCCCGATCGCCGACCTGCTGCGCAACCACTGGGCCGATGTTCTCCGGGTCATCCTGTGCGCCACGATCGCCGCGGTGTCGACCGTCTTCGGGAACCTGGCGATCGCGTACGGCTCCGAGGTCGGCCTCGACGAGTCGATCACCTTGTGGCTCGTCGTCGTCGCCAATGCCGTCGCGCTGGGCACCCAGCCGCTCTTCGGCCGCCTGGCCGACCGCATCGGCCGCAAGCCCGTCTTCGTGTACGGCGCGCTCTCCAGCGCGGTGTTCATGCCGTTCTACCTCCTGTCGATGGGGCAGGACAGCGAGCTCCTCGTCTTCGCCCTCGCCGTGCTGACCTTCTCCTGCGGCTACGCCGCCGCGAACGCCGTCTGGCCGTCGTTCTACGGCGAGATGTTCAGCACCCGCGTGCGGTTCTCCGGGATGGCGATCGGCACCCAGATCGGCTTCCTCATGGCCGGCTTCGCGCCCACCATCGTCACCGGTCTCGGGGGCGTCGAGCAGGGCGGCTGGACCGTCACTGCGGGCTTCACTGCGGTGATCGCCCTGGTCGCCGCGCTGGCGGCGGCGACCGCGCGGGAGACCAAGGACGTCCCGACCTCCGACCTCGGGAGCCGGCGCGGGAGGAAGCAGCGCGGCCACTCCCCCGCCCCAGTCGACCCCGCCGTCACCAGCTAGCCAAGGAAGCCGCGACCGATAGCCGCCAGCCCGGAGAGCCGCGGCTGCGTTCACTGGGCGGCATGGAGCCGCCAGACCGAGCCCGCGCGGGGCCGGCCGTCATGCTCGCCGTCCTGCTGGTCGCGCCCTTCCTCGCCCAGGCCGACGCGACGATCGCGAACGTCGCGATCCCCTCGATCCGTGAGCATCTGCACGCCTCCGGGGCATCCGCACAGATGGTGATCGGCGGCTACCTGATCGCCTATGCAGTCCTGCTGATCACCGGCGCCAGGCTGGGGCAGACCCACGGCTACAAGCGGCTCTTCATGCTCGGCGTCGCGGTCTTCGGCACCGCCTCGCTCGCCGGCGGGCTGGCACCGTCCGCTCTCGTCCTCGTCGCGGCTCGCGTACTCCAGGGCGGCAGCGCGGCCATGATGTATCCGCAGACGCTGACCGGGATCCAGATCAACTTCAGTGGTCGGGCTCGCACCCGCGCGGTGGGGCTGTTCGCGATGGCGCTGGCCGCGGGCGCGGTCGTCGGACAGCTCCTGGGCGGCATCCTGGTGTCCGCCGACATCGCCGGGGCGGGCTGGCGGCCGATCTTCCTGGTCAACGTGCCGGTCTGCCTGGTCGTACTCGTGGCAGCCCGCCGCTACCTGCCGAGTGATCGACACGCCCGTCACCCCGCCCCTCGAGCCGGGGACGACGGGGCGAGGGCGCCGCGGCAGGTCGACCTGTTGGGGGTCGCGGCACTGTCGCTGGCTGTGTTGACGATCGTGGTGCCGCTGGTCGTCGGCCCGGATCTGGGCTGGCCGGTGTGGACCTGGGTGTGCCTGGCTCTGGGCGTCCCCGCCTGCTGGTACTTCGTGCACACCCAGAACCGGCGCGTCGAGCTCGGGCTCCCACCTGTGGTGGACGTCGCCGTCATCCGGCGCCGGCCGGTGTCGCTCGGCCTGCTCGCCCTGCTGCTGGCCACCGCCACCTACTACGCGCTGCTGTTCGTCTTCGCGCAGTACGTCCAGCAGGGCCTACACCGTAGCGCCCTCGCCTCCGGCCTGGTCCTGATCCCGTGGGTGGCCGCGTTCGGAGCCGCCGGTCCGCTCACCCGCCGACTCCCGGACCGCTGGCAGACCAGGTTGCCCGCGGGCGGCTACCTCCTGCTGGCCGCCGCCTACGCGGCGATCGCCGCCGTCACCGAGGGCATCGGTGGCCTCAGCGTCGCCCTGATGGTCGCGCTCGGGCTGGGTGGTCTCGGCCTCGGGATCGGCTTCACGACCCTCCTCAGCCATCTCACCAACGCCGTCGATGCCTCACGGGCTCCCGACATCAGCGGGGTGTCCACCACGACGCTGCAGATCGGCGGAGCCCTCGGCGTCGCGGCGTTCGGCAGCATCTACTTCGCGCTCACCGCCCCGGCCGCCGACGTCACGCGGGGACTGAGCCTCACCGCCGGTCTGCTGGCCGCCGTCGGCCTGCTCGCCGCCGGTGTCGCTCACCTCGCGACGCGGCGATAGCGTCCCGCACCCCGGACGGCGCGCTCTAGGCTCGCAGGTGATGCACACCCGCCGGCATCCGCTCGGCTCCGGTTGCACCACGACGATCCACTAGGAAGGACCTCCGCATGGGCTCCTCAGCGTCACAGTCGGCGGCACCGGTCGAGTATCCCGACCACATCGATGCGGCCGTCCTCAAGATCGCCGGCGTCGTCGTGCTCGGCGCGATCATGTCGATCCTCGACATCACCGTCGTCAACGTCGCCCTGCCCACCTTCCAGCGCGTGTTCGGCGAGGGCGGCCACGAGCTGGAGTACTCCCGGGTGGCATGGACGGTGACCGCCTACACACTCGCCCTGGCGACGGTGATCCCGCTGACCGGGTGGGCGGCCGACCGCTTCGGCACGAAGCGGCTCTACATCACCGCGATCTTCCTCTTCACCGTCGGCTCCGGACTCTGCGCGACCGCCTGGGACATCAACGCGCTGATCGGGTTCCGTGTGCTGCAAGGCCTCGGCGGCGGAATGCTCATGCCCCTCGGCATGACGATCCTGACCCGGGCGGCGGGTCCCGCGCGGATGGGCCGGCTGATGGCGATCCTGGGGGTACCCATGCTGCTCGGCCCGATCATGGGACCGATCCTGGGAGGGTGGCTGATCCAGATCGCGAGCTGGCACTGGATCTTCCTGATCAACGTGCCCTTGGGCGTCGTCGCGATCACCTACGCCTGGCTCGCCCTGGACAAGGACGCACCCGAGCCCTCCGAGTCCTTCGACGTCGTCGGGATGGTCCTGATGTCGCCCGGTCTGGCGCTGTTCCTGTACGGCGTGTCGTCGCTGCCCGGTCATGGTGGGGACGTCGGCAACCCGCACGTGTGGCTCCCCGGGGCAGCCGGCCTGCTCCTGATGGGGTCCTTCGTCTGGTGGTCCTTCCGGCCCAGGCACCCGCTGCTGGACCTGCGCCTCCTCGCCAACCGCAACCTCGCGATCTCCCTGGGCACGATGTTCCTCTTCGCCGGCGCCTTCTTCGGGGGGCTGCTGCTCGTGCCGACGTACTTCCAGCAGGTGCGCGGCGAGTCCACCCTCCACGCCGGGCTGCTGGTCGCACCGCAGGGGCTCGGAGCGATGATGACCATGCCGATCGCCGGCCGGCTCTCGGACCGGGTGCCCATCGGTCGGATCGTCCCCGTCGGGATCTTGCTGATCCTCATCGGAATGTTCGGCCTCACCCAGATCAGCGACACCACGGCGTACCCGGCGATCATCGCCATGCTCCTGGTCATGGGCTGGGGCATGGGCGGCACCATGATGCCGATCATGACGACCGCCCTGCGGACCCTGAGAGCCCACGAGGTCGCCCGCGGATCCACCCTGCTCAACATCAACCAGCAGATCGCGAGCTCGGTGGGGGTCGCGACGATGTCGGTACTCCTGACCAACCACCTCAAGGACTCACCGGTGATACCGGGGACCACCCGGCTGCCCGGCTTCCCCGGCGGCCTCAACGAGACCACCGCCGCGATCCTCAAGAACACCCAGCCCGAGATCTTCGCCCGCCTCCACCTCGACCCGGCTGCCGTCGCGGCGGGCATGACGCGCGCGGCATCCGCCTTCGCCGAGACCTACTGGGTGGCCTGGGCGGTCATCCTGGTCGCCCTCGTACCCGCGCTCCTTCTGCCGCGCAGGCACGAGGAGACACCCTCGCCCGATACCGCGGACCAGCCACCCGTCACGACGCACTGACCCCACCACGAAGAGGAGAACCGCATGGCTGACCGGATGGACCCCTCGGTGCTGAGGCGCTTCCCCGTCGTCGACGTGGAAGACCTCCCTCCGGATCTGCGCGAGCGCGTGATAGCGGTCGGTGAGAAGTCCGGGTTCATCCCGAACGTGTTCCGCGGCATCGCCCAGCGACCGGAGGAGATGCGGGCGTTCTTCGACTTCCACGACTCCCTCATGGACCGGGAGACGCCGGCTCTGTCGAAGGCGGACCGCGAGATGATCGTGGTGGCGACCAGCGCCGAGAACGCGTGCTTGTACTGCGTCGTGGCACACGGGGCGATCGCTCGGATCCGCGCCAAGAACCCCTACATCTCCGACCAGCTCGCGACCGACTGGAGGAAGGCCGACCTGAACGACCGGCAGTACGCCATCGTCTCCGTGGCGGTGAAGCTGGCGACGCGGCCGTGGGAGATCGTCGACGCGGACCTCGATGAGCTGCGTGCGCAGGGGCTGACCGAGGACGACGTGTACGACGTCGGCGCGATCACCGCGTTCTTCGCGATGAGCAATCGCCTGGTCCACTGGGGCGGCCTCATGCCCAACCCCGAGTTCCACCTGATGGGCCGGGTCCCCAAGGACGGCTAGCGACGCAGCGGCGCCGCGTCGTGCCCCGGAGCGCCGCAGGCTCCGGGGCACGACCTGGGCCGCTCAGGCGGGCAGGTCCTCGGCGACCGACGCGACCTCGTGGACGACGTCGGTGCCCAGGTCGGCGGCGTACTTGGAGCCCTTGGTGCCGCGAAGGCCGACGAGGACGATGCCAGCGCAGGCGAGGGCCGAGACGGCCGCCACCAGGTAGCCGACGTTGTAGGCGTGCCCCAGCGAGCTGAAGGCGAGATCGCTGACCGACGACGGCATGGGGCCGAGCGGCGGCGCGCCGTCCTGTCCCGGGATGACCGGCAGGGAGTTGACGGCGAGCGCACCGGCCTCGTGACTGATCCCCTGGATGGTGCCGATCTGGGCCGGGTCCTGCAGTCCGGACTGCCCAATCGCGCCGCCGATGCCGTCGAGCAGCCTGGAGTTGGCGATCGGGGTGGCGATGGCGCTGATGACGATCGGGCCGAGGGCGAAGCCGAGGTCCCGGAGCAGGTTGTTGGTGGCCGAGGCCATGCCCGCCAGCTGCAGAGGCACCGCGTTGATCGCCACGGCCGAGATCGAGGCGACGGTGAGGGCGAAGCCGATCCCGAGGATCGTGAGCGGCAGGATGAAGCTCGTCCACGTCACGTCGTGCACGTCGAAGGTCGAGGGGATGAACCCGCCGACGGCGATGAGCACGAAGCCTGCCGTGAGCGACCAGCGCGGACTGACGCCGTGGATGAGCCTGGCCACGAGGGGAACGAGCACGAACGCCGGGCCCTGGATGAACAGGTAGACGATGCCGATCTTCATCGCGTCGGTGTGCTGGATGGCGCCGAGCCAGATGCTGGTGGAGTACGCCGTACCGAGGAAGGCGAACATCCCCAGCACGGCGACCACGCTGGTCAGGGCGAATGCCCTGTTCTTGAACAGGCTGAGGTGGAGCAGCGGGGAGGCGGACCTGGACTCGATCACGACGAAGGCCACGATCAGCGCGGAACCGATGACGAAGCCGGCGACGATCTCGCTCTTGCCGAACCCGAGCTCGGATCCCTGGGTGACGGCCCAGATCAGGGCGACGAGGCCGAGGATCAGCGTGATCTGGCCCGGGAGGTCGAGCTTCCGGCCCTCCGGCGACGAGGAGTCCTGGGCCCTCAGGGTGGTTCCCAGGACGACCAGCGCCACCCCGATGATGATCAGGTAGGAGATCCGCCAGTGCCCGCCGGAGGCGAGCGCGCCGGCCATGACCGGCGAGACGGCTGCGCCGATCGAGAGGAAGCCCGCCCAGATGGCGATGCCCCGGGTCCGGGCGTGGTGGTCCGGAGCGGCTGCGGCGATCATGGTCAGCGACAGCGGGTAGAGAGCGCCGGCTCCGAAGCCGGCGATGCCCTGCCCGAGCCACATGACGTGGACGCTGTGGGCGAAGTACGACACCACCTCGCCCACCGCCAGGACTGCGAGGCCGCCGAGGACGAACCGCTTGCGTCCGAAGAGGTCGCCGATGACGCCGAACGTGAGCTCGAAGACGACCATCGCGGTGGCGAAGGCGGCGCTGATCCAGACGAGCTGTGCGCCGGAGGTGTTGAACTCGGTTTGGTAGGTGCCGTTGAGGACGCCCGAGAGCGAGTAGGCGATCTGGGCGGCCATGACCGCGAGCGAGCCCGCGATCAGGGTGGTCGTGTAGCGCGGTGACGTTGGCGCGGCCGCGGTACTGCTCATCTGTTCTCCTAGGTACGGAACGTGCCGCCTGCACGCGTGGGCCAGCGCCCCGGCTACAGCGTCACGTGGTGGATGTGGTGCGCCTTGACCGGGCCCGAGCCGGGTCGTCGTCCCGTGCCGACCTCACCGGGTCGGCACGGGACGAGGTCTATGAGTCCAGAGCGATCCCCTGGATTGGCTGGTCGGCCGACCAGCGGATCTCGAGGTCGAGGAGCCCGCCGCAACCGGGGCAGGCGTAGGCGTCGGCGACGAGCTCGGGATGGAGCCGGACCTGCTTGCCGAGGTCGCGGGCTCCGAGGACCGCGTGGCCGGCGTGGTCGTGCCAGTCAGCCCCAGCGGGGCACAGAACGCGTCCGCAGACGCAGCCGAACCACGAACGGCCGTCGGCGTCGGCGAGGAGCGTGAGGCGATCCCCGATCACCTGCCCGGGATCCGCGGCGGGCGCGTACTCGTCCTGGATCGCCCGCGGCCACGACCGGCGTACGTCGCGCCGCTCGGCACGCACGGTCTCGGTCGCCGCCTCGTCGGGGACTCCGTCGACGAGCACGACGCCGTACGTGTCGCGGGCACCGTCCGCCGTGATCCGACCCGCGGCCACATCGGCCGCGATGCCGGCGGGGTCGGCGTCGAGGGCGTCGCCCCAGCCGCCACCGCCGTGGAAGGACCAGTCGACCACGTCGCCGGGGAAGAGCATCACCTCGCCCGGGTTGGCGTCGTAGTCGGTCACCTCACCGTTCAGGTCGCCGAGGGCACGGGGGCCGCGACCGGTCGCCAGCGCTTCCTGGACGTCGGTGCCGCGGCCGACCGCGGCGCGGTGGGTCGAGCCGGGCAGGCCGCCGTGCAGTCCGATCGATGACGGCATCGACAGGCTGTGGGTCATGAGCACCGAGTGGACGAAGTGCGCGTCGTGGACGGTGAAGGCGGCACTGAGCGAGGCGCCGCCGTGGTGCCGTCCGGCGCCGCCGCTGTCGGCGTTGACCTCGCGCCGCAGCCAGAGCAGCGGGAAGGTCGACTCGTCGCCCTCGACGTTGGTCACCTGGTAGGAGAGGATCTCGTGCGGTCCGACGTGGTCGACGCCGTCGGCGTCCGGTGTCGCGCCGCCGCCTCCGGCCAGCGCCTCGGTCACGGCGCCGCCGAAGCCCTCGCCGTACTGGTTGAGGCCGCCCAGGTGCATCACCTGGATGGCGCCGCACGACTCGGCCATCGCCTCGGCACGGGTAGACGCGCCGACGCCGGCGAGGGTGGAGACCGCGGCGTGGGCGGTGTTCTTCACCATGTAGGACCCGCCGACGGTGGCGGCACCGCAGGGCGCCGGGCGCCTCGCGTTGACGACGAGCCCCTCGGGCGCGGTGACCTCGATGGCTCGCATGACACCGGAGTTCCACGGGATGTCGGGCGCGAGCACGGGGAGGACGGAGGCGAAGACACCGCCATTGAGCCCGGACTCGGTGCAGTTGTAGATGCCGTCGACCTGCTCGCTCGAGCGGCTGTAGTCGAAGGTCAGCCGGTCGCCGCGCTTGGTCAGCTCGACCTCGATCCGGTGCAGGCCGGGCTTGCGGCCGTCGGAGTCGAAGTAGTTGCGGGACCGGAAGACGCCATCGGGCAGGTCGGCGATCCGCTGGCGGGTGGCCTCCTCGGACTTGTCGAGCATGGTGCGCATGACGGAGGCGACCACGTCGACGCCGTACCGGTCGATGAGGCGGAGGACGCCTCGGCGCGCGTGCGTGTTGGCCGCGATCATGGCCTTCAGGTCGAGTCCGAGGTTCGCCGGCAGCCGCGAGGCGCTGAGGATCAGCCGCCAGACGTCGCTGCGGGTCCTCCCTCCATCCACCAGCTTGGTCGGCGGGAGGATCAGCCCCTCCTGGAAGGCCTCCGTGGCCTCGGGGCACCAGCTCGAGGCCGTCATGCCGCCGATGTCGAGGACGTGGCAGCACGATCCCACCCAGCCGACCCGGACGCCCTCGTGGACGACCGGCTCGACCATCGTGACGTCCGGCAGGTGGAGGGCGCCGGAGTACGGGTCGTTCGTGATGAAGACGTCGCCCTCGTTGATGCCCTGGTCGTCCTCGAAGCCACGGATGATGTGGCCGACCACCAGCTCCATCGAGCCGGAGTGGAAGACGATGTGCGGGCCCATCGCGGCGATCTGGCCGTCGGGCAGGTAGATGCCGGTGTTGCAGTCGTTGGCCTCGGTGACCAGCGGGGACCCCGAGACGTTCTTGAGCACGGCGGACTGCTGGGCGACGACGGCGAGGAGCCGGTGCCGGACCACCTCGTAGGTGATGGGGTCGACCTCGCGGTAGGCGATCTCTGCGGTGGTCTCCGGGGCAAGGGTCAGGTCGGTCATGTCAGGCGTCCTTGCTGGTGATGACGGTGTTGTCGAGGTGGTCGATGCGGGCCTGCTGGCCGATCCCGATGAAGACGGTGGTCCCGGGGTGCTCGATGACGGCAGGCCCGTCGACGACGTCGCCCGCGTGCAGCGAGACGCCCTTCACCACCTGCGTCTCGACCCAGCCGTGGTCGGGGCCGAAGTAGACCTTGCGCGACTCCGGCAGCCGGCCCTCGAGGGCGGACCCGCCGCTGACGACGCTGGTGATCTGCGGCTTGGTCAGCTCTCCGCGGGCCTGGACCCGGACCGAGGGGATCTCGACGCCGGCGCCGAGGAAGACCGCCTCGGGGCCGTAGGTCTCCTCGAAGAGGGCGAGGAAGTCGGCGAGCAGCGTCGCCATCGACTCGGGGGTGAGCCGGCCGTCCGGCACCGGGACGCTGAGGCTCTTGGCCTGCATCCGGAAGCGGATCTCGGCGAAGCGATGGACGAAGACCCGGTCGGGCGCGGCGCCGGACTCGACGAGCTGCTCGCGCGCCTGCTCCTCGAGACGCTCGAAGTTGGCGCTGAGCCGGGCGGCGTCGAGCACCTCCGGTGCCTGCTCCCAGCTGGGCGAGTGCATCGGGTCGGAGAGCTCGGTGGCGACGTGCAGGTCGCTCATCACCGCCCCGAACGCCGAGTGCACGGTGGCGGTCGAGGGCACGATCACGGACTGGACGCCGAGCTCGGCGCCGTAGCGGTGGCAGTGCGCGCCGCCGGCGCCGCCGTACGCGAAGACGACGAAGTCGCGTGGGTCGTGGCCCTTGCCGACGGTCAGGGTGTCGAGGAGGTCGGCCATCATGTGGTCGGCGATGCGCTTGATGCCGGCGGCTGCGTCCTCGACGCTGATGCCGAGCGGTTCGGCCACGTGCTCACGGATCGCTGCGGTGGCGGCCTCCTTGTCCAGCGGGAAGGTGCCGCCGAGGAAGTACTCGGGGTCGATGATGCCGAGCACGACGTCGGCATCGGTGACCGTCGGACGGGTGCCGCCGCGCATGTAGCAGGCCGGCCCGGGAACGGAACCGGCGCTCTCGGGGCCGACGGTGAGCTGCCCGTTGACGACCTGGGCGATGGACCCGCCGCCGGCGCCGATCGCGGTGACCTGCACGGCCGGCTTGAGGACGTGGTAGCCGTTGACCTGCTGGCTGGGCGAGACCACCGGCTCGTAGTCGAGGATCATGCCGACGTCGAAGGAGGTCCCCCCCATGTCGGTGGTGAGCACGTTCGGCGTACCGAGCTGTTCGGCGAGCTTCGCGCTGGCGAGCACGCCACCGGTTGGCCCGGAGGTGAGGATCGAGACGGCTGTCTCGCCGCACCGCTCCGGCGTGATGACGCCGCCGCCGGAGTCGAGGATGCGCAGGGTGCCGGTCATGCCACGACCGCGCAGGGAGCCCTGCAGGCTCTCCATGTAGCGGCGTACATGCGGGCCGAGGTAGGCATTCATCGCGGTCGTGGAGGTGCGCTCGTACTCCCCCAGCACCGGCGCCAGGTCGCTGGAGACCGACAGATAGACGTCGGGTGCCATCTCGCGCACGATCTCGGCGACCCGCTGCTCGTGGGCAGGGTTCCGGAAGGACCACAGCAGGACGACCGCGATCGCCTGGACACCGTCCTCCAGCAGCGCCCGGACGGCGCGGCGTACGTCGTCCTCGTCCAGCGGAGTGATCACGGCGCCCTTGTAGTCGACCCGCTCGATGACCTCCTCGATCAGGTGGCGGGGAACGATCGGCTCGGGCAGGCGACGCTGGGAGAAGCGGACGATCTCGTGCAGATCCTTGCCCGCCCAGTGCCCCATCCCCCGTTGGATCAGGAGGGTGTCGCGGAAGCCGCGGGTGGTGATCACGCCGGTGCGCACGCCCTTGCGCTCGATCAGGGCGTTGGTCGCCACGGTGGTGCCGAGGCCGAAGTACGACACCTCGGCGAGCAACGATCCCTCGGCGAGGTCGAGCTCCTTCTCGGCCAGGGCGAGCGCGTTGTTCACCCCGCGCGCCGGATCGTCCAGCGTCGTCGGGGTCTTGAGCAGGCGCGCCACGCCCGCGTCGTCCAGGAGAACGGCATCGGTGAAAGTACCGCCGATGTCGATACCGACGTAATAGCTCACGAGTGGGCCTCCACGGTTGTCGGTTGTGACTGCGATCACGGGATGTGACCCACATCATGCAGAGTCACTCGACACAGTGTCAATCATCTCGACGAAATGGCGCGCCGCATGGAGACGGCATCCAGCGGCCGTACGACGGCGAGTGGCGACGACACGAGCCGGGGCGGGCGGGCAGGCGGGCCCCGGCCGGGGAGAGCGCCGGCGGTCAGCCGACGAGCAGGGAGTACCAGGCGTCGGTCAGGACGTGGAGCGCGGTCTGGCGGGTGACCAGGTTCGTCCACCCGCCGACGTGCGCCCACCGGCGGGAGTAGTACTCCAGCTGGCCGAACGCGGCCAGAGCCCGGGCGCGGCGGGTCTCCGGCGCGAACCGCTCGGCGATCCGCAGCCCGTCGGTGATCTCCGAGATCGCGCTCTCGTGCCAGCCGTCCACCATCTCCTGGATACCCGGCTCCACGTCTGCAGCCTGGTTGGCGACCATGACGTACGGCATCATCTCGGGCCACTGGTCGAAGCGACGGGCGAAGAAGGCCTCGATCTTGCCGCGCTCGCCGGAGGCGACGACCTCGGTCAGCGACGGCTTGTCGGTGGTGACCACGAGGTCGTTGACCTCTCCGATCAGCGCCGCGACCAGCTCGGCCTTCGAGGAGAAGTGCAGGTAGAAGGTCGCCCGGTTGGCGCCGGCGCGACCGGCGATGTCGTCAACAGTCGTGCCGACGTACCCCTTCTCACGGAAGAGGTCCATGGCGGAGCGCAGCAGCAGGTCTCGGGTCATCTGCTTCTGGGCGCTCCGCAGGCTCATGACCCAAGGGTAGCGGAGCGACATTCACGCAACGCCCTGTTGTTTCACTTGACAGTGAGCGGGGTCACATGGCACGTTGCGAGACATGGGTTCCTTAGTCTTCGCCGGCACGACGTCGCACGTCAGTGGCATCATCCGCGACCCCGACGCCCAGCCCGAGCACACTCCCGCGCTCCACGCCGCCTGGGACACCATGGCGGCCGATCTGGCCGCCGCCGACCCCGATGTGGTCATCCTCGTGGCGCCGGACCACCAGGAGGCCTTCGGGATGGAGAACCTCCCGGTGTTCTGCATCGGCTCCGCAGTGACCCACCCCGCGATCCGGGAGCACGGCCTCCCGACCGAGTCGGTCGCGGGCGACCCTCAGGTGGCCCAGGCCCTGCACGCGTCCCTGGTCGCGTCCGAGTTCGACGTCGCGATCGCGCACGAGATGCCGCTCGACCACGGCTTCCTCGTGCCCGCCATGCGCCTCAAGCTCGGAGAGCGCCACATCGTGCCGCTCTTCGTCGGCTGCAACACTCCCCCGCTCCCGACGCTCACCCGCTGCCGGAAGCTCGGCGTCGCCCTGCGGCAGGCGATCGAGGACCTGCCCGGCGACGTGCGGGTCGCGGTGCTCGGCCTCGGTGCGCTCTCCCACTGGGTCGCCGTCCCCCGCATGGGCGAGCTCAACGAGGAGTGGGACAGGCGCGTGCTCGGCTGGTTCGAGTCCGGCGACCTCGACGCCATCGCCGCCATGACCGACGACGAGATCCTCGAGGAGGCCGGCAACGGTGCGCTCGAGATCCGCACCTGGCTGCTCGCCGCGGCCTGCGCCGGCGGCAAGGGCCGCGCGCTGGCCTACGCGCCCATGTACACGTGGGTGACCGGGATCGGCATCGTCGAGCTGGAGGTGGCCTGACATGAGCCTGGTCGCCCTCGGACAGCTGGCCCGCGATCTGGACCGCGTTCCCGGCACGAAGGAGTCCTTCGTCGCCGACCCGGTCTCGTTCCTGGCCGCCTATGACCTCACCGAGACCGAGCGCGAGGCCGTCCTCGACCTCGACGCCGAGCGCTTGGTCGGTCTCGGGCTCAACCCGATGGTCATGTGGAACATCCTGGGCGCCGCTGGGATCGCGTGGCCCGACCTCTACACCCACGCCCGGACCCTCCGTCACCCAACAAGGAAGGCATGACATGTCGCTGTGGACCGATGCGCTCGGCGCCGAGATCCGTTACCACCAGGCGGGGCCGTGGCGCACCCGTGCCCTCGAGGCCGGCGCAGGTGACCACCACGTGGTGCTGCTCTCCGGGATCACCGGCCACGTCGAGGGGTGGACGCGCAACGTCCTCGCCCTCGCCGACAAGGGACTGCACGTGCACGCGATCGACCTGATCGGGCACGGCTTCTCCGACAAGCCGCTCGACGTCGACTACGTGGCGCCGACCTTCGCCGAGCACGTCGTCGCCTTCCTCGACGCGATCGGCGCCGAGAAGGCCGACCTGGTCGGACAGTCGCTCGGCGGGTGGGTCGCCCTGTACACCGCCAAGACCCACCCCGAGCGGGTCGGCAAGCTCGTCCACGTCACGGGGGCCGGGATCCTGCTCGACGACGAGGCCCGCGCCCAGGAGGCCGCGAACGTCGGCAGCGCCGTCTCCACGGTCACCAAGAAGGCGCTCGACGAGCCCGACCTCGCCACGGTGCGCAAGCGGCTCGAGTGGCTGATGTACAAGCCGGAGACGGTCACCGACGAGCTGGTCGAGACCCGCTACCGGATCTACACGCTCCCCGACTCGCGCGAGGCGATGCCGAAGCTCGTCGAGCAGGCCCCCGGCGCCGCCGGCCGTCCGTACATGTTGACCGAGGCCGACCTCGCCGCGCTCCCCCACGAGACCCTGATCGTCTGGTCGGACCACAACCCGACCACTCCCTGGGAGGTCGGCAAGCGCGCCGCCGACATCATCCCGAACGCCTCCTTCGAGATGATCACCGACGCCGGGCACTGGCCGATGTTCGAGCAGCCCGAGCAGTTCAACGCCCTCGTCGGGCCCTGGCTCGCGAAGTGAGGGCACCGTTGTCCGTACCCATCACCCTCGCCTGCGAGCGCTATGACCGGACCGAGGCCCTGCGCGACGGGCGCGTCGTACCGGCCGGCGTCGACCTCACCTACCTGCCGCAGCAGGTCGAGGAGACCTTCTTCCGGATGGCCCGGTTCAGGGAGTTCGACGCCGCCGAGATGTCGCTGTCGAGCTACGTCCTCGGCCTGACCCGCGAGGATCCGCCGTTCGTCGCGATCCCGGTCTTCCCCTCACGCTTCTTCCGGCACAGCGGCATCTACGTGCGCGCCGACTCGCCGGTCACGGAGCCGAAGCAGCTCGCCGGCGGCACCGTCGGCATCGCCGAGTGGCAGCTGACGGCCAACGTCTGGATCCGGGGCATCCTCGCCGACGAGTACGACCTCCCGGTCGACGCCGTGTCCTACCGGACCGGCGGCCTCCTCGACCCCGGCCGGCCCGAGAAGCTCAAGGTGGAGCTGCCGTCGCAGATCCGGCTCTCTCCGATCGACGCCGACCAGACGCTCTCGGCCATGCTCGCCGAGGGCGAGATCGACGCGATCTACTCCCCGAGGGCGCCGCGCGGCTTCGGCGGCCCGGACGCACCGATCAGGCGGCTGTTCGCGGACTCCCGCGCGGCCGAGGCCGAGTACTTCCGGCGTACCCGCATCTTCCCGACGATGCACGTGGTCGTCCTGCGTCGCGACGTCTACGAGCGGAACCGCTGGCTCGCCCGCTCGCTGTACGACGCGTTTGCGGAGGCCAAGCGCCTCGCCGAGGAGAACTTCGAGGAGACCGCCGCACTGCGGGTCATGCTCCCCTGGTTCCTCGACGAGGCCGACGCCACCCGCGAGCTGATGGGACCCGACTTCTGGGCGTACGGCCTGGAGCCGAACCGGCACGTCCTCGACACCTTCCTCGGCTACGCGCTCGACCAGGGCATCGCCGCCCGGCCGGTCACCGCGGAGGAGCTGTTCGCCCCCGAGACACTGGAGTCCACCCTCGTCTGAGGCACGCTCGAAATCGGAAGCGGCCCTGACCATGTTTCTCATGGTCAGGGCCGCTTTCACTCGCGTGCGCGAGGGGGGACTTGAACCCCCACCCTCTAATACGAGGACTAGCACCTCAAGCTAGCGCGTCTGCCTATTCCGCCACCCGCGCGAGTGCGAAGAGAACGTTAGCAGCGAGGCGGCCGCGAATCGAATCGGGGTGGCACACCGGTGTGGCGCCGTCGGATACGTCATCCGCGCCGTCCCGCGCCCGGGACTTTCGGCCCTTCGCGGGTGGACCCGAAGGGCCCTGCACTAGCCCGTGCGGGGCGTACACGCTGGGGTGGACCGGACTACTGGGAGGGGGTCCCGGCCATGGTCGACGACGCGACGGAGAAGGTACGACGGGCGCTGGTGGTGGTCCACGAGCAACCGGTCGGTCCGGTGGCGCGGGTGGCCGCGGCGGTCGCGACCGGCCTCCGCGAGGAGGGGCTGCGGGTGTCGATGACCCAGCCGCGCCCGGACATCGACTGGAGCCAGATCGAGCTGCTCGTGGTGGGCTCCTCCGCGATCGCGCTGGCGTCGCAGCGTCCCGCCGAGCTGCGCCGCTGGCTCACGACGCTGCCGACGGGCCGGGAGGACGGACCGGCCCTGGCGACGTACGAGACCCGGCTCAGCCGGCGCGCGGGGCTCCGCGGCGCGGCCGCGGGGACGGCTGTCGGCCTCTGGTCGCGCGGGTGGCGCGTCGCCTCGGCGCCGGCGGTGTTCTTCCTAGCGCCCGGTGGAGGTCTCGCCGGGGGCGAGCTCTCCCGAGCGGCGCGGTGGGGGCACGACCTTGCCAGCGGGTACGACGGGCACGGACCACTCCACGACGGTGCCGGTCGGCTGGGCCGGCGTCACCGTGCATCGGCCGCCCAGCTGGCGGGCGCGCTCCTTTAGGTTCGCGAGGCCGCTCTCGACGACGTCGTCGGGGACGCCGCAGCCGTCGTCGGTGACGCGGAGCAGGACCCCGTCGCCGGCGCGCAGCAGCACCGTGACGCGGGTGGCGTCGGCGTGCCGGGCGACGTTGGAGAGCATCTCGCTGAGCGCCGCGATGAGGTGAGGGACCAGCGCCGGCTCGACCTCGGTGCGGACAGGTCCCTCGAATCTCACCGACGGGCGGAACTTCAGTGCGCTCGCCGCCCGCTCGACGACACGGGTGACCGAGCTCTGGACGTCGTCCGCCTGCTCGGGCGTGCCGAGCTCGAAGATCGTGCGGCGGATGTCGCGGATCGTCTCGTCGATGTCGTCCACGGCCCGGTCGCTGGCCCGCTGGATGATCGCGGCGTCGCCCGAGCGCAGCGCGCCCTGCAGGCTCAGCCCGATCGCGAAGAGCCGCTGGATGACGACGTCGTGGAGGTCGCGGCCGATCCGGTCGCGCTCCTCGAAGAGCCCGAGCCGCTGCCGGTCGCGGGCGCTGCGCGCGATCCGCAACGCCAGTGCCGCCTGCTCGGCGAAGTTGGTGACCATCGCCAGGTCGAGGTCGTGGAACAGCTCACGGCGCGCGGGCGTCCAGCCGAGCGCGACGATGCCCTCGGTGCCGTCGCCGCCCGAGAGCGGGACCATGATGGCCGGGCCGATGACGGGCCAGCCAGCCTGGTGGGCGACCGGCGCCGAGTCCGGGTCGGCGGCGAGGTCCTCGACCGTCAGGACGGTCCCCGTGGCCGCGACCTTCGCGGAGATCGAGTGCTGGAGCTGCACCGTCTCGAGCGCGGACGGGTCGACGTCGAAGCCCGAGACGACGCTGAGCCGGAGGTTGTCGGGCTCCTTCCCGAGCACGACCCAGGCCATGTCGGCGTCGGCGAGCGCACGGGCACGGTCGGCGACCAGCTGCAGCGCGTGGTGGCCGCTGTCGCCGGAGACCAGCTTGGCGATGATCTCGGCGGTCGCCTGGAGCCAACGCTCGCGGCGTACGGCCTCCTCGTGGAGCTGGGCGTTCTCGATCGCGACGCCGGCCGCGGCGGCGAGCGCGATGACGATCCGCTCGTCCTCCTCGGTGAACGAGGCGCCGTCGAGCTTGTCGGTGAGGTAGAGGTTGCCGAAGACCTTGCCTCGGGTCAGGATCGGCACGCCGAGGAACGAGGTCATCGGCGGGTGGTTCGCCGGGAAGCCGTACGACGCCGTGTGGGTCGAGATCTCGTCGAGCCGCAGCGGCTCGGGGTGGTCGATGATGAGCCCGAGGATCCCGTGGCCCTCCGGCGGCGGGCCGATATCGGCGATCTGCTCGCCGCTGAGCCCGTGGGTGATGAAGGTGCGCAGGCGCTGGCGGCGGTCATTGCCCAGCACGCCGAGCGCGGAGTAGCGCGCCTCCGCCAGGTCGGCCGCCACGCGCGTGATCCGGGCGAGGAGCTCGTCGAGCGTCAGGTCCGCGGCGAGCGTGACGACGGCGTCGAGCAGCAGTTGCCACCGGTGCTCGCCGTACGGCGCGTCGACCGCGTCATTCATACCCGTCGCTCCCCTTCGCCTCCCCAGGCGATGGCGTCACCCTAGCAACGCGCGGGGAACGCGAGGGCCGAACCGAGGAGACCCACGTCTCACGTCCCGAGGTGCTTGGTGGCGAAGATCGCCGCCTGCGTCCGGCTCTCCACGCCGAGCTTGGCGAGCACGGAGGAGACGTAGTTCTTGACCGTCTTCTCGGCGAGGCCGAGCGAGCGTGCGATCTGCCGGTTGGTGAGGCCCTCGCCGATCAGCTCGAGGATGCGCCGCTCCTGCGCGGTCAGGTGCTGCAGCAGCGGGTCCTGCGGCGAGCCACCACGGATCCGCTCGAGCACCTGGGCCGTCACCGCCGGGTCGAGGGTGGAGTTGCCGGCCGCGACCTGGCGCACCGTGGCGATGAAGTCGTTGCCGCGGACCTGCTTGAGGACGTAGCCCGCGGCACCGGCCATGATCGCCGAGAAGAGCGCGTCGTCGTCGTCGAACGAGGTCAGGATGAGCGCCGCGATCTCCGGGTCGCGCGAGCGGATCTCGCGGCACACGTCGATGCCCGACCCGTCCGGGAGCTTCCCGTCGAGGATGGCGACGTCGGGGCGCAGCGCGGGGATCCGGCGCGCGGCCTCCTCGGCCAGGCCGGACTCCCCGACCACGACGATGTCGCCCTCGGCCTCGAGAAGGTCCCTGATCCCCCGCCGCACGATCTCGTGGTCGTCCAGCAGGTAGACCGTGATCGGCGAGGCATCGCCGGCGCTGGGGATGGACACGGCCTCACCCTAGACCCGAGCGACCGGCGGCAACACTGGCCTTGGTCCCGGGCACGTCGTACGCCGGCCCGTCCGGCCACGGCGCGAACGTCCTGGTCACGTGGACCACCATGACGGGGATCGCGGACCCGGCGAGCATCGCCCGCGCGGTGCTGCCGAGCAGCGAGCCGGCCGGCGTACGCGCCCGCAGCCGGCCCACGACGAGCAGGTCGGCGCCCTCGGACGTACTCCGCAGCACCGCCGCCGGCACGCCCGGGAGGACCATCGCGGCGTACGGCACGCCGGGGTGCTCCGCGGCCACGTCGGCGACGAGCCGCTCCAGGTCGCGGTGGGCGCCGTCCATCGCGCCCGGGGGCCGCGGTGGCATGGTGACCCCGGCCTCCCAGACGTGGACGGCGTGCAGCACCGCGCCGAGCCCGCGGGCGGCGTCGAACGCGGTCCCCAGCAGGTCGGCCGAGTCCGCGATGTCGCGGACGCCCACGACGACCACCGGGACGTCGTCCTCCGCCGGCTGGCGGTCGCTCCAGCCGGCCGGAACGGTCACGACCGGCGAGAGGGCTCGCGCCGTCACCGCGTCGGCCCCGGGCAGCTCGGCGGGCACGACCAACACCGCGGCGCGGCGGCTCAGCGCGACGAGCCGGCCGACCAGGCTCCCGCCGAGGAAGCGCGGGATCGGCCGGCGCACGGGCACCTGCTGGAGCGCGCACCCACGCCGGCCCGCCTCGGCCTCCGCGTAGGCGACCGCCGCGTCCGGGGGCACGCCCTCCACGAGCGGTACGACGACCCCCGACTCCCCGGTCATAGCGGCTGCTCCTCCTCCGCATGGAAGACGCCCGCGGACTCGAGCACGAGGCTCTCCTCCTTCCACGGGTCGCGCGACGGCGGCAGGACCTCGACCGGGCAGAGCCCCTCGCGCAGCAGCGCGCGGCCGGTCGCGCCGAGGTGGCCGAGCGGGAACGCGTGCGGCCGCCGCTCGAGGAGGAGCAGGTCCGCGCGGGCGGTCGCGCGCTGCAGCACCCGGGCGGGCTGGCCGTGCTCGATGCGGATGTCGACGGACGGCACCGGCTGGCCGGGCACCAGCTGGTCGACCACGGCACGCAGCCGGTCGCGGACCTGCTGGTTCATGGCCGCCTGCGTGGTCCGGTCGGCGATGATGTCGTCGTACGCCCCCGGGAGCTCCCAGGCGTGCACCACCTGCAGCTCGGCGCCGCGGTCGCCGGCGATCGCCAGCGCGCGGCGGAGCTGCTCGGTCGCCTGGTCGGGGTTCTTGACCCCGACGACCACGCGGTTGCGCGGCCGGTCGCGGGTCCACGAGTTCGGCACCGCGACCACGGGGTGCGTCGAACGGGCGGCGAGGCCGCTCAGCATCGCGCCGGTGAGCACCCGGTCGACCAGCGAGGGCCGGTCGTTGCCGAGCACGACGAGGACGGCGTGGGTCGCCGCCTGCACGCTGCAGCCGACCCGGCTGCCCGTCATCAGCGACGTCGTGACCCGCTCGGTCCCCAGCCGGCGGCGCGGCTCGGCCGCCGCGTCGGACAGGATCCGTCGCCCGATCGCCTCGAGCTCGGTGGGGACGAGGCTGAACATCGGCGCCGGCGAGTACCACGGCGCCACGTGCACCAGCCGGAGGTCCCGGTGATGGCGCTCCGCCTCCTCGATCGCGTACCGCACCGCCGCCGCCCCACCCGGGCCTCCGTCCACGCCTACGAGGATCTGCTCCCGACTCGTCATCGCCCTCATCCCTTTCCTGCCTCCCTCCCAGCCTCCGCTGCGTGGTTGGCCGTCCACAGGGCCCCCGGACAGGGCCACGGCGGGACCTTCTGCCCGCGGCCGTGGCACGCGTGGACCCCGGATCGCACTAGCATCGGGGGCATGGGCGAGCGTCTCGTCGGGCCGGGACTGTGCACGGGTCCGCCCGACCCCGAGGACCGCGACGGCGTACGCCTCGCCGCCGGTCACGACGACCACGCGCACGGCGTCGCCGACGACGCCGACCGCCGCTACATCGCCGGTGCGCTCACGCTGCTGGCGACGTTCATGGCCGCCGAGGTCGTCGTCGCCGTCCTCGCCGGCTCGCTGGCGCTCCTCGCCGACGCCGGCCACATGCTCGCCGACGTGGGCGCTCTCGCCGGTGCTCTCTGGGCGGCGCACCTCGCCGCTCGCCCAGCGACCGGCCCGTTCACGTACGGCTGGAAGCGCGCCGAGATCCTCTCCGCCGCCGTCAACGGGATCACCCTCCTCGTGGTGGGCGGCATCGTGCTGGTCGAGGCGATCCGGCGGCTGCTCGGCAGCCCGCACGTCGACGGCGGCCCGGTCCTCGCCGTCGCCCTCGTCGGGTGCGCCGTCAACATCGCCGCTGCCTGGCTGCTCGCCCGCGCCAACCGGTCGAGCCTCAACGTCGAGGGCGCCTACCAGCACGTCCTGACCGATCTCTACGGCTTCCTCGGCACCGCCGTCGCCGCCGTCGTCATCCTGCTCACCGGCTGGACGCGCGCCGACGCGGTCGCCTCGCTGGTCGTCGTCGCCCTGATGGCGTACGCCGGCGGCCGGCTGCTCCGCGACTCCGGCCGCATCCTGCTCGAGCGCGCGCCCGACGACGTCGACCTCGCGGAGATCCGGCGGCACCTGCTCGAGGTGGACCACGTCGTCGACGTCCACGACCTCCACGTCTGGACGGTGACCTCGGACCTTCCGACCCTCTCGGCCCACCTCACCGTCGACGACTCGTGCTTCCTCAACGGCTACGCGCCCCAGCTGCTCGACAAGGTCCAGGCCTGTCTCCAGGGCCACTTCGACCTCGAGCACTCCACCTTCCAGCTCGAGCCTGCCGCGCACGTCGCGCACGAGTCGGGCATGCACTGAACGGTCGGCGGCGCCGATCGGCAGGGGCCGATGCCGGTGACAGTAAGGCCCCCCAGCCACGTCCGCCACCGGCACCGGCTCGGCGGACCGGCGCCCCATCGCCGTCGCCCGCCGCGGACCCGCGCCACCGGGAGGGCGCAGGGTCACGCCCGTCGCAACGACGGTCACGTTCGCGGGTCACGGTTCCCACATACTCTTTTTACTTCCGGCGACGCGCTCGGGTGCCCGCTACGGTGGATCGCGTGGTGATCACCCGTGGCTTCACCGGGCGCCGTGACCGCGGCCACCGGGGCCGGCTCCCGCCGGGTCAGTACGACGTCGGCACCGACTGGCCGGTCCTCACCGCCGAGGTCACCCCGTACCTGGTGCCGCAGAAGCACACCGTGACCGTCGACGGCCTGGTCGAGGAGCCCCGCACCTGGGCGTGGGACGACCTGCACCGCCTCCCCGAGACGACGTACGCCGGCGACATCCACTGCGTCACCACGTGGTCCAAGCTGGGCGTCGCCTTCACCGGGGTGAGCGTCGACGAGCTGCTCGGCGCCGCGCGACCGCGGCCCGAGGCGCGCCACCTGATGACGCACTCGACGACGGGATACACCACGAACCTCCCGCTCGAGGACGTCACGGGCGGGAAGGCCTGGCTGGTGTGGTCGTACGCCGGCGAGCCGCTCTCCCCCGACCACGGCGGCCCGCTCAGGCTGCTCGTCCCCCATCTCTACTTCTGGAAGTCGGCCAAGTGGGTCACCCGGCTCGAGCTGCTCGCGACGGACCGGCCGGGCTTCTGGGAGCAGAACGGCTACCACGACCGCGGCGACCCCTGGCTCGAGCAGCGCTACCAGGGCGACCCATGACGCTCGGGGAGCCGCTGGGCGACGGCGTCGAGACGCCCGCGCCGGTCGGCGGCTGGAGCGTCGGCCGGCTCGCGGAGGTCGAGCGGCTCGGAGACCGGCTGGTCAGGCTGCGCCTCGACGTCGAGGACCGGGTCGACCACCTGCCCGGTCAGCACTACGTGATCCGGCTGCGCGCCGAGGACGGCTACACCGCCTCGCGCGCCTACTCGATCGCCTCCGACCCCGCCGACCCGCTGCTCGAGATGATGGTCGAGTGCCTCCCCGGCGGGGAGGTCTCCGCGTTCCTCCACGACGAGGCGCGGGTCGGCGACCTCTTCGAGGTCCGCGGGCCGATCGGCGGCTGGTTCGCCTGGCGGGGCGACGTGACTGCGGTGTGCCTGGGCGGCGGCACCGGCGTCGTACCCCTCGTCGCCATGCTCCGCCACGCCCGCCGCCTCGGCCTCGCCGACCGGCTCCGGGTGTGCGCGGTGGGCCGGACCCTCGAGACGCTCCCCTACGCGCGCGAGCTCCTCGACGCCGGTGCGTTCGTCGCCCTGACCCGGGAGAACCTCGACGGCAGGGTCGCGGCGCCGCCCTACCCCGACGAGCTCGGTCCGCTCGCCGACGGCGCGGAGCGCGGCTACGTGTGCGGGTCGGTCGGCTTCACGTCGTACGCCGTCCGGCTGCTGCAGGAGGTCGGCATGCTCACCCGGTCGATCCGGATGGAGCAGTTCGGCGCCACCGGCTGAGCGGGTGACTCGACCGCTCCGACGGGGAACCGGAAGGGCATGACCACCCAGAAGCAGCAGGTCGAGGAGCTGTTGCGGGAGCACGGCACGACGTACGCCCAGGACGCGGGGATCACCCTGCGGGACAAGCCGGCGCCGCTCTACCAGCTGCTCGTCCTCACGACCCTCGCATCCGCCCGGATCTCGGCCGACATCGCCGTCGCCACCGCACGCGAGCTCTTCGCCGCCGGGTGGCGTACGCCGGAGAAGATGGCCGGCGCGACCTGGCAGCAGCGCGTCGACGCGCTCGGTCGGGGCGGCTACCGGAGGTACGACGAGAGCACGTCCACGAAGCTCGAGGAGAGCGCGCGCTGCGTCATGGAGGAGTACGCCGGCGACCTCCGCCGGCTGCCCCACGCCGGCCCGGACGACCTCGACGACCTGCGCAACGCCGTCGCCGGGTTCCCCCGGATCGGTCCGACCGGGGCGGACATCTTCGTGCGCGAGGTGCAGGATCTCTGGCCGGTCGGGCCCGTCTTCGACCAGCGCGCCCTGAAGGCCGCCGGTCGGCTCGACCTCCCGACCGACCCCGACCGTCTCGCCCGGCTCGCCCGCCGCGGCGAGGTGGCACACCTCGCTGCCGCGCTGGTCAAGGCCGCCTGACACTGCTCTACCGTGTCGGCATGCCCGACGATCGCCGTACGCCCGACCGCCGGCCCCTCGCGCCCCTTCGGCTCGGCTTCGTCAGCGGCGCGACGCCGGACAAGTGGGCCCGGAGCTGGCGGGAGCGGAGCCGGACGCCGCTCGAGCTCGTCCCGGTCACCGAGGCCGAACAGGAGCAGCTCCTGCGCGCGGGCGAGATCGACCTGTGCCTCGTGAGGCTCCCGGTCGAGCGCGAGGGGCTGCACCTGATCCCGCTCTACGAGGAGGTCCCGGTCGCGGTCATGGGCAGGGAGCACCTGCTCACCCTCCTCGACGAGGTCACCCTCGAGGAGCTCGACGCGGAGCAGCTCGTCCTGCCCGAGCGGTCCGGCTGGCGGCCCTCCGTCGAGCAGCTGGACTGGCCGCCGATGAGCGAGAAGGAGGCCATCGAGGTGGTCGCCGCCGGCACCGGCGTCGCCATCGTGCCCATGTCGGTCGCCCGGCTCCACCACCGCAAGGACGTCACCTACCGCCCGGTCGTCGGCCTCGAGCCGACCACGGTCGCGCTGGCCTGGCTCGTCGAGCGCGACGACGAGCAGACCCAGGCGTTCGTCGGTGTCGTCCGGGGGCGTACGCCGAACTCCTCGCGCCGCTGAGCCGGGCCGCCCGACCTGTGCGCTCACCCGCGGTCTGCCGCTTCCCCTAGGCCTGCTCCGCCCGGCCCCGCCGCGGGACCCTAGGGTGGTCGCCATGGTCCTCCTCGCCCCCGGCAGCGCCGCCGAGCTGGCCGAGCGCGCCCGCGCCGGCCTCCGCGACACCTTCGGGTCCGAGGCCGCCGTCGTCGGCCGCGCCCCCGGCCGGGTCAACCTGATCGGGGAGCACACCGACTACAACGGGGGTCTCGTCCTCCCCGTCGCGCTCCCCCACGCCACCTACGCCGCGGCCGCGCCGCGGTCCGACGGCGTCGTACGCCTCGCCAGTGCGCAGGAGCCCGACCCGTTCACCGGCATCGTGGATCACCTCGGTCCCGGAGAGGCCCGCGGCTGGTCGGCGTACGCCGGCGGGGTGCTGTGGGCGCTGCGCGAGGCGGGCCACGACCTCCCCGGCCTCGACCTGTACGTCGACAGCTCGGTGCCCCTCGGTGCCGGGCTGTCGAGCTCGGCCGCGATCGAGTGCGCCGTCGCGATGGCGGCCGTCGGCATCCTCGGGCTCGACCTCGACGACCCGCTGCGCGCCGGTCTCGTCGCGGCCTGCATCCGCGCCGAGACCGAGGTCGCCGACGCCCCGACCGGCGGCATGGACCAGACCGTCGCGATCCACGGGCAGGCCGGCACCGCCCTCCTCATCGACTTCGGCGTCGGCACCCACGAGCCGGTCGCGCTCGCGCTCCGCGACCGCACCATCCTCGTCACCGACACCCGGGTCAAGCACGCCCTGACCGACGGCGGCTACGGCGCGCGGCGGGCCGACTGCGAGAAGGCGGCCGCCGCGCTCGGCGTACGCACCCTCCGTGACGCCACCCTCGAGGCCGTCGAGGCGCTCACCGACGACGTCGTACGCCGCCGCGCCCGGCACATCGTCACCGAGATCGCCCGGGTGCGACCGGCCGTGGACGCCCTCGGCGCCGCCGACTGGCCGGCGCTCGGCGAGCTCTTCGCCGCCTCGCACGCCTCGATGCGCGACGACTTCGAGATCTCCACCCCCGAGCTGGACCTGGCGGTCTCGACCGCGGTCGCCTCCGGCGCCGACGCCGCCCGGATGACCGGCGGGGGCTTCGGCGGGTCGATCGTGGCCGTCCTCCCGACGGCGGCCGTCGACGACGTCGTACGCGCCATCGACCATGCCTTCTCCGCCGCCGGCTACCGCTCCCCTGGCCACCTGCTCGTCGAGCCGTCCGCCGGCGCCTCGCTCGTCGGCTGATCCGGCGACAGTCGGCGGCCGCCGGCTAGCCGGTGGCACGACGGGCGTGCACACGGCAGGGTGGGGGTACGGGACAAGCGTCTGCTACGAAGGGAGCGACGACGATGCCGAAACTGCCCCTCGATCCGGACCGGCTGCGCCAGCTGCCGGGAGCCGCGATCCGGGCCCTGCGCCGTCCGCGGCGCACCGCCGCCCAGGTGGTGAGGGGATCCTTCACCCTGGTCGGGAGCGTGGTCGGGCGTGCGCTCGACCGCAGGCCGACCACCGAGCCGGTGCCCGGCATGGCCAGGCCGCCCGAGGAGGCCGTGCCTCCTCCCACCGAGGCCGCCGCGGCGGCTCCGGAGGCTCCGGAGGCTCCGGCGCCGACGGCGCCCGACGAGGCGCCCGCCGCGGCCCCCACGGAGTCCGCCGCCGGGACCGAGCCTGCCGACGCGGACGGACCGACCGAGGACGTCCCCGAGGAGCACCTGACCGGGCCGACCCCGCACATCCCGCCGGGAATCGCGCGCGAGGTGGAGCGGGACTACGAGGACGACATCCCGGGCATCACGCCGCGGGGCTCGTAGGCGAATGCCGAACAAGAAGCCATCTCCGTGGCGGCTGTGACGTGGGTGGCGGGCGGAACGCCGCCAAGGCCGTCGAGCGGCGAGTTCGAGTCAGCACTCTGGGTGCGACAACGGGGTCGTTCCGCCCGCCTCAGGTCATCCTGAGCGGTCTGTTGACCGACTGCAAGGGGTGATGTCTTCCCGGCTGCCTCACATCCAGCAGCTCACGCTGTCGATCCGACTCGCCCTGCTGCACACAGGACTTCAGGACGGTCCCATCAACGCACCACGCTGCGCCGGACTTGTTCAGCGGTGTCCGAGACCGGTCCATGGTCTTAGAAGGCGGGACGGTTGGTGTGGAAGACGGGGTGGCGCAGCTAGTCGAACTGACGTACGATAATCGCAGGTCTTGGTTGTAGCCGGTCCGCCCGTGATGACTCCGGGTCGGAGGGCCGGAGCTCGCCGGACCAGATGATCCGGGGGTATGTGTCCAGGCCTGGGCCCTCGCTCGTCGCCACCGCCATGACGGTGCGTCCGTGCGAGAGGAGGTCTGCGGGATGCATCAGTTCACCACCGTGATCGACTCGCTCGAGACCGCGCTGAAGGACGCGGCGGGACTGGACCCCGCCTTCCTCTCGCCCGACGACGCCGGCGAGACGCTGCTGGCGCTGCGACGGATCCAGGGCCGGATCACCGAGCTCGTCCTGCGGGTGATGAGCGCCGGACAGCCGCTCGCCGACGAGTCGGCCGCTCGCGACGTCGCCGGCTGGCTGGTCGCCCGGGAGGTGGCCGACGCGCGACCCGCCCATCGCGAGCTGCGGCTCGCGCAGGCGCTGGCCCGTTGGGAGGCGACCAGGGCGGCGCTCGCCGCCGGCGACATCGGCCTCGAGCACGCCTCGGTCATCGTCCAGGTCCTCGACGACCTCGCCGCCGACCCATCGGGCAGCCCCGGCGCCGAGGTCCTCGCCCGCGCCGAGGCCCACCTTCTCCAGCTCGCCACCGAGCACAGGCCGAGCGATCTGCGCCGCCTCGCGGTCCACCTGCTCGAGGTCGCCGCCCCGGAGGTCGCCGACGACGCCGACGCCCGCGCCCTTGCCCGGGCCGAGGAGCGCGCACGACGGAAGGTCTCGATGTCGATCACGCCGATCGGCGACGGCCTGACGAAGATCTACGCCGTCGTGCCGACCGCCGTCGGCGAGCGGCTGCGCACGATGGTCGAGGCCTACGCCCAGCCGCGGATCGCCGCTCTCGAGGCCGTCGGGCAGACCCGATCCCGCCACCGGATCCTGGCCGACGCCTTCGGCCAGCTCCTCGAGACGATCGACCCCGCCCGGCTCCCCGCCCATGGCGGCGACGCGACCACGGTCGTCGTCACCGTCGGGCTCGATCGGCTCCGCACCGACCTGACCGGCGCCGGACTCGGTGTCGCCGACCTGGGCGGTGAGAAGATCACCGCCGCCGAGGCCCGCCGGCTCGCGTGCACCGCCAAGATCCTCCCGGCCGTGCTCGACGGGCGCTCCGAGCCGCTCGACCTCGGCCGGGCCAAGCGTCTCTTCACACCGGCACAGCGCAAGGCGCTGCGGCTTCGGGACCGCCGGTGCCGGGCCGAGGGCTGCACCGTCCCGGCGGCCTGGACCGACGCCCACCACCTCGATCCGTGGAGCCGCGGCGGCACGACGGATCTCGACAACGGTGTCCTCTTCTGCCATCACCATCATCGCTGCGCGCACGACCCGGCCTACGACCTCACCCGGCTCGCCAACGGCGACTACCGCTTCCACCGACGCAGATAGGCCGTCAGGCAGGCGGGCAGCGCGCCGTACGGGATGGCACCATCAGCCCCGTGGCCGCCACAGGAAGCGATCCGTCATGACGGCGAGCCACGCAGATCGGTTTACCCACACGCCTAGCCGAGTTTGGCGACCAGCCACTCGCCGAGCGCCTGCGCGCTGTGGTCGATGAGTTCCGGCCAGTCCATCGAGGCCTCGTCGGCCTTGTCGGAGACGTGCTTGACCAGTCGCACGGGTACGCCGGCCTGACGGCACGCCCAGGCGACGGCGTACCCCTCCATGTCGACCAGGTCCGCCACCTCGGCGAGGTGCGCCCGCACGACCGGATCGGTGACGAACACGTCCCCGGTCGCGAGGCGTACGTCGCCGTCACCGAGCTCGAGCCACTCCTGCGGGTCGTAGCCGAAGGCACGCAGCGCGTCCGCCGACAGGTCGTGGTTGAGCACCCGCGAGACGACGTGGAGCCCCTCGAGATGGTCGTGGAGCGCGCCGCACGACCCGATGTTGACCACCTCCGTGATCGCCGGGTCCCCGGCCAGCTCGCGGGCGACCGCACTGGCCGCCGGCACCTTCCCTACTCCGGTGATGATCACGCGCAGGCCGTCGGGCACGTGCTGCGCCTCCTCGGGGGTCGCGGAGACGACGAGCACCTTCTGGTTCGCGGGCACGGCCGGAGCCTACCGACGGCCTACCTGAGCTCGGCGCTGGTGAGCCCGAGAATCCGCCGCGCCACGATGAGCTGCTGGATCTGCTGGGTGCCCTCGAAGATGTCGAGGATCTTCGAGTCGCGCGCCCACTTCTCGAGGAGCTCGCCCTCGGCGTACCCCACCGACGAGCACAGCTCGACGCACGACAGTGTGATGTCGGAGCCGACCCGGCCGGCCTTCGCCTTCGCCATCGACGCCTCGAGGGAGTTCGGCTTGCGGTTGTCGGCCATCCAGGCGGCCTGGAGCATGAGCAAGTACGCCGCCTCCCAGTCGGCCTCGAGCTGGAGGAACTTCGCCGCGGCGGCGGACTGCACGGTCGAGGGCCGGTCGTAGTCGACCTCGACGCCGGCGTCCTTGAGGAGCTCCCGGGTGTAGTCCAGCGAGGCGCGCGCGCAGCCGACCGCCATCGACGCCACCAGCGGACGGGTGTTGTCGAAGGTGGCCATCGCGCCCGCGAAGCCCTGCTTGACGTCGATCTCCGGGGAGCCGAGGAGGTTCTCCGCCGGCACCCGGCAGTCGGTGAACGTGATCGTCGCGGTGTCGGAGGCCTTGATGCCGAGCTTGTGCTCGAGCCGCTCGACCTTCATCCCGGACGTGCCCTTCGGGACCACGAAGGACTTGATCGCGGCCCGGCCCAGCGACCGGTCGAGGGTCGCCCAGACGACGACCGCGTCGGAGCGCTCGCCCGAGGTGACGAAGATCTTCTCGCCGTTCAGCACGTAGTGGTCCCCGTCGAGCGTCGCCGTGGTCTTGATGTTGGCGGAGTCCGACCCGGTGCCGGGCTCGGTGATCGCCATCGACGCCCACACGCCCTTGAACCGCTCGAGCTGCTCGTCGTCGGCCACGCTCGCGATCGCCGAGTTGCCGAGGCCCTGGCGCGGCATGGAGAGCAGCAGGCCGACGTCGCCCCAGCACATCTCGGCGACCGTCATGACCGAGGCCATGTTGGAGCCGTTCCTGGACGCGGCGTCGCCCGAGTCGTCACCCGCGGATCGCCGTACGCCGGCCGCGCCCGCCCCCTCACCCGAGCCGGACTCCGCGAGCCCGTCCGCCATGGCGGCGAGCATGTCGAGCTCCTTGGGATAGGCGTGCTCGGCCTTGTCGTACTTCCGCGAGATAGGCCGGAGCATGTTCATCGCGACCTGGTGCACCTGGTCGCGCAGCGGCCGGAGCCTCTTGGGGTCCTCGAGATTGATCGCCATCAGACCAGCACCGCACCTTCCATGATCCCGATGGCCCGCAGGTCGCGGTACCAGCGCTCGACGGGGTGTTCCTTGACGAAGCCGTGGCCACCGAGCAGCTGGACGCCGTCGAGGCCGATCTGCATGCCCTTCTCGGCACACAGCCGACGGGCCAGCGCGATCTCGCGGGTCGCGTCGATGCCCTGCGCCACCCGCGAGGCGGCCTTGTAGGTGACCAGCCGCATCGACTGGAGCTCGATCGCGATGTTGGCCACCATGAACGCCACCGACTGGCGGTGGGCGATCGGCTCACCGAACGCCTCCCGCTCCTTGACGTACGGCGTCACGTAGTCGAGCACCGCCTGGGCCGTGCCCACGGCGAGGGCGCACCAGGCGAGTCGGGCGAGCCGCACGCACTCGGCGTACGTCGACCCGTCGGTCTCCCCCAGCACGGCGTCCGCCGGGACCTTCACGTCGGTGAGCGTCAGCCGGGTGAGCGATGCGGCCCGGACGCCCATCGCCGGGTCTCCCTCGACGGCCAGGCCAGGCGTCTTCGACTCGACGAGGAAGAGCACCGGCCTGCCGTCGAGGCGAGCGCCGACCACGAAGAGCTCGGCGTCGGCGCCTCGCGGGACCAGCGACTTGACCCCGTCGAGCGTGTAGCCCTCGGCGGTCCGCGTCGCGGTGGTCTCCGGCTCCAGGGGGTCGAAGAGCACCCGCGGCTCGGTCAGCGCGAGCGCGGCGGCGGGGACGTCGCCGCCGGTGAAGGGCGGGAGGTAGGTCTGCTGCTGCTCGTCGGTGCCCCACAGCCCCAGCGCCGTCGCGACGGCACCCGGGGCGAGCGTCGCGACGGCGAGGCCGAGGTCGCCCTTCGCGAGAGCCTCGGCGACGAGCGTGCCGGCCATGGCGCTGCGGGCCTCGGAGATGCCGCCGAGCTCCTCGGGCACGCCGAGGATCGGCAGGCCGATCTCGAGGCTGGACTTGAGGAGGCCGTCCGGCGCTGCGCAGGCCTCGTCGGCCTCGGCCGCGGCCGGCCGGACGACCTCCTCGGCGAACTCGGTGACCACGTCGACGAGCATCTGCTCGTCCTCGGTGGGGGTCAGGTCGAACACGCCGCTGCGGGCTGCGCTCGGGACGCGGACACCGGGCTTGCCCCTCTTCCCCGCCTTCGCGAAGGTGCGGCCTGCGTTGGTCGCGACCTTGAATCCGCTGCGGGTCACCGTGAACACGGTCTGCTCCGCCTGCTTGCGGATGCCCAGCCGGTCGATGAGGTCTGACTGCGCCAGCCGGTTGAGGGCGGCCACGGCGTACCCGATGGGGTCACGGCTCTCAGTCGACGGGATGCCGAACCGGCCACCGCCCCGGAGGGTCTGGAGAAGGCTCATGCGGGCAACTGTAACTCTGAGTTACAACGTCGTCTACGGGGCTCGCTGACTAGGGTGCGGGGCATGGCGGAGATCACTGGAGCGACCGACGGCGTACGCGCCCCGTACGGACCCCTTCCCGAGGGCGGCCGGGTCCGGCCCATGACCCGCTGGGGCACCCCGGTCATGCACCGCCCGCAGCAGAAGGTCACCGTCTTCGACGACGCGCTGCGTGAGTTGGCGGCGGACATGGTCGCGACGATGTACGCCGCGGACGGCGTCGGGCTCGCCGCCTGCCAGATCGGCGAGGACGTCGCGATGTTCGTGTTCGACTGCCACGACTCGACCGGCGAGCGGGTCGTCGGCGTCGTCTGCAACCCCGTGCTCACGCTGCCCGAGGGCCGCGACCGGCGGCTCGACGACGATGACGAGGGCTGCCTCTCGTTCCCCGGCGCCTACGTGCCGCTCGCCCGCCCGGACCACGCCCGCGTCGACGGCGTCGGCCTCGACGGCGAGCCGGTCACCTTCGAGGGCGACGGCTTCCTCGCCCGATGCCTCCAGCACGAGACCGACCACACGCTCGGCACCGTCTTCGGGGATCGGCTCTCCGCCAAGGCCCGCAAGAAGCTCCAGAAGCAGCACGACGAGCTCGCCGACGACTACCCGGAGGACTGGCCCGCCGACGGTTGAGTCAGCGGCGGGATGTCACGTAGCAGGCGACGGCGGTGGCGGCCGCGACGTTCAGGGAGTCGATGCCGGCGGACATCGGGATGACGGCGCGGCGGTCGGCGGAGCGCTGCCAGCGCTCGGAGAGGCCGTGCCCCTCGGAGCCGAGGACGAGGGCGACCTTGTCGAGGCCGGCGACGGCGTCCTCGATCGGCGAGGCGTCGGGAGCGAGGGTGAGCGCGACGGTCGTGAAGCCGGTGGCGGAGAGCGACGGTAGGGCGGCGTACCAGTCCGGGAGCCGCGTCCACGGGAGCGAGAAGACGGCGCCCATCGCCACCTTGATCGAGCGCCGGTAGAGCGGGTCGGCGCAGCGCGGCGCGAGCAGGGCGGCGTCGAAGCCGAGCGCGGCGCCCGAGCGGAAGATCGCGCCGACGTTGGTGTGGTCGACGATGTCCTCGAGGACGAGGACCGAGCGGGCGCCGGCGAGCACGTCCTCGACCGGCGGCAGCGGCCTGCGCTCCAGGGACGCCAGCGCCCCGCGGTGGACATGGAAGCCGGTGACCTCCTCGGCGAGCGCCTCGGAGACGACGTAGCAGGGCGCGTCGGTGGTGGAGAGTACGCCGGCCAGCCCCTCGAGCCAGCGCGGTGCCATGAGGAAGCTTCGCGGGGCGAAGCCGCCCTCGACCGCACGGCGTACGACCTTCTCACCCTCGGCCAGGAAGAGCCCCTGCTGCGCCTCGAGCGACTTGCGCAGCTCGACGTCGCGCAGGTCGCGGTAGTCCGCGAGACGCGGATCATCTGGGTCGGTGATCTCCACCAGCGTGGCCATCGTGGGACCAGGCCTCAGAAGGCGTCGGGCCGGGCGACGCGTACGACGTCGCCGATGACGATGATCGCGGGCGGCCGGACGCCCTCCGCGGCCATCGTCTTCTCGAGCGTGCCGAGCGTGGCGAGGACGGTGCGCTCGGTCGGCATCGTGCCGTCGCACACGACCGCCACCGGTGTCTCGGCGTCCCGCCCGCCCGCGAGCAGCGCGTCGGCGATGGCGGGGGCGTTCTCGACCGCCATCATGAGGACGACGGTGCCGCGCAGCCGCGCCACCGCCTCCCAGTCGGTCAGCGAGTCGGGATGGCCGGGCGGCAGGTGTCCGGAGATGACGGTGAACTCGTGGGTGACGCCGCGGTGGGTCACCGGGATCCCCGCAACGCCCGGCACCGAGATCGGCGAGGTGAGGCCGGGCACGACCGTGACCGGCACTCCCGCCTCACGGCAGGCGAGGACCTCCTCGAACCCACGCCCGAAGACGAAGCTGTCGCCGCCCTTGAAGCGCACCACGGACTTCCCCTCGAGCGCGCGCTCGACGATGACCCGGTTGATCTCCTCCTGCTGAGCCGACCGCCCGCGCGGCAGCTTGGCCACGTCGACCAGCTCGACGTCGGCGGGCAGCTCGGAGAGCAGCTCGCGCGGGGCGAGCCGGTCGGCGACCACCACGTCGGCCTCCATCAGCGCCTTGCGGCCGGCGACCGAGATCAGCTCCGGGCTTCCCGGGCCGCCCCCGACGAGGATGACCCCCGGCGTACGGTCGCGGTGCCGGCGGTCGACGATCAACCCCTCGCGGAGCCCCTCCAGCACGGCGTCGCGTACGGCGGCGGAGCGCCTCGGCTCGCGATTGCCGAGCACGGCGACGGTCACCCCGGCGTGCCGCCCGACCGCCGGCGTCCAGGCGGTCGCGCGGGTGGCATCGTCGGAGCGTACGCAGAAGATCCGGCGCTCCTCCGCCGCCGCCGAGACGGCCTCGTTGACCTCCGTCGAGCGGGTGGCGGTGATGACGTACCACGCCCCGTCGAGGTCCGCCGGCTCGAACCCGCGCTCGGTCCAGAAGATCTCCCCGGAGCCGACGAGACCCTCGATCGCCGGCGTCACGTGCGGCGAGACGACCTCGACACGCGCTCCGGCCGCGATGAGCGCCGGGATGCGGCGCTGGGCGACCTGCCCACCGCCGACGACCACCACCCGGCGGCCGGCCAGCATCAGTCCCGAGGGGTACGGCACCCGTGCGTCTGCAGAGTCCATGGGCACCATCATCCGTCGTCCGCGAGACCGGCCGTGGTGCCGGCCCAGTCGGCGGACTAGGTTCGGAACCACCGCCAGATCCAGCTACAGCCGAAGGAGTGCGCATGACGAGCCTCGACCGTCCGGTCAAGCCCGACCCGTACGACCTGCTGCCCCCGCTGCCGGGCTTCACGGTCACCAGTGACGACGTCACCGACGGGCAGCCGCTGAAGTCCGACCAGGTCTTCGACGGCGGCAACACCTCGCCCCAGCTGTCCTGGAGCGGCGCGCCGGAGGGCACGAAGAGCTACACGATCACCTGCTTCGACCCCGATGCCCCGACGCCGAGCGGCTTCTGGCACTGGGTCCTCGTCGACGTGCCCGCCGACGTCACCAGCCTGCCCGCGGGCGCGGGCGCCGCAGGCGCCGAGCTGCCCGGCAAGGCGTTCCACGTCCGCAACGACTACGGGACCCAGGACTTCGGCGGGGCCGCGCCGCCGCCGGGCGACCAGGTCCACCGCTACTACTTCGTCGTGCACGCGGTGGCGGAGGAGAGCCTCGGCGTCGACGACAGCGTCTCCCCCGCCGTCGTCTCCTTCAACCTGGTCTTCAAGAGCCTCGCCCGCGCGGTGCTCGTGGGGACCTACCAGGCCTAGGGGCCGCCGGGTGGTGGCGCACCATCCGCCCGGGTCGTTCGAGCCGTCCGGCTCGGCGTACGTCGACCGGCTCCACGGCCGCGGCGTCGAGCTGGTCGGCGGCTCGGTGGTGGACATGGCCGGGATCGTGCGGGCGAAGTACGTCCCCGTACGCCGGCTGCCCGCCTTCCACCAGGCCGGGATGGGCGCCTCGCCGTCGTGGAGCGTGTTCACCATCGACGGCGGGATCGCGTTCACGCCCAGCCTCAACGTCATCGGCGACCGGCGGATCCGGATCCATCCGGAGGACGTCCGCGTGGTCGCCGACGGCGTGGGCTGGGCGCCCGGCGACCTGTGCGACCAGGACGGCGAGCCCTCAGCGATGTGTGGACGGTCGATCCTGCGCCGGATCAGCGAGAAGGCCGGCCTGACGGCGTACGTCGGCGCCGAGCTGGAGTGCACGCTGCTCTCCCCCGACGGCGGGCACGCCTCGACCCACCCGTGGGCGCCGTACGGCGTACGCACGTCCCTCGAGCGCTCCGACCTGCTCGTCGACCTCCTCAAGGCGGCCGAGCGGGCAGGACTGGGGATCGAGCAGCTCCACACCGAGTTCGCCCCCGACCAGCTCGAGATCTCGCTCGCGCCGGACCACCCGGTCGCCGCGGCCGACGCCGTGGTGCTGGCCCGGATCCTGCTCGGCCGGGTCGCGGCGAAGCACGGCCTGCTCGTCTCCTTCTCCCCGGTCCCGTTCGCCGGCGAGGGCGGCAACGGCGCCCACCTCCACCTCTCCCTCGCCGACGCCGAGGGCCCGCTCCTCTCGGGCGGCGACGGCCCGCACGGCCTGCGCCGCGAGGGCGGCGCGGCGATCGCCGGGATCCTCGACGGGCTGCCCGGCCTGCTCGGGGTGTACGCCGGCTCCGCCGTCTCCTCGCCGCGGCTGCAGCCCGGCAACTGGTCCGGCGCAACAGTCTGCTGGGGCCTGGAGAACCGCGAGGCCGCGGTCCGGCTGGTCGCCGCCACTCCTGGCAGCCCGCACGGCGCCAGCCTCGAGCTCAAGGTGGTCGACCCGAGCGCCAATCCCTACCTCGCCGTGGCCGCCCTGCTCGGCTCCGCGCTCGACGGCATCCGGCGCGGGCTGCCGCTCCCGGACGAGGTTCCCGGCAACCCCGTCGGCGCCGACCTGGACCTCCCGACGCTGCCCAGCGACCAGGCGGCCGCGATCGACGCCCTCGTCGCCTCGCCGCTCGCCACACAGGTCCTCGGCGCGCCGGTGGTGGAGGGCGTCGCCGCCGTGCGCCGCCACGAGGTCGCGACGTACGCCGACCGGCCGCTCACCGAGACCACCCGCGCGCTCCGGCTCGCCTGGACCTGCTGACCCGATGCCGAGGGCCGGATGATCGACGTCTTCGCCGGCACGGGCGACGCAGTGCCCACTGCGCTGGCCGACGCGCTCACCGGACTGCGGCTCGTCGACCACCACGTCCACGGCGTCTTCCGCGAGCCGCTCTCGCGCGCGGAGTTCGAGGCGGCGCTCAACGAGGGCACGACCGGCCCGGTGCCGTCCGGGATCTCGATGTTCGACTCGCCGGTGGGCCTCGCCGTACGCCGCTGGTGCGCACCGCTGCTGGATCTGCCGCCGCACGCCTCGGGCGACGACTACTGGGAGGCCAGGTCGGCCCTCGCCCCCGACGAGCTGGCCCGCCGTCTGCTCGCCGAGGCGGGCGTCGACCGGTGGCTCGTCGACACCGGCCACGCCAGCGACGCCGTCACCTCCCCCGACGAGCTGGCCGCGCTCGGCGGCGGCACCGCTTCGACGATCGTCCGGCTGGAGTCACTGGTCGAGTCGCTCGCGCACGAGCCGGGCTTCCCGGACGCCTTCCGTGCCCGGCTGGCCGAGCTCGCCCCGACCGTCGTCGCCGCCAAGACGATCGCCGCCTACCGCACCGGCCTCGACGTGGACTGGTCGCGGCCGGCCGACGCGGAGGTCGCCGCCCGGGCCGCGGCGCACCACGGACGCCTGAACGATCCGGTGCTCATCGCGTTCGCCGCCCACACCGCCATCGACATGGGGCTGCCGCTCCAGGTGCACACCGGCCTCGGCGACCGCGACCTCGACCTCCACCGCGCGGACCCGATGCTCCTTCTGCCACTGCTGCGCGGGCGTCCGGACGCCCGGGTCCTGCTGCTGCACTGCTGGCCGTTCCACCGCCAGGCGGGCTACCTCGCCCAGGCCTTCGACGGTGTCTGCTTCGACGTCGGCCTGGCCGTCACACAGCTCGGCGCCGGCTCGGTCGGGCTGGTGCGCGAGTCGCTCGAGCTGGCGCCGTACGCCACGCAGCTCTACTCCTCCGACGGCTTCGGCCTCCCCGAGCTGCACCTGCTCGGCTCGGTCCTCTGGCGGCGCTCGGCCGGGCTGGTGCTCGGCGAGTCGGTACGCCGCGGCGACGTCACCGAGGACGACGCCTGCCGGATCGTGGCGATGATCGGCGCGGAGAACGCCGCGCGGGTCTACTCGAAGTAGGCGATGCTGCGCACCTCGATGCTGTGCCGCGGCTCCGTCGCGGCCGCCCTGGTGTCGTGGAACGCGCTGTGCGGCACCCGCCAGGCACGCGAGTGGTCGGAGTCGTTGAGCACCAGCACGAGCGCCTCGTCGCGGGTCATGTCCGAGAAGAACCACCACCGGTGGTCGGGGCTGTGCGTGAACTCCGACCCGCTCGCCGTACGCCGCCCGGGCTCGACATCGGCGTACAGGTCCTCGGGGATCTCGTCGACGAAGTAGAGCCGGTTGTCGAGCCCCTCGTCGGGACCGACGCTCGTGTAGTCGCAGACCGCCAACGGCCAGTCCTGCGGCGGCGGGCTGAAGACCCGCCAGAGGCTGGTGATCAGCGCCCGCCGGTAGCCGGGCCCGTCCGGGAAGCGGGCGGCGTACGTCGCCTCGGCGGCCTCGCGCGCACCGACGGCGGAGTAGTCGTCGTGGACGAGCGCGGCCGCCGGCTGGGAGGAGTTCTCCTTCGGCGCCTCGGAGCGGCGCAGCACCCAGCTCATCGCGACCACCCGGTCGGCACCGGTCACCTCGCGCAGGAACGCCTCCGCCTCGGCCAGGTAGACGGCGTCGACCTCCGCCCGGTCGCTGAAGTCGGCGACAACGCTGCGATGGTCGAACAGCTGGAACCCGTTGGTCTCGAAGGTGAACGCGTCGCGCACCTGGCGGGCGTCGCCGATCGACATCACGGCCGGAAGGTACGAGCCGGTGTTCACGCTCGCCCCCGGCGCGGTGAAGCGGCGGAGCAGCGTGGAGGCCGGATCGAGGTACCACAGCGTCCCCTCGACGGTGCGCACGTCCTCGAGCCCCGGCGTCAGGTCGGTCGTCATCCTGCGAGCGTCCCGCCGGCCGTCGTACGCCGGCCACCGCCCTCCTGCCACGCGGAAATCCGAAGAGGGACTGCCAGGCCCTTGTGTCTCAGGTCACACGGGGGTTACGTGGGCCCATGGCCGAGAAGAGCAGCAGAAAGGCCACGGACCAGGATCTCGCGGCTACCGGGCCCGACCGGATCCGCAACGTCGTCCTGGTCGGGCCCACACAGTCAGGCAAGACCTCCCTGGTGGAGGCCCTCCTCGTCGAGGCCGGTGCGCTCACCCGCGCAGGCGCCGTGGCGGACGGTACGACGGTCAGCGACTGCGAGGACTACGAGGCCGCTCACGGGCGGTCGATCTCGCTCGCGGTGGCGCCGGTCGTGTTCCAGGGAGTGAAGGTCAACCTGATCGACACGCCCGGGTACGCCGACTTCGTCGGTGAGCTGCGGGCCGGGCTGCGCGCCGCCGACTGCGCGCTGTTCGTCGTCGCCGCCAACGACGGCGTCGACGACAGCACCAGGCAGGTGTGGCGCGAGTGCGCCCAGGCGGGCATGCCGCGCGCCGTCGTCATCACCAAGCTCGACCACGCCCGCGCCGACGCCGAGCGGGTCCTCGCCGAGGCGCGGACGGCGTTCGGCGAGAAGGTGCTGCCGGTCTACGTCACCGCCGGCGACGGGCTCACCGGCCTCCTGACGGGCACGACCGACGACCCCCGGCGCGACGAGCTGATCGAGGCCGTCATCGAGGAGTCCGAGGACGAGACCCTGATGGACCGGTACGTCGCCGGCGAGGAGATCGACGAGAAGGGCCTCGTCGAGGACCTCGAGAAGGCGATCGCGGGTGCCAGCTTCTACCCTGTCATCCCGGTCTGTGCGACCTCCGGCGTCGGCCTCTCCGAGCTCCTCGACCTCTGCGTCAGGGCGTTCCCGTCGCCACCGGAGCACGTCCCGCCGGATGCCTTCACGACCCAGGGCCGGCCGGCCGACCCGGTGGTCTGCGACCCGGCCGGGCCGCTCGTCGCCGAGATCATCAAGACCTCCAGCGATCCCTACCTCGGCCGGGTGAGCATCGCCCGGGTCTTCTCCGGCACCCTCACGCCGGACGCGCCGGTCCACGTGTCGGGGCACTTCTCCTCCTTCACCGGCACGACCGCCCACGAGGACCACGACGAGGACGAGAAGATCGGCGGGCTGGCCCATCCCTTCGGCGCCGCCCAGGTCCCCGCCCAGCAGGTGGTCGCCGGCGACATCGCCCTCATCGGACGCCTCTCCCGCGCCGAGACCGGTGACACGCTCAGCGACCCGGCGCGGCCCGTCGTCCTCGAGCCCTGGTCGATGCCGGAGCCGCTGCTCCCGGTCGCCATCGAGGCCGCCACCCGCTCCGACGAGGACAAGCTCTCCTCCGCCCTCGCCCGGCTCGCCGCCGAGGACCCGAGCCTGCGCGTCGAGCAGAGCGCCGAGACCGGTCAGCTCGTCCTCTGGGTCATGGGCGAGGCCCACGCCGAGGTCGCGCTCGACCGGCTCCGTGCGCGCTACGGCGTCTCCGTGGAGCAGCGCGACCTCGTCGTACCCCTGCGCGAGTGCTTCGCCGGCCCCTCCAAGGGACACGGACGGCACGTCAAGCAGTCCGGCGGCCACGGCCAGTACGCCGTCTGCGACATCGAGGTCGAGCCGCTCCCCGAAGGCAGCGGCTTCGAGTTCGTCGACAAGGTGGTCGGCGGCGCCGTGCCGCGCAACTACATCCCGAGCGTCGAGAAGGGCGTCCTCCACCAGATGCAGCGCGGCGTACGCGCCGGCTATCCCGTCGTCGACCTCCGGGTCACCCTCAGCGATGGCAAGGCGCACAGCGTCGACTCCTCCGACATGGCGTTCCAGACCGCCGGCGCCCTTGCGCTCCGCGAGGCGGCCGAGGGCACGACGGTCAGCCTCCTCGAGCCGTACGACGAGGTGGCGGTCGTCGTCCCCGACGACCTGCTCGGCGGGGTGATGAGCGACCTGTCCGCACGGCGCGGGCGCCTGCTCGGCACCGACCAGGCCGGCGACGGCCGTACGGTCGTGAAGGCGCACGTCCCGCAGCGCGAGCTGGTCCGGTACGCCATCGACCTGCGCGCGGCGACGCACGGAGCCGGGACCTTCACTCGCGCCTTCGCCCACTACGAGCCGATGCCCGAGGAGCTCGCCAAGGACGTGCCGCCGCGGACGTAGCCGGCCTCCTAGAGTGGGGCCATGGCAGAGGGCTCCGCCGACGAGCGCGCCGACGAGCGCGCTGGCGCGTGGGCCGTCATCGTCCGCCGGCTCTCCCGCTTCGCCGGGATCGGGGTGCTCAACACCCTGATCGACCTCGGCATCTACGCGGCGCTGGAGCGGCCGCTCGGGATCGTGCCCGCCACGCTTGTCTCCACGGCTTGCGGCATGACGTTCAGCTACTTCGCCAACGCGCTGTTCGCCTTCGGCGCGTCCCAGCTCAGCTGGAGGACCGCCGTCCAGTTCTTCGGCCTCAACGCCGTCAACCTGTGGGTCGTCCAGCCGCTCGTGATCCTCGCGATCGACGCCGCGCTCAGGTCGGCCGTCGGCAACGACTACCACCGGGCGCTGGCCGCGAAGCTCGGCGCGACCGCCGTCAGCATGACGATCAACTTCCTGGTCTACGACCGCTACATCTGGCCGCGTACGTCGGTCCCGCAGCCCGTCGCGCCGGATGATTAGGCCCTAGGCTCGGTGCGTGGCCGCCCGCTACCCACGCCTCGCCCGCGTCCTCGACGCGCTGATCCTCGCCGCGGCGGCGGCGATCCTCGTGGTCGGCGTCGTCCGCTGGCTGCAGCCACCCGTCTCGGTCAGCCTCTTCACCGCCGTCGTCCTGCTCGTCAGCGCCGGGCTCGTGGCGGTGCTGATGACCTCCGACGAGCCGGTGACGGTGCGGAGCGTCCCGCCGATCGTTCTCGGCGTCGCCCTCGCCGCGGTCGCCGGCCCGAGGGTCGAGCCCAATCGCAGTGCCGCACTCGGGGTCTGGGTGCTGCTGGTGGCGATCCTCTACGTCATCGTCCGACTCCGGCGGCAGCTCACCCTGGCCCGTGCCGCCACCGTCGTCGTGGCCGGGCCGGTGCTCCTCGCAGTACGCGACGCCACCGATCTCGGCCTCGGCGCCAACGGGCGCTTCATCGCGGGCCTCGCGGCGTACGGCGTCCTCACGTGGTGCGTCCGGCGGCTCTACGACCACGTGCACGGGGTGCGGATCGGGGATGCGCTGACCCGCAGGAACCTGATCTTCGTCGCGCTCGGCGTCGGCTACGGCGTCGGCATGCTCGCCCTGCTCAACGCGCTCTACGCCACCCGGTCGGACGTGTTCCACCTCGGGGTGCTGGCCGGCAGCGTGGTCCTCGCCGGCATCGTCGTGTGGCAGACCCTGCGGGTCATGGCCTACCGGCAACTCACGCATGCGCTTGTCGAGGCCGCCCGGCGTACGCCGTGGCCGCACGACCAGATGGACGACATCATGCTCGAGCTCGTACGGGACCACGTACGCGCCGAGAGCACGACCATCGAGCCCGAGCCCGGCGGCCCGGACGCGCTGTCGGAGGAGATCGAGCCCGGATCGTTCCTCGTCGTGCGCCGCGAGCCGGGCGACTTCCGCTTCGGTCCTAGCGAGCGCAGGCTCGTCGCAGCCGTGGCCGCCCTCGGCCGGACCGCCCACATCCGGGCGACCACGGAGCGGTCGCTGTTCACCGCGTCGGTCACGGACCCCCTCACGGGGCTCTGGGACTACCGGCACTGGCGGACGGCGTTCCTGGAGGAGATGTCGGCGAACCGGCAGCCGGGCGAGCTCATCGGCGTCGTCTTCTTCGACCTCGACCACTTCAAGGACTTCAACGAGACCTACGGCCACCTCCGCGCCGACGAGGTGCTCGCCACGATCGGCCAGCGGCTGCGCGGATCCTCGCGCAACTGGCGCTTCGCCCGCTTCGGCGGGGACGAGTTCGTCGGCCTGATCCGCGAGGTCCGCGACGAGCGGGCGCTCGACGAGGCCTGCGATCAGCTCGCCCAGCTCGTCGCCGAGCCGATCCACGCCGACGGGCAGACGCTCCTCGCCACGGTCACCATCGGCCGGACGATCTCGGGCTCCGCGGGGGACCACGCGGCCGCGCTCGTCGCCCGCGCGGACGAGGACCTCCGCAAACGGAAGAGCGCCCGTCCGGGACCCGAGGAGGGGCCGACCGACGCCGAGATGATGCGGAGCCTGCTCGAGGGCGGCCTCGAGGTGGCCCTCCAGCCGATCTTCCTGCTGGCCGACCGCACGATCGACGGGTTCGAGGCGCTGCTGCGGGGCCGGGTCGGCGACCACGGGTTCGTCTCCCCGGACCAGCTCATCGAGGCGGCCCGCCGGCTCGGGACCCTCGACGTGCTCACCCAGCGCGTCGCCGAGATCGCCGTCGCCACCGTGGAGGAGGCCAGCCGGCGCATCGGGCGCGCGCTCGGCGTCTCGGTCAACCTCGAGACCGAGCAGCTGCGCTGGGACAGCGAGCTCCTCGACTGGATCATGCTCCGTGCCCAGGAGTCCCCTGCGCGCCTCATCACTGAGATCACCGAACGCGGCGACGCCGCCTGGACCGAGGAGCAGTACGACGTCGTCGACCGGCTGCGGCGGGGCGGCGTGGAGAGCTCCCTCGACGACTACGGCTCCGGCCAGTCCCGGCTGCGCCCGGTGACGAGCCGCACCTGGCACTGGGTCAAGATGGACCGCGACTTCCTCACCACCGAGGAGGGCGGCGTCGTGATGCTGCGCCACACGGTCGACGCACTTCACGAGCTCGGCCTGCAAGTCGTCCTCGAGGGTCTAGAGACGACGGAGCAGGTGGCTCTCGCGCGGTCCCTCGGCATCGAGTACGGCCAGGGCTACGTCCTGAGCCCGCCGATCCCGGCCGACCGGCTCCTCGACGAGGTCGGCCCTCTGACCGGCGGCTAGACACTCCGCACACGGCCGCGTTCCTCGACGTCGGCGCAGATGCACGGTTAGATCGGCTGCGGAGAACGGGGCCAGGGTCGGGCACGGATCGATCCGGAGGGGGTAGCGTGCGTCATCACCGTCGTTCCCGCAGTGGCTCGACGCGGACTCGTTTCAGCAGCCGGCGGGTCGGTGCGCTCGGGCTCCTCGGCACCGTCCTCGCACTGGCCGCGGCGTTGCTGACGCCCTCCGCTTCCGCGGCACCGGCCGCGCAGCCGGCGATCGTCGTGGGTTCGACCCTCAGCGCCGTCGAGGGCACCTCGGACACCCTCGACATCCCGGTGCCCGAGGGCCTCACCCCGACGACGCTGACCGGCACGCTGACCTCGGAGGTCGCAGACGGGACGGTCCGCGTCCTGCTGGGCGGCGTCACGGCCTACACCTCGACGGGCGCCGGGCGCTCGAAGGTCTCGATCAAGGTCCCGCCGAACTCGCTCGACGCCGACCGCCGGCTCCACGTCACCCTCCGGTACGCCGTGCGCGACCCGGAATCCCAGCAGATCTGTGACACCCTCGAACCAGTGACAGCCAGCCTCACCGGGATCAGGCTCGGATACCGCGGCTCCGAGACCCCGCCGACGACCGTGGGCACCTTTTTCCCCGAGGCAACCCCGCGCGTGTACGTAGAGACGGACCCGGACGCCGACGACGACGTGCTGCAGGCGGCGATCGCCGCGGTGTCGTCGCTGACCTGGCGCTACCCCTCGCCCACCAAGGTCTCCCTGGTGAGCACCGGCACGACCATCCCGAACCCTGCCCCCGGCGACCGGGTCGTCCGCTTCGAGCACGGCTCAGGGACGGTGCGGGCCAGCGTCGACACCAGCGGACCGGTCCCCGTGCTCACCATCGCGGGGGGCTCCGACGAGCTGCTCGCCGCCGCCCGGGGGCTCCGCGACCCCGCGATCCAGCTCGGGAACTCCGGGGAGACCGCCGGACTCTACCTCGACAAGCCGACGCCGAGCGACAGCGACAGCGAGCTGCACCAGACCCTCGAGGACGCGGCCGGCACGAAGGACCTGGTGGTCTCCGGCTACGGCACCTCGCAGGCGTACGTCGGCGTCAAGCAGGACATCTTCGGCGGGCCCGTGTCCTCGATCCGCCTCCACATCGTCGGCACCCACACCGCCGTCCCCCGTGGCGCCTCCGCCCAGCTCGACGTCCTCTTCAACGACCGCCTCATCGCCTCGGTGGCCCTGGACCGGCTCACCACGTCGACCGACGGCGACGTCGACCTCGACCTGCGCGGCACCGTCTCCGCCGCCGACCTGAACAGCACCAACGGTCTCGTCTTCAGGCTGAGCGCAGTGCCCGGCGAGGGCCAGTGTGTCCGCGCACCCACGAACCTGCCGCTCGAGGTCCACATCGACACCACCCGCTCGACCATGGATGCCACCCGCGGTGGCGGCAAGGTCGTCGGCTTCCCGCGGTTCCCGCAGGTGCTCGGTGGCGAGCTGCCGATCGCGATCCGCGGCACCGGTGCCACCCGCTTCGGCCACGCCGTCGAGGCCGCGGCGATCGCGGGGTCGCTGCAGCGCGAGGCCGCCCAGCCCCTCGACGTCGAGCTCGTGGACGCCGACGACTTCGTCGACAGCGACCGGAGCGGGCTGCTCGTCGACGCCACCGACGACGACGCCGCCGCCCTGCACGCACCGCTGCGACTCGGCGCTGTACGCACCTTCGACTACGTCAACGCAAAGTTCCAGGTCAAGGCCGGCTCGCCGTTCGCCGCCCTCCAGGCCATCTCGAGCGACTCCCGCGACGTCCTCATGCTCGGCGGCTGGGGCGGGACCTCCACCTCGGAGCTGACCGAGCGGGCGGTCGCCCGCATCACCGCCAAGGGCTGGTCGTCGCTCGTCGACGACGTCCTCGTCTCCACCGGCGAGAAGACCCCGTTCACGCTGAGCAGCGGCGCCTTCGTCCCGCAGGAGGAGGTCAAGAGCGAGAGCGGGGGCTTCGTGAAGTGGCTGCTCCTCGGCCTGCTCGTCCTACTGGTCCTCCTGGCCGGCAACCTGTACCTCGTCCGGCGGCGGCGCCGCAAGATCGCCGAGCTCGTCGACGCGCAGCAGCGCGCCGACGCCGCGGCCGCCACCGAGCCGGTCCGGCCGGCGAGTCCGCCGGCGCGGGAGGACGACGCTGGCACGGAGCCCACCGGGAAGGACGCCCCCGGCCCCGAGAGGGAGTGAGCCCGGTGCGGCCGGCGCAAGCGGTCTGGTCCGTCTGGGGGGTGCTCGGCGCCCCGCCGGTCGGTCGCCGCGTCCGCGGTTCGGTCTGGGTCTTCGTGCTCGGCGCCGTCATCGGCGCCGCCGCGTCGGTGTACGCCGTCCGTGCGGGCATCAACTTCGACTACGGCGACTCGATGGCGCACCTCACGATCGCGCGACGGATATTCGACAACAAGGCACCCGGGCTGCAGCAGCTCGGCACCGTCTGGCTGCCGCTCCCCCACCTGCTCCTGATCCCGCTCAGCGCGGACCTGTGGATGTGGCACACGGGCGCAGGCGCCTGTGTCCTGGGTTCGGTGTGCCTGGGCGCCGCAGCGACCGGCCTGTTCCGGTCGATGGCGCGGCTGGGCTACAGCGCCACCGGGCGTGTCGTCGGGCTCGGGATCCTGCTCTCCAACGTCAGCCTCATATACGCCTGCACGATGGCGCTCACCGAGCCGGTCCTCATCGCCAGCATCGTCTGCACCATCGCCGGCCTCGCCGGCTGGGCGTTCGCCGACCGGCCGCTCAGCGGCGGTGAGCTGGCCGTCTTCGCGGGGATCCCGCTGGCAGCCGGGGTGCTCTCGCGCTACGAGGCGTGGGCGCTGGTCGTCAGCGGTTCGGTCTTCGTCGCCGTCGTGGCACTCCGGCGCGGCGAGGGGTGGCGCCGCGCGCTCGCCTACGTCTTCTCGTACGCCGTCGTGCCCGCGGCCGGGATCATCTGGTGGCTCGCCTACAACATGGCGTGGTACCGCAACCCGCTCGAGTTCCTCACCGGCCCCTACTCCGCCGCGGCGTTCACCGAGGTCTTCATCCAACAGGGCCAGCTCACGACGAAGGGGAACCCGGGACAGTCGTTCCGTGTCTTGTGCGAGGCCATCTGGCAGACGGCCGGCCTGGTGACCCTGCTGCTGGCCGCGGTGGGCCTGGCTCTGATGACCCTCCAGTGGGGCCTGAGCAACCGGGCGCTCCTGGTGTGGCTCGGCGGGACGTCGAGCGCGTTCCTGCTGTTCAGCCTGACGACGGGCCAGCACATCATGGTCAACAACGCCTCGCTCCCGCCGGGCCTCGCCTACAACAATCGCTACGTGCTCTCCGCGATCCCATGGTTCGCGCTCCTCGGCGGCTACCTCACCGGCACCTGCCGCGCCTCGGCCGCACCCCGCCCGGCCGGGGCACTCAACGTGCTCGTCGTACCGGTCGTTGCCGTGCTGCTCGCCGTGCAGGTTGACTGGTGGATGAAGGACCCGTACGACCGGCTCACGGTGATCACCGAGGGCGACAACGGCCACACGGCGTTCCGCGAGGTGAAGAAGGCGGCCCGCTGGCTCGGGACCCACTACGACGGAGGGAGCATCCTGATGGACGAGAGCTCCGACAAGCTTGCCGTCGCACCGGTGATCGGCCTGCCGCTCTCCGACTACTACAACCGCGCGACCGGTGGGCTGTTCGACCAGGCTCTGGAGAATCCGGCCACCCATGCGCGCTGGGTGTTCATGCACGTCAAGCAGATCAAGTACACCAGCACCCAGTCGGCGACCGACCATGTCACCGCCGTCCTCGCCGGGGACCCCCAGTTCCACGCGCGCTACGCGCTGGTCTACCGGGCGGGCAACTTCGGGATCTACCGCCGGATCGACCCGGGGGATCCGCAGTGACCGTCACCAAGGCACCGATGCGCATCGGCGACCTCCTCGTCCAGCGGGGACTGGTCACGCCGGAGCAGGTCGAGGCGGCGCTCGAGCGGCAGCGGCACGACGGCGGGACGCTGGGCCAGCAGCTGGTGCTCTCCGGGGCGATCAGTCGGCTGCAGCTCTACCGCGCGCTGGCCGAGCAGTGGGACGCGCAGCTCGTCGACCTGATCAAGGACCCGCCCCAGCGCGAGCTGATCGGTCGCCAGCCCTACCATGACGTGCTCAACCAGGGCTGGGTCGCATGGCGCGGGAGCTCCCACGGCCGTCTCGAGGTCGCGACGACGGTTCCACCCACCGGAGCCGTCCTGGACGACGTACGCCGCCACTTCCCAAAGGCCGAGGTCTCGTTCGTTACCACGACCGATTGGGACCTGTGGCGGGCCGTGGAGGCGAGCCACCGGCGCGAGCTCCTCTACGAGTCGCAGGACAAGCTGTCGGTCGACGACCCGGGCGCGTCGGCCCGCAGCGGGCTGACCGTGTGGCAGAACCTCGGGCCGCTCACCGTGCTCGTGCTCGTCCTCGTTGGCGTGATCCTGGCACCGACGACGGCCCTCGCCTCGATCCTGGTCGGAGCGAACCTCGTCTTCCTGCTGAGCATCGCGTTCAAGACGGTCTCCGGCATCCTCGCCCCGCTGCGGGCCTACCGCCGACAGCGCAACCAGCTGCTGGAGATGCAGGAACGGAGGCGCCGCGGGCTGGCGCCGCTGTGGTTGCGGGGCCGCCCCGACGGGAGCCTGCCCATCTTCACCATCCTGATGCCGGTGTTCCACGAGGCCAACATCGTGGAGAAGCTCGTCGCCAACATCGGAGCCCTCGACTACCCGAAGTCGAAACTCGACGTCCTGCTCCTGCTCGAGGAGAGCGACGAGGAGACGATCGCGGCGGCGAAGGCGATGAACCCGCCGGCGTACGTCCGGCTGGTGGTCGTCCCGCCGGGACAGCCGCAGACGAAGCCGCGGGCGTGCAACTACGGCCTGGCCTTCGCCCGCGGCGACTTCGTCGTCATCTACGACGCCGAGGACCAGCCGCACCCCGACCAGCTGCGCAAGGCGGTCGAGGCGTTCGACCGGGACGAGATCGAGCGCACGCAGCTGGGCAGCCGGCAGCAGCCCCTCGCCTGCGTCCAGGCGTCGCTGGCGTACTTCAACGCCGACTACAACGTCCTCACCCGGATGTTCGCCGTCGAGTACGCCCACTGGTTCGAGGCGATGCTGCCCGGGATGGACAACTCGCGGATCCCGATCCCGCTGGGCGGCACGTCCAACCACTTCCACACCGGCCGGCTCCGCGAGCTCGGCGCCTGGGACCCGTGGAACGTCACGGAGGACGCCGACCTCGGCCTGCGTGCCTCCGTGCGCGGCTACCGCGCGTCCGTGATCGACTCCAGCACCGGCGAGGAGGCGACGGCGGAGACCCGCGCATGGATCCGGCAGCGGACGCGCTGGATCAAGGGCTACATCGTCACCAGCGCGGTGAACACCCGTCACCCCGTCCGCTTCGCCCGCAGGGTCGGGCTCCGAGGCGTCATCGGCATGGTCGGCCTGATCATGGCGACGCCGCTGGCGTTCCTCGTCTACCCGGTGTCGCTCGGCTTCACGGCGCTTACGTATGTCGGCGTCCAGTTCGTGGGGCTCTACCTCCCGCACATCGTCGAGCTGATCGGGTTCACGACGTTCCTCTTCGGCAACGCCTGCATGATCATCTCCGCGGGAATCGCCGCGACCTGGCGCTACAACTGGCGGATCGGCATCTTCGCGATCTTCTGCAACGTCTACTGGCTGCTCCACAGCTACGCCGCGTGGCGGGCGCTCTTCCAGGTGCTCAAGGACCCACACACCTGGGAGAAGACGCCGCACGGCCTCACCAAACAGTACGAGAGCACGGTCCATGTCTGACCATCGCGAGATCCCCGACATCGACTACGAGCACGACGCCGCGACCGCCGAACGGGCGGCGGCCGGCACGCTCTGCGAGCCGGGGCGGCGCAAGGTCGCCTACGTGCTCCCGACGTACAACGAGGGCGAGAACGTCGAGGCGTTCTACGCCGCCCTCGTCGAGGCGGTCGCCACCCGCCCGGACCTCGACTTCGAGTTCATCTACGTCAACGACGGGAGCACCGACGACTCGCTCGAGCGGCTCCTGCGCCTCCGCGACCGCGACGGCCGGGTCACGGTCCTCGGGTTCTCCCGCAACTACGGCCACCAGATGGCCGTGACCGCCGGGATCGACGCCGCGAGCACCGAGGACATCGACGCCGTCGTCGTCATGGACACCGATCTCCAGGACCCGCCGTCTCTCAGCCTGGGCATGATCGAGCGCTGGGAGCAGGGAGCCCAGGTGGTCTACGCCCAGCGGCACCACCGCCAGGACACGCTCTTCAAGCGCGCGACCGCGGCGACGTTCTACTACCTGCTCGACCAGGTGACCGAGACCTCGATCCCCCGCAACGTCGGCGACTTCCGGCTCATGGACAAGCAGGTCGTCGCGGAGGTGGTCCGCTATCGCGAGCACAGTCGGTTCGTCCGCGGTATCGTCGCGAACGTCGGGTTCCGGCAGGAGCCGATCGCCTTCGACCGGGACGCGCGGCACGCCGGGCGCTCGCACTACCCGCTGCGGAAGATGGTACGGCTCGCCGCCGACGGCCTGTTCGGCTTCTCGACCTTCCCGCTCCAGGTCGCCAACGTGGTCGGAGCCGCGGTCGCCGCGATCTCGGCGCTGCTGGCGGTCTTCACGCTGGTCATCTACATCTTCGACCCCGGCGACCTGCGGCCGCCGTCGTGGGCGCTCCCCGCCATCGGGGTGTTCTTCCTCGGCGGCGTGCAGCTGATCATGATCGGGGTGGTCGGCTCGTACGTCGGCCGCACGTACCTCGAGGTGCTCGACCGGCCCCTCTACACGCTCTCCCTGGTCGCACGCGGCAGGGTCGAGCGCGGCGCCGAGATGACGCCCACGCCGGCCGCGCCCGCCCGCCCCGTGCCGACGCCGACCGGCACGGACGGCAGCGGCGTGAGCGAGTCGGGCGCGACTCCAGGCACGCGCTCCTGACAGGCGGCGGCAGACCCGCTCCCGTCAGTACTCCGGAGGCCCCTCCGAGGCACGCTTGAGCAGGTCCTCGAACGAGGTGGGGTTCTCGAACTCCTCCTCGACCAGCTTCCGCTTCGGCGCCGCGGCGGTGCCGGGGCCGGCCGAGCCGGCCGCGACGAGCGCGGCCAGCTCGGCGGCGGCCCGGTCGACCCGCTTCTGCAGGTCGCCGCCTGTGTTGCTGCCGAAGTCCTCGGTGGCGGCGAAGACGCCGGTCGGGACGACGATCGCGTGGAGGTAGGCGAAGAGCGGCCGCAGCGCGTGCTCGAGCACCAGGCTGTGGCGTGCGGTGCCGGCGGTGGCGGCGACCAGCACCGGCTTCGCGTCGACGGCGCCCATCTCCAGGACGTCGAAGAACGTCTTGAAGAGCCCCGAGTACGACGCCGAGAAGACCGGGGTCACGGCGATGACGCCGTCGGCGCGCTGCACCGCCGAGATCGCCTTCGCCAGCTCACCGGTGGCAAAGCCGGTCAGCAGGTTGTCGGCGAGTGCGTGCGCGAGGTCGCGCAGCTCGATCACCTCGAGCTCGACCTCGGCGCCGCGCGCCTCGACCGCCTTCTCCGTGGCCTCGCCCAGCATGTCGGCGAGCAGCCGGGTGCTCGACGGGACGCTGAGCCCCGCCGAGACCACCACGATCTTCTTCGTCATCTCTTCCTCCCGGTCGTCGTCGAGCCTGTCGGGGACGGCTCAGAGCTCGCCGTCGAGGACCTTGGCGACCTCCGGGTCGTCCAGGTCTCGGTCGCTGCTTCCGGTGGCCGAGTCGCCCTCTGCGTACACCGTGCTGTCCTTGGCGCCGCCGGCCTTCTCGACGAGCGAGGCGTGGGTCGGGGCGTCCGGGACGCCCGGCTTGCGCAGCTTCTCGAACTCGGCGCGCAGGGTGGGCAGGATCTCGCCGTACAGGTCCAGCTGCTCGAGCACCGTCTTCAGCGGCAGGCCGGCGTGGTCGAGGAGGAAGAGCTGGCGCTGGTAGTCGCCGACGTACTCCCGGAAGGAGAGCGTCCGCTCGATCACCTGCTGCGGCGAGCCGACCGTCAGCGGCGTCGCCTCCGTGAAGTCCTCCAGCGACGGGCCGTGGCCGTAGACGGGGGCGTTGTCGAAGTACGGCCGGAACTCGTTCCAGGCGTCCTGGCTGTTCTTCCGCATGAAGAACTGGCCGCCGAGGCCGACGATCGCCTCGTCCTGGGTGCCGTGGCCGTAGTGCTCGAACCGCTTCCGGTAGAGCGCGACCATCTGCTTGGTGTGGCTGGCCGGCCAGAAGATGTGGTTGTGGAAGAAGCCGTCGCCGTAGTACGCCGCCTGCTCGGCGATCTCGGGGCTCCGGATGGAGCCGTGCCAGACGAACGGCGCGACGCCGTCCAGCGGCCGCGGCGTGGAGGTGAAGCCCTGGAGCGGCGTACGGAACCGGCCCTGCCAGTCCACGACGTCCTCGGTCCACAGCCGGCGCAGCAGCGCGTAGTTCTCGATCGCGAGGTTGATGCCCTGGCGGATGTCCTTGCCGAACCACGGGTAGACCGGCCCGGTGTTGCCGCGGCCCATCATCAGGTCGACACGGCCGTCGGTGAGGTGCTGCAGCTTGGCGTAGTTCTCGGCGATGAGCACGGGGTCGGTGGTCGTGATCAGCGTCGTGCTCGTGCTGAGGATGATGCTCTTGGTCTGCGCGCCGATGTAGGCGAGCGTCGTCGTCGGCGCCGAGGCGATGAACGGCGGGTTGTGGTGCTCGCCGGTCGCGAACACGTCGAGACCGATCTCCTCAGCCTTCTTCGCGATCTCGACGGTCGCCTTGATGCGCTCGTGCTCGGTCGGCGTCTTGCCGGTCGTCGGGTCGGTGGTCACGTCACCGACGGTGAAGATCCCGAACTGCATGCCCATGTCTCGTCCACTTCCTGGTCGCGTCGTGCGGATCGCCTCGCGGACCACATTAGTTGAATCTTGAACTAGTGTCGACAACCTCGGACGCCGCCACGGTATTCCATTGGCGATGCACCACCCGCGGCGTGAAAGGATCTCGCGAGTGACCCTCTCCCTCGCGATCGCGGCGCGGGCCTTCCGGAGGTACTCCACCTACACCGCCGCCACCCTGGCCGGCATCTTCACCAACTCGGTCTTCGGCGTGATCTACAGCTACGCCTACCTCGCGCTCTGGGACCAGCGACCACACGCGGGCGGGTACGACGCCGCCGACGCCGTCACCTACGTCTGGCTCGGCCAGGCGCTGCTCATGACCGTCGCGATCTGGGGCGGCGGCAGCACCAACGACCTCGAGGAGAGGATCCGTACCGGCGACATCGCCGTCGACCTCTACCGTCCCGTCGGCGTCCTGCACTGGTACCTCGCGGCAGACCTCGGCCGGGCCGCCTTCCACCTGCTCGCGCGCGGCGTGGGACCGACGGTCGTCGGCGCGGTGCTGTTCGGGCTCGTCGTGCCGTCGCCGGTGGCGATGGTCGGCTTCCTGGTGAGCGTCGTCGCCGCACTGCTGGTGAGCTTCGCGATCCGGTTCCTCATCGCCGCAGCCGGGTTCTGGATCCTCGACGTCGCCGGGCTCAAGGTGCTGGCCAGCGTGCTGGCGATCTTCTTCAGCGGGTTGGCCCTGCCGCTCAACATCTTCCCCGACGGCGTCCGGACGCTCGCGCTGGCGCTGCCGTGGGCGTCGTACGTCCAGACCCCGGCCGACATCTGGCTCGGTCGCCACACCGGCGGCGCCGTCGTCCTCACGATCGGCGTGCAACTGCTCTGGGCGGCCGCCCTCCTCGCAGCCTGCGCGCTCGTGCTGCGCGCCGCGACGCGGAAGGTGGTGGTCCAGGGTGGCTGACGCGCTCCACGCCGTACGGTCGTACGCGCTGATCGCCGCCCTGTGGGTCCGCGCCTCGCTGACCTACCCGGTGTCGTTCTGGACCATGACCGTGGGCGGGCTGCTCGTCACCTTCCTCGACTTCGTCGGCATCTGGTTCATGTTCCACACCATCGACACCCTGGGCGGCTTCCCGCTGCGCGAGGTCGCCCTGCTGTACGGCGCCACCGGGATCCCGTTCCGCATCGCCGACATGCTCGTCGGGAGCGTCGAGAAGATCGGCCAGAAGGTCCGCTCCGGCGAGCTCGACGCGATGATGACCAAGCCCGTGCCGGTGCTCGTCCAGCTCTGCGCCGACCGCTTCGAGCTGCGCAGGCTCGGGCAGATCGCCCAGGCGGTCGCCGTCTTCGCGTGGGCGGTGCCGATCGTCGACTGGACGCCGTCGCGCGTGCTCGTCGCGGTCAGCATGGTGGTGTCGGGCGCGGTGATCTTCTTCTGCGTGTTCGTGATCTTCTCGACGATCCAGTTCTGGACCGTCGACGCGAGCGAGTTCGCCAACGCGTTCACGTACGGCGGCACGACGCTCACGCAGTACCCCATGACGATCTTCACCAAGGAGATCGTCAAGTCGCTGAGCTACGTCCTGCCGCTGGCGTTCGTGAACTGGTACCCCTGTCTCTACCTCCTCGGCCGCTCCGACCCGTACGGCGCCGCCGACTGGGTCCGCTTCGCCTCTCCCCTCGCCGCCGGCGTGCTCGTCGTACTCATGACCGTCGTCTGGCGCACCGGGGTGCGCCACTACCGATCTACCGGGAGCTGAGGTGTCCCACACTGTGACAGAGCCCCTCATCGAGGTCCGGGACCTCGGCCGCGACTTCACCGTCCGCTCGCGGCGCGGCGTGTTCCGGCGTACGACACGGGTCGTGCACGCCGTCCACGACCTCTCCTTCGAGGTCGGCGCCGGCGAGATGGTCGGCTACATCGGCCCGAACGGCGCCGGGAAGTCGACGACCATCAAGATGCTCACCGGCATCCTCGTCCCGACAGGCGGTCACGTCCGCGTCGCCGGTATCGAGCCGTCCCGCCACCGGCGCGAGCTGGCCCGCCGGATCGGGGTGGTCTTCGGGCAGCGCACGTCGCTGTGGTGGGACCTGCCGCTGCGCGACTCCTTCGACCTGCTGCGACGGATCTACGACATCGCGCCGGAGCGCTACGAGCGCAACCTGCAGGAGTACGTCGAGCTGCTCGACCTCGGCGACCTGCTGGACACGCCGGTCCGGCAGCTGTCGCTCGGCCAGCGGATGCGCGGCGACATCGCGGCCGCCCTCCTCCACGACCCGGGCATCCTCTTCCTCGACGAGCCGACCATCGGCCTCGACGTGATCTCGAAGGGGCGGCTGCGGGAGTTCCTGCGCGCGCTCAACGCCGAGCGCGGCACCACCCTCGTGCTGACCACCCACGACCTCCAGGACATCGAGGCGCTCTGCGACCGGGTGATCGTCATCGACCACGGAACCGCCGTCTTCGACGGCCCGCTCGACAAGCTCCGCGCCACCGGCGGAGCGAGCCGTACGCTCGTCGTCGACCTCGTCGACGAGGCCGACCCGATCACCGTCACCGGCGCCGAGGTCGTCAAGGTCGACGGACCGCGGCAGTGGCTCTCCTTCCCCGCCGAGGCCTCGGCCGCGCCGCTCGTCGCCCAGGTCGCCGCGGCGTACGACGTCGCCGACCTCTCCATCCAGGAGCCGGAGATCGAGGGCGTGATCCGGGAGCTCTACTCGCGCTGAGTCCGCTCGGGGGCGATCGCCTCCCGGATCGCACGCTCGACCGGCGAGGTCCCGCCCTCGACGTCGAAGGCGACCGCCGGCCGGAGACCTGGCTGCGCCATGAACCGCGGCCGCGTCCCCCGATGCCGCTGGGCGGCGTGGACGAGGAACGGATGGCACAGGTAGACGTCGCCCGGGCCGCCGGTCGCAAGCTCGACGGGCCGGTCGGCGGTCTCCTCCGCCGCGCGCAGCGAGAACGGCAGCATCTCCTCACCGTCCTCGCCGTACGCCGCCAGCATCGAGGCCACGTCGCGATGGGACCCGACGCGCACCCGGGTCGGCGCGTCGTCCTCGCCGACCTCGGAGAAGAGGAAGAGCATCAGCAGCGCGCGGTCCTTCGAGGCGACGTTGAGGCGCCAGCGGAAGTAGTCGAACTCGTCCGCATCGCCACGGAAGCTCCCCTCCACATGCCATCCGTCGTCGCCGGCCGACTCGTCCGACGGGAAGCGCACCGGCGTCGTGCCGAGGCTCCGCCGCGGCACCCAGCGTCCTCGTCCCACCAGCTCGTCGATCGCGGCCACCAGCCGGTCGGCGTTCGCCGCCCTCGCGAACGGCTCCTCCGCGTGGTCGCCGAGCCGCACCACCGGCTCGGTCCAGGTCGCCGCGTCGTCGGGGTCGATGCCCGGCACCTGCCGGCGTACGTCGTCCCAGAGCAGCGCGCGGCACTGCGCCGCCACCTCCTGGGGGAACGCCTGCTCCACCCTCACGAAGCCGTTCTCGATGAACCTTCCCGCCATGTCTCGCACCCGGGCAGCCTCTCCGAGTGGCCGCGTCGTACGCCACCCGTTTGTCGGTCAGGCCAGCCCCAGCCGCTCCCTCAGGGCCGGGGCGAGGCCGTCGAGACGCCGGTCGGCCCGGCGCGGGACGACCAGGCTCAGGGTGAGCCGGTGGGTGAACGGCAGGTCGCGGACCTCCTCGCCGGTCATGGTGGCGACCGTCGCCGAGCGGGGTACGACGGCGGGGCAGCCGCGCAATCGGGCGGTGGCCAGTGCGGTGGCGACCGTGGCAGCGCGGTGCGGGCGGGCGCCGAGATCGGCCAGCGCCCGGCGTACGGTCTCCTGCGCGGCGTCGTAGCTGGCGAAGACCACCGGCGTCTCGCGGAGCGGCTGGCGCCGCGAGCCGGCAACGGCCACTCCGTCGGGGAGCAGCATCACCAGCTCGTCGCGGCCGATCCGGCGTACGCGCAGGCCGGCGGCGACCTCGACCTGGTCGGCGATCCCGACGACGGCTGCGTCGAGCGTCCCCTCCGCCAGCCACTCCAGCAGCGCCGGCCCGTGGTCGGCGTGCTCCTCCACCTCGGCGTCGAGGAGCTCCCCGAGCACCGGGAAGAGGCTCTCGGCCAGGCTGTAGAACGCGCCGATCCGCAGCCTCCGTCGCTCTCCCGCCGCCCGCGCGGCGTCGTACGCCCGCTCGAGGTGGCCCAGGATGTGGCTCGCCTGCTGCGCCAGCTCGGCGCCGGCCGGGGTCGGCCGAGCCCCCTGGGTGTCGCGGTCGAAGAGGCGTACGCCGACGCGGCGCTCCAGTCGCCCGAGGCGCTGGCTCGCGGACGGCTGGCTGACCTGGAGCAGCCGAGCAGCGGCGCCGACCGAGCCCGTCGAGGCCACAGCCGCCACCAGCCGAAGATCATCGACGTCGGGGATGTCCGTCATAGGTGCATCCTATGACGCGAGCGCAACGTGCGGCGGCTACCCACCGTCGGCTCTATCCGGGAGTCTGAGACCGTGACCACCGCTCCGCGGCGCGATGCCGCGCTCGTCCTCACCGGCATCGCTCTCACCGACCTGATGTTCCGGGTGGCGCAGGTCGCCGTACCCCTCGTCGTCCTCGCCCGGACCTCCTCCGCCGCGCTCACCGGGCTCAGCGCCGGTGCCACGGCGGTGCCGGTACTGCTCTCGCCGTGGTGGTCACGCCGGCTGCGGGCGCGCATCCGGACCGGTCGCGCGATCGCCGCCTGCTATCTGGGGGAGGCCGTCTCGCTCGCCCTGATCCCGGCGGCCGCCTCGGTCGGGCTGCTCTCCTGGCCGATACTGCTCGCCGCCGGGCTCGCGCTCGGCGTCTTCGAGACGCTTGACGGGCCGGCGCGGGATGCGCTGGTCGCGGACCTCGGCGACCGCCTCGGGCCCGATCGGGCGTTCGCGCTCCTCTCCACCCGGGAGTTCTTCCGGCGCGCCGGGATGGTCGCCGGTCCCGCCATCGGCGGCGTCGCCGTCACCTGGGGCGACCCGTTGGTGCTGCTCTGGCTCGAGGCGGCGACGGTCCTGGTCTCGGCGGCGCTCACCGTCGGCGTACGCGGCGCCCGTCCGGCCTCCGCCGACGGCCGGGGCGTGCCGATCGGTCCAGCGGTGCGCGCGCGGCCGGACGTCCTGCGCGGGTGGGTCGTGCGCGGCGCCGGCTGCGCCCTGTGGTTCGCCTTCTCGCTCGGCCTGGCGCTCCTCGGCGTCGAGCGCGGTCAGCCTGGCGTCCTCGTGGCGACCGGCCTGGCGGCGTACGGCGCGGGCGCCCTCGTCGGCACCCCGCTCTGCATCCCCCTGCTCCGCAGGCTGCCCGTCCTGCCCGCGGTCTGCGCGGCCTGGGCAGTGACCGGCGTGGCCTGGCTCCTGATGGGCGCCACCGCCAGCGTCCTGGTCATCGGCGCCGTCGCAGCCGTGTCCGGCATCTCCGTCGCCGTCGGGAACGGCGGCGTCACCGCGCTCATCACCCGCACCAGCACCGGCGACGAGCGCCGCGCCCTGCTCGCCGGGCAGAGCGTCCTGGTCAACGGCGCCAGCGCGCTCGGGCTCCTCGTCGGCGGCCCGGTCCTCTCCGTCCTCGGGGCCGCCCCCACCCTCGAGATCGCCGGAGTCGCCGTGGCGGTCGTGGCACTCGGCGTCCTCGTCGCGGGGTGGCCGCGGAGCGACTACGAGCGGACCGCGACCGCGGCGAGGTCGCGCAGCCGCGCGCCACAGACGTCGAGCAGCGCGTCGACGGTGCGGCGGGCGACCTCGGTGTCCGGGTAGCGGGCGCGGACGGCGAGCCCCTCGTCGGTGCGCGAGAGCCAGAGCTGGACGTCGTCGGCCAGCGTCGGCGCCGAGACGTGGTGAGCGTCCCGGACGCGGGCGCGGTCGCCGCCGGGCAGGTGCCGGTAGTCGATCCACGAGACCATGAAGACGTCGCGGTGGGTCTGGACGAGGGGCGCCGGCAGCGAGGCGAGGACCTGGTCGAGCGGCACCTGGCCGAGGCGTACGCCGTGCCGAACCGCCTCGCCCGCAGCGGCCAGCCCGGCGTCCGATAGGGCGGCGGTGACGGAGACGGGGACCGTCGTGGTGTACCACCCGACCGAGCGCCGGGCGGCGTCGCCGGTGCGGGTCTGCACCGGCGCGAGCGTGTCGAGCCGCGCGGGGCCGCCGAGGTCACTGACGGCGGCGGCGAGGGCGGCGAGGCTGGCGGCGTACGTCGAGGCGCCGGCGGTCCGGGCGCGCGCCGAGACCCGGCCGACCAGCTCGGCATCGGCCAGCGGCCGGACCAGCGAGGACTGCCGCACCCGCTCCCCCGGGGCGACGCCGAGCGGCAGGGGGAAGCTCGGCACCGCGAAGTCCCGCTCCCGCACGAACGAGTGCCAGCCGCGGAGCCGGTCGTCGTCGTGCCAGACCTGCACCGGCTGGGCGTACGACGCCTCGACGCCCGACACGAAGCAGGCCGCGTCGGGCAGCGCGGCCGGCGTCCCACCACAGCGGAACGACTCGTACAGCGCGTCGAGCTCGTCGACGACGACCGTGAGGGAGTACGCGTCGCAGTGCAGGTGGTCCATCCCGAGTACGACCGTCGATCGCTCCGGGCGCGAGACCGCGAGCGGGACGTAGGCCGGGTAGCCGAACGGGTGGCAGCCCGTCCCCAGCGCCTCGTGCAGCCGGTCGCGGGTCTCCTCGACGGTTCTCGTCGCGCCGAGCTGGCTCATCGACCAGGTGAGGGTCCCGGGATGGTGGCGGTACGCCGCCGGCCCGTCCTCACCCGCCACGACCTCGAGCTGCAGGCTGCTGTGCCGCTCGACGAAGGCCCGCCAGGCCCGGCCGAGCGCGACCGGCTCGATCGGGCCGTCGACGTCGAAGGCGGCGGCGAGCCACACCGGCGCCTCCCCCGCCAGCGCACCCGCGAGGTGGTTGCGCTGGTTGAGGGAGAGCGCCGTCGGCGTACCCGCGCTGGAGGCCGTGACGTCCCAGCGGAGCACGGTGCCGGGGGCCGGCGACCACAGGTCGGCCGTGGTGACCTGCACCCGTCACCCCGCTCCGCCGGAGCCGGCCGCCTCGTCCAGCGCCGTCGCGAACGTCTCGGCGATCGCCGCGAAGTAGGCGTCGACGGCCTGCTGCGCCCGCGGCGTGTCGGGCGTCTGGGCCCCGATCTGGAGCCGGCCGTGCTCGCGGTTGATCCACAGAGAGGCGTTGGCGGTGCGGCCCACGCCGGTGAAGTGGAGACCGCGGTCGTACGCCTCGGTCCCCGCGCCCGGGAACCGTCGCAGGTCGAGATAGGACACCAGCTGCGGGCTGCCGAGCTCCTCGGGCGTGGTGAGCCCGGACATCAGCAGCGCGCCGATCGCGACGTGGACCGGCATGCCGACCAGCCTCCGGGTGACCTGGTAGGCCTCCTCGGCAGCTGCCACCACCTGCGAGAACGGGCCGTCGGGCACGGCGAGCTCCACCGGCGCGAAGTTGCAGAACCAGCCGTGCGACATCAGGTAGGGCCCGCTACGGGTCCCCATCACCGTCACCCCGAGGTAGCGCTCCTCGCCGGTCAGCCGTCGCTCCGTCGCGGCCAGCACGGCGAACAGCCCGGAGGTGAAGCGCCCGCCGGCGTCCTTGCAGAGCAGCTCGAAGGCGTCCACCTGGTCGCCGGTGAGCGCGTCGAACTCGCGCAGCAGGACCGGGGCGGTCTCACCCGGCAGCAGCCCGAGGTCGAGCGGGAACCGCGGCAGCCGCCCGCCGTGGCGGGTCATGATCTCGACCCAGCCCTGCAGCTCCGGTGACTCGAGCCCGAAGGTGCCGGCGAGCTCGCGCTCCTCGCCGGCGTACGTCACGAAGCTGCCCGCCTCCGGCAGCTCGGGCGCGGGGAGGCCTGCCTCCGCGGCGTACGCCGTCGACAGCTCGACCGGGACCATCAGCTGCGACGCGCCGTCGGTGAAGGCGTGGTCGCAGGCCCACAGCAGGCTGAAGCCGTCCTCGCGCGCGACGGCGAGGAGCAGGAACGGCGGCCACGAGTCGGGCCGGCAGGCCTCGTCGCACAGGCCGACGACGTAGTCCTCCCAGGAGTCCTCCCAGTCATCGGGAGTCTCCAGCTCGACAGCCTCGAAGGCCACCTCCTCGGCGGCGACGAGGTGGCGCACCGTCTCCGGCCCGGACAGGTCGAACCAGGTGCGCAGCCCCTCGTGGCGTACGACGAACCGCCGCAGCGCGCCCACGAGGGCCTGCTCGTCCAGCGGCCCGGTCAGATGCGTCGCGGTGCCCGTCCACGCGCGATGGACGCCGCTCCTGGCGACGGTGGCGCGGTAGGCGTCGAGGTGGTCCTGCTGCAGGAACGACGGCGCCCCCGGGCTGACCGGCGCGGCCTCGGCGGCGGCGAGCGCCGCCGCCGTCGGCCGGATCGTGAGCACCCGCCCGGGCGCCGGCGCCCAGGTGTGCAGGAAGTCGATCCTCATGCCGTGGTCTCCAGCGCCAGGTCGCCCACGAGGTACGGCGTGGTGAGCGTGTCGACGACGCCGGAGATGCCGGCGACGAGGTCGCGCATCGCCCGCTCGGCCGTGATCGTCTCCGGGTAGCGCGCGGAGACGTTGAGCCCGTCCTGCGTGCGGCCGAACCAGAGGTAGACCTCGTCGTCGGCGAACGCTGGGCTGCGCAGCGCGCGGGCGCGCCACTCCTCCCAGCGCTCCGCACCGGGTACGAACCGGGCGTCGACGTACGAGATCGCGAAGTGCGGGGTGTCGTGGACGCCGAGCAGCTCGCCGACCCGGGCGAAGGGGTGCCTGACCAGCTCCTTGCCCTCGGCCACCTTCGCGTGGACGTGGCCGACGATCTCGGGCAGCTCGGTGAGGCCGGACAGGTCGAGGTCGACCGGGCAGAGCCCGACGTACCAGCCGATCGCGGCGGCGTAGTCCGGCGAGAACCGGGTGTGCATCGGCAGCACGAACCGGATCCGCTCCGCCCCGTGGACCTCGCGGAAGGAGTACGCCATCGCGGCGAGGACGCCCGACTGCAGGGAGGCGCCGCCGGCCCGGCAGAGCTTGTTGAGCACGTGGGTGCGCGGCGCGTCGGCGAGCCAGGTGGCGAAGCTGGCCTGCTTGAGAGCGCCGCGCGGGCTGCGCTCGTCGGCGGGCACCGCGACCTCGGGGACCGGGAAGGAGGGGAACCCGGTCCGCTCGTCGACGGTCAGGAACGCGCGCCACCGCTCCACCGGCTCCGAGCCGGCGTCGAGGAGGTCGGCCGCAACCCGCTCGGCGTGGGCGTGGTCGACGTGGCTGCCGACCTCGCGGTCCAAGGCGGTGTCGTTGAGGTCCGCGGCGCCGGCGAGCGCGCGCTCGTAGAGCACCGCGATCTCCTCGAACCACAGCAGCTGGGAGTAGGCGTCCATCACGCTGTGGTCCGCGCCGAAGGCGAGGGTGAACTCCTCGGCACCCGGCTCGGCGACGGTGACGAGGACGCAGTGCGGCCAGGCGTAGGGCGACACCGCGGCGGCCAGGAAGTCGGCGATCGCCTGCTGTGCCTCCTCGCCGGTGTGGTGGCCGAGGTCGGAGGCGTCGAGCCGGACCGCCGGCGCGGGCAGCGTGCGCCGTGCGGTGCCGGACGGGTCGACCGTCGTACGCAGCACCTCGTGGCGGGCGGTCCACGCCAGGACGGCCCGGGTGAGGGCGTCGGGATCGAGCCGCGCGGGGATCCGCATCACGGACCCGATCCACGAGCCGGGCTCGGCCTCGGCGAGGTGGAGCCGGTGGTTGGGCGACAGGGCGCGGTCGTCGTCGCGCCACTGCGCGGGGTCGGTGGACGGCGTCCACGTGGTCACGACGCCTGGGGGTACGTCGTACGCGGAAAGCTCGGTGTACTCCATGGCAGGAGCGGGTCCTCTCGGTTGCGTAGCTTCTCGTGGCGGCGCCGCCACGAGCCCGGATGAGCCAGACAAACGATCTGGTCGTGCTCCCTCTCCCGCGGCCCATTGTTGTGGACGAGCACCGGCCGATGCGAGCACGGGCCGGGTGTCGAGGAACACACCGCGATTCCGCGCGCCCCCTCTGGACACGCGCGCGGGGCGCCGCTTCACTGTGGCGCTACGGAGGGACCCGTCTCGGAAGGAGTCTCGCCATGCCCCCAGCCCCGGTCCGGCTCGAGTTCGCCGACGACCTCTTCGCCCGCAGGCACCGCGGCCTCGGCAGTCCGGTCGTCAACCAGTGGGTCTGGCGCCTCGAGAAGCCGTACGACGCCGCTCGCGTCAAGGCCGTCGCCGAAGGGCTCGCCCGGGGCGGTCTCTCCCGCCGCCTCCACCGCGCTGTCGTCCCGGGTGCCCGCGACATCTGGACCAACGCCGGCGAGCCCCCAGTCGCCGACCTCGGCTGCGACCCGATCCCGGCCGGCGAGCTCAGCGCCTGGCTGAAGGCACGCCACCTCGAGCACCTCGACCCCGAGGAGGGCCTGACCTGGCGTCTCGCCGCGACCGACCTCGACGACGGCACCGGCGTGGTCTCGCTCATCCTCGCCCACGCGGTCGGCGACGGAGGCTCGGTGCTCGACTCGGTCATGCGGGCTGCGACCGGCGCCGACCCGCTCGAGCTGCCGCCGCTTCCCAGCACCCTCCCCGGCCGGCTGGTCGAGGACGCCAAGGACGCGGCCGGACAGTTCGCCGCCATCGGCCGCTGGGTGGGCGCGCGGATCAGGGCCCAGCGGGCGGGCGCCGCCGCGCCGGGGGCGCGGAAGAGGGGCCCGGCACCGACCGCTGAGGCTCCGGCGACCACCGACTCGTCGTGGGAGGCGGCCCGCCTCACCGTCGAGCTCGAGACCGGGGCCATCGCCGACGTCGCGGCGAGGCACGGCGGGAGCAGCAACTCCTGGTTCGTCGCGGTCATGGCCCGGCTCCTCGTGACGATCGGTCACGTGCCCGAGGACGGCGGGCCGGTTCCGGTGTCGCTGCCGATGAGCGAGTTCCGGCCGGGTGACACCCGGTCGAACTCCACCCGGGTCACCCGGGTCGAGGTGCCCCGTGAGGCGCTGGCCGACCGCGACCTCGCGGTGGTCAAGGCGCTGTGCAAGGAGGCCTACACCCGGCTCGCCACGGCCGGCACGGGCTTCGTCCCCGTGCCTCTCGCGCTCATCCAGATGCTCCCGGACGCGGTCGTCAAGCAGCTGCCCACGCCGCCGTCCGCGTCGTGCATGGCCTCCAACCTGGGGAACCTCCCGGACGACTACGTCCACGCGTTCGGGCCGGACGTCCGCAGCATCACCGGCATGGCCTCCTACCAGCAGGCGTCGGCGGCCGAGGTGCGGGCGATGGGCGGTGGCCTCATCGCGTGGCTGGTCAACAGCGGACGGCGTACGACGTTCACGATCATCGGCGCCGAGCCGGACCGGATCGCCGACACCGCGGCGCTCACCGCCCTCGTCACCGACGAGCTCGGCTCGTGCGGGCTCGACGCCGAGCCCTGGTGAGGCCGATGGTCAGCTCAGCCCGCCATCTCGACCGCGTCGGCCGCGGCCCGGACCGCGGCCTCCGGAGAGACCAGCCGGGCAGACAGCTCCGCGGCTCGGCGTACGACGTCGGGGCGGAGCACCTCCTCGAGCGCCTCGCGCAGCGTGGTGCGGTCCAGGGACGCCGCCCGGAAGCGGGTGCCGACGCCGGCGCGGGAGAGCAGGCGGCCCCAGTGCGGCTGGTCGGCGGAGTACCACGCGACGACCGTCGGGCGCGCCGCCCGCAGCCCCGCCGCGGTGGTGCCGGCACCGCCGTGGTGGACGACCGCGACGCAGCGCGGGAAGACCGCCGCATGGTCGACCGAGCCGACGACCCGGACCCGGTCGCGGGTCGGGCCGGCGACGACGTCGTTCCAGCCCATCCCGACCAGGGCGCGGAGGCCGAGGTCGCCGGTCGCCTGCTCGACGGCCGTCAGCAGGGCCTCGGGATCGGCGACCGGCATCGAACCGAACCCGACGTAGACCGGCGGGTCGCCGGCGGCCAGCCAGGCGTCGAGCTCGTCGTCGACACCGCCCTCGCCGACCAGAGCGCGCTCCTCCTCCGAGAGGGCCAGGAAGCCGGTCAGCGGGCGGCGCGGGCCCCATTCCTCGGCGAGTCCCGGGAAGAGCGCGGCGTCGTAGGCCTGCACCTCGACGGCGCCGCGGTCGCGGAGCCGGGTGGGCAGGTCGACCGTCGGCGCGGCGAGGCCGAGCGCGGCGCGCTGCTCGGTCTCCGCGCGCCGGGTCAGGCTCCAGCGCAGCCCCTCTCCCAGCGCCCAGAGGGCCCGCTGCGCGCCGGGCGAGCCGACCGGCAGCCCGGAGGAGGTGTTGCTCCGCACCGGGCAGTAGTGCAGCGCCGCGAAGCCGCAGTCCTCCCGTTCGGCGACGGCGCTCCCGACCTGCTGGCCGAGCAGCCCGGTGACGACCACGTCGGCGCCCTGCGCGATCGGCACCAGCCCTCGCCGGAGCTCGTCCCAGCCGTGCGTGAGCACCTCCTGGACGGCCCGCAGCCGGCGCCGCGGGTGGCGCGAGCGGAGCCGGCGGCGTACGAGGTCGGAGCGCAGCAGCTCGCCGCTGTCCACGCCCACCTCGACCGGCTCCAGCCCGAGCTTGTCGGCCAGCGGCCGCAGGTTGGGCGCGACGCCGCTGACGACCTCGTGGCCGCGGCGGCGCAGCTCACGGGCGACGGGCAGCGCAGGCTGTACGTCGCCACGGCTGCCCATCAGCGCGAAGACGATCCTCATCGGTTCCGAGCTCCGATCATGGCCCTCAACGTAGGGCAGGTACGACGGTGATCCACGTGCCCGCAGGCATGGCCTTGACCACACTCCTCCGGCCCGCCGGGACGGCGCGCGCCAACCGGCTGACGTTCGACGACGCGCTCTTCCTGACGATGCGGCGCGCGCTCGGCGTCCCGGTCGTGACGCAGACCGTGTGGCGCTTCGACACCGAGGTTGCGGTCGAGGACGTCGAGCGCTTCCACCGCCGGCTCGGCCACGGCCCGCTCAACCGGGTCGTCGTCCGGTCCTCGGTGCCCGGGGCTCGCGACCGGTGGGTGCGGTCGTCGGTGACGGCGCCGCTGGTGGTCGCGCCGGAGCCGCTCGAACCCGGCGACGTCATGGACTGGGTCGAGCGGCACGCCACCCTCGACCTCGACCCAGAGAGGGGCCCGACCTGGTCCCTCGCCGTGGCGCGTACGACGACCGGCGGCTCGGTCCTGTCGTTCCTGACCTCCCACGTGGTCGCCGACGGCAGTCTCAAGCTGGCCGCGCTCGCCGCGGCGGCGGAGGGGCGCGAGCTGCCGCGGCTGCCGGTCGACGACCTGGCCGCGATCCAGACCCCGCTCCGCGAGGACCTCGCCGATGCCGCCGGACAGGCGGCCGCCGCCGTACGCGGTCTGGTCGGCGCGTGCCGGGCGCGGCGCGATCCGGCGCCCGAAGAGGCAGACCAGAAGGGCGCCGCCCCGCCGATCCCGCCCCTGGTCGAGGGCGACGACGAGCCGTGGCGTCCCGCGACCGTCGTCGTCGACTGTCCCGCCGTGGAGTGGGAGGCGGCCGCGGCTGCCGGCGGGGGCACGGGGAACTCGCTCTTAGCCGCCGTCTGCGTCGAGGTCCTGCTGGCATCGGGGCGGGTGAGCGCCGGCGAGCCGGTGCGGACCGTGCTCCCGGTCAGCACGCGCGGCGCGGGCGACCTGCGCTCCAACGCGACGACCGGCGTCACGATCTGCGTCGAGACGGCCGAGGCGGACGGTGTCGGCGTCGTACCCTCGCTCGCCCGGGTCCGCGCCGCCGCCAAGGCGGAGTTCACCGCGCTGTCCGACGGGACCCGCCGCGACCCGCTCGCCGCGATCAGGCCGCTGCTGCAGCTCGTGCCCGACGCCGTCGTACGCCGCGCCGCGACCTCGTGGCCCTCGCCCCTCGTCCTCGCGTCCAACCTGGGCCGGCTCTCCCCCGCCCTCGAGGCGCCGGTGGGTGTGCCCGCCCGGGCGGTCGTCAACCGGGCGATCTACCAGCGCGGCACCCGAAACGCCGCCCGCCGGTCCCGCGCCGGACTCTCGGCGTGGTGGGACCGGGCGGGCGATACCGCCACCCTCTGCGTCACGGGTGCCGACCCGGACGTCTTCCCGTGCGCCGACGTGCTCCGCTCGCTCGTCGAGCGGGTCTACGCCCGCCGGGGCCTGACGCCGTCGTTCTGGTGAACCTCCCGTCGGGTACCTGCGGGGCATGACCAGGAAGGACAGCAGGCTCGAGGAGTACCAGGCCAGGCGCCACACCGGTCGGTCGGGCGAGCCGTCCGGACGCGGACGCCCGGTGAAGGGCGGGCACACGTTCGTCGTACAGCGCCACGACGCGTCCTCGCTGCACTTCGACTTCCGGCTGCAGGTCGGGGACGTCCTGGCGTCCTGGGCGGTGCCGAAGGGGCCCTCGCTCGACCCGAGGGAGAAGCGGCTGGCGACCAGGACCGAGGACCACCCGCTGGACTACGCGCAGTTCGAGGGAGCCATTCCCGAAGGCGAGTACGGCGCCGGGACGGTCGTCGTGTGGGACACCGGCGACTTCGAGAACCGCACGGAGAAGGACGGCGAGGAGGTGCCGCTCGAGCAGGCCCTGGAGGACGGCCACGTCAAGGTCGACCTGCACGGCGAGAAGCTCACCGGCGAGTTCGCGATCACCAGGACGCGGATGCGCGGCGACGACCGGAACTGGATCCTGGTGAAGGTCGACGACGAGGGCGCCGACCGGCGCCGCAAGCCGGAGCGCAGCCAGCCCGAGTCGGTGCTGAGCGGGCGCACCAACGAGGACCTCGAGGACTAGAGCTTCTCCAGCGCCTTGTCGAGGGACCGGGCGTGCCGCCGCATGCCCTTCCACGGGTCCTCGCGGCGGCTCAGCCGGTCGCGCACCGACGCGATCGTGACCTGGTCGGGCTCGATCCGGGACAGCTCGTCCCACTCGATCGGCGTCGCCACCGGGGCGCCGGGCCGCGCCCGGAGCGCGTACGGCGGAACGGCGGTCTGCCCGTAGCCGTTGCGCAGCACGTCGACGAAGACCCGGTCGCCGCGCTTGCCCTTGCGCTGCTCGATCGTGAAGCCGTCCGGGTCCTCCTCGACGACCAGCTCGGCGACCCGCCGCGCCAGCCCTCGTACGACGTCGAAGTCGTGCTGCGGTCGGACGGGCACCACCACGTGGTAGCCGCGCGAGCCGGTCGTCTTGAGGTACGCCGGGAGGTCGAGCGACTCGAGCACCTCGCGGACCGTCCCGGTCGCCCGGCGCACGAGCGCCAGGTCGCCGTCGGAGGGGTCGAGGTCGAAGACGACCTGGTCGGGGCGGTCGAGGTCGGAGGTCCGCGAGAGCCAGACGTGCGGTGTCAGGCACGCCTGGCCGGCCAGGTAGACCAGCGTCCGGCGGTCGCCGACGACGACCTGCTCCTGGCTGCCGCCGGTCACGTCCACGCGGACCGACCCGACCCAGTCCGGGAAGTGGTCGGGCAGCTTCTTCTCGTAGAACGACTGGCCCTCGATCCCGTCAGGGAAGCGCTGCATGTTGACCGGCCGGTCGGCCAGGTGGGGCAGCATCGTCTCGGCGACGTCGGCGTAGTACTCCGCTACGTCGGCCTTCGTGATCCCGTCCGTCGGGTAGAGCACCTTGTCGGCGCGCGGGATCTCCACTCCGGCGATCGTCGTACTGCTCATCGTCTCCCCTCACTCACCCGCGGACTCACTCGCGGACGACGTCCGCGGCGTCCTTGTCACGTCTCAGGCCGAGGTAGCGCGGATGCCGCAGCTGCCCGGCCCGGGTCCACTCGGTGAACGCGATCTCGGCGACCAGCTCCGGGCGGACCCAGTGGACGCCCTTGCGCGGCAGGGTGCCCGTCGTACACGTCGGATGGTCGACCTCGAGCGGCTCCAGCCGCCGCTGGAGGTCGCGCAGGACCTGCTGGGAGAACCCCGTGCCGACCTTGCCGGCGTACACCAGGTCCTCGCCGCGGTGATAGCCGAGGAGCAGGGCGCCCAGCCCGACGCGGGCGCCCTCCGGGTCGGTGTAGCCGACGACAATGAGCTCCTGGCCGGCCTCGCACTTGAACTTCAGCCAGTCGCGCGTCCGGCCCTTCGGGTACGGCGCGTCAGCGCGCTTGACGATCAGACCCTCCCAGCCGCGATCGCAGATCTCCTCGAACCACTCCTCGCCCGCCTTCAGCCGGTGCGGCACGTAGCGCAGCGGGCCGTCGAAGCGGACGACCTGCTGAAGCAGCCGCTTGCGCTCCCGCAGCGGCCGATCGGTGACGTCCTCGCCGGCGCAGCGCAGCAGGTCGAAGACGTAGTAGTAGACGCGCACGCCGGAGCGGCGCGCCTTCGCCGCGTCGTGCACCTGCATCCGCGGCTGCAGTCGGGCGAAGCTGGTCCGATTGCCCTCGAACGCGACCACCTCACCGTCGAGCACCAGCCCTTCGTCCTGCCCGGCGACAGCATCGGCGATCTCCGGGAAGCTGCCGGCGACCGAGTTGCCGTTGCGGGACAGCAGGCGTACGCCGCCGTCGTGGATGGCCAGGCAGCGCTCGCCGTCCAGCTTGCGCTCGTAGAGCCAGCCGGGCTCGTAGAAGCGCTCGTGGCACAGGGTCGCCAGGCCGACGGTGCGCGTCTCGGACGTCGCGTTGGCTGCCATCGGATTTCGCAGTACCCCGCACGGCTCCGGCGTACGACGGTTTGAGCGCGTGTGATCCGCGAGGAATGATCGAGGTATCTGTCCGGCGAGACTTCTCAGAGGTGATTGTCGTGGCTGGGACGATGCGGGTTCCGCGCAGTCGCGGGGCCATCAGTGGTTTGTTGCTTGTGCTCCTCGGTGCGTGGGGAGCCCTCATCCCGTTCGTGGGGCCGTACTTCGACTACGCCTACACGCCGGACAACACGTGGGACTACACCAGCGGTCGGCTGATCCTTGAGATCCTGCCGGGCGCGGGCGCCGTGCTCGGCGGCCTGCTCGTGCTGGGCAGCGCGAACCGGCTCGCCGCGGCCCTCGGCGGTTGGCTCGCCGCGGTCAGCGGCGCGTGGTTCGTCGTCGGCGTACCCCTCTCGGCGATCTGGGGCAGTCCGACGGTCGGCGACCCGACGGGCGGGGCGACCCGGCAGGCGGTCGAGTACGTCGGGTTCTTCGGCGGGCTCGGCGCTGCGATCGTGTTCCTCGCCGCGTTCGCGCTCGGCCGGTTCGCCGTGGTCGGCGTCCGCGAGGTCGAGCGGGCGCGCGCAGCGCGTGCCGCGACCGAGGAGCCGGTCGAGACCGAGCCGACGCTGTCCGAGGAGGAGACCGGCGGCCACCGGTTCCACTGGCACAGCTCGAAGCACGCCGGGGCCGCGCATTAGCCCACCCATGACCAGCCGGCGCCCTCGGGCGTCACACCTGGCGGGTCGCGCCCATCCGACCGGCGAGCGGGAGCGACCACGGCAGTGCTGAGTGCGCCGCGATCGCCTCGTCCAGCGCCGCGGCGACGTCGTCGCCGAACGGGCTGGCGCGCCGGCTGGTGAGGTCGACGTGCGCCTCGACGAACTCGACCGTGTTGGCCACCAGGCCGCTGGTGTCGTCGACGAGGACCGACATGCCGTGCACGACCTTGGCGGAGCGGGCGAAGAGTCGCACGTAGAGGCTGACCCGGTCGCCCACGACCACCTCGCTCAGGTAGGCGATGTGGTGCTCGACGCTGAAGACGCTCCTGTTCGTCCGTCGGAGGTAGTCCGGGTCGATCCCCCACTCCTCGAACGCGACGTCGGCGGCACGCATGTGGAGGTCGTAGTAGTGGCGCACGTTGACGTGGCCGTTGTGGTCCTCGTACTCCGGCGGCATCACAATGGTCATCGCGGGCACGAGTCCGACGATGTCGGCAGCGCTGTAGGTCGGCACGTCCGCAGGCTAGTGCCGGCCGTCCAGGAAGGAGCATGGCCGTAGTCGCGCGACCGGATCTCCAGCCCGGCCCGGACCAGGGCTACCGGCGCGACGCGGCGACCTGGGTCACCTTCGGGGCCCTGTTCGCCTTCGGGCTGCTCAACGCGGTGCTCGGGCCGGTGCTGCCGTACCTGCGGCAGAGCGAGCACCTCTCGTACGTCGTCAGCGCGCTGCACCAAGTGGGCTTCGCCCTCGGCGGCATGGCGGCCGGCGCCCTCGCCATCCGCTCCTCCGCCCCGAGGCGCCCCACCATCGTCGTCGGGCTCGTCGGTGCCGCGCTCGCCGGCCTGTTGCTCGGCTACGGCGGGGTCCTGCCGCTGACGATCCTGGCGGCTCTGCTCGTCAGCGCCTTCGCGACCGCGGCGTTGATCCGGATGTGGGCGCTCCTGTCGGACCTGCACGGTGGCCACCGTGCCGTGGCGATGACCGAGGGCGAGGTCGCGGTCAGCCTGGCCGGCGTCCTGACGCCAGCGCTCGTCGGCCTGTGCGCGGCCGGCTCGCTCGGCTGGGGTTTCTCCACCGTCATCGTGTCCGTGCTCGTCGCCGCTGCCGCGCTCGCCGTCGGGGCGACCAGATCACCCGGCGGCGGAGCCGCGCCACACCTCGAGCCGGAGGGAGCCGGTCGCGCCGGGAGCCGGACCCGCCGGACCCGCCGGACCCTGACGGCGATCTTCGCGGTCGTCGCCCTGGAGTTCACGCTCAGCTTCTGGTCGGCCAGCTACCTCCACGACGCCGTCGGGATCGCCCGCGACGCCTCCGTGGCCCTGGTCAGCGCGCTGTACGCCGCCAACCTCGTGGGCCGGCTGATCGCCAGCCGCGTCGCCCGCCGACTCTCCGCCCCAGCGGTGCTCTACGCCTGTCTCGCGACGGCGCTCGCCGGGATGCCGCTCCTGCTCTCGGCGCACGGCCTCGTCACCGCAGGCATCGGGCTCGCCGTCACCGGCGCCGGCATCGGCGGCACGTTCCCGCTCGCCTCGTCGCTCCACGTCGCGGCCAGCCGTCGGACGGCAGACCAGGCGCTCGGACAGACTCTCACCGTCGCCGGCGTCGGCCAGATCGCCGGGCCGCTCGCCGCCGGCGCGATCGCGCAGGTCGACGACCTCCGCCTCGGCCTGCTCGTCCTCCCCGTGCTCGTCGTGCTCGCCGCCGCCTCCACCCGTCCGGCCCGCTGACGAAGCCACCTGCGGCGCTCCCCTAGGCGGGCATCACTCGGTCCACGCCGCGACCGCGCGCCGGAGCCCGACGACGATCGCCGCCGCCGGGAGGTAGCGGTCGTGCGAGGCGGTGTCGAGGTCGAGGATCACCCGCCGCAGCTCGTGCACCGCGGCGTCGGCCCTGTCCCAGTCGTCGGGCTGGACACCGGCCCGCTCCTCCCCCGCCGTACGGATCATCGCGGCGGTGGCGCGCAGCGCGTCGGCGATCGCGGCACGGAGCCTGACCGCCTCGTCGTCGCTCTCGTGCAGCTCGAAGCGCGGGTCCGAGACCAGCGCGACGACCTCCTCGACACAGCCGGAGAGGTAGCGCAGGGCGCGGGCCCGGTCCGTGCGCCGCTCGGCCACCTCGCGCAGGCGGCGCGCGCGCCAGTTGCCACGCTGGCTGTCAAGAGCGTACGAGAGCAGCGTGTCGACGCGCCGTGCCTGCGGGTCGACGGCGTCGCGCAGTGCGCGCCAGGACGCGCTGCTCAGCTGCTCGTCGGACTGCAGCCCGTCGGCGAGGTCCTCCAGCTGCCGTGCCATCTCCGTGCGGAGGGAGGCCAGCGCCCGGGTCACCGGCTCCATCGGGAACTGGGGCAGCGCGGCGTTGATCGCCGTGCCCACCACCGCACCGGCGGCGGTGAGGCCGGCGTACACGAGCACGTACTGCCAGGGGTCGTTGCGGCCGAGGATCAGGACGAACAGCCCCGCGACCGGGACCCAGCTGCCCATCGCACCCAGACGCCACCAGCCCGCGAGGAGCGTGCCGACGCCGATCACGAGGGCGATGGCGACGATGTCCTCGATCGAGGCGGTCATGGCCGCCAGGGCGAGCGCCCCGCCGAGGCCGATCGCGGCGACCGACTGGAGCGAGTAGCGCACCGAGTCCGCCACCGTCGTCGACATCGCGACCACGGCCCCGAGCGGGGCGTAGTAGGGGTAGTCGTGCACGAACCCGCCGATGGGCTGGACGAGGAGCCAGGCCAGACCGGCCGCGAAGGCCGCCTTCACCGCCACCGGCACGCGTGGATGGAGGCGTACGAGCAGGCGGAGGCGGCCCGCGACTGCCCGCGGGCGTTCAGCGCGCACCGTGTTCGCCGCCACGGCGCGCGGTACCCGCTGCGGGCACCTGCCCATGCCGCTCCCTGCCGTAGTCTGACCCCCGCGGACCTCGGAGGTGAGACGCGCCGATGACGATGCGAGCGGCCACGATCAGCCGGCCCGGCGTGATGGAGGTGCGGGACTTCCCCACGCCGACGGCGGCGTACGACGGCGAGGTCGTGGTGCGCATGGAGCGTGGGTCGATCTGCGGCTCCGACGTCCACGCGCTCTACGACGGGCTCCACAACGAGGACTTCCTCGGCCGGCCCGGCTACCCCGGCCACGAGGGAGTGGGCACGGTGGTCGAGAGCCGCTCGGCCGCGTTTCCGATCGGGCGGCGCGTCCTCACGGTGCCGATGGGCAGCGAGGGCGGCTGCTTCGCGGCGTACATGCTCATCTCCGACCGCTACCTCGTCGACCTTCCGCCCGGCGGCGACGCGGCGCGGCTCCTGATGGCGCAGCAGTACGGCACCACCCTCTACGCCATGCGCCAGATCTGGCCGGAGAAGGGCAACACCGGCGTCGAGACCGGGATCGTCGCGGTCGTCGGCGCGGGCTCGGCGGGGCTGTTCTTCCTCCAGCAGCTGCGTCGGCTCGGCTTCGAGCAGATCGTGGTCTCGGACCTCGACGACCATCGGCTCGCCGTCGCGCGCCGGCTGGGCGCCGCCGTGTGCGTCAGGGCGCCCGGCGGATCCGTCGTCGAGGCGGTCCGGGACCTCAGCGGCGGGGCCGGCGCTGATCTCGTGATCGAGGCGGCCGGGTACGACGCCTGCCGCGCGGACGCCGTCGCGGCGGTCCGGCCGCTCGGCACGATCGGCTGCTTCGGCTTCCCCGAGAGGCTGGAGCCCGTGCCCTTCCCGCAGTACGACGCGTTCCGCAAGCTCGTACGCATCCAGTGGGCGGGCGGTGCACAGGCCGAACCCGGGCTGGTGACCTTCAGGGACGCGCTCCGTGACATCGACACCGGCGCCATCGAGGTCGACTACTGCCTGGGGTCGGCGTACGACCTCGAGCGGCTCCCCGAGGCCATGGTCGTCGCTCGCGACCTCGGGCACGGAGCCGTGAAGCTCGCCGTCGACATCGGCTCGGCGTCTGCCGGATAGCGGGCGAGAGTCGATCGATCGCCGGTTATCCACAGATTCCACGACCTGGCCTTTGACCTGGGAAAACAGGTTGTCACGACAGCCACGGTGGACTATTATCAATCACATGTTCGAACCACCCTCGTCCGACGCGACCGACGTCCCCGCGGCCCTGGCCGCGGCCGTCGACGCGCTCGGCGAGGCCCTGTCGGACCCGGCGAGCATCGACCGGCTGCCGGAGCGGGAGCTGGTCGACCTGATCACCGCCTGCGAGCAGGCCAAGTGCCGGCTCGAGGCCGCCCAGGCCACCGCCGCGGTCGCCCTCGACACCGCCACCCGCACGCGTCACCGGGAGCAGGGCGTGCCAGCCCGCCGCATCGGTGAGGGCGTGGCCGCCCAGATCGGCCTGGCCCGCCGCGTCTCCCCGCACAAGGCCGCCCGGCTGCTCGGCCTGGCCACCATCCTCACCCGCGAGATGCCCGCCACCCTCGCCCTGATGCGCGCCGGGCGGCTCACCGAATGGCGGGCCACCATCCTGGCCCGCGAGACCGCCTGCCTCGACCTCGAGCACCGCCGCCGCGTCGACCTCGAGCTGGCCGGCACCGGCCGCGCCGCCGAGCTCGGCGACCGCGAGCTCGAGGCCACCGCCAAGAAGCTCGCCTACACCCTCGACGCCCACGCCGTCGTCGCCCGTGCCGCCCGCGCCGAGACCGAGCGGACCGTCACCATCCGGCCCGCCCCCGACCTGATGACCTACGTCACCGCGCTGCTCCCGATGAAACAGGGCGTCGCCGTCTACGCCGCCCTCAAGACCGCCGCCGACACCGCTCCCGCCACCGGGGATGAGCGGTCGCGCGGCCAGATCATGGCCGACACCCTCGTCGAACGCGTCACCGGCCGCCCCGCGGGCGCCCCCGCCCGGATCGACCTGCGGCTGGTGATGACCGACCGCGCCCTCCTCGCCCCCGACAGCCCAGGCAGCGACACCCCCGCCCTGGTCCCCGGCTACGGCCCAGTGCCCGCCGAGTGGGCCCGCACCGCGGTCACCCGCGCCCTCACCGACACCCTCACTGAGGCGCAGGTGTTCCTCAAGCGGCTCTTCACCCACCCCACGAGCGGGCAGCTGGTCGCGATGGACTCCCGTGCCCGCACCGCGCCGGCCGGGCTCGCCGAGTTCATCACCCTCCGCGACACAGGATTCTGCCGCAACCCGAACTGCGGTGCCCCGATCCGGCACCTCGACCACATCCAGCGCCACGCCGACGGCGGCCCCACCACCGCCGCGAACCTCCAGGGCCTGTGCGAGCGCTGCAACCAGGCCAAGGAGGCCCCCGGCTGGCAGGCCAGACCCGGCCCCGACGGCAGCATCACCATCACCACACCCACCGGCCACACCTACCGCAGCGGTCCACCCGACCCCTGGCCCACCACCCGGCCACTGGTCAACCTCGCCCTCGCCCACGACTACGCCCTGACCGCGTAGACGCTCGAGAGCGCGTCACCCCGCCACTGTGCGCGGCGGGAGCTACCGAGGCTCGAGGACGACGACCGGGGTCGCCACCGGACGCCGCGCGGCGTACCGCTCCAGGCCGTCGCCCCAGCCGCTGTAGTCGGCGAAGCCTTCCCAGAGGCGGTCGCGCTCGGCGCCGGTTGCGGCTCTGCCGTGCACCGCGACCTCTCCGTCGACCGTCTCGACGGCGACGTCGGGCTGTGCCTGCAGGTTGAGCCACCAGGCCGGCGGCGAGGGCTGCCACCCGTTCATCGCGAGCGTCACGAAGCGGTCGCCGTCGCGCCAGTAGGCAAGGATCACCGTCCGCTCCTGCCCGCTGCGCCGGCCCGTGGTGCGCAGCTTCAGCAAGCCCGCCTTCCCCGCGGCGGGGGCGCGCAGCACACCGGTGCCGCCCTTGGCCCTGTCGATCGCCTTGTGGATCCTCCACGCGCCCCGGACGAACCAGCGTGGCGGAATCCACGGATCCTTGCTCGGCCTTCCTGGTGTCGTCGCCGCCATCGCGACCTCCCCGGTGGTGAGGGTGCCGAGACCGACGTCCACGGCGTAGACCCACAGCCTAGGCAGATCGCGACGCGTCGCTCCCGAGTCGCGCCAGGAAACGCCGCTCGTCGATGACAACCCGGGTGATCATGCCGTCCGCGAGCCGATCGCCCGTGCCGACGTCGGTCGCTTCGACGTCGAAGGTCAACGTCCGGTCCTCGGCCGCCGTGAGCCGCGCGGTGACGAGCACCGATGCGCCGATGGCCGACGGTGCTCGGTGCTCGACGGCCACCCGTGTGCCGACGGTGCTCTGGCCACTCTGCAGCCGTGGACGGACGGCTTGGCAGGTGGCCGCCTCCATCCAGGCGATGAGCCTCGGCGTGCCCAACACCGGGAGATCGCCGGACATCAGGGCGCTCGCGGTGTCCGCCTCGGTCACCTGGAGCTCGATCGTTGCCATCGTGTCGTCCGCCATGGCAGCCATCGTGCCCTCGTCAGATCGTGACGACATCCGACATTCCGCCGTGTACATGGCGAGCGCGTTCTACTCCGGCCGGATGGGTACTGGAGTAGAGCGTGTCCGCCGGGTCTTTCCTTCGGGTAAGACACGCTCATGCCCGTGGGTGCGAGCGCGGCGGACACGCCCATACGAACGCCCTCGCCTGCCGCGCGTCACGGTGCTCCCTGCCCGACGTCAGAGGAAGTCGACGGGGTCGAACTCGTCGATGGGGATGACGCGGACACGCGGCAGTTGTGCGTTGAACGCTCGGACGTCGTACTCGAGGTCGAAGGACTCCAGCCCTCGTTCGATCAGCTCGAGGAAGCGGGAGTTGCGGAACTCGACGAACCCGGCGACGCCCGCACGCCGCCCGTCCAGGAGCTCGCCCATCTCGTCGACGAAGTCGCCGTCGTTGCTGACGAGGAGTACGTCGGCGTCGTGGCGACAAAGCTCGCTCAGCGTCCGCTGGATCGCGATGTCGACGACCTTCTCGCTGAGGCCGCCGGACAGGGCGATGGGTCGGTACCCGATCGCCAGCAATGCCTGGACGAAGGGCATCGGGAGCTCGTTGTTCGCGGCGAGGAAGAAGAGCCCCTTGGCCGGCTGCGCCCAGCGCTCCTGCGCGAACTGCAGCAGCCGCTCCCAGCGCGGACGCTCCTCGGGGCGCGGACGCCGGCCCAGGATCGAGGCGCCGAGCGTGGCGTCGATGTTCTCTCCGTCGACGAGGACGTACGTCGTGCGCTGAGGCTCGCCCATGGCGATGACCCTACGGTCCGGCCGGCCGTCCGCGCTCGACTCTGGCCCGAACTCCCGTCAGGCGGGTTCCTCGGCGGTCTCCTCGGCGGTGCGGGAGTCGGTGAGCGTCAGTGCGCCGCTGACGGCGATGACTCCGACGAGCACGGCGATCACGGCGTACGTGATCTGCTCGCCGTGGAAGAACGAGGCCACAAGGGAGCTGCTCCAGGTGCCGGTGGGCAGCGCGGTCGTGACCAGGGCGGCGATCAGCGTGCCCACCACCGCGGTGCCGAGGCTGGTGCCGACCTCCTGTGCGGTGTCGTTGAGGGCCGCGCCGATCGAGGTGCGGTTGCTCGGCATCGCGTCGACCAGCGCGACGGCACACGTCGTCATCACGGTGCGCAGGCCGACGGTCATGACCACCATCGAGGCTGCGATCGGGAGGTAGCCGTGGCTCACGCCCCAGGCGAGCCCGCCCAGCCCGCCGGCGAGGAGCAGTGCAGCGACGACGCAGGCGACGCGGTGGCCGTACCCCTTGATGAGGCTCTCGGACACCGGGGTGGCGAGCAGCATCGTCACGATCATCGGCAGGTTCGCCAACCCGGCGTGCATCGGCGACCAGCCGTAGGCGTACTGGAAGTGGAGGACCAGGCCGAACATCACCGCAGCCATCGCGATCGACGTGCCGGTCTGCGCGATCGTGGCGCCGCGGACCGTGCCGTTGGCGAAGAGGCCGAGGTCGAGCATGGGTGAGGCAGTACGCCGCTCGTGCCAGACGAACCCGGCCGCCGCCAGCGCGGCTCCGATGATCGAGGCGAGCGTGCCGGCGGAGAGCCAGCCGTGCTCGACACCGGAGGTCGCCGAGTAGCACGCCAGACCGATCGTCAGCACGCTCAGCGCCGCACCGGGCAGGTCGAGGGCGTCGTCGGTCAGGTCCTCGCGCCGGTCGGGGGCCACGCCGAGCCGGACCCCGATGCAGGCGATCAGCGCGATCGGCGCGTTGACGACCAGGAGCCACTCCCATCTGACGTGGGCCAGCGCGGTGCCGCCGAGCACCGGACCGAGGATGAACCCAGACATGCCGACGACGATCATCACGGTCATGGCGCGCATGCGCAGCGCCTTGTCGTCGAAGAGTCGGAACACCAGCGAGTTCGTGATCGGGGCCATCATCGCCGCCGCGATCCCGAGTCCGGCCCGCAGCGCGATGAGCTCGCCCGAGCTGTGGACGGCCACCACGCACAGACTCAGCAGGCCGAACAGCGCGAGCCCCACCATCAGCACGCGGCGCCGCCCGAACCGGTCGGCCACGGACCCCGCGGTGAGCAGGAGGCCGCCGAACGTCAGCGAGTACGCACCGGTGACCCACTGCAACGCCGTCGTACCGCTGCCGAGGTCACGACCGATCGTGGGCAGCGCGATCGACAGCAGCGTGTTGTCGACCATCTCGACGAAGAAGGCCAGGCACAGGGCCGCCAGCGGGATCCACGCCGCGCGCAGGGACGAGTACGTCCGCGACTCGGCGGCCGTGGCAGGTCCCGTGGTGGGCTCCGTGGTCGGTGCCGTGGCTTCCGTGGTGGTGGGCATGGGTGGCTCCTCGTGGGACGCTCGCGTGTCGAACGACTCACCGGAGACGCTAGGCGGCGGCGGTTTCATCGCGGCTTCACGCGACCTTCACGCCGCTTTCACGACCCGAGCAGGCCCAGGTCAGCTCGTTCGGGCGGCCCGAGTGTGGTGCCGCCGGCACTCCTCCGCACGTATTCGCCACCGCTGGGCCACAGCACCGTGAACTGGTCGCCCGTGGCGTCGTCGTAGCGCAGGTACGACACGGAGTCGATGTCGACCGAGTACAGGTGCATACGACCGACGTCGGGCCGCCAGCCGAGGGCTACGGACACAGCGTCCGCGTAGCGTTCCTGCACGCCGCGGTCCTCCTCCGCACGGCACCGCCCACGCACCTTGAGCTCCCCCTCGCCACCGTCCCGGCTGGTGACGATGCTGTGCACCAGCACCCTGGGGTCGCGGGCCAGGTCCGCAGCCTTGTGCGAGCGCCACAGCATGGACAGCCACAGCTCGCTGTCGAGCACGAACGGCTCGATCGGGCTGATCCTCGGACTGCCGTCGCGGCGGATCGTGCCGACCAGGACCACCCCCGGTCCGAGGACCTTCTCCCGCGCGAGGGCCGCCAACCGCGGCGCGGTCGCCTCGAAGTCGCCCCAGCGCATCGACACCATCTCCCCCGGGTCCTTCGGTTCGGTCGGCCCAGTCCAGCACCGGCCACCGACAATGACGGCGCCGCCGAGCAGCGCGTACGCCGCCACGCCGAGGCGCCAGGAACGCTGACGGGCACGGACGCCACCCCGGGGATAGTCTCGTCCGGTGCCCGAGCTGCAGCCTCTGCGAGCCGATCATGCTCCGGCTGTGCTGGCCTTCGAGACGGCGAACCGCGCGTACTTCGCCACCTCGATCTCCGATCGCGGTGACGAGTACTTCGAGCACTTCACCGAGCGGTACGCCGCGCTGCTCGCCGACCAGAACTCAGGCGCGGGCGCCTACTACGTCCTCGTGGCGGAGGACGGATCGGTGCTCGGCAGGTTCAACCTGATCCTCGTCGGCGAGGGTGCCGCGGAGCTGGGCTACCGCGTCGCACAAGATGCCGCGGGGCGCGGGGTGGCGACGGCAACCGTGCGCGAGATGTGCTCGCTCGCGGCATCCCGCCACGGGGTCAGGACCCTCCGGGCGGCCACCTCCGACGGGAATGTGGCCTCCCAGCGGGTGCTGCTCAAGGCCGGCTTCCATCCGGTGGGGCCGGCCGGTCCGGCGGACCTCGGCGGGAAGCATGGCACCTGGTACGAGCGAGACGTCGTACGACGGCCGGGGCTCGGGAGGCGCGACACTGGGTCCGTGAGCACCAGAGCCGTCGACGTCACCGTCACCGGGCGCGTCCAGGGCGTCTTCTTCCGGGCCGCCTGCGCGGAGCAGGCCGAGTGCCTCGGCGTCGAAGGGTGGGTCGAGAACCGGCCGGACGGCACCGTGGCCGGCCACTTCGAGGGAAGCTCCGAGGCTGTCGACGCGCTGCTCGACTGGTGCCGGACCGGCCCGCCCCGGGCGCAGGTGACGGACGTGCAGATCGAGGACTCCCAGGGGCAGGGTCGTCACGGCTTCGAGGTCCGCTGAGGGCCGGTCGGTGCTTCACTGTTGCCCATGAGGATGGTGCGGCAGGTGGTCGTGTTCGACGCGGCCGACCTCGGTCCGGAGAGCGCGTTCTGGGCCGGGCTCCTCGGCGGCCACGTGTTCGAGGACGAGGCCTGGCACACGGTCATCGACGCCGACGGTGAGTGGCGCATCGGCGTACAGCTGGCACCCGACCACGTCCCACCCGACTGGCCGGACGGCAACCCTCAGCAGGTGCACCTCGACCTCCATGTCGAGGACCCACGAGCCGCGCACGACCAGGCGATCGCGCTGGGCGCCCGGCTGCTCCAAGCGGCTCCCGACCTGGTCAGCGACGAGGGGCACGAGGTGTACGCCGACCCGGCCGGTCACCCGTTCTGCATCGGCTGGGGTCACCCGTCGCAGGAGGCGCTCGCCGCGTTCGTCGCCGACCGTCTCGGCCCGGCGGGTGCCGAGCCGACCACCTAGTCGACCCGGCGCCAGGAGATCACGTGGAAGAGCCGGCGGACGTCGTACCACCCCACGGGCGGCTCTCGATCGGGGCCGTCGCGACGGCGGTGGCCGTGGTCGCCGTCCTGGTCGTCACGGCGTCCCGCTACGGCTACCACCGCGACGAGCTGTACTTCGTCGCGGCCGGGCACCACCTCGCCTGGGCCTACGCCGACCAGGGCGCGCTCACCCCGCTGATCGCACGGGCGATGACGGCGATCGCCCCCGACTCGCTGACGGTCCTGCGACTCCCGAGCGCCGCCGCGGCGGGTGCGACGGTGCTCGTGACGGCGGCGATCGCCCGCGACCTCGGCGGCTCCGCGCGCGCCCAGCTCGTCGCCGCCTGCTGCTGTGCCACGTCGGTCGTGGTCCTGTTCACCGGTCACACCCTGAGCACGACCACGCTCGACCTGCTCGTCTGGACGGTCCTGACCTGGCTGACCGTCCTCGCGGTGCGCCCCGGAGGCGGGCGGGTCTGGCTCGCCGTCGGCGTCGTCCTCGGCCTCGGGCTGGAGAACAAGCCGTTGCCGGCCTTCCTCGCGGCCGGCGTGCTCGTCGGGATCGTGGTGAGCGGGCCCCGCAGGCTGCTGCGCGAGAGGTGGCTGTGGGCGGGGGCCCTGGTCGCCGTGCTGCTGTGGCTGCCGTGGCTGCTGTGGCAGGGCCGCCACGGATGGCCGCAGCTCGACGTCTCGCGGTCCATCGCCGCCGGTGGCTCGACCAGCTCGCAGCCGTGGTGGCTCGTGGTCCCGTTCCAGCCGCTGCTCTTCGGGCCGCTGCTGGCGCCAGTATGGGTCGCGGGGCTGGTGCGGCTCTTCCGCGCGCCCGAGCTGCGCGGGCTGCGGTTCCTGGGATGGGCCTGGGTCGTCCTGGCGATCACCTTCATGGCGACCGGGGGCAAGCCCTACTACCTGGCCGGGCTGGTGCCGTTCCTGCTGGCCGTGGGGGCCATCGCGACCGACCGCTGGCTCGAGCGCGGCCGGCCGCGGCTGCGACGGACCCTCCTGACCTGCGTCGTCGCGGTCAGCGCCGTCGTGTGCGCCACGATCGCCCTCCCCCTCCTCCCCGCCCGCGACGCAGGACCCGTGATCGCGATGAACCCCGACGTCGGCGAGACGATCGGCTGGCCGGAGCTCGTACGCACCGTCGCCGGCGTGTACGACCACCTGCCCGACCGGGCCGGAGCCGTGCTGCTCGCGCAGAACTACGGCGAGGCCGGCGCGATCGACCGCTTCGGGCCCGCGCTCGGGCTCCCGGCGGCGTACAGCGGTCACAACGCGTACGCCGACTGGCGCAGGCCGTCGGACGACGACGCGCCCGTGATCGTGGTGGGCGCCACCCCGGCGCAGGCCGCCCGCTTCCTCCGCGGCTGCCGCGTCGCGGCCACCGTCATGAACACCGCCGGCGTCGACAACGACGAGGACGGCGCCGACGTCCTGACGTGCAGCGGTCCGAGGCGGAGCTGGGCCGAGGAGTGGCCGGCGATCAGGCACCTCGGCTGAGACGAGCCGCTCAGGAGCGAGTGTCCCGGCGCAGCGGATGGTCCTCGGGCACCTCGACCAGCACGATGCGTACGCCGTCGGGGTCGGCGATCCAGGTCTCGACCAGCCCCCACGGCTCCTGCCGCGGCTCGCGAAGGACCGTGACGCCGGCCGAGACCAGCCGCTCGTGCTCGGCGACGACGTCGCGGACCTGCAGCCACAGGTCGAGGTCGGCCCCGCCGGCGTCGGAGCGGGCGGTGCCGGACACCTCGAGGAAGCCGCCGCCGAGGAAGAAGACCACTCCCCCGCTGAACTCGCGGTAGACCGCGAGCCCGAGGACGTCGCGGTAGAACCGCTGCGAGCGCTCCGGGTCGACGGGATGCAGCAGCACGCGGCCGGCGAGTACCTCCATGTCCCCCATGCTGCCGGGGCCGTCAACCCGCCGCTCCGGCGGCCACGGCTCAGTCGAAGTCCTCCGGCGGCAGCTCCTTCTCCAGCTCGGTGCCGTAGTGCTCGACCGCCGGGTCGCGGTGGAGGCCGCCGCTCATGGCGTACTCCTCCTCGGGCGAGAGGACCAGCCGGTGCCGGCCGAAGACCGCGAAGACCCCGAGCCCGACGAGGTAGATGACCACGATCGCGATGATCGCCGGCCGGTAGTCCGGGTTGCGCAGGATGCCGACGAAGGTCAGCAGCGCGAGCAGCCCGGCCACGACGGCGCCGGCGACGCCGACCGGGCTGAGGTAGGGCCTGGTCGCGTTCGGGAACCGCCGCCGGAGCAGGACGTAGGACGCCATCTGGAGCATGTAGGCGATGACGGCGCCCCACACGGCGATGTTGAGGACGATCTTGCCCGCCGTCTCGCCGGCGTTGTCGGTGACCACGAGGGCGACGAAGCCGATCACGGCGCCGACCACGAGCGCGACGTACGGCGTCTGCCGCGTGCCTGTCAGCGAGAGGATCTTCGGGTAGTAGCCGGCGCGGGAGAGCGAGTAGATGTTGCGGCCGTAGGCGTACATGATGCCCTGCAGGCTCGCCAGCAGGCCGATCAGCGCGAACGCCGCGAGCACCCGCGCCCAGCCGTCGGGCAGGAAGGCGCGGAAGCCGTCGAGCAGCGGCTCACCGGAGCCGGCGGTCGCGCCGGAGCCCATCACGGCGGGGTTGAGGAAGAAGACGATCGCCGCGCAGACGACCAGGGACGCCATCCCGATGACGCCGGCCCGCGGGATGTCCTTCTCCGGGTCGTGGGCCTCCTCCGCGGCGAGCGGGAGCTCCTCGATGCCGAGAAAGAACCACATCGCGAACGGCAGCGCGTAGAGGATCCCGGTGATCCCGAAGGGCAGGAAGCTGCCGTGACCGCCGTCGGGCACGATGTCGTCGAGCGTGCCGAAGTCGAGGGCGCCCTTGGCGGCCGCGAGCACGCCGAAGAGGACCAGGATCGCGATCGAGACCACGGCGACGCCGATAGCGAACTTGAAGGACGCCTCGGCGCCCGCCGCGTTGAGCAGCACGAAGACGGCGTACAGGATGATCCACCAGACCCACGACGGGATGTCGCCCCCGACGACGCCGTCGGCGTAGCCGGCCGAGAAGTAGACGACCACGGCCGTCGTGAAGACGTACTCGATCGACTCGGCGAACCCGGTCACGAAGCCGCCCCAGGGGCCCATCGCGGCGCGCGCGAAGGAGTACGCCCCACCGGTGTGCGGCATCGCGGCCGACATCTCGCCGATCGAGAAGAGCATGCCGAAGTACATGACGATCATGAGAAGGCTCGCGATGAGCAGCCCGCCCCAGCCGGCGGTGCCGAGGCCGCCGTTCCACCCCGAGAAGTCACCCGAGATGACGGCTGCGACGCCGATGCCCCACAGTCCCCAGAAGCCCGCCGTCCGCTTGAGCTGGCGCTTCTCGAAGTAGCCCTCCTCCGCGTGGGAGTAGGTCACTCCGCCGATGCGCGGCGCGGGGACCGGAGAGGCGGAGGCGGCGGCCGCAGATTCGACGCCGTCGGTCATGGTGCACCTCGATGTCTGGTGGTGAGATGGTCCGTTGCGCCGCGACCGTAGTGAGGCGTTGCGACAGCCGACATCCACCGGCTGTTACGTTGCCGTGAAGATTTCATCGACACCCCGGAAGGTGTTTCTCCGTGGTCGCGAAGCAGCCGGTCCTGGTCAGTGCGCACCGGTGCGGTGCGGGCGACGACCCGCTCGGCGAGAACTCGCTGCACGCCCTCGAGCACTCGGTCGCCCTCGGCGTCGACTTCGTCGAGTTCGACGTACGCCGGCGGGCCGACGGCCACCTGATCGTGGCCCACGACCTGCCCGACGACGGCGTGGAGGTGCTGGCGTACGACGCCCTCCTCGACACGCTCGGCGACCGGGCCGGCGCCCACATCGACCTGAAGTTCGGCTCGCCCGACGAGCTGTACGACAGCCTCGGTGCCTGCTGGGAGGTGGAGGTCGTCAAGCGGGCCCTCAAGCGCCTCCCCGCCGAGCGGATCGTCGCCACGTCCGGCCGCGAGCGCGGCGTGCGCGCGCTCCGGGAGTGGGCGGAGTCGGAGGGCATCCCGCTCAACGTCGGGCTCTCGATCGGCTCCAGCCTGCGCGGGCTGGGGGTCCGCCGGGCGGTCCGGTCGCTCTTCCGCCAGCTCGCGCCCGAGCAGCGCTTCGCCAGGTCCCGCGCCAACGTCGTCTGCGCCAACCACGGCCTCGCGCTGGTGCGCCTGCGCCGCTTCGCCCGCAAGCACCGGATGCGGCTGATGGTGTGGACCGTCGACGAGGCCGCGCTGCTGCGCTGGTGGACGCGTCCCGGCAGCGCGTGGATGGTCGTCACGAACCACCCGGCGCTGGCGCTGCGGGACCGGCGACGGTACGCCGCGAGCGGCCGCCGGCGCAGCCGGGGCGTCTGACAGGATGCGGGCATGACAACCGGGACGCCCGACGTCCTCGGCGAGCCCTACACCGCCGAGACCCTGACCTTTCCCGACGACCACGAGGGCGAGCTGGTCGCCACCCTGGTCCACCGGCCGTCCGACTCCGGGCCGAGCGCGTCGGCGGTCCTGCACGTCCACGGCTTCGCCGACTACTTCTTCCAGACCGAGTACGCCGAGTGGTGGACCGCCCGCGGCTACGACTTCTACGCGCTCGACCTGCCGAAGTACGGCCGGTCCCTGCGGCCCCACCAGACGCCGAACTACACGACCGACCTCGAGGACTACTTCCCCGTCCTCGACGAGGCGTGGGAGCGGATCACCTCCCCAGGATCAGGCCAAGCCCACCGCCAGGTGGTCGTCACCGCTCACTCCACCGGCGGGCTCACGACGCCGCTGTGGGCCGACGCGCGCCAGCCCGCGGAGCTCGCCGGGATGTTCCTCAACTCCCCCTGGCTCGACATGCAGGGCTCGGCGCTGCTGCGCACGGTCGGCACCCCGATCGTCCATCAGGTCGCGAAGCGCCGGCCGCTGCGCGCCATCCCGCGCACCGTGAGCGGCCTGTACACCCGGTCCCTCCACAAGGACCACGAGGGCGAGTGGGACTTCGACCTCACCTGGAAGCCGGTCGAGTCCTTCACCGTGTACGCCGGCTGGCTCTCCGCGGTCCGCCGCGGGCACGCCCGGGTCCACGCCGGGCTGTCGGTGCCCTGCCCCGTCCTGGTCGTCTCGTCGGGCGCCTCCGGCCACGCCTCGGAGATGAACGAGACCGTCCACGGCACCGACATCGTCCTCGAGGTCCCGCAGATCCGGCGCTGGGCCACCGCGATCGGCCCCCACGTCACCTACGTCGCCGTCGAGGGCGCGCGCCACGACGTCGTACTCTCCCGGCCGGAGGTGCGCAAGCAGGTCTACGACCAGCTCGGCCGCTGGCTCGACGCCTACGTGGAGTAGAGGGGCTACTCGGCGGTGGGGAGCTCGCCCGCACCGTCCTTGAGGCGTACGCCGGTGGCACCCAGCTGGCGGGCGCCCGCGACGAGCGAGGCGATGGTGCGGGCCGCGGTGTCGTAGTCCAGCCCGTGCGGCGGGCGGATGTTGGAGACGCAGTTGCGAGCCGAGTCCTGGATGCCGGGCTTCGGGTCCCAGGTGAGGTAGGCGCCGAGCGAGTCGGCCGAGGACAGGCCCGGCCGCTCGCCGATGAGGACCAGCACGAGCCGGGCGCCGAGCGCCTCGCCGAGGTGGTCCCCGAGTGCGACCCGCGCCTGGGTCGCGACGACCGGCGGCGCCACCGTCGTGACGGCGTCGAGGAGCGGCAGCAGCGCCTGGAGCAGACCCACCGCGTGGGCGTGCACCGCCTCCGCGGACAGCCCGTCGGCGACGACGACCGCCAGCTCGGGTACCCCGTCCGTCGAGGTGGTCGGGATGCGAGGCAGCTCGGAGCCGGGCAGCCGGCCGAGGTCGGGCCGGGTGAGGTAGGTCGCCCGGTCGGGCGCCGCCGAGGCGACGACGGCCGGGGCGCCGAGGCCGAGCGCGGCGAGGCCGGCGACCACCGCGTCCACGTCGAGCGGCAGGTGCACGGCGTCCCGGGCCGCCGCGTGCGCGGCGCCCGCCGCGAGCACCGCCGCGGTGGGCTGGCCGGTGCCGGCACGGCCGAGGCCGATCCGGGCGGGCGTCGTACGCCGCAGCCGGGACCAGAAGTCCGCCGACGATCCCGACCCGCTCACCGGGCCGCCAGCTCCCGCAGCGCGCTCGCCGCCGGGTCGACCTCGCGTACACCGCCGGCGCCGTCGGCCAGCCCGATCCTGTCGAGCCACGCCTCGAACTCCGGCGCGGGCCGCTTGCCGAGGACCTGCCGGGCGTAGAGCGCGTCGTGGTAGGAGGTCGACTGGTAGCCGAGCATCACGTCGTCGGCACCGGGCACGCCCATGACGTAAGTGACCCCGGCGACGCCGAGCAGGGTGAGCAGCGTGTCCATGTCGTCCTGGTCGGCCTCGGCGTGGTTGGTGTAGCAGACATCCACCCCCATCGGGACGCCGAGCACCTTGCCGCAGAAGTGGTCCTCGAGCCCTGCACGGATGATCTGCTTGCCGTCGTAGAGGTACTCCGGCCCGATGAAGCCCACGACGGTGTTGACGAGGAAGGGGTCGAAGGCGCGCGCGACGCCGTACGCCCGCGCCTCGAGGGTCTGCTGGTCGACCGGCCGCCCGCCGGTGCCGAGGTGCGCGTCGGCGGAGAGCGCGGAGCCCTGGCCGGTCTCGAAGTACATGACGTTCTGACCCACCGTCCCGCGGCCGAGGGTGCGGGCGCCCTCGTTGGCCTCGGCGAGCATCGAGAGCTCCACGCCGAAGCCCTCGTTGGCGCGCTGGGTGCCGGCGATCGACTGGAACGGCAGGTCGACGGGCAGCCCCTGGCCGATCAGCTCGATCGTCGTCGTCACGTGGGTGAGGACGCAGGACTGGGTGGGGACGTCGTACCTCTCCCGGATGCTCTCCACCAGGTGCAGCAGCCGGGCGACGGTGCGCGGGTTGTCGGAGGCCGGGTTGATCCCGATGACGGCATCGCCCGAGCCCAGCAGCAGGCCGTCGAGGATCGAGGCGGCGATGCCCGCGGCGTCGTCGGTCGGGTGGTTGGGCTGCAGCCGGGTGCCGAGACGCCCGTGGCGACCCATCGTCGTACGGAACCTCGTGACGACCTCCGTCGCCGCCGCGACGGCGATCAGGTCCTGGTTGCGCATGATCTTGGAGACCGCGGCGACCATCTCCGGGGTCAGGCCGGCGGCGACCGACGTCAGGGCGGCGGTGTCATGGCGGGCGGCCGCCTCGAGGAGCCACTCGCGCAGGCCGCCGACGGTGAGAGCCCGCACCGGCTCGAACGCCGCCCGGTCGTGGCCGTCCAGGATCAGCCTGGTCACGTCGTCGGTCTCGGCCGGGACCACCTGCTCCTCCAGGAAGGTCGTCAGCGGCAGGTCGGCCAGCACCCAGCGCGCCGCCGCGCGCTCCTCGTCCGAGGACGCCGCGCACCCGGCGAGCACGTCGCCCGAGCGCAGCGGCGTCGCCTTCGCGAGCAGGTCGACGAGGCCGTCGAAGGCGTAGGTACGGCCGTGGAGGGTCTGGGTGTAGCGCATGCGGGCTACTCTGCCGCGCCCCTGTTACGAGGGCGTGACCGCCAACGGCTCCCCGTCATACCTCTCCCGGGTCACGAACTCCTCCACCGGCCGCCGGGTCAGCCTGGTGGGCTGCTTGACCGGCTTCCCGAGGGGTACGACGGCCGCGAGCGCGAACGTGTCGGGGACGCCGAGGAGGTCGCGCACCGCTGCCTCCTCCGGGACCGCCATGGTGGTGATCACGCCGCCGTAGCCCTCGGCGCGGGCGGCGAGGAGGATGTTCCAGACGAGCGGGTAGACCGAGGCGCCGCTGACCAGTCCGACCCGGTCGAGCCCGGAGTCGAGCGAGGCCAGAGACCCGAGGTCGGCGAAGACGACCATCACCACCGCCGCGGTGAGCAGGGGCTCGGTGAACGATCGCGGCACCCTGGTCGTGGCGATCTCCTCGGCGGAGGGGCCGGGCTCGTGCAGCGTGTTCCACGGGGTCTCGCCCGCCTTGGTCTGCGCGACGTAGCGGCGTACGGCGGGCTCGTTGAGCTCCGCCAGCCGCTCGCGCGTCGCCCGCTCGGTGACGAGGACGATCCGCACGCCCTGGCGGTTCCCGCCGCTCGGCGCGAAGCGGGCGTTGTCGAGGATGCGGTGGAGCACCTCGTCGGGGATCGGGTCGCCGGTGAACTCCCTGATCGCGGCGGTGGTGCGCATCGCGTCGTACAGCTCCATGGAGCTAGACGCTAGGCGACTCCGGGTCGGTGGGCTCGACGGCCCCGGACTCGGGGTCGCCTAGCGTCGGCTCGGCAGCGGGCGGGGCGCCCGCCGCACCATTGGCCGAGGCACCGGGGTTGGCCGCGCTGTCCGCCTCCGCGATGGCGGCGCGGACCGCCTCCTCGGCGGCGCTCGCGGCGTCGCCGGGCTTCGGGACCGCCGGCTCGGAGGGCCCCATGTCGACCCGCTTGCGCGGACCGGGCACGTTCTGCGGGATCCCCTGGAGCTCGCTCATCGTGGAGCCGAGCCCCTCGAGCGCCCGACCGATCTCGCTCGGCACGATCCACACCTTGTTGGCGTCGCCCTCGGCGATCTTCGGCATCATCTGGAGGTACTGGTAGGCCAGCAGGGACTGGTCCGGCTGGCCGTCGTGGATCGCCTGGAAGACGGTCTGGATGGCCTGCCCCTCACCCTGGGCCCGCAGGATCGAGGCCTCCCGGTCCGCCTGCGCGCGCAGGATCTGCGACTCGCGCTGACCCTCCGCGTTGAGGATCGCCGACTGCTTGTTGCCCTCCGCGGTGAGGATGGCCGACTGGCGCTGGCCCTCGGCGGTCAGGATCGCGGCGCGCTTGTCGCGGTCGGCGCGCATCTGCTTCTCCATCGCGTCCTTGATCGACATCGGCGGGTCGATGCTCTTGATCTCGACCCGCTTGACCTTGATGCCCCACCGGCCGGTGGCCTCGTCGAGGACGGTAGAGAGGCCGGAGTTGATCTGCTCGCGGCTGGTCAGCGTCTCCTCGAGGTCCATGCCACCGACGATGTTGCGCAGCGTGGTCATGGTGAGCTGCTCGACCGCCTGGATGTAGTTGGCGATCTCGTACGTCGCGGCGATCGGGTCGTTGACCTGGAAGTAGATGACGGTGTCGATCGAGACCGTCAGGTTGTCCTCGGTGATGACCGGCTGCGGCGGGAAGGTCACGACCTGCTCGCGCATGTCGATCATGTAGCGGACCTTGTCGACGAACGGCACCACGACGTTGAGGCCGGGCGCCAGGGTCGCGCGGTACTTCCCGAACCGCTCGACCACGCCGGCGCGAGCCTGCGGGATGATCTTGACAGTCTTGGCCAGCGCCGTGATCACGAAGATCGCGAGGATGACCAGGACGGCGAGGACGACAACCATCTGACGCTCCCTGACTTTCCTAGAGTTCGAGTTCGGGTACGGGGTGCACGTACGCCGTGGCGCCGCGGATCTCGAGGACCTCGACCGTGGTCCCGGGCTCGATGACGAGGTGCTCGTCGTACGGCTGCGCGGTCCACAGCTCGCCGTCGATCTTGATCTGGCCGGGCTGGTGCGTGCTGATGGTGCCCGGAGCGACGGCGCGCAAACCGATGAGCTTCCGAGTTCCGAGGACGAGCTCGGGCCCGCCGTGGAGCCGGCCGAGCAGACCGGGGCGTACGACCCCGAGCAGCGCGAACGCCACGACCATCGCGACCACCGCCTCGATCACGATGTTGTCGACGAAGCCGGCCGTCACGGCGCCGGCGAGGGCGCCGCCGGCCAGCATCAGCAGGATCAGGTCGAGGCTGAACAGCTCGGCGACGATCAGCAGGGCGCCGAGGCCCAGCCACACCAGCCAGTCCATGCCCATGCACCGACTGTAGTCGGCCGTTCCAGCCGGGCGGGCGGAGCTCCCGTCAGACGAGGCGGCGGGTCCGCCGGCGCGCCCAGTAGCGGTCGTCGCGCTCCTCGAGCTCCAGCGGCATGCCGAAGGTCGCGGCCAGGTTGGCCGGCGTCAGGGTGTCCTGGATCAGCCCGGCGGCGACGACCCGCCCCTGGCGGAGCATGAGCACGTGGCTGAAGCCCGGCGGGATCTCCTCGACGTGGTGGGAGACGAGCACGGTGGCCGGGCTGTCGGGGTCGTAGGCGAGCATGGACAGCGTCGAGACGAGGTCCTCGCGGCCGCCGAGGTCGAGGCCGGCGGCGGGTTCGTCGAGGAGCAGCAGCTCGGGGTCGACCATGAGGGCGCGTGCGATCTGGACCCGCTTGCGCTCACCCTCGCTCAGCGTGCCGAAGGTGCGGTCGGCGAGGTGCGTGATGCCCATCTCGACGAGCAGGCTCCGCGCCCGGTCGTGGTCGAGGTCGTCGTACTCCTCGCGCCAGCGGCCGACCACGCCGTACGACGCCGAGACGACCACGTCGCGGACCAGCTCGTGGCGCGGGATGCGCTCGGCGAGGGCCGCGCTGGTCAGGCCGATCCGCGGGCGCAGCTCGAAGACGTCGACCTTGCCGAGCTGCTCGCCGAGCACCTTCGCGGTCCCGCTCGTCGGGTGCATCTGGGCGGAGGCGATCTGCAGCAGGGTCGTCTTGCCGGCGCCGTTCGGGCCCAGGATCACCCAGCGCTCGTCCTCCTCGACCGTCCAGCTGACCGCGTCCAGGAGGAGGTTGGTGCCACGCCGGATGGTGACGTCGGAGAGCTCGAGGACCGCGGACATGGCGGTCACTGTAGCGAGCCGGACGGCGGTCTCTCCGACCGGCCCGGAGGCCCCCGGCGTACAGTCGCAGGCCGTGAGCATCGACGACCAGCGCACCTCGCTCGACCTCGCCCCGGACGCCCTCCGGCTGGCCTGGTGGGGCACGTCCTGGCTGCGCGGCGACGTCGTCACCGACCTCATGCTCGACGCCGTGATCGGCGGCGACGCCACCCACACCGTCGGCGGTCTCGACGCCCTCGGGCTCGGTGGCACCGCGGCGACCGCGGAGACGCTGGTGACCGGTCTGGGCCGGCTCCGCGCCGAGGGCGCGACGGCGCTCGGGACGGCGTTCCCGGTCGAGGGCGACCCCGTCGGGCTCGGCGGCCCGGCGGCGTTCAACGCGGCGGCGCTCGAGGCGGGCGAGGCAGTCGTCGCCGACGCCGGCATCGGCCTGGTCCCGGTGCGGGTGGGCGCGGTCATCGGCTGGCAGGCGTACGCCGCCGAGCGCCGCCAGCTGCCCGACGTCGGCGAGGCCGACCGCTCGCTGCGATCGGCGCTGCTCGAGGCCGCGCAGGCGCTCGCCGACCTTGACGTGGCCCGCTGGCGACCCGAGGTCGCCGACCGGCTGATGAACCTCCGGCACCGTCCCTCGCTCCGCGGCGCCCCCGGCGTGCCCGAGCGGTGCGTGGACCTCGCCGCGCGAGGACTGCAGGCCCGCGACATCGTCGCGCTGGCGCTCGAGGACGAGGGTGGCGCGGTGTCGGCGTACGAGATGACCGCTCGGCGCGAGGCGCTGCTGCCGCTCGACCGCGCCGCCCGGCGCGCGCTCACCGCCGCGGGCTCGCCCGAGGTCTGGCCTCCGGGCTGACGACCCGTCGGCAGCCGATAGATTTCCGTTCCGATGACCGAGTCCTTCGACCAGCTGGGCCAGCGGCCCGACACGCTGCTCGTCACCCTCGCCGGCCGCGACCGGCCGGGGGTGACCTCCTCGACCCTCGCGACGCTGGCGCTCGCCGGCGTCGACGTCGTCGACCTCGAGCAGATCGTGCTGCGCGGGCGGCTCGTGCTCGGGCTGCTGGTCACCGCGCCCGCCGACGGCGCCGCCACCGCGGCGCTCCGGGTCGCGCTCGAGGAGACCGCGCACGCGCTCGACATGACGGTCGAGATCGAGAGCGGCACCGGCGACACCCCGCGGCGGCCGAAGCAGCGCGCCCATGTCACCGTCCTCGGCACACCGCTCAAGGCCTCCGCGATGGGGGCCGTCACCCGGCGGATCGCCGCGGCCGGCGCCAACATCGACCGGATCATCCGGCTGGCGGGCTACCCGGTGACGGCCTTCGAGCTGCACGTGTCGGGCGCGGATCCGGACGAGCTGCGGGCCTCGCTCTCGGTCGAGGCTGCCGCCCAGGGCGTCGACATCGCCGTCCAGCGCGCCAACCTGCTCCGCCGCGGGATGCGCCTCATCGTCATGGACGTCGACTCCACGCTCATCCAGGGCGAGGTGATCGAGATGATCGCGGCGTACGCCGGCTGCGAGGCCGAGGTCGCCGCCGTCACCGAGGCCGCGATGCGGGGCGAGCTCGACTTCGAGCAGTCGCTCCGCGAGCGGGTCAAGCTCCTCGAGGGGGTGCCCGCGTCGGCGCTCGACGAGGTCTACGAGTCGCTGCAGCTCAACCCGGGGGGGCGCACGATGGTGCGCACGCTGCGCCGGCTCGGCTACCGCTTCGCCATCGTCTCGGGCGGGTTCTCCCAGATCACCGACCGGCTCGCCGCCGACCTCGGGATCCACTTCTCCCGCGCCAACCAGCTCGAGATCGTCGACGGCCGGCTCACCGGCAACGTGATCGGCCCCGTCGTCGACCGCGCCGGCAAGGCGGTCGCGCTGCGCGAGTTCGCCGCCGAGCTCGGCCTCCCCGAGGCCGCCACCGTCGCGATCGGCGACGGCGCCAACGACCTCGACATGCTCGCTGCCGCCGGCCTCGGCGTCGCCTACAACGCCAAGCCCGCCGTACGCTCCGCCGCCGGCACGGCCATCAACGTGCCCTACCTCGACACGATCATGTATCTCCTCGGAATCTCCCGCGAGGAGATCGAGGCGGCCGACGCGGAGGCCGGGATCGTGACCCCGGCTCCCCCGGTCTGAGGTCGTCAGCCGCGGCCCACGTGGTAGCCCACGACCTTGGCCGATCCCTCCTCGAGGTCGGCCCAGTCGCCGTCGTAGGAGAAGACCGCGACGGCGGAGGTCGGGAAGCCGACGGCCATGGCGTTGCACGCCTCGTCGTCGCCGGCGCCGTCGTCGAGGAGCTGGACGAGCTGGGCGGCAGTCGGGTTGTGGCCGATGACGACCAGCGAGGAGACGCCCGGGTCGATCTCGCGGATCAGGTCGAGGGCGGCGTCGGTGGAGGCGGCGTACAGCCCGTCGTCGTACTCCGCCAGGGTCAGGTCCCAGCCCGCGCCTGCGGCGACGTCCTCCCAGGTCTGCGTCGTACGCGCGGCCGCGGAGACGAGCGCGTAGTCCGGCTCGATCCCCTGACCGGCCAGCCAGGTCCCGGCGTCCTGGGCGTCGCCGTGGCCCCGGTCGGTGAGCTGGCGCTCGAAGTCGCTCGGCGCCGAGGACTCGGCCTTGCCGTGCCGCATGATGACGAGGGTCCGCATGATCGTGGAGCCTACGGTCCTTTGTGCCTCCGCGCTGCGCTCAGGCGCCCATCGCGTGGTAGCCGCCGTCGACGTGCACGATCTCGCCGGTCGTCGCCGGGAAGAAGTCGCTCATCAGCGCGCAGATCGCCTTCGCGGTCGGGATCTGGTCGGTGTTGTCCCAGCCGAGGGGCGACCGGCTGGCCCACATCGCGTCGAGCTCCTCGAAGCCCGGGATCGCCTTGGCGGCCAGCGTCCGCAGCGGCCCGGCCGAGACGAGGTTGACCCGGATGCCGGCCGGGCCGAGGTCGCGGGCGAGGTAGCGCGCGGTGGACTCCAGCCCTGCCTTCGCCACGCCCATCCAGTCGTACGCCGGCCACGCGACCGTCGCGTCGAAGGTCAGGCCGACCACCGACGACCCCTCCGAGAGCAGCGGGCGGCAGGCCGTGGCGAGGCTCTTGAGGGAGTACGCCGACACACGGACCGCCTGCGCGACGTCCTCCCACGGACCGTCGAGGAACTTGCCGCCCAGCAGCGTCTCGGGGTTGCCGTAGGCGATGGAGTGGACGACGCCGTCCAGCCCCGCGTCCGGTCCGAGGTGCTCACGCACCGTGTCGGCGAGCCCGGCGAGGTGGTCGTCGTTGGTCACGTCGAGGTCGAGCACCGGTGGCTCGACGGGCAGCCGCTTCGCGATCCGCTTCGTGATGCCCAGCGCGCGACCGAAGTTGGAGATGAGTACCGTCGCGCCCTGCTCCTGCGCGACCTTGGCGGCCGCGAACCCGATGGACGTGTCCATCGTGACCCCCGCGACCAGGATCCGCTTGCCGTCCAGAATGCCCATCATTCCTCTTCTCTCAGTGGCCCATGCCAAGTCCGCCGTCGACCGGGATGACCGCCCCGGTGACGTACGCCGCGCCGTCGCCGGCCAGCCACGTGACCGCGGCGGCGACGTCGTCAGGCGTGGCGTACCGGCCGAGCGGCACGCGGTCGGAGATCGCCTTCCGCTGCTCCTCGGTCAGCACCTCGGTCATCTCGGTCTCGACGAAGCCCGGCGCGACGACGTTCGCGGTGATCCCGCGGCTGCCGAGCTCGCGGGCCAGCGACCGCGCCATCCCGACCAGCCCGGCCTTGGATGCCGCGTAGTTGACCTGTCCCGGGTTGCCGAGCAGCCCGACGACCGAGGAGATGAACACGATCCGGCCGCGACGCAGCCGCAGCATGCCCTTGGCGGCGCGCTTGGCCAGCCGGAACGAGGCGGTCAGGTTCGTGTCGATCACGTCGGACCAGTCGTCCTCGGACATCCGGAGCACGAGGGTGTCCTTGGTGATGCCGGCGTTCGCCACCAGGACCTCGACCGGTCCGTGGGCGGCCTCCACCTCGGCGTACGCCGCCTCGACCTGCTCCGGCACGGTGATGTCGCAGCGCACGTCCAGCGCACCCTCCGGCGCGCCGCCGCTGCGTGTCGTCACCGCGACCTTGTCGCCTTGCGCCAGGAACGCCTCCGCGATCGCGCGGCCGATGCCGCGGTTGCCGCCGGTGACGAGGACTGATCGGGGTACGGGCGCGGTCGTCTCGGTCACGTCTGGTGAACCTAGTGATTACCGGGCAGTACGCCGAATCCGACGACCCACCTGCTCCGTCACTCGTCCTCGAGCCGGAACCCCAGCTTCATCGTGACCTGGTAGTGCTCAACGGCGCCGTCCTTGACCTGGCCGCGTACGCCGACGACCTCGAACCAGTCGAGGTGGCGAAGCGTCCTGGACGCCCGGGAGATGGCGTTGGAGATGGCGGCGTCGACGCCGTCGGGCGAGGTCCCGACGACCTCGGTGACGCGGTAGGTGCGGTTCGTCATGGCAGGCCTCCGTTGGCGCGCGGACCGGTGGTTGGACTCCCACCGTAGCGACGTAGGGTTGCTCTTATGTCCAGGGTCCGGAGCGCGTCGCGCCGGCAGTCGCACAGGAGCGAGGCGCCGATCCGCATCACGACGGCCCAGACGAGTCGCGCGGAGGACATCGCCGCCCGCCAGAAGCGCTACATCGTGTCGATGTCGATCCGCTCCGTCTGCTTCATCGGCGCCGTCCTGGCCGGCGTCACCCACGTCAACTGGCTGTGGCCGATCCTGATCGCCTGCGCCATCGTGCTGCCGTACATCGCCGTGGTCATGGCCAACGCCGCGAACACCAAGGGCGACGGGTTCGACCTCGTCGACTCGCCCTTCGGCGACCCCGAGCTGCGGGGCGGCAAGGAGTGGCGCGAGCGCCACCAGCACGACGAGGACGGCGCGGATGGATCCTGACCTCTGCTCCGCCAAGGGCTGCCAGGCCGCTGCCGTCTGGGAGCTCCAGTGGAACAATCCGAAGATCCACACCCCCGACCGCCGCAAGATCTGGCTGGCCTGCGACGAGCACCGTCAGTCGCTGAGCGACTTCCTCGGTGCGCGCGGCTTTCTCCGCGAAGTCCAGACGCACTGAGCCCCGCAGTGTTAGATCGTCCTGGGGAGCACTGACCTCAGGAGGGTTTCGGGGATGGAGCCGGCGATGCGGGCGCTGGAGGTCGGGTACGACGTCGCGTCCGTGCGCACCGTCGGCGGACTCGTCGACCGGACCCTGAGCGTGCTCGCCGAGGCACTCGGCGTCGACGTGGTCTCCTTCAACCGGATGGACCTGGTCCAGCGGACCGCGACGGTGTCCTTCCGGCCCTACCGTCCCGAGCACGAGGCAGGGATCGACGGCGTCAGCCGGCTCCTCGACGAGCACCCGCTCTTCCGGTGGTACACCTCGCAGCGGGACTGGCGCCCGGTCCGGATCAGCGACGTGGTGCCGTGGCGGGAGTTCCGCGAGACCACGCTCTTCCGGGAGGTGCTCGGCCCGATCGGTGCCTGGCACACGATCGTGATCCTGCTGACGACGACGGCGACCCCCGAATGGGTCTACTTCGCGATGAACCGCTCCGACCGCGACTTCACCGACGACGAGCTCGCGTTCTGCGTGGCGCTGCAGCCGGCGGTCGTCGCGCTCTACCGCAGCCTCAGCCTCGCTGACGACCGGCACCGGAGCGGCGAGCCGCACGACGTCGTACTCACGCCGCGGGAGCAGAAGGTGCTCGAGTACCTCGCCGGCGGGCTCACCGCCGACGCGATCGCGCGGCGCCTCCGCGCGAGCCCCGCAACGGTCCGCAAGCACCTGCAGCACCTGTACGGCAAGCTCGGGACCTCCGACCGGCTCGTCGCGGTCCTGCGTGGCCGCGACCTCGGGCTGTTGCGGGCGGAGGATCTCACCCAGGAGTTCGTGTGGAACGTCCACTCGGACATGCCGCGGCCGGGCCCTACCTCGGAGGGACCCGAGTGACGGGGCGGAGCGTCAGCCGCCGATCGCCGACATCGGCCGGTCGGGCTGGAGGAAGGTCGGGTCGTCGATGCCGTGCCCGGCGCGCTTGCCGGCCATCGCGACGGTCCAGAGCCGGGCGAGCTCCTCGTCCGGGGCGCCGTCGCGCAGGGGCGTGCGCAGGTCGGACTCCTTGCGGGCGAAGAGGCAGTCGCGGACCTGGCCGTCGGCTGTCAGCCTGACCCGGTCGCAGTCGCCGCAGAACGGACGGGTCACCGACGCGATGACGCCGACGGTGGCGGGACCGCCGTCGACGGTGAACAGCTCGGCAGGGGCGCTGCCCCGCGGCTCGCTCGCCGGCGCAAGGGTGAACTCGCGCTCCAGCATCGTGAAGATCTCGTCTGCGGTGACCATGCCGTCGCGCGACCAGCCGTGCTGGGCGTCGAGCGGCATCTGCTCGATGAAACGCAGCTCGTAGCCCATGTCGATCGCCCAGGCCAGCAGCTCGGGCGCCTGCTGGTCGTTGACCCCGCGCAGGAGCACCGCGTTGATCTTCACCGGGCCGAGGCCGGCGTCGGCCGCCTCCTTGAGCCCGGCGACGACGTCGTGGAGGCGGTCGCGGCGGGTGATCTCCGCGAAGGTCTCCGCACGGATGGTGTCGAGCGAGACGTTGACCCGGTCGAGGCCGGCGGCCTTCAGCGCCGGCGCGGTACGCGCGAGCCCGAGGCCGTTGGTGGTGATCGACAGCTCGAGGTCCGGCGACAGCTCCCGGGTACGCCGGACGATGTCGACCAGGCCGCGGCGTACGAGCGGCTCTCCGCCGGTGAACCGCACCTCACGGATCCCGAGCCGCTCGACGGCGACCCGGATGAGTCGGACCACCTCGTCGTCGGTCAGGACCCGCTCGTTGGGCAGCCAGTCCAGCCCATCGGCGGGCATGCAGTAGCTGCACCGCAGGTTGCACCGGTCGGTCAACGAGACACGCAGGTCGGTGGCCACGCGCCCGAAGCGATCGACCAGCTGTCCGGTGGTGGGCTGGGGCCTCGGTGTCGTCTCCACCACGCCAGCCTACGCGGAGGTCCGCCCGGATCCGAGCGATTCACCGCCCGGCGGATAGCCTCGTCGGGTGCGATCGTTCCGGTTCCTGCTCAGTCGACGGTGGGCGCTGTTCGCGGTGGCGGTCGCCGTGCTGGTCTACGGGACCTGGTGGCTGGGCGAATGGCAGTTCGGCCGGCTCCACGACAAGCGCCAGAGCAACGAGATCATCCGCACCAACGAGCACGCCTCCCCCGCACCGGTCGGCGACGTCCTCGCCGTCGGCCGCGAGGTCGACGATCGGGACGAGTGGCGCCGGGTCACCGCGACCGGCACCTACGACACCTCCCACACCGTCGTCTGGCGCTACCGGACCGACGACCACGGGACGGCGGGGATCGACGTCGTCGTACCTCTCGTCACCACCGACGGGACCGCCCTCCTCGTCGACCGCGGGTGGATGGCCTCGCCCGACCAGGACGACCACCCGGAGTCGATCCCGGCACCGCCGTCCGGCACCGTGACAGTCACCGGGTGGGTCCGGGTCGACGCGACCGGCGACTCGACCCGCGTGGACGAGGTCTCCGGCGGGCTCCTCGGCACCCGCGCGGTGTCGTCCACGACGATCGGGCCGCGGATCGGGCACCCGGTCTACGACGGCTTCGTCAACCTCGAGTCCGAGGACCCCGCGCCCACGACCACGCTGCAGCAGGTCGACCTGCCTGAGCTCAACGACGGGCCGCACCTCTTCTACGGGATCCAGTGGTGGTTCTTCGGGGCGCTCGCGATCTTCGGCTTCTTCTACCTGATGTACGACGAGCGCCGGTCGACTCTGCGCGCCGAGGCCGCTAGCGAGTCTGGCGAGGAGCTGCCGGACCCGCGCGCCACCGCCCGCGCCGAGCGCAAGGCGAGGCGGACGGAGAAGAACGCCCACAAGCAGGCCGTGCGCGCGGCGTACCAGGCGGCGTACGACGCGGAGAGGCGCGGGCGCGACGGCGAGGCGCCGGGTCAGAGCGAGCGCAGCATGCCGCCGTCGACGGGCACCATCGCCCCCGAGACGTACGACGACGCCGGCGACAGCAGGAAGGCGGCCACCCGGCCGAACTCGTCCGGCCGGCCGTAGCGGCGCAGCGGGATGCTCGCAGGCTCGGCGTCGGGATCGGTGCCGGTCTCGAGCATCCGGTCGGTCAGCAGCTGGCCGGGCAGGAGGCCGTTGACCCTGACGCCGCGGGGCCCGTACTCGTCGGCGAGCGCCTTCGCCGCCATCGCCAGCCCCGGCCGCAGGCCGTTGGAGATGCCGAGCCCGAGGATCGGCGCCTTCACGCTGGAGGAGAGCACGAAGGCGATCGAGCCGCCCTCGCCGACCGCGGCGGCGACCTCGCGGGCGAGCCGGAGCGCGCCCAGGAAGACCGACTCGAACGCCGCCCGCCACTGCTCGTCGCTCGCTTCCCCCGCCGTGCCGGGCGGCGGCCCGCCGACGCTGATCAGCGCACCGTCGAGCCGCCCCCACGCCTCGAGCGCCGTTCCGACGAGCCGGGTCGCCGCCGAGGGGTCGGCGTTGTCGGCGGCGACGGTCACGACGGCGTCGCCCAGCGCCCGGCGTACGCCGTCCAGCGACTCCTCGCTCCGGCCCGAGACCACCACCCGGGCGCCCTCGTCGACCAGTGCGTCCACCGTCGCCCGGCCGAGCCCCCGGCTGCCGCCGGTGACGACGTAGACGCGGTCCTTCACCTGCAGGTCCACTCAGTCCTCCGATCCCTGGTGCTCGAGCTGGCTGCTCTCCTCCGCGAACTGCGTGCGGTAGAGCTCGGCATAGAGCCCTCCGCGGGCGAGCAGCGAGGCGTGGGTGCCCGACTCGACGATCCGGCCCCCCTCGACCACGAGGATGCGGTCGGCGTTGCGGACGGTGGAGAGCCGGTGGGCGATGACGATCGAGGTGCGCCCCTCGAGCGCGGCGTCGAGGGCCTTCTGGACGGCGGCCTCCGACTCACTGTCGAGGTGAGCGGTGGCCTCGTCGAGGACGACGATCCGAGGCGCCTTGAGCAGCAGCCGGGCGATGGCTAGGCGCTGCCGCTCGCCGCCCGAGAGGCGGTAGCCGCGGTCGCCGACGACGGTGTCGAGGCCGTCCGGCAGCCCCTTGACGAGGGTGGCGATCTGGGCGGCCTCGAGCGCGTCCCAGATCTCGTCGTCGGTGGCGTCACGGCGGGCGTAGAGCAGGTTGCCGCGGATCGTGTCGTGGAACATGTGGGCGTCCTGGGTCACGTAGCCCACGACGTCCTCGAGCGACTGCAGCGTCACGTCGCGCACGTCGCGGCCACCGACCCGCACGACGCCGCCGTCGACGTCGTAGAGCCGCGCCACCAGGTGGGTCACCGTCGTCTTCCCCGCCCCCGACGGCCCCACCAGCGCCACCATCTCCCCCGGCTCGGCGACGAAGTCGATGTCGTACAGCACCTGGGTCGTCGGTCGCGCCTCCGTCCTCGCGACAGCCTCCAGCGATGCGAGCGAGACGTCCTCCGCGCGCGGGTAGGTGAACGCGACGTGGTCGAACCCCACCGACGCGGCGTCGGCGGGGAGCGGGACGGCGTCCGGCTTCTCCCTGATCAGCGAGGGCAGGTCGATCACCTCGAAGACCCGCTCGAAGGACACCAGCGCCGTCATGATGTCGACCCGGATGTTGGAGAGCCCCTGCATCGGCGCGAGCAGCCGCATCAGCAGCGTGGACAGCGCGGTGAGCGTGCCGATCGAGGGGCTGCCGTCCATGGCGAGGTGGCCGCCCACGCCGAACACCAGCACGGTGGCGAGTGCCGGGACCGTCCACATCGAGGTCGAGAAGATCCGGGTCGTGAGCGCGATCTGCACGCCGAGGTCGCGGACGACGGCGGCCTTCTCGGCGAACGCGAGGTCCTCCTCCTCGCGACGGCCGAACAGCTTGAGCAGCATCGCGCCGCCCACGTTGAACCGCTCCGTCATGGTGTTGCCCAGGTCGGCGTTGCCGTCCATCTGCCGCCGGGTCAGACCCGCCAGCCGTCGGCTCGCCCAGCGGCTCACCAGCCACAGGAGCGGGAACGTGGCGACGCAGCACAGCGTCACCTGCCACGAGAGCGCCAGCATCGTCGCGCCGACGACCACGACGGAGATGACGTTGGCGACGCTGTCTCCGAGTGCCGAGGTGAACGCCCGCTGCGCACCGATCACGTCGTTGTTGAGCCGGCTGACCAGCGCCCCGGTCTGCGTCCGGGTGAAGAACGCCAGCGACTGGCGCTGGACGTGGCCGAAGACCGCCGTCCTCAGGTCGAAGATCAGCCCCTCCCCGATCCGGCTCGAGAGGAAGCCGAGCGCGACGTTGAGCACGGCGTTGACCGCCGCCGCGACCAGCATGCCGAGCGCCAGCCAGGTCACGATCGAGGCGTCGCCGGCCAGGATCCCGTCGTCGACGATCCGCTGGATCAGCAGCGGCGTCACGACGACCATCGCGGAGTTGACCACGTTGAGGGCGAGGAAGACCGCGATCGGACGCCGGTGGGGCTTGGCGAACGCGAGCACGCGGCGCAGCGTCCGGCGGTCGATCCGGGCGTCGGTGACGCTCCGGTCCGCGCGCATGCTCCGCCACACGCTGCTCATGCCCACCATGCCCGACATGGGAGCAACGCTAGCGACCGGCACCGACACGACCGGAGCCGGTTTCCGGACAGCGCTGGTCAGCCGCGGGCTGCGAGCACCTGCTCGCGCAGGATGTCGGCGTGGCCGCAGTGCTGCGCCAGCTCGCGCAGCATGTGCAGGTAGACCCACCGCAGCGGGAGCGGACCGCGCCGGTTGCCGCGTACGACGTCGTCCGGCCCGAGCCCGGCGACAGCCTGCCGGGACGCCTCGCACGCCGCGACGTACGCCGACCTCACCGAGTCGACCGTGTCCTCGTCGCTCAGCCCGAAGGACTCGTCGGGTGTCGCCGGGATGCCGATCTCCTCGCGCGAGCGGCAGGTGACCGCCTCGTCGAACCAGACCTTCTCCACGAAGGTCGCGTGCTTGACCAGGCCGAGGAGCGTCGTCCGCGACGGCACCAGGCGGCGCCGCGCCTCCTCCTCGGTCAGGCCGTCGAGGCAGGCCGCCAGCTCCGCCCGGTGGTCGTCGAGGAAGGCCTCGAGCTGCTGGCGCAGCGGCGCGTCGAAGACGCCGGGGTCGTCGCTGCTCATGCGAGCGACACCAGGTCGGCGTACGACTCGTTCCAGAGGTCCTCGACACCGTCGGGGAGGATGAGGACGCGGTCCGGCTCGAGGGCGTGGACGGCGCCCTCGTCGTGGGTGACGAGCACGATCGCACCCTCGTAGCGCCGGATGGCGTCGAGCACCTCCTCGCGGGAGGCGGGGTCGAGGTTGTTGGTCGGCTCGTCGAGCAGCAGCACGTTGGCGCTGGAGACGACGAGCGAGGCGAGCGCGAGCCGGGTCTTCTCGCCGCCGGAGAGCACACCGGCCGGCTTGTGGACGTCGTCGCCGGAGAAGAGGAACGCGCCGAGCACGGTGCGCGCCTCGGTGTCGGTCAGCGCGGGGGCCGAGGACTGCATGTTGTCGAGCACGGAGCGCGAGACGTCGAGGGTCTCGTGCTCCTGGGCGTAGTAGCCGACCTTCAGCCCGTGTCCGGGGACGACCATGCCGGTGTCGGGCTGGTCGACGCCGGCGAGGATGCGCAGCAGCGTCGTCTTGCCGGCGCCGTTGAGGCCGAGGATGACCACCCGCGACCCGCGGTCGATGGCGAGGTCGACGTCGGTGAAGACCTCGAGGGAGCCGTAGGACTTCGACAGCCCCGACGCGGTGAGCGGCGTACGGCCGGACGGCGCGGGTGAGGGGAACTTGATCGCCGCCACCTTGTCGGCCTGCCGCTCGCCCTCCACGCCGGCCATCAGCCGCTCGGCGCGCTTGAGCATGTTCTGCGCGGCGGTGGCCTTCGTCGCCTTCGCGCGCATCTTGTTGGCCTGGTCGGTCAGCGTCTTGGCCTTGTTCTGGGCGTTGAGGAGCTCCCTCTTACGGCGCTTCTCGTCGGTCTCCCGCTGCTCGAGATAGAGCTTCCAGCCCATGTTGTAGACGTCGATGGTCGCCCGGTTGGCGTCGAGGTGGAGGACCTTGTTGACCGTCTCGCCGAGCAGGTCGTTGTCGTGGGAGATGACGATGAAGCCACCCTTGTAGGACTTCATCCAGTCCCGCAGCCAGATGATGGAGTCGGCGTCGAGGTGGTTGGTGGGCTCGTCGAGGATCAGCACCTCGGCGCCCGAGAAGAGGATCCGTGCGAGCTCGACGCGGCGCCGCTGGCCGCCCGAGAGGGTCTTGAGCTGCTGTTCCATGAGCCGGTCGGGGATGCCGAGCGCCTGCGCCATCTGCAGCGCCTCCGCCTCGGCGGCGTACCCGCCGCCGGCGTCGAGCGCGTCGTGCGCCTTCTGGTAGCGCCTCATCGCCCGCTCGCGCGTGGCCGGGTCGTCGGAGCCCATCTCCTCCTCGGCGGCCCGCATCCGGCGTACGGCGTCGTCCAGGCCGCGCGCGGAGAGGATCCGGTCACGGACCAGGACCTCCGGGTCGCCGACCCGCGGGTCCTGCGGAAGGTAGCCGAGATCGCCGCTCCGGGTGACGTTCCCGGAGGCGGGTAGCTGGTCGCCGGCGAGCACCTTCGTGAGCGTCGTCTTGCCCGCACCGTTGCGGCCGACCAGGCCGATCTTGTCGCCCGGTCCGACGCGGAAGCTGACGTGCTCCATGAGAAGGCGCGCCCCGACGCGGACTTCCAGGTCATGGGCGGTGATCATGATCGTCACTAGTGTATGGGCGGGGCGCCGGGCCCCGCGATTCGGTACGCCAGGGGGCAGTCATGCGGTTCAACCCGAAGGCCAGGCTCGACACCAGTCGCACGCGTGACGTCGGTGGCAGCGGATCCGGTGGCAGCGTCGGAGGCGGGCTCGGTGGTGGCGGGGGCATCCCGATCCCCGGCGGCCTCAAGGCCGGGGGCGGGATCGGCGCGATCATCGTCGCCCTGCTCGTGTGGTTCCTGAGCAGTCAGCTCGGCGGCAGCAGCAGCACCAGCCTCGACGCCTCCGCGTTCAGCGGCGCGGGGGTCACCGGCTCCGACTCGGGGTCGGAGTTCGACTACTCCCAGTGCCAGACCGGCGACGACGCCAACAACCACGCGGAGTGCGCGCTCGTGGCGGTCGAGAACTCGCTGACCGACTACTGGAAGGACCAGCCCCAGGTGCAGGGCAGGTTCCACCCGGAGAACGCCGTCGAGGTCTTCCACGGCTCGGTCCAGACCGACGGCTGCGGCACTGCCACCAGCGACGTGGGCCCGTTCTACTGCCCGGGCGACCAGACCATCTATCTCGACACCGACTTCTTCACCACGATCTTCGCCCAGCTCGGCGGCCAGGACTCGCCGTTCGTCCGCGCCTACGTCATCGCGCACGAGTACGGCCACCACATCCAGAACCTCCTCGGCACGATGAGCCAGGTCAAGACGCAGCAGGGCCCGAAGAGCGACTCGGTCCGGCTCGAGCTCCAGGCGGACTGCTACGCCGGGATGTGGACCGCGGCCGCCGAGGGCGACGGCCTCATCGAGGACATCACCGACCAGGACATCCAGGAAGGGATCGCCGCCGCCCATGACGTCGGCGACGACTACATCCAGAACCGCATGCAGAACGGAACCAACCCCGAGTCGTGGACCCACGGCTCGTCCGCCGAGCGGGTCGCGTGGTTCAACGCCGGACGCAGCGCCAACGACGACATCAACGGGTGCGACACCTTCGGCACGAACGACCTCGACAACCCGTAGGCCGGCGTACGACCTAGCGTTCCAGCAGCGCCTCGACGAGGGCCGCCTGGCGCTGCAGGGCGCGCAGGTGCGGCGCGACGGCCGGGTGGCGGTACTTCGCGGCGAGCGCGCCCTCTCCCCCGGCGACGCGCGCGAGCGCCCACTCGGCACGGCTCATCGCGGTGTAGACGGCGCTGACCTGGGCACCGAGGGCGGCCTGCTCGCGGGTGGCGAGACCGTCGGGGAGCCCGAGCAGATAGGCGTCGAGGAGCGGCTCGAACTCCTCCCGCGCGGTCAGCAGGTAGAGCCCGAGGTCGCCGCCGACCGGTCCATAGCCCAGGCTCGACCAGTCGATCGCGACCAGCCGGTCCTCGCCGTCCTCGGCGGTCCGGCCAGGGAGGTTGCCGGGCGTCGGGTCGCCGTGCTGCGGCACCTGCGGGAGCGCGTCGGTCAGGTCGAGGAAGCGACCACGCCGGTCCCAGAGCACGGCGGCGACGTCCGCGGCCGTGGTCCGCGCGAGCGTACGCCAGCCGCCGCGCTCCTCGACCCGCGCGAGCCGGTCGCGGAGCTGGCTGCGTGCGAGCCACCGGACATGGCCGAGCTTGGCACCCGCGAACCGGCCGAGCGAGAGGGCCACGAACAGACCCGAGTTGGCGGCGTCCTCGACCCAGTCGGTGACGAGCGTGATGCCCTCGGCGTCCTCGGTCACCTCGGTCGGTGATCCGACCAGTCCGGGCGTGTCGTCGACCAGGCCGTACGTCGCCACGTCGGCCCCGCGCCGCCAGTAGGCGAAGTGCCGGGGGTCGCTCAGCGCCTCCGGGTCGTACGCCGTCGGCGGGGCGACCCTCTTGATCACGACCGGCCGGTCGCCGACGGCAGCCCGCCAGACCCCCAGCGTGGAGGGTCCGGTGCCGCCGGGCAGCGGATGCCACCCGGGTTCGGGCTGCCACATGCCTCCGGACGCTAGCCGATCGCCGCGCGGCGGCAGCGCCACCACGCGGCGATCGGCGCCCGCCGGCTCCCCGGGCGAGCCGGCCCCCTCAGCGCCGGGCGAGCAGGCCCCGGCCGATCCAGCCACCGAGGACGACGCCCACCACGAGCGGGACGTACTGGCCGATCTCCGAGTCCGGCAGGAAGACCGTGAGGAAGAACAGCAGCGACGGCACGAGGACGGCCTTCGGCACCAGCCCGGCCCGCGAGGCGGCCACCCCGGCGAGCGGGTAGGCCAGCGCGCTGAGGAAGAACAGGACCGGCATCGGGCCGCCGACGTGGTGGAACGAGTCGAGCGCGTCGACGCGTTGTGCGGCCGACATGTCGGCCTTCGCGAGGCCGACGAGGACGAGGTGGTTGAGGCTGATGGCGACCTGGCCGACAGCGGTCAGCACCGCGAGGACTCCGACGGCGTTCGCCCAGCCCGCGCCCCGGCGTCGTACGGCTCCGACCACGGCCAGCAGCCCGGCGACGCCGACGGGCGCGCAGAGCAGCTCGAGCCAGGCGAGCACCTGGATGGTGCCGAGGTGGCCGGCGGCCTGCTCGAACATCGTCGTGCTCGAGGCGCTGTCGTCGAGCGGGTCGACGACGAGCGTGCCGAGGATCATCAGCACGAAGACGCCGGGCAGACAGGCGGCGCCGAGGTAGCGGCGCAGGCGGACGGCCGTGCTGCTCGGGTCGTCGGCGGTGCTCGGGGCCGGTGTGAGCCCGGTGGCGATGGCGGTCATGAGGTGTGCTCCTGTGTCGTGACGGTGGTCGTACGGCGACCTGCGGAGCACCGAACCTAGGTCCGCGGCCCCGGCGTCCACGTCGTACGCCGGAAGGGACCGGGCCCGCAGCGCGGACGACCTTCACCCCGCCGGCATACGTCCCCAGGACGAGGGACCTCCTCCGGAAGTACGACGCGCCGGCCCCCGCGCCGCCCTACGCTCCCCTCATGCGGCTGCAGCGCCCGTCTCTGCTCGACCTCGCGATCGCGGCCGGCGTCCTCGCGCTCGGCCTGGCCGAGCTGGCTGCCGGACAGCTGGACGGACCGACACCGGTGGCGGCCGTCGCGGTCGTCTGCTACCCCGTCGCGCTGCTGCTCCGGTGCACGTCCCTGTGGGCGGCGTTCCTGCTCGCGTTCTCGACCATCCCGGTGAGCTATCGGCTGGGGCTCTCGCAGGAGGACTTCCTCTCCTCGATCGTCGCGTGCCTGCTGCTCGTGTTCCACACCGGCTACCGCCTGCCCACGCGGGAGGCGGCGCTCGCCTTCGCCTTCGCCTACGTGACGGTGGTGGCAAGCGGGGAGGTGACCTGGGGCTCGCTCGGCTGGCTGCTCATGATCATCGGCGGAGCCTGGGGCGCCGGCCGCGCACTTCGCAACCGGCACATGCTCATCGAGGACCTGCGCGCGACCACCGCGGAGCTCGCGGCCAGCCGGGACGAGCTGGCTCGGCGTGCGGTCGCCGAGGAGCGGCTGCGCATCGCCCAGGACATCCACGACGTGGTCTCCCACTCGGTGACCGTGATGCTCGTGCAGGCAGGAGTCGCCGAGCGGAAGGCGCGACGGGACCCCGACGCCGCCGCCGAGGCCGCGCGCTCCGTCCAGGCCTCCGGCCGGGAGGCGATGGACGAGCTCCGGCAGCTCCTCGGCGTGCTCCGCCCCGGCGCCGACGACGTCCGTGGCGGCGACACCGCTCCGCAGCCGGGCCTGGACCAGCTGCCCGCCCTCGTCGCCCACTTCCGGGAGGCGGGGCTGGAGGTGGAGTACGACGCGGGCCCGGTCGCCGGCGCCGTCCCGGCCGGCGTCGCGATGACCGCCTACCGGGTCGCGCAGGAGGCGCTCACCAACGTGCTCCGGCACTCGCTGGCGAGGCGCGCCACCCTGCGGGTCCGGGGCGAGGGCGGCCGGTTCTGCGTCGAGGTCGACGATCCCGGCCCCGCGCGCCCGTCGCCGGGCGGCGGCCACGGGCTGGTCGGCATGCGCGAGCGGGTCCAGGCCTGCGGCGGGAGCCTACGCGCGGGCCCGGCGGCCGCCGACGGCGCCGACGGCTTCGCGGTCGCTGCCTCGCTCCCGCTGGAGGCAGACCGATGATCCGGGTGGTGGTCGTCGACGACCAGGCACTCGTACGCCGCGGCTTCGCGATGATCCTCGGCGAGGAGGACGACCTCGAGGTCGTCGGCGAGGCCGGCGACGGCCGCGAGGCGCTCGCGGTGTGCGCGCGGGAGCACCCGGACGTCGTACTCATGGACGTGCGGATGCCGGTCATGGACGGCGTGGAGGCCGCCCGGCGGCTCACCTCGGGCTCCTCGGTGCGGGTGCTGATGCTGACGACGTTCGACCTCGACGGCCACGTGTACGACGCCATCCGGGCCGGCGCGAGCGGCTTCCTGCTCAAGGACGTCCGGCCCGACGACCTGGCCCACGCCGTACGCACCATCGCCGCCGGCGACATGCTGCTGGCGCCCGCCATCACGCGGCGGCTCGTGGAGGAGTTCGTCAGCGGGCCCGGGCCGGACCGCTCGCCCGCCGAGCTCGACCGCCTCACCGAGCGCGAGCGCGACGTGCTCGTCCTGGTCGCCGGCGGGCTGTCCAACGCCGAGATCGCCGCCACCCTCGTCCTCTCCGAGACGACGGTCAAGACCCACGTGACCCGGATCCTCACCAAGCTCGGCCTGCGCGACCGGGTCCAGGCGGCCGTGCTGGCGTACGAGACCGGCCTGGTCCGCCCCGGTCGCACACCGGACCGCGGTTGAGGACGCCCAGCGCGCGTCAGCCGACGTCGCGCCGCCGGAACGCCAGCTGCCCGGCCGCGGAGAGCGCGACGGCGACCAGCGCGACGACGACCACCGGCACGACCCGGAAGTCCTCGGCCGGCACCATCGCGAGGTGGTCGAACGGGGAGAGGTCCTGCAGCCACTGCGGCAGCCGGAGCAGCTCGCCGAACAGCATGACGACGAACGCGAGGACCAGCCCGACCCAGGCCAGCTGCGCCAGCCGGGGCGCCACGCCGTACAGCAGCCGCGCCAGCCCGCTCAGCACGAGCACCGGCGCGAGCTGGGCGAGGACCGGGACGCCGAGCCGCACCACCGCGCCGCCGTCGCCGGTGACCATGGCGTTGCCGACGCCGAGCCCGAGCCCGGAGGCGACGAGCACGAGGAGCGTGCCGAGCACCGTCACAGCGACGTGCCCACCCAGCCAGGCCGACCGGGAGAGCCCGGTCGCGAGCAGCGGCTCACCCCGGCCGCCGTCCTCCTCCCCGCGCGGCCGGAGCGCCGAGGAGATCGAGAAGCCGGCCGCGATGATCGCGAGCATGAGGATGGCCGTCGCGTAGAAGCCGTCGACCAGGTCGCCCTTCTGCACCAGGACGTCCTGGGCGAACTCGCCGTCACCGACCAGGTCGCCGATGTCGTTGCCGATCGAGCCGTAGGAGAGCCCGCCGAGGAACATCCCGATCGTCCAGCCGATCACCGAGCCACGCTGCAGCCGCCACGCGAGCCCGAAGCCGCTGGCCAGCGCCGCCCCGGCCCGGGCGGGTCCGGGGCGGTCGGCGAGGAGGCCGCCGCCGATATCGCGCCTGACGAACAGCCGGTACGCCGCCATGGCGGCCACCGCCGTGCCTGCGATGAGCAGCACCGCCGGCCACCACCGCAGCCGGGAGAAGGGGTGCATCGCCTGGTACCAGCCGATGGGCGAGAGCCAGCTGAGGAACGGGTCGCCGACGTCCCCGATCGCGCGCAGGACGTACGCCACGGCGATGACCAGACCGGCGATGCCGTACATCGCCCGCGTGCTCTGGGTGAGCTGGGCGGCGACCAGCGCGGTCGCGGCGAACAGCCAGCCGCAGAAGGTCATCCCGAGACCGGTCGCCAGCGAGTCGGCGGCGTCCAGCGGCACCGACATCAGGCTCAGCGCGACCAGCAGGCCGGCCACCAGGTTGGCCGCCATCGCGACGATCATCGCCGCGACCAGCGGCGCCTGCTGGCCGACGACGCCCGACCGCACGAGCTCGTCGCGGCCTGACTCCTCCTCCGCGCGGGTGTGCCGGCCGATCAGGAACATGCTCATCAGCCCCGCGGCGATGGCCCCGAACGCGCTCGCCTGCCAGACCACCTGGCCGCCGACGGTGTTCAGGGCCCGCGCCGGGCCCGCCATCGCGATGAACGCCGCGTTGCCCTCCATGCTGGCCGCGGCCTTGTCGAACTCCGCCTGGGTCGCATAGAGCCCCTTCACGCTCACCGCCTGGCTCCAGTAGAGGAGCGTGAGCCCGAGGCACCACCACAGCGCCATCAGCCAGTCCCGCCGCAGGTGGAACCGGAGCAGGCCGCCTACGCCGGTCACGCCTCCTCCTCGGCGAGCTCGGGGAGCTCGTCGCCGTAGTGCCGGAGGAACATCTCCTCGAGGGTGGGCGGCGTGCTGGTCAGGGTGCGTACGCCGCCGGCCACCAGCAGCCGCAGCGCGGCGTCGAGCTCGGCCGAGTCGACCTCGAACCGCACCCGGTGACCGTCCACCGCGAGGTCGTGCACCCCGGTCAGTCCGCCCAGCCCGGCCGGCGGCGTGTCGACCTCGGCGGAGATCGAGGTGCGGGTCAGGTGGCGCAGCTCCGCGAGGGTGCCGGTCTCGACCGTGCGGCCGGCCCGGATGATGCTGACCCGGTCGCCCAGCCGCTCGACCTCGGCGAGGATGTGGCTCGAGAGCAGCACCGTGCCGCCGCCGTCGCGGAAGGACTCGACGTACTCCTGGAAGACCGCCTCCATGATCGGGTCCAGCCCGGAGGTCGGCTCGTCGAGGACGAGCAGCTCGACGTCGGAGGCGAGCGCGGCCACGAGTGCGACCTTCTGCCGGTTGCCCTTGGAGTAGCTGCGTGCCTTCTTCGTCGGGTCGAGCTCGAACCGCTCGACCAGCTCGGCGCGGCGCTTCTCGTCGAGCCCGCCGCGGAGGCGACCGAGGAGGTCGATCGCCTCGCCGCCGGTGAGGTTCGGCCACAGGCTGACGTCGCCGGGGACGTACGCCAGCCGGCGGTGCAGCGCCGCGGCGTCCCGCCACGGGTCGCCGCCGAGCAGGCGCACCTCGCCGGCGTCCTTGCGCAGCAGCCCGAGGAGCACACGGATCGTGGTGGACTTGCCGGCGCCGTTGGGGCCGAGGAAGCCGTGCACCTCTCCCGGTGCCACGGTCAGGTCGAGACCGTCGAGGGCCCGGACCCGGCCGAAGGTCTTCACCAGACCGTGGACCTCGATGACAGGTGATGTGGTCACGTGACGAGCCTATCGATATTTCAGAAAATTTTGAAAGTTATCTAGGCTGTCGCCATGGACCAGCGGCAGCGAGCGGCGGAGCGGATCGCCGGCGCCCTCGCCCAGGCGGGCATGGCGCGCCTTCCCGCCAGGATGTTCGCCGCCCTGCTCGTCGACGACGACGGCCGAATGACCTCCGCCGAGCTGACCAAGTTCCTGGGTGCGAGCGCCGCCGGGATCTCGGGTGCGGTGAAGTACCTCCTGCCCGTAGGACTCGTTCGCCGCGAGCGCGAGCCCGGGTCCCGCCGCGACGTCTACGTCGTCGACGACGACGCCTGGCACACCGCGATGACCAGGCACGACCAGCTCTACGGGCCGATCCGGGCCGCCCTGGCCGCGGGCCGGGACCTTCTCGGGGAGGAGTCGCCCGCCGACGTGCGCCTCGACCGGGCGGTGCAGTTCCTGCTCTTCCTCGAGGGCGAGCTCGACGGGATCCTCGCCCGCTGGGAGGTACGCCGCAAGGAGCTCGGGCTGGACTAGGCCCCGGCGACGTCAGGTCACGATCACCGCAGACCGACGGAGAGCCGAGCGAGCATCACGCCTCGTCGGCGTTGAGCACCTCGATGCCCACCGAGGTCGCCTCCGCGATCGCCCGGTCGAGGACGTCCCGCCGAGGCTCGGGCACGCCGAGGCGCGGCCCGGCCACGGTCAGGCCGCGCAGCCGCGGGTCGGCGAGCACCTCCTCCAGCGCGCCCTTGTCGCCGCCGGTCACGACCGGGCCGCTCAGTCCGTCGAGGAGCCGGGCGGCATGGTCGGCGGCGGCCTCGTACGCCACCCTGGCCTGCTGGGAGCGGCGCCGGGCGAAGCGCTGCTGGCTCCAGCCGCCCGCCTTCGACCGGCCCTGCACGTGGCGCTGCCCCACCTTGTGCGCGACCAGCTGGTCACCGTGCAGCCGGGCGACGGCGAAGCCACCCTTGCGGACCAGCAGCACGCCCCAGTCCGGCGGTGGCGCGGCGGCGGACGCGAACGCCCCGACGTCGGGAGCCCCGGAGTACGGCGTCCGGAACGGCAGCGACGCGATGAAGTGCGACCCGTCGGCCGCCCAGCCGGTCAGCTCGCCGACCTCGACCCGGACCTCGGTGGGACCGTGGCGCGAGGCGAAGTTCTCGACCCAGCGCACCACCCGGGACGGGGGGACGGCGACGAGCGTCACTGCAGGCCGACCCGCTCGATGACGGCCCTGATCGCATGCCCGGACGCCGCCAGCGCCGCCCGCTCCTCGGCGCTCATCTCGGTGTCGACCGGTCGGCTGCAGCCGCGGCCGTCGACGATGCACGGCAGCGAGAGACACACGTCCGGCAGGCCCTCGTAGCCCTGCAGCAGCGTCGAGACCGGCAGGATCCGGCGCTCGTTGCGGAGCACCGCCTCCGCGATCTCGACCGAGGCCAGCCCGATCGCGTAGTTGGTCGCGCCCTTGCCGGCCACGATCGTGTACGCCGAGGCGACGACCTCCTTCGCGATCTCCGCCCTGATGCCCTCGTCGAGGCCGGCGACCCCGGAGACGCCGCGCCAGCGCTCGAGGCGCACGCCCCCGATGGAGGCCTCGCTCCACAGCGGGATCTCCGAGTCGCCGTGCTCGCCGACGATGTAGGCGTGGACGTGCTGCGGCGCCACCCCCGCGTGGCGCGCCACGAGCGTGCGCAGTCGCGAGGAGTCCAGCACGGTCCCCGAGCCGAACACCTGGTGACGCGGCAGGCCGCTCAGCTGCAGCGCGGCGTACGTGATGACGTCCACGGGGTTGCTCACCATCAGGTAGACCGCGTCAGGCGCGTGCGCCACCAGCTTCGGCATCAGCGACCGCATGATCTCGACCGACCGCTCGGCGAGGTCCAGGCGGCTCTCCCCCGGCTTCTGCTTCGCCCCCGCCGTCACGATCACCACGTCGGACCCGGCGACCACCGCCGGGTCGTCGGAGCCGATCACCTGTGCCGGCTGGAGGAACTGCATGCCGTGCTGCAGGTCCAGGCTCTCGGCGTGGACCCGGGCCGCGTCGACGTCGTACAGCGTCACCGTCTCCGCCAGCCCGCGCAGCAGCGCGGCGTACGCCGTCGTCGACCCGACCGCGCCGGCCCCGACGATGCTCAGCTTGCTGCCCGCGCTCCCGGCCATGCCGACAGCCTAGGGCGACCGGCGGCTCAGCGACGGTAGAGGACCTCGAACCGCTCGAGCACGACCGGCATGTCGAACGCGAAGCCGCGGTCGTGGGCGGCGTACGTCGAGAAGAACTCGCGGTGCACGTGGCGCCAGGAGTCGAGCGTGCGGTCGTCCTCGCCCCCGGCCTCGTAGTCCCACAGGGCACTGGCGGTCGCCGTCTTGGTGCCGTCGAGGACGAGCGCGAGCAGCCGGTCGGCCTGCTCGGGCGTGCCGCCGATCACACGTTGAAGCCGAGCGCCCGCAGCATCTCGCGGCCGTCGTCGGTGATCTTCTCGGGGCCCCAGGGCGGCATCCAGACCCAGTTGATGTGGACGTCGTTGACCAGTCCGTCGAGCGCGGTCGCTGTCTGGTCCTGGATGACGTCGGTCAGCGGGCAGGCGGCCGAGGTGAGGGTCATGTCGAGCACGACCTTCGACTCCGGCTCGATGTGGACGCCGTAGAGCAGCCCGAGGTCGACGACGTTGATCCCGAGCTCCGGGTCGACGACGTCCTTCATCGCCTCGGTGACGTCCTCGACGGCGAGGGTGGCACCCTCGGCGACGCTGACCTCGATCCCGTCGTCGGTGGTCTGGCCGGTGGTCTGCTCGGTCATCAGGAGTCCTCCTTGGACAGCGACTGCGCGGTGGCGTCCTTCCACGCCATCCACGACAGCAGCGCGCACTTGATCCGGGCGGGGAACTTGGCGACGCCGGCGAACGCGATCCCGTCCTCGAGGACCTCCTCGTCGGGCTCGACCGCGCCCTTGCCCTGCATCAGGGTGAGGAACTCCTCGTGGATCGCCATCGCCTCGTCGAGCGGCTTGCCGATGACCAGATCGGTCAGCACGGAGGCCGACGCCTGGGAGATCGAGCAGCCGACCGCGTCGTACGACACGTCCTCGACCAGCTTGGTCCCCTCGGGGGCGTCGGCGAGGTGCACCCGCAGGGTCACCTCGTCGCCGCAGGTCGGGTTGACGTGGTGGACCTCCGCCTCGAAGGGGTCGCGAAGCCCCTTGTGGTGGGGGTTCTTGTAGTGGTCCAGGATGATCTCCTGGTACAGCGCGTCGAGATCCTGGGTAGTCATGACGCTCAGCCCAACTTGAAGTAGGACCGGGTGTATTCCAGCGCGTCGACGAGGGCGTCGATCTCGGCGGGCGTCGTGTAGAGGTACGACGACATCCGGGTCGAGCTCTGCACGCCGAACCGCGCATGGGCGGGCTTGGCGCAGTGGTGGCCGGCGCGGACGGCCACGCCGCGGCTGTCGACCACCTGAGCGACGTCGTGCGGGTGCACCCCCTCGAGCTCGAACGAGATCGCTCCCCCGCGCCGGGCCGCGTCGAGCGGGCCGAGCACCGTGAGCCCCTTGACGCTCTGCAGCCCCTCGAGGGCGTACGCCGTGATGGCCTGCTCGTGGCGGTGGATCGCGTCCATGCCGAGGTGACCGAGGTAGTCCAGCGCGGCACCGAGGCCGACCGCCTCGACGATCGGCGGCGTGCCCGCCTCGAACTTGTGCGGGATGCCGGCGTACGTCGAGCGCTCCATCCGGACCGTCTCGATCATCTCGCCGCCGCCGAGGAACGGCGGCAGCTGCTCGAGCAGCGAGCGCCGGCCCCACAGCACGCCGATGCCCGTCGGGCCGACCGTCTTGTGGCCGGTGAAGCCGAGCACGTCGGGCCGCTCGTCGTCGGGCATCGACGCCAGGTCGATCGGCAGCTGGGGCGCCGCCTGCGCGCCGTCGACGACGAGGATCGCGCCGACGGCGTGGGCCTTCTTCGCGATCTCGGCGATCGGGTTGATGGTGCCGAGCATGTTGGACACCCACGTGAGGGCGACGACCTTGGTCCGCTCGGTGATGACCTCGTCGATGTTCGACAGGTCCAGCTCCCCACCGTCGGTGAGCCCGAACCACTTCAGCGTCGCGCCCTTGCGCTCGGTGAGGAGCTGCCACGGGACGATGTTGGAGTGATGCTCCATCTCGGTGATGACGACCTCGTCGCCGGGCCCGACCTCGAGGTCGCCCCGCGCCCAGGCGAGCGTGTTGGCGACCAGGTTGAGGCCCTCGGAGATGTTCTTCGCGAAGACCACCTCGTCACGGTCCGGCGCCCCGATGAAGCGCGCGACCTTGTCGCGGGCCGCCTCGAACGCCTCGGTCGACTCGGCACCGAGGTGGTGCATCGCCCGCGCGATGTTGGCGTTGTGGCGCTCGAGGTGGTCGACCATCGTGTCGATGACGACCTGCGGCTTCTGCGAGGTGTTGGCGCTGTCGAGGTAGACCAGCGGCACGCCGTCGAAGGTGCGCTCGAGGATCGGGAAGTCCTTGCGGACCACCTCGAGCTCGGGGAGGAGACCGGGCAGGGAGGTCATGTCAGACCGTGGCCTTCACGAAGCGGTCGTAGCCGTTGGCCTCGAGCTCCTCGGCGAGCGCGGGACCGCCGGACTCGGCGACCCGGCCGTCGACGAAGACGTGGACGTAGTCGGGCTTCACGTAGCGCAGGATGCGGGTGTAGTGCGTGATGAGCAGGACGCCCTTGTGCTCGCGCTGGCGGAAGTCGTTGACGCCCTCGGAGACGATCTTCAGTGCGTCGATGTCGAGACCGGAGTCGGTCTCGTCGAGGATCGCGACCTTCGGGTCGAGCAGCGAGAGCTGCGCGATCTCGTGGCGCTTCTTCTCACCGCCGGAGAAGCCCTCGTTGACCGAGCGCTGCGCGAAGGAGGCGTCGAGGTTCATCGTCGACAGGGCGCCGTTGACGTCCTTGACCCAGGTGCGCAGCTTCGGGGCCTCGCCGTCCAGCGCGGTCTTCGCCGTACGCAGGAAGTTGGCGACCGAGACGCCGGGCACCTCGACGGGGTACTGCATCGCGAGGAAGAGCCCGGCCCGGGCGCGCTCGTCGACCGTCATCGCGAGGAGGTCCTCGCCGTCGAGCGTGACGGTGCCGCCGGTGATGGTGTACTTCGGGTGGCCGGCGATCGAGTAGGCCAGCGTCGACTTGCCCGAGCCGTTCGGGCCCATGATCGCGTGGGTCTCGCCGTCACCGATGGTCAGCGTGACGCCCTTGAGGATCTCCTTCGGACCGTCCTCGGTCTCGACGCTGACGTGGAGGTCCTTGATCTCCAGGGTGCTCATGCGGTGGTGACTCCGTTCGGGTTGTTGATGTTCTTGGCGAGCTCGGCCTCGACCGTGGTGGTCAGCTTGTCCTCGAGCTCGTCGACGCCGATCTGCTTGATCAGGTCGAAGAAGAAGCCGTGGACGACCAGCCGCCGGGCCTCGGCCTCGGGGACGCCGCGCGAGCGCAGGTAGAACAGCTGCTCGTCGTCGAAGCGACCGGTCGCCGACGCGTGCCCGGCTCCCTCGATCTCCCCGGTCTCGATCTCGAGGTTGGGGACCGAGTCGGCCTGGCAGCCGTCGGTGAGGACGAGGTTGCGGTTCTCCTCGTAGGTCTCGATGCCCTCGGCGACCTTGCGGATCAGCACGTTGCCGATCCAGACCGCGTGCGCGCCGTCGCCCTGCAGCGCGCCCTTGTAGACCACGTGGGACTTGGTCTTCGGGGCGGTGTGGTCGACGAAGAGGCGGTGCTCGATGTGCTGGCCCTCGTCGGCGAAGTAGAGGCCGAGCATCTCGACGGAGCCGCCGGGGCCGGAGTACTCGGCCGAGGCGTCGTGGCGTACGACGTCGCCGCCGAACGAGACCGCGACGTGCTTGAGGCTGGCGTCACGGCCGACCTTGGCGTGCTGGGTCGAGTGGTGGACCGCGTCGTCGTCCCAGTCCTGCAGGGAGACGACGGTGAGCTCGGCGCCGTCCTCGACGACGATCTCGATGTTGTCGGCGACCGTGGCGGAGCCGTCGAACGCGAGCACGACGGTCGCCTTCGAGAACCGCTCGGCGAGGATGATGCCGTGGCCGGCGCCGGCGGTCGCGCTGCCGGTGCCGTGGTGGCGTACGACGGTCGCGCCCTGCGCCACCGTCTCGGCGGGCACCCGGACCAGCGTGGCGCCGGTCGCCGCCGCCCAGGCCCGGGCGGAGATGCGGTCGGTCGGGACCAGCCCGGACGAGCCGCGCAGCGGCGAGTCGGCGGGCACGGTCTCGACGACCACGCCCTGGGCCGGCTCGACCTCGAGCTTCACCGCGCCGTCGGCGAACGGGGCGTCCTTCTCGATGCCGCGCAGCCGCTTCAGCGGCGTGAACCGCCAGATCTCCTCGCGGCCCGTCGGGACGGCGTGGTCCTCGACGTCGAACGAGCCCTCCGGGTGGAGGTGCGACTCCACCTTCTCGACCTCGAGCGCGTCTCGGACATTGTCAACAGTGGCCGTCATCCGACAGCGCCCTCCATCTGCAGTTCGATCAGTCGGTTCAGCTCCAGGGCGTACTCCATCGGGAGCTCCTTGGCGATCGGCTCGACGAAGCCGCGCACGATCATCGCCATCGCCTCGTCCTCCGCCATGCCCCGGCTCATCAGGTAGAAGAGCTGGTCGTCGGAGACCTTCGAGACGCTCGCCTCGTGGCCCATCGACACGTCGTCCTCGCGGATGTCGACGTACGGGTAGGTGTCGGAGCGCGAGACCTGGTCGACGAGCAGCGCGTCGCAGAGCACGTTGGACTTCGAGCCGGTGGCGCCCTCGTTGACCTGGATGAGGCCGCGGTACGACGTCCGACCGCCGCCGCGGGCGACCGACTTGCTCAGGATCGAGCTCGAGGTGTGCGGCGCGGCGTGGACCATCTTGGCTCCGGCGTCCTGGTGCTGGCCCTCGCCGGCGAAGGCGATGGAGAGCGTCTCGCCCTTGGCGTGCTCGCCCATCAGGTAGACGGCGGGGTACTTCATCGTCACCTTGGAGCCGATGTTGCCGTCGACCCACTCCATCGTGGCGCCTGCCTCGCAGGTCGCTCGCTTGGTGACGAGGTTGTAGACGTTGTTGGACCAGTTCTGGATGGTCGTGTAGCGGCAGCGGCCGCCCTTCTTCACGATGATCTCCACGACCGCGCTGTGCAGCGAGTCGGAGGAGTAGATCGGCGCGGTGCAGCCCTCGACGTAGTGCACGTAGGCGTCCTCGTCGACGATGATCAGCGTCCGCTCGAACTGGCCCATGTTCTCGGTGTTGATCCGGAAGTAGGCCTGCAGCGGGATGTCGACGTGGACACCCTTCGGGACGTAGATGAAGGAGCCACCCGACCAGACGCTGGTGTTGAGCGCGGCGAACTTGTTGTCGCCGACCGGGATGACGGTGCCGAAGTACTCCTTGAAGATGTCCTCGTGCTCGCGCAGGGCGGTGTCGGTGTCGAGGAAGATCACGCCCTGGGACTCGAGGTCCTCGCGGATCTGGTGGTAGACGACCTCGGACTCGTACTGCGCCGCGACGCCGGCGACGAGGCGCTGCTTCTCCGCCTCGGGGATGCCGAGCTTGTCGTAGGTGTTCTTGATGTCGGCCGGGAGGTCGTCCCAGGTCGCCGCCTGCTTCTCGGTCGAGCGGACGAAGTACTTGATGTTGTCGAAGTCGATCCCCGACAGGTCCGAGCCCCAGGTGGGCATCGGCTTGCGCTCGAAGAGCTTGAGGCCCTTCAGGCGCAGGTCGAGCATCCACTGCGGCTCGCCCTTCTTGCCCGAGATGCCCCGCACCACGTCCTCGTTGAGGCCGCGCTGCGCGGAGGCACCGGCGACGTCGGGGTCGGCCCAGCCGAACTCGTACTTCCCGATGCCCTTGAGCTCGGGGTTGAGCTGCTCGACCTTGGTCGAGCCATCGGATCCAGCGATGGAGGTCATGTGGTGACCTGCTCCTTCTTCTGTGTCGAGTCTGTCGAGCTGGTGGTCAGAGGGATGTGGGTGGTGCAGACCCCGTCGCCGTGGGCGATCGTGGCCAGCCGCTGGACGTGGGTGCCGAGAAGCCGGGCGATCGCCTCGGTCTCGGCCTCGCACAGCTGCGGGAACTCATGGGCGACGTGAGAGACCGGGCAGTGCTGTTGGCACAGCTGCTCCCCCACTTGCTCTCCTCCGATCATGGGAAGCTCCCTGACGGACGCGGCGTAGCCCGCGTCGGAGAACACCCGGGCGAGCACCTCGGCGGGCGACAGCGAAGGGTCACTGGCGGCGACCCGGGCGAAGCCCTCCTCGATGAAAGCCGCCCGGCGCGCGGCGAATTCCCGGACGCCGTCGTCGCCGGCCGCCTCGGACAGGAACCGCAGCGCCTCGACGGCCAGGTCGTCGTACTGCTGGTCGAAGCCCTCGCGGCCCTTCTCGGTCAGGGCGAAGACCTTGGCCGGACGGCCGCGGCCGCGCACCCGGGCCCGAGGCTCGCGAGGCTCCACGGCCCCCTCCTCGACCAGCACCTCGAGGTGGCGGCGTACGGCGGCGGCAGTGAGCTCGAGCCGCTCCGCGAGCGCCGCGGCGGTCGAGGGACCGTCGACGAGGATCGACCGGGCGACACGCTGGCGCGTGGTCCGGTCGCTGTGCCCGTCCTTGGCCTGGACGGCGGCCTCGTCGAATTCCACAACACCATTGTGACGATATTGACCGGCGCCCTTCAAGCCAGGGGACCCTTACCTGGCGTGCGATGCGCCACGGGGCGCGGCCGAGGGAACTCCAAAGCGGAGACTTCGTCCTCCTGTCTAGAGTGGCGACCATGCCGGGATCGATCTTGGGGACCGTCGTCCGCCGCGTCGAGGACCCCGACCTGCTGGTCGGCAGGTCCACGTTCGTCGACAACGAGCAGCAGCACGGGATGCTCCACGCCGTCTTCGTCCGCAGCCCGCTCGCGCACGCGCGCATCGAGTCGATCGACACCTCGGAGGCCGAGCAGGCGCCCGGCGTCGTACGCGTCCTGACGGCGGAGGACCTCGCGGGCCGGACGTTCACGCCGTTCGCGACGGTCAACCCCGCCGTCCCCCGGGGAGCGCTGACGGCCGACAAGGCGAGGTACGTCGGCGACCCGGTCGCCCTCGTCGTCGCCGAGACGCGGGCGGCCGCGGTGGACGCCGCCGAGCTCGTGCTCGTCGACTACGAGCCGCTCGACCCGGTCGCCGACATGGAGGCGGCGCTCGCCGACGGCGCGCCGCTGCAGTTCGAGGAGCTCGGCAGCAACATCGCCGCCTCGCGCAAGGACGACGACTTCGACGCCTCCCTCGACCCCGTCGCCCACCCGCAGGCTGCGCCGTGGCCCGAGGGTGCCCGCGTCGTACGCGTCCGGATGGAGAACCAGCGGGTCGCCACCGCGCCGATGGAGGGGCACGCGATCGCGGTCTACCCCGGCGGCGAGGGCGAGCCGACGCTCACCGTCCACGTCGCGACACAGCAGCCGCACATGGCGCGCGACCAGCTTGCGGCGTACGCCGGTCTCGCGCCGGAGGACGTCCGGGTCGTCGCGCCGCACGTCGGCGGGGCGTTCGGCGGGAAGGCCGGCGTCGCGCCCGAGCACTGCGCGGTCGTCGGCGCCGCCCTGGAGGCCGGCCGGCCGGTCAAGTGGGCCGAGACCCGCAGCGAGGCGATGATCTCGATGCAGAGCCGCGGCCAGGTGCAGTACGCCGAGCTCGGCCTCGACGACGACGGTCGCTTCCTCGGCCTACGGCTGCGGATGGTCGGCGACTGCGGGGCGTACGCCGGCTTCGGCGGCTCCTTCGTGCTCGGCGGCACCTACCTCATGTCGCAGGGCGCCTACGACATCCCGAAGGTCACCTATGCCGCGATCGCCGCGCTCACCAACACCGCCCCGATGGGCGCCTTCCGCGGCGCCGGTCGTCCCGAGGCGGCGGCGATGATCGAGAGGCTCGTCGACGTCGCCGCCGACGAGCTCGGCCTCGCACCGGAGGAGATCCGGCGGCGCAACCTGATCCCCAAGGACGCCTTCCCCTACACGACCCGCACCGGCGCGACGTACGACGTCGCGGACTTCGAGCACGCACTCGACGAGGCGCTGCGGATCGCGGACGTCGACTCGGTCCGCGCCGAGCAGGCGCGCCGGCGCGAGGCGGGCGAGACGAGGCTGCTCGGGATCGGCCTGTCGACCTACGTCGAGATCACCGGGTTCGGCGGCACCGAGTTCGCCTCGGTCGACGTCGACGAGGAGGGCTACGCGACGGTCATGGCCGGGACCTCCGCCCACGGGCAGGGACACGCGACGTCGTTCTCGATGATCGTCGCGGACCGGCTCGGGATCCCGATGGAGCGGATCCGCTTCGTCCAGTCCGACACCGCCCGGATCCGCAGCGGCGGCGGCACCGGCGGGTCCCGCTCGCTCCAGCTCGGCGGCAGCGCCGTGAGCGGCGCCGCCGACAAGGTCTACGAGAAGGCCGTCGACCTCGCCGCCGGTCTCCTCGAGGCGTCCCCCGGCGACCTCGAGCCGCGCGAGGACGGCTTCGGCGTACGCGGCGTCGCCGACGTGCAGGTCTCCTGGAAGCAGATCGCCGCCGAGGCCCACGCCCGCGGCACCGGTCTGTCCGACACCTTCGACTTCAAGGCGGCGGCCGCCACCTTCCCGTTCGGTGCCCACGTGTCGATCGTCGAGGTCGACACCGAGACCGGGTTCGTCAAGCCGCTGCGCCACGTCGCCGTCGACGACTGCGGCCGGGTCCTCAACCCGCTCATCGTCGAGGGGCAGCAGCACGGCGGCGCGCTGCAGGGCATGTCGCAGGCGCTCTGGGAGGAGATGGTGTACGACGCCGAGGGCACCCCGCTGACCTCGGGTTTCGTCGACTACTGCATCCCGAGCGCACCCGACACGATCCAGTACGACACCGCCAACACCGAGACCCCGACCCCGCTCAACCCGCTCGGCGCCAAGGGCATCGGCGAGTCCGCGACGATCGGGTCCACCCCCGCGGTGCAGAACGCCGTCGTCGACGCGCTGAGCCACCTCGGCGTACGCCACATCGACCTGCCGTGCACCCCCGAGCGGGTCTGGCGCGCCGTCGAGCAGGCGGGAGCCGGCACCCTGCCCGACCTGTGGCGCGAGCCGCCCGCGGCGTTCGCGACCATCCCGTCGGACTCCGAGGGCGGCTCGGTCACCGAGGGTGCGGAGGTCTGAGCCCCCGATTCCGGGGTCGTGTGCTGTAGTTCCTAGACTGGCGCGGTGTCAACCGCCGCTGTCGAGGTCTGTGATCTGCGCATGGCCTACGGCGCGAAGACCGCCGTCGACGGTCTGAGCCTCGAGGTCGCCCGCCACAGCATCACCGCGGTGCTCGGCCCGAACGGCGCGGGCAAGACCACGACGCTCGAGACCTGCGAGGGCTACCGGCGCCCGCAGCAGGGCACCGTGCGGGTCCTCGGCCTCGACCCGGTCGCGCAGCGGCGCGAGCTGCTCCCCCGGATCGGCGTGATGCTCCAGGGGCAGGGCGCGTGGAGCGGCGTGCGCGCCATGGAGATGCTGCGGCACGTCGCCCGGCTGCACGCGAACCCGCTGCCCGTCGAGATGCTGGCCGAGCGGCTCGGCCTCGGCGAGTGCGGGCGTACGCCGTACCGGCGGCTCTCCGGGGGCCAGCAGCAGCGGCTGGGCCTGGCCATGGCGCTCGTCGGCCGCCCGGAGATCGTGTTCGTGGACGAGCCGACGGCGGGGATGGACCCCGCCGCCCGTCGTACGACGTGGGAGCTGCTGCGCGAGCTGCGTGCCGACGGCGTCACGGTGGTGCTGACGACGCACTACCTGGAGGAGGCCGAGCAGCTCGCCGACCGGGTGCACATCATCGACCACGGCCGGCTGGTCGTCTCCGGCACGCCGCTGGAGCTGACCCGAGGCGGCGGCTCGGCGACCATCCGGCTGGTGGTGACCCGGCCGTTCCCTCCGGGCGCGCCGGAGTCGCTGCGGGCCGCGCTCGGCGACGGCATCGAGGTCATCCAGCTCGACGAGCGCTCGCTGCGCGTCACGGGGCCTGCCGACTCCACCACCCTCGCGAAGGTCTCGCGGTGGTGCGAGGAGAACGACGTCCTCCCGGAGTCGCTCACGCTCGGCCAGCGCAACCTCGAGGACGTCTTCCTCGAGCTCACCGGACGGGAGCTCACCCATGACTAGCTCACCCACGGCGGCCGGCGTCTTCACCCCGGCCCCCGGAGGCGCGCCCCTGGCCAGGCAGGTGCTCGCGCAGGCCTCGATGGAGGCGCGGCTGATGCTGCGCAACGGCGAGCAGCTCCTGCTCGCCGTCGTCATCCCGGTCATCGTCCTGATCGGCGGCGTCAAGGGCGGCTCCGCGCTGGACCTGACGGAGCCGCACCCGCTCGTCGACCTCTTCACGCCCGGTGTGCTCGCGCTGGCGGTGATGTCGACGTCGTTCACGTCGCTGGCGATCGCGACCGGCTTCGAGCGGAGGTACGGCGTCATCAAGCGCCTCGGCGCCTCTCCCCTGCCGCGCATCGGGCTGCTGGCGGGCAAGGTCCTCGCGCTGCTGTGCGTCGAGCTGCTGCAGATGTTCGTCATCGGCGGGGTCGGGCAGCTGCTCGGCTGGACGCCCGAGCCCGGCGTCGTCGGCTTCCTGCTGACCGTCCTGCTCGGGACCGCCGCCTTCGCCTCGCTCGGGCTCTTCGTCGCCGGCACGCTGCGGGCCGAGGCCACGCTCGCCGCCGCGAACCTCATCTACCTGCTGCTGCTGGCCGGCGGCGCCGTCGTACTCCCCCTCTCGGCCTACGGCGCCTTCGGCCACGTCGCCCGCTGGCTGCCCTCCGGCGCGCTCGGCGAGGCGATGCGCAGCGCCTTCCTCGACAACGCCGTGAGCTGGAGGGACCTCGGGGTCCTGCTCCTCTGGGCAGCGCTCGGCACCGGACTCACCGCAAGGACGTTCAAGTGGGAGTGACCACCGACCCGGCCGTCGTACGCCGCCTCGACCTCGCGCGCTGGCTGCGGCCGCTCGCCTGGGCGACGCTCGCCGCCAACGTCGTGCTCGTCGTGACCGGCGGCGCGGTGCGGCTGACCTCGTCCGGCCTGGGCTGCCCGACCTGGCCGCGCTGCACCGAGCGCGGGATGACCCCGCACGGCGAGCTCAACGTCCACTCCGCGATCGAGTTCGGCAACCGGATGCTGACCTTCGTGCTCGTCGCGATCGCGGTGCTGACGGTCGTCGCTGCCTGGCAGACCGGACGGCGGGACCTGCGCCGGCTCTCGGTGCTGATCCTGTGCGGGATCCCCGCCCAGGCGGTCATCGGCGGCATCACGGTCCTCACCGACCTGAACCCGTGGGTCGTCTCGCTCCACCTGGTCGCGTCGATGGCGATCATCGGGGTCTCGGTGCTGCTGCTGTGGCGGGTCTACACGGTCGCGGCGGGCTCGGCCACCGACGCCGTCGCGCACGGGCCGGTGGTCTGGCTCGCGTGGGCGACCTTTGCGGTCGCCTGGCTGGTGATCTACGCCGGCACCGTCGTCACCGGCGCAGGCCCGCACGCCGGCGATCTCGACTCCCCGCGCAACGGTCTGGACCCGCTGCGGATCTCGCAGGTCCACGCCGACCTCGTCTGCCTCTTCATCGGCCTGACCGTCGGGCTGCTGTTCACGTCGTACGCTCTCAAGGCCCCCGCCGCCACCCGCCAGGCCGCCTGGGTCCTGCTGGCCGTCGAGCTGTCCCAGGCCACGATCGGCTGGGTGCAGTACTTCACCGACCTGCCCATCGTCCTCGTCGGCTGCCACATGCTCGGCGCCGCGCTCATCTCCGCTGCCGTCACCTGGGTCCTCCTCCGCATCCGCCACGCTGGTTGAGTCGGGGGTTGCGACCCGTCGAGTCGGGGGTTGCGACCCGTCGAGTCGGCGGTTGCGACCCGTCGAGTCGGGGGTTGTGGTCCGTCAGCGGGACGGCAGGTGGCGCGACCAGCCCGAGGCACAGACGAGGGTGCAGACGAGTGCGACGCCGGCCAGCGTGGTCAGCATGGCCGGGTAGCCGAACCAGCGGTGCAGCTCCGCGAGGAGCGCCGGGACGAGGAAGCCGACGTACGCCAGCGAGTAGTAGACACCCGTCAGCCCGGCGCGTTCGTCGGGCTCCGCGATCCGCTGCACCTCGAGAAGGCCGGAGACGACGGCGATGCCGTACGCCGCGCCGAGCAGGATCGCGACCAGTACGGCGAGCCACGGCGCGCGGGTGACGGCGGTCAGCGCCGCGGCCAGGACACCTGCGGTCATCAGGACCATCGAGACGACGACCGCCCGTGCGGTGGAGCTGTCGTCGAGGCGGCGGGCGATCGGCTGGACGAGCACGCCGCAGCCCAGGGTGGCCACGGTCAGCGCAGCGGTGAAGACCAGTGCCCACTCCCCCAGCGCTGGGTCGACGAGCTGCGGCACGATCGCGTACGCCACCGCCGCCGACCCGAAGATCCAGGGGGCCATCGGCAGGACGACGTGCACGAACCGACGGTGGCCGGCCGCCGGGACGCGCAGCCGGTGCAGCACGCGCACGGCGCCGGTGTCGAACCGCGTCTCCCGGCCACGCCGGGCCACCAGGACGAGCACGGGCACGCAGAGCAGGGCGTGGACGGCGTAGGGCCACACGAGCGGCAGCGACGTCCACTGGGCGAGGACCCCGGCGGACGCCGGCCCGAGGCCGAGGCCCGCCGTGAGCGCGATCGACGCGCGCCGGGCGCCGGCACCCGGCGCGGCCGTGGTGTCGTACGGCGGCCCGGACAGCTCGCTCACCCACGTCGTACCGACCGCCATCGCGACGCCCACGGCGACCCCGCTCAGTGCCCGGCCGGCGAAGACGACGCCGAAGCCGCTCACGTCGCCGATCGCGAGCACCACGCTGCCGACGAGGGCGAACCCGAGACCGGCGATCGTGACCGGCCGCCGTCCGAAGCGGTCCGACAGCGCGGAGGCGACCAGCAGTCCCGGGATGAGCCCGAGGACGTACGCGCCGAGGAAGACGTCGACGTCGACCTGGGAGTACCCGGCCTCCTCGCGGTAGACCAGCAGCAGCGGCGTGAACTGGTTGCCGCCCCAGCCGATCACGAACATCGCAGCGGCGACGAACCGCCACGCGCGCGGGGACACGGCGGCGCTGTCGGCGGCGGGGCGGTCGAGGAGCTCGGCCGTCATCGGCCGCCTCCCCGCCCGAGCAGGAGGTCGTGGGTCGCCTCGAGGTGGCTGACCAGGGCCTCCTCGAAGGCCTCGGCGTCGCCCTCGGTCACCAGGGCGGCCAGCCGGCGGTGCTCGGCCACGAGCACGGGCAGGTGCTCGGGCCGGCCGCCGACGGAGCCGACCGTCATCCGTCGCTGCCGGTCGGCGAGGGTGGCGTAGAAGCGGTCGGCGAGGGCGTTGCCGGACGCCGTGACGATCGCCCGGTGGAACTCCTCGTCGGCGATCGCGAACGCCTCGACGTCCCGCGCCGCGGCGTGGCCGTCCTGCTCGGTCGCGAGCGCCGACAGCCGCTCGGCGAGGCGCTCGCGGGCGGCGGCGTACGACGGCGTGCCGGTCGCCAGCCGGCGGGCGGCGGCGGTCTCCAGCGCACGTCGTACGTCGAGGATGTCGGCGGCCTCGTGCGGCGGCACCGGGACGACGACCGCCCCGCGCCGCGGGATCAGCCGAAGCAGGTCCTCGGCCTCGAGCCGGAGGAACGCCTCGTGGACGGGCGTCCTGCTGAGGGCGAGCTCGTGGGCGACCTCGACCTCGCTCAGCAGCTCTCCGGCGGGGAAGCTGCCGGAGAGGATGCGGTCCTTCACGGCGTCGTACGCACGCCTGGCGGCGGGGGCTGTCGCGGTCACCCAGGAAGCATACAACCTTGCATGCAAGAAGCGGCCGACGGGTCAGAACCCCCGACTCGACGGGAGCGTCAGCGCGTGATGAGCGGGTCGACGGCGACCGCGACGAACAGCAGCGAGAGGTAGAGGTTGCTGCTGTGGAAGAGGTGCATCGGCTGGATCCGCGAGAGCTCCTCGGTGCCGCGGGTCCGGGCGAGCATCCGGTGGGCCTGGACGAGGAAGACGGCGCCGAGGACGACGGCGCAGAGCGGGTAGAACCAGCCGGTCGACGCGACCGGCCACAGCGCGATCGAGGTCGCGACCATGGCCCAGGAGTAGAGCACGATCTGGCGGGCGACGTCGCGGGCCGACTTGACGACCGGGAGCATCGGGACGTCCACGCCGGCGTAGTCCTCGCGGTAGCGCAGAGCCAGCGCCCAGGTGTGGGGCGGGGTCCAGAAGAAGACCACGGCGAAGAGGACGACCGGCGCCCACGACAGCTCGCCGGTGACGGCCGTCCAGCCGATCAGGGCCGGGAAGCAGCCGGCGATGCCGCCCCAGACGATGTTCTGGGCCGTACGCCGCTTGAGCAGCATCGTGTAGACGAACACGTAGAAGGCGTTGGCCGCGACCGACAGGACCGCCGACAGCGGGTTGACCCAGATCGCGAGGATCACGGTCGAGAGGACCCCGAGCACGGTGCCGAAGACGAGCGCGGCGCGTGGCGAGACGATGTGGCGCGGCAGCGCCCGGCGGCGCGTGCGCCGCATCTGCTCGTCGATGTCGCGGTCGTAGACGCAGTTGAAGACCGAGGCCGAGCCGGCCGAGAACGTGCCGCCCACGACGGTCGCGACGACCAGGCCGAGACCGGGGACGCCACGCGCGGCGAAGAACATCACCGGGACGGTGGTGAGGAGCAGCAGCTCGATCACGCGCGGCTTCGTCAGCCCGACGTACGCCGCCACCACGTCCCTCGCCGTCGCCCGGGTCCCGGGGGACTGCAGGTCCGGGACCGGCTGGCCGACGTACGTCACGTGATGAGTTCCTCAGTTGAAGATCGAATGATGCCCGGGCGTCGTTTGTTAACGAACTGCGGGTGTGAGTCTAACCCCCACGCTGAGTAGTCTCGGACCCAGGCAGTTCCACAGTTCTCGACCCAGTGAAGGAACCTCGTGAGCTCTTTTCCCGACCTTGAGTGGACCGACCTGGACGACAAGGCGGTCGACACGATCCGCGTCCTGGCGATGGACGCAGTGCAGAAGGTCGGGAACGGCCACCCCGGCACTGCGATGAGCCTCGCGCCGGCGGCGTACCTCCTGTTCCAGAAGGTGATGCGGCACAACCCCGCCGACCCGGACTGGATCGGCCGCGACCGCTTCGTGCTGAGCGCCGGCCACAGCTCGATCACGCTCTACCTGCAGCTCTTCCTGGGCGGCTTCGGCCTCGAGCTCGAGGACATCAAGAGCCTGCGGACCTGGGGCAGCAAGACCCCGGGCCACCCGGAGTACGGCCACACCGCCGGCGTCGAGGTCACGACCGGCCCGCTCGGCCAGGGCGTGGCCAACGCGGTCGGCATGGCGATGGCCGCCCGCCGCGAGCACGGGCTGCTCGACCCGACCGCCCCCGAGGGCGACTCGCTCTTCGACCACCACATCTACGCCATCGCCTCCGACGGCGACCTCGAGGAGGGCGTGAGCGGGGAGGCCTCCTCCATCGCCGGCACGCAGAAGCTCGGCAACCTGACGCTCATCTACGACGCCAACCGGATCTCCATCGAGGGCGACACCGATGTCGCGTTCACCGAGGACGTCGCGAAGCGCTACGAGGCCTACGGCTGGCACGTCCAGACCGTCGACTGGACCCACGACGCCACGACCTACGAGGAGGACGTCCCGCAGCTCTACGACGCGATCCGGACAGCCGACGGCGTCACCGACCAGCCCTCGCTCATCGTGCTGCGCACCGTCATCGCCTGGCCCGCCCCCAACGCCCGGGGCACCGGCAAGGCGCACGGCTCGGCGCTCGGCGAGGCCGAGGTCGCGGCCACCAAGGAGATCCTCGGCTTCGACCCGGCGCAGACGTTCGAGATCCCGGCGCAGGTGCTCGACCACACCCGCTCCCTCATCGAGCGGGGCAAGGCCTGGCAGGCCGAGTGGCAGCAGCAGTACGACGCCTGGGCGGCGGCCAACACCGAGCGGGCGGCGATCCTGGAGCGGATGAAGACGCGTGCACTCCCGGACGGACTCGTGGAGGCGCTGCCGGTCTTCGAGGCCGACGAGAAGGGCATCGCCACCCGCGCCGCCTCCGGCAAGACGATCAACGCGATCGCGCCGGTCATGCCCGAGCTGTGGGGTGGCTCGGCCGACCTCGCCGAGTCCAACAACACGACCATCGAGAGCGCGAAGTCGTTCGTCCCCAAGGACCGCTCCACCAACTTGTGGGAGGGCGACCCGCTCGAGGGTCGTGTGCTCCACTTCGGCATCCGTGAGCACGCGATGGGCGCCATCATCAACGGAATCTCGGTCCACGGCGGGACGCGCGTCTTCGGCGGCACGTTCCTGCAGTTCTCCGACTACATGCGCGGAGCGGTCCGCGTGGGCGCCCTCATGGGAGCGCCGTCGATCTGGGTCTGGACCCATGACTCCATCGGCCTGGGCGAGGACGGGCCGACCCACCAGCCGGTCGAGCACCTCTGGGCGCTCCGCGGCATCCCCGGGCTCGACGTCGTACGCCCGGCCGACGCCAACGAGACCGCGGCCGCCTGGCTGCAGATCCTCAAGAACAGCGACCGGCCGCAGGGACTCGTGCTCACCCGTCAGGCCGTGCCCACGTTCCCGCGCGGCGAGGAGGGCTTCGCGACGACGGAGAACGTCGGACGCGGCGGCTACGTCCTCATCGACGCCGAGGGCGGTCAGCCCGACGTGATCCTCATCGGCACCGGCTCCGAGGTGCAGCTCGCCGTCAAGGCGCGGGAGCAGCTCGCCGCCGAGGGCATCAACGCCCGCGTCGTCTCGATGCCGTCGATCGAGTGGTTCGAGCAGCAGGAGCAGTCCTACAAGGACACCGTCCTGCTGCCGACGGTCAAGGCCCGGGTCAGCGTCGAGGCAGGCATCAAGCAGGGCTGGCGCGAGTACGTCGGCGACGCCGGGAAGATGGTCTCGCTCGAGCACTACGGCGCCTCGGCCGACGGGGCCCGCATCTTCAAGGAGTTCGGCTTCACGCCGGAGGCCGTCGCACAGGCGGCCAAGGACAGCATCGCGATCGTCAACAACGCGTGAACCGCGCCGACGTCGTCCATCATCCGATCAGGAGGGGAACCCCATGAGTGATCGTCTCAAGGCACTGGCGCAGGCCGGTGTGTCCATCTGGCTCGACGACCTGTCGCGGGAGCGCATCGAGACCGGCAACCTCGCCGACCTCGTCAAGGAGAAGTCGGTCGTCGGAGTCACCACCAACCCGACGATCTTCGCCGCGGCGATCGCCAACGGCGAGCGCTACGACGACCAGGTGCGCAAGCTGGTCGCCGACGGCGCGGACGTCGACACGGTCATCTTCGACCTGACCACCGAGGACGTCCGCAACGCGTGCGACATCCTCGCGCCGGTGGCGCAGGCGACGAAGGACGACGGCCGGGTCTCGATCGAGGTCGAGCCGACCCTCGCCAACGACACCGACGCGACCATCGCCAGCGCCAAGGCGCTGTGGGCGGCCGTCGACCGGCCCAACGCGCTCATCAAGATCCCGGCGACGCTCGAGGGCCTGCCGGCCATCACCGCGGCGATCTCCGAGGGGATCAGCGTCAACGTCACGCTCATCTTCTCGGTGGAGCGCTACCGGGCCGTCATGGACGCCTACCTGACCGGGCTCGAGCAGGCCAAGGAGAAGGGCATCGACCTCTCCACGATCCGCTCCGTCGCGTCGTTCTTCGTGTCCCGGGTGGACACGGAGATCGACAAGCGGCTCGAGAAGATCGGCACGCCCGAGGCGACCGCCCTGGCCGGCAAGGCCGCGGTGGCCAACGCCCGGCTGGCCTACGCCGCCTTCGAGGAGGTCTTCGGGGGCGAGCGCTGGGCCGCGCTCGAGGCCGCCGGCGCCAACAGGCAGCGACCGCTGTGGGCCTCGACCGGGGTCAAGAACCCGGCCTACCCCGACACCCTCTACGTCACCGACCTGGTCGTCGCCGACACCGTGAACACGATGCCGGAGAAGACCCTCGAGGCCTTCGCCGACCACGGCGAGGTCACCGGCGACATGGTGAGTGGCCGCGCCGCCGAGGCGCAGCAGGTCTTCGACGACCTGGCCACCGCCGGGGTGGACCTCCCCGACGTCTTCACCGTGCTCGAGCTCGAGGGCGTCGACAAGTTCAAGGCCTCCTGGACCGAGCTGGTCGACACCGTGAAGGGACAGATGGAGTCCGTGAAGTGACGGCTCCGGTCGACCCGACCGCGACGAAGGCGTGGAGCCGGCTGACCGAGCTGGCGGCCGGGTTCGAGCCGGACCTGCGCGGCTGGTTCGCCGCCGACCCCGACCGGGTCTCCCGGCTCTCCTTCGGCGCGGCCGACCTCCACGTCGACCTGTCCAAGGGTCTGGTCGACGACGCCGTGCTGTCGACCCTGCTCGGGCTCGCCGAGGAGGTCGGGGTCGCCGAGCGCCGGGACGCGATGTTCCGCGGTGACCACATCAACGTCACCGAGGACCGCGCGGTGCTCCACACCGCACTGCGGCTCCCGCCCGACGCGACCCTCGACGTCGACGGCCAGGACGCCGTGGCCGACGTCCACGACGTGCTCAGGCGGGTCTACGACTTCGCCGAGCGGGTCAGGTCGGGCACCTGGACCGGCGTCACCGGCGAGCGGATCAGCACCGTCGTCAACATCGGCATCGGCGGCTCCGACCTGGGCCCGGTGATGGCCTACGAGGCGCTCGCGCCGTACCGCCACCCGGAGATCGAGTGTCGGTTCATCAGCAACATCGACCCCACCGACGCGGCGACGAAGCTGGCGGGTCTCGACCCGGCGACCACGCTGTTCATCGTGTCCAGCAAGACCTTCGGGACCCTGGAGACGCTGACCAACGCCCGGCTCTGCAAGGCGTGGCTGCTCGACGGTCTCGGCCAAGAAGTCGGGCACAGCGACGTCGACCAGAAGGCCGCCATCGAGAAGCACTTCGTGGCGGTCTCCACCGCGCTCGACAAGGTCGCCGCCTTCGGCATCGACCCGGCCAACGCGTTCGGGTTCTGGGACTGGGTCGGCGGGCGCTACTCGGTCGACTCCGCGATCGGCACCTCGCTGGTCGTGGCGATCGGTCCGGAGCGGTTCGCCGACTTCCTGGCCGGCATGCACGCGATGGACGAGCACTTCCGTACGACCGAGCTCGCCGCCAACGTCCCGGTGCTGATGGGCCTGCTCAACGTCTGGTACGCCGACTTCCTCGGGGCTGAGACCCACGCCGTGCTGCCCTACTCGCAGCTGCTGCACCGCTTCCCGGCGTACCTCCAGCAGCTGACGATGGAGTCCAACGGCAAGGGCGTCCGCTGGGACGGCAGCCCGGTGACGACGAAGACCGGCGAGGTGTTCTGGGGCGAGCCCGGCACCAACGGCCAGCACGCGTTCTACCAGCTCATCCACCAGGGCACCCGGCTGATCCCGGCGGACTTCATCGCGTTCGCCAACCCGGCGTACCCGCTGAAGGACGCCCACGACGGGCAGAGCATCGACGTCCACGAGCTCTTCCTCGCCAACTTCTTCGCCCAGACCCGGGCGCTGGCGTTCGGGAAGACCGCCGACGAGGTCCGGGCAGAGGGCACCCCGGAGGCGATCGTCCCGGCCCGGGTGTTCACCGGCAACCGGCCGACCGCCTCGATCATGGCGCCGGCGCTGACGCCGTCGGTGCTCGGTCAGCTGATCGCGCTCTACGAGCACATCACCTTCACCCAGGGCGTGGTCTGGGGCATCGACAGCTTCGACCAGTGGGGCGTGGAGCTCGGCAAGCAGCTCGCACTGCAGGTCACGCCGGCGATCTCCGGGGACGAGGAGGCTCTCGGGGCGCAGGACGCGTCCACCCAGGCGCTGATCGACTACTACCGACAGCACCGCACCTGAGATGCTCGAGAACCCGCTGCGGGACCCCAGGGACCGGCGGCTCCCCCGGATCGCCGGGCCCTGCGGGATGGTCCTCTTCGGGGTCACCGGCGACCTGTCGCGCAAGAAGGTCATGCCGGCGATCTACGACCTCGCCAACCGCGGGCTGCTGCCGCCGGGGTTCTCGCTCGTCGGCTTCGCGCGCCGCGACTGGGCGGACCAGGACTTCGCGCAGGTCGTCCACGACTCGGTGAAGCAGTACGCCCGCACCGAGTTCCGCGAGGAGGTCTGGGAGCAGCTCTCCGAGGGGTTCCGGTTCGTGCCGGGCGACTTCGACAGCGACGACTCCTTCGACCACCTGCGGCGCGTCATCGAGGAGCTCGACGAGATCCGCGGGACCGGCGGCAACCACGCGTTCTACCTCGCCATCCCCCCGGCGGCGTTCGGCAAGGTGGTCAGCCAGCTCCAGCGGCACGCCCTCACCGAGTCCTCCCCGGACCGCTGGCGGCGGGTCGTGGTCGAGAAGCCGTTCGGCCACGACCTCAGGTCGGCCCAGGAGCTCAACGGCATCCTGCACTCCGTCTTCCCGGACGGCTCGATCTTCCGGATCGACCACTACCTCGGCAAGGAGACGGTGCAGAACATCATGGCGATGCGCTTCGCCAACGCGATGTTCGAGCCGGTCTGGAACGCCAACTACGTCGACCACGTCCAGATCACCATGGCCGAGGACGTCGGCATCGGCGGCCGGGCCGGCTACTACGACGGCATCGGCGCGGCCCGCGACGTCATCCAGAACCACCTGCTCCAGCTGATGGCGCTGGTGGCGATGGAGGAGCCGGTCTCCTTCGACGCCTCCGCCCTGCGCGTCGAGAAGCAGAAGCTGCTCTCCTCGATCCGGCTGCCCGAGGACCTCGCCGTGACGACCGCCCGCGGCCAGTACGCCGCCGGCTGGGCGGGCGGTGAGAAGGTGGTCGGCTTCCTCGACGAGGACGGCATCGCCCGGGACTCCACGACCGAGACGTACGCCGCCGTGACGCTGCACGTCGACAACCGGCGCTGGGCCGGGGTGCCGTTCTACCTGCGCACGGGCAAGCGGCTCGGTCGGCGGGTCACCGAGGTGGCGGTCGTCTTCAAGCGGGCCCCGCATCTGCCGTTCACCCAGAGCGCGACCGCCGAGCTCACCCAGAACGCGCTCGTCATCCGGATCCAGCCGGACGAGGGCCTCACGATGCGCTTCGGCTCGAAGGTGCCCGGCACCCAGATGGAGATCCGCGACGTCAACATGGACTTCGCCTACGGCGGCTCGTTCACCGAGTCCTCCCCCGAGGCCTACGAGCGGCTCATCCTCGACGTCCTGCTCGGCGACCCGCCGCTCTTCCCGCGCCACGAGGAGGTCGAGCTCTCCTGGCAGATCCTCGACCCGGTGCTCGACTTCTGGGCCGCACAGGACACGAAGGGCGTCGGGCCCGAGGCCTACGCATCGGGCTACTGGGGACCCTCGTCCGCCGACGCCATGCTCGAGCGCGACGGCCGGGTCTGGAGGCGGCCGTGATCGAGCTCGCCGACACCCGGGCGGCGGCGATCGCGGCCGAGTTCATCCGTGCCCGGCTGCGCGCCGGGAGCCCAGCGATGGGCATGGTCATGACGCTCATCGTCGTGGCCGACGAGGACGGTGCCGTGGCGGCCATGGAGTCCGCCCAGACCGCCGCGCAGGAGCACCCCGCCCGGGTGCTCGGCGTCGTCATCGGACCCAAGCGCGGCGCCGGGCGGGTCGACGCCGAGGTCGGCATCGGTGCTGGCCGTGGCGGCGAGACGGCGCTCATCCGGCTGACCGGCGAGGTCGCGCAGTACCCCGACTCCGTGGTGCTCCCGCTGCTGCTGCCCGACTCCCCCGTCGTCGTCTGGTGGCCCTCCGCCGCGCCGGCCGACCCGGCGGAGGATCCGATCGGCCGGCTCGCGCAGCGTCGCATCACCGATGCCGCCTCCGCCCCGCGGGCGCGGTCGCGGGCGATGGCGACCGCCTGCACGACGTACGCCAAGGGCAACACGGACCTCGCCTGGACCAGGCTGACGCCGTGGCGGGCGCTGCTGGCGGCCGCCCTCGACCAGCACCCCGGCACCGTGCAGTCGGCGTCGGTCGAGGCGGAGCGGGGCAACCCGAGCGCCGACCTGCTGGTCGCGTGGCTGCGCGACCGGCTCGACGTCGCCGTCGACCACCGCGTCTCCGACGGTCCGGGGATCACCGAGGCGGTCCTGACGACCCCCGGCGGCGACCTCCGGCTCAGCCGCCCCGACGGGCGGCTCGCCACCCTCTCCACGCCCGGACGTCCGGACCGGCCGATCGCGCTCAAGCGGCGTACGGTCCCCGAGCTGCTCAACGAGGAGCTGCGGCGGCTCGACGAGGACGAGATCTACGCCGCTACCGCCCGCGCGCTGGCGAAGCAGCAGACCCCCACCACCCGCACCACGAAGAGGAAGCGCACATGAGCGAGCGCCAGCGAGCGACCATCGAGGCCCTCACGCCGCCGCGTCCGTATTCTTTGCTGTTCCCGACGGAGGTGGCGGCGTGAGCGAAGCACGCATCGAGGTCCACCAGGACGCCGCCGAGCTGGCCACCTCTGTGGCCGGTGAGCTCCTCAACCGGATCTCCGACGCCCAGGCCGCCGGCCATGTCCCCCACATCGGTCTCACCGGCGGCACCATCGCCGACGCCATCCACCGCGAGGTCGCCCGGCTCGCGGCGGAGTCCGGTGTCGACTGGGGCGCGGTGGAGTTCTGGTTCGGCGACGAGCGCTACGTCGCCGCCGACTCCCCGGACCGCAACGCCGGGCAGGCGCGGGCCGCCTTCCTCGACGAGGTCGGCGTCCCCGACCACCGGATCCACGAGATGGCCTCGACCGCGGACGCCGGCTCCGTGGACGAGGGCGCCGCGGCGTACGCCGAGGAGATCAGCGCCCGCGGCTCCGGGCAGTTCGACGTGCTCATGCTCGGCGTGGGGCCCGACGGCCACATCGCCTCGCTCTTCCCGGGCTACCCGCAGCTCGACGTCGAGGACGCGATCGCGGTGGGCGTGACCGACTCCCCGAAGCCGCCGCCCGAGCGGATCAGCCTGACCTTCCCGGCGCTGAACCGGTCGACCTCGGTCTGGTTCCTCGTCAGCGGTGAGGGCAAGGCGGACGCCGTCGCCGCCGCGCTCGGCGGCGCCGACGTCCACGACACCCCGGCCGCCGGCGTCAGCGGCTCGGAGGAGACGGTCTGGTTCCTCGACCGGGGGTCGGCCTCGAAGATCTGAGGCTCACCACCCGCTCGGGGAGTTCGGCGGGGCGACGAACCCCATCGCCTCGATCTCGTGCAGCCGGCGGTCGGCGCCCACCTTGAAGATGTGCGCGGCGGGCAGGTCGAACGGGTCGAAGTCCGGGTCCCACGACACCACGGTGCCGTCGACCGTGACGACGTCGTACGGCGTGTTGTCCATCGGCTGACGGAAGTGCGACAACCCCATCGCGAGCCCGGTCACCGGGTCCGCGGCGAACACCCGCCGGTCGTCGATGGTCTTGATGTAGGTGAACACCTGGCTGTCGATCTGGCCCTTGCAGTCGCCCGGGACGGCGGGCCATCCGGTGCTCGGGTCGTTCGGCGGGACGTCCGGGCCGGCGGTCACCAGGCCGTTCTCGTGCCGCTCGCAGTCGTCGGCGAACGGCGCGAGGCTGCTGTCGTTGCCGTCGAGCGCGTCGTAGTACGTCGCGCCGATCGTCCGCAGCGTGCGCTCCGGCAGCCGATGACGGCGCGGCACCTCCGCCAGCAGGCCCGGGCGGGGCGTCTGGAGGTTCTCCAGGTTGGCCTCGGCGAGATCGGTGGCGACGAGGTGCTCGGCCTGCACGATCCGGCCGTGGTCGAGCTGGAGCCGGATCGCCACGAGCGCCGGCTGGCCGTCGTCCTCGATCACGCCGAGGTAGCCGGCCGTCTGACGGCGCGGGTCCGGCACATGGATCTGGAAGTCGGTCGGGCCGCCGGTGGTCGTCGACCACAGGCCCTCGCCGGGCTGGATCGGCTGGAGGTTCTCCACCGTGCGTACGTCGTGAGCCAGCGGAACCTGCGACGGATCGTGTGCGACCAGCGCGGCGACGTACGCATCAGTGAGGGCGATCAGGCCCTGCCGGTCGTAGTGGCGGTCGTAGTGGCGGTCGTGCTGGCGACCGTAGGCGGGCGAGGCGACGGCGTACGGCTGCACCGCGGCCGCCAGGGCGAGCAGCGCGGCGGCGAGGGCCGCCGCGGCGCGCAGGGGTGCCGAGAACGAGCGCATCATCGAGCTCCCGAGCTTCTCTGCCGGCGGTCCGGAGCCGCCGGTCCTCCCTCGAGGGCTACTCCCCCGCGCACCGGCATCGCCACCGTCCTCCCGTGTCCCGGAAGCCCGGCAGCGCCCGGGAACGAGCGACGGGCGGCCCTCCCGCAGGAGAGGCCGCCCGTCGGCGTACGCGCTCTAGAAGATGATCTCGCCGGACTTGCGCCGGGAGCGCAGCAGCGAGATGGCCTCCTCGAGGATGTCCTCGGCCTCCTCCTCGGAGCGGCGCTCCTTCACGTAGGCGAGGTGGGTCTTGTAGGGCTCGATCCGCGGCGCCGGCGGCGCGTTGTCGGCGTCGAGCCCGGCGGGCAGACCGCACTTGGGGCAGTCCCACGAGTCCGGCGGCGTGGCCTCGACCGCGAAGGTGATCACCGAGCGATGGGCGTTCGCGCAGAAGTAGGTCACGGCCTTCCGGGGTGCTGCCTCGCCACGCTCGGCCTCCCCCATCGGACCCGCGCCGACCCGGCTCCCACGGATCGCGTTCCCTCCACCAGCCATGTACGGATCTGTCCTCTCGCTGTTGTGTTGAGCCCGCGCCGCGGGCGTGAGCAGTACGGCGGACCGCTGGCCGCGTGCCTCAGTAGGCCAGCAGGATCCCCAGCGCGATGACGCAGGCGAACCAGATCGCCCCGATGCCGACCGTGAGCCGGTCGAGGTTGCGCTCCGCGACCGACGAGCCTCCCAGGGAGCTGGACACACCACCACCGAACATGTCGGAGAGGCCGCCACCGCGACCCTTGTGCAGCAGGACCAGCAAGACCATCAGCACACTGCTGGCGATCAGGATGATGGTGAAGAGAAGTTCCACGATCGAGAATCCTACGTCAGGCGCGCCGGTTCAGAGCACCGGCAGGTCGTAGTAGCGGCAGATCGCGGCGAAGTCGTCGACGTGCAGGCTCGCGCCGCCGACGAGGGCGCCGTCGATGTCCGGCTCGGTCATCAGTGCCGCCACGTTGTTCGGCTTCACCGAGCCGCCGTACAGGATCCGGACGGAGTCCGCCGCCGGACCGCCGTACGACGTCTCGATCTGCTGCCGGATGCCGGCACAGACCTCCTCGGCGTCCTGCGGGGTGGCGGTCTCGCCGGTGCCGATCGCCCAGACCGGCTCGTAGGCGATGACGATCCCGGCCACCTCCGTGGCGGTGAGCCCGCCGAGCGACCGGTCGACCTGGTCGGTGCAGAACCCGAGGTGGTTGCCCTCGCGCCGCTGGGCCAGGCCCTCGCCGACGCAGACGATCGGCGTCATGCCGTGCTTGAGCGCGATCTTCGCCTTCAGCGCGACCCACTCGTCGGTCTCGCCGTAGTGCTCACGCCGCTCGGAGTGCCCCACAATCACGTAGCTGCAGCCGAGCTTGGCCAGCATCGAGGCCGAGACCTCGCCGGTGTAGGCGCCGTTCTCGCGGGTCGAGACGTTCTGCGCGCCGTACTTGATCGGGATCCGGTCGGCGTCGATGAGGGTCTGGACCGACCGGATGTCGGTGTACGGCGGGAAGATCGCTACCTCGACGGCGCTGTAGTCGTGCCGTTTGTCGGCGAGCGTCCAGGCCAGCTTCTGGACCAGGACCACCGCCTCCTGGTGGTTCAGGTTCATCTTCCAGTTGCCGGCCATCAGCGGAGTGCGGCCGGACGTCTTGTCGGCCATCAGCTCTCCAGCACCGAGCGGTCGGGCGCCTCCAGCGCGGTGATGCCGGGAAGCTCCTTGCCCTCGAGGTACTCGAGGCTGGCGCCGCCGCCGGTGGAGATGTGGCCGAACGCGTCATCGGGGAAGCCGAGGGCGCGTACGGCGGCGGCGGAGTCGCCACCGCCGACGACCGAGAGGCCGTCGATCCGCGTCAGCGCGTCGGCGACCGCTCGCGTGCCCTCTGCGAAGGCGGGCACCTCGAAGACGCCCATCGGACCGTTCCAGAAGACGGTCTTCGCACCGTCGAGCGCGGTGGCGAAGGCGATCCCGGAGGCGGGCCCGATGTCGAGCCCGAGCGCGTCGTCGGGGATCGCGTCGGCCGGCACGACCCGCGGGCTCGGTGCGCGGTCCCCGGACGGGAACGCGGTGTCGACCACGATGTCGGTCGGCAGCACGATCTGAACGCCGCTGTCGGCGGCCCGCTGCAGGTAGCGCCGGCAGGTCTCGATCTGGTCCTCCTCGAGCAGGCTCTTGCCCACCGGGTGGCCCTGTGCCGCGAGGAAGGTGAACACCATGCCGCCACCGATGAGCAGGGTGTCGGCCTTGCCGAGCAGGTTGTCGATGACGCCGAGCTTGTCGGAGACCTTCGAGCCCCCGAGCACGACGACGTACGGCCGCTCCGGCGTCTCGGTCAGCCGCTTCATCACGTCGAGCTCGGCCGCGACGAGGCCGCCCATCGCGTGCGGGAGCAGCAGGGCGACGTCGTACACGCTCGCCTGCTTGCGGTGTACGACGCCGAAGCCGTCGCTCACGAAGACGTCAGCGAGCGCGGCCAGCTCTTCGGCGAACGCCCCGCGCTCGGCGTCGTCCTTGCTGGTCTCGCCGGGGTTGAACCGGACGTTCTCCAGCAGCGCCACCTGGCCGTCGGCCAGGCCCGCCACCGTCGCACGGGCCGACTCGCCCACCGTGTCGGTCGCGAAGGCGACCTCGGTGCCGAGCAGCTCGCCGAGCCGGGCGGCGACGGGGGCCAGGGAGTACTTCGGGTCCGGCTCGCCCTTCGGCCGGCCGAGGTGGGCGGCGACGACCACCCGGGCGCCCGCGTCGGCGAGCGCCTTGATGGTCCGGACGCTGGCCCGGATCCGGCCGTCGTCGGTGATCGTGGTGCCGTCGAGGGGGACGTTGAGATCGGAGCGGACGAGGACGCGCTTGCCCGCCACGCCCTGCTCGATCAGCTGGTCGAGGGTCTGTGCTGCCATCAGTGTCAGAGGCTCGTCCCCATGTAGGCGACCAGGTCGCCGAGGCGGTTGGAGTAGCCCCACTCGTTGTCGTACCAGGAGGCGACCTTGACCTGGTTGCCGATGACCTTGGTCAGCGGCGCGTCGAAGATGCTCGAGGCCGGGTTGGTGACGATGTCGGAGGAGACGATCGCGTCGGTGGAGTAGACGATGTACTTTCCGTCGGCGGCCTTCTCCATGATCCCGTTGATCTCCTCGATGCTGGTCTCCCGCGAGGCCTCGAAGGAGAGGTCGACGATCGACCCGGTCGGCACCGGCACGCGCAGCGCGTAGCCGTCGAGCTTGCCCTTGAGCTCGGGGATGACGAGGCCGAGCGCCTTCGCGGCCCCTGTGGAGGTGGGTACGACGTTGAGCGCGGCGGCGCGGGCGCGGCGCAGGTCCTTGTGGATGTTGTCCTGGAGGTTCTGGTCGGCGGTGTAGGCGTGCACGGTCGTCATGAAGCCGCGCTCGATGCCGATGCCCTTGTGGAGCGCGTTGGCCAGCGGCGCCAGGCAGTTGGTGGTGCAGGAGGCATTGGAGACGACCGTGTGGGCCTCGGGGTCGTAGGTCTCCTCGTTGACGCCCATGACCAGGGTGGCGTCCTCGTTCTTCGCCGGCGCGGAGATGATCACCTTCTTGGCGCCGCCGGAGTCGACGTGGGCGCGGGCCTTGGTGGCGTCGGTGAAGAAGCCGGTCGACTCGATGACGACGTCGACGCCGAGGTCGGCCCACTTGAGGTTGGCCGGGTCGCGCTCCTCGAACGCCTTGATCTCCCTGCCCCCGACGACGATCGAGTCCGCGGTCGCGGAGACCTCGTCGGAAAGCGTCCCGAGAATCGTGTCGAACTTCAGCAGGTGCGCCAGCGTCGCGTTGTCCGACAGGTCGTTGACGCCCACGATCTCGATGTCCAGGTCCGAGGCCTGCACGGCCCGGAAGAAGTTGCGGCCGATCCGGCCGAAGCCGTTGATGCCTACACGAACTGTCACTGTTGGCTCCTGCGCTCGATTCCGTCAGGGACGCTGCGACCCTATCGACTACGGGTGGGTACGTAGAGGACCGGGCGGGTCACGTGTCCGTTTGTCACGATCCAACCACCGCAATGCGAGCGGAGTCACACCTCAGGCGTCGTCCGCCAGCATCTCGGGGGTGAGCGAGGCCTCGGTGTCGGGTACGCCGAGCTCCTCGGCCCGCTTGTCCGCCATCGCCAGGAGGCGCCGGATCCGGCCGGCGATGGCGTCCTTGGTGAGCACCGGGTCGTGCAGCTGGCCCAGCTCCTCGAGCGAGGCCTGCTTGTGCTCCAGCCGGAGGTTGCCGGCCTGGCGCAGGTGGTCGGGGACCTCGTCGCCGAGGATCTCCAGGGCGCGCTCGACGCGGGCACCTGCGGCCACGGCGGCGCGGGCGGAGCGGCGCAGGTTGGCGTCGTCGAAGTTGGCGAGCCGGTTGGCGGTGGCGCGGACCTCGCGGCGCATCCGACGCTCCTCCCAGGCCATCAGCGTCTCGTGGGCGCCCAGCCGGGTGAGCAGCTGGCCGATCGCGTCGCCGTCCCTGATCACGACCCGGTCGACGCCGCGGACCTCCCGGGCCTTCGCCTGGATGCCGAGGCGGCGGGCGACCCCGACGAGCGCGAGCGCAGCCTCGGAGCCGGGACAGGTGACCTCGAGCGAGGAGGACCGGCCGGGCTCGGTCAGAGAGCCGTGGGCGAGGAACGCGCCGCGCCAGGCCGCGACCGCGTCGCACGCCCCGCCGGACACGACCGCAGGCGGCAGTCCGCGGACGGGGCGGCCACGCTGGTCGAGAAGCCCGGTCTGGCGGGCCAGCGCCTCGCCGTCCTTCACCACCCGGACGATGTAGCGGCTGCCCTTCCGGATGCCGTTGGCCTGGACGATCGCGACCTCGGCGCTGTGGCCGTAGATCTCGGAGATGTCCTTCCGCAGCCTTCTGGCGGCGGCTCCGGTGTCGAGCTCGGCCTCGACGACGATCCTGCCGCCGACGATGTGGATCCCCCCGGCGAATCTGAGGGTCGAGGCGACCTCGGCCTTCCGACAGCAGGTCTTCGTGATCTGGGTGGAGGCGAGCTCGGCCTTCACCTGTCCCGTCATCGCCATGTCTCGGAGTCTTTCACGTTCGTCAACGACCCCCGGCCGCCCTGGTGGGGACGCTGCGCGGGGCTGTGATGGAGATGACGACGTCAGCCGTGACTCATGATGCGGGCGTACGCCGCCGCGAGCCGCGCCGGGTCGTGCCGCGGCGTCCCGTCGCCGATCGCTACGTCGTCGACGACCAGCCTGGCGCCATAGGCCTTGGCGGTGTCGGCGAGCTCGTCGAGGCCCTCCATCGAGCTGTCGGCGAGCACGGTGTGGATCCGCAGGTCCGGCGCGTGCGCCGCGAGCACGGCCAGGTGGTCGGAGGGGCCGAACCCGGGCGTCTCCCCCGCCTGCTCGGCGAGGTTGAGGACCACGACCACGTTCGCGTCGGTCGACACGAGCGCCTCGTGGAGCGCTGAGACCATCAGGTGCGGGATCACCGAGGTGAACCACGAGCCGGGGCCGAGGAAGACCCACTCCGCGGCGGCGATCGCCGCCAGCGCCTCGGGTGCCGCCGGCGGATTGTCGGGGAGCAGGGCGATCGAGTCGATGATGCCGTCGGTGGTCGCCACCTCGACCTGGCCGCGAACCGTCGTCAGCAGCTCGGGGTCGGACGGGTCGAGGCCGCGGACCTCCGCCTCGATGTCCATGGGCACCAGCGCCATCGGGAGGACCCGGCCCTTCGCGCCGAGGAGCCGGCCGACCCAGTCGAGCGCCTCGACATGGTCGCCGAGCAGCTCCCACAGCCCGACGATGAGGAAGTTGCCGAGGTTGTGTCCGCGCATCTCGCCGTCGCCGGCGAAGCGGTGCTGCATCACCTTGGCCCAGGTGTCGCCCCAGCGGTCGTCGCCGCAGAGCGCGGCCAGCGCCATCCGGAGGTCGCCGGGCGGGAGCACGCCGAACTCGCGGCGCAGGCGCCCCGAGGAGCCGCCGTTGTCGGCGACCGTGACGATCGCGGAGAGCTCGTCGACGGTCAGATCGTCGACGAGCAGCCGGAGCGCGCTGAGCGAGGCGTGCAGGCCGTGGCCGCCGCCGAAGGCGACCACCCGCTGGGCCCGGTCGTCGGTGTTCACCGCCGCTCACTCCCGCCCGAGGTCGCGGTGCACCGGGCGCGCCTCGATGCCGTCCTCGCGCAGGCGCCGCGCGATCTCCTCGGCCATCGCCACGCTGCGGTGCTTGCCGCCGGTGCAGCCGACCGCCACCCTCATGAACCGCTTCCCCTCCCGCAGGTAGCCCTGCGCGACGCCCTCCAGCACCGGCACGTAGCCGTCGAGGAACTCCTGCGCCCCCGGCCTGGTGTAGACGTAGCCGGCGACCTCGGGGTTGTCGCGCCCGTTGCCGGCCCGCAGCTCGGGGATCCAGTGCGGGTTGGGCAGGAAGCGCATGTCGGCGACGAAGTCGGCGTCGACCGGGATGCCGTACTTGAACCCGAAGCTCACCACCGAGACCTTCAGCCGGGTGGTGCCGGGCGTGCCGAACGCCTCCGCGATCCGGTCGGTGAGCTGGTGGACGTTGAGCGCGGTGGTGTCGATGACGAGGTCGGCGCTCGCGCGGAGGTCGGCCATCACCTTCCGTTCGCGCTCGAGACCGACCAACAGCCGGTCGCTGCCCTGCAGGGGGTGAGGCCGGCGGGCGACCTCCTGGCGGCGAACGAGCACCTCGTCGGAGGCGTCGAGGAACACCAGCGTCGCCGTCCGGTCGGTCTCCTGCTTCTCGATGATCTCCTGCAGCTGGTCGAAGAAGGACCCGGAGCGTACGTCGACGACCACGGCCACCGGCTGCTGCGGGCCGCGCGACTCGTCGACGAGGCGTACGACGTCGGGCAGCAGGCTCGGCGGGAGGTTGTCGACCACGAAGAAGCCGAGGTCCTCCAGCTCCTTGGCCGCGGTGCTGCGGCCGGCGCCGGTCATCCCGGTGACGACGACGAGCTCGCCGGTCGCCGGGGCGGAGGGGGTCTGCTCCATGCTCACGCTAGGACTCCTCGATCTCGCCGGTCGCGGTGTTGACCGAAACCCTGCCACCGGCGGCGGTCTCGGCGACAGCCTTCTTGATCGCGGCGGCGGTCGACGGGCCGATGCCGGGGACCTCGCCGATCTCGGCCTCGGTCGCGGCGCGCAGCTTCTTGAGCGAGCCGAAGTGCTTGAGCAGGGTCTTGCGGCGCACCTCACCCAGCCCCGGGACGTCGTCAAGCAGGCTCTCGACCATCGACTTGCTGCGCCGCGAGCGATGGTGGGTGATCGCGAACCGGTGTGCCTCGTCGCGGATCCGCTGCAGGAGGTAGAGCCCCTCGGAGGTCCTCGGGAGGATCACCGGGTCCGCCTGGCCGGGCACCCAGACCTCCTCGAGCCGCTTGGCCAGGCCGGCGACCGGGACGTCGTCGATGCCGAGCTCCGCGAGGGCCCGCTCCGCCGCCGCGACCTGGGGGGCGCCGCCGTCGACGACCACGAGCCCGGGCGCGTAGGCGAACTTGCGCGGGCGACCGGTCTCGGGGTCGACGAGCATCGGGCCGGCCGCGTCGTCGGCGCCGATCGGGGCGCCGTCGCTGCCGGCCGGGACGCTCGTCGCCTGCTCGTCGAGCAGCCGCCGGAAGCGGCGCGTGATGACCTCGTGCATCGCGCGGACGTCGTCGGAGCCCTCCTGGCCCCGGATGACGAACCGGCGGTACTCGCTCTTGCGGGCCAGGCCGTCCTCGAAGACGACCATGCTCGCGACGATCTCGCTGCCCTGCAGATGGGAGATGTCGTAGCACTCGATCCGCAGCGGAACGTCGTCGAGCTCGAGTGCCTCCTGGATCTCCTCGAGCGCGCGGTTGCGGGTCGTGAGGTCGCTCGCCCGCTTGGTCTTGTGGAGCGCGAGGGCCTGCTTCGCGTTGTTGGCGACCGTCTCCTGGAGGGTCTTCTTGTCGCCGCGCTGCGGCACCCTGATGCGCACCTTCGCCCGGCGTACGTCGGACAGCAGCTCCTCCAGGGTGTCGACGTCCGGCGGCAGCGCGGGAACCAGGATCTCGCGCGGGATCCCCTCGGCGTCCTCGCCGGCGTAGAGCTGCAGGAGGAACTGCTCCACCAGCTCCGGAGTGTCGCCCTCGTCCATCCGGTCGGCGACCCAGCCGCGCTGACCGCGGATGCGGCCGCCGCGCACGTAGAAGATCTGCACTCCGACCTCGAGCGGGTCCTCGGCGAGCGCGATCACGTCGGCGTCCGCGCCGTCGCCCAGCACGACCGCCTGCTTCTCCAGCGCGCGCTGCATCGCGCCGAGGTCGTCACGCAGCCGGGCGGCCTTCTCGAAGTCGAGGGCCTCGCTGGCGGCGTACATCTCCTTCTCGATGGCGCGCATGAACGGCGCGGTGTGGCCGGCCATGAAGTCGCAGAAGTCGTCGACGATCCGACGGTGGTCCTCGGGGCTGATCTTGCCGACGCACGGCGCCGAGCACTTGTCGATGTAGCCCAGCAGGCAGGGCCGGCCGATCTGCTGGCTGCGCTTGAAGACGCCCGCGCTGCACGAGCGCATCGGGAAGACCCGCAGCAGGATGTCGACGGTCTCGCGGATCGCCCAGGCGTGGCTGTAGGGGCCGAAGTAGCGGGTCCCCTTCCGCTTGGCGCCGCGGCCGACCATCACCCGCGGGAACTCCTCGCCGACCGTGACCGCGAGCCAGGGGTAGGACTTGTCGTCGCGGTACTTCACGTTGAACCGCGGGTCGAACTCCTTGATCCAGCTGTACTCCAGCTGGAGCGCCTCGACCTCGGTGTTGACGACCGTCCACTCGACGCTCGCCGCCGACGTCACCATCGTCGCGGTGCGCGGGTGGAGGCTGTGGAGCGGCTGGAAGTAGTTGGACAGTCGGGCGCGCAGGTTGACAGCCTTGCCGACGTAGATGACCCGGCCCTTCGGGTCGCGGAAGCGGTAGACCCCCGGCTGGGTCGGGATGTCTCCCGTCTTCGGACGATAGCTGCGGGGGTCTGGCACCCTTCCACCCTACGGGCGGGGTCCGACATAATCGGGCCGCACCCAACCGCCCGATGAATGTTGAGTAGTTTAGTCTAGTTCCATGAGCCGCGATGCCTACGGCTACGACCTCGGCACGACCGCTGAGGCAGCCAGCGCCTACAACCGAGGTCTGCTCGACGTGCTGCGCCTGCGTACCGGCGCCCTCGAGCACATCGCGGAGTCGATCGTCCACGACCCGACCTTCGGGCTCGGCCACGCCGCCCTCGCGCTGCTGGGCCACGAGATGTGCGCGCCCGTCGACGTCGCCGCCCGGCTGGCCAGCGCCGAGCTCCACGCGGCCCGGTCCTCGGAGCGCGAGCGCAGCCACGTCCACGCCGTCGCGGCCCACATCCGCGGCGACTCGCGCCCGCTGATCGACCACCTCGCGACGTATCCCCGCGACGCCCTGCTGCTCTCGACCGCCGTCCCGACGATCGCGTTCGCCGGCGCCACCGAGGTGCCCGAGGAGGCGTGGGCGATCGTGGAGCGCGCCGCGCCGTCGTACGGCGACGACTGGTGGTTCTCCGGCCTGCTCGCCTTCATCCGGCAGGAGCAGCGCCGCTTCGACGAGGCCATGGAGCTCTCCTGTCGCAGCCTCTCCGTCGAGCCCGGTGCCGGCCACTCGGCGCACGCCCGGGCGCACGCGCACTACGAGACCGGGGACCACGAGGCCGGCCTGGCGTGGATGTCGGACTGGGTGCTCGGCGACGGCGCCGACATCGACAGCCTGTCCCACTTCTCGTGGCACGCCGCGCTCCACGAGCTGTCGCTGGGCGACCTCGACGCCGTACGCCGCCGCTACGAGTCGCAGCTGCAGCCCGGCAACGCGCTCGGCTGCCGGGCGCTCGTCGACAGCGGCTCACTCCTCTTCCGGTGGGCCCTGACGCCCGGCGCCACCGACGTCCCGGACATCCACGAGGTCATCCGCGTCACCGGACGCGCGACCATGGAGCGGCCGGCGACCCCGTTCCTGGCGATGCACACCGCCATCACCCACCTCGCCGTCGGCGACGTCGCCGCGCTCCGCACCATGAGGGCCTGGGCGGGGAGCCACCGGCACCCCACGATGCGCGAGGTGGTCGCGCCGCTCGCCGGTGCGCTCGACCTGATGGGGTCCGGGGAGCCGTCGAAGGCCGCCGACGACCTGGGCACGCTTGCTCCGCAGATCCGCCGTCTCGGCGGCTCCGACGCGCAGCGGGAGATCATCGAGGAGACCCGGATCGCGGCGCTCCTGCGCGCCGACCGGTGGGACGAGGCCCGGGTGCTGCTCGACGAGCGCCTCGACCGGCGCCGTTCGCCGCGCGACGAGCGCTGGCGCCGTCAGGCGCTCGCCGGCGCCGGAGCCTGACCGGGCGCCTGGACGCTCAGGTCTCGGGGACGATCTCCCCGCCCTTCACCGAGAAGTCCACCTCGGGAAGGGCCTTCGTCGCGGGCCCCTGGACCACCGAGCCGTCCTCGATCGAGAACCGGCTGCCGTGGCAGGGGCAGTCGATGGTGCCGTCCTGCACCTCCTGGACCTGGCAGCCCTGGTGCGTGCACGTGCCCACGAAGAGCTTGTAGGTGCCCTTGGACGGCTGCGTCGCCACCAGGTTGCGGTCGGCGACCACGACGCCGCCGCCCTCGGGGATCTCGCTCACCTTCAGCAGCGGACCGGAGCCGGTCGGCCCCGACGCGGTGTCGCTGCCGCCCCCGCCGCACGCGGCGAGGACGGGCAGCCCGACTCCCGCCGTGACGGCACCGCCGAGCACGCGGCGGCGGGTCAGCCCTCGGTCGCTCTCGGCCGGTCCCTGGCCCATCCGCGGCTCCTTCTCGCTCGGGTCGTCCACCACGACAGTACGTGCCCGCTCGGGCGCGCCGGGAGTCGCCGTGCTGTGACGCCGGCGGTCCCGCTTCGCCCGTCAGGCGAGGTCGACCTCTCCGCCGACGACCTTCACCGCGACAGCAGGCAGGCCCCTCGGGGCCGGGCCGCCCTGGACCGAGCCGTCCTCGATGGAGTACTCGCTGCCGTGGCAAGGGCAGTGGATGAGCCCGTCCGACACGGTGCCGACCGTGCAGCCCATGTGGGTGCACGTCGACGACCAGCCCTTGAACTGCCCCTTGGTCGGCTGTACGACGACGACCTTCTCCTTGGCGATCACGACTCCGCCGCCCACCGGCACCTCGCTGGTCGCCACCAGGCCCGCGGCCGCCGGGCTCGACGGCGCCGCCGACGACGACCCCGCAGCGCGGCTGCTCGGCGCCGAGCTGGTCGCCGCCGCGCTCGGGGTGCTCGACGGAGGGCTCGACGCCGAATCCGAGGCGGCCGGATCGGCCCCCTCGCCGGAGTCGGAGCCGCAGGCCGCGAGCAGCGGCAGGCCGACGCCGGCCGCGGCGGATCCAGTGAGCAGGTGTCGGCGACTGGTGCGGGGTCGCTGGTGGTCCATGGCCGATCCTCCCGGGACGTGCTCGGTGACTGGTCTGTCTACGACACGACGGGAGCCTGCGGATGGTTCACCCGCGTCTGGGTCAGATCGGCGGCACCGAGGCGCCGGCCGTCCCCTCCGGGACGAGACGGCCGTGCTCCCCGACCCGGAACGGCTGCGTCGTGAGCGGATCGGGTGCCGGACCGTGGAGCACGGACCCGTCGGCGATCGCGAACCTGCTGCCGTGGCAGATGCAGATGATCTCGCGGTCCCGGACCTTCGTCACCTGGCAGGCGGCGCCATGGGTGCAGGTGGCCACGAACATCCTGACCACGCCCTCCTTCGGCTGGGTGACCACGATGTTGCGGTCCTTCACGACCACGCCGCCGCCGACCGGGACGTCTGCGGCGGTGAGCTCGAGCGGGCCCGAGCCGCTCGACTTCAGCCCGGTCTTCGTCTCCGAACCCCACTTCTTGTCCAGGCAGCCGGACAGCAGTGGCAGGCCGAGACCGGCGCCGGCCAGACCACACAGCGCCCTGCGACGGCTCGCGCATGCGTCCTCGTCCACCGTCGCCTCCTTTCACTCTGCCTGAGGGGAAGGTAAAGCGTGGGGACGGCCCGGGACACCGACGGGGCGAATCGTGACCAGTCCGTGACCGGTGCCCGGGTCAGGGAACAGCTCAGCCGGCGGCGGCCTTCTTGGGCGTGGTCTTGCTGCGCGCCGACTTGGCGCTCTTCGCGGTCTTGGTGGTCTTGGTGGTCTTGGTGGCCCCGGACCTCGACGTGGCCGATGACTCCGCCACGTCGACCAGCGTGCCGTCGACCAGCTGCTCCGCCTCGCGCCCGTCGAGGAGCGGCCGGAGGAACTGTCCGGTGTAGCTCCCCGGGGTCGCCGCCACGGTCTCGGGAGTGCCCTCCGCGACGACGGTGCCGCCGCGGTTGCCGCCTTCGGGACCCATGTCGATCAGCCAGTCGGCGGTCTTGATGACGTCGAGGTTGTGCTCGATGACCAGGACCGTGTTGCCCTTGTCGACCAGGCTGGAGAGCACGCCGAGCAGCTTGCGGATGTCCTCGAAGTGGAGCCCGGTCGTGGGCTCGTCGAGGACATAGACGGTGCGACCGGTCGAGCGCTTCTGGAGCTCGGAGGAGAGCTTGACGCGCTGGGCCTCGCCGCCCGACAGGGTGGTCGCCGGCTGGCCGAGCCGGACGTAGCCGAGGCCGACCTCGACGAGGGTCTTCATGTGACGGGCGATGGCCGGGACCGCCGCGAAGAAGTCCTGCGCCTCCTCGATCGGCATGTCGAGGACCTCGGCGATGGTCTTGCCCTTGTAGTGGACCTCGAGCGTCTCGCGGTTGTAGCGGGCGCCGTGGCAGACCTCGCAGGGGACGTAGACGTCGGGCAGGAAGTTCATCTCGATCTTGATCGTGCCGTCGCCCGAGCACGCCTCGCAGCGGCCGCCCTTGACGTTGAAGGAGAACCTGCCCTGCTGGTAGCCGCGCATCTTCGCCTCGGGCGTCGAGGCGAACAGCTTGCGGATGTGGTCGAAGACGCCGGTGTAGGTCGCCGGGTTGGACCGCGGCGTGCGGCCGATCGGCGACTGGTCGACGTGGATCACCTTGTCGACGTTGGCCAGCCCGCTGATCGAGGTGTGGCGGCCGGGGACCGCACGGGCGCCGTAGAGCTCCTTGGCCAGCGAGGTGTAGAGGATGTCGTTGACCAGCGTCGACTTCCCGGAGCCGGAGACGCCCGTCACCGCGACGAACAGCCCGAGCGGGAAGGTGACGTCGATGTCCTGGAGGTTGTGCTCGCGGGCACCGTGGACGGTGAGCTCGCGGCCGGCCGTCCGCGGCCGGCGTACGGCGGGGACGGGGATCTCGCGCCTGCCGGCGAGATACTGACCCGTCATCGAGTGGTCGTTGGCGAACAGTTCCGCGACGGTGCCGCTGTGGACCACCTGGCCGCCGTGCTCGCCGGCGCCGGGACCGATGTCGACCACCCAGTCGGCCACCTTGATGGTGTCCTCGTCGTGCTCGACCACGATGAGCGTGTTGCCGAGGTCCTTGAGCCGGATCAGGGTCTCGATCAGCCGGTGGTTGTCGCGCTGGTGGAGCCCGATCGACGGCTCGTCGAGCACGTAGAGGACGCCCACGAGGCCCGCGCCGATCTGGGTGGCGAGGCGGATGCGCTGGGCCTCGCCGCCGGACAACGACCCCGAGGGTCGGTCGAGCGAGAGATAGTCGAGGCCGACGTCGAGCAGGAAGCGCAGCCGCTGCTGGATCTCCTTCAGGACCCGCTCACCGATCTGCCGCTCGCGCGAGCTCAGCTCGACGGAGTCGAGCCACGCGGCCGCCTCGTTGATCGGCAGCGCGCACAGCTCGGCGATGTTCTTGCCGTCGCGGCCCCTCTCCCCCAGCGTCACCGCCATCGAGACCGGCTTGAGCCGACTGCCGCCGCAGGTCGGGCACGGGACCTCGCGCATGAAGCCCTCGAACCGCTCGCGGCTGGTGTCACTCTCCGCCTCGTGGTGGCGCCGCTCGACGTAGCGACGGACGCCCTCGAACTCGGCGTCGTAGGACCGCACCCGGCCGTAGCGGTTGGTGGTGACGACGTGGACCTTCCGGCCGTGGCCGTCGAGGATCGACTTCCGCGCCTTCTCCGGGATCTCCTCCCACGGGGTGTCGACGTCGAAGCCGAGCTCGTCGCCGAGCGCACCGAGGAGCCGGAGGAAGTAGTCGGCGACGTGGGCCTGGCTCCACGGCTGGATCGCGCCCTCGGCGAGGGTCGCCCGCGGGTTGGGGACCACCAGCTCGGGGTCGACCTCCATCCGGGTGCCGAGACCGGTGCACGCGGGACAGGCGCCGAACGGGCTGTTGAACGAGAACGACCGCGGCTCGAGCTCGTCGGTGTCGAGGATGTGGTCGTTGGGGCACGCCATCCGCTCGCTGAACTTCATCTGCTCGCCGGTGTCCACGAAGTCGAAGACCACCAGGCCGCCGGCGAGCTCGAGCGCGGTCTCGACCGAGTCGGTGAGCCGCCGCTTGGAGGACTCCTTGACCTGGAGACGGTCGACGACGACCTCGATCGTGTGCTTCCTCTGCTTGTCGAGCTTGGGCGGCGAGTCCAGCGTGTGGGTCTCGCCGTCGACCCGCGCACGGGAGTAGCCCTGGCTCTGCAGCTGGCCGAAGAGCTCGACGTACTCCCCCTTGCGGCCCCGGATGACGGGCGCGAGGACCTGGAACCGGCGGCCCTCCTCGAGGCCGAGGACGTGGTCGACGATCTGCTGCGGCGTCTGCCGCTCGATCGGTGCACCGCAGACCGGGCAGTGCGGGCGGCCCGCGCGCGCGTAGAGGAGACGGAGGTAGTCGTAGACCTCGGTGATGGTGCCGACCGTCGAGCGCGGGTTGCGGGAGGTGGACTTCTGGTCGATCGAGACCGCCGGGGAGAGCCCCTCGATGAAGTCGACGTCGGGCTTGTCCATCTGGCCCAGGAACTGCCGGGCGTACGCCGACAGCGACTCGACGTAGCGGCGCTGGCCCTCGGCGAAGATGGTGTCGAACGCGAGGCTCGACTTGCCGCTCCCGGACAGGCCGGTGAAGACGATCAGGGCGTCCCGGGGCAGATCGAGAGAGATGTCCTTGAGGTTGTGCTCCCGGGCGCCCCGGATGATCAGCTGCTGCTCCGCCACTGGGTCAGACCTTCCCGCTCGAGCCGTGTCGAGACCGTCGAACATGTGTTCGTCATCCTACGCGACGGGGAAAGCGCGTCACGCATGCTGTGCACGATCTCACGGACCGCCGACAGTTTGTGCAGGCGAGCCCTCCTCCGGTCTGCTTGAGTGGATCCATGAGCGACCCGCGGGACCCCCGGACCCTGCTCGACGCCGCGACGGAACAGCTGCTGGCCACGGTCGACGGGCTGCCCGAAGCAGCGCTGGCCGAGCCCTCCGGGCTGCCCGACTGGAGCCGCGGGCACGTGGTCGCCCACCTGGTCCTCAACGGTGAGGCCCTGGCCGCTGCCCTGGCCGGGGTGGCGGCGGGCATGGACGTGCCGATGTACGCCTCGCAGGACGCACGCGACGGCGACATCGACGACCTCGCCACCCATCCGCCCGCGGAGCTCCGCACGCGGTTGCACACTGCGGTCCGCGGCTTCGCCGGCGCCCTCGCGCTGGTGCCGCCGGACGCGTGGGGCACGACGATCCGGCGTACGCCGGCCGGTGACAAGACCTTCACCGCGGGCGACACGATCTCGATGCGCCTGACGGAGACCGAGATCCACCACGCCGACCTCGCGGCCGGCTACTCCTGCGCCGACTGGTCCCCGGAGTTCAGCGCGCACCTGGTAGCACGCCGGGTCCGGCAGCACGCGCCGGTGCGGCTGGTCGCGACCGACACCGGCGAGGAGTGGATGGCCGGCGACGGCGGGCCCGTGGTCTCCGGTAGCGTCGCAGACCTGGGCTGGTGGCTCACCGGCCGCGGCGGCGTGGACCGCCTGACGGCCGAGGGCGGGCCCCTGCCGACCATCGGCAACTGGTGAGGAGACGACGATGACCTACACAGGCACCGTGAAGCCGGGCGGGCCGGCCGACGTACGCGAGCTGACGCACCTGACGATCACGAAGGTCGCGGTCGACGAGAAGATGTCCAACGGCTGCTACCTCCTGCGCTGCAACCACACCGGGGAGCAGCTGCTCGTGGACGCCGCGGCCGAGGCCGACGTACTCCTTCCGCTCACCGGCGGCTCACTGGCCACCGTCGTCACCACCCACCAGCACTGGGACCACCACCGCGCGCTGAAGGAGGTCGTCGACGCGACCGGCGCCGCCACGGTGGCGGGCGAGCCCGACGCCGCCGCCATCACCGAGGCGACCGGCGTGCCCATCACCCGCACTGTCGTCCAGGGCGACACCGTGACGGTCGGCGAGTCGACCCTCGAGGTGATCGCGCTGCGCGGTCACACGCCCGGCTCGATCGCGCTGCTGTACGACGACCCCGACGGTGACCCGCACCTGTGGACGGGCGACTCGCTCTTCCCCGGCGGCGTCGGCAACACCCAGGGCGACGCGGCGCGGTTCGAGCAGCTGATCAACGACGTCGAGGCGCGCATCTTCCAGCGGCTGCCCGACGCGACCTGGTTCTACCCGGGCCACGGCGACGACTCGACGCTGGGCGCCGAGCGCCCGCACCTCGCCGAGTGGCGCGAGCGCGGCTGGTGACGGGCGGCTGAGCGATGCGCATCACCGAGGTCACCCCGCAGGTGTACGCCGTCGCCGGAACCGCCGTGAACTGGACGGTCCTCAGGGACGGCGACGACCTCACCCTCGTCGACGGCGGCTACCCCGGCGACCTGCCGGAGGTGCTCGAGTCGCTCGCCGAGGTCGGTGGCACCCTCCGCGCGGTGCTTCTCACGCATGCGCACATCGACCACCTCGGCGGTCTGCCCGGCCTGCTCACGACGTACGACGTCCCGGTGCACGCCTCCGCGACGGAGGCGGCCCACGCGCGGCGGGAGTTCCTGGAGCAGGCCGGGCCGGCCGACATCGCGCGGATCGCGTGGCGCCCGCGCGCCTGGCCGTGGATCAGGGAGCTGCTCAGCAACGGCGCCCTGCGCGACCGGCAGGTTCCGCGTACGACCGAGTTCCCGCGTGCGGCCGACGGGCCGCTCGACGTACCCGGCTCCCCGGTGCCGGTGCCGACGCCCGGCCACACCAGCGGGCACACCGCCTACCTGGTCGAACGGGTCCTGCTCACCGGCGACGCGCTGGTCACCGGTCACCCGTTGAGCGGGGTGAGGGGCCCGCAGCGGATCGCGTCGTTCTTCCACCACGACCTCGAGCAGGCCGAGCGGGCGCTGGACACCATCGCCGGCGTCGAGGCCGACGTCCTCGTGCCGGGCCACGGGCCGGTCCACCACGGCTCCCCCGCCGCTGCCGTCGCGACCGCCCGGGCGCGCTGAAACCCGGAGGCAACACACCCGTCCTACCGTGGGCACATGTCCACGCCCGACATCCCCCTGATCGACATCGCCGCGTGGCGCAGCGGAGACGCGGAGCAGCGGCAGGCGCTCGCCGTACGCCTCGACGCGGCGATGCAGGACTCCGGCTTCTTCCTGGTGAGCGGCCACGGCATCGACCCCGGGCTGCTCGCCGACATCCGGGCCGCCGCCAAGCGGTTCTTCGGGCTGCCGGCCGAGCAGAAGGAGCCGTACCGCACCCGCGTCGGCGGCCGCGGCTGGCTGGCGAAGGGTGCCGAGGCCAACGCGTTCTACGGCGAGGCTGCCGACGCCTCCAAGGCCGACCTGAAGGAGAGCCTGACTCTCGGCCGCGACTTCTCCACCGGCGACCCGGAGATCGACGAGGAGTGGTTCCTGCCCAACGTCTGGCCGGCCGAGGTGCCCGAGCTCGAGCGGCTGTCGACGGTCTTCATGGACCAGGCCCGCGCGCTGTACGACGACCTGCTGACGGTCCTCGCCACGGCGCTCGGCCTGCCCGAGGGCTACTTCCGTGAGCGTGCGCAGCGATCGCCGCACACCTACAACATCAACCGCTACCCCGCCCTGACCGAGACCGGCGCCGCCCAGGAGGGGCAGTACCGCGTCGCGCCCCACACCGACTGGGGCATGCTCACGATCCTCGACCGCCAGCCCGGGTACGGCGGCCTGCAGGTGCAGACGCGCGACGGCGAGTGGGCCGACGCGCCGTACGTCGAGGGCGCGCTCACCATCAACATCGCCGACATGCTCGCCCGCTGGACCGGGGACCGGTGGCGCTCGACCAGGCACCGGGTGCTCCCGCCTCCCGCCGAGGCGCCGTCCGAGGAGCTGATCAGCCTGATCATGTTCATGGAGGCGGACATGGACCAGGTCGTCAGACCGCTCGACCCGCCCATCGGCGGCGGCGCCGTCTACGCGCCCGTCCTGGCCGCCGACTACTTCCGGGAGCGTGCCGCCGCCGCGACGGTCTGACGCGTTCCTCAGGAAGTTGTCGCCCTGGCTCTCAGGTACTCCGGGTCGCGGCTGTGCGACCTTGGGGTGTCACAGTGGTCGCACAGGGAGGGCACGTGAAGATCACTCAGCGCTGGATCGCCGAGCTCGCGGGAGGGCGCTCGTTCGTCGACGTGGGCGGCCTCTGGGGGACCACGAACGAGCGGGTCTCCGACGCGCTCAAGGCGGGAGCCGCCTCCGCTGCGATGGCGGACATCGCGCCGCCCGATCACAGGCTCTGGGCGGCGTTCGACGAGCGCATGGCCGGGATGGGCCTGACCGACTACGAGCGGATCTCGGCCGACGTGATGGCGCCGGACCTGCCGGAACGGGTCGCCGCGAGGGACCTCGTCCACTGCTCCGGGGTGATCTACCACATGCCGGACCCGATGGGCTGCCTGCGCAACCTCCGCGCCATCACCAAGGAGCACCTGATCCTGGTCAGCATGGTCGTACCCGAGATCATCTCCAACTCGGCCGGGACGCTCGACTTCCGCGGTGCCGGGACGTTCTTCCTGCCGGCGCTGGACGAGCACCAGCACCGTGTCCTCCACGAGTACTTCGAAAGGGCCCAGATCAGGGTCCATGGCATCACGGGGGCGCCGATCCCCGAGTGGACCGACCCCGTCGACGGCGCACCGCGCTTCGGTCCGTGGTGGTGGCTCCTCACGCCGCACCTGGTCCGCACGATGGTGTCGATCTCCGGCTTCGAGCTCGTCGAGGACGCCCCGGTCGTCGAGGGCCGCAGCCACGGGTTCCTCTGCCGGCGGGTCTGACCCGCGGACGCCGTTCGCCGGCGGCGAACAGCCCTCGCGGTGGGCGCGCCGCGGGCCTAGGGTGCGGCCATGGGCGACATCATCCGGCTCCCGCAGCGGCCCGCGCCGCCGCCCGACGGCGCGGACGAGGTCCAGCCGCTCTGGCGCGAAGCGGTCGGCGACGTGCTCCGCGACGAGCGGCGCGAGCAGGGGCGGACGCTGGCCGACGTCGCCACCGACGCCGGCGTCTCGATGCAGTACCTCTCCGAGGTCGAGCGCGGGCGCAAGGAGCCGAGCTCCGAGGTGCTCGAGGCCGTCGCCGGGGCGCTCGGCCTGCGCCTCGTCGATCTGACGGGCCGGGTCACGCGACGGCTCACCGTCGCCCGCCCCCGCGGTCCGGTCGCGCTCGCGGCCTGACCTCTACACAGCACCGAGGAGCTTGCGGCTCTCCAGCACGGCGTCCACGAGGCCGTACGCCACCGCGTCCTCCGCCCCGAGGACCAGGTCGCGGTCGGTGTCGGCGCGGACCTGCTCCGTCGTACGCCCGGTGTGATGGGCGAGGATCGCCTCGAGCTCGGCGCGCAGCCGGGTGATCTCCTTCGCGGCGACCTGGAGGTCGGGGAGGTCGCCGCGCTGCACGCCCTGGCCGGGCTGCTGCAGGACGGCGCGCGCATGCGGCAGGACCGTACGCCGGCCGACGGACCCGCCCGCGAGCAGGACCGCCGCGCTGCCGGCCGCCTGCCCGACGCAGGTCGTCGCGACCGGCGCCCGGACGAACTGCATCGTGTCGTAGACCCCGAGCATGGCGGTCGGGTCGCCGCCCGGCGAGTTGAGGTACAGGTTGATCTCCGCGTCCGGGCTCTCTGACTCGAGATGGAGCAGCTGGGCGATCACGACGTTGGCGACGCCGTCGTCGATCGGCGTGCCGATGTAGACGATCCGGTCGGTGAGGAGCCGGCTGTAGATGTCGACGGCACGCTCGCCGTGCAGGGTCTTCTCGACGACGGAGGGGATCGTGTACTGGCTCATGGCTGCTGCTCCCCCATCCCGAAGGAGACACCGCGGTGGGCCGGGGCGACGGAGCGGACGTCGGTGAGGACCTCGTCCACCAGCCCGTAGTCGCGGGCCTCCTCGGCGGTGAACCACTTGTCGCGCAGGGCGTCCTGCTCGACCTTCTCGGCCGGCTGGCCGGTGTGCTCGGCGGTGAGCCGCATCATGAGGTCCTTGGACCGCTGCAGCCGCTCGGCCTGGATCTCGATGTCGATCGCGCTGCCGCCGATGCCGGCGGAGCCCTGGTGGAGCAGCACCTCCGCGTGGGGCAGCGCGAACCGCTTCCCCGGCGTACCTGCCGTGAGCAGGAACTGCCCCATGCTCGCCGCCAGCCCCATCGCGAGCGTGGAGACGTCGTTGGGGATCAGCCGCATCGTGTCGTAGATGGCCAGGCCGGCGGTCACCGAGCCGCCGGGCGAGTTGATGTAGAGGCTGATGTCGCGGCGCGGGTCCTCCGCCGACAGCAGGAGGAGCTCGGCGCAGAGCCGGTTGGCGATGGCGTCGTCGACCTCCTGGCCGAGGACGATGATCCGCTGGTGGAGCAGGCGGGTGGTGAGCTGGTCGTCGAGCGGACCGGTGAGGCGCTCGGGAGTCTGGGTCGTCATGCCCTCGAGCCTGACCGCCGGGTCGGTCGGATCCCAGGGGTTCCACCGTGGGCGGATCCGCTCTGAGCAGAGGAAGGCCACCGGCTAGGTTGGCGTTCGTGACCCTGCGCTGTGTGATCCTCGACGACTACCAGGACGTGGCGGCGGCGTACGCCGACTGGGGCTCGCTCCCGGGCGTCGAGACCGTCACGGTGGGCGACCACCGCCAGGGCGAGGAGCTCGTCGACCTCCTCGCCGGTACGGAGATCGTCGTCGCGATGCGGGAGCGTACGCCGTTCCCGGCCACGCTGCTGGAGCGGCTGCCGGACCTGCGGCTGCTGGTCACGACCGGGATGCGCAACGCCTCGATCGACCTCGACGCGGCCGCGGAGCGCGGCGTGACCGTGTGCGGCACCGAGAGCAGCTCGACGCCGCCGGTGGAGCTGACCTGGGCGCTCATCCACGGCCTGACGCGGCACCTGCTGACCGAGGCGACCGGGCTGCGCCGCGGCGAGCGCTGGCAGCAGACCGTCGGCGTCGACCTCGAGGGCGCCCGGCTCGGCCTGGTCGGGCTCGGGAGGATCGGGAGCCGCGTCGCCGCGGTCGGTCAGGCGTTCGGGATGGACGTCGTGGGGTGGAGCCCACACCTCACCGAGGACCGCGCGGCCGCGGCCGGCGTACGCCTCGTGCCGAAGGACGAGCTGATGGCGACCAGCGACGTCGTCTCGCTCCACCTGGTCCTGTCCGACTCCACCCGCGGGATCGTCGCCGACGACGACCTCGCGCTGATGAAGCACACCGCGTTCCTGGTCAACACCTCGCGCGCCGGGCTCGTCGACACCGCTGCCCTGGTCGACGCACTCGCGACCCGCCGGATCGCGGGCGCCGGGCTGGACGTCTTCGACGTCGAGCCGCTGCCACCCGACGACCCGTTCCGGAGCCTGCCGAACGTCCTGGCCACGCCGCACCTCGGCTACGTCTCCGAGGCCAACTACACCCGCTTCTTCACCCAGGCGGTCGAGGACGTCGCCGCGTGGCTCGCGGGCGAGCCGGTGCGGGTGCTCGCGCCGACGAGGACCGCATGATCGCTCGCGTCCTCGGCGGCGCACGTCTTTCGACGGAGGATGTCGACAACGCACCGGCGGCTCCGTTCTACTCGTGAACGGCGCCGACGGGGCGCCCACCGAGTGAGGATGAGAGCCATGCCTCGATACCTGCTGATCGTCGACAACCAGCTCGGCAACGACACGTCGGGCGGAATGAGCAACTGGGCGCCGGAGGTGGTCGCTGCCCACCTCGACTACTACGCGGCGCTGTCCAAGGCGCTCGAAGCGTCCGGGGAGCTGGTGGTGGAGGAGGCGCTCACCCCGCCGGACCAAGCGCACGTCGTCACCTCGAACGGCACCGACACGACCGTGATCGACGGTCCCTTCCAGGAGTTCAAGGAGTGGGTGGCCGGCTACACGATGGTCGACGTCGAGTCCGAGGAGCGCGCGCTCGAGATCGCCGCCCAGCTCTCGGCCGTGCCCGGTCCGAACGGACCGATCGAGCAGCCGATCCAGGTGCGGCGGATGTACCACGGCGCCGACCCGGACCAGGTGCGCCACGACTACGGGATCGCATGACCTCCACGGGCTACGACGACCTGCGGCACCTCGTGCCGCAGGTCGTCGCCGTGGTGACCCGGCGGTGCGGGGACTTCGACGCGGCCGAGGACGCCGTGCAGGAGGCTCTCGTCGAGGCGGTCCGCGCCTGGCCCGAGCGCGGCGTCCCCGAGGCGCCGCGGGGCTGGCTCGTCAGCACCGCGATGCGGCGCCTGATCGACGCCCGGCGCAGCGAGGCCGCCCGCGCCCGGCGGGAGCGGGCCGACCTGCTGCGCGAACCTCCCGACCCGCAGCCGACCGCGGTCGACGACTCGCTCGAGGTCCTTCTGCTCTGCTGCCACCCGAAGCTCACCCCGACCTCCGCCGTCGCGCTGACCCTGCGCGCCGTCGGCGGCCTGACGACGGCGGAGATCGCGCGCGCCTACCTCGTCCCGGAGCGGACCATGGCCCAGCGGATCTCCCGCGCGAAGGCGACGATCCGCGGTGAGCCGCTGGCCCTCGACGGGTCCCTGGACGGCCGCGTCGGCCCGGCGCTCACGGTGCTCTATCTCCTCTTCAACGAGGGGTACGTCGCCTCCGCGGGCGACCGCCTCCAGCGGGTCGACCTGTGCCTCGAGGCGATCCGGCTGGCGCGGCGCGCCCACGCCGCGCTCCCCCGCCACGCCGAGCTGACCGGACTGCTGGCGCTCATGCTGCTGCTCGACGCCCGCCGGCCGGCCCGGGTTGACGGCCGGGGCGCCCTGGTGCCGCTGGACGAGCAGGACCGCTCTCTGTGGGACCCCGACCGGATCCTCGAGGGCACCCGGCTCCTCGACGCCGCGATCGGCAGCGGCTCCGTGGGGCCGTACCAGCTCCAGGCCGCGATCGCCGCGCTCCACGACCGCGCCGCGTCCGCGGCCGACACCGACTGGGCGCAGATCGCCGCCCTCTACGGCCTCCTCGAGCAGGTCACCGGCAGCCCGGTCGTGACGCTCAACCGCGCCGTCGCCGTGGCGTACGCCGTCGGGCCGGCCGACGCCCAGAAGGTGCTCGACGGCGTGGCCGGTGAGCTCGCCGACCATCCGCGGCTCCCCGCCGTACAGGCCCACCTGCTCGAGCTGTCGGGCGACGCGACCGGCGCCGCGGCGGCGTACGAGCTGGCAGCCGGGCTGGCCGCCAACCTGGCCGAGCACCGTCACCTCGCCGCGAAGGCGGCTGCTCTGCGCTCCGCGGGCTAACCTGTCCGCGTGATCGAACTCCGCACCCCGACCCAGATCGAGCAGATGAAGCCGGCCGGCCGCTTCGTCGCCGACGTCATCACCGCGCTGGGCGAGAAGGCCGCCGTCGGCGTCAACCTGCTCGAGCTCGACGAGCTGGCGCACACGATGATCAAGGACCGGGGCGCGGAGTCCTGCTACATCGACTACCACCCCTCGTTCGGCGCGATGCCGTTCGGCAAGGTGCTCTGCACGAGCGTCAACGACGCGGTCCTCCACGGACTCCCGTTCGACTACGACCTCAGGGACGGCGACCTGCTGAGCGTCGACTTCGCCGCCAGCGTCGACGGCTGGGTCTCCGACAGCGCGCTCTCCGTCGTGGTCGGCACGCCCCGCCAGGAGGACCTCGACCTGATCGAGACCACCGGCCGCGCGCTCGAGGCAGGCATCGCCGCCGCGGTGCCCGGCAACCGGATCGGCGACATCTCCCACGCCATCGCGACGGTCGCCCGCGGCGCCGGGCTGAAGATCAACACCCAGTTCGGCGGCCACGGCGTCGGCCGGACGATGCACGGCGACCCGCACGTCCCCAACGACGGCAGGCCGGGCCGCGGCTTCAAGCTGCAACCCGGCCTGGTCATCGCGATCGAGCCCTGGTTCCTCCACACGACCGACGAGATCTACACCGACCCCGACGGGTGGACTCTCCGCAGCGTCGACGGCTCCCGGGGCGCCCACATGGAGCACACCGTCGCGATCACCGAGGACGGTCCCCTCGTCCTCACCGCGCGCGGCTGAGCGTCGGTCTCAACGGCGCCCCGTGAGGCGGTGCCTGCCGAGGGTCAGCCCGAGGAACGCCACCACCAGCCAGATCGGCCCGACGATGCCCGGGAACCCGGCGATCCCGAGCGCGATGGCCATGACCAGGACGACGAGCGGCGGCAGCACGCTGACCGCGGCGAGCCAGCGCGACACCAGGCCCTCGCGGAAGCCCACCCAGGCCATGGCGCCGGAGGCGACGACGACCGGGAGCCAGCCGAGGTAGGGCCCGAAGTCGTTGAGCACGTAGTAGACGAACAGGCCCTCCTTGCCGAACTGGCCCTCGTTGACCCCGCCCGGCAGGTAGAGCGCCATCGACAGCTTCCATCCGTAGCCCAGTGAGAGGGCGCCCGCCGACGCGACCAGGCAGTCGGCGACGAGACGTACGCCCGGGCTCGTGTACGCCTGCGTGCCGCTCCGCCAGCAGGCGGCCAGCACGAGCAGGCAGACGACGCTGACGACGCCGAGCCCGCCGCCGAGGTGGTACGTCGACCGCGAGACGTCGTCGAGGACCGACTCGTCGATCCCCTTCCGGCCGTCGGCGACGGTGGTGAAGATGGTGGCGATCGCACCGGTCGCGCCGGCCGCGACCCCCCACAGAGGCCAGCGGCGGGTCGCCTGCGTCGCCGCCTGCATCGGCTCGGTCATGGTGGTCTGGGTCATCTGTTCCTCCACGGGTGTCCAGGCTTGTGTCCGGGGCCCTCTGCCGGGCCCGCGACGAGCGTGGCCGTCCCGCCGTCCCGTCTCCGAGGGACACCGGTCCTCTCTTCTGAGGAAGGACCCCAGGGACCCTCCCGGCCGGGACAGTCGCGGTGCAGGATGCGGCCATGGCCCGTACGCCGGCGGGGAGCCGCGCGCCGGCCGTCGCGACCGCGCTCGCGGTGGCCTCGGTCGGCTGCGCCGTCGGTGCGATCGTGCTGCACCGGCACGTGGCGGCGGGGACCGCTCACCGGGTGCTGCTCGACCCGGCGGACGTGGTGCTCGGGACGGCGTACCCCCTCGTCGCCGCCCTCGTCGTCGCCCACCAGCCGCGCAACCGGGCCGGATGGCTGCTGCTCTCCACGGCGTGGATCGGGCCGTACCTCCTCGCCGGCCAGTACGCCGCCCTGAGTCTGCTTCCCGGGTCCGACCCGGTCGGCTGGAAGGCCTGCGCCTGGCTCGCGATCTGGGGGTACTGGCCCTACTTCGTCCTCGTCGGCCTGGTGCCGTTGCACTTCCCCGACGGTCGGCTCCCGAGCGAGGCGAGGGTGTGGCGCCGGCTGCGCGCGACGGTGGTGGGTCTGATCGCCGTCGGGATCCTCGCGCGGATGCTCGCCCCGATCGGGACCGATGCCGCCCCCGCCCTCCGCAACCCGCTGGCACTCGACGACGGCGACTGGCTCAACGTCACCACCCTCGTCAGCGCGGAGGCCGCGATGATCGGCGCCGGCGGCTTCGGGCTCGTCGCCGTGCTGCTGCGGCTGCGCCGCTCCTCCGGCGAGGAGCGGGCGCGGATGCAGTGGCTCGCCCTCGGCGTCGTGTGCCTCGTGCTCGCGGTGGCGGTCGGCTCCGTCACCAGCGGTCGTGTCTCGTCGGCGGCCTTCTGCGCGGGGCTGGTCCTGCTGCTGGCGGCCATGGCCGCCGGGATCGTCCGGCACCGGCTCTTCGACATCGGCACCGCCCTCAGCCGCACTCTCGTCTACGCGCCGCTCACCGGCCTCCTTCTCGTCGCGTACGCCGCCACGGTGGCGGGCGCGGGCACGCTGCCCACCGGCCGCCGGCTGACGTACGCCGCGATCGCGCTCACCGCCGTCGCGGCGGCGGCCGCCCGCGACCAGCTCCAGCGCCTGGTCGACCGGCTCGTGTTCGGCGAGCGGGGAGACCCGTACGCCGTCCTGCGGCGCGTCCACGGGCGCCTCGACCTGGCGACCGGGCCGGTCGACGCCCTGGCCCAGGTCCTCGCCGGCGTACGGACCGCACTGCGGCTGCCGTATCTCGCCGTCCTCCCGAGCGACGACCGGCTGCCCGTCCTGCGGGACGGCAGCCCGGTCGGCGACACCGAGCAGTGGCGGGTGCGGGACCGGTCGGAGCAGGTCGGGAGCCTCGTCGTCGGCCACCGCCGCGCGGGCGAGGAGTTCTCGCCCTCGGAGCGTGCCGTGCTCGACGACCTCGCCCACCGCGCCGGCGTGCTGCTCGGCTCAGCGGCCCTCCTGCACGACCTCCAGCGCAGCCGAGAGCAGCTGGTCGCCGCCCGTGAGGAGGAACGGCTGCGGCTGCGCCGCGACCTGCACGACAGCATCGGCCCGCGGTTGGCGGCGATGGCGATGCAGCTGGACGGCGTCACCGCGCGGCTCCCGCAGGCTCCGGGCACCGATCCGGAGCTGGCCCACCGGGCCGAGTGGCTGGCCGGCCAACTGCGAGAGACGGTCAGCGACCTGCGCCGGGTGATGGAGGACCTGCGACCACCGGCCCTGGACGAGCTCGGACTCGTCGGGGCCCTCGAGCAGCTCGTCGAGCCCTACGGCTCGCGCGTCACCCTCAGCGCCACGGGGACCGGATCGCTGCCGCCGGCGACCGAGGTGGCGGCGTACCGCATCGCGGCGGAGGCCGTCACCAACGCGGTCAGGCACTCCGGGTGCCGCAGCTGCTGCCTGTCGCTGCGCCGCGAGGAGGCGTGGCTGGTCGTCGAGGCCAGCGACGACGGCCACGGCATCGCACCCGACGCCGCCCCCGGCGTCGGACTGCGGAGCATCCGCGAGCGGGCGAGCGAGGTCGGCGGCCGCCTGGAGGTCACCGAGCGCCCGGGCGGCGGCACGGTCGTCCGGGCGCGCGTCCCGGTCCCCCGCGGCGCCGAGCAGCCGGCCCCGGAGGCCAGCCGATGACCCGCGCGGTGATCGCCGACGACCACCCCGTCTACCGCGACGGCCTACGCGGCGTGCTCGAGGACCTCGGGGTCGCCGTGGTCGCCGAGGCCGGCGACGGCCTCGAGGCCGTCGCCGCGGTGGCCGAGCACCGTCCCGACGTGGTCCTCATGGACCTGGCCATGCCCGCACTGGGCGGCGTCGAAGCGACCCGGCTGGTCGTCCGCGACCACCCCGGTACGGCGGTGCTCGTGCTGACCATGAGCCAGGACCCGGCCAGCCTCCAGGCCGCGCTGACCGCGGGCGCGCGCGGCTACCTCCTCAAGGAGGCGTCCCGCGGGGACATCGCCCGCGCCCTGGAGGCGGTCGGCCACGGCGAGCTCATCGTCGCGGCCGGGGTCGCCGCCGGCGTACCCGACCTGGTCAGGGCTGAGGCGCGGTCGGCGTTCCCGCAGCTGACCGAGGCCGAGCACCGGGTGCTGGACCTGATGGCCCGCGGCCTGGACAACACGGCGATCGCCCGCCGGCTCTTCCTGGCCGAGAAGACGGTCCGCAACCGGGTCTCCGCCGTCCTCGCGAAGCTTCACGTCGAGAGCCGGTCAGCGGCGATCGCGACCGCGCGCGACCACGGCCTCGGCGTCGACTGAGCCCGGCCTCACTCCTCCTCGGGGATCGCGACGCCCGCGGCGGTCTCGGCGATGACCGGCTCGTCCTCGTGGACGTACTTGCCTCCCGCGACGAGCGAGGCGATCGCGGCGAGGACGCACATGACGGCGGCCGCGGCGAAGACCACCACGAGGCCGTGGTGGAACGGCTCGGACATCAGCTGGGGGAAGAACGTCTTGCCGGTCAGCGTGTCGAGGTCCGGGTCGCCGAGCGGGATGCCCGCCCCCTGAAGCTGGTCGAGGATCGTCTCGATCGGGTTGAAGCCGAGGAAGGAGGCGAAGAGCGACGACACCGGCGGCATCTGCCCGGCCGCCGTCGCCGCCTGCTCCGAGACACCGTGGGCCTGCAGCCCCGCCGTCATGGTGTCGGGCAGCTTCGCGGCGAGCCCGGCGATCATCAGCGAGAAGAACACACCGATCGACAGCGAGGAGCCGGCGTTGAAGAACGTCCCGCGCATGCCGGACGCGGCCCCGCGCTGGTTGGCCGGGACGGAGTTCATGATCGCGGAGACGTTCGGCGCGGCGAAGAGCCCCGAGGTCAGCCCGTTGACGAGCAGGATGAGCGCGAAGATCCAGTACGGGAAGTCGACCGGGATCAGCAACAGGCCGACGAACGTCACCGCGACGCCGAGCATCCCGCCGGCGGCGAAGAGCCGGGCGCCGAACCGGTCGGAGAGTACGCCGGACAGCGGCCCCGCCACGAGGAACCCGATCGTCAGCGGCAGCATGTAGATGCCGGCCCACAGCGGCGTCGACTCGTAGGAGTAGCCGTGGCGCGGCAGCCAGATGCCCTGCAGCCAGATGATGAGCATGAACTGCATGCCGCCGCGGGCGACCGAGGAGAGCAGCCCGGCGAGGTTGCCGGCCCAGAACGGCCTGATCCTGAAGAGGCTCATCGCGAACATCGGGTCGTGGACCTTCGTCTCGATGATGCAGAAGGCGACGAGCAGCGCGACGCCGCCGATCATCCCGCCGAGGACCCAGGGGTTGCCCCAGCCCATCGTGCTGTCGCCGTACGGCTGGATGCCGTAGGTGATCGCGACCAGCAGGGCGGTCAGCCCGATCGCGAAGGTCAGGTTGCCGGGCAGGTCGAGGCCGCCCTGGCGGCGTGTGCCGGTCTCGTGCAGCGACTTGTAGGACCAGACCGTGCCGAGGACGCCGATCGGGACCGAGACCCAGAAGACCAGCCGCCAGTCGACCTCGGAGAGCACGCCGCCGACGATCAGCCCGATGAACGAGCCGGCGACCGCCGCGACGTTGTTGATGCCGAGCGCCATCCCGCGCTGCTCGGCGGGGAAGGCGTCGGTGAGGATCGCGGTGGAGTTGGCGAACAGCATCGACCCGCCGATGCCCTGGATGACCCGGCCGACGATGAGCCACATCGCGCCGGTCCCGCCGTGGAACGGGTCGAGCGAGAGGAACACCGAGGCGAGTGAGAAGACCACGAACCCGAGGTTGTAGATCTTCACCCGCCCGTAGACGTCGCCCAGCCGCCCGAGCATCACCACCAGGACGGCAGAGACGACCAGGAAGCCCATGATCATCCACAGCAGGTAGCTGACGTTGCCCGCCCCGAGCGGGTCGAGGTCGATCCCGTTGAAGATCGCCGGCAGGGAGATGATCACGATCGAGCTGTTGATCGTCGCGATCAGGATGCCGAGCGTGGTGTTGGAGAGGGCGATCCACTTGTAGTGCGGGTGGTCGGCCTGGATCCGCTTCTGCGCGGTGGTCGGTGTCGGGGCTGGGCTCACGGGCGCAATTTACTTGCGGCACGCTAACTAAATGTTTCGGGGCTCGTACGGCGGAACGACAGCGGCCGCCTCCCCCGAGAGCGGCCGCTGCCGTTTCCCCCCGCCACCGCGGTCACGTGCCGCGCCGGGGCTGCCCCGCCAGCCCGGCGCGGACTGTCAACTGAGCGTGACCGCGGTGTCGTCCACGAGGAAGCTCGTCGCCAGCGAGCTGTCCTCGGTTCCGGTGAAGCCCAGCGTGAAGGTCGTCCCGGCCTTCGAGCTGAGGCTGATGGTCTTCTTCACGTAGCCCGACGACTCGTTGAGGTTCGAGTACGTCGCCAGGGTGGTCGACCCGGCCTTCACCGTCAGCTTGTCGTACGCCGTCGAGCTCGACGTCTCGTTGCTCGCGACGTACAGGTAGAACGTCAGGCTCGCCGAGCACCCGGACGGGATCGTGACCGACTGGCTCAGCGTGTCGGTGTGGGTCCTCCCGTAGCCGTCCATCCAGGCCTTGTAGCTGCCGCTGTGTGCGGGCGCGTCGCTCGAGCTGTCGATGACCCCGCTGCTCGCGGTCCAGCCCGTGCTGCCGGACTCGAAGCCCGGGTTGGCCAGCACGTTGCCGGAGCAGGAGCCGGAGCCGCCGCCCCCGCCGCCGCCGCCGTCGCCGTCCCCGCAGGTCGGGTCACCGGACTGGGCGGGCACCGAGACGGCGTCCCAGGCCGCCTTCACGGCGTCGAACTCGGTGCAGCTGTCCGGGTACAGGCTCTTCGCGGCGGTCAGGGTCCAGGTGCGGTACTTCAGGTACGACGACGAGCTGGTCTTGAGCAGCATCGCGTTGTACATGATCGTGATCGCCTTCTGGATCCCGACGCCGGAGACCGACGAGCCGTCGCAGGTCGGGCTCTCCGGCTGGCCGTCGGTGGGGCTCGAGCCCTCCGCCAGCAGGTAGAACCAGTGGTTGCCCGGCCCGGCCGCCGCGTGCACCTCGTCGGTCGGCGTGGAGGACGAGTAGCAGTTGTCGTCGCCCGCCTGGGACGGGTCGTACATGTAGCGGATCGGCCCGGAGCCGACCAGGTCGACCTGCTCGCCGACGGTGAAGTCCGGGGCGTCGTAGTCGGCGCCCTGGTCGTCGTACCACTCGGTGGCGGCGCCGAACGTGTCGGCGACGAACTCCTGCGTGCCGCCGCCGGAGATCCCGCCCGGGGTGTGGTCGTCGACGCCGTGGCCGAACTCGTGGGCGGCGACGTCGATCGAGCCGATCCACTCGCCGTTCTCGTTGTAGCCGATCTGCACCTGGGTGCCGTCGTAGTAGGCGTTCTCCTCCTGGTCGCCCACCCGGATCGGCACCCAGCCGCCGCTGCCGTCCATGCCGTCCCGGCCGAGCCAGTCGGCGAGCATCGCCTTCTCCTGCTGGATGCTGTAGAGAGCGTCGACGCAGCCGGTCTCCCGGTTGGTGCCGTCGCTGTTGCCCCAGGTGTCGTCGGAGCCGGTGTACGTCGTGTTGTTGGCGGCGTTCTGGCACTTCAGGGTCGGCTCGTCCGGATCGGTCATCGAGTACGTCGACCCGCTCTGCGTCGTGTCGAGGTGCACCGGGTTCGGCCCGCTCCAGTGGGCGGTGCCGTCGCCGTACAGGACGTGCTGCTTCGTCTCGAGCACCGTGCCGCTGGCGGCATCGACGTAGACCGACAGGCGCGAGGGGGCGCCCGTGGCGGTCGTCCCGTCCACGATCGTCTCGTACGCCAGGTGCGAGCCGCCCTTCTGCAGGACAACGAGGTCGGTCCCCTCGAGCGAGGGGTGCTTCACGAGGCCCTTGGAGACTGCGCGGGCGCGCGCCTTCGTGATCGCCGGCGTCGTGGTCGCCAGCGAGACCTTCCGGCCCTGCGCGACCGTGGTCGCGACCACGTCGCCGTCGCTGTCGGTCGCGACCACGAAGTCACCGCCGACGACCCGCAGACCGTCGTGGGTGCGCTGGTACGGCAGGTAGGTCAGGCCGTGGGAGGTGACCACCGGCTGGGCCACCGCCTTGTCGCCCGCGGCCAGCTTGAGCACCGCGGGCTTCCTCGCGACGAGCGCGGACGCGGCGTCCTTGGCTGCAGCGATGTCCGGCTTGCCCTGCGCCAGACCGGGGCCCTGGGCGTTCTTCGCCGGGCCCGCGCTCTTGGTCGGAGCCCCGGTGCTGCCCTTCGGCTTGCCCGTGGCGGCGTCGGCGCCGGTGGGCACCGCCACGACCGCCACGGCCGCGACGAGGACCGCCGCCAAGCCCCCCGCAACGCGTCTGTCCATCGCAGACTCCTCGTCCCGAGCCCGTCCTGCGACGAACCCCCCCGAAATGGTTCTCGGCCGTGAATCTGTCGCGCCGCAAAGTTGCCGGTCAACGGAGTGCTGTCCCCACAAATGTGCAGTGCAAGAAGTCGCAAGAATCCTCGGCCGGCCCCGGCGGCCCGGCCCGGCGGGCCGCGTCGCACGCCGGGCTGGGAGACTTGACCCATGACCGAGGCACCCGACGAGCGCTCCGCCGCCTCCCCCGGGCTCACCGAGCGGGAGCGCCGGATGCTGGAGTTCGAGCGCTCCTGGTGGTCGTACGCCGGGGGCCGCGACGCCGCCGTCCGCGAGCAGTTCGGCCTCACCCCGGCCGACTACCACCGGGCGCTCAACGCGCTCATCGACCGGCCCGAGGCGCTCGACCACGACCCGCTGCTGGTCCGCCGGCTGCGCCGGATGCGGGCCACGCGCCGGGACCGGCGGTCCCGCGGCATAGCCCGTTCGGACTAGTCCGCCGGCCCGTCCGGGCCATCTCTTCGCCGCCCGCGCGGCGTCCGCGTGATTTCGCGTGAACGCCGGGTTAATCTAGGTCTTGTTGAGCCGCTGGTGACCCGAGACGCCAGCGGCTCAGCCTATTTCCCGGGCCTTCCGTGAGGTGAGGTCAGGAGTCGTCGGTCGCGAAGTCCTCGTCGTGCGTCCCCGGGCGAGGAGCCCACGGCAGCTCCTTGGCGGGGCGTACGACGATGAGCCGGTCGCCGCGGGCGAGCTGGCTGACCACGGGGTCGAAGTAGCGGAACACCTTCTCGTCGCGGACCACCGCGATCACCTGGTCGTCGAGGTGCTGCGGCTGCCTGCCCACCTCGCTGACCAGCAGGTCACGCTCGGCCACCTCGAGGCCCTCGCCGTAGGTCAGCAGGTCCTCCATCACCTGGCCGAGCATCGGCGAGAGCGACGACAGGCCGAGGAGCCGGCCGACCGCGTCGGAGGAGGTGATGACCGAGTCGGCGCCGGACTGCTTCATCAGCGGTGCGTTCTCCTGCTCGCGCGCTGCGGCGACGATCCAGGAGTTCGGGTTGAGCTGGCGCACCGTCAGGATCGCCAGCACGTTGGAGTCGTCGCGGTTGGTCGTGATGATGACCTGGTCGGCGGTGCCGACCCCGGCCCGGATGAGGACGTCGCGACGGGTCGCGTCGCCGGTCACGACCGCGAGGCCGTCGGCGTGCGCGTCCTGCAGCGCGCCGGTGCTCGGGTCGACGACGACGATCTGCTCGCGGTCCTGGCCGTTGTTGACCAGCGTCTCGACCGCGCTGCGTCCCTTGGTGCCGTAGCCGATGACGACGACGTGGTGGCCCATGTTCCTCCTCCATCGGGATACCCGGATCATCTCCCGGCCGCGGCTGGCCAGCACCTCCAGGGTGGTGCCGATCAACAGGACCAGGAAGCCGATGCGAGCCGGGGTGACGACGAACGCGTTGATCAGCCTGGCGTGCTCCTCGACCGGCGCGATGTCGCCGTAGCCGGTCGTGCTCAGCGTGACGGTCGTGTAGTAGATCGAGTCGAGCAGCGTGATCGGCCGGCCCGGGTGCGCGTTGTCGGCGTACGCGTGCCGGTCGGCGTACACGAGGACGACCGTGCCGACGAGGATGCCGACCGCCATGAGCAGCCTCCGGCCCAGCTCCCACCATGGCGAGCGGACCCGTTCGGGCAGCGACACGTGCCCCGGGCCGGTGCGCGCTCCGAACGCGGACTCGCTGCTCTCCTCGGGCACGCAGGCAATCTAGCGCGAGCCGGTCTATCGTCTCTGGACATGGCTCCCGACACACCAGCCGACACCTCCGCCTCGCCCCGTGCCGACGACCGGGCGGCTCTCCGGGCCGCCCTCAACCAGGCTCCCCCGCTCGTCGGCCACGACGTCGTGACCTCCGACCTGGCCCTGGCCGAGGCCGTACGCCGGCACGCCTCCGACGACGTGCTGGACTCGCTCACGCCAGTGGGACGCGAGGCCGGCAGCGCGGAGGCCCGCGAGCACGGCCTGCTCGCCAACCAGCACGAGCCGACGCTGGTCAACTACGACCGCTACGGCAGCCGGGTGGACCGGGTCGACTTCCACCCGTCGTGGCACTGGCTGATGGAGCGCGCCGTCGGCCACGGCCTCGCCGCCGCGCCGTGGGAGCAGGAGACCTCCGGGACGACCGAGCACGCCCACGTACGCCGCGCGGCCGGCTTCGTCGCGTGGTCACAGACCGAGCCCGGTCACGGCTGCCCCATCTCCATGACGTACGCCTCCGTGCCCGCCCTGCGGGCCGACGACACCCTCGCCAAGGAGTGGACCCCGCTGCTGGCGTCGCTGTCCTACGACCCGCGCAGCCTGCCCGCGACGGAGAAGCTCGGCGCGCTCGCCGGCATGGGGATGACCGAGAAGCAGGGCGGGTCCGACGTCCGCGCCAACGTCACCGTGGCGAGGCCGACGTCGGTCGACGGGGAGTACACCCTGCACGGCCACAAGTGGTTCACCTCGGCCCCGATGAACGACGTCTTCCTCGTCCTCGCGCAGGCGCCCCATGGCCTCACCTGCTTCGTCCTGCCGCGGGTCCTTCCCGACGGGTCGCGCAACCGGCTCGACGTCGTACGCCTCAAGGACAAGCTCGGCAACCGGTCCAACGCGTCCTCGGAGCTGGAGTTCGACGGCACCCTGGTCCACCGGCTCGGCGAGGAGGGCCGCGGTGTGCGCACCATCATCGAGATGGTGGCCGCCACCCGGCTCGACTGCGTCCTCGGCTCCACGTCGCTGATGCGGAAGGCGGTCGCCGAGGCGTCCTGGCACGTCGCGCACCGCTCCGCCTTCGGCGGGCTGCTCGCCGACAAGCCGCTGATGCAGAACGTCGTCGCCGACCTCGCCGTCGAGTCCGAGGCGGCGACCGCGCTCGCGATCCGGCTCGCCGCCGCCGTCGACCACGCCGACGACCCGGCCGAGGCGGCTTTCCGGCGGCTGGCGCTGCCGCTGGCGAAGTTCTGGGTGTGCAAGCGCACGCCCGGGATGGTGGCCGAGGCGCTGGAGTGCCTCGGCGGCAACGGCTACGTCGAGGAGTCGGGCCTGCCGCTCCTGTACCGCGAGGCGCCGCTCAACTCGGTCTGGGAGGGCTCGGGCAACGTCAACGCGCTCGACGTCCTGCGCGCCCTCGGCCGCGAGCCGGAGGCGCTCGACGCGTGGATCACCGAGGTCGGGCTGGCCCGCGGCGGCGACCCCCGGCTGGACCGCGCGATCGACACCACCCTCGAGCTCCTCGGCACGCTGATGGGCTCGCCCGACCAGCTGGAGGGGTCGGCCAGGCGGCTGGCCGGCCGGATGGCGGCGGTGCTCCAGGGCGCGCTGCTCGTCCGGTTCGCCCCGGCCGAGGTCGCCGACGTCTTCTGCGCCTCCCGGCTCGGGACCGGTCACGACGGCACCTACGGCATGCTCGACGGCGGCGACCTGCGCGCGATCGTGGAGCGCACCACGCCGGTGCTCTGATGCCCGCCGACTCCCGCCGTAATTCGCTCGACCCCGGCGGCCGCCCCCAGCAGGCTGGCCCACCGTGACCAGCAGCGACCTGTGGACCGAGGACCAAGCCGAGCGCTACGACGACCCCACCGACCCGATGAACAGCGCGGAGGCGGTCGCGCCCGTGGTCGACCTCCTCGCCGGCCTGGCCGGCAGCGGCCCGGCGCTCGAGCTCGCCATCGGCACCGGCCGCGTCGGCGTACCCCTGCGTGAGCGGGGCGTCCCCGTCGCGGGCATCGAGCTCTCCGCGCCGATGGTCGCGGTGCTCCGCCGCAAGGTCGACGAGGCCACGCTCCCCGTCGTGGTCGGCGACATGGCCACCGCCGAGGCGCCCGGGTGCGGCGGCTTCGCGCTCGCCTACCTCGTCTACAACACCATCGGCAACCTGCGCACCCAGGACGAGCAGGTCGCCTGCTTCGCCAATGCCGCCCGCCACCTCGCGCCGGGTGGGCGGTTCGTCGTCGAGGTCGGCGTGCCCTCGCTGCGGCGGCTGCCGCCCGGCCAGACCGCGGCGCCGTTCGACGTCTCCGAGGAGCACGTCGGGTTCGACACGTACGACCTGGTGAGCCAGCAGGCCGTGTCGCACCACCTCACCCGCGAGGCGGACGGGCGGTTCCGCTACTCACCCCACAACTACCGCTACGTCTGGCCCTCCGAGCTCGACCTGATGGCGCGGCTCGCGGGGATGCGGCTCGAGGCGAGGTACGCCGACTGGGGCCGCAGCGAGTTCACCGCCGACAGCGACAAGCACGTGTCGGTGTGGCGCAAACTGAGCGCGTAGCTGCCCCTGCGGCGTCACTTCCCCACAATTGCCCGAGAGTGACGCCCTCAGGCCGGCCCGGGGCCGTCACAACGGCACGAATGCACGGTTGTCGCGTCGCTCACGCGAGGTCGAGACCTGGGTAGAGCGGGTGCTTGTCGAGCAGCTCGGCGGCGGCGGACTTGGTCTTGTCGGCGACGCCGTCTGCGATGACGTACGTCGCCCTCGACGGCGCCCCGGCGCTGGTGGTGCCCGGCTCGGTGTTGGTCAGCACGTCGACGATCAGCTCCGCGACCTTGTCGAACTCGTCGTGGCCGAAGCCGCGGGTCGTGAGCGCCGGGGTGCCGAGCCGGATGCCGGAGGTGTACCACGCGCCGTTCGGGTCGGCCGGGACCGAGTTGCGGTTGGTCACGACGCCGGAGTCGAGCAGTGCGGACTCGGCCTGGCGACCGGTGAGCCCGAATGAGCTGACGTCGAGCAGCACGATGTGGTTGTCGGTGCCGCCGGTGACGAGCTTCGCCCCACGCTTCAGGAAGCCCTCGGCGAGCGACTTGGCGTTGTCGGCGATGCTCTGCGCGTACGTGCGGAAGCCGGGCTGGCGGGCCTCGGCCAGCGCCACCGCCTTCGCGGCCATGACATGCGAGAGCGGGCCGCCCAGGACCATCGGGCAGCCGCGGTCGACGGACGGGGCGTACTCCTCCGTCGCAAGCACCATGCCGCCGCGCGGGCCGCGCAGCGACTTGTGCGTCGTGGTCGTCGTGAGGTGGGCGTGCGGGACCGGGTCCTCGTCGCCGGTGAACACCTTGCCCGCCACGAGTCCGGCGAAGTGGGCCATGTCGACCATGAGGGTGGCGCCGACCTCGTCGGCGATCTCCCGCATCTTCGCGAAGTTCACCCGGCGGGGGTAGGCCGAGTAGCCGGCGACGATGACGAGCGGCTTGAACTCCTTGGCCTTCGCGCGGACGGCGTCGTAGTCGAGCAGGCCGGTCTCCGGGTCGGTGCCGTACTGCTGCTGGTGGAACATCTTGCCGCTGATGTTGGGCCGGAAGCCGTGGGTGAGGTGGCCGCCGGCGTCGAGCGCCATGCCCAGCAGCCGCTGGTTGCCGAGCTCGGCCCGCAGCGACTCCCAGTCGGCCTCGGAGAGGTCGTTGACGTTCTTGGCGCCGAACTTCTCCAGCCAGGGCCCCTCGACCCGGTGGGCGAGGATCGACCAGAAGGCGACCAGGTTGGCGTCGATCCCCGAGTGCGGCTGGACGTAGGCGTACGGCGCGCCGAACAGCTCGCGCGCGTGCTCGGCCGCGAGCGCCTCGACGGTGTCGACGTTCTGGCAGCCGGCGTAGAACCGGTGTCCGACCGTCCCCTCGGCGTACTTGTCGCTGAACCAGGTGCCCATCGTCATCAGCACGGCGGGGCTCGCGTAGTTCTCCGACGCGATGAGCTTGAGGCTCGCGCGCTGGTCGACCAGCTCCTGCCTGGTGGCCTCCGCGATCCGTGGCTCCACCGAGGCGATCACCTCCAGGGCCTGCTGGTAGGCGGAACTCGTCAGGGAGGAGAGGTCGCTCATGGGCGCCAAGCGTAGTCAGCGGGCGGCATCGTCACGGAATCCGAGACGCGTTAACTCTGCGTCACCACCGCGTGCCTGAGGTCGCCGTTCCAGGCGCAGGACCGCCGCGATGCCCATATTCTGGACACGCGTCTCGTTATCCGAGATCATGATTTGCGGACAGGCCGTCCGAACCCTGAGACTGCTTGACATGGTCAGCGCTGCAACGCACAAGCACCTCGTGGTACGCCGCCACGTGGACTTCTGCCGCATGCGCAGCATGATCTGTTGGCCCCGCTGATCGCCGAGCCCCGCGTCACCGCGTCGAGCTCGGCCCGCCGCCCCCATCCACAGATCATCCCGGGCGCACGGTTCGCGAGCAGGCCTTGTCCTCTGGTGCCACCGTGTGTCCCTTGACCACAAGGAACTCTGACACCGATGTCCGATCTGCGCTACCAGGCGAAGCCGCCCCAGCACACCGAGGTCCCGAGGCCCAAGAAGGGCGAGGGACAGTGGGCGCTCGGCTACACCGAGCCGCTCAACAAGAACGAGATGTCCAAGAAGGACGACGACCCGCTCAACGTCCGTGACCGGATCCTCACCATCTACTCCCGTCGCGGGTTCGACTCGATCGACCCCAGCGACCTGCGTGGCCGCTTCCGCTGGATGGGCCTCTACACCCAGCGCAAGCCCGGGATCGACGGCGGCAAGACCGCGGTGCTCGAGGAGGAGGAGCTCGACGACCGCTTCTTCATGATGCGCGTCCGCTCCGACGGCGCGCTGCTCCCGCCAGCCACGGTGCGCGCGCTCGGCGAGGTGGGCCGTGACTACGCCCGCGACACCGCCGACGTCACCGACCGGGAGAACATCCAGTACCACTGGATCCGGATCGAGGACGTTCCCGCCGTCTGGGAGCGGCTCGAGGCCGGCGGCCTCGACACCACCGAGGCGTGCGGCGACAGCCCGCGTCCGTTCCTCGGCTCGCCGGTTGCCGGCGTCGCGGCCGACGAGATCATCGACGGCACACCCGCGCTCGAGGAGATCAAGCGCCGCTACATCGGTGACCCGGCCTTCTCGAACCTCCCCCGCAAGTTCAAGACCGCCGTGACGGGCCACCCCTCGCACGACGTCTCCCCCGAGACCAACGACGTCTCCTTCGTCGGCACGACCCACCCGGTCCACGGCCCGGGCTTCGACCTCTGGGTCGGCGGCGGGCTCTCCACCAACCCGATGCTCGCCCGCAGGCTCGGCGTCTGGATCCCGCTCGACGAGGTCCCCGACGTCTGGGCGGGCGTCGCGTCGATCTTCCGCGACTACGGCTACCGCCGGCTCCGCTCGCGCGCCCGGCTGAAGTTCCTGGTCGCCGACTGGGGCGTCGAGAAGTTCCGCGAGGTCCTGGAGAACGAGTACCTCGGCCGTCCGCTCGTCGACTGCCCCTCCCCCGAGTCCCCGCTCGGCCACCGCGACCACGTCGGCGTCCACGACCAGAAGGACGGCCGCAAGTACGTCGGCCTGGCGCCGGTCGCGGGCCGGGTCTCCGGCACCATGCTGGTCGCGCTCGCCGACACCATGGAGAAGTACGCCGTCGCGGGGGCCCGGCTGACGCCGTACCAGAAGATCGTGCTGATCGGCGTGGAGCCCGAGGTTGTCGCCCCGCTCGTCGCCGATCTCGAGGCCATCGGCCTGTCGGCCCGCCCGTCCAACTGGCGGCAGAACACCATGGCCTGCACCGGCATCGAGTTCTGCAAGCTGGCGATCGTCGACACCAAGAACCGTGCGCGCGACCTCGTCGCCGAGCTCGAGCGGCGCTTCCCCGACCTCGACGCCACCATCACCGTCAACGTCAACGGCTGCCCCAACGCCTGCGCCCGCACCCAGGTCGCCGACATCGGCCTCAAGGGCCAGCTGGTCATGGACGAGAACGGCCAGCAGGTCGAGGGGTTCCAGGTGCACCTCGGCGGCGCGACCGGGCTCCAGGCCAGCTTCGGCCGCAAGCTGCGCGCCCACAAGGTGACCAGCGCCGGTCTCGACGACTACGTCACCGCCGTCGTCACGAACTACCTGGCCGACCGCGCCGACGGCGAGTCCTTCACGACCTGGGTCACCCGGGCCGACGAGGAGCTCCTCCGCGGCGAGCGCGTCCTGGCGGGGGCGGTCTGATGTCCGAGCGGATCGTGCCGTTCCACTGCCCGTTCTGCGGCGAGGAGGACCTCTGGCCGCACGGCGAGACCCACGGCGCCTGGGAGTGCCGGGCCTGCCTGCGGGCCTTCTCGCTGAAGTCCCTCGGGCTCATCCGCCCGTCCCAGCCGACCGGAGAGGGGGTCGCCCGATGACCGCCGCACCCGCGACCACGGCCGCCCGCAGCTTCCGTGGCGCCCACACCGAGGGTCGTACGCCGGAGGAGCTCCGCGAGCTGGTGTCCCACTGGGGTGCCGAGCTCGAGCTCGCCCCCGCCGAGACGATCATCGAGTGGGCCGCAGCGACGTTCGGCAAGCGCTTCTGCGTGACCTCCTCGATGGGGGACGCCGTGCTCGCGCACCTCGCCTCGAAGGTGGTCCCGGGCATCGACGTCGTCTTCCTCGACACCGGCTACCACTTCGTCGAGACCATCGGCACCCGGGACGCCGTCGCGGCGACGATGGACGTCAACCTGATCAACATCACCCCGGTGCAGTCGGTCGCCGAGCAGGACGCGACCTACGGCAAGGACCTCTACCGCACCGACCCGGACCTGTGCTGCAAGCTCCGCAAGGTCCAGCCGCTCGCCGAGGCCCTCGAGGGGTACGACGCCTGGGCCACCGGCCTGCGCCGCGCCGAGACCCACAACCGGGTCATCGCGCCGGTCATCGGCTGGGACGCCAAGAAGGGCAAGGTCAAGGTCTCGCCCATCGCCCGATGGTCCGACGAGCAGGTCGAGCGCTACATCGCCGACAACGGCGTGCTCGTGAACCCGCTCGTCTACGACGGCTATCCGTCGATCGGATGCGCGCCCTGCACCCGACGTGTCGCGGCCGGCGAGGACCCGCGCAGCGGCCGCTGGGCCGGCACGAACAAGACCGAGTGCGGGATCCACGCGTGACCGCACCGCCTCTCCAGACCACCTGCTCCACCAGCACCACCGAAGGGAAGATCCACTGATGGCCGCTCCTGCCCTGGTCGCACTGGCCCACGGCAGCCGTGACCCCCGGTCGGCCGCCACCGTCAACGCCCTCGTCGCCGAGGTCCGCGCGCAGCGTCCCGACCTCCGCATCGAGGCCTCCTTCCTCGAGCTGTCGAAGCCGTCGTTCGACACCGTGATCGACAAGCTCGTGAAGGCCGGCCACGACGAGGTCGTCGTCGTACCCCTCCTGCTCACCGACGCGTACCACGCCAAGGTCGACGTGCCCTCGGCCGTCGCCGCCGCGATGGAGCGCCACCCCGGGCTCAAGATCCAGACCACCTCGATCCTCGGACTCGAGGCCCGCTTCCTGCAGGTCCTCGACGAGCGGCTCCGCGCTGCGCTCAAGGCCAACCGCGTCCGCGAGCTCGACGCGCTCGTGCTCGCGGCCGCCGGCTCGAGCGACCCGCTGGCCAACCAGTCCGTCGCCCGGCTCGCCCGGATCTGGGGCGCCCACCACAAGCTGCCGGTCACGGCGGCCTACGCCTCCGCCGCGCCGCCGGCCACCGGCGAGGCCGTCCGCGCCTTCCGGCAGGAGGGGCGCCGCCACATCGCCGTCGCGTCGCTGTTCCTCGCCCCGGGCTTCCTGCCCGACCGGGCCAAGGAGCTCGCGCTCGAGGCCGGTGCCGTCGCCGTCTCCGAGCCGCTCGGCGCCCACGCCGAGGTCGCCCGCACCATCCTCGCGAGGTACGCCGTCGGCGCCGTCGAGATGGTCCCCGTCTGACCGTCGGGGCCTCAGGGGACGAGGCGCTCCAGGAGGGCCTCCAGCTCGTGCCGTGCGTCGGAGGTCATGCCGCCGTGGACGGGCCCGGGCTGGAGGACGGTGCTCTTGGGTGCCTTGATCAGGCCGAAGCGCGAGCTCTGGTCGTCGCTGAGCGCCCGGACGCCGTACGCCGTGGCGCGCACGCCGACGCCCGCGCCGTCCCGCGGTTGCCCGGCACACAGGAGGTCGACCGCCTCGAGCGCCGATCGGACGCCGCGGAGGTCCAGGTCCGGGGCGAAGGCGGTGAGCCGCTCCTCGTCGAGGCGCCAGGCGGCGCCGAGGAACTCCTCCTCGGGGCAGTAGAGGGCGATGCCGACGTTGACGAACTCCTCGCGGTCGGTGCGGGGCACGCAGCGGAGGACGACGTACTGGTAGGCGTGCATCACATGCCCCCGACCGCCTGGGCCGACGGCAGCCACGCCCGGCCGCCGCCGAGGCGGGCGCGCAGGAACTCGACGTAGCGCCGCCGCAGTGCGACCGCGTCCTCCGCGCCCGGGACGGGCTCCAGCCACGGGTCGGGTACGTCAGCGACGACCTGTCGCAGGACGTCGTCGGTCAGCCGCGCGCCGAGTCCCTCGTCCTGGGCGAGCGCGCGGTCGGCGTACGCCCTCATGACGTGCTCGGAGACGTCGTAGGGCTGCGTCGCGAACCGCTCCGGGCTGCCCGCACCGCCCGGCCAGGAGTGGTGGAAGTAGAGCGAGGCACCGTGGTCGATCGCGTAGAGCACGCCGTTCCAGACCAGCAGGTTGGGGTTGCGCCAGCTGCGGTCGACGTTGGCGATGAGGGCGTCGAGCCAGAGGATCCGGCCGGCAAGGTCGGGGTCGGGGTCGTACGCCCCGTCGAAGCCGAACGCACCCGCGAGGAAGTCGATCCCGAGGTTGAGACCGGCGCTGGCGTTCAGCAGGTCCTGCACCTCCTCGTCGGCCTCGTAGCGCGCGATCGCCGGGTCGAGGTCGAGGACGACCTGATCGGGGGTCGCGATCTCCAGCGCCCTGCACAGGCCCGCCACGATCACCTCGGCGACGAGCACGCGCAGGCCCTGCCCGGCACCTCGGAACTTGCAGACGTAGGTGCCGAGGTCCTCCGCCTCGACGATCCCGGGGAGGCTCCCGCCCTCGCGGAGAGGAGTGACGTAGCGGGTGACCCGGACCTGCGGCAGGCCGCGGTCCGCCGGTGGCGCGGTCACCTGATGGTGTCCTCGGCCAGCCGCTTCTTCTCCGCCGCGATGTCGAAGTCGGCGTCCGGCCAGTCGAGGTCCATCGACTCGAGCGTCTCGTGAAGGAGCCTCCCGACCGCGAGGTTGCGGTACCACTTCTTGTCGCTCGGCACGATGTGCCAGGGGGCGTGGTCGGTGTTGGTGCGCTCGATGGCGATCTCGTACGCCGTGGTGTAGTCCGCCCAGAGCTGCCGCTCGTCCACGTCGCCGGGGTTGTACTTCCAGTACTTCGTCGGGTCCTCGAGCCGCGCCAGGAGGCGCTGCTTCTGCTCCTCGGGCGAGATGTGGAGCATGCACTTGAGCACGACGGTGCCCTCGTCCGTCAGGCGCCTCTCGAAGTCGTTGATCGCGCCGTAGCGGCGCTCGATCTCCTCCGGCGGCGCGAACTGCCGCACGCGCTGGATCAGGACGTCCTCGTAGTGCGAGCGGTCGAAGACGCCGACCTCCCCGGCGCCCGGCACGGCCCTCTCGATGCGCCACAGGAAGTCGTGGGCGAGCTCCGCCTCGGTGGGCGCCTTGAACGAGGTGATGCGTACGCCGACGGGGTCCACGAGGCCGACGGTGTGCTTGAGCACGCCGCCCTTGCCGGAGGTGTCCATCCCCTGGAGCACCAGCAGCAGCTGCCGCTGCTCACCCGACTTGCCGACGGCGAAGAGCTTGGTCTGCAGCTCCAGCAGCGACGGCCCGAGGTCGGCGAGCCTCTCCTCGCCCTCGTCCTTGTCCCCCTTGACGCCGGGCGTGCTGTCGGTGGCGTACGCCGAGAGGTCCACCGGCCCCTTGGGCACCCGCAGATGGTCGAGGAGGCTCATGCGGCGAACCCTACCGAGGCGTCGACCCGCCGACGACCCGCCCGACCACCCGGTTGAGGTCGAGGGTGCAGGCCACCAGGGTGGCGACGCTGCCGTCGCGCTGCGGCTCGTCGAACCAGGCGCCCTCCTCGAAGCCCAGCTTCGTGAGGAGGCGCAGCGACGCACCGTTGCGATGGTCCGGCGCAGCGAACGCGACCGGCGCGGACGGGTAGCGCGCCACCACCGTGCCGAGCCACACCCACAGCATCCGGGTCGCGATCCCCCGGCCGGTCCACGCCCGCTCCCCGATCAGGTAGTCGACGCCCACGGCGTCGGGATCCACCGGCGCCACCTGCGCGAGCCCCTCGTGGTCGCCCACCCGGTAGTCCTGCACCAGCCCCACCGACCGGCCGTTGGCCTCGCCGACCCACATCGTCGTCGGCTCGTCGCCGTCGATCCGCGGGCCGTAGCGCGCCGTCACCGACTCGAGGGTGGGCTCCTCCGCGGGATCGAACCACTCACGCACGTGGTCGGCCTGCCGCCAGCGCGTGACCAGCGGCAGGTCGCCACGGACCATCGGGCGCAGCGCGACCAGCGGCATCGGATCTCGGCTGAACTCCTTGACCTCGCCGGACAGGTCAAGGGCGTACGCCGCCGCCAGGCCGATCCGCTCGGCCGCGGCCGCCCACGGCTCACCCGGCCCGGCGATGCCGGCGAGCCGGCGGTCGGCATGGCGTACGACGATCGGCGTGGGCATCGTGGCCGAGGGTCAGTGCGCCATCCCGCCGTGGCGGTCGACGAGCGGTGGCTGCGCGGACCAGGGGAAGTCGATCCACTGCTCGGTGCGGCGCCAGACGAAGTCGGGCCGGATGACGGAACGAGGCTTCTCGTAGATGACGGCTGTCCTGGCCTCGGCCACGTGGCCCTCGCAGAATTGCTGCACGATCTCCAGCGTCCTGCCGGTGTCGGCGACGTCGTCCGCGATGAGCACCCGGAGGCCGTTGAGATCCACGGCCGCCGGGGTCGGCGGCAGCATGATGGGGACCTCGAGCCGCTGGTCGACGCCGGTGTAGAACTCGACGTTCACGGCCGAGAGGTTCTTGACGTCGAGGGCATAGCCGAGCCCCATCCCCAGCCCGAGGCCGCCCCTGGCGATGGACAGGACCAGGTCGGGCTCGTAGCCGCTGTCGACCACCTGCTGTGCGAGCTCGCGCACGGCGAGGCCGAACATCTCGTAGGTCAGCACCTCCCGGGCAGGGGTGGCGGCGTCGGGCGTCTCTGCGTCGGGCTCAGGCGTCACGCGTCAGATTCTGGCATCCCGTCGCCGAGCTCGTCTGCGCCGAGCTCGTCACGCACGATCGCGAAGGCGACGCCGGGGCCGTAGCCCTTGCGAGCCAGCATCCCGACGAGGCGACGGACCTTCGTCTGCTCGTCGAGCCGGGACATGGACCGCAGCTTCTTGCGGACCAGCGAGCGCCCCGCTGCCCGCTCGTCGTCGGGGTCGACCTCGTCGAGCGCCTCGCGGGCGATCTCGTCGTCGACGCCCTTGCGTCGCAGCTCCTGGGCCAACGCGCGCCGGGCCAGGCCCTTGCCGGGCTGCCGACTGGCGATCCAGCTGCGGGCGAAGGCGGCGTCGTCGACGAGTCCGACCTCCTCGAACCGGTCGAGCAGCCGGGTGGCGATCTCGTCGGGGACGTTGCGCTTGGCCAGCTTCTCGGCCAGCACCTTGCGGCTGCGGGCCTGGCCGGTCAGCTGGTCGAGCAGGATCTTGCGGGCGACGGCCTCGTGGTCGGGCTCAGGGTCCTCGCTGGTGGGACGCTCGGGCCCGTCGGGCCCGTCGGGCGCGGTGGACGCGCGGCGGGTCCACGCGTCCACTCCGTCCGAGACGTCTCCGAGCCAGTCGGGTGGCGAGAGATCCGGCGGATCGACGAGATCCGCCGGATCGGGCCTGTCGAGCGCCGTCCCGAGCTCGTCGAGGGGATCAGAAGTCATCGACACCGATCGGGTCGGCCGGAGCGCCGTCGACCGGCTGGTCGACGGTGGGACCGACGCCGAGCTTCTCGAGGATCTTCTTCTCCAGCTCGTTGGCGAGGTCGGGGTTGTCCCGCAGGAAGTTGCGGGCGTTCTCCTTGCCCTGGCCGAGCTGGTCGCCCTCGTAGGTGAACCAGGCACCGGCCTTGCGGATCAGCCCCGCCTCGACGCCGACATCGATGAGGCCGCCCTCACGGCTGATGCCCTGGCCGTACATGATGTCGAACTCGGCCTGCTTGAACGGTGGGGCCACCTTGTTCTTCACGACCTTGACGCGGGTGCGGTTGCCGACCATGTCGGAGCCGTCCTTGAGCGTCTCGATGCGCCGCACGTCGAGGCGGACCGAGGCGTAGAACTTCAGCGCCCGGCCACCGGTGGTGGTCTCCGGCGAACCGAACATGACGCCGATCTTCTCGCGCAGCTGGTTGATGAAGATCGCGGTCGTGCCGGCGCTGTTGAGCGCGCCGGTCATCTTCCGCAGCGCCTGGCTCATCAGCCGGGCCTGGAGGCCGACGTGGCTGTCGCCCATCTCACCCTCGATCTCGGCGCGCGGCACGAGGGCCGCGACGGAGTCGATGACGATGAGGTCGAGGGCACCGGAGCGGATCAGCATGTCGGCGATCTCGAGCGCCTGCTCGCCCGAGTCGGGCTGGCTGACCAGGAGAGCGTCGGTGTCGACGCCGAGCGCCTTGGCGTAGTCCGGGTCGAGGGCGTGCTCGGCGTCGATGAAGGCCACGATCCCGCCGGCCCGCTGGGCGCTGGCCACGGCGTGCAGCGCGACCGTCGTCTTACCGGAGGACTCGGGGCCGTAGATCTCCACGACCCGGCCCCGTGGCAGGCCGCCCAGGCCGAGCGCCACATCGAGGGCGATCGACCCGGTGGGGATCACCTCGAGGGGGGCGCGGGAGTCGTCGCCCAGTCGCATGACCGAGCCCTTGCCGAACTGCCGCTCGATGTTGGCGAGCGCGGCGTCGAGCGCCTTCTCGCGGTCACCACCAGCCATGATGTTCCTTCCCTGCGGAGTCTGCTTGCCCCGCTTCTGCGTCGCTTGTCCTCGTGTTCTCGTCATCAAGGCTGGACGCTAGACGGGGCCACCGACAGTCCTCGCCGAGTGCCTGTGGATCACGTCGACCAGCGCGCCACCTGTGGACACAATCTAGCCCGAACAGATGTTCGATGCACCCCATTGTCGCGGGCGTGTCGCGGATCCGCCGGAGTCGTTCCCCCGGCGGATAGGACGGGTCAGCGCTCGCGCGGGGGCAGCCCGAGCACGCGCCAGACCGCCGCCCAGACCTCCTTCGGAGGAACACCGGCCGCGAGCGCCTCCGACGCCGTACGCCCACCGAGCTCGGCGATGACGAACTGGTCCGCCCAGACGCGGTAGTAGCCCGCGCCCAGGGCGTCCTCCATCCGCGACCAGAACTCGGTGTGTCTCACCCGTCCTGGGTATCACACGACCCGTGACGCGGCCCCCACCTGGGCGAGGTGCCCGGAGGTAAACCGGCGTAGCGTCCTTCGACTACCCCGGGGCGTACGCCGTCCGGCGCCGCGTCGCCGGGGCCATCGCTGGGGAGGGCGACCATGACCACCTATCCGTTCGCCGACCGGTCCAACGAGCACCGGCGTCTCATCGCGCAGGGCAGCCTCTTCGACCCGCTCACCGACAGGCTCTTCGCACAAGCCGGGCTGGCTCCGGGCATGCAGGTGCTGGACCTCGGCAGCGGCGCAGGCAACGTCACGCGGCTCGCCGCCGACCGGGTGGGCCGAGACGGCCGGGTGATGGGAATCGACGCCGACCCGGCCGCGGTCGAGCTCGCCACGGCCGCTACCGAGCAGCCCAACGTCGAGTACCGCGTCGGCGACGTCTCGACGCTCGACGGGCTCGACGGCGAGGTCGACGCGGTGGTCGGCCGGCTCGTGCTGATGTATCTCCCCGACCCCGCCGACGCGCTGCGCCGTGCCGCCCGGCGGATCCGCCCGGGTGGGCTGATCTGCCTCCACGAGGGCGACCTCGAGTACCTGCCGGCCGGCGGTCCGCCCACGCCGCTGTGGACCCAGGTGCACCACTGGTTCGTCGAGGCACTACAGAAGGCCGGCGTCGCCACCCGGCTCGGCCCCGACCTCTTCACCACGTTCCGTGCCGCGGGGCTCCCGGCGCCGCACCTGGTGGTCGAGCAGTACGCCGAGGGCGGCCCCGGCGCACCCGCCTGGGCGTGGGCCAACGTCTACTCCTCCGCCCTTCCGCTCATGGAGCGGTTCGGCCTCGCCACCCGCGCCCAGCTCGACCCGGAGACGCTCGCCGACCGGCTCCTCGCCGAGACGCTCTCCGTCCACGGCTGCGTCCTGGGCCCGCCCATGACCGGTGCGTGGTGCCGGCTGCCGCTGGCCTAGGCGCGACGGGCCAGGACGTCGAGCCACACCTCGCCGCGCAGTCCGTCGGCGTGGCCCACCTCGACGACCTTCCAGCCCGCCTGCCCGAGGGCGGCCCGGAGAGGCTCCTCACGCCAGTACACGAACAGCCGCGGAGCCGCCACCCGCCCATGGGTGGACCAGGCCTCGCCGTCGCCCTCCTTGAGCGAGACGTGCAGCACTCCCCCGCGACGCGTCACCTCGGCGAGGCGGCGCAGGACGGCCGGGAGGTCCTCGCGGGCGACGTGGAGCAGGCACGCGCTGGCCCAGACCGCGTCGTAGGGCCGGTCCGGCTCCGCAGGGTCGCGCAGGTCGTCGACGAGCGGGTCGAGGACGTCAGCCTCGTGGCCGCTGCCGCGGAGGAGCTCGGCGAACGCCGGCGTGATGTCGGTACGCCGCACCCGCGCTCTCCCGGCCTCGAGCGCGAGCGCGTCGCGGCCGCCGCCGCTGCCGATCTCGAGGACGTGGCAGCCGGGACCGACCAGGGCGAGGAAGCGGTCCATGACCGAGCGGAGCGACTCCCCGATCTCGGTGGTGCCGGCGGCGTAGTCGGCCGCTGCCCCGTCGTAGGCCGCCACCGTCGCGGCCCTCCCGGCCGAGCGGACGTCCCAGAGATGGTGGACGGCGTCATGGAGGTGGTAGCGCCCGATGCTCTCCACCGTGAACTCGCTGCCGTCGGAGCGCAGCCCGCGCCGCCCCCACGCTCCCGGCGGCACCGACTCGTAGACGTCGGCCGCCTCGTCGGCGGCGTCGAGGAGCTCGGCGGCGACGGTCTCCGGATCCTGGAGGCGGTAGCGCTCGGCGACCGCCGTGGCGTCCTGGTCCCAGTTGGCGAACGTCGGAGTGTCCTCGGCGAGCATCAGCCGGACCCGCTCGGCGAAGAGCCGGTGGGCGTCGCGGACGTGGGCGGCGTACTCGAGGGTCGACCAGACTCCCGCCCGTGGGCGGTCCCGCACGTGGGGCGCAGCCAGGTGCGCCTCCCAGTCGGTCGCGTTGTCGCGGATCGCCGGCGCGAGCCGGTCCATCGTCACCTCGCCGGCGACGTAGCCGCACTCCGGGCAGGGTCGGTCCAGCACCCAGGTCCAGTCCTTGGTGTCCGGCTCGATCCGCTCCGAGGAGTCGTCGCTCACGTGAGCAGCAGCCTGTCCAGCCGGCGGCGTACGACGGCGAGGCCGACCAGCCCCATGACGACGAGGTAGACGACGGAGACCGCCGAGCCCCACGAGAGCGCGCCGGTGGTCAGCTCGCGGCAGAGCACGACCCCGCGGTAGAGCGGCGTGCACTCGACGATCCAGCGCAGCCACTCGGGGAAGGCCGTGATCGGGAAGAAGGTCGCCGAGAAGAGGAACATCGGCATGATCGCGAGCGTGATGTATTCGAAGTCCTGCCAGGACCGCATCCAGGTCGTCAGCGCCATCCCGATCGCGCCGAAGGCGAGCCCGATGAGCAGCGCGGCCGGTACGACGAGCAGCGCCCACCAGGAGCCGACGAGCCCCATGCAGAGCATGATCACCACGAACGCGGCCGAGTAGATCCCACCCCGGGAGAGCGACCAGGCCAGCTCGCCGCGGGCGATGTCGAGCGTCGTCAGCGGCGTCGCGAGCATCTGGTCGAAGAGCTTGTTGTACTTGAGCTTGAAGAAGAAGTTGAACGTCGCGTCCATGACCGCACCGTTCATCGCCGACGCGGCGACCATCCCCGGGGCCACGAAGTCGCGGTAGCCGATCTCGGCGCCGTTGAACTCGAAGCCGTGCACCAGCTTGCCGACGCCGATGCCGATCGAGAACAGGTAGAAGACCGGCTCGAGGAAGCCGGACACGAAGACGTACCACGCGCGCCGGTAGGCCAGTAGGTTGCGGTAGAGCAGCAGCGAGGTGGCCTCGCCCGCTCCGAGGCGGCGGGCTGCGTCGGGAGCGCCGACGGCGGCGGTGACGACGCTCATCACTGCACCAGCCTTCGGTCGAGCCGGCGCACGGCCCACCACCAGCCGAGCGCCGCCAGGACGGCGAGGTAGGCGACGTGGGCAACCGCCCAGCTGCCGTCGACCCGGCCGAGCACCAGCATCCGGGTGAGGTCGACGCCCTGCCAGAGCGGCGTCACCTTGGCGATCGCCTCCATGACGGACCCGAGGTTGCTGATCGGGAAGAAGGTGCCGGAGAAGAGGGTCAGCGGGATCATCCCGAGCCGGAAGATCAGCGAGAACGACGACTCGTCCTCCAGCCCGCACGCGAAGGCGTAGATGGGCGTGGCGAACGCCAGCCCGAGCAGCAGCTGCACGAGCACCGCCACCAGCGTGCCCCACACCGACTCGAAGACCCCGAACGGCGCCAGGATCGCGATGAACACCGCGCAGGTGGTGAGGACGCGGAACATCACGAACGCCAGGTGGGCGACGATGATGTCCTTGACCCCCAGGGGCGTGGCGTGCATCGAGAAGTAGATCTTCTGCCACTTCACCATCCCCATCACGGGGTAGGTGACCTCGCCGAAGACGGTCGTCATCGCCTGGGTCGCGACCATGCCGGGCGCCACGTAGGCGAGGTAGGACGTCGCGCCGTCGAGCCGCGACGGGTCGCTGGTCACGAAGCCGCCGAGCAGCACGCCCATCGCGAGGATGTAGAGGAACGGCGTCACGAAGGACGTGATGACGCTGCCCTTCCAGGTGCGCTTGTAGGCGATCAGCCAGTAGTCCAGCAGCCTCAGCGCGCCGCCCAGCGGCGTGGCGGGCGCCGGCGGCGTACGCATGCTGACGTCGGGCACGTCGACGGTCGCCATCAGTCCACCAGGGTCCGTCCGGTCAGGCGGAGGAAGACGTCCTCCAGGGTCGAGCGGCGCACGAGCGACGCCACCGGCCGCAGACCCCGGTTGTGGACGGCCTCGAGGACCGCCTCGCCGTCGTCGCTGTAGAGCAGCAGCCGGTCGGGCAGCACCTCGACCCGCTCGGCGAGGTCCTCGACCTTCGAGGCGAGCGCGTCGTGCTCACCGACGCCGAAGCGCAGCTCGGCCACCTCGCGGGAGGAGTGCTCGGTGATCAGGTCGAGCGGCGCACCGCGGGCCACGATCAGGCCGTGGTCCATCACCACGAGCTCGTCGCACAGCTGCTCGGCCTCGTCCATGTAGTGCGTCGTGAGGAGCAGCGTCACGCCCTGCTGCTTGAGCCGGAAGAGCCGGTCCCAGATGACGTGGCGGGCCTGCGGGTCGAGGCCGGTGGTCGGCTCGTCGAGGACCAGCAGCTCGGGCCGGTTGACCAGGCTGCGGGCGATGGTGAGCCGCCGCTTCATGCCGCCGGAGAGGTCCTCGACCTTCGCCTCGGCCTTCTCGGTGAGCTGCACGAAGTCGAGCAGCTCGTCGATCCGCTCGCGGACGACCCTGCGTGGGAGCCCGAAGTAGCGCCCGTAGACGTAGAGGTTCTCCCTGACGTTGAGCTCGGTGTCGAGGGTGTCCTCCTGCGGGCAGACCCCGATCCGGGCGCGGATCTCGGGACCCTGGGTCGCCGGGTCGAGACCGAGGATCCGCAGCTCTCCGCCGGTCGCCGGCGAGACGCAGCAGATCATCCGCATCGTCGAGGACTTGCCGGCGCCGTTCGGCCCGAGGAAGCCGAAGGCGACGCCCTTGCGGACCTCCACGTCGATGCCCCGCACCGCCTCGAAGTCGCCGAAGGACTTGCGGAGGCCGTGCGCCGAGATCATCACGTCGAGGGTCACGGACGCAACGCTAGGGACTCCTACCGACAATCCGCACCCGCATAATCCGCTCGTACGCCGAGACCCGGGTCGCGTAGGGTGCTGCGGTTTGCCACACGACGATCCCGGGAGTGCGCGCGATGACCAGCGGAGAGACCGAGCTCCAGCGGGAGCAGGCCTACCTCGAGGCCTCACGGGCCAACCTCGCGCGCATGCGCGCCCGAGTCGCCGCGCTCGACGGCCGGCACGCGGGCAACTGGGTCTCCGCGGAGGTCCTGGAGTGGACGCTGGCGGAGCGGATGAGGCAGCTCGCCGACGACCCCGACGTCCCCCTCTTCTTCGGGCGGACCGACACCGCCGCCGAGTCGTTCCACCTCGGTCGCCGGCACGTCTCCGACCCCGACGGCGAGCCGATGGTCGTCGACTGGCGGGCGCCGGTGAGCGTGCCGTTCTACCGCGCCACCCGCACCGAGCCGATGGGGATCGCGCGACGGCGGCGCTACGGCTTCGCCCACGGGTCGCTGACCGGGTTCGAGGACGAGGACCTGGCCGGCGGGCACGAGGCGGAGCACTCGGCGATCCTCGAGGCGGAGATCGAGCGCCCGCGCGTCGGCCCGATGCGCGACATCGTCGCCACGATCCAGCCGGAGCAGGACGTCATCGTCCGCGCCGACCTCGCCCGCACGATCGTCGTGCAGGGCGCTCCGGGGACCGGCAAGACGGCGGTCGGGCTGCACCGGGCGGCGTACCTCCTCTACGCGCACCGCGACCAGCTCACCCGGCGCGGGGTGCTCGTGGTCGGGCCGAACGCGAGCTTCCTGCGCTACATCCGCGACGTGCTGCCCGCGCTCGGCGAGATCGACGCGAAGCAGGCGACCATCGAGGAGCTGGTCGCCGAGCGCGGCACGGTCCGGGCGGCCGAGCCGGCCGACGTGGCGACCCTCAAGGGCGACGCGCGGATGGCGGAGGTGCTGCGCCGGGCGGTCTGGTCGCAGCTCGGCTCGGTCGAGGAGGCGCTGGTCGTGCCGCGGGGGTCCCGTCGGTGGCGGGTCTCGGCGTACGAGGCGCGCGACGTGGTCGGAAGCCTGCGGGCCAACGACCTGCGGTACGCCGCCGGCCGGGCGCTCCTCCCGCGCGCGCTCGCTCACCGCGTGCTCGTCCAGATGGAGCGCGCGGGCGAGTCGCCGGACGACCGCGTGCACGACGCGGTGGCGAGGGCGAAGCCCGTGAAGGATTACGCCGCCCGGCTCTGGCCCGAGGTCACGCCCGCGAAGCTGCTCTTCCGGCTGCTGTCGGAGCCGGCCCTCCTGGCCGAGTCGGCCGCCGGCGTACTCACCGAGGAGGAGCAGTCCCTGCTGCTCTGGGCCACGCCGCCGCGGTCGGCCGGCACCGCCCGCTGGACGCTCGCCGACCTCGTTCTCCTGGACGAGATCGCCGACCTGCTCGACCGGACGCCGTCGGTCGCCCACATCGTCGCCGACGAGGCGCAGGACCTCTCGGCGATGATGCTGCGCGCCCTGGGGCGGCGCTCGGCGACCGGGTCGCTGACGGTGCTCGGCGACCTCGCCCAGGCGACCACGCCGTGGGCGTCGCGCTCGTGGGCCGACGCGCTCGCCCACCTCGGCAAGCCCGACGGCCACGTCGAGCAGCTCACCCGCGGCTTCCGCGTGCCCGCCGACGTCATCTCGTACGCCGCCCGGCTGCTTCCACGGATCGCTCCCGACCTCGAGCCGCCGGTGGCCGTACGCCGGGCCCGGGGCGAGCTGACCCGCACCACCGACCCGCTCGGAGCGGTGCTCGCCGACGTCGTCGGCCGGGTCGGATCGGTGGGGCTGATCGTCCCCGACGCCGGCCTCGCCACCGCGCGGCGCGAGCTGGAGGCCGCCGGGCTCAGCTATGCGGTGGTCGGCGAGGAGGCCCCGGACGGGCGAGGCGATCCCGAGAGCGCTGCCTCGCTCGCGACCGAGTTCGACGTCCACCTCGACCTCGTGCCGGCATCGCTCGCCAAGGGCCTGGAGTTCGACCACGTCGTGCTCGACGACCCGGCCGGGATCGTCACCGGCGAGCCGGACCGCGACACCGGGCTCCGCCGGCTCTACGTCTGCCTCACCCGGGCGGTCAGCACGCTCGTCGTACGCCATCGCGACGACCTGCCGCCGGAGCTCGAGGGCGCGATGTCGGCGCCGGCTGCGACGATGGCCCCATGACCCAGACCGCGAGCGTTCCCCCGACCGAGGAGCGCCCCGACCCGCTCGACGCGGTCCACTGGCCGGTGCGTACCGACCGGCTGTCGCTGCGGCGAGCCACCGCCGAGGATCTCGAGGCCACCTGGCGCTTCCGACGCCTGCCCGAGGTCCACGAGTGGCTGTCGGCGGCGACCACGGACCCCTACGTCTATCGCGAGGAGTTCCTCCGCCCGCAGCGCCTCGCCACGCTGCTCGTGATCGAGCTCGAAGGCCGCGTGATCGGGGACCTCATGCTCCGGGTCGAGGACGCCTGGGCGCAGCGGGAGGCCGCGGAGCTGGCCCGCAACACCCAGGCCGAGCTGGGCTGGTGCCTCGACCCGGCCTACGCCGGCCAGGGCCTCGCCACCGAAGCGGTGCGGGAGCTCGTCGACCTCGCGTTCGGGCCGCTCGGGCTGCGCCGGGTCTACGCCCAGTGCTTCGCCGACAACGAGCCGTCCTGGCGGTTGATGGAGCGGCTGGGGATGCGCCGCGAGGAGCACACCGTCAGGGAGTCGCTCCACCGCACTCGCGGGTGGCTCGACGGGCTGTCCTACGCGCTGCTGGCGGAGGAGTGGCGGTGAGCCGGTTCCACGCCCGCTCGGGGTCGCCGTTCGAGGCGACGATCGGCTTCAGCCGCGCGGTCCGCGACGGCCACCTGGTCGCGGTCAGCGGCACCGGCCCGGTCTGGCCCGACGGGGCAGTCGACCCCGATCCCGCTGCCCAGGCGCGGCGCTGCTGGGAGATCACCCTCACCGCGCTGGCGGAGCTCGGCGGCCGGCCGGAGGACGTGATCCGGACCCGGCAGTACGTCACGGACACCACGGTCGCGGAGGCGGTCGGCGCCGTCCACGGCGAGATCTTCGGTGAGATCCGGCCGGCCTCCACGCTCGTGATCGTCGCCGGTCTCGTGGACCCGCGGTGGGTGGTCGAGGTGGAGCTGGACGCGGTCGTGCGGACCTGACATCACCTCAGGGCGCGTCGGCGTACTCCGGGGTCGTTGTGCCCATCCGGCGGTTGGCGTCCACAACTGGCTCGCCGGCGCCGCGCTCGTGCAGGCCGAGCGCCCTGGCGAGGCCGAAGGCGGGCATGTTGCCGTAGACGCTCTCGATGCTCTCCCGCGGCACGACGTAGGTCTCGTGGAAGATGCCGACGTCGCCGGTGCCGGCGGCCGCGCGGTTGAACTCCGCCCACGCGGGCGCGTGGAGCATCCCGGAGTTGCGGGCGTAGCGGCCGAGTTCCTCGGCGCTGCGCCAGTACTGCACCACGACGATGGTCCGGCCGCCGACCAGGGGCTGTGCGTGGAGCAGTCCCGCGTTGGTGCGCATCGCCTCGATGATCATCGGCCGCATGGCGCGGAAGACCGGCCACCAGGAGCCGACCCGGCGGAGGCGGTTGATCCGCATGCCGACGAGGAAGACCACGACCTCCTGGTCGGGCAGGTCGGCGACGTACTGGCCCCCGAGGACCCTCTTCGGCGCCCGCGCCGGCGCCCGCTCGTAACCGCGCGGCACCCGGCGCGGCCTCGGGATGTGAGTCACGGACATGCACCGAACGTCCCACCGGCGTACGACGGCGGCAACCGCTGCACGGCAAAGTCTGTGGATCGTGGCGGGCAGGACTGTCGGTGGCGGGTGTCAGGATGGAGCGGTGACCGATCCCCTCGCCCGCTTCAGCGAGCCGACCCGTTCGTGGTTCGCCGCTGCCTTCGCCGCGCCGACGCCGGCGCAGTCGGGCGCGTGGCAGGCGATCGGGGCCAGCCGGCATGCGCTCGTGGTCGCGCCGACGGGGTCGGGCAAGACGCTCAGCGCGTTCCTGTGGTCGATCGACTCGCTGATGACCGAGCCCGTCCCGGAGAAGGCGATGCGTTGCCGGGTGCTCTACGTCAGCCCGCTCAAGGCGCTCGGGGTGGACGTGGAGCGCAACCTGCGGGCGCCGCTGACTGGCATCCGGCAGACCGCCGAGCGGCTCGGCGTCGCCGTGCCGGAGCTGCGGGTCGGCGTGCGGTCCGGCGACACCCCCGCCCAGGAGCGCCGGCGGCTCACCACGACGCCGCCCGACATCCTGATCACGACGCCCGAGTCGCTCTTCCTGATGCTGACCAGCCAGGCGCGAGAGTCGCTGCGCGGCGTCGAGACGGTCATCGTCGACGAGGTGCACGCCGTCGCCGGCACCAAGCGCGGGGCCCATCTCGCGCTGACCCTCGAGCGGCTCGACGCACTCCTCGACCGCCCGGCCCAGCGGATCGGGCTCTCCGCGACCGTGCGGCCGCTCGAGGAGGTGGCCCGCTTCCTGGGCGGCACCGCGCCGGTCGAGATCGTCGCGCCGCCGGCCGACAAGCGGTGGGACCTGCAGGTCGTCGTGCCGGTGGAGGACATGACGGAGCCGGAGGCCTACGACGACCAGGACGGCGGCGAGCCCGATCGCCACGCCTCCCTCTGGCCCCACGTGGAGGAGCGGGTCGCCGACCTCATCGGGCAGCACCGGTCGACGATCGTCTTCGCCAACTCCCGCAGGCTCGCCGAGCGGCTGACGGCGCGGCTCAACGAGATCGCGTCCGACCGGGTGTGGGAGACGACCGCCCCGCCGGCCCACGTGATGGCGCAGTCCGGGCAGTCCTACGGCGCGGCAGAAGTGATCGCGAAGGCCCACCACGGCTCGGTGTCGAAGGAGCAGCGGGCGCTGATCGAGGACGACCTCAAGGGCGGCAGGCTGCCGGCGGTCGTCGCCACCAGCAGTCTCGAGCTCGGCATCGACATGGGCGCCGTCGACCTCGTGGTCCAGATCGAGTCGCCGCCGAGCGTCGCGAGCGCCCTGCAGCGGGTCGGCCGGGCCGGCCACCAGGTCGGCGAGGTGTCCCGCGGCGTGCTGTTCCCGAAGCACCGGGGCGACCTCGCGCAGACCGCGGTGAGCGTGCAGCGGATGCGGGCCGGGCTGATCGAGGCGCTCTCGGTCCCCGCGAACCCCCTCGACGTCCTCGCCCAGCAGATCGTCGCCGCCACCGCACTCGACAGCTGGCACGTCGACGATCTGTTCGAGCTGGTGCGCCGCGCGGCTTCCTACACCTCGCTGCCGCGGAGCGCCTTCGACGCGACCCTCGACCTCCTCTCGGGGCGCTACCCCAGCGACGAGTTCGCCGAGCTGCGGCCGCGGATCGTCTGGGACCGCGTGACCGGCCTGATCACCGGGCGGCCCGGGTCGCAGCGGCTCGCGGTGACCAGCGGAGGCACGATCCCGGACCGCGGACTGTTCGGGGTCTACCTCGTCGGCGGGGAGGGCCCGGGCAGACGGGTCGGAGAGCTCGACGAGGAGATGGTCTACGAGTCGCGGGTAGGCGATGTGTTCGCCCTCGGCGCGACCAGCTGGAAGATCGAGGACATCACCCACGACCGGGTGCTCGTCTCCCCCGCCCCGGGCGTGCCCGGGCGACTGCCGTTCTGGAAGGGCGACAGCCTGGGGAGGCCCGCCGAGCTCGGCGAGGCGGTGGGCGCCTACGCCCGCGAGCTGTCCGCGCTGCCGAAGCCGAAGGCCGAGGCACGGGCGCGGGAGGCCGGCCTGGACGAGTACGCCGCCGGCAACCTCGTCGGTTACCTCCACGAGCAGGTGGAGGCCACCCGGGTGCTGCCGAGCGACACCAGCATCGTGGTCGAGCGGTTCCGCGACGAGCTCGGCGACTGGCGGCTGGTCGTCCACTCCCCCTACGGCACCCCCGTCCACGCCCCGTGGGCGCTCGCGATCAACGCCCGGCTGCGCGAGCGGTTCGGCGTCGACGGGCAGGCGGTCGCGTCCGACGACGGCATCGTGGTCCGCATCCCCGACACCGAGGCGGAGCCGCCCGGGGGCGACGTGATCGTCTTCGCGCCCGACGAGATCGAGGACCTCGTCACGACCGAGGTCGGCGGCTCGGCACTGTTCGCGAGCCGCTTCCGCGAGTGCGCGGCGCGTGCCCTGCTGCTCCCGCGCCGCGACCCGGGCCGGCGCAGCCCGCTCTGGCAGCAGCGGCAGCGTTCCGCGGCGCTGCTGCAGGTCGCCGCCCAGTACCCCAGCTTCCCGATCATCCTCGAGGCGGTGCGCGAGTGCCTGCGCGACGTCTACGACCTGCCCGCCCTCGTGGCGCTGCTGGAGCGGGTCGAGCGCCGCGAGATCCAGGTAGTCGACGTGGCCACGCCGACCCCGTCGCCGTACGCCCGGACGCTGCTGTTCGGCTACGTCGCGCAGTTCATGTACGAAGGTGACTCCCCCATCGCCGAGCGCCGCGCCGCCGCGCTCACCCTCGACCAGGGCCTGCTCGCCGAGCTGCTTGGCCGTGCGGAGCTGCGCGAGCTCCTCGACCCCGAGGTGCTCGCGGAGGTGGAGTCCGAGCTCCAGCGCACGGCGACCGACCGGCGCGCCCGCGGCGCTGAGGGCGTCGTGGACCTGCTCCGCGTCGTCGGTCCCCTCACCACCGACGAGGTGGTCGAGCGTGCCGTCCCCGGCGACGTCGCGACCTGGCTCGCAGAGCTGGCGGCGGCGCGGCGGGTCGTCGAGGTCAGGATCGGCGGCGAGGAGCGGTGGGCCGTCGTGGAGGACGTCGCACGCCTGCGCGACGGCCTCGGGGTGCCGGTGCCGCCGGGGGTGGCGTCGGCGTTCACCGAGCCGGTCGAGGACCCGGTCGGCGACCTGGTGTCGCGCTATGCGCGCACCCACGGTCCATTCACCTCGCTCGACGTCGCGCGCCGCCTGGGCCTGGGCGACGCGGTGGTCCGCCATACCCTGGAGCGCCTCTCTGCCCGCGGCCGCGTCCTCGACGGAGAGTTCCGCCCGCAAGGGGCCGGTCAGGAGTGGTGCGACGCCGACGTGCTCCGCACGCTCCGGCGGCGGTCGCTGGCGCGGCTCCGCAAGGAGATCGAGCCGGTGGAGCCCGCCGCGCTCGGCCGTTTCCTGCCGGCTTGGCAGAAGGTCGTCCCGACGGGCCCGGCAGCGGGTCGGCGCGGCGCCCTCCGCGGCGTCGACGGCGTGCTCAGCGTCGTCGACCAGCTGGCGGGCTGCCCGGTGCCGGCCAGCGCGCTGGAGTCGCTGGTCCTGCCGGCGCGGGTGATCGACTACGAGCCTTCCTACCTCGACGAGCTCACCGCCTCCGGCGAGGTGCTGTGGGTGGGCCACGGCGCGCTGCCCGGCAGCGACGGCTGGGTCTCGCTCCACCTGGCCGACAGCGCCGACCTCACCATGCCTGAGCCGGCTGCCGGCACGGATCCCGGCACCGAGCTGGCCGAGCGGGTGCTCGACGCCCTCGCGCCCGGCGGCGCATGGTTCTTCCGCCAGCTCGCCGGTGCCGTCGACGCCACCGATGACAAGGCCCTCGCCGAGACCCTGTGGGACCTCGTCTGGGCCGGCAGGATCAGCAACGACACCCTGATGCCGCTGCGGGCGCTAATCCGCTCCGGCACGCCGAGCCACCGCAGCCGCCGGCCGCCGCCGCGGGCACGCGTGCGAGGCTCGCGTTACACCGGCGGCGCCCGGATGCCTGCCCGCACCGGACCGCCCGAGACAGCGGGGCGCTGGACGATCCTGCCGCCGGTCGACCTGGACCCGACGCGACGTGCCCACGCGGCGGCCGAGCGCCTGCTCGAGCGCCACGGCGTCGTGACCCGGGGCGCCGTGACCAGCGAGCGCACGCCGGGCGGCTTCGCCGCGGTCTACAAGGTGCTGTCCGCCTTCGAGGAGAGCGGCCGCTGCCGGCGGGGCTACTTCGTGGAGGGCCTCGGCGCCGCCCAGTTCGGCACCGCGGGCGCCGTCGACCGCCTGCGCACCTTCGCCCGCGCCCCCGACGAGACCGACCCCAAGCCCTCCGCGGTCGCGCTGGCCGCGACGGACCCCGCCAACCCCTACGGCGCCGCGCTGCCGTGGCCCTCCGCCGACTCCGCCGACAGCGCCGGCGGGACGGGCCACCGGCCCGGTCGGAAGGCCGGGGCGATCGTCGTGCTGGTGGACGGCGAGCTGGTCATGTACGTCGAGCGCGGTGGACGCACGCTGCTGACCTGGTCCGACGAGCCGGACCTGCTCGAGCCCGCGGCCGAGACGCTCGCCGCGGCGGTCCGGCGCGGAGCGCTCGGCAGGCTCACCGTCGAGCGGGCCGACGGCGCGGCCCTGCTCGGCGCCGGGGACACGCCGCTGCGGCAGGCGCTCCAGTTCGCCGGATTCGTCGCGACACCGCGTGGGCTGAGGCTGCGGTCGGGCGATGCCTGAGGGCGATGCGGTCCGGCGTACGGCCCGGCTGCTCGACCGCGGGCTCAGCGGCCAGGACCTCGTCCGCAGCGACTTCCGGGTGCCCCAGCTGGCCACGGTCGACCTGGGTGGCGGCACCGTGGTCGCCACCGTCCCTCGCGGCAAGCACCTGCTCACCCGGATCGACCACCGCACCGGGGAGTGGACCCTCCACACCCACCTGAAGATGGAGGGCAGCTGGCGGGTGATGGAGGCCGGCCGCCGCTGGCCCAAGCCCGGTCACCAGGCCCGGGTCGTGCTGCGGACGGCCACCACCGAGGCCGTCGGGTTCCTGCTCGGCGTCGTCGAGCTGGTCCGCCGCGAGCGGGAGCAGGACCTGCTGGCCCATCTCGGTCCCGACCTGCTCGGGGCCGACTGGGACGAGGACGAGGCGCTCCGGCGGCTCCTGGCCGAGCCCGACGTCCCGCTGTTCGAGGCGATCCGCGACCAGCGGAAGGTGGCCGGCGTGGGCACGATCTACGCCGCCGAGACCTCGTTCCTCGCCGGCGTCCACCCCATGAGGGCGGTCGGCGAGGTCCCGGATCTGCGCCGGATGCTGGCCCGTACGCGCGAGCTCATGGACGCCGAGTGGGCGATGAAGGGTCGGATGTGGGTCTATGGCCGTCGGGCCTGCCGACGGTGCGGCGGCACGGTGACGGTGCTGCGCGTGGGACCGGCCGGTGAGGAGCGGCCGGCGTACCTCTGCGCCAACTGCCAGCGCTGAAGCGTCCGGTCAGGCGGCGGAGGCGACGACCTCGCCCGCGGCACGGACCGGGATCGGCGTGGGCAGGGCGGCGGCCTCCTCGGTCGCGACCGCGTCCGAGACCTCGCGCAGGACGTCCGACAGCCTCACGTCGAGTGCCGTGCACAGCGAGGCGAGGAGCTCGGAGGAGGCCTCCTTCTGGCCGCGCTCGATCTCCGAGATGTAGCCCAGGCTCACCCGGGCCTCGGCCGAGACCTCGCGCAGGGTCATCCCGCGCTCCATCCGCTGAGCGCGGAGCACGTCGCCGAGAAGTCGACGGAACAGGACCATGCGGTCAGCCTCCTCCACTCAGGCGGGTCGTCGGGGATGTCGCGGTCGTTGCTGGCCCAACGCTACCCGACGGCTGGTTCTTCCCGCCTCAGCACGTCCTCCAGTTCCTGGAGGGCCCGCTCACAGGTGGCCGCCTGGATGTCGGTCCGGCCGCCTGACAGCTCCAGCAGCGCCGACGTGACCAGCCCCGGACCGGCGAGGCCGACGTACACCGTCCCGGGCGGCTTTCCCTCCTGGGCGTCCGGTCCGGCGACGCCGGTGGTGGCGATCGCGTACGACGAGCCGGTGATCGCCTTCACGCCGGTGGCCATCGCCTCGGCGCACTCGGCGGAGACGACGCCGACCCCGTCGATGATCTCCCGGGGTACGTCGAGGATCGAGTGCTTCAGCTCGGTGGCGTACGTCACCACGCCGCCGAGGTAGGTCTCCGACGCCCCGGGCGTGTCGGTGAGCAACGCGGCGAGTCGCCCGCCGGTCAGCGACTCGGCGGTGGCGACGGTGTGGCCACCGGCCCTCAGCAGCAGGTGGACCCGGGTCGCGAGCTCGCTCATGGCCAGACCCTACGACCTGCCGGCGTACGCCGGTGGCCGCCCCGCCCTCGCGGCAGGCGGCCACCGGTGTCACTCACGCGTTCTAGTCGGAGGCACGCGCCGGCAGGTCGATGCCGACGATCTCCGGGTTGTGGTCCGACGCGCGGAACACGTTGTCGCCCTGGTAGAGGATCGTGGCGTTGTAGTTGTAGCGGCTGTACTCGAAGCCGACCTGCTCCTGAGCGTTGATCTGCCACACGTCCACGCCGGTGACCCACGACTTGGCGGCGGCATTGGCGAAGACGTGGTCGAGGGAGCCGTCCATGCCGTCGAAGGAGTACGTCGCCTCCCCGCCGTTCAGCTCGCCGTTGAGCTCGTGGAACGGCTCGCTCGCGGCGCCGTCGACCGTGTCCGACTCGAGCACCTGGACCGGGTCCTCCTCGGAGTAGGCGTTGAAGTCACCGGTCAGGAAGACCCGGTCGGTCTTGTCCTTGGCCTCGACCGTCGTCGCGAACTTCTTGAGCGCCTTCGCCTGGGCGATGCGGGCGGGATTGGCAAGCCCCTGGCCGGTGCCGTCGTCCTCCCCCGACCCCTTCGACTTGAAATGGTTGACGATGACGAGGAAGGCGTCGGCGCGGGGGTGCCCGATCGGCTTGAACGCCTGGGCCAGCGGCTCGCGGGCGTCCTGGAAGGCGCCACCGTCGCCGGACTGTCCGGTCAGGACGTACGAGCGGCCGATCGGGGTGACGTCGGCCGGCTTGTAGATGAAGCCGGTCCGGATCACGTCCTGCTGCTCGAGCGGCGGGAGGTTGGCCGCGTCGGGCGAGGGGGCGTACGCCCAGGTGCCGGCGCCGGCGTCGGCGTTGAGCGCGGCCACGAGCTTGCCGATGGCGTAGTCGCGGTCCTTGCCGAACCAGGCGGAGTTCTCCAGCTCCTCGAGGCTGACGATGCTCGCGCCGAGGCTGTTGATCGCCTTCACGATCTTCACCTGCTGGCGCTTCAGGCTCTCCTCGGTCGCGGCGCCGCGCGGCCCGGGTTCGCCGTTCGGGCCCTCGCAGACGTTGTCGCTGATGTGGTTGCCCGCCCGGTCGTCGTAGTACGTGCAGGTGCCGAGACCGCTGTCGACGTACTCCTCCCCCGTCGTCGGGAAGTAGTTGAGGACGTTGAACGTCGCCAGCCGGAGGTCGCCGCCGACGTCGCGCGGCTTCGCGTTGTCGGCGCGGGTGTCGGAGAAGGTCGCGACGTCGTGGCCGTCGTCGCCGTCCGCGAGCGGCGTGGTGGGCTGGAAGTTCCAGGCGTCGTAGCGGTACTCCAGGACCACCGGCTCGTGGAAGCTCACCGCCGAGCCGATCCGGACCGGGTTGTCCGACGTGAGCCAGGTGAACGGCGTGCCCTTGCTGCTGTTGAAGTTGGTGCTGCGGCCGTCGTCGAGGGTGATCTCGCGGGCGGCGTTGTCGGCCTCGACCGCGGCGATCGCGTCGCTGTCCTGGGCGTCGGCGACCTCGGTCGGGGTGACCAGCGGGTGGTCCCCGTGGGCGAGGACGAACGACCCGTAGTAGTTGGCGTCGTAGTTGTCGCTGACGGTGAAGTCACCGCTCGGGACCACGACCTCGCCCTCGTGGGCCTGCTTCTCCGCGTCGGTGTCCAGGTCGCTCCACGGGACCTGCAGCGGCGCGACGTCGCCGAGCGGGCTGTCGAGCTCGGTCACGCCGCCGGAGGACGGGGTGAGCTCGGTGGTGCCCTGGTACTCGCTGACCTTGCCCGTCACCGAGACGCTGTCGCCGACCTTCACACCGGCCGAGGTCGCGGCCGAGCCATAGACGAAGATCGCGTCCGAGCGGCCGTCGGTCGGGCTGCCGGACGGATCCTCGATGTAGAGGCCGTTGAAGCCGCCGGTGCCGTAGTACGCCGTCACGACGCCCTCGGTGGTGACCGTGTCGCCGACCATCGGCGAGGTGTCGCCGGAGCCCTGGATGTCGGCGATCGGCTCGTTCTCCGGCGTCGGCGGCTCGCCGCCACCGCCGCTCCCCGAGTCCGTCGGCGAGGGGGCGGCCAGAGTGAAGTCGGCCGCGTTGTCGTCGGTGTCGGCGCCGTCGGCGGTGCGGTTGAGGGACTGGGTGGCGGTGGCCGCCTTGGTCGCCGCCGCACCCTCGTAGCTCGCGGCACCGCTGCCGCCGAAGAAGTCGACCAGTCCGTCGGTGCCGGTCACGTCGCCCGACGTGGCGATGATGCTGGTGCCCTCCTGGAGGGCGACCTGCCCGCCGGCCGCCGCCATGCTGAACGCGGGGGAGGCGGTCTGGTCGGGCGTCGGGAGGGCGGTGCCGTTGGTGCCGGACTTGCTCATCTGGACGAGCCAGTGGCCGTGGGCGGGGACCGTGCCGGCCAGAGCGTACGGCGTACCCCCGGAGCCCCCGCCGGCGGACCGGTAGTGGATCGCCAGGCCGTTCAGCGAGATCGCGGCGTCGGTCGGGTTGTAGAGCTCGACGAAGTCGGCGTCGTACACCGCTCCCGAGTTACCGCCGGCGCCGTACACCTCGCTGATGACGAGCCCGGTGCCATCCGGATTCGCGTGTGCCGGCGCGAGGTAGCCGGTCAGTCCCGCGACGGTGAGGGCGAGCGCGGCGGAGACGGCGATTCTGCGACGTGCAGAGGACATGCGTTCACGACTTCCTGATCGGTGGCTGACCGAGCGAAACTATCCCCGCGCCTCCGGACGCGAAACGAGGCGCGCGTGAACGCTGCGTTAAGTCCCGTCCGGACCACCGGCGGGCGGGTCGGCGGTCAGCCACGCAAGCGGGCACGCTGCGTCCAGACGCCCCAGTAGAACTGCACGCCGGACCAGAAGGTCAGGACGACGGCGACGACGAGGCAGGCCACGAAGGCCCAGTAGAGGACGTCACCGGGCGTGTGCCACCAGTCGGCCGCGTCCGGGTCTGTCAGCGGCAGCACCAGGCCGCCGAGCGCGATGCCCTGGATGAAGGTCTTCCACTTGCCGAGCGTGTCGGCCGCGATCACGACCTTCGACGCGACGGCGAGACGGACGAAGGTGACGCTCCACTCGCGCGCCAGCACGAGGATCGTGATCGTCCACCACCACCAGGTGTCGTGGACGATCGCGAGACCGATGAACGCCATCCCGGTGATCGCCTTGTCGGCGATCGGGTCGGCGATCTTTCCGAAGTCGGTGACCAGGTTGTGCTTGCGGGCGAGGTCACCGTCGATCTTGTCGGTCACCATCGCGACGAAGAAGATCGCCCAGGCGACCAGCCGCCAGTGGGCCTGCTGGCCGTCGTCGATGAGCAGCGTCCAGCCGAAGAACGGCACCAGCAGGATCCGCAGGCTGGTCAGGACGTTCGGGACGTTCCAGTTGCTGACCTTGCGGGCCTCGGCGGCGGGCGTCGGCTGGCTCACGTGTCGACCCTAGCGACCAGGTCCGTACCGTCGGCGGCCACCACCGTCGCGCGCACCAGGTCTCCGCGGCGTACGCCGGCCGGCGGCTGTTCCAGGGTCGTCGTGCCGTCGACCTCCGGGCCCTGGTGGGCCGCGCGGCCGACGTACGCGCCGTCCTCGGTCTCCTCGACCAGCACCTCGACGGTCTCGCCGATCCGCTCCTCCGCGCGCTGCGCGGTGAGCTCCTCGACCAGCTCGGAGACGTGCTCCACGCGGGCGCGGATCTCGTCCTCGTCGAGCTTCGTCTCCTCGGGGAAGCCGGCGGCCTCGGTGCCGTCCTCGTCGGAGTACCCGAAGACGCCGGTCACGTCGAGCCGGGCGGCGACCAGGAAGTCGCAAAGCGTCTGCAGGTCGTCGTCGGTCTCGCCGGGGAAGCCGACGATCACGTTGGAGCGCACGCCGGCGGCCGGGGCATGCCGGCGGACCTGCTCCAGCAGGCCCAGGAAGCTCTCGGGGTCGCCGAACCGCCTCATCCTCCGCAGGACCCCGTGCGAGGCGTGCTGGAAGGAGAGGTCGAAGTACGGCGCCACGCCGGGCGTCGTCGCGATCGCCGCGACCAGGCCGGGCCGGGTCTCGGCGGGCTGGAGGTAGGAGACCCGGACCCGCTCGATGCCGTCGACGGCGGCGAGCTCGGGCAGCAGCGTCTCGAGCAGCCGCAGGTCACCGAGGTCCTTGCCGTACGACGTGGAGTTCTCGCTGACCAGGAAGAGCTCCTTGACGCCCTGCGCGGCCAGCCACTGCGCCTCGTGGAGCACGTCGGAGGGCCGCCGCGAGACGAACGAGCCGCGGAAGCTCGGGATGGCGCAGAAGGTGCAGCGCCGGTCGCAGCCGCTGGCGAGCTTCAGTGGCGCCCACGGGGCGTCGTCGAGACGGGTGCGACCGACGAAGCCCGGCACCGGGTCCACACCGCCGGCGGTCGGGCCGGTCGAGACCCCCGGCACCGACACGGCCGACGCGTCCCGGTCGACCGGGCTGATCGGCAGCAGGAGCCGACGGTCGTGCGGGGTGTGCGGATGATGGGCCTCGCCCGCGACGATGGCGCGCAGCTTGGCCGCGATGTCGGGGTAGTCGTCGAAGCCGAGGACCGCGTCGGCCTCGGGGAGCGAGTCGGCGAGCTCCTTGCCGTACCTCTCCGCCATGCAGCCGACCGCCACGACCGCCTGCGTGCGCCCGCCCGCCTTGAGGTCGGCGGCCTCGAGGAGGGTGTCGACCGAGTCCTTCTTCGCCTGCTCGACGAAGCCGCACGTGTTCACGACCACGGTGTCCGCGTCGGCAGGGTCCGACACCAGCCGGAACCCTCCTGCGCCGAGGCGGCCGGCCAGCTCCTCGGAGTCGACCTCATTGCGCGCGCACCCGAGGGTCACCATGGCGACCGACAGGGGTGCCGGCGCGGAACCTTCTCGTGTCTCGGTCATCGGGTCGAGTATGCCGGGGCCACCGCTCCGACACCGAAACGCCGGCTCGGCCGGGTCAGCGAGCGGTGTAGGTCTTCTGCGCCGCCTCGCCGGTCTTGCCGAGCGCGGCGGCCGGGCCGCCGTCGACGGAGACGCTCAGGGAGCCGTCGGAGGTCTGGATGCGCAGCGGCGGGGAGACCTTGAAGCTGCGTGACTCCCCGAACGCGAGGTCGCCGGTGAAGACCACCCGGCCGCGGCTGTCACGGATCACGACGTGCGCACCGCCGCCGGCGGCGGTGACGGTGACCGGCACCGGGTCGGCCGCCTTGCCGTACGGGTTCGTGGTGCCGGCGGAGCCGCTGTCGAGGCTCATCGCGGTGCTGGCCGGGTGTCCGGTGCCGTCCATCACCAGCCTGGCCACCGACCAGATCAGCACGACGGCCATCACCGCCGCCACGAGGACCGACCAGTTCGGGCCGCCGCGCATCCGTCGCAGGGTGCTGGTCGGGCCGGTCGCGAGCTCGGCCTCGAAGACCGTGCGCGGGTCGACCGGGCCCGCGGCGTAGCGCTCGTCGTACTCCTTCAGCAGCGGCGCCGCGTCGACCCCGAGGACCCGGGCGAGCGTGCGCAGGTGGCCCCGGGCGTAGAAGTCGCCGCCGCAGGGCGCGAAGTCGTCGACCTCGATCGACTCGATCACGTGCGGCCGGATCCGGGTCCGCTCCGCGAGCGTGTCGACCGTCAGACCGAGGCGGGTGCGCGCGGCAGCCAGCTCGGGGCCGATCACCGGGTCGTCGGCCGGCTCCGCCTCGAAGTCCTCGAGCTCGAGCGGCTCGACGGGCTCGCCGGGGGTGGCGATGGCGGAGACGCCCTCGGGGAGTACGGCGACCAGCTCGGTCTCCTGCGTCGCCGACGCGTCCTCGGCAGGCTGCAGCCGGAGCGCATTGGCTCCGTGGACGACCGTCTCGTCGTCGTCACGGTCGTCCTCGCGCGGCTGCCAGCGCAGCTCGGTGCGGATCGCCACCGTCGGCTCGCGCAGCGGGCTGGGCGTCGGGCTCGCGACCAGCGGAGGCGGGTTGGTCACCGGACGGTTGATGCGGGGGTTAGTGTCCTCGCGCGCTGCCACCGGACGGGTCGGCTCGGGCTCCGCCTCTACCGGCTCAGGCTGCGCATCGGTCGGCTCGGGCTCCGCGTCCACCGGCTCCGGCTCCGCGTCGGCCGGCACCTGCTCGACGATGCTGGGGTCGATCTCGACGACCCCGACCGACTCGCCGGCCAGAGCGGCGATGGCGGCGGTGAGGTCGCCGTGGTCGCCGACAACCCGGGTGCCGAGCCCGAGGGGGACGGCGAACGGCACGCCGTAGAGCCGCTGGGTCAGCCGGGCGTGGCGGCGGGCGCCGGCGGGCAGCTCGGCGACGGCCTCGTCCTCGTCGGCGAGGAGTACGGCGAGGCGGCCGTCGCGCCACCAGCCGGCGACGGTGCGCCGCCGCGGCAGGTGCTCGACCTCATCGACGCCCGACCACGGGATGCCGCGCCAGGCCCGGCCGAAGCGGAGCCGGACGCCCTGCTCGTCGACGAGCATGAGCGGCGTACGTCCGTCGTACGCCGTCCACGCCTGGACGACGGCGACGAGGAGCATGAGTGCGCCGACGGTATAGCCGACGACGCCGCCGCGCCAGCAGAAGGCGGCGGCGGTGAGCAGTGCGGCGAGCGCGACCGCGGCGGAGAGCCGGGTGTTGCGGCGGACCTCGACGAGGTCGACCTCGGTCTCGTTCCCGGCCTCCGGCCGGGTGGTCATCGTGGTCACATCTCCCCCTGAAGTGTTGCGATGACGCTGTCGAGCTCGTCGGGCTTGACGAGCACGTCGCGGGCCTTGGAGCCCTCCGAGGGACCGACGACGCCACGGCTCTCGAGGATGTCCATGAGGCGCCCGGCCTTGGCGAACCCGACCCGCAGCTTGCGCTGCAGCATCGAGGTGGAGCCGAACTGGGTCGAGACGACGAGCTCGATCGCCTGGACGACGAGGTCCATGTCGTCGCCGATGTCGTCGTCGAGGACCCGCTTGCTCTCGGCGGGAGCGGTGACGTCCTCGCGGTAGGTCGGCTCGAGCTGGGTCTTGCAGGCCTTCACCACCTGGTGGATCTCCGCCTCCGACACCCACGAGCCCTGCACGCGGATCGGCTTGGATGACCCCATCGGCAGGAACAGCCCGTCGCCCTGGCCGACCAGCTTCTCCGCGCCCGGCTGGTCGAGGATGACGCGCGAGTCCCCGAGCGACGACGTCGCGAACGCGAGCCGCGACGGCACGTTGGCCTTGATCAGGCCGGTGACGACGTCGACCGACGGGCGCTGGGTCGCGAGCACGAGGTGGATGCCGGCCGCGCGGGCGAGCTGGGTGATGCGGACGACCGAGTCCTCGACGTCGCGCGGGGCGACCATCATCAGGTCGGCGAGCTCGTCGACGATGACAAGGAGGTACGGGTACGGCGTCAGCTCGCGCTCGCTGTCCGGCGGAAGCTCGACCTTCCCGGCACGGACGGCCTTGTTGAAGTCGTCGATGTGGCGGAAGCCGAAGTTCGCGAGGTCGTCGTAGCGCATGTCCATCTCGCGGACGACCCAGGCGAGGGCCTCGGCGGCCTTCTTGGGGTTGGTGATGATCGGCGTGATCAGATGCGGGACGCCCTCATAGGCGTTCAGCTCCACCCGCTTCGGGTCGACCATGATCATCCGCACCTCGTCGGGGGTGGCCCGCATGAGGACGGAGGTGATCAGCGAGTTGATGAAGCTGGACTTTCCGGAGCCGGTCGCGCCGGCGACGAGCAGGTGCGGCATCTTGGCCATGTTGGCCACGACGAAGCCGCCCTCCACGTCCTTCCCGAGGCCGGCCACCATCGGGTGGTGGTCGCTGCGGGCGGTGGTGGAGCGCAGGACGTCGCCGAGGGAGACGATCTCCTTGTCGCTGTTCGGGATCTCCACGCCGACGGCCGACTTGCCAGGGATCGGCGAGAGGATGCGGACGTCCGCCGAGGCGACGGCGTACGCGATGTTCTTCTGGATGTTGGTGATCTTCTCGACCTTCACGCCGGGGCCGAGCTCGACCTCGTAGCGCGTGACCGTCGGGCCGCGGGTGTAGCCGGTGACCTGGGCGTCGATGCCGAACTCGTCGAGCACCCCCTGGAGCCGGTTGACCACATCGTCGCTGGCCTTCGAGCGGGCCTTGTGGGGCGAGCCCGCCTTGAGCAGGTCGCTCGAGGGCAGCGTGTAGGTGATGTCGCCGGCGAGCATGAGCTGCTCCACCCGCTGCGGCAGCTCGGCGTGCGGGGGCGGCTCGAGCTGGCCCTTCCCGGCCTTCTCGGCCTTCTCGGGCACCCGAGCACCCGGGGGCGCGCCGCGGTCCATCCGCGGGACGGTGTCCTCGGCCGCGTCCATCAGGCCGGTCTGCTCGCCCGTCATGTCGAGGGCGACGTCGAGGGCGTCCTTCTTCTTGCGCTTCCTGACCTCGCGCTCCTCCAGCACCGGGGAGTCGTACGCCGGCAGGCCGGCGTCGCTGCCGATCGTGTCGTCGGCGAACAGCCGGCCGCCGCTGCGGCGGCGCCGGATGGGCGCGGTGTCCTCGGCGTCCTCGGCGTCGTGGGGGCGCTCGCGGCCGAGCGCCCGGTCGCGGAGCTCGGCGAGCCTGGTCGGGACCTGGTAGAGCGGCGTGCCGGTGACCACGAGCACGCCGAAGAGGGAGAGGAGCACCAGCAGCGAGACCACGACCGCCGAGCTGCGCAGCAGGTCGAGGAGCAGGCTGGCGACGACGTACCCCACCGCACCGCCGGCGCTCTGCAGCGGCGCGGAGTCCCCGTCGACCGGCTGCGGGTTGCCGTTGGCGATCTGGACGATGCCGAGCACGCCCATCGCGAGCGCGCTCCAGCCGATGACCTGCCGGCCGACCGGGCCGTTGCGGACCGGGTCGCGCATGATCCGCGCGCCGGTGAAGACGAGGGCGAGCGGCACGAGCCAGCCGACCTTGCCGACGACGCCGCTCACGATGGTGCGTACGACGTCGAAGAACTGCCCGCCGAGCTGGAACCACACCCCGGCGGCGGCGACGACCGACAGGGCGACCACGAACAGCCCGAGCCCGTCGCGGCGGTGCTCGGGGTCGAGATCGCGGGCGCCGTGCCCGATGGCGCGGGCGACGGCGCCGATCCCGTGGGCGACCCCCATCCAGATCGTCGCGACCGCCTTGAAGATCGCGTCGAAGAGCTGCGCGACCGGTCCCCGGCCGCTGCGTACGGCGCGGGGCGGCTGCCGACGCGCCGTGCCCTTCCCCTTCCCCTTGCCGCGGCCGCGCGAGGGCGCGGCCTTGGCGCGGGCGCGGGTGGTCGCCGCCGCTCGCTTCGTGGGCTTCGTGGGCGTACTCCGGGTGCGGGTGCTCGAGGATCCTGAGGACGTGCTCGTGCTCCGCGACCCCGGCGGGGAAGACGTACGGGTCGCCATGCCACCAACCCTATTTGATCGTCACTCCTGTCACAGGGACCACAGTGGTGCGTGTCGTGTCGACAGGTCTGACGGGCGCCGACATGCTGCCGCCCATGCCTGTCGTCCTTCTCGGGGTCCTGACCGCGCTCGACGCCCTGACCGACTGGGCCGCCGTGGTCCACGACCGGCGTCGGGCCGAGCACGTCACCAAGCCGCTCGTGATGGTCGGCCTGATGGCGATCACCGTCGCGGCCGGCGGCACCGGCAGCGCCGCCGGCTGGTGGCTCCTCGCGGCGCTCTTCTTCGGGATGCTCGGCGACATCGCGCTGCTCGGCGACAGCGAGCCGCGCTTCCTCTCCGGCGTCGCGGCCTTCCTGGTCGGCCACGTCGGGTACGTCGTCTGCTTCGCGCTGCTGGGGCTCCCCTCCCCCGCCTGGGCGTGGGTCGTGATCGTGGTCCTGGTCGCGATGCTCGTCGTCACCAGGAGGGTCGTCCCGACGGCGTACCGCCTTGCTGGCGCACGGATCGCCGTCCCGATCGCCCTCTACTCGCTGGTCATCGGCATCATGCTCGTCCTGGCCTGGCTGACCGGCCTCCCGCTCGTCGCCGCCGGAGCGACGATCTTCGTGGTCAGCGACGCGATGATCGCGCTCACCCTCGCCGAGACCGAGTTCGGCCGACCGCATGGCGCCGTACAGCTGGCGATCATGGTCACCTACCACGTCGGCCAGGCGCTCGTCGCCGCCGGCGTGCTGCACGCGCTCTGATCCGCCGACCTGCCGATCCTCGGCGTGGTGTGCACCACGTCACACTCAGGATTCTCTAAGGTCCTAGCGTCGCGGTGATCTCGCGGCAGCTTCCCCACTGGAGGATCCTGTGATGCTCGGAACCCGAGGCATCTGCCTCACCCTCGTGGCCGCCGGCCTCGCCGTCTCCCCGATGGCCGCCCAGCCGGCGTACGCCGCCAAGCCCAAGCCCTCCCTCGTCGAGCGGCTCAAGGCCGAGGCCGACTCGGCCACCACCCTCAAGACCGAGGGTGCGACCGGCATGCTCGGGTTCGCCAGCACCAAGGGCGACCTCTACCCCGACCTCACCGCCACCGACCGGGCGGACGCAGCCAAGAAGGCCACGGCCTACCTCGACAAGTACGCCGGCGCCTTCGGCGCGAAGGCCGCGCAGCTGAGCCAGCAGGCGGTCACGAAGTCGCCTGCCGGATGGACGGTCGACTACGCCCAGACCTACCAGGGGCTGCCCGTCTTCGGCAGCCGGCTGCGCGCCCATGTCGACGACTCCGGCGACCTGACCTCGGTCAACGGCTACCTCGCCCCCGACCTCGACCTCGGCACCACCCCGCGGATCACCAAGACCGACGCGCGGGATCGCGCGCTGCGGATGGTCAAGGCGCAGCCCGCCGGCGTGAGCGGCAAGGTCCCGGCGTCGTACACCGACGGTCTCGAGGCCGCCAGCACGCAGCTGATGGTCTACCGGATGGGTGCCATCCAGGGCGTCAGCGGGCGCACCCTGCTCGCCTGGGTCGTCGAGGTCACCAACGCGAGGACGATCCGCGAGACGGTCGTGCTCGACGCGCTCACCGGCAAGCCTGTCAACCGCTACTCCATGCTCGACCACGCGCTGGATCGGACGCTCATCGAGAAGCACAACACGACCAGCACCGCCGACGACGAGACCGTCTGGACCGAGGGGGACACCTTTCCCGGTGACCTCGACCAGGACCAGCAGGACGAGGTGCAGGGCACCGGCGAGGCGTACTGGTTCTTCCGCAACACCTTCGGCCGGGATTCCTACGACGGCAAGGGCCACTCGATGACGACCGTCAACAACGACCCGAGCATCGCCTGCCCCAACGCCAACTGGAACGGCACCACCACGAACTACTGCAGTGGGCTGGCCGCCGACGACGTCGTCGCCCACGAGTGGGGCCACGCCTACACCGAGTACACCGACGGCCTGCTCTACCAGTGGCAGCCGGGGGCGATGAACGAGGCCTACTCCGACATCTGGGGTGAGACCGTCGACCTCGCCAACGCGCGCGAGAACGACGGTGATGCCGCCGCGCGCACGGACAACCACTGCTCGATGTACACCCGTGGCTCCATCGCCGCGACGATCGACTCCCCCAGCAGCGCGGCCGGCCCGTGCCAGCAGGCGGTTGCGGCGTCGTTCGGTCCGGTCTTCGACAAGACCGGCACCACCGCCGAGGTCGTCGTCGGCACCGACGCGGCCGACGACGCCGGACCATCGACCACCGACGGCTGCTCGTCCCTCACCAACGCCTCTGCCGTCTCCGGCAGTTGGGTGTACGTCGACCGCGGGACGTGCACGTTCGCGACCAAGATCGCCAACGCGCAGGATGCCGGCGCCACCGGCATCGTGTTCGGCAACAACGTGGCAGGCACACCGATCTCGGTAGCGGGCGGGCCCGACGACCTCTACGGGCTGATGGTCACGCAGGCCGACGGCACCCGGATCAAGAGCGCCGGCGGCGTGACCATGACCGTCAAGGACAGTGACACCGCGACCAAGGACGACAGCAAGCGCTGGCTGATCGGCGAGGACACCACGGCGTTCGGCGGTGCGATCCGCGACATGTGGATGCCGACGTGCTACGGCAACCCGGGCAAGGTCTCCGACGAGGAGTACTACTGCGACACCGACGACAACGGCGGCGTCCACACCAACTCCGGAGTCGTCAACCACACCTATGCCCTGCTCGTCGACGGCGGCACCTACAACGGCGTCACGGTGCCGAAGATCGGGCTGGACAAGGCCGCCAACATCTTCTGGCAGGCCCAGACCAACTACCTGACCCCGACCTCGGGCTTCCCGGAGCTCGCCTCGGCGCTGACCCAGTCGTGCACGGATCTGGTCGGCGTCGACACGCTCAAGAACGTCGCCGTCGGTAACAGCGCCACCGGCGGGAGCGAGGAGGATGGTGGCGCGATGACGCCCATCACCGCCACCGACTGCCAGGCGGTCTCGTCGGCGACTTGGGCGACCGAGCTCACGAAGGAGCCGGCGCAGTGCGACTTCCAGCCGCTGCTCGCCAAGGACACCCCGTCGCTGTGCGGGAAGGACTTCCGCAGCAAGACGGTGTGGAAGGAGGACTTCGAGGGCGGCATCTCGTCCGACTGGAGCCGCGACGTCGAGTTCTTCTCCGACCCCGACTACGGCTCCGGGCAGGTGTCACACCCGTGGACGACGACCACCAACCTCCCCGAGGTGTCCCAGCTGCCTGGCGGCGGTGGCACCCACCCGCAGTCGGCCGTCGCCGTGAGCACCGACCCCGACGCCGGGAGCTGCGCCGGCGATGCGCAGGACGAGTCGTCGCGTGACGGGCTGATCAGCCCGGACCTCACCGTCCCTGCCGGCACCGCGCCGAAGCTCTCCTTCGAGCACTACGTCGCCACCGAGCTCGGCTACGACGGCGGCAACGTGAAGGTCTCGGTCAACGGGGGCGACTTCGAGGAGATCCCGTACGACGCCTACGTCTACAACGCGCCTGGCGCCCAGCTCGCCACGCTCGCCCAGGGCAGCACCGACCCGATGGCCGGCCAGGTCGCGTTCACCGGCACCGACGGCGGCAAGCCCACCGGCTCGTGGGGCACCTCGATCATCGACCTCTCGTCGATCGCCGAGGCGGGTGACACCGTCGCGTTCCGATTCGACATGGGGCGCGACGGCTGTGGCGGCGTGGACGGCTGGTACCTCGACAACGTCCAGCTCACCGTCTGCAAGATCCTGCCGACGCCGGACGTCACCATCACCAAGCCGGCCAGGTCCGTGTACGGCACCTCGACGAAGCTCAGGGTCAAGGTCGACGGCGCGACCCGCGCGACGGGCAAGGTGAGTGCCAAGGAGGGCAGCAGGACCCTCGCCTCCGGGACGCTCAACTCCGGCGAGGTCGCGACGCTCGCACTCCCGAAGACCCTGTCCGTCGGGCGCCACACGATCGCTGTGGCGTACACCGGCGACGGCGCCAACCACTCGGCGACGAGGACCGTCGCCGTGACCGTCGTCAAGGCGGCCGGCTCGGTGACGGTCAAGGCGCCCGCGAAGGTGAGGAAGGGCCGCGCGTTCTCGGCGACGGTGAAGGTCGCCGCGGCCGGCACCACACCGACCGGCAGGGTCACGATCCTCAAGGGCAAGCAGCGGATCGGGTCCGGCACCCTGCGCGCCGGCAAGGCCACGATCCGGCTGAAGTTCGGGATGGTCGGCCGCAAGGCGCTGACGGCGAAGTACGCCGGGTCGGCGACCGTCGCGGCGGGGTCGAAGGGGTTCGCGGTCCGCGTCGTGAGGTGAGACCCCGCCGGGTCCTGCCGGTCAGGCCTCGATGACCACCGGGATGATCATCGGGCGGCGGCGGTGGGTGTCGGAGACCCAGCGGCCGAAGGTACGGCGTACGGCCTGCTGCAGCTGGTAGGTGTCGGTGGCACCCTCGGAGACCGCGCGGTTGACCGCGTCGACGATCGGCTGCTTGATCTCGTCGAAGTCGCCCGACTCCCAGGCGTGGCCGCGGGCGTGGATCTCGGGGCCGGCGGAGACCTTCCCGGAGACGGAGTCGACGACGACGATGATGGAGACGAAGCCCTCCTCGCCGAGGATCCGGCGGTCCTTGAGCTCGCTCTCGGTGATGTCGCCGACCGAGGTGCCGTCGACGAAGACGTAGCCGCAGTCGACCTTGCCGGTGACCTTCGCCCTCCCCCCGACGAGGTCGACGACGACGCCGTCCTCGGCGAAGACGACGCTGTCGATGCCGACGGCCTTGGCGAGCTCGCCGTTGGCGAGCAGGTGGCGGACCTCCCCGTGGACGGGCATGACGTTGCGCGGCCGGACGATGTTGTAGCAGTACAGCAGCTCGCCGGCCGATGCGTGCCCGGAGACGTGGACCAGCGCGTTGCCCTTGTGCACGACGCGGGCGCCGAGCCGGGCGAGGCCGTTGATCACGCGGTAGACGGCGTTCTCGTTGCCGGGGATGAGCGACGAGGCGAGCAGGACGGTGTCGCCGGGCTCGATCGACACGAAGTTGTGGGTGCCGTTGGAGATCCGCGAAAGCGCCGACATCGGCTCGCCCTGCGACCCTGTGGAGACCAACACCTGCTTGTCGGGCGGCAGGTCGGCGAGCTCCTTGGCGTCCACGATCACGCCCTCCGGCACGTGGAGGTAGCCGAGCTCGGAGGCGATCTGCATGTTGCGGACCATCGAGCGGCCGACGTAGCCGACCTTGCGGCCGTACTTCACCGCAGAGTTGAGGATCTGCTGGACGCGGTGCACGTGCGAGGCGAAGCACGCGACGATGATCCGCTGCGAGGACTCCCGGAAGACCTCCTCGATGGCGGGCTGGATCTTCTTCTCGGCGGTGGTGAAGCCGGGGACCTCGGCGTTGGTGGAGTCGGTGAGGAAGAGGTCGACCCCCTCCTCGCCGAGCCGGGCGAAGGCGCGCAGGTCGGTGATGCGGCCATCGAGCGGCAGCTGGTCCATCTTGAAGTCGCCGGTGTGGAGCACGAGCCCCGCGCCGGTGCGGATGGCGACGGCGAGCGCGTCCGGGATGGAGTGGTTGACCGCGACGAACTCGAGGTCGAAGGGGCCGAAGGAGATCCGGTCGCCCTCCTTGACGACGTGCTGGACGGTCTCCCGCAGCCGGTGCTCGCGGAGCTTGGACGCGACCAGGCCCAGGGTCAGCCGGGAGCCGACGATCGGGATGTCGCCGCGCTCGCGGAGGAGGTACGGCGTCGCGCCGATGTGGTCCTCGTGGCCGTGGGTGAGCACGAGCGCGTCGATCGCGTCGAGGCGGTCCCGGATCGGTGAGTAGTCGGGCAGGATCAGGTCGACGCCCGGCTGCTGGTCCTCGGGGAAGAGGACGCCGCAGTCGACGACGAGGAGCCTGCCGGCGTACTCGAAGACGGTCATGTTGCGGCCGACCTCGCCGAGGCCGCCGAGCGGGATCACCCGCAGACCGCCCTCGGGGAGCTCGCCCGGAGCGGAGAGCTCGGGGTGTGGATGGGACATGCAGTTCCTGTTCTAGAGGAGGCCGGAGGCCTGCAGCCCGGCGCGCAGCGCCTCGAGCTCCACGTCGTCGAGCGCCACGAGGGGGCTGCGGACGACGCGGTTGTCGAGGACGCCGGTCAGCTCGAGGGCGGCCTTGGCGGTGGTGGCTCCGTAGTTCGGGACGCCCATGATGGCGTCGATCGCGGGGAGCATCCGCGCATACGTCTGACGGGCGGCGACCACGTCGCCGCTGGTGAACTGGGTGTGCATCGCGCGCAGCAGGTCGCCGGTGACGTGACCCGCGACCGAGATGAAGCCGCTGGCGCCGTGCGCGAGCCAGGCGAGGTTGAGGGCGTCGTCGCCCGAGTAGAGGGCGTAGCCGAGGTCGAGCAGGACGCTGCCGCGCGGCAGGTTGCCGGCGGCCTCCTTGACCGCGACCACGGTGTCCCAGGTCGCCGCCTCGCGGTAGACCTCGAGGCCGATGGCGGAGCCGGTGCGACCCGGCACGTCGTACAGGATGACGGGAACGCCGGTCGCGCCCACGACCTGCCGGAAGTGCTCGAGGATGCCGCGCTGGCCGGGCTTGTTGTAGTACGGCGTCACGAGCAGCAGCCCGTCGGCCCCGACCTTCTCCGCCTGCTGGGCGAGCTCGATGGAGGTGCGGGTGTCGTTGGTGCCGACCCCGGCCACGATCTTGGCCCGCTCACCGACCGCGTCCTTGACCGCGGCGAGCGTCTCGGCGTCCTCGCCGACCGTCGTGGTCGCCGACTCGCCGGTGGTGCCGGAGACGACCAGGCCGTCGTGGCCGTGGTCGACGAGGTGCTTCGCGACCTTCTGCACGCCGTCGAGGTCGACCGCCCCGTCCTCGGTGAACGGGGTGACCATTGCGGTCAGGACGGTGCCGAACGGGGTCGCGAGCGTCATGTCCTCAGGGTATCGCGAGCGGTCAGACGACCGGCATCACCGCGTCGGCGACGAGCCGCAGGTGATCGAGGTCGGCGAGGTCGAGGACCTGGAGGTAGAGACGTGAGGCGCCGGCCTCCTCGAACCGCTTGATCTTGGCGATCACCTCATCCGGGGTGCCGGCGAGGCCGTTCTCCCGCAACTCGGCCTTCTCCCGCCCGATCGCCGCAGCCCGCCGGTCGATCTCGGCCTCGTCGGAGCCGACGCAGAGCACCTGCGCGGCGGAGTAGACGATCGAGTCGGCCGGCCGGCCGGCGGCCTCCACGAAGGTGGCGACGTTGTCGAAGTTCCGCTTGGTGTCCTCGACGGAGACGAAGGCCGTGTTGTATTCGTCGGCGTAGGTCGCGGCCAGGGTGGGCGTACGACGCTTGCCGCCGCCGCCCACGATGACCGGCGGACCGCCGGCGTGGCCCTGGGACTGGACCGGCTTGGGCAGGCCGGGGCTGCCCTTCACCGGGTAGTGGGTGCCGTCGAAGTCGAAGGTCTCCCCCGGCTTCGTCGCCCAGAGCCCGGTGATGATCGCGAGCTGCTCCTCGAGCCGGTCGAACCGCTCGCCGAGGTCGGGGAACGGGATGCCGTAGGCCTCGTGCTCGGCGGCGAACCATCCGGCGCCGAGGCCGAGCTCGACGCGGCCGCCCGACATCTGGTCGACGCCGGCGACCTGGATCGCGAGCGGGCCGGGATAGCGGAACGTCGCGCTGGTCACCAGCGTCCCGAGCCTGATGGTGCTGGTGTCGCGGGCGAGGCCGGCCAAGGTGGTCCAGGCGTCGGTGGGGCCGGGCAGCCCGCTGACGTCGCCCATCTTGAGGTAGTGGTCGGAGCGGAAGAACGCCCCGAAGCCGAGCTCCTCGGCCGTCGTCGCCACCGCCAGAAGGTCGTCGTAGGAGGCCCCCTGCTGGGGCTCGGTGAAGATGCGCAGCTCCATGCCCGCGAGACTAGCGGCGTCCGGTGACAGCCGGGTTGCGGGCGGTCACGACTCCAGCTGCGCGGTGACGATCCCGGCGACGGCGTCGGCGCCCGCGGGCGTCATGATCACCGTGTAGTGGTTGAACTCCTCCAGCCGGCTGTGGCCGACCTGCACCGGCAGCCCGGCGAGCAGTCCGGGGATCCGCTCGGCGCGGTAGAGCCCGGGCGGCTCGGCCTGGAGGCCGAGCGGCACGGTGATGAGGTAGGTGGGATGTGCGAGCCCGGCCACCGCCGCCTGCACCGCCTCGCCGGCGAGGATGTCGGCGTTGTCGCCGGCGGCGACGTCGTACGACGCTGCGGGGCGGAGCTCGGGCTCCTCGCCGACGAGGTCGTAGGCGAAGTACGTCGCGAGGTAGTCCGACCACGGCACGTCGACGAAGGCAGGATGCTTGCGCCAGAAGTCGAAGTAGTCCTCGACGGAGGCGAACCGCATCGACAGCCGGGCCGCGGTCGGCCCGAGGACGACCTTGATGACCTCCTCCACCGGGACGCCCGGCGGCAGCTCGAACGGCAGGCCGCCGTCCACGAGGACGAGCCGGGACACCTGCTCCGGGTGGCGGTGGGCGAGGACGGTGGCGACGAAGCCGCCCATCGAGTGGCCCACCACGCTCGCCTGCGGGATGTCGAGGGCGTCCAGGACCGCCGCCATGTCGTCGGCGTGCCGGGCCATCCCGGTCTCTCCGGTCACGCCGTTGCTGCGGCCGCGGCCGCGGAGGTCCGGCACGACGAGGCGTACGCCGGGGAGCCGCTCGGCCACGAGGTCCCAGGCGTGGCGCGAGGCGGTGATGCCGTGGACCAGCAGGACGGCGGGGGCCTCGGGGTCGGCCCCGTCGCGTACGCCGACGGTCAGCTCGCCGCCGGGCACGGGCACCTGGACGGTGCGGTCGAGGGGATCGGCGTCGCCGGGCGCTTCGGTCATCGGGGATCCTTTCTGCGGAGGAAGACCCGGTCGTAGAGCTCGCGCTCCTCCCGGGCGGTCTCCTCCCAGTCGGCGGGGTCGAAGGCTGGATAGCGCACATCGCCCGCCGGCGCCAGATGCACGCGGGTGAGGACCTGCTCGTCGGCGTACGGCAGTGCCTCGGCGTAGACGTGCGCGCCGCCGGCGACCATGAGGTCGCCGGGCGTCCCGGCGGCGAGGCCGAGCGCCTCGTGGAGATCGTGCGCGACCAGGACCCCGTCGTGGGACCAGTCGGCACGGTGCGTGAGCACGATGGTCGTGCGGCCCGGGAGCGGGCGACCGATCGACTCGAACGTCGTACGCCCCATCAGCAGGGTGTGGCCGAGGGTGAGCGCCTTGAACTCCGCCTGCTCCCCCGGGATCCGCCAGGGAATGCGGTGACCGTCGCCGATCACGCCGTTGTCGGCGACCGCGGCGACGAGGATGATCCGCTTGCCGAGCGAGGCGAGCTGCTCGCCCGGCGCCTCAGACAGCAATGGGCGCCTTGATGGCGGGGTACGGGGCGTAGCCCTCGACGGCGATGTCGTCGAGGTCGAACGCGTCGATCTCGGTCACTGCGGGGTTGAGCCGGAGCGTCGGCAGCGGGCGCGGCTCGCGGGTGAGCTGGAGCCGGGCCTGCTCGAGGTGGTTGAGGTAGAGGTGGGCGTCGCCGAGCGTGTGGACGAAGTCGCCGGGCTGCAGCCCGCAGACCTGGGCGACCATGTGGGTCAACAGGGCGTAGGACGCGATGTTGAACGGTACGCCGAGGAAGACGTCACCGGACCGCTGGTAGAGCTGGCACGAGAGCCTGCCGTGGGCGACGTAGAACTGGAACAGGCTGTGGCACGGCGCCAGCGCCATCTCGGGGATGTCGACGGGGTTCCACGCCGAGACGATGTGGCGGCGGCTGTCGGGGTCGGCCCTGATCTCGTCGATGACCAGCCTGATCTGGTCGATGTGGCGGCCGTCGGGCGCCGGCCAGGAGCGCCACTGCGCGCCGTAGACCGGGCCGAGGTCGCCGTTGTCGTCGGCCCACTCGTCCCAGATCGTGATGCCGCGGTCGTGCAGCCACTTGACGTTGGTGTCGCCGCGCAGGAACCACAGCAGCTCGCCGAAGACCGACCGGGTGTGGATCCTCTTCGTCGTGACCAGCGGGAAGCCGGCGGACAGGTCGAAGCGCATCTGGTGGCCGAAGACCGAGAGCGTCCCGGTGCCGGTCCGGTCGGACTTCTCCACGCCCTCGTCAAGGATGCGCGAGAGCAGGTCGAGGTACTGGCGCACGGCTCGACTCTAGCCGCCGATCACGACAGTGCCGGTGATGGTCGTGAGGGTGTCGCCGCCGACCCAGATGGTGCCGTCCTCGGCGGTCTCGACGTACACCCGGCCGCGGCGCTGTAGCGCCGCCCCCTGGGAGGCGACGTACGACGAGGGCAGCGTCGTGCCGGCGAGCCACTGCGCCAGCGCGGCGTTGAGCGAGCCGGTGACCGGGTCCTCATCGACGCCGAGCCCGCCGACGAAGGCTCGCACCTCGATCGCGCAGTCGCCCTCGGGGTAGATGCCGACCACGCCGACCGCGAGACCCCCCAGCGCCCCCGGATCGGGGACCAGCTCCAGGACGGCGGCCGCGTCGGGCAGCATGACCGCGACCCAGCCGGGGCCGTTGTCGCACCACTGCGCGTCGAGGATCTCATCGCGCGGGACCCGCAACCCGGCAGCCACCCGGACGACAGTCTCCTCGTCGACCGCCCCGGACCGGAGCAGTGGTGGAGCCGCGAAGGCCAGCCGCTCGCCGCGGCGCAGCCGGACCAGGCCGACGCGACACTCCTGGACGACCTCCCCCTCGGTGCGCGGCTCTCCCCCGGCCTCCAGCCAGGCGTGGGCGCTGCCGAGCGTGGGATGCCCGGCGAACGGCAGCTCGGCGCTCGGGGTGAAGATCCGGAGCCGGTAGTCGGCCCCCGGATCGGTGGGCGGCAGGAGGAAGGTCGTCTCGGAGAGGTTGGTCCACCGCGCGAAGGCCGCCATCTGCTCGTCGGTGAGTCCCTCGGCCTCGTGGACCACCGCGACCGGGTTGCCCATCAGGGGCTCCGCGCTGAAGACGTCGACCTGGCGGAACTCGCGTGCGCTCACGTCGCCGACCCTAGCCTCCGCCGGGGCCGATCAGATCGGGCCGCGGACGAAGTACCAGACGAAGACCGCGGCCACGAGCACGAGGAGCGGGTGCAGGTCGCGCCACCGCCCGCGGCCGAGCGCGATCAGGACGTAGAGGATCATCCCCGCGCCGACCCCGTTCGCGATGGAGTACGTGAACGGCATCAGCGCCACCGTCGCGAAGGCCGGGATCGCCACGCCGATGTCGGACCAGTCGATGTCGGCCACCTGGCCGATCATCATGGCGCCGACGACGACCAGCGCCGGACCGGTCGCGGCCGACGGGATGATCCCGGCGATCGGTGCGAAGAACATCGCGAGTAGGAAGAGCACGCCGGTGGTGACGTTGGCGAGGCCGGTCCGACCGCCCTGGGCGGCGCCGGCCGTGCTCTCGACGTAGATCGTGTTGGACGACGCCGAGGCGGCGCCACCCGCGACAGCGCCGACCGACTCGACGAGCAGCACGCGCCGCATCTGCGGCAGCTCGCCGTGCTCGTCGGTCAGCTCGGCGCGCCGGCCGATCGCGAGGGCGGTGCCCATCGCGTCGAAGAAGTTCGCCATCAGGACGGTGATGATCAGGCCGAGCGCCGCGCCCGCCCCGAGCACGTCGAAGACGTGGAAGCCGATGTCGCCCACGAGCCCGAAGTCCGGGCTCGCGACCACCGAGTGCGGCACGGTCGCGCCCGCCACCGGGCTGCCGTCGGCGACGGCGTTCACGACGACGCCCACCACGGTGGCGAGCACGATGCCGATGAGCAGGGCTCCGGGGACCCGGCGTACGAGCAGGATGCCGATCGCCACGAGGCCGACGACGAAGACCAGGGTGTTCCAGCTCGTGAAGCTGCTGCTGATGGCGACGATCGTGCCGCCGTCCGGGTGCTCCACGATGGCGCCGTCGACGAGGCCGATGAGCGCGATGAACAGCCCGATCCCCGCGCTGATGGCGCGCTTGAGCGCGTCCGGGATCGCGTGCATGACCGCCTCGCGCAGGCCGGCGACGACCAGCAGGAGCATCACGAGACCCTCGATGACCACGACGCCCATCGCGTCCGGCCAGGTGAGGCCGCGGCCGGCGACGAGGGTGTACGCGACGAAGGCGTTGACGCCGAGCCCCGCCGCGAGGGCCATCGGTACGTCGGCGAACAGGCCCATCACGATCGTCATGACACCGGCCACCAGGGCGGTGACGGTCACCAGCTGGTCGTGCGGCAGCGTCAGTCCCGCGGAGTCCGGGACGCTGCCCAGGATCGACGGGTTGACGACCAGGATGTAGGCCATCGTCGCGAAGGTCACGACCCCGGCGAGCACCTCGGTGCGCACCGTGCTGCCGCGCTCGCGGATGTGGAAGAAGCGGTCCATGAGACTCCTCGAGACGCCGTTGTCCCCGGCAAGTGCCAGCCCGCCGCCTGACGCTATCGGCTCGGCCGGCGGCGCGGCTCTGCAGGTCGGCTGCACGTCGGCGGCAGGTCCGCGGGAGGTCAGGCGCTCAGCGACATCGGGCCGTAGACCCGCCGGTCGTGCTCGAACAGCACCACGGCGGCGACACCCTCGCCGGCGAGCTCCTGCCAGATCTCGCCGACCCAGGACTCGGCGTCGCCCTGGTTGGAGAACCGCTGGCCGGCGTACTCCTCGGAGACCTCGACCTCCTCGCCGGCAGCATCGACGAGCTGCCACCACCAAGGACGGTCGGCGGCCGGCGGCTGCTTGAAGGTGGGCGGCGGATCGGGCAGGTTCACTCAGTCCTCCCGGACGTGTGAGGGGACGAACGGCGGCTTGGCGAGCTGGAAGATCTCCCGGCGGCCACGGACGTCGATGCCGATCTCGGCCTCCGGGTTGACCATCGACTGGATGAGGGCGAGCCCGATGCCCTTCTTGAGCGTCGGGCTGAACGTGCCGGAGGTGACCTCGCCGACGAGCACGTCGTGGGTGAGGCTGGCGGTCATGTGGGGCCGCGGGATGGCGCGGCCGGTGGAGACGATGCCGCGCAGGGCCCGTTTCGGGCCGGCCTCCTTCTCCGCGGCCAGCGGCTCCTTGCCCCAGAACGCGTCCTTCTTCCACCCGACCGCCCAGCCGAGGCCGGCCTCGTTCGGGGTGACGTCGAGCGAGATGTCCTGGCCGTGCAGCGGGTAGCCCATCTCGGTGCGGAGCGTGTCGCGGGCGCCGAGACCGCACGGGAGAACGCCGAGGTCCTGGCCCTTCTCGAGCAGCGCGTCCCACAGCGGCCCGGCCGCCTCGTTGGCGAGGATCAGCTCGTAGCCCCGCTCGCCGGTGTAGCCGGTGCGGCAGACGACGACGCCCGCCCCCTCGCCGGTGGGGATCTCGAAGTCCGCCTCGACGAAGCTCATGTAGTCGTGGCCGGCCGGCATCCCGACCGCGCCGAGGAGCTCGTCGGACTGCGGGCCCTGGACCGCGATGACGGCGTAGTCGCGGTGGTGGTCGGTCATCTTGACGCCCTCGGGCAGCTTCGCCTCGAGCCGGCGTACGACCTCGGCGGTGTTGGCCGCGTTGGGCACCAGCAGGACGTGCTCGTCGTCGCGGTAGTAGACGATCAGGTCGTCGACGATGCCACCGGTCTGCTCGTCGCAGCACAGGGTGTACTGCGCCTTGCCCGGCCCGATCCGGTGCAGGTCGTTGGTCAGCGACGCGTTGATGAAGTCGGCCGAGCCCGGGCCCGCGACACGGACCTTCCCGAGGTGGCTCACGTCGAAGATGCCGACCGCCTCGCGGACGGCGGTGTGCTCCTTGAGTACGCCGGCGGCGTACTCGAGCGGCATGGACCAGCCGCCGAACTCCCCGAACTTCGCCCCGAGTGCGACGTGCCGGTCGTGCAGCGGCGACTGGAGCAGGTCGGTGCCTGCGGGGGTCTCCTCGGCCATGAGCGTGAAACTACCGTAGTTACACTCCCGCGAGTGACGTCGACACCGAGGACCCCGCACTACTCGCTGCGCACCGCCAACCCCGCCAAGACCCGGGCCGAGGCGGTCGTCGTCGGCGTGCTCCAGGGCGACAAGGGACCCGAGCTGGCCTCCGCCGACGAGGTCGGGAAGGCGTTCGGACGGAAGCTGCGCGGGCTGCTCGCCTCGCTCGGCGTCACCGGCAAGCCGGGCGAGGTCACCCGGGTCCCGACCGGTGGCACGCTCTCCACGCCGCTGCTCGTGCTCGTCGGACTCGGGAAGGAGGCCGACGCAGCCGGCGTACGCCGGGCCGCAGGGGCGGCCGCCAGGGCGGTGCCCAACGCCACCTCCGTCGCACTCGCGCTACCGGCCGCGACCGCCGAGCTCGTCCGGGCAGTGACCGAGGGTCACCTGCTCGGCTCCTACACGTTCACGACGTACAAGAAGGGCGACGACACCAAGGAGAAGGCGCCCTCCGAGGTCGTCGTCCTCACCCCCGCGGCGCGCCGCAAGGAGGTCGTCGCTGCCTTCGAGGAGGCCCAGGTCGTGGCCGGCGCCGTCGCCACCGTCCGCAACTGGGTCAACACCGCGCCGGGCGACCTGACCCCGCCGCTCTTCGCCGACGCCGTCGCGGCGGCCGCCAAGGAGGTGGCGAAGGGCGCGCCGCTCACGACGACGGTGTACGACGAGGAGCAGCTCGCCGAGCTGGGCTGCGGCGGCATCATCGCCGTCGGCAAGGGCTCGGCCGCGCCGCCGCGCCTCGTCGAGCTGGTCTACGAGCCGAAGGAGCCGGTCGCCCACCTTGCCCTGGTCGGCAAGGGCATCACCTTCGACTCCGGCGGCCTCACGCTCAAGCCCGGGAACTCGATGGCGTGGATGAAGTCCGACATGCACGGTGCCGCGACCGTCGTCCAGGCGACGCTGGCGATCGCGACGCTCGGGCTGCCGGTCAAGGTCAGCACCTTCGTGCCGATGGCGGAGAACATGGTTTCCGGCACCGCGCTGAAGCCGGGCGACGTCGTCGTCCACTACGGCGGCAAGACCACCGAGGCGCAGAACATGGACGCCGAGGGCCGGCTCATCCTCGCCGACGCGCTCGTCCGCGCGACCGAGGCGGAGCCGGACGCGATCATCGACGTCGCCACCCTCACCGGCGCGATGGTGGTGGCGCTCGGCGACCGGATCACCGGCGTCATGGGGAGCGACGACGTCGTCGGAGGCGTCCTCGCCGCGGCGGGGACCGCCGGTGAGCAGGCCTGGCACATGCCGATCCCCGAGATCATGGAGGAGCGGGTCAGGTCCAGCAAGGTCGCCGACCTCATGCAGGTCGACTGGGTCCGCTGGGGCGGCGGGCTCTACGCCGCCGCCTTCCTCCGTGAGTTCACCGCGGGCCTGCCCTGGGCCCACCTCGACATCGCCGGCCCCTCGTTCAACAACGGCTCCGCCTACGGCCACGTCACACCGGGCGGCACCGGGGTCGGGGTCGCCACGCTCGTCGACTACGCCCGCGCGCTCGGCTGAGCCCGGGTCAGCCCGGGTCAGCGGCCCTGCTGCCTGCGCAGCTCGCGCTGGCGCCGGTTGTAGTCCCGCATCCGCCGCGGGATGCCGACCACGGCGGCGTCGTACGACGGCACCCGGCGGTCGTTGCAGAACGTGTGGGCCCACTGCGCGGACGGCACCCGGCGCCGGGTCCACTCGCCGTCGTATGCGACGAGCAGCAGGGTGATGTCGCTGACCGCCGTACGCGGCTCGACGAACCCCTCGACGCCGCGCCGACTCAGGATGAACCCCTCGAGATGCTCGATGTCGTCGGCGTCCGCCGCGCGCACCCGGGTCGACCCCGTGCGCGCCGCGTTGCGCGCGGGGCGGCTCATCCGCACCCGGGTGCCCCTGCGCAGGCGGTCCCACCACGACATGCCGCACAGTGTGCACCCATGGACCACACGATGTGGCCGGGTTCGCACTACTCGTCGGTAGCAGGTCCGGGTGGCGGGGCCGCTCGGGGATGGTGACAAGATGGGCCGCGTGACCGACGCCTTCGACGTGCTCGTGCTCGGAGCCGGCTCGGGTGGTTATGCCTGTGCCCTGCGAGCCGCCCAGCTCGGCCTCTCCGTCGGGCTGGTCGAGAAGGGCAAGATCGGCGGCACCTGCCTCCACGTCGGCTGCATCCCCACCAAGGCCCTGCTGCACGCGGGCGAGGTCGCCGACACCGCGCGCGACGCGGCCCGGTTCGGCGTACGCGCGACGTACGACGGCATCGACATGGCCGGCGTCAACGCCTACAAGGACGGCGTCGTCGCGCGGCTCCACAAGGGACTCACCGGCCTGATCGCCTCCCGCGGCATCACCGTCATCGAGGGGGCCGGCCAGCTTGTCGGGCCGCGCTCGGTGGAGGTCGAGGGGACGACGTACGAGGGCCGGAGCCTCGTGCTCGCCACCGGGTCGTACTCCCGGTCGCTGCCCGGCCTCGACGTCGACGGCGAGCGGGTCATCACCTCCGAGCACGCCCTCGCGCTCGACCGCGTGCCCTCGTCCGTGGTCGTCCTCGGCGGCGGGGTCATCGGCTGCGAGTTCGCGAGCGTGTGGCGCAGCTTCGGTGCCGACGTGACCATCGTCGAGGCGCTCCCCCGGCTGCTGGCTGCGGAGGACGCGGCGTCGTCCAAGGCGCTCGAGCGGGCGTTCCGCAAGCGCGGGATCCGCTTCCTGACCTCGACCCCCTTCCAGGCCGTCAAGCACACCGACACCGGAGTCGCGGTCTTCACCGAGCCCGGCGAGTCGATCGAGGCGGAGCTGCTGCTCGTCGCCGTCGGCCGTGGCCCGGCGACCGACCGGATCGGCCTCGAGGAGCAGGGGGTCGCGCTCGAGCGCGGCTTCGTCACCGTCGACGAGCGGCTCCGCACCTCCGTCGAGGGGGTGTACGCCGTCGGCGACGTCGTCTCGGGCCTCCAGCTGGCCCACCGCGGCTTCGCGCAGGGGATCTTCGTCGCCGAGGAGATCGCGGGGCTCTCCCCGCGGCCGGTCGACGAGGCCGCGATCCCGCGGGTCACCTACTCCCACCCAGAGATCGCCTCCGTCGGGCTGACCGAGGAGGCCGCCCGGGCGGCGTACGGCGAGGTCGAGGCCACGACGTACGACCTCGGCGGCAACGGCAAGAGCCAGATCCTGCAGACCCAGGGCTTCGTCAAGGTCGTACGCCGGGCCGGAGGACCCGTCGTCGGCCTCCACCTCGTCGGCGACCGGGTCGGCGAGCTGGTGGGCGAGGCGCAGCTCATCTACGGATGGGAGGCGACCCCCGACGACGTCGCTCCCCTGGTCCACGCCCACCCGACCCAGACCGAAGCGATCGGCGAGGCCTTCCTCGCCCTCGCGGGCAAGCCCCTGCACGCCCACGACTGACCCTCCGATAGAACTAGTTGCACAAGAAGACGCGAGCGAAGGAACTCCATGGCCACCGAAGTAACTCTCCCGGCACTCGGCGAGTCCGTCACCGAAGGCACCGTCACCCGTTGGCTGAAGAACGTCGGTGACGCCATCGCCGTCGACGAGCCGCTGCTGGAGGTCTCCACCGACAAGGTGGACACCGAGATCCCTTCGCCCGTCGCGGGCGTCCTGCTGGAGATCAAGGCGAACGAGGACGACACCGTCGAGGTCGGCGGCGTCCTCGCCGTCGTCGGCGCCGAGGGCGAGGGCGGCGGCTCTGCTCCCGCCGAGGAGGCCCCGGCCCCGGCCGCCGAGGACGCGCAGTCGGCCGCCCCGGAGTCCGCCGCCTCCGACAGCCCGCCGCAGGCCGAGACCCAGGAGCAGCCCGCCGCGGCCGCCGAGCCCGCTCCGGCCGCTCCCGCTGAGGCTCCTGCCGCTGAAGCGCCCGCTGCGGAGGCGCCCGCCGCTCCGGCAGCCGGCGGCAACGCGACCCCCGTCGTACTCCCCGCGCTCGGCGAGTCCGTCACCGAGGGCACCGTCACCCGCTGGCTGAAGCAGGTCGGCGACACCGTCGCCGTCGACGAGGCCCTGCTCGAGGTCTCGACCGACAAGGTCGACACCGAGATCCCCTCGCCGGTCGCCGGCACCCTGCTCGAGATCAAGGTCGCCGAGGACGAGACCGTCGAGGTCGGCGCCGAGCTCGCGCTCGTCGGCGAGCCGGGCGCCGCTGCCGCTCCGGCCGAGCCCGCCCCGGCGGCTCCCGAGGCGACCCCTGAGCCTGCCCCCGCGCCTGCCGCGGAGCCCGAGCCGACTCCGGAGCCGACTCCCGCTCCCGAGCCCACGCCCGCTCCGGCCGCCGCGCCGACTCCCCCGCCGGCCCCCGAGCCGACGCCTGCTCCGGCTGCTCCGGCCGCCGCGGCGCCCGCGGCCCCGGCGGAGTCGCCGGCGATCCAGCCGGGCGGCTACGTGACCCCGCTGGTGCGCAAGCTCGCGTCCCAGCACGGCGTCGACCTCTCGACCCTCGAGGGCTCCGGCGTCGGCGGCCGCATCCGCAAGGAGGACGTGCTCGCCGCGGCCGCGGCTGCCAACGCCCCGGCGGCGCCCGCCGCCCCGGCTGAGGCTCCGGCCGCTCCGGCCGCCGCCGCGCCCGTCCCGTCGTCCGCCCCCTCGCCGCTGCGCGGCACCACGGAGAAGATCTCCCGCCTCCGCAAGGTGATCGCCGACCGGATGACCGAGTCGCTCCACACCTCGGCCCAGCTGACCCAGGTCATGGAGGTCGACGTCACCCGGATCGCCCGCCTGCGCGAGGCCAAGAAGGCCGAGTTCCAGGCGCGGGAGGGCGTGAAGCTGACCTACCTGCCGTTCTTCGCCAAGGCCGCGATCGACACCCTCAAGGCCCACCCGAAGCTCAACGCGGGCATCGACGTCGAGGCCGGCACGGTCACCTACTACGACCGGGAGAACATCGCCTTCGCCGTCGACACCGAGAAGGGCCTCATCACGCCTGTCGTCAAGGACGCCGGCGACCTGTCGATCTCCGGCCTGGCCAAGAAGATCGCGGACGTCGCCGAGCGCACCCGGACCAACAAGATCACCCCGGACGAGCTCTCCGGCGGCACGTTCACGATCACCAACCTGGGCAGCTTCGGCGCGCTGTTCGACACGCCGATCATCAACCAGCCCCAGGTCGCGATCCTCGGCCCCGGCGCGGTCGTCAAGCGGCCGGTCGTCATCGACGACCCGCAGCTCGGCGAGACGATCGCGGTGCGCTACATGGTCTACCTCGCGCTCACCTACGACCACCGCCTGGTCGACGGCGCCGACGCCGGTCGCTTCCTGCAGGACGTCAAGAAGCGCCTCGAGTCCGGCCAGTTCGAGGTCTGACCGCGAGTCTGACGTCTCACCGCCGAGTCGGCGCCTCTGCACGCCCCAGCGTGTGCGCAGGCGCCGACTCGGCGTCTCAGGCGGCGGTCGTCTCCCTGACGAGCCACTCGCCGGCGTACCTCTCCATCACAACGACGTACGACGACGGGCCGTCCTGCGGCAGCGCGAGCCGCGTCCCCGGGGCCGCGGCCTCGACGCGGGCCACCCGGTCGGTCACCCGGAGCCGCAGCCGGCCCGGCGACGAGCCCAGCACCTCCACCGCCAGCAGCTGCGTGGTCAGTCCCTCGACCACCAGCCCGCGGGCCTGCCAACGCCGGAGCATGCGGCAGTCAGCCGCCGCCGTACGCGACCCGGGCACGTAGAGCGCCCGCAGCTCCGCCACGGACCCGTGCGACCAGGCAGCCGCCCGGCGCCGGTCCCAATCCCCCAGGATCCCGGCAGCCGTCGCCCCGGCGCGCGGCGGTGCCGGCCCGTCCGCCGGTGCGCACGAGAGCAGCGGCAGGGGCAGCACCGCGAGCACGATCGCGAGCAGGGCGGTGAGGGGCAGGCGTCGGGTCATGCGACTGCTCCTACCCATCCGCGCCGCGCGGCCGTCGGTTGTCCACAGGCCGCCCGAGGACGGCGTACGCCCCGGGCGTAGTCTCGACGCGTGACGAAGCTGCGGTTCGAGGAGATCGGCACGATCGACTACCAGGAGGCGTGGGAGCTCCAGAGGCAGGTCCACCAGCGGGTGGTCGACGGCGAGCAGCCCGACACCGTGCTCCTGCTCGAGCACCCGCCGACCTATACGGCGGGCAAGCGCACCGATCCGCACGAGCGTCCGGCCGACCCCGGCGGGGCTCCCGTCATCGACGTCGACCGTGGCGGCAAGATCACCTTCCACGGCCCTGGTCAGCTGGTCGCCTACCCGATCGTCCGGCTCCCCGAGCACGTCAAGGTCGTCGACTTCGTACGCCGCCTCGAGGAGGCGATGATCGGCGTCTGCTCCGACTTCGGCGTCGCCTCGGCGCGTGTCCCTGGCCGCAGCGGCACCTGGCTCGGACAGGACGACCGCGGCCCCGAGCGCAAGATCGGCGCGATCGGCCTTCGGGTCAGCAAGGGCGTGACGATGCACGGCCTGGCGTTCAACTGCGACGTGTCGATGGACTGGTACGACCGGTTCGTCCCCTGCGGGATCTCCGACGCGGGCGTCACGAGCCTCAGCCTCGAGACCGGCCGCGACGTCACCGTCGCCGAGGTCACGCCGTACCTCCGCGCTCACCTCGAGGAGCTGCTCGCCTGGAGGCCGTACGCCGCGACGCCGGACTACGACCCCAAGCCGGAGCCGGGGCGTACGCCGCGGATCGAGCTGCTGACCCCTGCGCGCAGCTAGCTGGTCCGGCTGGCCCGTGTCGCCTCGAGCACGCCGAAGGCCACCATCCGGTTGTCGGTGTGGAACAGCTCCGAGCAGGTGGTGAGCGTGATCAGGCGTTGGCCCTTCTTCTGCGGCGGCTCCACGCCGCCAGTCTCCGGATTGTCCGGAAGCGGGTCGACCACCCAGCCGGCGGTGAAGGGCACGACGAGATCCGGACCGGCCGTGACCAACCGGTAGACGTAGGTCCGCTTCCGGGTCACCACGTCGACCTCGTCGCCGACACGCAGGTCGGGCATGCCACGCAGTGGCTCGCCGTGGGTGACCCGGTGCCCCGCCAGCGCGTAGTTGCCGACCTTCCCCGGCCCCGCGGTGCCGGGGAAATGGCCGAACCCGGCCGCGAGCACCGAGTCCCCGACGCCTTCGTAGACCGGCACCTCGTACGACGACCCGAAGCGCGGGATCCGGATCAGCGCGTTCGCCGTGCCCCAGTCGGTGGTGGCCTCGCTGCGGCCGCCGGACCAGGCCCGCTGGAGCGCCTGGACGCCCTCGTGCTGGCGGTGTCGCGAGATCAGGTTGCTGCCCCCGTACTCCCAGCCGACATAGCCGAGCAGGCCGAGTCCGGCGGCGATCAGCACGACGCCGGCAATCACCACCCAGCGACGCCACCTGGAGACGGGCTGCTCCGGCTCTGGCTCGCTTCGCGGCTCGGTCACCGGTACCTGCGCCGCCGGCCCGTCAGTACGAGTCCGAGACCTGCGAGGAGGCTCGCCATCCCACCCACGGCCCACCACAGCGACGGGCCGCCGGTGTCTGGAAGTGTCGGGCCGCCGGTGTTCGAAGTCGGGCCGATGGGCGTGGACGACGCTGTGGGCACGGTGTGCTGCGTCTCGCGGCAGGACAGGTCCCGCGCGGCGACAGGGCGCACCGACAGCGACGGAGCGAGGGCCTGCCTCGCGGCGCTGCGCGAGACCGCGGACCGGGTGACGCCACACGGCTCCGCCCCGTCGGCGGTCACGACGTTGTCCAGCCTGACACCGGACGCGTCGGCGTCCACCCGCACCTGGTAGGTCAGGGTCTCCTTGCCCGTCAGCGCCGCGATCCGCCACGTCAGCCGTGTGCCGGATACGGTGTGCTCGCCGGTGCTCGCCGTCACGGATCCGGCGACCAGCGATGCGTCATCGAGTACGTCGGAGAGGTCGTCGACGATCGTCAGGCCGCTGGCAGTCGTGCCGGAGAGCAGGCTGGCGGTGACCGTGTAGGTGATGACCGTCCCCGGCTGGACCGAAGACCCGGACGCCGGGTTGCTGGACTTCACCACGGTCCACGTCGCGCCCGTGAGCGAGGCGCAGGCGCTATCCGTGTCCTGACCGACGCCATTGCCGACGGTGGCGCTGTTGGGGATCCCACCGCTGCTCGATGAGCCGTCGGAGCAGGTCAGAGCCGCGGTACGCGTGCCGTGGGCGATCCGCACGGCGGCGGTGACTGTGTAGGTGTGCGAAGCGCCGGCAGGCAGCGTACCGGTCGCCACCTCGGTCTCGCTCCCTCCGTTCCACCCGTCGTTCAGGGTCGCGTCGCCGGCCCGCGCCGGGCTCTTGGTCGGGCCGCTCACGCTCCAGCCGGAGGTCAGCCTGACGCCGGCGGGAAGGTCGCCGGGGGTGTCGTGCAGTCGGTAGGCGAGCTGGAGCTTGCTGGGGTTGCTGACGGTGACCTGATAGCTCACCATCCACGTGCCGTCGGCGCGCTCGACCGGGGCGGCCGCAGTCTTGTCGACCTCCGGGGTCGCGGGCACGCCGCACCCGGTGTCGCTGTCAGTGCCGCCCGGGAACGCGACGTCGGCCTGGTTGAAGAAGCCGCCGCCACCGTCGGGGGCGGGATCACACCGGAAGGCCGACTCGCTCACGTTCGCGTTCGCTCGGGCGATGACCCGGTAGGTGTAGATGTCCTCGCCGTTCGGGGCGATGTCGACGTCGGTGCCCGGCTCGGTGAGCCACCCCTCGGACACGATGCTGAAGCTGGAGTCGAAGCTCGGATGATCGGTGAGGGTGTACGTCGTCGACGCGACCGCGCTCGCGTTGCGCACCGTCACCCTGTAGTCGACCTGCCAGGTGAAGTCCGCCAACTGGGTCACGCTCGCATCGGACTTCGCGACGGTGACCTTCGCGGGGGTGTGGTGGGTGGTGACGCAGTCGTTCTCGGCGACGCACACGCCGCCCGGCGACTGCGGCGTCGCGGCGTTGTCGACAGTGATCCCCCAGGCGTCGTCATGGAGTCCGACCGTGTACGAGACCGAGACCGATTCTCCAGCCGGGACCTCCGGGACGGTCCAGATCAGCAGGTTCGGATTGTCCCGGTCCCTGGACAGACCGCTGGCCAGGGGGGTGTGGAGGTCTGCATACGGGAGTACGTCGGTGAGATCGTCCTGCACGATCGCATCCGTCAGCGGGACGGTGCCGGTATCGGTGACCGTGAGCGTGTAGGTGATGTCGCTGCCCGCGTCGACCGTCGATCCCGAGGCCGGGTCGCTGCTCTTGGTCAGGGTCCAGGCCGGCTGCTCGTCGTTGTCGATCGCACCGAGGTCGAGTGGATCGGAGCCGCCGTCGATCGCGAACTGGACGGGATCTGCGGAGATCTCGTAGCCGTCGGGCGCGGTGGTCTCGGTCAGCGTGTAGCTGCCCCAGTCGAGGTCGGTGACGAGGAACTGTCCGGGCACCGGGTCGGTGTCCGGCCCCGTGCACGGATCGGCCTCACAGTCGGCCACGGTGATCTCGGCCTCGCCGGGCCCGGTGATCGTCCACTCCGAGCCGGGGAGCAGCACGCCGGTCGCAGCCGACGTCTTCCGCCAGGAGACCGAGCCCGGCTGATCGTCGTTGACGATCGTGCAGGTGACGTCCTCGCCCGCTTCGACGGTGACCGTGGAGCCGGTCTGCTCCGCGTCACCGCAGTCCCAGTCGCCCGCGGCGTAGCCCCCCGGACCGTCGGTTTCGGAGAGGTCGTAGTCACCGGCCTCCACGTCGACGTTGGTCACGAGCGGGTCGCCGCTCGGCCCGCTGACCGGTGTCGGGCCGTCGGCGTTGAGCGTCCAGTCGGTCGCGACCGCTGTGCCGCCGTTGTCGTTGGTGACCTGCTTGACGAGGGTCAGGTGTCCGGGATTGAGGATGTTGGTGAACGTGCACAGCTCGGTGTCGAGCGGGTCCAGTGGACCGACGGTCGACGTCCGCTGTCTGGTCACCGACTCGCAGACGGGGGCGCTGTGCTCGTATCCGGACGGTCCTGACTCGCTGATGGTGTACTCGACGCCGGGCCGGATGTCGACCGCTGTGCCATTGGCCGCGTCGTTACCCTCCACCGAGACCGGGCCGAGGCCGGCCGGCAGGTCGCTGCCCTGGGGGGTCGCTGTGAGGGTGAAGTCGGACGGGTCCGCGCTGCCACCCTGGACCACCTTGCGCAGTTCCAGCGTCGCCGACTGATTGATCGCAACGCACTCCATCCGCTCGCCCACGAGCACGGCGACACCGCCGTTGAGTCCGTCGACGGTCGAGGAGGTGACGTTGCCGTCAGCGTCGAGGGTGTGGCAGTACATCGACCCGGTCGACTGCGGGTTCGACTGCAGGTTGGTGCGCTCGTCCTTCTGGATGTACGGCGCGGTCACCGACGGGTCCACACCCGGCGCGGTGTCCTCGCGGAGTTGGTAGTTCGCACCAGGGGTCACCTGGACGTCCGTCGCGGTCGACGATCCGTCGACGCCGGTCGGTCCTGGCAGGGAGTCCGTCGCGCCGATCGCCGACAGCGTCCAGGAAGAGTTGTCCGCCGAGCCGCCCTCGACTTGCTTGCGCAGGGTCAGCGTGCTGGTGCAGGTCACGGTGTTGTGCACCGCGACGGTGGTGTGGTCGGCGGTCAGCGGCACGTCGTAGGAGATCTCATCACCTTCCGGCAGCCGACCGGTCACCGCGGGAAAAGTGTCGGTCGACGGCGTCGTGACCGCGGTCCCACCGTTGTCCTGGCGGGTGATCGAGGTGACGTTCGCCGAGGTCAGAGTGCAGTTGGGCAGGGAGCCGAAGAACATCCCCTCGGCGATCTGCGTGGTCGAGCCATAGTCGTAGCCGTACCGGGGAACACCCCAGCCCTGGCTGGGGGTGGAGTCAGTCTGCGGACCATTCATGACGAGCCCAGCGCCGATCTCGCTGGGCTGGGTGCCCTGCGGATAGTTGACCCCGTTGATCGTCCAGGACTTGGTCACGGTCAGGTCGGCCTGCCGGGTGGCGGGCTTGTTGTAGATGATGCAGTTGACCTGGGTCGCACCGTCCATGTCGAAACTGAACCCCGGGGTCGCCCCGGCCCCCGAATCGTCGCCACTGGGGGTCACCGGCACGGTCGTGCCGGAGGTGTTCGTCGCGGTCAGCTCCGTGCACGACTGCCCGACCCGGGTATAGCCGCCCTGCTGATTCTCCTGGATCGAGATGTTCCCGGAGCCGTCGACCGGATCGAAGCTCATCGGGAAGTTGACCGCGCCGGTGCCATCGTCACCAGTGGTCTTCGTGGTGTCTCCCACGACGGACGCATCCCCGCTCGCCGACGCGGTGAACTGCCATCCCTCCCCCGCTGGATAAGCATCGGAGTAGTCCCCGTCCGCGGCGTCGTAGGGCACGATCGCCTTGACCACCGTCACCGACGGGCTGCACTTGGTGTAGACCAGATTTCGCAGCACGCGGGCGGCCACGGTGTAGTCGGAGAGCATGAAGTAGTCGGCGGCGTCGGGATTCGGGTTGGACGGGTCGTACGCATCCTGGCCGCTGATCGCGCGCAGGTTGAGCGCGGTCTGGGCGGCCGTCTGGGTGATGCCGTTACCCACGCCGACCGCGATCACCCGGGTGCCCTGCGCCTTGAGCGCGTTGGCCGAGAAGATCGCGTTCTCGTCCTCGCGGAGCCGGTCGAAGTTGGTCGGGCCCTCGGCGGCCACCGGGTTATTGCCGTTGACGTTGTTAGGGCCCTGGGTGCCGCGGTTGCCGTAGACGGTCGGGTTGCCGTCCGTGATCACGATCGCCAGGTCGTAGTGGTTGGTCGTGCCGGCAACGCCCGCGGAGAGCGAGGCGGTGTAGAGGGCGTTGTCCCAGTTGGTCGCCCCGGTCGCCCCCCAGCCGGCGTACTGGGCCTTGAACGCGTCGGCGCCGGCCTGGGTCGACACCGGGATCAGGTCCGGGTTGTTCGGCTGATTGTAGGACGAGGGCGAGACGTAGCCGAAAGAGAAGAGCGCCATCCGCGACGGTGTGCCGGTCAGAGCATCGGCGACCGAGTTGGCGGCGTTCTTGAGGTTCTGTACGTCGCCGGACTGCTGCACCGAGAGCGAGAAGTCCATGATCACTGCGACATTGAGACCGCACTTGTCTGGGAGCTCGGGGTTGACGCGGCTCTGCTGCCACACCCCGCCGGAGGCGTTGCGAGTCGTGTTGCCTGAGCCGATCATGAAGTCGACCGTCGAGCGGTAGGTCGTGCCTGCCCGCAGCTGGGTGCCGGTCCGGAACTGGTACGCCGTCGACTCCGAGGACCCAGTGCTGCCCTGGGTGTCGCCGGTGCGCAGGCTCGGGTTGGAGTACCACCCGTCGGGCACGCTGATCTGCTTGATGTAGAACCGCCGGTCGCAGTTGACAGCCGCAGCGGCGCAAGCGGTACCGGCAGCGTTCATCTGGGTGTTGGGCACAGTGAAGGAGCAGTCGCCGTCCGCGTCGGAGGTGCACAGGGCCCAGGTCTGGTTGACCGGCTCGGTGTCGCCGGCGTTGGCGAAGAGCCCGAGCACGACGCCCTCCAGGCCCGCGACCGCATTGACCGAACTGCGGTCGCCGCCGACCTTGACGGTGATCACCGCGTTGTTGCCGGTCGGCGTCGGAACCGCGGCCGATGCCGGGTCCGGGCGGGTCTCACCGTCGACGAACACGAGGAAGGCGAGGACCAAGAAGAAGCAGATCGCGGCGCCGACCAGGGACCTCAACGAACGACGACGCACCAGCACGACCGACGGCTCCCTCGCTTGGTTCTCGTCTCCAGACCTGCGACGACCTGATCACCTTAACCTGATGCTCCTGTGACACGAGGGATTCGCTTGGTCGACTCTGCGCATGCCGGGCGAAGCGTCCAGAGGCGCCCCTTCGGAGGCACTCGGCCCGCCGCGTACGCTTGGTGACCGTGACGCAAGCACCCGCCGCCGAAGGACGAAAGCTGCTCCGCCTCGAGGTCCGGAACTCCGCGACGCCCATCGAGAAGAAGCCCGAGTGGATCAAGACCAGGGCGAAGATGGGGCCGGAATACAAGGAGCTCCACTCCTTGGTGAAGAGCGAGGGCCTGCACACCGTGTGCCAGGAGGCCGGCTGTCCCAACATCTTCGAGTGCTGGGAGGACCGCGAGGCGACCTTCCTCATCGGCGGCGACCAGTGCACCCGGCGGTGCGACTTCTGCCAGATCGACACCGGCAAGCCCGAGCCGCTCGACCGCGACGAGCCGCGCCGGGTGGCGGAGTCGGTGCGAACGATGGGGCTGCGCTACGCCACGATCACCGGCGTCGCCCGCGACGACCTCGAGGACGGCGGCGCCTGGCTGTACGCCGAGACGGTGCGCGCCATCCACGAGCTCAACCCGGGCACCGGGGTGGAGAACCTCATCCCCGACTTCAACGGCAAGCCCGACCTGCTGCGCGAGGTCTTCGAGAGCCGGCCCGAGGTGCTCGCCCACAACGTCGAGACGGTCCCGCGGATCTTCAAGCGGATCCGGCCGGCGTTCCGCTACGAGCGCTCCCTCGACGTGCTCACCCAGGCCCGCGGCTTCGGCCTGGTCACCAAGTCCAACCTCATCCTGGGCATGGGCGAGACCCGCGAGGAGGTCTCCCAGGCCCTGCGCGACCTGCACGCCGCCGGCTGCGAGCTGATCACGATCACGCAGTACCTCCGCCCCAGCCTGCGCCACCACCCCGTGGAGCGGTGGGTCAAGCCGGAGGAGTTCGTCGAGCTGCGCGACGAGGCCGAGGAGATCGGCTTCTCCGGCGTCATGTCCGGCCCCCTCGTGCGTTCGTCGTACCGGGCCGGTCGGCTGTACCGTCAGGCGATGGACGCCCGCCAGGGAGCCACGGCCGACGCCGGCGTCTGACCTCTCAGCCCCACTCTTCAGCCCCACTCTTCAGCACCGTCGAAAGAGGCACCACCCGCGATGTCCCAGCTGGACCCGAGCAGCATGAGCCGCCGACAGCAGTTCGTCGAGACCTACCGCATCACCCGGCAGAACGAGCCCACCATCGGCCTGAAGCTGCTCGCCACCTTCGTCGTCGGCGCGGTCGTCGGCTTCGTGGTCTTCTGGCTGCTGCCCGGCGAGGGCGTCTTCGGCTGGATCATGGCCGGCATCGGCGCGCTGCTCGTCGGTCTCGTCGCCACCCTCATCCTGTTCTCGCGACGGGCCCAGAAGGCGGCGTACGCCCGGATCGAGGGGCAGCCGGGGGCGGCGTACGCCGCGCTCAACATGCTGCGCCGCGGCTGGACCTCCAGCCAGGCCGTCGCGTTCAACAAGAGCCAGGACATGGTCCACCGGGTCGTCGGGCCCCCGGGGGTCGTCCTCGTCGGCGAGGGCAGCAGCCACAACCGGGTCCGCGGCCTCCTCGCCGCCGAGCGCACCAAGACCGCCCGCGTCCTCCCCGAGGTCCCGATCAGCGAGGTCATCGCCGGCAACGGCGACGACGAGGTCCCGCTGCCGAAGCTGACCCGTCACATCACCAAGCTCGGTCGCAAGGTCTCCCCCGCCGAGATCACCGACATCCTCAACCGGCTCAAGGCGCTCGACAACACCCGTGGCCGGCTGCCGATGCCGAAGGGCCCGGTGCCCACCAGCATGAGGGGGCTGCGGCAGAACCTCCGCGGCCGCTGAGCCCCTGCCCGTCAGTGGGCGGCGGGGCGAAGCGCGGAGAGGAACCGCGGACGGCGGCGTACTACGGGGGCCGGCTCGACGTCGGCGTACGCGAGCTGTGTGTCGAGCGTGGTGAACAGCTCGCGCTCGCGCCGCTCGCGGGCGGCGAACCGAGCTGCGCGGCGCAGCCGCCACGTCTCGGCCTCGGCGATCCGCTGCGCGGTCCGGTCGGCGGCGAGGACCTGGTTCAGGTAGGTGTTCATCGGGGTGCTCCTGGTCTGGTGGATGACACCTACGAGACTCGCGCTAAGGGCGCACCCCGCACATCGGCAGGACTACCGATGTCGCCCGCCGGTGGCCACCCAGATCCCGGCACCGCCGGCGGCTGAGGTACCTACGGATCGCCCGGGGCGCTGCCTAAGGCAGTATCAGGACACGCCCTTCATCAGCCCGCTGAGGTCGGTGACCTTGCCGGACGGCGGCGCCTTCAGGTCGACCTTCTCGTCGAAGTCCGACAGGTGCAGCTCGGTGTCGCCGAGGTCGCCCATGTCGACCTTCGACTGCACGACCCGGCCCTCGTCGTCGACCCAGAGCTCCTCATCCAGCGTGGCGGGCACCTTCGCCCCCGCGGACGAGCTGTCCACGCCCATCGCCGACATCAGGGACTTCGCGTCGACGGTGACCTTGTAGTGATCGGCGTCGGCGCCGTCGATGCTCTCGGAGCCCTCGTACGTCGCCTTGTCGACCGCGTCGCCGAGCTTCGACACGACCGCGAGCGGGTTGGTCATGGCGTCGGACATGCCGCCGAGGCCCGCGACCTGGCCGAAGTCGGCGGGGTCGAGCTTGCCCCACATGTCGCCGCTGGTCATGCCGGGCACCTGGAGGTACATCACCTTGTCGACGTAGAGCACGCTGACCTTCTGCCCGGACAGCGACATCTCCATCTGGGTCGCCGGCGGGCTGACCTGCACGTCGCCGTCGGCGGTCACGTTCATCTGCTGGCCGAGGACGCTCGTCGTGGTGTCCATCGCCATGTGGGCGGTCTTGAAGCTGGTCGCCGCCTTGGTCAGGATCGCGGCCATCTCGGACTTCGAGACCGGGTCGCCGGCGTCGAGGCCGGCCGCGGCGGCCGAGCCATGGGAGTCGGAGTCGTCGGAGTCGTCGGAGCCGCCTCCGCAGGCGACCAGCCCGGTGAGCGCGAGCACGAGAACACCGCCGGCGGCGGTACGCCGCCAGAGCGTGCGGGGGGCGGGTCGGGGCATGGGGAGGACCTTCCAGTCTCGACTGCGTCCGGTGCCTCTACAGTGCCTGCCCCACCCAAGGCGGCGGAAGCCCGCGCAGCGCGGGCCGCGTCACATCCGCTCCGGCACCGCGCGCGGCAGCTCACATCAGCGGCGCAGGAACGTCGACCGGTAGGTCTGCAGCGTCACCGTCGCCGTCCCGGCGGCGAGGTCGTGGAGCCCACGGCCGTCCGGCTTGAAGATCAGCGGCGGGATCACGACCGCGACGAGGATCTGCCGCGCCAGCGACCGCAGTGGGTCCAGCGGGCGCGGGTCGCAGCCTCCCGGCGTCGTACGCACCGTGCGGAGGCGGGTCAGCAGCTTGCCGAACGAGCCGCCAGCCAGCGTCGTGAAGGCGGTCGACTCGACGACGTACGCCAGCAGGGTCCAGCTCGACGCCGTCGAGCCGGGGCGTACGACGTCGTCCCAGCCGATGACGACCGCGACGACCAGCCAGCAGGCGAGCCAGTCCACCAGCAGGGCGAGGACGCGGCGCCCCCACGAGGCCGTGGCGTACGGCAGCGTCGCCGTCCCCGTCGACGCCGGGTGCGAGCGCTGCGGATCCGTCACGACGGGAAAGCCTAGAAGCCCGCGTCCCACCCAGTGGACACCGGGCTCGGTTACGCTCACTCTCAGCAACGCGTTACATCGTGGAAACAATCACGTGATTGCCTCGCAACCGCCTCTGCCTAGGTTGCAGGCACGGTCGGGCGCACAGGATCCCGAGCGGTCATCTCGCGAGAAAAGATCTGGCTCCTCCGCGTGCCCGGGGAGCCAAGGAGGACGAATGTTCAGCAACCCCGACGAGTTGTTCAAGTACATCAAGGACGAGGGCGTCGAGTTCGTCGACATCCGGTTCATGGACCTGCCGGGTGTGCAGCAGCACTTCACCGTCCCGGTGTCGTCCTTCGGGCCCGACGTCCTCGAGAACGGCCTGGCGTTCGACGGCTCCTCGATCCGCGGCTTCCAGGCCATCAACGAGTCCGATATGGCGCTCTTCCCGGACGTCACGACCGCCTTCCTGGACCCGTTCCGTACGGCGAAGACGCTCGCGCTGAACTTCTTCGTCCACGACCCGATCACGGGCGAGGCCTACTCCCGCGACCCGCGCAACATCGCGAAGAAGGCGGTCTCCTACCTGGGGACCACCGGGATCGGCGACACGGCGTACTTCGCGCCGGAGGCGGAGTTCTACATCTTCGACAACGTCCGCTTCGAGACGAAGCAGAACACCGGCTACTACGAGATCGACTCCGAGGCCGGCGCGTGGAACACCGGTGCCGCCTTCGAGCGCGACAACCGCGGCTACAAGGTGAAGTACAAGGGCGGCTACTTCCCGGTCGCCCCGACCGACCACTTCAGCGACCTGCGCGACCAGATGGTCAAGAACCTCGAGGCCGCCGGCCTGCTCGTCGAGCGCGCCCACCACGAGGTCGGCACCGCGGGCCAGGCGGAGATCAACTACCGCTTCAACACGCTGCTCGCCGCGGCCGACGACGTGATGAAGTTCAAGTACATCATCCGCAACACCGCCTGGCAGGCCGGCAAGACCGTCACCTTCATGCCGAAGCCGATCTTCGGCGACAACGGCTCGGGCATGCACTGCCACCAGTCGATCTGGAACGGCGGCGACCCGCTGTTCTACGACGAGGCCGGCTACGGCGGCCTCTCCGACGTCGCGCGGTGGTACATCGGCGGCATCCTCAAGCACGCGCCCGCGCTGCTCGCCTGGACGAACCCGACGGTCAACTCCTACCACCGCCTGGTCCCCGGCTTCGAGGCCCCGATCTCGCTGGTCTACTCCTCGCGCAACCGCTCCGCCGCGGTCCGCATCCCGATCACCGGCAGCAACCCGAAGGCCAAGCGCCTCGAGTGCCGCTTCCCGGATCCGTCCTCCAACCCGTACCTCGCCTTCTCGGCGCTGCTCCTCGCGGGCATCGACGGCATCCAGAACAAGATCGAGCCGCCCGCGCCGGTCGACAAGGACATCTACGAGCTGCCGCCGGACGAGATGGCCGAGATCGACCAGGTCCCGACCTCCCTCGGCGCCGTGCTCGACGCCCTCGAGGCCGACCACGACTTCCTCACCGCCGGGGACGTCTTCACGCCCGACCTGATCGAGACCTGGATCGACTACAAGCGCACCAACGAGATCCTGCCCGTGCAGCTGCGCCCGCACCCGCACGAGTTCGAGCTCTACTACGACATCTAGTCCCGCGTGGGTTGCGCCCACCGGCTGAGTGCCCGAAAACGACCCCTGACCTGGGAAGACGCCTTCCAACGTCTTCCAGCGTCAGGGGCCGTTCTTCGTTGGCCTGCGGCCCCAGTGCGGCCCACCGCTGTTGGTCAACGTGCCGATCTCCCAGATCCGCGGGACGTCGGGCCCGACACGCTCAGGTGGTGCGCGCTCTGAAAGGTCGTTCTGCCCAGGCGAGCACCCGGGCCACGGCCGGGTCTCCCAGTCGTAACTCGCCGCCGGCCTACAGACCAATCCGCGATCCCTCAGGGAAGCGGCGCCGGAGCTCACGAAGCGTGCACGTCCACCTCACGCAAGGTGAGACGCAGCCCGACCGCCGATGGGCGGCAGTGGCCGCGCGAACCCCGATCTCGCCGCTCCCCGATCGTCACGGGGCCACGGCACTCCCCGATGTAGACGGACTGCGCGTCGCATCTTCAGTCCTTCCTTGGCGGAGTTGCGGTGGCTCACTCCCGTGGGTCGGCCCAGACCGGGCCTCGCGGACGAGAGCGGTGGTTGCGGGCATCGAAGTCGCCAACCCCGTGATCTGGGGCGGCGACTGGAACCACGAGCTCACTGGTCGCATCTGTGCCGGGGAGCGTCGCCGGACGAGCTCGAATCCTCACGGCGCGGGATCCATATCCAGACCGTGTGCGCGATCATCACAAGAGCCATGCGGTCGCCTGACGGCACTGCTAGCGAACCGGCCCGATGACACCGTCGAGGACGAGATCGACAAGCCTCTCGGCGATGCCTGGGTCCAGCGGGCGTCGTCGGGCCAGGATCCGGAAGTGCATCGTGCCGATCAGTGCCTCGTAGGCCAGCGGGGCGACGTCGGCGTCCGGGATCTCGCCGCGCGCCTCCGCGCGCTCGAAGATGACCTGTGCCCGCTCGAACCGGTCGGCCCAGAAGGCGTCGCGAAGTCCGCGGGACGTCTCGTCCTCCGCGGTCGCGCCCAGATACGCCAGGGCGTACCCAGCAGGCGTACGAAGGAACTCCGCGACCGCCTCGATCACAGCGACGAGATCGCCCCGCAAGCTGCCGGTGTCGGGCGCGACCAGCCGCTCCCCCGAGAGTGTCATGAGGACATCTGCCAGCAGCGCCTCCTTGGTCCCCCACTTGCGAAAGATCGTCGTCTCATTGACTCCGGCCCGAGCGGCGATGTCTCCGACGGTCAGGTCTCCGGGGGAGATCTCCAGCAACAGGGCACTCGCGGCCTCGAGAACAGCCCTGCGGGTGCGGGCGGTCCGCCCGCCGGTCTGGGCTTTGCGGTGGTCGGCACCGCCTCAGTAGCAGCTGATCGCTGGACCCCGCTGCACCTGTCCGAGCCGTTCCTCGGTCGGATCTCGAAGGCCCCGGTCGCTCACGTCATGCTCCCCAACGGTGGCCACTACCCGCTCGAGAAGGAAGCCCTCGACCCCATGGTCGAGACCATCAGCTCCTTCGTCGCCGACCGCGTCGAACAGTGACAGGCGAAGTCGTCGTCCGTCGCCGGACGTACGGCCGTCAGACTCCAGCGGAAGACCCGGCACCAACAGGAGCTTCGAGAGTTGTCGCCTCAGATTGAAGAAAGTTCCGCATTGGAACTTGGTGGACCTAACAGGACAACTATCGAACCCTCGCCCGAGCTCCTCGGCCTCGGACCGGGATCTGCTCAGACGCGGGTGGCGGGGTCGGGGGGCGTGATCACACCGAGTTGGATGAAGGCGCTCAGGTCGTCGCGCACGCCCCAGTGCTCGGCGAGCAGGTCGCCCTCGGTCCGGTAGAGGTGCAGTGTCGTGATCCGGTACGGCTTGCCCTCGGCCTCGGGTCCGTGCAGGGGCGCCAGCCCGACGGCGGACGCCTCGGCACGCAACACGACCCGGTCGCCGGTGCTGAAGATCTCCTGGATCTGGTAGCGGTACTTCAAGGCGTGGTGGACGAAGGTGAGGATCTCGCGGTAGCCCGCAGGGCCCGGTTCGACCGGAAATGGTGAGCCGTGGTCGACGAAGTCGTCGGTGACGACCCGGTCGAGGATCGCGAAGTCTCCCCTGTTGATCGCCTCGAACACGGCAAGCGCTGCGGTCTCGGTGGTGGTGGTCATGAGCCCCGCTCTCATTCGGTACAGTTCAGTGGAGTTGAATTCCACTGGAATTGAAACCTAGCGAAGGAGAACGTGGGTGGCAAGGGCCTACGACATGTCCACCAGGGCCGAGCGCGCCCGGTCCACACGCGAACAGATCATCGCCACCGCCACCGGGCTGCTCCTCGATGGCGGCTATGCCGGCATGACGATCGCGACCCTCGCCGAGAGCGCCAGAGTGAGTCCCCAGACGGTCTACAACTCCATCGGCGGCAAGCCCGCCGTCGTCAAAGCTGTCTATGACCGGATGATGGCCGGCGACGCGGAGTCGATCGCGATGAGTGACCGCCCCGAGTTCACCTCGATGTTCACCGCTCCCGACCGCGCCGGGTTCGTGACCGCCTACGCCGCATGGGTGGGGCTGCTCCACAGCCGCGTCGCCCCCCTCATCGGCGCCCTGACCGCCCACGGCGTCGACGCCACCCTCACCGACTTCCTCGCCACCATCGAACGCGAGCGCTACACCGGCGTCACCCACGCCATGACCGGCCTGCGCACCCGCATCGGACTCCCCGACCGCATCGCCACCGAGTCCGGCTTCACCCGGCTCCTCGACGCGGTGTGGGCCCTCATCGCACCCGACGCCTACGACCGGCTGGTACGCCGCTCCGGCTGGTCCCGAGACGACTACGAGGAATGGCTCGCCGGCCAACTCGGCGTACTACTCACCTGACCGTTCCCCCCGCAACCATGACGACAGTCCTTCGCCGCCAATGACCGCGTCGAGCCCCGTACCTCGCGGCCGCCTTCCTCACGAAAAATCTCGCGACGGTCAGCGCCGATGGAGAGCACCGGTCCTCGCCGTCACGCGTGGTCCACGGCGCAAGGATCGGCCACATGAAGAAGGGAACACGGAGGACCTTCGAAGTGCTCGCACGACGCGTCAGGCGCAACGAACCCGATACATCGACGCATCGTGGCGGCTTTGACCCACCACGTACGGACGGATGATCCCTCGGTTCATCACCCAACTGAGGACGTGGCGATCTTTGCAAGCTCCCCAGCGCAGCGTGAGTTCGGGAGTGCTGCGTCTGGTGGCCGACGGAAGGTCCAACGCCGAGGTCGCCCGCACGCTCTACCTCAGCGAGGCCACCGTCAAGACGTACGTATCCCGCATGCTCACCAAACTCGACCTCCGCGATCGGCTTCAGCTCGCCGTTCTGGCCTACCGCACCGGCCTCGTCCGACCCTAGATCCAACTGGTGGGCTCACCGAGCACGACCGCAGAGCCCCTGTGGATGGACCCATGACCTGCGTCATATCGCGTATGAATTCGATTCACTCCTCGGTCCATGCCTGATCGACAGCTGCCCGGGCCCTGCCTACGCGCGCTCTTCCGACGAGCGATGACCCCCTATGCCTACCTTCAGGTGTAACGGCTCGTCCGTACCTGCTCGGCGATTGCGAGTGCGTCGTCGCGGAGCACGTCGACCGCTGCGCCGGCGAGCGCCAGAAGCGCAGAGGCGTACAGCTGATCAGCTCTCGGCACACAGGCGAGAACGGTGCGGAGGCGCTGGTCAGGCCCCTTGCCGTCGAGCTCGCGCCGACCCAGGTACATGTCAGTGGCTCGGTGCCGCAGGAACAGCGGTCGGTCCGGGTCCTCGGCCGTCTCCCGCAGGCCGAGGAAGTTCGCGTCGAGGTGGTTGGGCTGGATCACGACGAATCCATGGGCCGCCCAGAAGAGCGTCAGCGGCTCGTAGCCGTACATGGATGCGAGGTACATGGACCCGCCATGCCCGTGCGACAACAGGATGACCGGCAGGTCCTCACCGGTCTCCGGATACGTGACCTTGACCGAGAGATCCACCGGGCGATCGGCAGCCGGTAGCACCACCGGTGCGAAGCAGGAAACCCGCACGGGTTCAGGAAGCGGCAGTCCAGCCGAAGCCGTCATCGGGTCGCCGGCAGCCTCACTCGTCACCGTGTCCATTCCTTGATTGGTCATCTCCTTGATTGGTCATCGGTTCGAGTCTGCCGAGCGAGTCGCGGACGGCCAATGCTTGATGATGCGCAAGAGTTTCGCGATCGTACGGGTGTGGCTGACGACTATCTCTCGCGTGCTCCACCGCCGCAGCGTGATGTGGGACTCCTGCATCGCCGCCGCCATTCCCGCCGGTGCGACCCCGCGCCAAAAGCTGCTCGCCGTCTTCGACTTCCTCGACACCTTCTTCCGAGAAGCCGACTTCCGCGGGTGCGTCTTCATCAACAGCTTCGGCGAGCTCGGCAGCACCTCCGAGAAGGTGGCCGCCGCAGTGCGCAACCACAAGACCGCCTTCCGCGACTACCTCGTCGGCCTCGCCCGCGAAGCCGGGCTGCCCGACGTCCTCGGCACCCAGATCGCCATCCTCGCCGAAGGCGCCCAGGCCAGCGCCGCCATCCTCGACGACCCCCAGGCCGCGAAGGACGCGCGTGCAGCCGCGGAGGCGCTGATCCTCGCCGCAGCCGGGTGAGCCGCGCCAGCGTCGCTGTCAGGCGGCCGGAAGGTCCGCGCGACCACGCACGCAGGCGCTGGTCGATCGGCTCACCGAGAGCTTCGAGAAGAGGTAGAGGATGCTGAAGTCGGTGACCTCCAGCAGACCGCGCCCGCGTCGCGAACCGTGACGACCGTGACCGCGACCTACCATGACGCCATGACGACGAACTCCGAGGCGACGGCCGAGCGGGCACTCGCGGGCGCGGGGTCGGTCCTGGATGTGGCCGAGGAGGTGCGGCACCTGGTCCGCCGGTCGGCCGGCGCGGACGGGGCAACGTTCGTGCTGCGCGAGGGCGACCGATGCTTCTACGTCGAGGAGGACGCGATCGCGCCGCTCTGGAAGGGACAGCGGTTCGCGATCGAGACCTGCATCTCGGGGTGGGCGATGCTCCATCACGAGGTGGCGGTCGTGCCCGACATCGAGGTCGACGAGCGGATCCCGCTGGCGGCGTACCGCCCGACCTTCGTCCGCAGCCTCCTCATGGTGCCCGTCGGCGAACCCGAGCCGGTCGCCGCCATCGGCGCGTACTGGGCGAGCCTGCACACCGCGACCGACGACGAGGTGCGCCGACTCACGGACCTGGCGACGGTCACGGCGCGGGCGCTCGAGCGAGTCGGGCTCGACGACGCCCCGTGGGCGCCGAACTTCCGCGAGGACTGAGGGCGCGCCCCGAGCTCACGAGTCGCCGCGCACCTCGAGGACGATCCGCCCTTGGGCGGACCCTTCCTCCATCCGCCGGTGCACGTCGGCGACCTCGGCGTACGGGACGGTGTCGGTGACGTCGGCGGTCAGCTCGCCCCGGGCCAGCAGGTCGAGGAGGCTGCGCATCTCCCCCGTCGTGCATGACTTGGTGCCGATCAGGCTGATCTCCTTGAGGATGAGGTACGCGGGCGGGATCGACGCCTCCGTGCCCTCGACGTTGCCGACGACGACCACCCGGCCGCCGGGGCGTACGGCGTGGAGCGACTCGCGCAGGGTCGGCGCACCGACTACGTCGAGCACCAGGTCGGCCTGCGCGCCGACTCGGTCGCGCAGCTCGCGGGCGAAGTGCCGCTCGGGCGAGACGACGACGTCGTCGGCGCCCATCGCAGAGACGGGACCCACGCTCTCCGCCGACGAGGCGACGCCGACGACACGCCCGCCGAGTGCCTTGGCGACCGAGACGGCGTGCAGCCCCACTCCCCCGCTGGCGCCGGTCACCACGACCAGGTCGCCCTTCTGGAGATTGCCGCGGGTCACGAGGGCGTGGTAGGCCGTGCCGAGCGTGCAGGTCGCGATCGCGGCCTCCCGCAGGCCCACGCCGGCGGGCAGTCCGATGGTGGTCCGGGCCTCGGCGACGACGTACTCCGCGTAACCGCCGTCCCTGTCCTCGCCGAGGAACTGCGGCGTCACGACCGTGCACAGCGCCTCGGCCCCGCCGCGGCAGGCCTCGCACTCGCCGCAGCCGGAGTAGATCATCGTCATCACCCGGTCGCCGACCGCGTGCTCGGTGACGTCCGGTCCGAGTGCGACGACCCGGCCGCTCACCTGGTGCCCGAGCGTGACCGGCAGTTGGGCGCGCGGGAAGGCGCCGGCCCGGGTGAGGAGGTCGTGGCGGCACACCCCGCAGTACGCGACCTCGACGAGCACCTGCCCCGGTCCCGGCTCCGGGACCGGCACCGTCTGCTCGCGCAGCACGTCGGGCCCGCCGAAGACGTCGATCCGCATCGCCCGCATCGTCGCCTCAGCGGGCATCGACGACCTCCTGCGCCCGCTGCCGCAGCTCGCCGAGGCGGACCTTGGTGCCGTTGGTGCCGGCGGTGACCGGCAGCGCGTCGAGGACGAGGACCGTCGAGGGCACCTTGTACGGCGCCAGCTCGGCGCGGCACCGGGCGAGCAGCTCCTCGGGGTCGGGCGTACGACCCTCGGCCGGTGTCACGAATGCCACCGCCTCCTCCCGGCCGCCGCGCGAAGCGCCGACGACCTTGACCTGGCCGACGGTGGGATGGTCGACGAGGAAGTGCTCGATCTCGGCGGGCTGCACGAGGAAGCCGCGCAGCCGCATCGCCTCCCCCGCCCGCCCCTCGTAGGTCAGCGAGCGGCCGTCGGCGTCGACCGAGCCGAGGTCGCCGGAGTCGAACCAGCCGTCGTCGAGACTCGGCGGGACCTGCTCGCTCCCGCGCAGGTAGGCCTCCAGCACGGCGTAGCCGCGGAACTGCAGCAGCCCGACCGTCCCGGCGGGCAGCACCTCGCCGCTGCCGGGGTCGACGGCGCGCACCTCGAGGGCGTCCGACACCAGCCGACCGCCGCCCTTCCACTGCGGCCGGTCGGGCTCGTCCTTGTCGCGCAGGCTGAGCAGCGAGAAGAGCTCCGAGGAGCCGTAGGCCCCCGACGGCGTCGTACCCGTCCACTCCGCGAACCACGGCAGGAGCGGCTCGACGCCGCCGATGAACGTCGCGACGCCGGCGACCCGCCAGTCGTCGAGGCGCAGCCGGTGCTGCTGCCAGCCGCGGTGGAGCCCGTCGTACAGGTCGTCGCCGCCGAAGGTGTGGGTGACCCGGTGCTCGCGCATCAGGGCGATCGTCTCGGCGCCCTCGAAGACCGGGACGAGCAGCGTCGCCGCGCCGGAGACCACCGCGGCCACCGTCGGAATGTACGAGAAGACCCCGGTCACGGGGAGAACCGAGGCGATGACGTCCCCGGCGCGGTAGCCGACGGTGCGGGCGACCTCGCGGGCATGGAGCCCGATCGAGGCCTGGTCGTGGGCGGCCAGCTTCGGCAGCCCGGTCGAACCGGAGGTCGTGAACGCCATCGCGAGGTCGGTCGGGCGACCGGCCGCCCCGTGGTCCGGCCTCTCCTCGGCCACCGCCTCGTCGGCCCACCACGTCCCCGCCCCGAGGTCGTATGCCGCCGGGTCGGCCTCGACGTCCGCGCCCGTGCTCGGGCGCAGCAGCGCGACCTGCGGCGGCCGCCAGCCGGCCGCGTCGGTCGCTGCCCGCTTCGCGGCGGCGTGGAGCAGCTCGGCCATCGGCAGGTCGAGCAGCGCGGTCGGCATCAGGACCGTGTCGGGCCTGGCCTGGGTGAGCACGTGGGCGACCTCGAGGGCGCGGTAGCGGGTGTTGATCCCGACCAGCATCGCCCCCTCGGCCGCGGCGGCGAGCTGCCAGACCAGGAACTCCCGGCGGTTCTCCGCCCAGTAGCCGATCCGCGACCCACGCCCGAGGCCGTGCACCGCCAGCCGGCGGCGGACCCGCTCGATCTCCGCGTCGAGCCCTGCGTACGTCGTCGTGATCGTCTCCCGGCCCCGCCGCTCGATCGTCGCCACCGCGTCCGGGCTCGCCGCAGCCGCCTGCTTCCAGAGCTCGTACAGTCCGGTCGTCTCGGTCATCTAGGCGGCGAGCACCCCCCAGAGCAGGACCGCGACGGCGTACACGACACCGCAGGCCACCATGATGATCACCAGGTACCCCATGATGTCCTTCAGCTTCAGCTTGGACAGCGCCAGCACTGGCAGGATCCACAGCGGCTGGATGATGTCGTTCCACGCGTTCCCCAGCTGGACCGCCATCGCGTTCTGGGCATAGTCGCTGCCGAGCGCCTTCGCGGCCTCGATGGTGAACGGCCCCTGGATGACCCAGTGCCCGCCACCGGACGGCGCGACGAAGTTGAGCACGAACGAGACCAGGAAGCCGAGGAAGGGCAGCGTGCCGGCCGAGGCGATGTCCGACATCCAGTCGCCGAAGCTCACGACCAGCCCGGAGGCGGTCATGATCGCCATGATCCCGGCGTAGAAGGGGTACTGCAGCACGATCCCGGAGATCGTCTTCACCCCGTCGGCCATCGCGGCGAGGTAGCGCGCCGGCGTACCCATGAAGAGCAGGCCGACGAAGAGCATCGTGAAGTTCACGCTGTTGATGTCGAGGCTGTTGCCCTTGGCGAAGTGGATGACCAGGTAGAGCAGGCCACACAGCCCGGCGACGGTCCCGATGACGCGGCTGTGGTTGAGCCGCTCGGCGACCGTGAGCGGGCCCGGCGGCGGCCCGACCCGCGGCGGCTCCTCGGCGTGCTTCGACCGGTCGATCTCGACCACTCGACTCGGGTCCTTGGGATGCAGCATCGGGTTCAGCGTCAGCAGGAGCACGAGGATGGCGAGGGCCGTGAGCCCCATCGGCCACGACCAGATCGTCCGCGACAGCGGGATCAGCCCCATCTGCGCCTCGAGCGGGTGGCCCTTGGTCGAGATGGTGACCGGGATGGACGCGGACAGCCCGAGCGCCCAGAGGGTGAAGCCGCTGTAGGCCGACGCGATGATCAGCGGGTAGTGGACCCCGCTCACGCGCAGCGCGAACTTCGTGGCGACGACGCCTCCGACCACGAGCCCGAAACCCCAGTTGATGTAGCTGCCGACCGCCCCGATCGCCGTGGCCGCCATGACCGCCTGCCGCGGCGTCGCGAGCCGGTCGGCAACGGCGTTGATGCCGGCCTGCACCGGCGGCGTGTGCGCGAGGACGAACCCGGTCGCCAGGACCAGCGCCATCTGCATCGTGAACTCGAGCAGGTTCCAGAACCCGTCGCCCCAGGACGTGACCAGGTCGACCGGGTTCTCCTGCTCGATCACGAGCGCGAGCACCGCGACCAGCAGCGTCAGCCCGAGGGCCAGCACGAACGGGTCGGGCACGAACCGCTCGGTCAGGCTCGTGAAGAATTCCGCCACCCGCTCCAGCGGGCCGCGCCGCTCCCCGCCGGGCGGCGGCGGGCCACCGCTCGGCCGCGTCGGAGCCTGGACGACTCCCGTTGCCTCCACCGGACCATCCTGCTGCGTGGCCATGACCCGCCTCCTCGAGAAATGTGGCGCGGGTCACGTTAGAGTATGGTTCACGAGTGATCAAGAGGTTCAAATATGAACCGCTCGCAGCCGTCATGGGGGACGTCGTGGAGCAGCGCTACATCGCACCGTCGGTCGACACAGCAGCCCGGGTGCTCGCGTTGCTCTCCCGCTACCGGACCCGCACGTCCACGCTGTCCGAGATCACCGCCGCGCTCGACGTCTCGAAGGCGACCTGCCTGCGCGTGCTGAAGACCCTCGAGACGCACGGCCTGGTGAGCTTCGACCCGCAGACGAAGCGCTACTCGCTCGGCTACTACTGCGTCGTGCTCGGGTCCCGTGCCGAGGAGGGCCTCGACTACCTCCAGCTGGTCACGCCGCTGCTCCGCCACGCCACCGGGCTGACCGGGCTCACCTCGGCGTTCGTCCAGCGGGTCTCGGCAGACCGAATGATGTACGTCGCCAAGGTCGAGGGCGACGCCAATGCCGGGATCAACGTGTCCGTCGGCAACCGCTTCCCGATCACCGAGGTGTCCTACGGCACCTGGGTGGTCGCGTACGCCGACGAGCCCGAGCGCGAGCGGATCCTCGCCGGCGGGCTGCGCGCCGTGACGCCCCGCACCGTGACCGACCCCGCGGCGTACCTCCGTCGCGCGGAGCGCGCCCTCTCCGAGGGCGTGCTGGTCTCGCAGTCGGAGTACGTCCTGGGTGTCACCGCGGTCTCCTGCCCGGTGCTCGACGTACGTCGCGACCTCGTCGGCGTCCTCACCGTCCTCGGACTCACCGAGGCCCTGCAGGGACAGGCGCTCGAGACCGTGGTCGGCCACATGCGCGACGTGTGCGCCAGGGCCCGGTTCGACGACAACCAGCCCGAGCAGACCGCCTGAGCACAGACCGCCTGACCGCAGACCGATTGAGCAGAGCACGTGAGGAGAGGAGTCGAGATGGCCTTGTACTTCGAGGACTTCGAGGAGGGGCAGACGTTCGTCACGCCTGCCCGCACCGTGACCGAGGCGGACGTGGTGTCGTTCGCCGCCTGGACCGGTGACTACAACCCGGTCCACACCGACGCGGAGTTCGCCCGCGGGACGAGGTTCGGACAGCGGATCGGTCACGGGGTCCTCGGGGTGTCGCTGTGCCTAGGCCTGATGTCCCGGATCGGGGTCTTCGAGGGCAGCGCCGTCGCGCTCCTCGGCATCGACGACTGGCGCTTCCGGCTGCCGCTGCTCATCGACGACACGGTGCACTGCCGCATCACGATCGTCGGGACCCGGCTGACCAGCAGCGGCACCACCGGAGTACTCCAGCGCCGCTTCGAGCTCGTCAACCAGCGCGGCGAGGTGCTCCAGGACGGCCGGATGGACGTGATGGTGTACTGCCGCGGCCAGGGGCCGCAGGCGCAGAGCGACGGGCACGACGGCGCGCTCACCGGGACCGAGCGGTGACCGCGACGACCCAGCCGGCGCAGCCGGCGCCCGCCGTACCCTTCGAGCCGCTGCCGCCGGCGGACCCGGGCCTCGGCACGCGCACGCTGGCCCACGTGCTCCTGCGCGCGGCGCGCGAGCACCCCGACACGGTGGCCGTGTCGGTCGAGGGCGAGCCCGCGGTCACGTACGCCGAGCTGCTCGACCGCGCCCGCGGGCTCGCCGCCTCGCTCGAGCGGCGCGCACCTCAGGCGCGCCACGTCGGCCTGCTGCTCCCGAACGGCGCGGCCTTCGTCGTGGGCCTGTACGCCGCCGCCCTCGCCCGCCGCACCGCGGTGCTGCTCAACCCCCGCCTGCGCGATCCGGAGCTCGTCTACCAGGTGGGGCAGTCGCAGGTCGGCGTACTCATCGCGGCAGACGCGCCCGGCCGGCCGCTCGCATCGCTCTTCCCCGCGCTGGAGAAGGACCACGTCGATCCTGCCGTGATCTGGGCCGGCTCCGGGACGCCACCCACGGGTGAGCCGCTCGAGGACTGGCTGGCGGATGTCCCCGAACCTGCCGCCGGTCCGGGCGACCTCCCCGACGAGGAGGACGTCGCCGTCATCATCTACACCTCGGGCAGCACCGCGCTGCCCAAGGGCGTGATGCTCCGCCACCGCTCGGTCGTGCGCAACGCCGAGGTGGTCGCCGAACGGTTCGGGGCGACGGACCGGGACCGGGTCTTCTCTGCGGGCCCGTTCTTCCACTCCGGAGGCCTCACCATGCAGCTCGTCCTCGCGGCGCTGGTCGGCGCGCCGGCGTACTCCGTCGCCGCCTTCGACCCCACCACCGTCCTCGACATCGTCGAGCGGGAGCAGATCACCCTCTACAGCGGCATCGAGACCCTCTTCCTGAGACTGACCGAGGCCCGAGGGTTCGCCAGGGAGCGGCTGGCCTCCGTGCGCTCCGGATGGACGACCGGCACACCGGCGATCCTGCACGCCATCGCCGACGAGGTCGGGATCCCGGGCGTCATCTGCATCTACGGCATCAGCGAGGCGGCACCGAACGTCACGATGTCACCGGCCGACGACACGCCCGAGCACCGGCTCGAGACGGTGGGCCGGCCCCAGGACGGCACCGAGGTGCGGCTCCTCGACCCGGTGACCGGCGAGGACGTCGGCATCGGCAGGCCCGGCGAGATTGCCGTCCGCAGCTACGGCGTGATGGCCGGCTACTGGGACAAGCCCGCCGAGACCGCCGAGGCGCTCGCCGGCGGCTGGCTCCACACCGGCGACCTGGCGGTACGGCGGCCGGACGGCTACCTGTCCTTCGCGGGCAGGATCAAGGACATCGTGCGGGTGGGCGGCGAGAACGTCTCCTGCTCCGAGGTCGAGAACGCCCTCTACGGCCTCGGCGGCATCGAGCTGGCCTCGGTCATCCCGGTGGACGACGGCGCCCGCGGGCAGCGGGTCGTCGCAGCGGTGCGGATGGCGGAGGGCGCCCCCTTCGACGAGGACGGGATGATCGCCGCCCTGCGCGGCCGGCTGGCGGGCTACAAGGTGCCGAGCCGGATCGTGCACGTGCCGCAGATGCCGCTCACCGAGAGCGGCAAGGTGGTCAAGCGTCGCCTGGCCGAGGTCGTCGAGCCACTGCTGGGCCAGCGGTGACCGGCTGGATCTCCGGCGCGGCCGTCACCGCCTTCGGCCGGGACCCGCGGCACGACGCGGTCGGCTGGCAGGAGGAGGCGGCGTACGCCGCACTGGCCGACGCCGGGCTCGACGTCGCAGCCGTGGACGGGATGCTGGTGGGCTACGCCACGACGCTCGGCCACCTGATGCCGGCCGACCTGCTCGCTCAGCGCCTCGGCGTACGCCCGGCGGTCGCGTTCGGGGTGAGCTCCGGCGGCGCGACGGGGCTGACGATGGTGGCGACCGCGTCGCAGCTGGTCGCGAGCGGCGCGGCGGAGCGGGTGCTCGTCGTCGCGGGCGAGGACCGCCGCAGCGGGCAGTCCACGCAGACCTCGACGGAGGCGCTGGCCCAGGTCGGCCACCGTGAGCTGGAGGTGCCGCTCGGAGCGACGGTGCCGGCGTACTACGCGCTGCTCGCCTCGGCGTACCTCCACCGTCACGGTCTGCTCCCGGAGAAGGGGCTGGCGCCCCTCGCGGTGCAGATGCGGGCCCACGCGGGCGCCCACGAGGGTGCCCACCTGCGGACCCCGATCACGATCGACGACGTCCTGCAGTCGCGGCGGGTCGCCGACCCGCTCCGCCTGCTGGACTGCTGTCCGGTGTCCGACGGCGGTGCGGCGGTCGTCGTCACCCGTACGCCGGCCGGTCCCCGCGCGGTCCGGCTGGCGGGCACCGGACAGGCCCACCTCCACCAGCACCTGTGCGAGCTCGACCTCGACGACACCGGCGCGCGCCGCTCGGCCGCGGCCGCCCTCGACGAGGCCGGCCGCACGCTCGCCGAGGTCGACCTGCTAGGCGTCTACGACAGCTTCACCGTCACGCTGGCGATGCTGCTCGAGGAGATCGGCGTCAGCGCGCCCGGTCAGGCGGGCGCCGACGCATCCGCGGGCCGCTTCGACCGGACCGGCCCGAGGCCGCTCAACACCCACGGCGGACTGCTCTCCTACGGTCACTGCGGCGTGGCCGGCGGGATGGCCCACCTGGTGGAGGCGGTCACCCAGCTGCGCGGCGAGGGCGGGGTCCGCCAGGTCCCCGGCGGGCCACGGCTCGGGCTGGTCCACGCCGACGGCGGGATCCTCTCGGCCCACGCCAGTCTCGTCCTCGAGGGAGCCGGCGCGTGACCGGCGCAGACGACTGGACGAGCGGCACGCCGGCGCTGCTGCTGCACACGTGCGCCGACTGCTCCGCGCGCTGGTACGTCCCACGCTCGCGCTGCCCGGCCTGCGGCAGCCCCGGCGTACGCGCCCTCGAGCCGGCCGGGACCGGCACCACCGTCGCCGTCACCTGTCTCCCCGGCGAGGGCGGCGAGATCCGGCTCGCGCTCGTCGACCTCGACGAGGAGGTGCGTGTCCTCGGCCGCACCGTCGCGGACGTGATGCCGGGCGATCGGGTGGCGCTGAGCTTCCCCACCACGCCTCCGCAACCCTGGTTCGAACCCGTCACCGGCGAGGAGCTCTGACATGACGGTCCTGGTGGTCGGCGCCAGCGGATTGATCGGCACCGCCGCCGTCGAGCGCTTCCTCGCCGACGGTCAGGAGGTGGTCGCGCTCTCCCGACGCCCGCCGGCTCTCGGGCCGGACGTGGACGACGCCGCCGTCCGCCACGTCCCGCTCGACCTCCGTGACGCCGAGGCGTGCGCGGACGCCGTACGCCGCCTCCCGGCCGTCGAGCGGCTCGTCTTCGCCGCCGTCCACGAGACGCCCGGTCTCGTCGCAGGCTGGAAGGACGCGGCCCAGATGGAGACAAACCTGGCCATGCTCGGCAACGTGCTCGAACCGGTCGCCGCCCGCGGCAGCCTGAAGCACGTCTCGCTCATGCAGGGCACGAAGGCGTACGGCGTGCTGCACCACCGCGTGCCCGTCCCCGCCCGCGAGTCCCACCCGCGCGACCGGCAGGCGAACTTCTACTGGCTGCAGGAGGACCATGTCCGCGCCGCGGCCACCCGGCACGGGTTCCACTGGACGATCCTGCGGCCGCCGCTCGTGGTCGGTCCGAACCACGGCGTCGCGATGAACCTCGTCCCGGTCATCGGGGCGTACGCCGCGATCCGGGCCGAGCTCGGCCTCGGCCTCGGCTACCCGGGCGGACCGGGCTACGTCACCGAGGCCGTCGACGTACGCCTCCTCGCCGACGCCCTGCTCTGGGCCTCGTCGGCCCCAGAGGCCGCGGACGAGATCTTCAACGTGTCGAACGGCGAGGTCTTCAGCTGGCCCGATCTGTGGCCGGCGATCGTCGCGGCCCTGGGCGCCGAGGCCGCCGCGCCGGAGCCGGTTCGCCTCGCGGAGTGGCTGCCCGCCCAGGAGGAGGTCTGGCGACGAGTCCTCCAGCGGCACCGTCTACGGCCGCTCGCACTGGCCGAGCTGCTCGGGGAGTCGCACCACTACGCGGACTTCCACTTCGCTACCGGCGCCCGCCGCCCGCTCGACCCGGTCGTGGCGAGCACGGTGAAGATCCACCGGGCTGGGTTCACCGGTGTCATGAACACCGAGGAGACCTTCGCCCACTGGCTGGGCACGCTCGCCGAGCGCGGCGTACTCCCGCCGCTGACCTGACCCGGGATCGTTGTCCCCGGCAGGTACCGGCGGCGCCCAGTGGGTACCCGGTCCATCGGGCCCTGGCGTCGCTGGGACGGTCGCGGGGCCGCGTCGCCGAGGAGGTGTCCGTGTTTCCTTTGCTCGCCGAGCCGGCAGGGCTGCTGCCCGCACGGGAGCAGATGGCGCTCTCGCTGGGCTGGCACATCATCCTGGCCGCCTTCGGCGTGGCGTTCCCGGCGATCATCTTCGTGGTGCACCGGCGCGGCCTCCGCGGTGACGCGGTGGCACTGCGGCTGGCGAAGCGCTGGTCGAAGGTCGCCGCGGTGCTGTTCGCGATCGGCGCGGTCTCGGGGACGGTCCTCAGCTTCGAGATGGGGCTGCTGTGGCCGGGGCTGATGGGGCGCTTCGGGGACGTGCTCGGACTGCCGTTCGCGTTCGAGGGCCTGTCGTTCTTCACCGAGGCCATCTTCCTGGGCATCTACCTCTACGGCTGGGACCGACTGCCCGCCCGACTGCACCTGTGGTGCCTGCTGCCGATGATGGCCGCCGGGGTCTTCGGCAGCTACTGCGTCATCGCCGTCAACGCGTGGATGAACATGCCGACCGGCTTCGCGCTGACCTCTTCCGGCAAGGTCACCGACGTCCACCCCTGGCACGCGATGTTCAACGGCCGGGCCTTCCTGCAGTTCGCCCACATGTGGCTGGGGGCGTACATGCTCGTCGGCTTCGTCGTCGCCGCCGTGTACGCCGCCGGTCGGCTGCGCGGTCGCGACGACGCCCACCACCGGCTCGGCCTCGCCGTCCCCCTGCGGTTCGCGTCGGTCGCGGCGATCCTGCAGCCGGTGGTCGGCCACATCCTCGGGATGGCCCTCGGCGACATCCAGCCGTCCAAGCTCGCGGCCTTCGAGCTCGCCACCACGACCGAGCAGCCGGCGCCGCTGCGCATCGGCGGGCTGCTGATCAACGGCAGGGCCGAGGGCTACCTCGAGATTCCGAAGTGGGGCTCCTTCATCGCCCGAGGCTCCTTCAGCAAGCCGGTCCGCGGCCTCGACACCTTCTCGCCCGACGACCTGCCGCCGGTCAACACCACCCACGTCGCGTTCCAGTCGATGGTCGGCATCGGCACCCTGCTGGCCGTCGCGGTCGTCGTCTACTGGGCCCTCCGCTGGCGCGGCCGCGACCTCGCCGAGCGACGCTGGGCGCAGCGATGCCTGGTCGCCGCGGGGCCGCTCGCCGTGGTCGCCCTCGAGAGCGGCTGGGTCGCCACCGAGGTCGGGCGGCAGCCGTGGACCGTCTTCGGCGTCCTGCGCACCGTCGACGCCGCCGGCGACAACCCGGGCCTGTGGTGGGTGTTCTCCGGCGTCGCGGTCGTCTACCTCGGCATGACCGTGGGCGCGTGGGTGGTGCTGCGCTCGATGGCCCGCCGCTGGCGCACAGGCGAGGAGGAGCTGCCCAGCCCATACGGTCCTGCGCCCGAGGAGGTGCACCGGTGAGCCTCGAGATCGCGGTCGCCGCAGCGCTCTTCGTCGGCGTACTCGCCTATGCGCTCTTCGGCGGAGCCGACTTCGGCTCCGGCTTCTTCGACCTGACCGCCGGCGGCGCGGCGCGGGGGGCGGCGCTGCGCAGCCAGGTGGACCACAGCATCGGGCCGGTATGGGAGGCCAACCACGTGTGGCTGATCTTCTGCCTCGTCACGTGGTGGACCGGCTTCCCCTCCTCCTTCGCGGCCGTGATGACGACCCTGTTCGTGCCGCTGGTCCTCGCCCTGGCCGGGATCGTGCTGCGCGGCGCGGCGTTCGCCTTCCGCAAGTACGCGCCGTCGATCGGCCAGGCCAGGGTGTACGGCGCCGTCTTCGCCGGCTCCTCGCTCATCACTCCCTTCTTCCTCGGGGCTGTCGCCGGCGCCATCGCCTCGGGGCGGATCCCGGCCGCGGGGTACGGCGACCGGTGGAGCTCCTGGCTCCATCCCACGTCGATCTTCGGCGGCCTCATCGCGGTCGGCACCTGCGCCTTCCTCGCCGGCGTGTTCCTGTGCGCCGACGCCGAGCGGGGCGCGCATGCGCGACTGGTCGCCATCCTGCGACGGCGGACCCTGGCCGTGGGCGTCGTGACCGGTGTCCTGGTGTTCGCCGCGCTCGTCCCCATCCAGCACGACGCACCGACCCTGGCTCACGGCCTGGAGCACCAGGCCGCTCCACTGATCGTCGTCTCCGGGGTCACGGGCCTGCTGACGCTGGTGCTCCTGTGGCGGCGACGCTTCCGCATCGCCCGCCTCTCGGCCGTCGTGGCCGTGGCCACGGTCATCTCCGGGTGGGGCGTCGGCCAGTACCCGTGGCTGCTGGTCGACCAGGTCCGCATCGCCGACGCCGGCGGCGCCCACGCGACCCTGGTCGGGCTCCTCGTCGCGGTCGGCTGCGCCGCGGTCGTCGTCCTCCCGCCGCTGGCGGCGCTGCTGTGGTTCACCCAGTCCGGTGCCACAGAGGAGGGCACGAACGGCCGGAGGCGCCGTCCGAACGCCGGGACCGGATGACCTCAGGCGGGGCGCAGCCGGCGCCGGCGGGTGCCCATGGCGGAGGCGCGCGGGGCGTCGCCCTTGGGCGGCCAGGAGGTGGCGCCCAGCTCGCGCGAGACGCGCCGGGCGGCGGAGCGGAGGGCGTTGACCATGGCCGGAGCGAGCGGCCACTCGTCGGTCGTGGCGACCAGCCCGATGGCGCCGACGGCGCCGCCGAGCCGGTCGGTGAGTACGGCGGCCACACCGCACTCCCCCAGCACCGCCTCCTCGACCTCGGTGGCGATGCCGGTGGCGCGGGCCTCGTCCAGCTGGGTCCGGAGCACGCCGGCGTCGGTGACCGTCTCGCCGGTCATCGCCTCCAGCGGGCCGCCGCCGAGGATCGCCTCCGCGGCGTCCTCGTCGTAGGCGGCGATGGCCTTGCCGAGCGACGAGGCGTGGGCGGGGATGACGATGCCGACCTCGGGCATCTGCCGCGAGCCGTCGGGACGCGGCTCGTGGTGGACCACGACGACGTCGTCGACGAGCATCACGGCGGTGCGTACGGCGAGGCCGGTCCTCCGGGCGAGGTCCTCGGCCCAGACGGTCACCCGGGAGCGAAGCTCGAGGGTGTCGAGATAGACGTTGCCGAGCGTGAGCACCGCCGGGCCGAGGCGGTAGTGGCCGGAGTCGTGCTCCTGCACCACCATCCGGTGCGCCAGCAGGGTGCGGACGATGCCGTGGACGGTCGAGGCGGGGAGGTCGAGCCGTTGGGCGATCTCGCCGAGCGTGAGCCGGTGGTCGCCCTGCAGGACGGCGAGGATCCGCAGTGCACGGTCGACCGACTGGATCACGGCACGTCCCCCTCTTGTGTCCTACGTCACATCGGCGTAGCGTCCGATCAACATTCGACATCGTCGAATGGACTTCGATCATACACAGCGGCGCCGTGTGCGGGAGCTTGGGAATCGGGGCACGGCGCCGGGGACGCCCCAGGGAGCACCCATGTCAGCACCCACCACAACGCAGAGGCTCGCCTCCGAAGCCATCGGCACCGCGTTCCTCGTCTTCATCGGCGTCGGGTCGGTCCCGGCGACCTTCATCCTCAACGGCGAGGCGCCGTTCACCATGGCCGACCTCGGCATGATCTCGCTCGCGTTCGGCACCATCGTCGTGGCGACGGTCTACGCCCTCGGTCACATCAGCGGCAACCACATCAACCCCGCGATCACGCTGGGCCTCGCGATCACCGGGAAGTTCCCGTGGCGCGACGTCCCGGCCTATCTCGCTGCCCAGCTGGTCGGCGCGGTCGTCGGAGCTGCGGCGATCCTCGCCGTGCTCGGGCAGCGGGCCAGCGACGTCGGACTCGGGGTGGCGTCGTACGCCGATCCGACCACCTGGGGGCACGCCTTCGCCGCCGAGTTCGTGGGGACGTTCATCCTCGTCTTCACGGTCTTCGGCGTGATCCACAAGATGTCCTCGCCCGGCTTCGCCGGCCTCGCCATCGGTCTGGTCGTCTTCGCCGCGATCATCCCGGTCGCACCCGCCACCAGCGCTGCCATCAACCCTGCCCGCGTCTTCGGCCCGATGCTCGTCCAAGAGCTCGCCGGCGGCGACGTGAAGTGGGGCCAGCTGCCCGTCTACTGGGCCGCCGAGCTCGCCGCGGGCATCGCCGCCGCGCTGCTCTACGGCCTCCTCACCAGGGGTCTCGGCGACGACCCCGAGCCTGAGATCGCGGCGGCCGGGCAGCACCCCGTCGCCGCCATCGAGGACCTCCCCGCGCCCCGCGTCGAGGAGCCCAGCCCTACCACCAGCGCCACCACCTCCGCCGCGAAGGAGCACCGCCCATGAAGAAGCTGATCAACGCCCCCGCCGACGTCGTCACCGAGTCCCTTCTCGGAGTCGAGGCAGCCCACCCCGAGCTGCGGGTGGACCACCAGCACAAGGTCGTCGTACGCGGCGACGCTCCGCGCCAGGGAAAGGTCGGCCTCGTCTCGGGAGGCGGCTCCGGCCACGAGCCCCTGCACGGCGGGTTCGTCGGCGTCGGGATGCTCGACGCCGCCTGTGCCGGGGAGGTCTTCACCTCGCCCGTGCCCGACCAGATCGTCGCGGCGACCCAGGCCGTGGACGGCGGCGCCGGCGTACTCCACATCGTGAAGAACTACACCGGCGACGTCATGAACTTCGAGATGGCGGCCGAGCTGTGCGAGGGCACCGAGGTCGCGACCGTGGTGACCAACGACGACGTGGCCGTGCAGGACAGCCTCTACACCGTCGGCCGCAGGGGGGTCGGCGTCACGGTGCTGGTCGAGAAGATCGCCGGCGCCGCGGCGGAGGAGGGCCGCCCGCTCGCCGAGGTCGCCGCCGTCGCCCGCCGGGTGAACGACAACGGCCGCAGCATGGGGATGGCGCTCACGTCCTGCACGGTCCCGGCGGCCGGGCACCCGACGTTCGACCTCCCGGACGACGAGATGGAGCTCGGGATCGGGATCCACGGCGAGCCCGGCCGCCAGCGGGTGCCGCTCGCGCCGGCCGCCCAGATCGCGGAGCTGCTCGTCGACCCGATCCTCGACGACCACGACTTCCGCGGCAACGGCGGCGTCCTGGCGTTCGTCAACGGGATGGGCGGTACGCCGCTGATCGAGCTCTACCTGATGTACAACGAGGTCAGCCACCTGCTCGCCAAGGCGGGGGTCCCGGTGGCCCGCTCGCTGGTCGGCAACTACATCACCAGCCTCGACATGGCCGGCTGCTCGGTCACGATCCTCAAGCTCGACGACGAGCTGCTGCGGCTGTGGGACGCACCGGTGAGCACGCCGGCGCTGCGGTGGGGCGTGTGAGGGGGGAGGAAGCGATGATCGACGCAGCAGCGCTGCGCCGCTGGCTGGTCGCCTTCGCCGAGGAGGTCGCGGACAACCGCGACCTCCTCACCTCGCTCGACGCGGCGATCGGCGACGCCGACCACGGGATCAACATGGACCGGGGCATGACCGCCGTCGTCGCGGCCCTGCCGGAGCCGTCGGCCGACGCGCAGCCCGGGCCGCTGCTGAAGACGGCTGGCATGACGCTCGTCAGCACCGTCGGCGGGGCGAGCGGTCCGCTGTACGGCACCCTGTTCCTGCGGATGGCGCAGGCCGTCGGCGACAGCACCGAGCTCGCCCCGGACACGTGGGCCAAGGCGCTGCGGGCCGGACTCGAGGGTGTCGTCGCCCGCGGACGGGCGGAGGCCGGCGACAAGACGATGTACGACGCGCTGGCGCCCGCCTGCGACGCGCTCGAGGACGCGCTGGCCGACGGCGCGGGGCTGGCCGACGCGCTGGCCCGCGCGTCCGCAGCGGCCGACGCGGGCCGCGACGCGACGGTGCCGATGCTGGCGCGCAAGGGCCGGGCGTCCTACCTCGGCGAGCGCAGCGTCGGCCACCAGGACCCGGGCGCCACCTCGGTGGCGCTGCTCGTGGCCGCGGCCGCCCGGACGCTCGGGGACGGGGCGTGACCGGCCTGGTCGTGGTCTCGCACAGTCGCGCCCTCGCCGGTGCGGCGGTCGCGCTCGCGGAGGAGATGCTGCACAGCAGCGAGGTCAGGATCGCCGTCGCGGCCGGGCTGGACGGGCAGACGTTCGGCACCGACGCGACGGCGATCGCCTCGGCGCTCGGCGAGGCCGACGACGGCTCCGGGGTGGTCGTGCTGATGGATCTCGGCAGCGCGATCCTCTCCGCGGAGCTCGCCCTCGACCTCGTCGACCCCGGCCTCCGCGAGCGCACCGTCCTCTGCCCCGCCCCGCTCGTCGAGGGGCTGGTCGTCGCCGCGGTCGCGGCGGCGGGCGGCGCCTCTCCTGCCGAGGTCGCCGCCGAGGCCGCGGACGCGCTCGCCGCGAAGCAGCGCCAGCTCGGCGGCGCGGTGACGCACGCGCAGCCAGAGCCCACCGCCGGCGAGCCCACCGCAGCCGCCGAGTTCGTCGTGACCAACCCGCACGGCCTTCACGCGCGACCGGCCGCGCGGCTGGTCGAGGAGGCCAGGAGGTACGACGCCACGGTGCTGCTCCGCGAGGTCGACTCGGGCACCGGGCCGGTGCCCGCGTCGAGCCTCTCCCGGGTCGCGACCCTTGCGGCCGGCCAGGGGGCGCGGCTGGAGGTCTCCGCCTCCGGGCCGCAGGCGCAGCAGGCCGTGGACGCGGTCGTGGCGCTCGCAGGCGAGTCGTTCGGGGAGGCCGGCGTACCGGCTGCTCCCCCGCCCACCGTCCAGCCGACGGGCGGACCGCTCCCGGCGTCGCCGGGGATCGCGATCGGGCCGGTCGTGAAGCTCGAGGAGGCGCCGCCGGAACTGCCGGAGGGCGCTGCCGGCGACCCCGCCACGGAGCGGGAGCAGCTCGAGAGCGCGGTCAGCGCCGCGCGCGACGAGCTGCACCGGGTACGGGCCCGGGCGGCCCGCGAGGTGGGCGAGCAGGAGGCCCGGATCTTCGACGCCCAGCTCGCCCTGCTCGACGACCCCGACGTCCGCGCCGACGTCGACGCCGCCCTGGGAGCCGGCGCCTCCGCCGCGCGGGCGTGGGACTCGGCCCTCCGCCTCGTCGCGGAGACGTGGGAGCGGCTCCCGGACCCCTACCTGCAGGCGCGCGCGGCCGACGTGCGCGCCGTCGGTCGGCTGGTGCTGCGCCACCTCCTCGGCACCGCCGCAGCGACGGTCACCGGCTCGGGGATCCTGGTCGCGGAGGACCTGACGCCCGCCGAGGTGGCCGGCCTGGACGCCGCGGCCGTCAGGGGGATCGTGCTCGCCGGCGGCAGCCCCACCGGGCACGCCGCGATCCTCGCCCGGGCGCGGGGGCTGCCTGCCGTGGTCGCGGCCGGCGCCGCCGTACGCTCCCTCGTGGCGGGCACCACCCTCGCCCTCGACGGGACGACCGGCGAGGTCGAGGTCCATCCCTCCCCCGACGTCGTACGCCGTCTCGAGGAGCGCGCCGCGGCCGAGCGGACCCGCGCGGAGACCGCGCTGGCCGCCGCCCGGGCGCCGGCGGTCACCAGCGACGGGACCGAGGTGCTGGTGGGGGCCAACCTCGGCTCCGTCGCGGACGCGACGGCGGCCGGTGCCGCGGGCGCCGACGTTGCGGGACTCGTGCGGACGGAGTTCCTCTACCTCGGCCGGGACGAGGCGCCGAGCGTCGAGGAGCAGGTCGAGACCTACCGTGCGCTCGCCCGCGAGCTCGGCGGTCGGCGACTCACGCTGCGCACCCTCGACGTCGGCGGCGACAAGCCGCTCCCCTACGCGCCGCAGCCCGCCGAGGACAACCCGTTCCTCGGCGTCCGCGGCCTCCGGCTCGCGCTCGCCGAGCGCCGGCTTCTGCACGACCAGCTCGAGGCGGTGGCCGTCGTCGCGCGGGAGACGCCGATCAGCCTGATGTTCCCGATGGTGAGCACAGTCGACGAGCTCGCGGAGGCGCGCGAGCTGGTCGAGAAGGCGTTCGACGGCGCCGAACCGGAGGCGTTCGAGGTCGGGATCATGGTGGAGGTGCCGGCCGCCGCGCTGAAGACGGCGTCGTTCGCGCCGCACGTCGACTTCCTGAGCATCGGGACGAACGACCTGACGCAGTACGCCCTCGCGGCCGAGCGCGGCAACCCCGCCGTCGCGGGGATCGGCGACGCGCTGGACCCGGGTGTCCTCCGCCTCGTCCACGAGGTCTGCCACGGCGCCGGCGACGCGCTGGTCGCCGTCTGCGGCGAGCTGGCGGCTGACCCCGCTGCCGTCCCGCTGCTCGTTGCGCTCGGCGTGCGCGAGCTGTCCGCGGCGCCCGGCGCCGTACCCGTCGTCAAGGAGGCCGTACGCCGCAGCCGCGCCACGGACCCCGACCTCGTCCGGCGCTGCCTCACCGCCACCGGCCCGGCCGAGGTGCGGGCGATCCTCTCGGGCCACTGATCGATCGGCGCACGTCAGGGGCGCACACCACGGTGTGGGTTCGCCACGTCTTCTTTACCAAAGCCCGGACAGCGCCCTCCGTTCCGTCTCACACTGGTCCCGTGGCTCTGCTCGGGCTGCGAACCAATGCAAGAGAGACTGTGATGAACGACCAGCAGGGGCCGACCGGAGCCCCGAACCCGAATCCGATGACAGGGACGAACCAGGCGCCGATGGGCGCTCAGACCGGGCAAGCTCCCTGGGGTCCCCCGGCGGGCTGGATGCCGCCACCCCCACCGAGAAAGCGTTCCCGAAGGCTCGTCGTATCGCTGGTTGCCGTCGCCGTCCTCGTCATCGGCGCCGTCGGCGCCACCTCCGTCGTCGTTGTGAAGAACCACCAGGCAAAGGTTGACGCCCAGCATCGCAAGGAGGCGGCCGAGCGCCGCGCGGCGGCAGCCGCGAAGAAGAAGCGGCAAGAGAAGGCCGCGGCGCTCGCGGCCGCCCGTCGTGACTACCAAGCCTGCACGAGCCAGCTGAGTTCTCTGCAGGATGCGCTCTCTGGGATCGACGCCCGCCTTGACGTCGGACTACGCGAGGCGGAGATGTCGGACCTCGTCGGCGAGGCATCCGTCGCGTACAGCAAGATCGACGTCGACGCGCTCGGCACGGGCGTCTGTCTCAATGCCGGAGCGAAGCTGGAGACTTCGTTCAACCGCTACGTCGCCGCGGAGCAGCAGTGGAACGACTGCATCTCGGACCTGTACTGCGACACTGATTCGATCGAGCCCGATCTCCAGGCGAAGTGGCTCAAGGCGTCAACCGCTCTCGACCGCGCGGGTGATCTGCTCGACTCGCTCAACCCGGACGACCCCTCGTACGCCCCTGACACCACAGCAAGCGGGACGACATAGGCATTCAGTTCGCCTGATCGCAGTCGTCAGGCGACTGCGACCAGGGACACCGTTAACTCAGCTGCGTGACCTCGCCGTCTGGCGGCTGTTGGCCTTCTTGATCGCGTCGACGAGCTCCTTCTTGTTCATCTTGGAGCGGCCGGAGACGTCGAGCCTGCGCGCGACGTCCATGAGGTGCTCCTTGGACGCGTTCGCGTCGACGCCCTCGGCGGTCTTGCCGCCGCGGCGCGCAGGCGGACCGGACTTCGCGGCCTGCCGGTCGGAGGGTCCGCGCGACTCCTTGGCCTCCCAGTGGTCGCCGACCTTCTCGAAGCTGTGCTTGAGCGCGTCGTACGCCGTCTGATGGGCGCGCCGGCCCTCGCCGTACTGCTCCACGGCGGAGTCGTGCGCCTTGATCCAGGTCCGCTGGGCCTTCTCCGAGGACCGCTCGAGTGTGGACGGGAGCTCCTGCCTACCGGGCATCGGCCTCTCCTTCCGCTGCACAACTGTCTTGGGTCACGGGTAGAAGTACCCGGCTCCGCACCGCCGGATGCCCGTGCCGCCCCGCGCCGCGCCAACCGACGCTGGGGGTGTGACAGCACCGCTCGATCCCGTCCCTCGGGTCCTGACGCTCACGCTCAACCCCGCGCTCGACGAGTACATCACCGTGCCGCGCCTGGAGCCGGCCGTGAAGCTGCGGTGCGGCCAGCCGTTCTTCCACGCGGGGGGCGGCGGCATCAACGTCGCGCGGGCGCTCGCGGCGCTCGGCGAGCAGGTGCTGGCGGTCTTCCCGTCCGCCGGCCACCTCGGCCGATTCCTGGAGGAGCTGCTGGCGACCGAGGGCACGCCGTACGCCGCCGTGCCGATCGCCGGCGAGACGCGCCAGTCGCACAACGTGAGCGAGACCGGGACCGGCCGCGAGTACCGCTTCGTGCTCCCGGGCCCGCCGCTGCGGCCGCCCGACCAGCGCGCCTGCCTCGCCCGGCTGCAGGCTTGCGGAAGCGCGGACTTCCTGGTCCTCAGCGGCAGCCTGCCGCCGGGCGTCGAGCCCGGGTTCGTCCACGAGGTCGCGCGTACGGCGGAGTGCCTCGGAGCCCGGCTCGTCCTCGACACCTCCGGCCCGGCGCTGGCCGAGGCGAAGGGCGCGTACGTTGCGAAGCCGAGCCTCCGCGAGCTGCGCGAGCTCCTCGGGGAGCCGCTGGTGATGGAGCAGGAGCAGGTGCTCGGGGCCCGCCAGCTCATTGCCCGCGGGACCGCCGAGGTGATCGCGCTCTCCCGCGGCGAGCGGGGCCTGCTGCTCGTGACCGACGACCTCGCCGAGGAGATCCCTGCCATGGTCGGCCGCGTCCGCGGGACCGTCGGTGCCGGCGACGCGCTCGTGGCCGGCCTGCTCTTCGGCCTCGGCCGCGGCTGGGAGCTCGTCAGGGCCGGTCGCTTCGCCGTGGCCTGCAGCACCGCCACGCTCGGCGTCGACGGCACCGCCATGCTCGACCGCGACGTGGTGGCCCGGCTCAGCCCGGAGCTGCTGGAGATCGACGCCTGAGGCTGCGACCCGCGGGGCACAGTGGGGTCATGGCAGGCAAGCTGGCGGCGTACCGACGCAAGCGGCACTTCGACCGCACACCCGAGCCCGCCGGCGGCGAGGCCGGGCAGGGCGGGCCGGCACGGTTCGTCGTACAGCGCCACCGGGCCCGACGTCTCCACTACGACCTGCGGTTCGAGATCGACGGCGTGCTCGTGAGCTGGGCCGTCCCGAAGGGGCCGACGCTCGACCCCGACGCTCGCCGGCTGGCGGTCCACGTGGAGGACCACCCGCTTGAGTACCTCCACTTCGAGGGCGTCATCCCGTCGGGCGAGTACGGCGGGGGCGACGTCATCGTGTGGGACACCGGCACCTGGGAGCCGGTCCACACCGACGACCCAGCGGCCGCGGTCGAGAGCGGCGAGCTCCACGCCGAGGTGCACGGCGAGAAGCTCCGCGGCCGGCTCGTGCTCGTCCGCCGGTCCCAGGACGGCGGGGACGACTGGATGCTGCTGCACAAGCGCGACGAGTACGCCGTCGACGGCTGGGACCCGGAGGACCACCCCGCGTCGGTGCTGACCGGCCGCACCAACGAGCAGGTGCATGCGGACCCCGACCGCGAGTGGCACTCCGACGCGCCGGCCGCCGAGGCGGAGGTCTCGCTGCTGCCGGAGGGCTTCGACCACCCGGAGCTCGACGAGGCCGTCGAGCGGCTGGAGTCACTCGGCCGCGAGGGCACGTGGACCGTCCACCACCGCCGGCTCAAGGTCACCAACCTCGACAAGGTGCTCTTCCCCGGCCGCGAGGGCGAGCCGCCGGTCACCAAGCGCGAGCTGCTGGCGTACACCGCCCGGATCGCTCCCGTCGTGCTGCCCTACGTCGAGGGCCGCGCGCTCAACCTGCACCGCTACCCCGACGGCGCCGACCACGGTGGCTTCTGGCACAAGCAGCGCCCCGACCACGCGCCCTCGTGGCTCGGGCGCTGGGAGAACCCGGAGGCCGACGAGGGCGAGACCACGACCTACACCGTGGCCGACGAGCCGGCCGCGCTCGTCTGGGCGGCGAACTTCGGCGCGCTCGAGTGGCATCCGTGGACCTCGCTCACGAGCGCGATGCACGAGCCGACGTACGCCCTCGTCGACCTCGACCCCGGCGAGAGGACGTCGTGGGACGACCTGCTCGCCCTGGCGCGGCTGCACCGCACGGCGCTCGACCACCTCGGCGTACGCGGGCGGCCGAAGGTGACCGGGCGGCGCGGCATCCAGATCTGGATCCCGATCCGGCCGGGCTACACCTTCGACGACACCCGCGGATGGGTCGAGCGACTCTCGCGCACCGTCGGCAAGGTCGTGCCCGAGCTGGTCAGCTGGAAGTGGGAGAAGAAGGCCCGCGGCGGGAAGGCCCGGCTCGACTACACCCAGAACGCCGTGAACAAGACGCTCGTCGCGCCGTACTCGCCCCGGCCCGCGCCCGGCGCACCGGTCTCGGTGCCGATCTCGTGGGCCGAGCTCGAGGACCCGGACCTGCGCCCGGACCGCTGGACGATCCGTACGGTGCTCGACCGGCTGGCCGCCGTCGGCGACCCCTTCCGCGCAGTGCTCGACGACCCACAGGAGCTGCCGGAGATCGGGTGAGGACGGCTTCAGGCCGTGTCCTAGGATCGGAGGCGATCCGTCGATGGGTGAGAACGTCCTGATGCTGTCAGTGCCCCCCGTGGTGCCCCTCGTCCCCACGCCCGTGTCCGATTTCGGCGACTGGGCGCGCGGCAGCGGTCTCGAGATCATCCTGCTGATCTCCGGGGCCGTGCTGCTGGCACGCCTGGTGAAGTGGACGAGCGACAAGATCACCCCCCGGATCGGCGTGGACAGCACCGGCGGCGACGAGCTGGTCCGCTCCGAGGCGGCCAAGCACCGGCTGGCCCTCGCGCAGGTCGCGACGTGGACGCTGGTGGTCCTCATCTACGTGGTCGCCACCATCCTCGTGGTGGAGGCCCTCGGCATCTCGCTGACCGCCTTCGTCCCGGTGGCGACCGTCGCGGGCGTGGCGATCGGCTTCGGCGCGCAACGGATCGTGCAGGACCTGCTGGCGGGCTTCTTCCTCATCGCCGAGCGGCAGTACGGCTTCGGCGACCTCGTCCGGGTCTCGGTCGTCGGGCTCGGGACGCCGGTGCTCGGCACCGTCGAGGACGTCAGCCTGCGGACGACCACCGTGCGCACACCCGCGGGCGAGGTCGTGACCACGCCCAACGGACAGATCGCGCAGGTCACCAACCTCTCCCGCGACTGGGCGCGCGCCGTCATCGACGTCCCCGTCCCCGTCGCCGTCGACGTCAACCGGGTGACCGAGGTGCTGCGCGCGGTGTGCCGGGCGGCGTACGAGGATCCCGAGATGCACCGGCTGCTCCTCGACGCCCCGGCCGTCATGGGCGTGGAGTCGATCGAGGTCGACCAGTTCAAGGTCCGGGTCGTCGCGCGCACCCTCCCGGGCCGGCAGTTCGAGCTGGGCCGGTCGCTGCGGGCGCTCATCACGCGGCGGCTCCTCGCCGAGGGCATCAGCATCAGCCTGCCCGCCGAGCTCAGCACCGGCGAGCCGACGGGGGCGGCGTGAGGCTGAGGATCCGGCGCCCGCGGATCTCCACGCTGGTGCTGGCCGCGGTCTTCGTCGTCACGCTGGTCGCCTGGACGATCGTGCGGCCCCCGGACGAGTCGTCGACGCCGGAGAGCCCGCGGCAGGTGACGCCCACGCACCAGCCGTCCCGCACCGCGGAGCCGTCCCCCAGCGAGTCGCCGACGCCGAGCCCGACCCGGACCGCGTCGCCGTCGCCGTCGTCGTCGAAGCCGTCGCCCACCCGCAGCTCGTCGGCGTCCCCGTCGCCGTCGGGTCAGCAGAGCCCGTCGGGCCCGACGTCGGCACCGGCGCCGAGCCCGTCGACCAGTACCCGCCCGTCGCCGACCCCGGGCTCGCCGACGGCCGACGCCTCGCCGACCGAGTCGGCCTCGCCGAGTGCGACGCCCTGACCTGTCGCGGCCCGGCTCCTAGGCTGGGGGCATGGCCGAGCTGGACGCCGTGGTCGTCGGGGCGGGCCCCAACGGCCTGACCGCCGCCGCCGTCATGGCCCGCGCCGGGCTGTCGGTGCGGGTGTACGAGGCCGCCGACACGATCGGCGGCGGCGCGCGGACGCGGGAGCTCACCGAGCCGGGCTTCCGGCACGACCCGTGCTCGGCCGTCCATCCGCTCGCCATCGGGTCGCCGATCTTCGCCACGCTGGAGCTGCACCGCCACGGCCTCGAGTGGCTCCAGCCCGAGGTCCCGATGGCCCACCCCTTCCCGGACGGTACGGCGGGGCTCCTCGCCCGCTCGGTCGACGAGAGCGCCGCCTCGCTCGGCCCCGACGAGGGGGCCTACCGGCGGATGCTCGGGCCATTCGCCGGCCGCTGGGACGAGCTCGCGAGCGACGTGCTCCGGCCGCTCTGGTCGGCCCTGCCCGAGCACCCGCTGCGGCTGGCGCAGTTCGGGCTGCGGGCCGGCGTACCCGCGGCGCTGCTCGACCGGGTCTTCCGCGGCGAGAAGGCGCCCGCCCTGCTCGCCGGGATGACGGCCCACACGATGGCGCCCCTCACGGCGCCGACCGGGACCGGCGTCGCGCTCTTCTTCGCCATCGCCGCGCACTCGTCCGGGTGGCCGGTCCCGCGCGGGGGCTCGCAGTCGATCGTGGACGCGCTCGCCGCGGAGCTCGCCGAGCACGGCGGCGAGATCGTCCTCGACCACGCGGTGGCCGACCTGGCCGAGCTGCCCGCGGCGACGGCGTACCTCTTCGACGTCTCCCCCACCGCCCTGGCCCGCATCGCCGGCGACCGCCTGCCCGCCCGTTTCCGCTCCTCGCTGGCGCGGTACCTGTACGGTCCCGGCGTCTACAAGATCGACTACGCGCTCGACGAGCCGGTGCCGTGGACGGCTCCCGCGGCGCGGAGGGCGGGCACGGTGCACCTCGGGCCGACGTACGGCGACATCCGCGCCGCCCTCTCCTCGGTCCACGCGGGCCGGGTGCCGGACCCGCCGTTCCTCCTCACCTCCCAGCCGACGATCGTCGACCCCTCGCGCGCGCCCGCCGGCAAGCACACGCTCTGGGTCTACGCGCACGTGCCGAGCGGCTACGACGGCGACCTCACCGAGGCGATCGAGCGGCAGATCGAGCGGTTCGCGCCCGGCTTCCGCGACACCGTCCGCGCCCGCCACGTCACGACGCCGGCGGACCTCGAGGCCGGCAACCCCAACTACGTCGGGGGCGACATCGCCTGCGGCAGCGCCGCCGGTCTGCGGCTGGTCCTGCGCCCGCAGGCCCGCTGGACGCCGTATGCCACCCCCGACCCGGCCCTCTACCTCTGCTCCTCCGCGACCCCACCGGGCCCGGGGGTGCACGGGATGTGCGGCTACCACGCCGCCCGCACGGCACTGAGCCGTCGGTTCGGGATCGGGCTGCCGGTCGACCCGGGGCGCCTCGACGGGCTCAACGTCCGGGACGGGTGATGGACTGGTTCGTCGCCGAGCACAGCTGGCTGGCCAGGATGCTGTTCCAGCGGTCGCTGGCCGCGGTGTACGCCGTCGCCTTCGTCGTCGCCGCCAACCAGTACCGCGCCCTCCTGGGCGAGCACGGCCTCACCCCGGTCCGGGACTACCTGCGGACGGTGTCATTCCGCCGGTCCCCCAGCCTCTTCCACCTGCACCACTCCGACCGCGCCTATCTCGCCGTCGCCTGGGTCGGCGCCGCGCTGTCGCTGGCCACCGTGGCCGGGCTGACCGACGCCGTACCTTTGCCGGCGGCGATGGCCGTCTGGGTGCTCCTGTGGCTGCTCTACCTCTCGATCGTCAACGTCGGGCAGACCTGGTTCTCCTTCGGCTGGGAGTCGCTCCTGCTCGAGGCCGGCTTCCTGGCGGTCTTCCTCGGCAACGACTCCACCGACCCGCCGCTGCTCGTCCTCTACCTTCTGCGCTGGCTGCTCTTCCGGGTGGAGTTCGGCGCCGGCCTGATCAAGATGCGCGGCGACAGCTGCTGGCGCGACCTGACCTGCCTCTACTACCACCACGAGACCCAGCCGATGCCGGGCCCGTTCAGCTGGTACTTCCACCACCTGCCCAAGCCGCTCCACCGGGTCGAGGTGCTGGCCAACCACGTCACGCAGCTGGTCGTCCCGGTGGCGCTCTTCCTGCCGCAGCCGGTCGCCGGCGTCGCGGCGGCGGTCATGATCCTCACCCAGCTGTGGCTGGTCGCGAGCGGGAACTTCTCCTGGCTCAACTGGCTGACGATCGTGCTCGCCTTCTCCGCGCTGCCGGACAGCTGGCTCGCGCCGCTCCTGCCCGGGTCGGCCGGCCACGCCTCGATCGGCACCCCGACAGCGTACGCCGTGGTCGTCTGCGTGGTCACCGCCGCCGTCCTCGTGCTCAGCTACTGGCCGGTGGCCAACCTGCTCTCCCGCCAGCAGCTGATGAACACCTCGTTCAACCGCTGGCACCTCGTCAACACCTACGGCGCGTTCGGCAACATCACCCGGACGCGCTACGAGATCGTCATCGAGGGCACCCGCGAGGCCGACCCCGGTCCGGGGACCGCCTGGGTGGAGTACGAGTTCAAGGGCAAGCCGGGCGACCCCGGGCGGCGGCCGCGGCAGTTCGCGCCCTACCACCTCCGGCTGGACTGGCTGATGTGGTTCGCGGCGCTCTCGCCGGCGTACGCCCGGGCGTGGTTCCGGACCTTCGCGTACCGGCTCCTCGAGGGCGACCGGCACGTGTCGCGGCTGCTGCGGCACGACCCGTTCCGCGACGAGCCACCGCAGTACGTGCGAGCGCTGCTCTACCGCTACCGCTACACCACCCGGCGGGAGCGGGCCGAGACCGGCGACTGGTGGGTCCGCGAGCAGGTCGGCGAGTTCCTGCCGCCGGCCTCGCTGCGTCCGGATGTCGGCTCGACCGCGCGCCGCGGGGTCAGCCCGGGACGCGGCGCATCATGACCCAGCGCCACTTGGCGATCTGTCGGTCGCGACGGAACCCGAGCTCGGCGAAGAGGTCCTCCGGGCCGGTGTGGAGGTACGCGCCCTGCTGCGGAGGACGGCCCTCGACCTGCTCGGGGTAGGCCTCGACCAATCCGCCGCCGGCGTCCTCGATCGCGGCCAGCGCGGCGCGCACCGCCGCCCGGGCGACTCCTCGGCACCTGGTGGGCCGTCCCGGTCCGGACGTGCTCCCGTTTCAGCCGGCGGTTCTCCTCCGGCTCCCGCCCGACCCCCTCGGGATGGAAGCCGATGCACCAGCAGCCGCCCCAGACGCCGCTGTTGGCCTCTACCAGTGCAGCGAAGTCGGCCCAGGTCGCATCGGCGAGCAGGCGGGTGGTGTAGGCCGGGGTGGACGTGGCCACGGCGCCCATCGTCGCAGGTCTACGACGGCGCCACCAGGCGACCGTCGGCGATCAGGCCGCCCGACTGCTTGACGATCCGTCGCAGCACGATCTCCATCGAGGCGATCCCCTCGATCGAGCCGATCCTGGCGGTGGTGAGCTCGTAGAGGTGGTCGAGGTCCCGGCAGACCACTGAGGCCATCAGATTGTCCCGGCCCGAGGTCGCCGCCACGAAGCCGATCTCGGGAAAGGCCGCCAGGGCCTCGCCGACCTGGTGCAGCCGCGACGGCGCCACGACCAGGTGGAGGCGGGCGCGGGTGTGGAAGCCGAACTCCGTCGCCGCCAGGTCGAGGTCGATCACCACGGTCCGGGTCCGGAGCAGCGTGGCGAGCCGCCGGGCCGCCCGCCCCTCGCTGAGGCCGGACGCCTCGGCCATCTCGGCCGTCGTCGCCCGTCCGTCGGCGGCCAGCACGTCGAGGATGGCCGAGTCGTGCGGCTCGAGGGTGACCTGGCCGCCGCTCTCGGCGGGCCGGCAGGCGACGACCTCCTCGGTCTCCGCCGCGGAGAGCACCTCGCGCAGGCCGGCCCAGTCGTGGGCGCCCAGGCCGAGGAAGACATGGAGGACGACGCTCGCCTCGACGTCCAGGACATGGGCCGAGCGGGGCAGCGTACGGGTGACGAGCAGGTCGCGGCTCTCCTCGGAGAGGGTGCGTACGGCGAACGCCACCTCCGCCCCGGCCAGGTCGACGCCGACCCAGGCGACGTCGGGCCGCGAGCTCAGCGCCTGGGCCAGCGACTCGGAGGCGTCCGGCCGGCACCGCACCCGGACGTTCCACAGCTGGAGACCCACGGCGAGCGGGTTGACGACGCCGAAGATGCGGACGATCCCCTGCCGCCGCAGGGCGTTGTAGCGCCGGGAGACGGTGCGCTCGTGCATCCCGAGCACCTCGCCCAGCCGGGCGAAGCCGGCCCGGGGCGCGAGCTGGAGCGCGCGGATCAGGCGGAGATCGTCTCGGTCCATGAGACCGTCCTCCTGTCGGATTCCGTCACGGCGCACGTCTTCTAGGGACAGAGAACCACACCAGAGCCCGATCCAGCGCCTCGACCCGGGCCGGCAGCGTCTACAACTGTCGTCGACTTCCCGATCCGAGGACCCGATGACTGCCGACAAGCGGTGGACCCTGGGCGTCGTCTGCGCCGCCACCTTCATGCTGCTGCTCGACGTGACGATCGTCGTCGTCGCGCTGCCCGACATCCAGGCCCGTCTGCACACCAGCCTCGGCGAGGTGCAGTGGGTGACCGACGCGTACGCGCTGACCCCGGCCGCGCTCCTGCTGACGTCAGGGGCGCTCGCCGACCGGTACGGCCGCAAGCGGCTCTTCGTCTGCGGCCTGGTCGTCTTCACGCTCGGCTCGGCGCTGTGCGCCGCCGCGCAGAGCCCGCTGATGCTGGTCCTGTCCCGCGCCGCGCAGGGGGTCGGCGGTGCCGCGCTCTTCGCGACCTCGCTGGCGCTGCTCGCCTCGACGTTCCACGGGCGCGAGCGCGGCGTCGTCTTCGGCGTCTGGGGCGCTGTCGCCGGGATGTCGACCGCCCTCGGGCCGGTGCTCGGCGGGCTGATCACCAGCGGGATCAGCTGGCGCGGCGTCTTCTGGGTGAACCTGCCGGTCGGCGTCGCCGCGCTGCTCGTCACCTGGCAGTACGTCGAGGAGTCCCGCGCCCCGCACGCGCACCGCCCGGACTGGGCCGGCTTCGCGACGCTCACGCTCTGCCTCGTCGCCCTGGTCTACGGGCTCATCCGGGCGAGCGAGGAGGGCTGGGGCGACGGCGTCGTCGTCACCTGCTTCGTCGCCGCCGCCGTCCTCCTGGCGGTGTTCGTCGCGATCGAGCGTCGCGTCGCCAACCCGATGTTCGACCTCGGGCTGCTCCGGATCCCCACCTTCCTCGGCGGGTCCGTCGCCGCCTTCGCGATGAACGGCTCGCTCTTCGCGATGCTGCTCTACCTCACCCTCTTCCTGCAGAGCGACCTCGGCTACTCGGCCGTGCAGACCGGCGTCCGGCTGCTGCTGATGTCGGGGGTCACGATGGTCCTCGCCACGATCGCCGGCCGGCTCTCCAGCGGGCGGTCGGTCCGGTGGCTGATCGGGACCGGCCTCGTGGTCGTCGGCGTCGCGCTGCTCACCATGAGCGGCCTCGACGCGGGCTCGGACTGGACCCACCTGATCGTCGGCCTCCTGCTCGGCGGCGTCGGCGCCGGGCTGGTCAACGCGCCGCTCGCCTCGACCGCCGTCGGCGTCGTGCACCACCACCAGGCGGGGATGGCGTCGGGCGCCAACACCACCTTCCGGCAGATCGGCATCGCCGTCGGGATCGCGGCCTACGGCTCGATCTTCGCCGCCGCCCTGCGCGGTCACGCCGCGCTCGGGCCTCGGGCGGCGTACGCCCACGCGCTCAACGAGCTCCTGGTCGTCTCCGGCTGCGTCGCGATCGTCGGCGGGCTGCTGGCGCTGGTGCTGATCCGGCCGAGGGACTTCGCGGCCGTGCACGCCGAGCCGGTCACCGAGCCGGCTGCGGAGACGGCCACGGAGACGGTCGACGCCTGAGGAGGCGAGCGGCGTCAGCGGACGACGATCGTCGACTCCCCCTGCGCCGGCACGAGCTCGCCGATGACCGGGTAGCCCGGCACTTCGCCGGCGACGAGCAGGCCGCCGGACGTCTGCGCGTCGGCGAGGAGGACCAGCTCGTCCTCGGAGACCGCGCTCTCGACGTACGGCCGGACCCAGTCGAGGTTGCGCCGGCTCCCGCCCGGCACGTAGCCGGCGGCGTACGACGGCCGGGCGGCCTCGAGGTAGGGCACTGCCGCCGACTCGACGACCGCGGTGACGCCGCTCGCCCGGGCCAGCTTGTGGAGGTGGCCGAGCAGCCCGAACCCGGTGACGTCGGTGGCGCAGACCGCGCCCGCGGCAAGCGCGGCCCGGGAGGCGTCGCGGTTGAGCGTCGTCATCACCTCGACCGCCTCGGGGAACACCTCGCCGGTCGCCTTGTGACGGTTGTTGAGGACGCCGAGACCGAGCGGCTTGGTGAGCGTCAGCGGCACGCCGGCCGCGCCGACGTCGTTGCGCAGCAGCCGGTCAGGGTCGGCGAGGCCGGTGACGGCGAGGCCGTACTTCGGCTCCGGGTCGTCGATGCTGTGCCCGCCGGCGAGGTGGCAGCCCGCCGCCCGGGCGACGTCCGCGCCGCCGCGGAGCACCTCCGCCGCGATCTCGAACGGGATCTTGTCGCGCGGCCAGGCGAGCAGGTTGACCGCCACCAACGCGTCACCGCCCATGGCGTAGACATCGGAGAGCGCGTTGGTGGCGGCGATCCGGCCCCAGTCGTACGCGTCGTCGACGACCGGGGTGAAGAAGTCGGTGGTGAGGACGACGGCCCGGCTGCGGCCGTCGGGCCCGGCCTCGATGCGTACGACGGCCGCGTCGTCGCCGCTCTCGACGCCGACGAGGAGGTCGTCGCCGGCTGCCGGCGCGATGCCGGAGAGGACCCGCTCGAGCTCGCCGGGCGGCACCTTGCACGCGCAGCCGCCGCCCGCGGCGTAGAGGGTCAGGCGCTGGTCGGGCACGATCGCGGTCACTGGGCCACTGTGCCACGGGGCCGTGCGCCACGCCCGCATGTTCATCAAGGTATGCAGCCGGGCGGTCGCTCCCCCGGCGGAGTTCCACCCGGGATGTGCGCGTTCGCCTGCATACCTTGACGAACAGCCGTCCGGGTCAGCCCCCGGCGGACCGCCGGGCGGCGCGCTCCTTCTGCGGTACGACGGTGTACTTCGGGTCGTTCGCGGAGTCCTTGCCGCCCTCGAACACCCCGAAGCGGAGCGAGACCGACCCGGCGACGTAGGACGCCCCGGCGAGCCGGCGCAGCCATGGCCACCGGATCCCGAGCAGGTTGAGCACGTGCCCGCTCACGGTGAGTCCCTTGGCTGCGCGGACGTAGCGGCCGCCCTTGCCTCGGTGGTAGGGCTCCGCGAGCATCCCCAACCGGCGCTCCATCACCTCGCTGGCCACCAGCTCGACGGTCCCGCCGGCGAGCGCCATCCGCGCCGCCGGACCGTGCTCCGCCGACGGGGCGAGCACGAGCGCCACTCCCCCGGCCGCGGCGGCCCCGGATCCGCCGAAGACGAACGGCAGCTCCCGATGGCCCTCGTGCCAGATCGGGACGGCGGTGTTGGCGAGCAGGGCGGCGGTGTAGGTCGCGAGCGCCGGCCCGGTGGCCGCGGCGCCGAGCCCGAGCAGCCGCTTGAGGCGCGGCAGCCAGCCGGTCACCTCCAGCGCGGCCGCGCCGCCCGCGAAGCCGGCGAAGCCGGACAGGATGTAGGTGCCGACCGAGAGCGCCGAGGTCGGCTTCAACACGCGCAGCATGTTGAGGAACCGCTCGGGCCGACCGAGGTCGTGGACGAGGAAGACGGTGCCGCCGGCCGCACCGGCCGCCGCCGCGACCCGGGCGACCTTCTCCAGGCCCGGCCGTCCGGTCAGCGCCGCCCCCTCGGCGAGCAGCGCGGAGCCGCCGGACATGCCGCCGAGGAAGAGGTAGAGGGGTACGTCGGGGGTCTTCCAGACAGGGGCCTTGATGACCGGGCGGCCGTAGTACGACGTGAACTCGGCCTCCGGCACCATCGCCTGCTCGCCGCGCCGCGCCTTGCGCCGTCCCTCGGCACGGACGCTCACCGGCGGCCTCCCACAAAGGAGGCGATGCCGATCGCGGCGAGCGCGCCCGCGGCCGCGCCGACGTGCTTCCAGATGGAGCCGAGGTCGCGGGTCGTGACGACCGGGTCCGGCGGCAGGCCGTAGACCTCCGGCTCGTCGAGCAGCAGGAAGAACGCCCCGTCGCCGCCGACGCCGTCATCCGGGTCGGCGCCGTACAGCCGCGCCACCTCGACGCCCTTCTCGTGCAGCTCCTCGACCCGCGCCTGCGCCCGCTCGCGGAGCTCGTCGAGCTCGCCGAACTGGATCGACTGCGTCGGGCAGGCCTTCGCGCACATCGGGGTCTCGTCGGCCTTGAGCCGGTCGTAGCACAGCGTGCACTTCCACGCCCGGCCGTCGCCCTCGCGTACGTCGATGACGCCGTACGGACACGACGGGACGCAGTAGCCGCAGCCGTTGCACACGTCGGGCTGGACCACGACGGTGCCGAACTCGGTCCGGAACAGCGCCCCGGTCGGGCAGTTGTCCAGGCAGCCGGCGTGGGTGCAGTGCTTGCACACGTCCGACGACATGAGCCACCGCATCCCGCCCTCGCCCGAAGGGGCCTCCTGGTCGTCGACCTGGGGTACGCCGAGGGAGGGCATGCCCAAGTCGACGCCGGTCGAGGCGGGACCGGACCCGGCCGGCACGGGCACGTCGACCGGCTTCTCGATGAAGGCGACGTGGCGCCAGGTGCTGGCGCCGAGCCCCTGGGTGTTGTCGTACGACATCCCGGTGAGCACGAAGCCGTCGTCGGGCACCATGTTCCACTCCTTGCACGCCACCTCGCAGGCCTTGCAGCCGATGCAGATCGAGGTGTCGGTGAAGAAGCCCATCCGCGGCGGGTGGTCCTCCGCGTAGCCGGCGTCCGACTGGACGTCGTCGAGCGGCCCGAACAGCGAGCGCGGGTCCCAGATGCCACCCAGGCGATCAGTCAGGCGATCGGTCAGCGTCACTGGCCCTCCTCCTCCGGGACGGGGTCGACCTCGGTGCCGTTGATCCGGCCCGGGACGTGCACGGTGCCGAGCCCGGCCCGGCGGCGGTAGGCGTCGACGTACGCCACCAGCGCGGGGCCGCGCGGGCGCCGGCCCGGCCTGATGTCGCAGGTGCCCACCTTGTCTTGGATGTAGACGTTCGGGTCCATCGTCACCCCGACCAGGTCGTTGGGCGAGTCACCGGGCACGAGGCCGTTGGGGCCCCAGTGGTAGGGCAGCCCGACCTGCTCGATCCAGCGGTCGCCGACCCGCAGCGACCGCAGCCGCTCGGTGACGAGCACACGGGCCTCGATCGCCGTCCGCGCCGTCACGATCGTGACCCAGTCGCCGTGGGTGAGGCCGCGCTCGGCGGCGAGCCGCGGGGAGACCTCGCAGAACGGCTCGGGCTGCAGCTCGGTGAGGTACGGCAGGGTGCGGCTCATCGCGCCGGCGGTGTGGTGCTCGGTCAGCCGGTAGGTCGTGTAGACGTAGGGATAGACCTCGCTGTAGTTCGGGTTGAGCGGGTTGCTCTCGTCGGAGATCCACTTGCTCACCGGGTTGCTCTGCTGGGCGTAGAGCGGGTTGTGGAACGGCGACTCGGCCGGCTCGAAGTGCGTGGGCAGCGGGCCGTCGGCCAGCCCGGTCGGCACGAACAGCCAGCCCTTCCCGTCGGTCTGCATGATGAACGGGTCGGTGCCGGCGATCGCGTCGGGCCCCTTCGCCCCCTCCGGCGGCACGTAGTCGGGGGGCCGGTCGGCGATGAAGTCGGGCACGTCGCGCCCGGTCCACCTCCCCGCCTCGGCGTCCCACCAGACCAGCTTCTTGCGCTCGCTCCAGGGCGTGCCGTCGGGGGCGGCGGAGGCGCGGTTGTAGAGGATCCGGCGGTTGGCCGGCCACGCCCAGCCCCACTCGGCGGCGGTCTGGTCCTGCTCCCAGTGCGGCTTGCGGCGGCGGGCCTGGTTGACCTCGTCGGCGTACACGCCGCAGTAGATCCACACGCCGCAGCGGGTGGATCCGTCGGCCTTGAGCTGGGTGTAGGACGACAGCGCGGCGCCGCCGGGGCCGGTGCCGTTCATCTCCCGCAGGACGGCCTGCGCGTCGATCTCGCCGTCCTCGTCGAGCGGGTAGTCCCAGGTCAGGTCCAGGATCGGCCGGTCCATCTCGTCGGCCGGACCGTTTGCCTGTCCGGCGAGCTTCTCCTTGATCCGCTTGCCGAGCAGGAAGTAGAACTCCAGGTCGCTCATCGCGTCGCCGGGCGGCGCGATCGCCTTGTCGCGCCACTGCAGCATCCGCTGCGTCTGGGTGAACGACCCGGCCTTCTCGACGTGGGACGCGGCCGGCATGAAGAAGACCTCGGTGCCGATCTGGTCGGTCTCCAGCTCGCCGGTGTCGATCTCGGGGCCGTCCTTCCAGAACGTCGCCGACTCGATCAGCTGCATGTCGCGCACGACCAGCCAGTCGAGGTTGGCCAGCCCCATCCGCTGCATCTTGCCGTTGGCGCTGCCGACCGCCGGGTTCTGACCGACCAGGAAGTAGCCCTTGCAGCCGCCGTCGATCATCAGCTTGACGCTGGTGTAGGTCGAGTGGTCGCCGGTCAGCCGCGGGAGGTAGTCCCAGCAGTAGTCGTTGTCGGCGGTCGCGGCGTCGCCCCACCAGGACTTGAGCAGGCTGACGGCGTACGTCCGCACGTTGCCCCAGAAGCCTGCCTTGCCCTCCTGGCCGGCCACGAAGCTGTCGAGGTCGTGGTGGAGGTTGGCGTTGGGCATCGGCAGGTAGCCGGGGAGCAGGTTGAACAGCGTGGGTACGTCGCTCGCGCCCTGGATGCTGGCGTGGCCGCGCAGCGCGAGGATGCCGCCGCCCGGGCGGCCGATGTTGCCGAGCAGCAGCTGCAGGATCGACGCCGTACGGATCATCTGGGCGCCGGTGGAGTGCTGCGTCCACCCGACGGCGTAGCAGAACGCCGCGGTGCGCTCCCGGCCGGAGTTGGCGGCGAGCGCGTCGGCCACCTTGCGGAACGCCTCGGGGCTGACCCCACAGACCTCCTCGACCATCTCCGGGGTGTAGCGGGCGAAGTGCCGCTTGAGGATCTGGAAGACGCATTTGGGGTGCTGCAGGGTCTCGTCGCGCATCGGCTTGTAGTCGACCGGCGGGCCGCCCGAGCCGTGGGTGTCGGAGACGGCCATCTCGTGGGAGTGCTTCGCCTCGTAGCCCTTGGCCGACGGGTCGTCCTCGGCCTCCGGCTCGCCCGGCTTCTCGCGCTCCCCCGGAGGCGGGGCGTAGTGCCAGGACGCCGGGTCGTAGTGGCCGGTCTCGGGGTCGAAGCCGGAGAACAGCCCGTCGAGGTCCTCGGTGTCCTGGTAGCGCTCGTCGATGATGGCCGCGGCGTTCGTGTAGGCGACCACGTAGTCGCGGAAGTCGAGGTCGTTGCTGAGGACGTGGTTGATCAGCGCGCCCAGGAAGACGATGTCCGAGCCGGCCCGGATCGGGACGTGCAGGTCGGCCAGTGCCGACGTACGCGTGAACCGCGGGTCGACGTGGATGACCGTCGCGCCGCGCTTCTTCGCCTCCACGACCCACTGGAACCCGACCGGGTGGGCCTCGGCCATGTTGGAGCCCTGGATGAGGATCAGGTCAGAGTTCTGCAGGTCCTGCAGGTAGGTGGTCGCCCCACCCCGGCCGAACGAGGTCCCCAGACCGGGAACCGTGGAGGAGTGTCATATGCGCGCCTGGTTCTCGATCTGGATCGCGCCCAGGGCGGTGTAGAGCTTCTTCATGAGGTAGTTCTCTTCGTTGTCGAGAGCTGCCCCTCCGAGGCTCGCGATGCCCAGGGTGCGGCGCAGGCGCCGACCGTCGTCGTCCTCCCACTCCCAGAACTGCTTGCGCGTCTTGATGACCCGGTCGGCGATCATGTCGATCGCTGTGTCGGCGTCGAGGTCCTCCCACTCGGTGCCGTAGGGACGGCGGTAGCGGACCTTCGTCACCCGGGTCGCGCTGGTCACCAGCTGCTTGCTGGCGCTCCCCTTCGGGCAGAGCCGGCCGCGCGAGACCGGGCTGCCGGGGCTGCCCTCGATCTGGATGACCTGCTCGTCCTTGACGAAGACCTTCTGGGCGCACCCGACCGCGCAGTAGGGACAGATCGAGTCGGCGACCCGGTCGGCGTCGGCGATCCGCGGCTGCAGCGTGTCGCTGCGGTGGGACTGGGCGGCCCTCCCGCGGCCGAGGTGGTCGGCGCCGGTCACCTGCCGGAGCAGCGGCCACTGGCCGATGAACTGCTTCACGCCCATGGCGTGACTATGGCAAACAACCACGGCGTGGACCAGCATCCTTCCGCGGTGTGGCGGCGGAACCTTCCGCGGTACGTCGGCCGATAGGGTGCTCGTGGAGGCGTTTCTCGTCTGGTGACGGGCACGGTCTTCAAAGCCGTTGTGGCCGGACATCCCGGCCAGGCGGGTTCGATTCCCGTCCGCCTCCGCCAGACGCTGCTCGTGCGAGCCTGTGGGAGGTGTGCGTGGCCGAGGACCCCCGCCGGCGTACGCCGCGGACGGACGCCGTGCTCGCCGACCCGGGGGTCGCCGAGGCGTGCCGGCGCCTCGGTCGCGACCGGGTGAAGGCGACGGTCTCGACCGTGCTCGAGTCATGCCGCCGGGGCGAGGTCGCGCCGGAGGACGTCGTCGCATCGGTGCTGGCGCTGCTGCCGGCGGCCCCCGGGTCACTGCGGCCGGTGATCAACGCGACCGGGGTGGTCGTGCACACCAACCTCGGCCGGGCGCCGCTGTCCGAGGCGGCGGTCGAGGCCGTCGTACGCGCGGCCGGACCGACCGACGTCGAGCTCGACCTGGACTCAGGGCGGCGCGGCCGGAGAGGTACGGCGACGATGGCCGCCCTGGCCGCGCTGGTGCCGGACGCCGGCGACGTGCACGTCGTCAACAACGGCGCCGCGGCGCTCGGGCTGGCGGCGCTCGCGCTCGCGCAGGGCCGCCGGATCGTCATCGCCCGGGGCGAGCTCGTCGAGATCGGCGACGGCTTCCGGATCCCGGAGCTGCTGGAGTCTGTGGGCGTCGAGCTGCGGGAGGTCGGGACGACCAACCGGGTGCGGCTCGCGGACTACGAGGCCGCGGTCGACGAGTCCGTGGCGTTCCTGCTGAAGGTGCACCCGTCGAACTTCCGGGTCGAGGGGTTCACCTCGTCGGTGTCGGTCGAGGAGCTCGCCGGGCTGGGCCGCCGGACCGGCCTGCCCGTGGTCGTCGACATCGGCTCGGGGCTGCTCGCGCCGCACCCGCGGCTACCGGAAGAGCCGGACGCGACCACCGTCCTGCGGGCCGGCGCGTCGCTCGTCACGGCGTCCGGCGACAAGCTGCTCGGCGGCCCCCAGGCGGGCCTGCTGATGGGCGAGGCGGAGCTCGTCCACCGGCTGCGGCGGCACCCGTTCGCGCGGGCGCTCCGGGTCGACAAGCTCACGCTGGCAGCGCTCGAGGCGACGCTCTCCGGACCGGCAACGCCGGTGGCCGAGGCGCTGGCGGCGCGGCCCGAGGAGCTGATGGCGCGGGCCCGAGCGCTCGCGCTCGCGATCGGCCCGGGCCTCGCCACCGCGGTCGCGTCCGAGGGCCGGGTCGGCGGTGGCGGCGGCCCCGGCGTACCTCTTCCCAGCGCCGCCGTCGCGCTCCCCCACGAGCTCGCGGCGCCGCTGCGGCTCGGCGAGCCGCCGGTGGTCGGCCACGTCCACGACGGGCGGCTGCTGCTCGACCTGCTCACGGTGCCGGCCGCGCTCGACGACACCGTCGCCGACGCCGTACGCCGGGTCGCGCCGGCCGATGCGCGGGAGGCCTGAGCGGCAGATGTACGTCGTCGCCACCGCGGGACACGTCGACCACGGCAAGTCGACCCTGGTCCGCGCGCTGACCGGTACCGACCCCGACCGGCTCGAGGAGGAACGCCGGCGCGGGCTGTCGATCGAGCTCGGCTACGCGTGGACGGAGCTGCCGGACGTGGGCGAGGTCGCGTTCGTCGACGTGCCCGGCCACCAGCGCTTCATCGCCACCACGCTCGCCGGGGTGGGACCGGTGCCCGTCGCGATGCTGGTGGTCGCCGCGGACGACCCCTGGATGCCGCAGGCGGCCGAGCACCTCGCGGCGCTCGACGCGCTCGGGGTCTCGCACGGGCTGCTGGTGGTGACCCGCTCCGACCTCACCGACCCCGCGGCCGCGCTGGCGCGCGCCCGCGCGGAGGTGGACCGGACGTCGCTGGCCGGCGCGCCCGCGGTCACCGTCAGCGGCCGCAGCGGCGCCGGGCTCGACGAGCTGCGGGCGCTGTTGGCGAGGCTCCTGTCGGAGGTGCCGCAGCCGGCGCCGGACGCCGACGTACGCCTCTGGGTCGACCGGCGCTTCCACGTGCGCGGCGCGGGGACGGTCGTCACCGGCACCCTGCCCGCCGGCACCGTCGCCGTCGGCGACACGCTGGCCGCGGGCGAGCACACGGTGCGGGTCCGCGGGATCGAGTCGCTGGGCCGGCCGCGGGAGCGGATGTCCGGCGTCGCCCGGGTGGCGCTCGACCTCGGCGGCCACGCCCCGGACGAGATCGCCCGGGGCACCGCGCTGGTCACGCCCGGCGCCTTCGGCCCGACCCGGGTCGTCGACGTACGTCTCACCGGCGAGGGGCGGGTGCCCGGGCAGCCGGTGCTCCACCTCGGCTCGGCGCTCGTCGCCGTCCACGTCCGCCCGCTGGGCAAGGACTTCTACCGGCTCGCGCTGGAGCACCCGCTGCCGCTGCGGATCGGCGACCGGGCGATCGTGCGCGACCCGGGCAGCAGGACGCTGTGGGGTGCCGAGGTGCTCGACCCGGCGCCGCCCGTGCTGGGCCGGCGGGGCGCCGCCGCCCGCCGCGCCGAGGCGCTGGCCGCGCACGACGGGTCACTGGCTGCGGAGCTCCGCACCCGGGGAGTCGTACGCCGGCCGGCGCTGCGCCGGATCGGTGCGCCGCTGGCTCCGCTCCCCGACGGAGCCGTGAGCGCCGGCGAGTGGCTGGTCGACGCCGGGCGGGCGGCGGCGCTCCGCGACCGCCTCGTCCGGCTGGTGGAGTCGGCCGGGCATGCCGGCGTACCTCTGGCTGCCGCGGCCCACGAGCTCGACCTGCCCGACACGGACCTCGTCGCCGCGCTCGCCGCGGACACCGACCTCGTCGCCGACGCCGGCCGGCTGACGCCCGCCGGGGCGGCCCTGCCGCCCGCGCTCGCCACCGCTCTCGAGCGGCTCCGTGCCCACCTCGCCGACAGCCCGTTCGCCGCCCCGACCGCGGACGAGCTCGCCGACCTGGGGCTCGACACCTCGGGCATCGGAGCACTCCACCGTGACGGTCTCGTGGTCCGGCTCGCGCCCGGCGTCGTCGTGCTTCCCGACGCCGTCGACCGGGCCGTCGACCTGCTCGCCGCGCTCCCCCAGCCGTTCACGACCAGCCAGGCCCGCCAGGCCCTGGGCACCAGCCGCCGCGTCGTACTCCCCCTCCTCGGTCACCTCGACTCCGCCGGCCGCACGCTCCGCCTCCCCGACGACACCCGACGGCTCCGCTGACGTCGAGTCAACCCCGGACGAGGGCGGCGAGGTCGGCCGCGACGGCGGCCGGGTCGAGGCCGAGGGCGTCGTCGCCGACGGCCAGCTCGGTGACGACTCGGCCGGGCTCGTCGGCGGCTGACCACGGGCGGCCCAGCGCGAGGCCGTGCTCCTCCATGTAGGCGAGCAGGCGCTCGTTGACCCGGTCGGGGTCGCCGGCGGCGTACATCAGGAAGGTGTTGGTGTGGGGCACGGGCGGCTGCACGGTGACGTACGCCGGCAGCGCGGCCGCGAGCTCGCGCGCCCACGCGACCAGCTCGGGCATGAGGGGCAGCCGGTCGCGGAGGCCGACGAGGGCGGAGACCGCCTCGGCGGTGGTGCGGTAGATGGTGCCGCCCATCCGTCGGCGCCACAGCCGCGCCTCGGCGATCAGGTCGGACTCGCCCGCGAGCGCCGCGCCGGCGAGCCCGCCGAGACCCTTGTAGAACGACACGTAGACCGTGTCGGCGAGCGCCGCGATCTCCGGCAGGGGCTTGCCGAACCACGGCTGGGACTCCCAGATCCGGGCGCCGTCGACGTGCAGCGCGACCCCGCGCTCGTGGCAGGCCGCCGAGAGCGCCTCGAGGTCCTCCCAGGACGGGAGGAGGCAGCCGGCGTCGCGCAGCGGCAGCTCGACGAGTACGGCGGCGAGCCGGCCGGGCAGGCCGTCGAGGTGCTCCGTCGTGGGCGTGACGCGGCCACGGGTGAGGTGCTCGACGACGAGGTCCTGCAGGATCCGCGGACCGTCCTCCTCGTGGACGAGGAGGTGGCTCAGGTCCGGCATGGCGACCCTCCTGCTGCCGGACCGGTCGGCGTGGATCCGCAGCGCCACCTGCTGCGCCATCACGCCGCTGGGGAAGAATGCCGCCGCCTCCTTGCCCAGCAGCCCGGCGACCTCGGTCTCGAGCCGCTCGACCGGGCCACGCTCGGCGTAGCCGTCCCACCCCTCGATCCCGAGCTCACGGCACGCCGCCGCGAGCCCGTCGAACGCCTCGGCCGGCGACGACCGCCGGGTCCCGAGGGTCCGGCCGCAGGCGTTCGCGGCGGTGCGCAGCCGGTCGGCGAGGGGAAGGTCGGCGGTCTCGGCGGCTTCGGGCGTCTGGGGCACGCCCGCAACGCTAGTCCCAGAACACCCGCTCGACGACGCCGTGGGCGACCCGGGTCGTGTGGAGGTAGTCGTTGACCATCTCGTCGGTCGCGCCCGCGGGGTAGCCGAGGATCGCCGCGACCGCCTTCCGCTCGATGGCGCTCTCGGGCAGCGAGTCGGACGGCCGGCCGCGGGCGAGCGTCACGGCGTTGCGCACCCGGCTGACCAGCCGCCAGGCGTCGACGAGGCTCTGGGCGTCGTGGCGCGTGATCAGTCCGGCGTCGGCGGCGGCGGTCAGCGCGTCGACGGTCAGCGGCGTGCGCAGCCCCGGGACGGCGTACGCGTGCCGGAGCTGGAGCAGCTGCACCGTCCACTCGACGTCGGCGAGGCCGCCGCGGCCGAGCTTGAGGTGGGTGCGCGGGTCGGCTCCCCGGGGCAGCCGCTCGGCGTCGACCCGGCCCTTGATCCGGCGGACCTCGATGACCTCGTCGTCGCTCAGCCCGCCCTCGGGGTAGCGGAGTGGGTCGATCAGCTCGACGAACGCCCGCCGCACCTCGAGGTCCCCGACCACCGCGTCGGCCCGCAGCAGGGCCTGCGCCTCCCAGACGTGGGACCACTTCGCGTAGTAGGAGGCGTACGCCGACAGCGTCCTCACCAGCGGCCCCGACCGCCCCTCGGGGCGCAGGTCGGCGTCGAGCTCGAGCGGCAGGTCGGCGCCCGGGAGGGCCAGCAGGCGGCGCATCTCCCCGGCGACGGCGAGCGCGAAGGTGGCAGCGGTGTGCTGGTCGGCGCCCGGGACCGGGTCGTGCACGAAGAGCACGTCGGCGTCGCTGGCGTAGGACAGCTCGAAGCCGCCGTAGCGGCCCATCGCGACGATCGCCATCCTGGTCGGCGGCGCGGTGAGCCCCTGCCGGCCGAGGACGGCCGCCGACACCACGGTGAGGGCGGCCTCGAGGGTCGCGTCGGTGAGCCGGGACAGCCCGGCGCCGACGTCGGCCACGTCGGTCATCCCGAGGACGTCACCGGCGGCGATCCGGAGCAGCTCGCGCCGGCGTACGCCCCGGATCGCGCGGACCGCCTTCTCGACGTCGTCCTGGCGCAGCCCGGTGGCGACCATCTCCTCGGTGAGCGCCTCCGAGCTCCGCGGCTGCAGCGACTCGCCGAGCATCTGCACACCCTCGGGCTCCCGCTCGAGGAGCCCGGTGGTGTAGCGCGAGGTGGACAGCACCCTGGCGAGCCGCTCGGCGACGAGGCCCTCGTCGCGGAGGGCGCGCAGATACCACGGGCTCTCCCCCAGTGCCTCGCTGATCCGGCGGAAGCCGAAGAGGCCGGCGTCCGGGTCCGGCCCCTCCGCGAACCACTGCAGCATCACCGGCAGCAGGGTGCGCTGCATCGCTGCCCGGCGGCTGACGCCGTTGGTCAGCGCCTCGAGGTGGCGCAGCGCGGCGCGCGGGTCGGCGTAGCCGAGGGCGGTGAGGCGGTCCTCGGCCGCGGCGAGCGAGAGCCGCGCCTCGGGTCCCGGGATGCGTGCGACCGCGGCCAGGAGGGGCCGGTAGAAGAGCTTCTCGTGGAGCCGTCGCACCTCGAGCCGCTGGTGCGCCCACTCCCGGTTCAGGCTCTCGATCGGCTCCTTGTAGAGCCCGAGGGAGCGGCCGAGCCGGCGCAGCGACGCCTCGTCGCGCGGGACGAGGTGCGTACGCCGCAGCCGGTACAGCTGGATGCGGTGCTCCATCGACCGCAGGAAGGCGTACGCGCGGTGCAGGGCCTCGCCGTCCTCGCGGGCGACGTACCCGCCGCGGGTGAGCTCGGCCAGCGCGGACAGCGTGGCCGGCGCCCTGATGGACGGGTCGGCGCGGCCGTGGACGAGCTGCAGCAGCTGGACGGCGAACTCGACGTCGCGCAGCCCGCCCTCGCCCAGCTTGAGCTCGCGGTCGACCTCGCGGGCCGGGATGTGCGCGACGACGCGGCGGCGCATCGCCTGGGTCTCGGCGACGAAGCCGTCCCGCTCGGCGGCGGTCCAGATGAGGGGCTGCAGCGTGTTGACGTACTCCCGGCCGAGGGCGAGGTCGCCGGCCGCGGGCCGCGCCTTGAGCAGCGCCTGGAACTCCCAGGTGCTAGCCCACCGCTGGTAGTACCCGAGGTGGCTGGCGACCGTCCGCGACAGCGGTCCCGCCTTGCCCTCGGGACGCAGCGCGGCGTCGACCTGCCAGATCGTGCCTTCGGCGGTGTGCTCGGAGCAGACCCGCATCAGGTGGCTGGCCAGCTGGGTCGCGATCCGGGTGGCGGCCTCGTCCGACAGCTCGCCGAGGGCCTCGTGGACGAAGATCACGTCCACGTCGGAGACGTAGTTGAGCTCGTGGCCCCCGCACTTGCCCATCGCGATGACCGACAGCCGGACCTGGTCGGCGCGCGGCACCCGCGCCCGGGCGACGGCCAGCGCGGCCTCCAGCGTCCCGGTGGCGAGGTCGGAGAGCTCCGCCGCGACGTCGTCGAGGCAGACGTCGTGGGCGAGGTCGCGAGCGACCAGCCGGAGCAGCCAGCGGCGGTACTCCACGCGCAGCGCGTCCACCGCCTCCACGTCCGGCCGGGCCGCGACGGGGACCTCCGAGCACGGGTCGGCGCCGACGGCGCGGAGCAGCTCCTCCCTGATCCAGTACGCCGGCGGGCGGGTGGAGCCGAGCGTCGGGTCGCGCAGCTCGCGCCAGTGCGAGGGATGGCGGACGAGGTGGTCGCCCAGCGCCTGGGAGGCGCCGAGGACGGCGAGCAGCCGCATCGCGGTGCCCTCGTCGTCGACGAGGGCGTCGAGCAGCTCGGCGTCGCCGCGCCCGGAGCCCGGAGTGGCGCCCTCACCACCGCACCGGTCGAGCAGGCCGACCAGACCGCGCAGGGCCAGGTCGGGGTCGGCGGCCCGGCCGAACAGCGCGAGCAGCGGGTCGGCGGCCGGACCGAGTCGGCGCAGCGAACGCTCGGCCGTGTCGGGGTCGCCGAAGCCGAGCCGGAGGAGGTTCCCCTTGCTCATCGCGCTGGTGGTCTCGGGACGCGGCACAGCGGTCATGGCGGGTCAGCGTCCGAGGCCGCCGAAGTACTCACCGGCCGCCGACCTGCCGCGTACGACGGCGGCGTACGACGCCGCGAGCGGCTGCCAGGTCTTGACCAGCTCGGGCAGGGCCAGGGCCACCTCCTCGACGACCTCCTGCCCGGAGAGCCCGAGCGCCTCGAGCGTCCCGGGGCTCTTGTCCGCCCACCGCTGCGCCAGGACGGCGTCGACCTCGGGATGGAACTGCACGCCCCACACCGTCGCCGCGAACCGCGCCGCCTGCACCGAGCCGTCCAGCCCGGTGGCGAGCACGACCGCGCCCGGTGGGAGCTCGGTGACGATGTCCTGGTTCCACTGCACGGCGCGGTCCTCGCCGGCGATCGTCCCCAGCAGCGGGTCGAAGATGACGGTCGGCTCCCAGTCGACCTGGCGCAGCCCCACCGTGCGGCCGTGCGGGTTGCGCTCGACGCTCCCGCCGAGCGCGAGCCCGGCCAGCTGGTGGCCGAGGCAGATGCCGAGCGTCGGGACGCCCGCTCGGGCCGCCTCGAGGATGCGCTGCCTCACCACCGGCAGCCACGGGTTGTCCGTGTCGGCGTCGGCGTCCATCTCGCCGCCGAGCACGAGGAGGCCGGCGTACGACCGTAGCGAGGGGATCTCGGCACCCAGGTCCGCCCGGCGTATGTCGAGCGCGACCCCGGCGTCGGTCAGCCAGGAGCCGAACATCGCGGGCGGGCAGCTGTCCTGGTGCTGCACGACCAGCACCCGGGGCACACGCTCGCTCACGTCCGCGCTCACAGCACCGGCAGCATCCGGTCGCGCTCGAAGGCCGAGACCTGGCCGCGGTAGTCCGCCCACTCCTGACGCTTGTTGCGGAGGAAGAAGTCGAAGACGTGCTCCCCGAGCGTCTCCGCGAGCAGCTCGGAGGACTCCGCCACCTCGATCGCCTCGTCGAGGGTCTCGGGCAGCGGGTCGATGCCGAGGCTCTTGCGCTCGCGGTCGGTGAGCGACCAGACGTCGTCCTCCGCCTCCCGCGGCAGGTCGTAGCCCTCGTCGACCCCCTTCATCCCGGCGGCCAGCACGACGGCGAACGCGAGGTAGGGGTTGCAGGCAGCGTCGATGGTGCGGACCTCGATCCGGGTGGACTGGCCCTTGAGCGGCTTGTACATCGGCACCCGCACCATGGCGGAGCGGTTGTTGTGGCCCCAGCAGATGTAGGACGGCGCCTCGCCACCCCCGAGCATCCGCTTGTAGGAGTTGACCCACTGGTTGGTCACCACCGACAGCTCCGACGCGTGGTGGAGTACGCCGGCGATGAACTGCCGCCCGGTCTTCGACAGCTGATACTCCGCCCCGGCCTCGTAGAACGCGTTGGCGTCGCCCTCGAAGAGGCTCAGATGGGTGTGCATGCCGGAGCCGGGGAACTCGGTGAACGGCTTGGGCATGAAGCTCGCCCAGATGTCCTGGCTCAGCGCCACCTCACGGATGACCGTGCGGAACGTCATGATGTTGTCGGCCGTGGAGAGGGCGTCGGCGTACCTCAGGTCGATCTCCTGCTGCCCCGGTCCGCCCTCGTGGTGGCTGAACTCGACGCTGATCCCCATCGCCTCGAGGTAGTTGATCGCCTCGCGCCGGAAGTCGGCGCCCATCGACTGGGCGGTGTGGTCGAAGTAGCCGGAGCTGTCGACCGGAACGGGCGGCAGGCCGTCCTTCGGCTCGTCCTTGAACAGGTAGAACTCGATCTCGGGGTGGGTGTAGAAGGTGAAGCCCTTCTCCGCGGCCCGCGAGAGCGTGCGCTTGAGCACGTAGCGCGGGTCGGCGTACGACGGGCTGCCGTCGGGCATCACGATGTCGCAGAACATCCGCGCCGTGGCCGGGCCCTGCGAGCGCCAGGGCAGCAGCTGGAACGTCGACGGGTCCGGCAGCGCGAGCATGTCGGACTCGGTGACCCGGGCGAAGCCCTCGATCGCGCTGCCGTCGAAGCCGATCCCCTCGGCGAACGCCGCCTCCAGCTCCGCCGGGGCGACGGCGACCGACTTGAGGAACCCGAGCACATCGGTGAACCACAGCCGCACGAAGCGGACGTCACGCTCCTCGAGCGCCCTCAGTACGAAGTCCTCCTGCTTGCCCATGGCGCCACCCTATCCACGCGCGCGAGCGGTCCGGGGGGCTATCCGGCAACGTGGACGAGCCGCTAGCCCGCGAGGAGGACGAGGGTGCCGAGGGAGGTCAGCCACGAGACGAAGCTGCCGACCAGGAAGTACTCCGTCACCTCGTCGATCGACGGCTCGTCGGTGTCCCGGAAGGACTGCAGCTCGGGCCAGCGCACGAGCCCCTTCGCGGCGATCACGAGGCTGGCCGCCGTCACGTGGCCGGCGAGGCCGAGGCCCAGGATCACCAGCCGCTCCATCGGGCCGAGCAGCCGGCCGCCCTTGAGCGAGCGCTGGCCGGGCCGCTGCGGCGGCTGGGCGCCGGTCGCCTCCAGCACGAGGCGTACGACGACGTTGCCGGTCGAGAGCTGGACCAGGACGCCCCCCAGCACGAGGAGGGTGTGGGCCGGGTCCGCCGTCGCCAGCCCGAGCCACGGCGCGCGCTGCAGCCAGTCGGCCACAGGCCCGGTCACATCGGGGGCCCACGGGGCGAGCAGCAGACCCGCGACGAGGGCGGTGCCGAGCAGGGCCAGCGGCACGGCCGCCCGGGTCCCGGGCAGCCGGGAGGTCCGGCCCCAGGCGACGACGACGGCCGCCACGACGACGTAGGCCAGCGCGTCGCGCCACTCCGTCAGCTCGCACAGCAGCCCGAGCAGCACCGCGGCCCCCGCGCCGACGCACTCCGGCACGACCGCCACACGCCGCACCGACCGGACCAGGTCGGTCACGCCGAGGCCGACGAGGAGGATCGCGAGCCAGCTCACGCCACCCCGCCGAGGAGCTCGTCGGCGCGCACGAGCGCGGCCAGCCCGTCGCGCCGGATCCGCTGGGAGACCGCGGAGGCGCTGATCCCGAGGTCGGCGGCGATCTCCTTCTGGCTCATGCCCGCGAGCATGCCAGCGAGCACCGACAGCGACTCCTCGCCCACGCCGTGGAGCAGCTGGTCGCGGAGGACGAGTGCGGCGTTGACCAGGCCGGGGTCGGGACCGTCTACGTCCGCCGCGCGGGCGTAGGCCGTCCGCAGCCCGCGTGTCGCCGCCTTCCGCTCGGAGGCCTCGGCCGTCTCGATCGCCGCCCGGGCAGCCCACCAGCCGGGCCCGTCCTCGACCCGCGGCTCCTCGTCGAGCACCGTCACCGCGCCCCAGCCGACACCGTGCCGGACGTCGGTCACCGCCCGCAGCGCCAGGCGTATCCGCAGCGTCGCGCGCAGCGCACCCCCCAGCGCGGCGAAGCAGCCCTGGTACTCGTCGCCGGCCGTCACCCACAGCGGGGTGACCGGCTCGAGAGCCTCGTTCACCTGATGCAGGCCGGCGAGCAACGCACGGTGAAGCTCCTGGCGGTCGCCGGCGCCCTTCGAGCCGACGACGTCGCCGATCACGGTCGCGACCACATCCTGTCGAGCCATATGAAGATGATACCTTCATTCGCCCAGGATGAAGGTTTTCTCTTCATTTCGAGCAAATGAAGCCATTCACATCACAGCACCGAGCTGCCACGGCACGAACTCCTCGTCGCCGTACCCCAGCTCCTCGCTGCAGGTGCGCTCACCCGACGCCACGGCCAGGACCCGCTGGAAGATCTCGTCACCGACCTGCTCCAGCGTCCGGCTCCCGTCGAGGACCCGGCCACAGTCGATATCCATGTCATCGGCCATCTGACGGAAGATCTCGGAGTTGGTCGCGAGCTTCAGCGACGGCACCGGCTTGGCCCCGAACGCCGATCCCCGCCCCGTGGTGAAGCAGACCACGTTCGCACCGCCTGCCACGATGCCGGTGACGGACACCGGGTCGTAGCCGGGCGTGTCCATGAAGACGAGTCCCGGGCCGTGGACGCGCTCGGCGTACTCGACCACTTCGGTGAGCGGGGTGTGGCCCCCTTTCGCGACCGCTCCGAGCGACTTCTCGAGGATCGTGGTGAGTCCGCCCGCCTTGTTCCCGGGCGAGGGGTTGTTGTCCATCGTCCCCTCGGCTGCCGCGGTGTAGCGCTCCCACCAGTGGATGCGCTCCATCAGCCTCTCCGCGACGGCGGCGTCGGAGACCCTCCGCGTCAGCAGGTGCTCCGCGCCGTACACCTCCGGCGTCTCGGCCAGCACCGCCGTCCCGCCGTGCCGCACCAGCGTGTCGGCCGCGAGCCCGAGCGCCGGGTTGGCCGTGACACCCGACCAGCCGTCGCTGCCGCCACAGTTGAGACCGAGGACCAGCCTGCTCGCGGGGACCGTCTCCCGGTGCACCCGATCGAGGTCGGGCAGCAGGTCGCGGACCAGGTCGACACCTCGCTCCGCCGTACGCCGCGTTCCTCCGAGCTCCTGGATCGTCAGCGACGTCACCGGCGTCGCGGCCGGCAGCTCGAGATCCTGCGTGAGCGCCCCGATCTGGTTCACCTCGCAGCCGAGGCCGACCACGAGGAGCGCACCGAAGTTCGGGTGCGCGGCATAACCCGACAGCGTTCGCCGCAGGAGCTGGAGTCCGGCGCCGTCCGCGGCCATGCCGCACCCGGTGCCGTGGGTCAGCGCGACGACACCGTCGACGTGCGGGAAGTCGTCGAGAATCCCGGAGCGGGCGACCTGGTCGGCGATCCGGCGCGCGGTGGTCGCCGAGCAGTTCACCGTCGTCAGCACGCCGACGTAGTTGCGGGTCGCGACCGTACCGCCCGGACGCACGATGCCCTCGAACGTCGCCTGCTCGGCCACCGGCAGGGGCGCCACCCGCGGCACGACCGAGACGAGCCCTCCCGTATGGGACAGCTCCGCCATCGTCAGGTTGTGCACATGCACATGCTCGCCCGGAGCGATCGCCGTGCTGGCGACACCGATCACCTCGCCGTACTTGTGCACCTCATCGCCCGCACCGATCGCGCGGAGCGCGATCTTGTGCCCGGCCGGCACGTCCCCTCCGACGATGAGCCGATCGCCGTCGACGACGACGTCGTCACCGGCCCCGAGCGGGCGACGTGCCACACCCACGTCGTCGTGCGGACGGAGGATCAGGACTGAGTCGGTCACTGCTCCACCACTCCCACGGCTCCGAGCCCGGTGCCCTCGGTCGACGCCGTCAGGTGCGCGCGCACCTCGGCGAGCGACGGCACACACCCGGTCCCGCCGCGGCCGCCCAGCACGAGCGACGCGGCGGCCGTGCCGAGACGTGCGGCGCACTCGAGCCCGTCACCGAGGGCGAGACGCGCGGCCAGGGTGCCCGCCAGGCTGTCGCCGGCTCCCGTCTGGTCGACGAGCAGCGGCGCCGGGACGGGCGGGAGGACGCGGATCCCGTCGTCGTCGCCCACGACCGCGCCGTCAGCCCCCCTTGTCACGACCGCTGCCGCGGCTCCGAGCCCGCGCACGAGGCGCACCGCGGCCGAGGGATCGTCCGTGCCCAGCAGCGGACCGGTCTCGCCGGGGCACGCCGGCGTCACCACCTCAGCACGGGGAGCGAGCGCACGAAGGAGACCGGCCGCCTCCTCCGCACCGGTGAGCCGGGGGCGGAAGTTCGGGTCGTAGACGAACCGCCCCGCACGGCGGGCAGCCTCGAGCACCGCCGCCCGGGCCGAGTCCGACAGGGCGGCCGTGACCCCTGTGGCGAGGACGACCCCGGCCGCCTCGGGACCCGCCGCGGTCACGTCCTCGGGGCCGAGCGTCGAGCCCGCACTCCCCCGCCGCACGTAGACGAACTCCCGCTCACCGGTCGGGTCGGCATGGACGAAGTACGCCGCTTGCTGACCCGGGACGCGGCGTACGAGGCTCGTGTCGACGCCGAGCTCATCGAGCCGCTGCTCGATGACGTCGCCGAGCTCGTCGTCCGCGATCCGCGTGAGGAGCGCCGTACGGGCACCCGCGGCGGCCGAGGCGGCCGCGGCGTTGACGACGTCGCCCGAGATGCCGAGCACCATCTCGCCTCCACTGCGCAGCGGCGCGTCGGAGGCGAGCTCGACGAGCACTTCGCCGACGACCAGTACGTCGATGCTCATCAGGTCGGCTCCTCCCGCACCCGCGTCACGAGCTGGGTCGGGTTCACGTAGCGCAGTGCGATGACCAGCAGGACCATCATCGAGAAGGTGTAGATCGCGGCCATGGCGTCGACCGACTGATTGGCCCGGATGCCCGCGGCGAAGACGGCGTCGTAGAGCGAGACGACCAGCGTCGTGCTCGTCGGGCCTGCGGTGAGGAAGGTCAGCTCGAACATCCCGACCGTGCGGACCAGCACCAGGATGCACGCCGCCAGGATCCCCGGGATCAGCAGCGGCGCCAGGATGCTGGTGAACACCACGCGGGTCGAAGCGCCGCACATCCGCGCGGCGGCCTCGACCTTGGGATCGATCTGCTCGATGAACGGGGTCATCGTGAGGATCACGAACGGCACCGCCGGCACGAGGTTGGCCAGGATCACTCCCGACAGCGAGCCGGCGAGGTGCCAGCTGTAGAGGAGGGTCGCCAGCGGGATGCCGTAGGTGATCGGCGGGACCAGGACGGGCAGGACGAACAGCACCATCAGGATCCGCTTCCCCGGGAACTCCCGGCGGGCGAGGACGTACGACGCCGGTACGCCGATCACGACCGAGACGACGACGACCGCCAGCGCGACCTCCAGGGTCACCAGCAGCACCGCGGAGAGGTCGAACTCGCGCCACGCGTCGGCGTACCAATGGGTCGTGAACCCGTGTGGGAGCCAGTTTCCGAACCAGCTCTCGCCGAAGGAGTCGACCACCACCGAGGCCACCAGGGCCACGAGGTTGAGGAAGAAGAAGCCGACGACGAGCCAGAGGGCTAGCGCCCACCACTTCGTGCGCCGGACGCGGCGCCGGCTCGTCGTCGCGGCTGCTGTCATGGTCGCCATCAGCCCTTGCCTCCTGTCGATCCGCGGTAGAGGGTGGCGCGCCAGACCATCACCATGCCGATGACGACGAGCATCACGACGGCCATGATCATGGCGATGGTGGACCCCATCGAGTAGTCGAACTGCTGGAAGGCGGCGTCGTACGCCGCGATCGAGATCACTCGTGTGGAACCGGACGGCTTCCCGACCATCTGGGCCGAGGGAAACACCGAGAACGCGAGCACGAACGAGAGGGTGAACGTGATGGCGAGGCCGGGCGCGAGCAGCGGCAGGGTGATCTTGCGGAACCTCTGCATCGGGCCGGCGCCGAGCGTCGCGGCCGCCTTCTCCAGGGACGGGTCGATCCCGGAGAGATAGGACAGCGTCAGCAGGAACGCGAACGGGAAGCCGGTGATCACGAGGCTGAGGAAGACACCCGTCCAGTTGTGCACGAGCGGGAGGGGCTGGTCGGTGACGTGAAGCGCCGTGAGCACCTTGTTCAGCCACCCCTGCGGGCCGGCGTACATGATCAGGCCCTGCGCCGTGAGCACCGTGCCGAGCGTGATCGGGATGACCAGGAGCGTCGTGATCGTGCGCTTCCCGCGCACGCGTCCTCGCATCACGTAGGCGATCGGGATCGACGCCAGCACATTGAAGACCGCAGCCGGGACGCCGAGGCGCAGCGTCTTCCAGATGGTGCCGCGCAGATAGGGGTCGGAGAAGAACTCGCGGTAGTTCGCGAGCGGTCCGCCACCGTCCTGCGGCGCGAACGAGAGCTGCAGCCCGTAGATGAACGGGTAGATGAAGAGCACCAGCACGAAGACGGTCGCCGGAAGCACCAGCCAGAGCGTCCGGTCGACGCCGCGGTCGGCCAGCCGGTGGCGAAGCGTACTCCGGCGGGGCGCCGCCGGACTCGGCCGCCGCACGTCCACGCCGGGGCTGGCGGGCGCGCTCACGCGACCAGTCCCTCGCGGGCACGGTCCGCGTCGCCGAAGACGAGGACACGGTGGCGTGGGATGCCGAGCGTGACCCTGTCCCCCGGGGCCACCCGCTCCTGCGTGCGGAAGTAGATCTTGCGGTCGGTGTCGGTGACCGCCTCCACCGACAGCTCGCGACCGTGGTACTCCGCGATCTGGACGTTGACGTCGACGGAGTTCCCATCGACCTCGCCCAGGACGAAGTCCTCGGGCCGGATCGCTGCGACCACTGCTCCGGACGTCCCCCCACCGCGGTTCACGCCGCAGAGGCGGATGCCTCGCCCCTGGACCGCGACGTGGTCGGCGTCGCCGGACGCGACCTCGAGCTCCAGCAGGTTGCGGTAGCCCATGAAGCCGGCGACGTACCCGTTAGCGGGTTGGTCGTAGACCTCCTGCGGCGACCCGCACTGCTGGATGACCCCCTCACGCAGGACGACCAGCCGGTCGGCCATCGAGAGCGCCTCCTCCTGGTCGTGCGTGACGTAGATCGTGGTGAGACCGAGGTTCTGGTGCAGGCGCCGGATCTCCATGCGCATCTCGAGCCGGAGCTTCGCGTCGAGGTTCGAGAGCGGCTCGTCCATGAGCACCACCGGAGGGTGGAGGGCGATCGCCCGGGCGATCGCCACCCGCTGCTGCTGCCCACCGGAGAGCTGCGCCGGCATCTTGTCCTGGTGGTCGTCGAGCTGGACCAGGCTGACGGCCTCATCGACCCTCCGGATCAGCTCCTTCCTTCCGAGCTTGTGCATCTTGAGCCCGAAGCCGATGTTCTTGCGCACCGACATGTGCGGGAACAGCGCGTAGTTCTGGAACACCATGCCGAACCCTCGGCGCTCGGGCGGCAGGGTGTCGATCCGCCGGTCATCGAGGCGGATGCTCCCTGCCGAGAGCGGCAGAAGCCCGGCCAAGCAGTTGAGCGCCGTCGACTTCCCGCACCCCGAGGGGCCGAGAAGAGCGACGAACTCCGTGCCCCTGATGGACAGCGTGAAGTCGTCGAGTGCGTGCTGGGCGCCGTAGCGTCGGCTCACCCCGTCGAGCCGGAGCTCGTCGAATCGTTGGTCAGTCATCTCTCGTCCGTTTCCGGTCGCGGCGTCACTTCTGGCTGCCGACCAGGCGGTCCCACTGGTCGAACGCCGCCACCTGCTGCGCCGCCGGTAGGGAGGTCTCGACGGGGTTGTCGGCCATGAGCTTCGCGTACTCCGGACGGCCGAACTTCTTGATCGTCGCCTGGCTGTTCGCCGGAGCCATGGACAGGTCGACACCCTTGACGGCCGGTCCGGGGTAGAAGTAGCCGTCGTCGTACGCGATGGCCTGCTGGTCCGGCTTGAGCATCCACTGGATGAGGGCCAGATCGGCGGAGACGACGTCAGCGGACACCCCCTTCGGGATCAGCGCGTACTGCGCGTCCGAGACCCAGGTCATGTCGTCGAACGCGGCGACCTTCATCGAGGCGGGGACGGTGCCCAGAGCCCGAGGGTTGATGTCCCAGCCGGTGGTCGTGAGGACGATGTCGACGCTGCCCGAGGCCAGGTTCTTCATTGTCTCCGTCGTGCCGGTGGGATAGTCCGCGGCGTACTTCCCGAGCTCCTCCAGGTAGGCCCAGGTCTTGTCCCAGCCGTGCTCGGGATCCTTGGGATCCTTGTCACCGAGGAGATAGGGCAGCCCCATCAGCCATGTGCGGCCCGGACCCGAGTTCGCGGGGTCGGCGTACTGCACCTTCCCCGGATGCGCCTTGGCGTAGGCGAGCAGCTCCTGGGGCGTCCGCGGGGGGTCGCTGACCTTCGCCGGGTTGTACTCCATCAGCGGCCCCGAGGGGTAGTACACGACCGCGACGCCGTAGCCCTGGGCAAGCTTCTGCATGGCGGCTGCCGGTGCCTGGTAGTTCGACATCAGCCCGGGGAACCGGCTCTGGTAGTCGGGCAGCACCTTGAGCAGCAGATTCTTCTGGATCCCTGCCGAGAGCCCGTCGGTCCCGCTGAGCACCAGCGAGGTCGTGGAGTTTCCGCCCTGCTGCTCGGCCTGCAGCTTCCCGGCCATGTTCGGCGCCGGCGCGGTCGTGTACTTCACGTCATCGACGATCTCGGGATGGGCCTTCGCGAAGTTCTCGATCATCCCCTTGGTGAGCTGCAGGTTGCCCGCGATGTCGAGGATGTTGAGGGTCACCGCCTTGCCGGGAGCGCTCGGCACGTCCGACGGGTTCACCGAGGACACCTGGCTGGACGGTGCGCCACACGCACTGAGGGCCAGCGCCAGGGTGGCGATACCGCCCAGCACGGCGGCGCTGCCGCGTCGGATGGGGCTCATGGTCATCTCTCCTCGTGCGGCTTCGCCAGTCCGGAGGCGGCGAGTGGCAGGTGTGACGTGCGTCATGCCGCCATTGATCCAGGGCCCTCAGGCGACGGCAAGCGGTTGCCACCAGTTGTCACGGGCAATACCGTGCCTGTGACGCACGACACACGAAGGAGTGGAGCCGTGAGCCCGATCCACCCGCAGCGCACCTCTCGGGACGCGCCACCGACGATCTACGACGTGGCCCGTGCCGCCGGGGTGGCACCCTCGACAGTGTCGCGCGCGTTCTCGCGGCCCGGCCGCGTCAACGCCACAACGGCGGAACGGATCCGGCAGATCGCGGCCGAGCTCGGCTATCGCGCGAACCCGATCGCGCGGGCTCTGCCGACAGGCCACACCTCGATGATCACGCTGGCCAGCTCCGACATCACCAACCCGTACTACTTCGAGATCATCCGGGGCGCCCAGGCGGCCGCCGCCGAGCGGCACTACACGACGCTGCTGGCCGACGCCCAGGAGTCCGGTGTCCTCGAGCGGGAGGCGCTGGATCGCACGGTCCCGAGCGTGGAGGGCATCGTGCTCGCAAGCACGCGGATGTCGGACACCGCCATCCGGATGCTGGCCAAGCTGAAGCCGCTGATCGTGGTCAACCGCGACATCACCGACGTCCCGAACGTCGTCACCGACCACGCGATGTCGGTGCACCAGGCAGCCTCGCACCTGGTGGAGCTCGGCCACCGCCGCATCACCTACATCGGCGGCCCCGAGGCGGCGTGGGCCAACGGGATGCGCTGGCGCGCGCTGCATGAGTACGCCGCGGGGCGGGACGACCTCCACGTCCGCCAGCTCGGGCCCTACCCGCCGACGGCGGCCGGCGGCGTACGCGCTGCCGACGACTTCGCGGCCCAGCGCACCACCGCCGCGATCGTCTACAACGACCTGATGGCGATCGGCTTCATGCGTTGCCTGCACGCACTGGGGGCGCGGATCCCGGCCGACGTCAGCGTCGTCGGCTTCGACAACATCTTCGCCGCCGACCTGGTCGTCCCCGGCCTGACGACAGTGGCTCCGCCGCTGCGCACGCTGGGGTCGATGGCGGTGCACAACCTGCTCGCCCTCATCGGCGGGGCGCACACGACCGCGGTGCAGCCGCTGGCGCTGCCGACCCGGCTCTACGAGCGAGAGTCGACGTCGCCGCCACCGAGCCGCCGGCGCGCCTGGCGACCGGTCGAACGGACTGCGGCGGCAACTGCTGGCAACCGATTGCCGTCCCCACCGTGAGTCTCGGACGATGCGGAGCATGCCGAGCGACTCCGCGCCCCTGCGCCCTCACCCCGACCGGCTGCTCCCGTCCGAGCCCGGGCTCCGGGCGATCGCACGCGAGCTGTACGAGGCAGTGCGCGACCGGCCGATCCTCTCGCCCCACGGGCACGTGCCGGCCCAGTTGCTGCTCGACGACGAGCGCTTCCCCGACCCCGCCCACCTCTTCGTCACGCCCGACCACTACGTGACCCGGCTGCTGCACGCGAACGGGATCGCGCTGCACGACCTCGGCGTCGGTCGCGGCCAGCTGTCGGAGAGCGAGTCGCGAGCGGTGTGGCGGCAGCTGTGCGAGAACTGGCCGCTCTTCCGCGGTACGCCGGTGCGCTACTGGCTCGAGTCCGAGTTGTTCGACATCTTCGAGGTCACCGAACGACCCTCGGCCAAGAACGCCGACGCGCTCTATGAACACCTCGCCGAGCGTCTGGCCCTTCCGGAGTACCGGCCGCGCGCCCTCTTCCGCCGCTTCGGCATCGAGGTGCTCGCCACCACCGACGACCCCACCGACGACCTCGCCGCGCACCGCGCGCTTGCCGAGGACCCCACCTGGGCGGCCCGCGTGGTGCCGACCTTCCGGCCCGACCGGCTGCTCGAGCCGACGCGCGAGGGCTGGCGGGCGGCGGTCGACCTTCTGGCGGAGGTCTCCGGCGTCGACACCGGCGACTACCCGGGCTACCTGCGGGCGCTCGAGGCGCGTCGGCGCTACTTCGTCGAGCACGGCGCTGTCTCCGCCGACCACGGCCACGAGGACGCCGTCGCCGAGCCGCTCGAGGTGGGCGAGGCGACCAGGATCTTCCGGGCCGCCCGCGCCGGCCAGGCGTCGGTCGCGGAGGCCACGGCCTTCCGCCGGCACATGATGGTCGAGATGGCCCGGATGTCGTGCGAAGACGGGCTGGTCATGACCATCCACCCCGGGGCGCACCGCAACCACCACCCGCCGAGCCATCGCGCGTACGGACCCGACACCGGCTCCGACATCCCGCAGCGCACGGAGTACACCCGCGCCCTGCGCCCGCTGCTGGAGCGCTACGGCACCCATCCCAACCTGCACCTCGTGCTCTTCACGCTCGACGAGACGGTCTGGTCGCGCGAGCTCGCACCGATGGCCGGCTTCTACCCCAGTGTGTACGTCGGGGCCCCGTGGTGGTTCCTGGACGCGCCCGACGCGATCGGGCGCTTCCGGGCCGCGGTGACCGAGACCGCCGGCTTCAGCCGGATGTCGGGCTTCATCGACGACACCCGGGCGTTCTGCTCCATCCCGGCCCGGCACGACATGTCACGCCGGCTCGACGCCGCGTTCCTCGCTCGGCTGGTCGGCGAGCATCGGCTCGACCTCGACGAGGCGCTGGAGACCGCCGTCGCGCTGGTCGACGATCTGCCGCGCCGGGCATTCCGGCTGTGACACCCCGGGTCCCGGCGCTGAGCCGCCCGGCGCTCGCCCGGCCGACGCCCCCGGTCGCGGCGGTGCACCTCGGGCTCGGTGCGTTCTTCCGGGCCCACCAGGCCGTCTACACCCAGCTCGCCGCCGACGGCGAGGAGTGGGGGTACGTCGCCTTCACCGGCCGCAGCGCGGCGCTGGCCGAGCAACTCGACACCCAGGACGGCCTCTACACGCTGCTGGTGCAGGGCCCGGACGGCGCCTCGGCCAGCGTCGTCGACCGGCTCGCCGAGACCCGGCCCGGCACCGACATCGAGGGCTGGCTCGGCGCGTTCGCGCGGCCGTCGATCCGGCTTCTCACCCTGACGGTCACCGAGGCGGCCTACCGCCGCGACGTCACCGGCGGTCCGGACCTGGTCGCCGACGATGTCGCCGCCGACCTGGCCGGGCTGCGCGCCGGCGACCTGGCCGACTGCCGCACCGTCCCGGGCAGGCTGGTCGCAGGGCTCGAGGCGCGCCGGCGCGCCGACGCCGGTCCGCTGACCGTCGTACCCTGCGACAACCTGCTCCACAACGGCGCCGCCGTCCACCGGGTCGTCGCCGGGCTGGCCGCCGCCGTCGACCAGGCCCTCGTGGACTGGATCGAGGAGTCGGTCACCTTCGTCGACACCGAGGTCGACCGAATCACACCGCGAACGACCGACGCCGACCGGGCCGCCGCGCAGCGCCTCACCGGCTGGTACGACGCCAGCCCGGTCGTCACCGAGCCCTTCAGCGAGTGGGTGCTGGCCGGGGCGTTCCGTGGAGGCCGCCCCCGCTGGGAGAGCGCCGGCGCCCAGTTCGTCGACGACGTACGCCCCTTCGAAGAGCGCAAGCTGTGGCTGCTCAACGGCGCCCACTCCCTGCTGGCCTACGCCGGCAGCATCCGCGGCCACCGCACCGTCGCCGGCGCCATGGGCGACCCCGCCTGTGGCGGTTGGGTCGAGGCATGGTGGGACGAGGCGTGCCGGCACCTCTCGTTGCCCGCCGACGCCCTGGCCGCATACCGCGCCGCGCTCGTCGCCAGGTTCGAGAACCCCGGCATCGAGCACCTGCTCGCCCAGATCGCTGCCGACGGCTCGCAGAAGCTGCCGGTCCGGGTGCTGCCGGTGCTGGCCGCGGAGCGGTCCGCGGGCCGAGAGGCCGCCGCCGCGACGCGCACCCTGGGCGCCTGGGTCGCGCATCTGCGCGGCCATGGCGCGCCGGTCACCGACCCGCGCTCCAACGAGCTCACCCGGCTCGCCACCAGCCCGCTCCGCGGGGCGGTCCCGCGTCTGCTGGCCGTCCTTGACTCCCGTCTCCCCGACGACCCGGCGGTTGTCGCGGCCGTCATCGCTCACACCGAGGAGTTCGAACGTGAAGATCAGTGACGTCGACGTCATCGTCACCTGCCCCGGCCGCAACTTCGTGACCGTGAAGATCACCACCGACGACGGCGTCACCGGGGTCGGGGACGCCACCCTCAACGGCCGTGAGCAGGCGGTGGCGGCGTACCTGACCGAGCACGTCGCCCCCCAGCTCGTCGGCCGTGACCCGCTGCGCACCGACGACACCTGGCACTACCTCTACCGCGGTGCCTACTGGCGCCGGGGCCCGGTCACCATGACCGCGATCGCCGGCATCGACACGGCGCTGTGGGACATCAAGGGCAAGGTGGCCGGCCTGCCGGTCTACCAGCTCCTCGGAGGCAGGGCCCGCGACGGTGTGACGGTCTACGGCCACGCCTCCGGCGCGAGCGTCGAGGAGGCCGTGGCCGACGCCGCCGACTACCTCGAGCGCGGCTACCGGGCGGTGCGGCTGCAGTCATCGATCCCCGGACTCGACTCCACCTACGGCATCGGAGGCAACACCGCCGCCGGAGCGCATGCCTACGAGCCTGCGGAGTCGGCGCTGCCGGTCGAGAACGTGTGGGACACCGAGGCCTACCTCGCACATGTGCCGACACTGTTCGAGGCCGCCCGCCGCGAGCTGGGGCCGCTGCCGCGACTGCTCCACGACGTACACCACCGGCTGACCCCGAACGAGGCCGCACGGCTGGGCAAGGAGCTGGAGCCGTACCACCTCACCTGGATGGAGGACCCGGTCCCGGCGGAGATGCAGGACGGCTACCGGCACCTGCGCCGGCACACCACCACCCCGATCGCCACCGGCGAGGTCCTCAGCTCGATCTGGGACTGCGAGACCCTGATCCGCGAGCGGTTGATCGACTACATCCGCACCACCGTGGTCCACGCTGGTGGCATCACCCACCTGCGACGGATCTTCGACCTCGCCGCACTGTACGACGTGCGCAGCGGCTCGCACGGGGCCACCGACCTCTCGCCGGTCTGCCTCGCCGCCGCGCTGCACGTCGACACCGCGATCCCGAACTTCGGGCTGCAGGAATACATGCCCCACACCCGCGAGACCGACGAGGTCTTCCCGCACTCCTACCGATTCGAGGACGGCTTGATGCATGTCGGCGAGGAGCCCGGGCTCGGCGTGGACATCGACGTGGAGAAGGCGGCGGCCTACCCCTACCAGCCGGCCTCGCTGCCGATCAACCGACTGCGCGACGGCACGATGTTCCACTGGTGAGTGCAGAGCAAAGGACGGCAACTCGTTGCCGATGTGAGCGTCGTCACAGAGCGTGAAGGAGTGATGACACTCCCTCGCCTAGCGCGCTTGCTCGTCCCTCTCGCCGCCGCCTCCCTGACCGTAGCCCTCGCCGTCCCGGCGTCGGGGCCGGCCCGGGCAGCTGACATCGTCACCCCGATCGGTCTCACCGCCGCGGCCGACGACGACACCCCGACGATCCCCGCCGACCTGCTCGGCTTCTCGGTCGAGTCCGCCGACCTCGCGCACGGATTCCTGACCCGCGACCTCCTGGCCGGTTGGCTGCGCTCGCTGGGCCGCCACGGTGTACTCCGCGTCGGCGGCTACTCGATGGACCTGGTCTGGCCCGCGTTCGGCCGGTGGGCCGACGAGCCGGCGCCGCCGGAAGCGATCGGCGGCACAGTCGACCAGGGTGACCTCAACCAGCTCGCCGCGCTGACGCGGGCCACCGGCTGGAAGGTCAGCATCGGACTGCCGCTGAAACGGGTCATCGACCCGAGCAAGATCAAGGACCCGACCAAGGACCCCTCGCCCGCGGTCACGCTGAACCAGGCGGTCGCCGAGGTCGTCGCGGCGTACCGAACCCTCGGCCACCACTTGGCCGGCGTGGAGGTCGGCAACGAGTACGACAACGTCACCACGCTGACGCCGGCGGAGATGTGGTCCGAGATGAAGCGCTACAAGACCGCGATCGACGCCGCGCTCCCCCACGCGCACCTCAAGGTCATCGGCCCCTCGGCCAACACCGCAACCACGAACACCAAGCTTGACGATTTCGTCAGCGCTGTCAGGCAGGACACCGCAGTGAATCCGGAGCAAGTCCTCGAGGAGGTTTCCTCCCACCTCTACCCGGGCAGCCACTGCGGCTCGTCGCACACGTCCATCGACTCGCTGCTCTCGGCGTCGAAGTATGCCCAGGACCAGTCCAAGCTCGACGGCATCACTGCTATCGGCACCCGCCTCGGTGATCAAGTCCCGATGACGATTGACGAGACCAACAGCGCCTCGTGCAGCGGCCAGCCAGGCGTCAGCGACGCCTATGCCATGTCCCTGTGGTCGCTGGACTATCTGCTGCAGGATGCCCGCAGCGGGATGGACCGCGTCCAGTTCCACACCAACACCGCGGCCGTCTGCGGTGACTTCAAGGAGCGCACCTCACCGGACTACCCGATCTCCTACCGCTACTACGGCGCGTTCTGCGCGCCCGACCAAGACGCCCTGGCCGCTGACCACCTCGCCGCCGCGCCGCTCTACTACGGGCTGCTCGCCTTCAGCCAGGTGCCAACCGGCCGGTTCCTGGACCTCAAGCTGACCGACGACGAGCTCGCGGCGACCCGCGCATACGCCGTGCAGGGGCCCGGCCGCCGCGTGACGCTTGTCCTGATCAACCTCGAGGACCTCGCATTGGCCGGGAGCACCACGCAGCGCATCACGGTCCAGGTTCCCCACCGCCTCGCCCGCGGCACGGCGATCACCCTCGCCTCCGCCGACGGCGCCGGCCTCGCCTCGCTTGACGCCTCCGCAGTCACCCTCGGCGGCCAGCGAGTGGACCAAGCCGGGGACATGACCGGACGGCCGCACCGCGCGCCGGTCGCGGTCCACGGTGACACCACCACCGTAGACGTCGCGCCCGGCACCGCCCGCATCGTGACCCTGCTGTCGAAGGACTGATCATGGACCTGCACGCGCACCCCAGCCGCCGTACGACGCTCATGCTCGGCCTCGCAGCAGTGAGCGCGCCCGCGGTCGCCGGCCTCCGGACGCCGGCGACCGCGGCCACTGCCGCGGCCGGCGGCGACTACCCGACCAGCCAGCTCCTTGCGGACGAGATCCCCATCTGGGCCGGCACGGCCCCGGCTCAGACGGGCTGGAGCTGACAGAGACGATCACCGAGCGCAGCACTGATCCCAGGCTCCACGACCGCGTCATCAGTGGCGTCACCCGTCCGAGCATCATCCCGTTCCTCCCGCCGCAGGGCAGACGGGACGGGTCGGCGGTGCTCCTGTGCCCCGGCGGCGGCTACGCCTACAGCGCCTTCGACCTCGAGGGCTACGACATCGCCCAGTGGCTCAATGCCCTCGGAGTCGCGGCGTTCGTCCTGAAGTACCGGCTCCCCGCCGAGGGTCATCAACGCGGGTACGACGTCCCGCTCGAAGACGGCCAGCGCGCCCTGCGGCTCATCCGGTCTGAGGCCGACCGCTGGGGCCTCGACCCCGCACGGATAGGGGCGATGGGCTTCTCCGCCGGCGGCAACCTCGTCTCCGCGCTCGGCACCCAGTACGACAAGGGCGTCTACACCCCTGCGGACGAGGTCGACGACGTCAGTGCACGCCCGGACTTCCTGATGCTGGCCTACCCGGTCGTCACGATGCGCAGCGGGATCACTCACGCGGGCACGCGCCAGCGGCTGCTCGGGCCGGATCCGAGCCAGGAGCTGGTCGACGCCTACTCCAACGAGCTGCACGTCACCGGCGCGACTCCGCCGACGTTCATCGTTCAGGCCCACAACGACCCCGTCTCCACACTCAACAGCACGCTGTTCTACGAGGCGCTCAAGAGCGCCCACGTCGTGAGCGAGCTCCACATCTTCCGCCAGGGCGGTCACGGGTTCGGGGTGCGCAAGGCAACCGGTGCCCTACGACTCTGGACCGCGCTGGCTGACGAGTGGCTGCGCGCCAGTGGCGTCATCGGCTCCCTCTCCGCCGGCGACGTGGTGCCCACCGTTCAGCAATCCCTCGACGACCTGGAGAGACGCCGACCATGACCGGTCTCATCACGCTCCGGCCCGCGCCTCACCAGACCGTCGTGCCCGCATCGAGCAACGTGGGTGCCGGCGACGCCGTCGTACTCCGGGTGCCGGTGAGGGGCGACCATTCAAGCTGAGCAGGACCGGACGTCGGCGCTGAGACAGCAACAGATGGCAATCGCTTGTCTCTTGTGACGACGGTCACTTAGGTGGGTTCATCCATCCCTCTCTCGGAAGAACAGCGATGACCGCCATCTCGGGGCGCGCGTCCCGCCCTTGCCTTGCCCTCGCCACCCTCCTCGCCCTGGTCGTCGCGACCCTGGTCGCAGCTCCGGCCGCCCATGCCCACAGCGGGCACGCGGCGCGCGGCGCCGCGGCCGTCGCACCGAACGGCACCCCTGACTCCTACGACGGCTCGCAGATGTGGCTCCACTACACCCGGGTCGGCGACCCGCGACTCCTCGCGAGCTACCGACGCACGGTCCGCGCGATCGTCGTGGAGAACGCCGACGCCCACAGTGTCTACCGCCACACCGAGGACCTGCACATGCTCCCCGGCTCCGCGGAGCACCTCGTGACGACCAGCCTCGAGGCCGCCCGCGACGAGCTCAGCCGCGGGCTCGGCTCGATGCTCGGCGAGGACGTCCCGGTGAGCGACAGCGGCGTCGCCTCGGGCGCTGTCGTCGTCGGCACGCCGCAGTCCTCCGCCGTGGTACGGCGTGACGTGCCACCACCCGCGCTCCGCCGGCTCGGTGACGACGGCTACCTCATCCGCTCCGTCGGTCACGGCGACGCGGCCCACACTGTCATCGCGGGCAACACCGAGGTCGCCGCTCTCTACGGCACGTACGGCTTCCTGCGCCTGATACAGACCGACAAGCCGATCAGCCATGTCGACGTCGTGTCGGTGCCGAAGGTGCAGGACCGGTGGCTCGACAACTGGGAGACCGAGCGCCTGTACGCCGGCAACGACGCGACCGGCACCGGTGGCCTCAACGGGGAGAACGGCTCGATCTTCGACTTCGACGCCACCGACGCGAGCGCGTCGAAGAACCTTCCGGTCATCCTCGACCGGTATGTCGTCGTGGCGCGGGCGCTCGCCTCGCTGGGCATCAACGGCATCAACATCAACAACGTCAATGCCGACAACAAATACCTCACACCGGCCTTCATCGAGCAGGAGGCCGCCCTCGCCGACGCCCTCCGGCCGTACGGCATCAAGCTCGCGCTCTCCATCAGGTACGACGCACCGACCGACCAGCGCTTCGCGCCGGACACGCTGACAGCGGACCAGCTCGACCCCACGAAGACGCCGTTCCGTGCCTGGTGGCACCGCAAGGCGGTGCAGCTCAAGAAGGCCATCCCGGACTTCGCCGGCTTCACCGTGAAGGCGAACTCCGAGGGACAGCCCGGCCCGCAGGACTTCGGCCACGACCACGGCGACGGCGCCAACGGCATGGCGGCGGCGGTCGCGCCGCTGGGCATGACGATCTTCTGGCGGACCTTCGTCTACAACCCCGACGTCGACACCGACCGGCTGAAGCGCGCCTACCTCGAGTTCGGCCCCATCGACGACGAGCCCCAGCCCGACGGATCGAACGGTCGCTTCGCCGACAACGTCCTGCTGCAGACCAAGAACGGCCCACTCGACTTCCAGGCCCGTGAGCCGATCAACCCGATGTTCGGCCGGATGGAGAACACCAACCAGGCGCTCGAGCTCCAGGTCACCCAGGAGTACACCGGGCAGAACATCATGCTCGACTACCTCGCCCCGATGTGGGAGGAGGCCCTGAAGACCGACACGCATGCGACCGACGCGAACGGCCGGCCCCTGCGGCGGCGCCTGGTCGGCGACATCGTCGACGGAACGGCACAGGGTCAGCAGCGGACCGCGATGGTCGGGGTCGCCAACCTCGGCAACGCCGACGACCTCACCGGCCACCAGTTCTCCCAGGCCAACCTCTTCGCGTTCGGGCGTCTGGCCTGGGACTGGACGCTGGACTCCAGGAGCATCGCCGAGGACTGGGCCAAGATGACGTGGAGCCGCAACCGGCGCGTGGTGAAGACGATCGTGGAGATGATGATGGGCTCGCGGGAGGCGGTCGCCAGCTACGAGACGCCGCTCGGAATCGCCCATCAGATGCACGCCGACACCCACTACGCCCCCGGTCCGAGCGAGACGCTGGCGCGGCCGGACTGGAGCCCCACCTACTACAACAAGGCCGACAGCGTCGGGCTCGGCTATGACCGGTCGCGCACCGGCAGCGACTTCGTCGACCAGTACTTCCCAGTGCTCGCCGACCGCTACAACGACATCCGGACGACGCCCGAGAACCTGCTGATGTGGTTCCACCACGTGCCATGGGGCTACCGGATGAAGGACGGCCTGCCGTTCTGGGATGAGCTGGTCTACCGATACCAGATGGGCGTCCAGTACGTCACCTGGATGAGGCAGGCCTGGGACTCGCTCGAACCGTCGCTCGATGCCCGTCGCTTCGGCGAGGTGCAGGCAAGGCTCGCGCAGCAGGAGGTCGACGCGAAGGACTGGCGCGACACCTGCGTCGGCTACTGGCAGACCTTCAGCGGCCGGGCGATGCCGACCGACCAGGGCCCGACGTCGATCGCGGTCGTGATCGACGGCAGGAGGTACGACGGGTTCGACCTCTCCGCCGACTCTTACACGCTGACGGTGCCCGCCGACAGCTCCCCGCGCATCACCCGGGTCATCCCGGCCGACCGCCGGGCGTCGTACCGAATCCTCCAGCAGGCCCAGGGCGTCCCGGGCACGGCGCAGGTCGAGGTCCGCACGCAGAGCTTCTTCGGCCCGCTGGTGAAGGACTACACGTTCCACCTGCAGCCGAGCAGCTGACTACTCCATCGGGACGCGGGCCTCGAGATCGGCCAGCCAGGCAGCGGGGCTCGCGTCCGACGGCATCCGCCAGTCGCCGCGCGGCGACATCGTGCCGCCGTTGCTCACCTTCGGGCCGTTGGGCAGCGCCGACCGCTTGAACTGGTTGGCGAAGAACCGGCGGCAGAAGACCTCCAGCCAGTGCCGGATCTCTGCCATCCCGTACGCCCTCCGGCGCTCCTCGGGGAACCCGGGCGGCCACTCGCCCTGCGCGACGTCGTGCCACGCCGACCAGGCGAGGAACGCGATCTTCGACGGCGTGAACCCGTTGCGGACGACGTGGAACAGGGTGAAGTCCTGCAGCGCGTAGGGCCCGACCTTCGCCTCGGTCGACTGCGGCGAGTCGCCGGGGACGAGCTCCGGGGAGATCTCCTGGTCCAGGATCTTCTGGAGCACGGCGTTCGTGCTGTCCTCGAACTGCTCGGACGAGATGACCCACCGGATGAGGTGCTGGATCAGGGTCTTCGGCACGCCGGCGTTGACGTTGTAGTGCGACATCTGGTCACCGACGCCGTACGTCGCCCAGCCGAGCGCCAGCTCGGAGAGGTCGCCGGTGCCGACCACGATCCCGCCGCGCTGGTTGGCGAGCCGGAAGAGGTAGTCGTAGCGCATCCCGGCCTGGACGTTCTCGAACGTGACGTCGTAGACGCTCTCGCCCTCGCCCGCGGGATGGCCGATGTCCTTGAGCAGCTGGGTGGCGGCGGGCCGGATGTCGATCGTCTCGTACGTCGTGCCGAGCGACTCCATCAGCGCGAGCGCGTTGCCGAGGGTGTGGTCGGAGGTCGCGAACCCGGGCATCGTGAACGCGAGCACGTCCGAGCGCGGCCGGCCGAGCCGGTCCATGGCGTTGGCGGCGACGATGAGCGCGTGGGTGGAGTCGAGGCCGCCGCTGACGCCGATGACGACCTTCGTGTCCGGCCCGATCGCCTGCAGCCGCTGCTCGAGGCCGGAGACCTGGATGTTGTAGGCCTCGTAGCAGTCCTGCGCCAGCCTCTCCGGGTCGTCCGGCACGAACGGGAACCGGTCGACCTTGCGGCGCAGGCCGTTGCCGGTGAGCGGCGGGCTGAGCTCGAACTCGATCGTCTGGAAGCCCTCGGTCTCCGCGGCGTACGTCCTCCGGTTGTCGTCGAAGGTGCCCATCCGGCGGCGCTCGGCCATGATCCGGTCGAGGTCGACGTCGGCGATCGTGCGGCGCGGCCCGTCCGGGAACCGCTCCCCCTCGGCGAGGGCGTCCCCGCACTCGTAGACCATCGTCTGCCCGTCCCACGAGAGGTCGGTCGTCGACTCGCCCTGGCCCGCGGCGGAGTAGGCGTACGCCGCCAGGCAGCGCGCGCTGGCGCTCCGGACGAGCAGGCGGCGGTCCTCGGCGCGGCCGACGGTGATCGGGCTGCCGGAGAGGTTGAGGAGGACCGTCGCGCCGGCGAGGGCGCCGATGGCGCTGGGTGGCACCGGGACCCACATGTCCTCGCAGACCTCGACGTGGACGACGAGGCCGGCGATGTCGGTCGCCTTGAACAGCAGGTCGGTGCCGAGCGGAACCTCGACGCCGGCGACGGCGATCGTCGCGCTGCGGTACTCGTCGCCGGCGCCGAAGTAGCGCCGGTCGTAGAACTCGCGGTAGGTCGGCAGGTAGGCCTTCGGGATGACGCCGAGCACCTCGCCCGCGTGGATGACGACGGCGGTGTTGAGCACCCGGTTGCCGTGGCGCAGCGGCGCACCGACGACGATCATCGGCAGCAACTCCTCGCTGGCTACGCAGATGGCCTGGATCCCGGCCTCTACCGCGTCGAGCAGCGTGCTCTGAAGGTAGAGGTCGTCCACGGCGTACCCCGACAGGCAGACCTCGGGGAACACCGCGACCGCAACGCCCTCCTCGCTGCACGCCCGGGCCTGCTCGATCACCGTACGGGCGTTGGCCGCCGGGTCGGCCACCGCGATCGGGATCGTGCAGGAGGCGATGCGGGCGAACCCGTGGGCGTAGGCGGAGTAGAAGTCCACGTGTCCGAGTCTAGGGAGGGGGCCGGTCACCGCCCGTCAGCGAGCGGCCGGAGGAGGGTCAGACCGCAGCCGTCGCGGTCGCCGTCGCAGTCCAGGCGGTGGCGTCGATCGTGAGCGGTGGGTCGCCCAGGTCCGCGCGGCAGCGCTCCTTCAGCGCAGCCCGCCGGCCGTCGGAGAGGGAGGCCACGAAGTCGCCGGCCGGCCCCACCCCGAAGGTGTACGGCGTCCACCACTCCTCGAAGGTGTCGTAGCCCACCGACACGGCGAGCTCGGTCTCGACGACGTCGTCGAGCCCGGCGGCGTGCAGGAGCCGGCCGAGGTCGCCCTCGGTCACCCCGGGAAGCCGCTCCTCCCCGGCTGTCCCCGGCCACAGCGCGGTCGCCGCGCGCCACAGCGGGGAGAGCGGCGAGCGGCCACCCGCGATGTCCCACATCGACACCGCCACGGCCCCACCCGGGCGGGTGACCCGGGCCATCTCGCGCAGCCCCGCGACGGGGTCCTTCATGAACGCGACGACGAGCTGCGCGACCGCCAGGTCGACCGAGGCGTCGTCCCAGGGCAGTGCCTCCGCACCGCCGAGCTTGACGTCCACGCCCGGGCAGCGGGTCCGGGCCGCCTCCACGAACGGCACCGACGGGTCCACGGCCACGACGTTCCCGGGCCCGAGCAGCAGCGCCAGCCGGGCCGTCACGACGCCGGGGCCACAGCCGACGTCCGCCGCGCGCGAGCCCGGCGCCGGGTCCAGCAGGTCGAGGAGACGGTCGGCCAGAGGCTCGGAGTAGCGACCCATGAACGCGGCGTACGCCTCCGCCGCGACGTCGAAGGACATCCCGCCACGCTAGCGCCGAGTGACGACCGCCACACGGGCCGGAAGGCCCTGCGGCGCACCGGCTGACTAGCCTTGAGGACGGTCCGTTGACTCCACCAGGGAGCCCTTCGAGACGGTCGCTGCGCGACCTCCTCGGGGACCACCGCGAGATGTCACGAAAGGCGCTCGACGATGAGCACTGAGAACAGCCCTGCCTCCGAGGAGGAGACGGCGCCGTACGCCTCGGCCCCGACGCCTCCGGAACCGGACCGGACCGGCCGCGTCCGGCGCGTACGGACCCACCACCTGCGCGAGATGAAGGAGCGCGGCGAGCGGTTCACGATGCTGACGGCGTACGACGCCCTCACGGCGCGGATCTTCGACGAGGCCGGGATCGACACCCTTCTGGTCGGCGACTCCGCCGCCAATACGGTCTACGGCTACAGCACGACCGTCCCGGTGACCCTCGACGAGCTCATCCCGCTCGCCCGCGCGGTCGCGCGCGGGGCCCGGCGCGCGCTCGTGGTGGGCGACCTGCCGTTCGGCAGCTACCAGGCCTCGCCTGAGCAGGCCTACCTCAGCGCCACCCGGCTCATGAAGGAGGCCGAGGTCGCCGCCGTCAAGCTCGAGGGCGGCGTCGAGATGGCGCCGGCCATCCAGCGCCTCACGCAGGGCGGCATCCCGGTCTGTGCCCACATCGGCTTCACGCCGCAGTCGGAGCACAGCCTCGGCGGCTACCGCGTCCAGGGCCGCGGCGACGCCGCCGAGCGGGTCATGCGCGACGCCCACGCCGTCCAGGACGCCGGCGCCTTCGCCGTCGTCATGGAGATGGTCCCCGGTGACGTCGCCGCGCAGGTGACCAAGGAGCTCGTCATCCCCACCATCGGCATCGGCGCCGGCAACCAGACCGACGGCCAGGTGCTCGTCTGGCAGGACGCCTTCGGCCTCGACAACGGCCGGAAGAACAAGTTCGTGAAGCGGTACGCCGACCTCCACGGCGTACTCCTCCAGGCGGCGCAGACCTATGCCGCCGAGGTGCGCGACGGCTCGTTCCCCGGGCCCGAGCACACGTTCTGACACGCGCGGCGGGGTAGTCCGGGACGGCACGCATGGGTTACTCGCTAGTAAGCCCTGCGTACCGTCCCGGACTATCCCGGCTGGCCGGGTGGATCTTGGGCGAAACCTCTGCGGGGGCGGCCGGTCGGCCTTTACCTTGCGTGACGACCAATTCGTGTCCCACGGGAGGGATCCCCCATGATCAAGCGCCTCACGGTGCTGCTCGCCGGCGCGCTCGTCGCCGCCGGACTCGTCGTCGCCGCCCCGGCATCGCCGGCCCATGCCGCCGGCGACAAGGACTGCGCTGACTTCGCGAACCAGGCGGCTGCTCAGAAGTACTTCCTCGGCAAGGGCGGCAGCCCGTCCAACAACGTCGACCTGCTCGACGCCGACGGCGACGGCATCGCCTGCGAGTCGAACCCCTGCCCCTGCAACTACTCCAAGAGCGGCGGGGGCAGCGGCGGCGGTGCCAGCACGCCCGCCGCGCAGCACAGCAGGGTGACCGTCAAAAAGGTCAAGCACGGCCGCCACGGCTGGACGATCGTCGCCACCGTGACGAAGAACGGCAAGGCGTGGAAGTACAAGAGCACGGTGCTGCAGGCACGGGTCTGCGGGTCCTTCGTGCGCCAGGCCGCCAAGAAGACCGGACCCGGCGGCCGGGCGAGGTTCGTCTACCTGCCGGTCAAGGGCTGGAACCAGATGAAGGTCTGCGGCGTCACGTACCCGAAGGTCAAGTTCCGCGTCCACGTCGCCAGGCAGGGGAAGGTTCCGGCGGCCAACAGCCGGGTCTTCCACATCAGGCGCCGCTGATCGCTGGGCGCGCGGCGGGGTAGTCCGGGACGCAACGGTCGTTCTACTGGCGAGTAACCGACCGTTTCGTCCCGGACTACCCCCCACTCCCCTCCCGGGCGTCTCATCACCCGGAGTCGCTGACAGATGTCACCCCGGCAACGTGAGGGAACGGCGACGTACGGAACGCATCGGTACGCGATGCTTTCGGGCATGAGCGTTCCAGCTGTGCGCCTCGAGGGCGTCACGAAGAGCTTCGGCAGGGTGGAGGCCGTACGCGGCGTCGACCTGGAGTTGAACCAGGGCGAGGTGGTGGCCTTCCTCGGCCCCAACGGCGCCGGGAAGACCACCACCATCGACATGATCCTGGGCCTCTCGCAGCCCACCGGCGGCGCGGCCGAGGTGCTCGGGCACAAGCCCCGGGAGGCGGTCGCCCGCGGGCTGGTCTCCGCGGTGATGCAGACCGGCGGGCTGCTGAAGGACCTGACGGTCCGGGAGACGGTCGAGTACACCGCCAGCCTCTTCGCCCACACCAAGCCGGTCGACGCCGTCCTCGCGGACGCGGGCATCACCGGCATCTCCGGGCGCAAGGTCGGCAAGTGCTCCGGCGGCGAGCAGCAGCGGCTGCGGTTCGCGATGGCGCTGCTCCCCGACCCCGCGCTGCTGCTGCTCGACGAGCCGACGACAGGCATGGACGTCGAGGGCCGCCGCAACTTCTGGTCGGCGATCCGCACCGACGCCGAGCGCGGGCGGACGGTCCTCTTCGCGACGCACTACCTCGAGGAGGCCGACCAGTACGCCGACCGCATCGTGCTCATCAGCAGGGGGCGCATCGTCGCCGACGGCTCTGGGTCCGAGATCCGCGCGCTGGCGGCCGGTCGGACCGTCCGCGCCACCGTCGAGGGCATCGACGCCGACACGGAGGCACGGCTGCGCTCGGTCGGTGGTGTCGACCAGCTCGACGTGCGCGGCGACCGGGTCGTCGTCCACACCAAGGACAGCGACGCCGTCGCGCGCTTCCTGCTCACCGAGACCGCCGCCCGCGACGTCGAGATCACCAGCAAGAACCTCGAGGACGCGTTCCTCAGCCTGACGGGAGACGAGTCATGACGACCCTCGACACCGCCGTCGACACCTCCGAGCGCCGGGTCCCGCCGCTGGGCGGCTTCAACCTGACCCTGCTGCGCATCGAGCTGACCCGGATGCTGCGCAACCGCCGCACGATCGTCTTCACCCTCGTCCTCCCTGCCGCGCTGATGCTCAGCTTCGGCGGGCAGAGCGGCTGGCAGGACCGGGTCGGCTCCGGCAACGTCGCGGCGTACGTCCTGATCTCGATGGCGCTCTACGGCGCCGCCCTCACCTCGGCCGCGACCGGTGCGATGGTCGCCCTCGAGCGCGCGGTCGGCTGGTCCCGGCAGCTCCGCCTGACGCCGCTCAACCCGGTGGCGTACATCCTCACCAAGGCCATCGTCGCGCTCTGCATGGGCGCGCTCGCCGTCGTCGTGGTCAACCTGGTCGGGAGGTCCCAGGGCAAGGCGGAGATGCCGACGCACGTCTGGGTCCTCGCCATGGTCGTCACGCTCTTCTGCACGCTCACCTTCGCGGCGCTCGGCGTGTTCGTCGGCTACCTCGTGCCGAGCGAGAACGCCATGCAGATCCTCGGCCCCGGTCTGGCGCTGCTCTCCTTCCTGGGCGGTCTGTTCATCCCGCTGAGCCAGTACGCCGAGGTGGTGCGCGACATCGCCTACTGGACGCCGATGTACGGCGTCGCCGAGGTCGCCCGGGCACCGCTCACGCACGACCTGCCCTGGTTCGCGGTGGTCAACGCGGTCGGCTGGTTCCTCGTCTTCATCGCGGGCGCGGCCTGGCGGATGAGCAAGGACACGGCACGGGTCTGAGATGACTACCGTTGCTCCCGTGGAGCACCGCCAGACACCCGACCCGGGCGACGCGCAGCCCGACCCCGCGATCCCGGTCGACCCGCTGGCCCAGCGCTTCGGGCGGCCGCGCTGGGCCGGCCCGTGGCTCGCGGCGATCTGGCTGTTCTTCCTCGTCCACCCGCTCTACACCGGTTGGCAGGCGCGCGACACCGTCCGCGGCGTCATCGGGATGCTCGCCACGGTCGCCTTCGCGGCCGCCTACATGGGCGTGTGGGTCAGGGCGCGCAAGCTGCGCATGCGGCTGATCGAGAACCCGCCGCTCCGGTTCGTCGTCCCCTACCTGTTCCACCTGACCCTGCTCGCCGCCGCGATGATCGTCTGCCTCGGCGAGCCGGGCACGGCGTCGACGGTCTACCTCGCCGTGGCCTTCGTGATGTGCCTGCCGCTGCGGGCGGCGCTCCCGACGGCCGGCGTACTCGCCGTGCTCACCGCGCTGAGCGGCTGGCTCTCCGGCTGGGACAGCCAGATCGGCACCGCGTTCGGGATCTGCGCGGCGTCGCTCGCGGTCCTCGGGATGCGGTCGGTGATCCGGCGCAACATCGAGCTCTTCCGCGCCCACCAGGACAACACCAGGCTCGCACTGGCCGACGAGCGCAACCGGTTCGCCCGCGACCTGCACGACATCCTCGGCCACTCGCTGACCGTGATCACGGTGAAGGCCGAGCTGGCCCGACGCCTGCTCGACGCCGGCGAGGAGTCGGCCACCGAGCGCGCCCGGGCCGAGCTGGCCGACCTGGAGCGGCTGTCCCGCGACGCGCTCCACGACGTACGCCGGGCGGTGGAGGGCTACCGCGAGCTGACCCTCCCGGGCGAGCTGGCGCGGGCCCGGGCCGCGCTGGAGGCCGCCGGGGTCACGCCGGTGCTGCCGCAGTCGACCGACGCCGTACCCACCGAGCTGCGCGAGCTCTTCGCCTGGACCGTGCGCGAGGGCGTCACCAACGTCATCAGGCACTCCGGCGCCGGCCGCTGCGAGATCGTGCTGACCTGCGACCGCGCCGAGGTTCGCGACGACGGTGGCGGGCCGGGCAAGCCCGCCGACGGCAGCGGCCTCACCGGCCTGCGCGAGCGGGCGGCCGCGGCCGGCGCCGTCCTCACCACGCGGGCGCTCTCCCCCGGCTTCTCGCTCGAGGTGGCGGCTCGCACGGTGGCGCCGTCATGACCTCACCCATCAGGCTCCTGCTCGCCGACGACCAGGCCCTGGTCCGCGGCGCGCTCTCAGCGCTCCTCGGGCTGGAGACCGACCTCGAGGTGGTCGCCGAGGTCGGCGCCGGCGACGCGGTCGTACCCGCCGTCCTCGAGCACCGCCCCGACGTCGCCCTGCTCGACGTCGAGATGCCCGGCCTCGACGGCATCTCCGCGACCGAGGCGGTCAAGAGAGCGTGTCCGAGCACGCGGGTGCTGATCGTGACGACGTTCGGCCGGCCGGGCTACCTGCGGCGCGCGCTGCAGGCGGGGGCGTCCGGGTTCGTCGTCAAGGACACACCGGCGCCGCAGCTGGCCGACGCCGTACGTCGGGTGTACGCCGGGCTGCGCGTGGTGGACCCGAACCTCGCCACCGACTCGCTGCTCGCCGGGGAGTCCCCGCTCACCCAGCGCGAGACCGAGGTACTGCGCGCCGCACGGGACGGCTCCAGCGTGGCGGCGATCGCGGCGAAGCTGTTCCTCTCCGAGGGCACCGTCCGCAACCACCTCTCCGCTGCGATCGGCAAGACTGGTGCCGCCAACCGCACCGAGGCGGTGCTCACCGCAGAGGGCAACGGCTGGCTCTGAGCGCGCCCCTTGATCGCCCTGTAACGTCGGTCACATGCGCGCCCTCCTCGGACTCGTGATAGCAGCGACGCTCTCGATGACGGCCCTGCCGGCCGCCGCATGCACCGTCTCCGACGCAGCGGACGGCGCAGCCGCCGGCCCCGGCGCGAAGGCGGACCCCGCCGCCCGCACGGTCGCGAAGGCGAAGGTGCCGAAGCTAAGGGTGTGGCGGATGGCCGGCGGCCTGGACCACCCGTGGGACGTCGTACCCGTCGGCAACCAGCGCTTCCTCGTCACCCAGCGGGAGCGGGCCCGGCTGACGCTGATCCACCGGGGCCACAAGAGGACGGTGAAGTTCCCGAGCGGACGGATCTGGGTCTCCGGGGAGACCGGCCTGATGGGCCTCGAGGTGGACCCCGCGTTCACGAAGAACCACCGGATCTACACCTGCTCCGGGTGGAAGAAGAGCGGCGGCGGTCACGACGTACGCGTCATCGCGTGGAAGCTCGACCCCGGCCTCACCCGCGCGCGCATGGTCAGGACCCTGGTCGCCGGCTTCCCGACCAGCACCGGGCGCCACGGCGGCTGCCGGCTGCTGATCAGCCGCAACGGCGCGCTCCACGTCGGGACCGGCGACGCCGCGCAGGGCCGCAACCCGCGCAGCCTGACCTCGCTCGGGGGCAAGACGCTCCGGCTCAACCGGTTCACCGGCAAGCCGTGGCCGAGCAACCCGTGGGTCAACGCCAAGAGCGCGAAGAAGCGCTACATCACCTCGTACGGCCACCGCAACGTCCAGGGCATCACCCAGCGGTCCAACGGCTCGATCTGGACAATCGAGCAGGGCACCTACCGCGACGACGAGGTGAACCGCCTCGTCATCGGCGGGGACTACGGCTACAACCCGGTGCCCGGCTACAACGAGAGCGTCCCGATGACCGACCAGAGCCTGCCCGGCAAGCAGATCGCCGCGCGCTGGCGCTCCGGCAACCCGACGATCGCCACCAGCGGCGGGACGTTCCTGCCGAGCAAGGGGTGGGGTGCGCTCAACGGCGCGCTGGCGGTCGCGGTTCTCAAGGATCACCAGGTCCGCTTCCTCAGCTTCTCGGCGAAGGGCAAGCTGGTCGCCCAGCGCGTCCGGCTCACCCACCGCGGCCGGATCCGCACCGCCGTGGTCGCACCGAACGGGGACCTGCTGGTGACGACCGACCGCGGCGGCGGCAAGGACGTCGTGCTGCGGGTGCACCCTCGCTAGCTAGCGCGACCAGTCGAGCGCGATCCCGCCGACGATCGCGACCAGGAACCACACCACCGCACCGGTGACGGCAGCCCACAGCACCCGGCGGGGGTACGGCGTCCACCAGCGGCACGCGAGCACGAAGAGCACCACCCAGACGGCCAGCAGCAGCACGACCGCCCACCACGGAGCGAAGGTCGCGCTGGCGGCGTAGAGGAAGAGCAGGCACGCCAGCCCGCCCATGCCGACGAACGGCCAGGGCGAGACCTTGCGCAGGATCACTCGTCGGGGTCGTTCCACGCCGGGTCGTTGTCCCACGCCTCGTTACGCTCCTGGGCGATCTCCAACGCCCGGGAGGCCATCTCCTCGGTGGGGTAAGGCCCGAGCCGGTCGATCGGCGGACACCCGTCAGCCCCCTCCACCCGGTGGTGCTTGACGCAGAACCAGTACCTGCCCTCGCTGCTCTCGGCCACATGTGGAACCTACCCCGCGTGCGCCGCCTCGGCGACACATGCTGCAACAACCGTGTTACACGGAAATGAGTAGGTTCCCACCATGAGCGCCATGTTCGACGCCTACGTCACCCGGGATCCGGCGTACGACGAGATGTTCAGCGCTGGCACGCTGCGCCCGCCGTACCGCCGGCTCGGCGACTCGCTGCGCAGACTCACGACCCCGGATCTGGTGAGCCGGGTCGAGGCGCTGCAGGCGAGCTACCTCGACCAGGGGGTGACCTTCGACATCGGCGGCGAGGAGCGGGCCTTCCCGCTCGACATCGTCCCGCGCGTCATCGAGCGGGACACCTGGTCGACGATCGAGGCCGGCGTCCAGCAGCGGGTGCAGGCGCTCGAGATGTTCCTGGCCGACGTGTACGACGCCGGCTCGGTCTTCGAGGACGGCGTGATCCCCCGCCGGGTGATCACCACGTCCAGCCACTACCACCGCGCCGCCGCCGGGGTGCGGCCGCCGAACGGCGCCCGGATCCAGGTGGCCGGCATCGACCTGGTCCGCGACAACGCCGGCGAGTTCCGGGTGCTCGAGGACAACGTCCGGGTGCCGTCCGGGGTCTCCTACGTCATGACCAACCGGCGGGCGATCGCCGCGGCGCTCCCCGAGACGATCACCGAGCACCGGATCCGCCCGGTGGCGAACTACCCGCAGAAGCTGCTCGCGGCACTGCGCGCCGCGGCGCCCGCCGGCGTGGCCGACCCGACCGTCGTCGTACTCACCCCCGGGGTCTACAACGGCGCCTACTTCGAGCACGCGCTGCTGGCCCGGACGATGGGCGTCGAGCTGGTCGAGGGCCGCGACCTGGTCTGCCGCAACGGCCACGTCATGATGCGTACGACGAAGGGGCTAGCCCCGGTGCACGTGATCTACCGGCGGATCGACGACGAGTTCCTCGACCCGGTGCACTTCCGGGCCGACTCGATGCTCGGCTGCGTGGGGATCATCGACGCGGCGCGGATGGGCAACGTGACGCTCGCCAACGCGGTCGGCAACGGCGTCGCCGACGACAAGCTCGTCTACACCTACATGCCCGACATCATCAGGTATTACCTCGGCGAGGAGCCGATCATCCGCAACGTCGACACCTGGCGGATGGGCGACCCGGAGAGCCGCGAGGAGGTCCTCGACCGGCTCGACGAGCTGGTCCTCAAGCCGGTCGACGGCTCGGGCGGCAAGGGCATCGTGATCGGGCCGGCGGCGAGTACCGCCGAGCTCGACGAGCTGCGTGCGAAGATCCTCGCCGACCCGCGGGCCTGGATCGCCCAGCCCGTCGTCCAGCTCTCGACGGTGCCGACGTTCGTCGACGGCAAGCTCGGCGCGCGCCACGTCGACCTGCGGCCGTTCGCGGTCAACGACGGGTCGAAGGTGTGGGTGCTCCCGGGCGGGCTGACGCGGGTCGCGCTGGCCGAGGGCGAGCTCATCGTGAACAGCTCCCGCGGCGGCGGGTCGAAGGACACCTGGGTGCTCGCCGGACCCACCCAGGAGCAGCTCGAGAGCGGCGTCAACGGGTCGCAGGCGCAGTCGCAGAGCCGGTCCCAGAGCCAGGATCAGAGCCGGACGCAGACGCAGGGGGTGGCGTGATGCTCAGTCGGATCGCCGAGTCGATGTTCTGGATCGGCCGCTACATCGAGCGCGCCGAGGACACCGCCCGCATCCTCGACGTCCAGACCCAGCTCATCCTGGAGGACGCGACGATCGAGGAGGAGACCGCCTGCCGCGGACTGCTCGCGGTCATGGGGATCGAGCAGGAGCCCGAGGGCAAGGCCGGGCTGCCGCAGATCCTCGACATCCTGGCGTACGACACCACGTCGCCCACGTCGATGGCGTTCGCCCTCGAGGCGGCGCGCGAGAGCGGCCGCGGCGCCCGCGAGACGCTCAGCGTGCCGCTGTGGGAGGCGCTCAACACGACGTACCGCGCGATCCCCTCGGGGATCTTCGCCGCCATGCGGGCGCCGACCCTCTTCCAGTGGGTGCGCGAGCGGGTGGCGCTGGTGAACGGCACCGCCGACGCGACGATGATGCGCGACGAGAGCTGGCAGTTCCTCATGCTCGGGCGCTACGTCGAGCGTGCGGACATGACCTCCCGGCTGGTGGCCACCACGTCGCTGTCGGGCAGCGGCTCGACGACGCCGTGGACCTCGACGCTGCGCGCCTGCGGGGCGTACGACGCGTTCCTGCGCACCTACCGCGGGCTGGAGACCGAGCAGGGCGCGGCGGAGTTCCTCATCCTCGACCGGCTCTTCCCGCGGTCGGTCGTCTTCGCGCTCAACCGCGCCGAGGAGTCGCTCGACAACCTCGAGGGGACCACCCGCCGGGCCGGCTTCACCGACGAGGCCCACCGGCTGATCGGCCGGATGCGCGCCGAGCTGGAGTACCGCCCGCTCCTCGACCTCATGCACGACCTGCCGACGGAGATGGAGCGCGTCCAGCGCACCTGCGCCGACGCCACCGAGGCGGTCGCGCGGCGCTACTTCGCCGGCGCCGAGGCGATGAGCTGGCAGGGGATCTGAGAGGGACTGGACATGAGCATGCAGCTGCGCATCGTGCACACCACCGGGTTCGCGTACGACGGCAAGGCGGTCGCCTCCTACAACCAGGCGCGCCTCACGCCGCTCACCACCCGCGAGCAGATCGTGGTGCACCACCGGCTCGAGGTCTCCCCCAAGCCGTGGGTCCACGAGTACCGCGACTACTTCGGCAACCAGGTCACGGCCTTCGAGATCGTCGAGCCGCACGAGTCGATGAGGGTCACCGCCACCAGCACCGTGCAGGTCAGCAGGCCGCCGACGGCCCCTCCGACGATGACGTGGGAGAAGGTCACGACGCCCGAGGTCGCCGACCGGTGGACGGAGTACCTCATGCTGCCGCCGCTGGTCTCCCCGCCCGAGGACCTCGCCGTCGCGGTGAAGGACGTCGCCGCGTCCTCGACGCTGCCCGGTGAGGCGGTGCTCGCCGTCAGCGCGCTCGTCAACCGAGAGGTGGCGCTGACGCCGGGCGCGACCCAGGCCGGCTCACCGGCCAGTGAGGCCTGGGCGCAGCGCGCGGGCGCCGGCCAGGACGTCGTACACCTCGCGCTCGGCGGGCTGCGCACCGTCGGCATCCCGGTGCGCTACGTGTCCGGCTACGTCCACCCCAGCCCGGAGCCGGCCGTCGGCGAGGCACACGTCGGCGGCTCGCACGCGTGGCTGGAGTTCTGGGACGACGGCTGGCACCCGTACGACCCGATCAACCTGACCGAACCGGGCGACACGTACGTCGCGGTCGCCACCGGCCGTGACTACACCGACGTCAAGCCGCTCTCCGGGATCTACTCCGGCGCCGCCACCTCGACGATGACCGTCGAGGTCGAGGTCACGCGTCTGGCGTAGCGTCGCTCCCGGCCTGCTGGGCGAGCCGGTTCTGCACGCGGTAGACCGCGGCGTGGTGGTCGTACTCGTCGCTCATCACGGCCGCGAGCCGCAGGTGCGGCAGGGCGTCCTCGAGGCGGGACTGACGCTCGAGCACCCGGCCGAGCGCGTGCCTGCACCAGACGTCGCTCGGGTCGTCCTCGACCAGCGCACGCAGGTCGTCCTCGGCCTTCGCGAGCTGCGCGCGGAGCATGTAGGCCCACGCACGCAGGCTGCGCAGCCCGGTGTTGCCCGGGTCCTCCTCGAGGGCGGGCTCGATCACCTCGAGCGCCTCCTTCGGGAAGCGGCGCGCCAACAGGTCGTGGGCAGTGCGGTACGCCGACTCGGGGCCGCTCGCGCCGGGGAAGATCACCGGCGGGGCCTGGAGGTCGAGCGCCTGGTCGTCGCGGACGTCGCCGATCGGCTCGGTCACGGCGTCGGGGCCCTGGAAGTCGTTCTGCTGGCGGAAATCGGTCACGCGCGGTCAACACGGAATGGCCGTCGTCTGTTCCCTGGTTCTAGGCTGTCGGATTGCGGACGGGCCGGTCGGGCGATCGCGTCCATCTTTCCCAGCGATGGGCAGGATGGTCGAGGAAAGTCCGGGCTCCACAGGACAGGGTGGTGGGTAACGCCCACCCGGGGTGACCCGCGGGACAGTGCCACAGAAAACAGACCGCCTCGTTGGTCGAGCTTGTCGAGACCGACGGGGTAAGGGTGAAACGGTGGGGTAAGAGCCCACCAGCGACCAGGGTGACCTGGCCGGCTCGGCAAACCCCACCCGGAGCAAGACCAGACAGCGTGCGTTCGAGGACGGTCCGTCCGAGCACGCGGGTAGGTCGCTGGAGGCCGCCGGCAACGGCGGTCCGAGATGGATGGTCGCCGGCTCAGAAGAGTCACAGAACCCGGCTTACAGACCGGCCCGTCCGCATCAAGCCTGTGACCTGCGGGTTTACCATTTTCGAGGCAGTTTAGTCCGCACACAGTCCGCAGGAAATCCCGTGGACGGTCGCTGACGGCCACGAGCGAACGGTGCCGAGAGCCGGAGCGGGGGCTCGCCTGGCGGCCGAGGCGATCCGACCCTGGGCGCGTGGTGAGCCCCTACTGGTCCAAGTTGGTGATCGAGACTCGAACCCCATGCCCTCTGCAGTGGTGCGCGGATCTAGATCTCGGACGATCTCGCGCCGACTCAGGCATACATGCTGCTGACCTGGGCCAGTGCCCTGAACCGAGGACATTGACGAAAGCACACTCTACGTCCCTCGCGCGTCGTCTCGGTTGGCCTCGGAGAACTTCTGATAGAGATCTTCCTGCCATTATGCGACCGTCTACGCACTCCGGCACATCGGCAACGAGACGTGTCTTCTGGGACGCACAAGGTCTCTCAAGCACTCGGATCCGTCTCTACCGGCCGCCCCTTCCACGGCCGGGTCCGGGTCATCCAGGCGCGCACCCTAACTCGGCACAGCACCCATGCTCATGCGCAGTTCGGCACCGCTAATCGCCGATCTCCGGCCGTGGACCGCCCGCAACGCCCGTCGCACCCGTGCGGAACTCGCTGTCAGGACTCCACGCTGGGGCGACGGTAGCGACGCACATCACCGGAGGGGTCGGGAGGGGCGTTGCGCGGCCTCCTGTCAGCGAAGTCGCGGGTTCGGGTCCTGATGATCGGCAAGCCACTGTTCGTAATCGGTGCGCCGGACACGCAGACTGCCGTTTGGCAACCTAATGCATGGCGGCGCGTGGCCCTTGGCGCGCCAGTCGTAGAAGGTGGAGCGGGCCACTCCGAGCTCCTCGCAGACCTCGGCCACCGTCAGATAGCGGGTCGCTCCTACGTTGCCCATACTCCTCCTTCATGCCGCGCATGCGTCCTTCATGGCCGATTCCGTCCACGTGAGCGAGACACGGGAGTCTCATCGGCCAACCCAACTCTCGTCGTCCACATCACGCCAGATGACACCGGTTAACACCGTCGGACCGGCGTAACGATCCGGAGTTCTCCACAGGTTTGTCGCGGCCCCCACCGCGAGGTCGATCGCGGTGCTGCACTGAGGCCGTACAACCAACATGGGAGCGCGGATGGAGACAGAGCTGAGAGCCGCACGACGTACCCGCGGATGGACGCAGCAGCGGGTGATCGCCGACCTGATCGCACTTGGGCATCTCCGCAACATCGCGATGCCGTCCCGGGCGAGCCTCACCACCGAACTCTCCCGTTGGGAGAACGGCCACGTCCTACCGGGAAAGCGGTACCGAGCAATGCTGAGCGAAGTCTTCGGCGTGCCGCCGACCGAGTTCGGCCTGGCCGACGTTCGCGCACAAGCTCGCTACTGCTCGCGGTGCGGAGCCCTCCAGTGCGAAGAGGCTTCATCCCTGCAGCCCTAGGGTGAGTGAACGCACCTGACCCTGCCGGAGCGGCCACCGTCCGAGTCGCCGCGCTACGTCGGGAGTCCGCAATGTCGATTCCCACCCGGATGGGCCTGCTTGGCTTCATCGCGACCACGCCACAGGCTCGCTACGCCGGCCCCGACGGCCTGGTTCACAGCGCACCGAGCACCTTCGAGGACCTCGATGCAGCGATCGCCTGGCTGCGCAGCGAGCGGCGGCTCCTCGAGGAATAGCCCGAGTCCTGGACACCCCCAAAGGTGCGCTTGGCGGCAAGCCTGCGACCAAGGTCACCCTCGGCGAGTACGCCGAGGCATGGCTGTCCGCCCGTAAGACGAAGGGCAAGCGCCTGGCCGATCGAACCCGCGATCATTACCGGGACCTGCTCGACCTGTTCATCCTGCCACCGTTCAAGACGTCCCTCTCACCTCGATCACCCCCGACATGGTCGACCATTGGTACGAGCTCGCTGCGATCGACCGGCCGACCTACCGGGCGCATGCCTACGGGCTCTTGCGCACCATCCTTGACGCCGCGGTCGACAGCGGCTTGATCACTCACGCGAACCCGGCCAAGGTCCGCGGCGGCGGGACGACCAAGCGGTGCCACACGGTGACGCCAGCCTCGCTTTCCGAGCTCGCCACCATCGTCGCCGCCATGCCCGACCGGCGACGCTTGATGGTGCAGCTCGCCGCCTGGTGCGGACTGCGCCTCGGGAACTGGCCGAGCTGCCTCGCACGGACGTCAATCTCAAACGGAAGGTGATCAAGGTCCGCAGAGGCGTCGTCCGGGTGAAGGTAGCCGACTCCGGCGATCCGACCATCCGGCACGTTGAGCGCAGGGTGAAGGAGCCCAAGACCGATGCCGGGATGCGAGACGCCCCCATCCCTCCGCACCTGATCGGGACCTGAAGTCGCACTTGACCGAGTACACCGAGCCCGGCAGAGAAGGGCTCCTCTTCCTCGGTACTGAGGGACGCCATCCGACCCCGAGCGCCTTCTACGGACGCGAAGCCGTGCTCAACCAGAACAACACCGTCCACCGCAAAGGCCACGGCTGGTTCGAAGCCCGTCGCCGGGCCGGCCGAACCGACCTCCACTTCCACGAATCTGCGGCGCACGGTGCTCGCCGGCGCCGCCGTCCCAGGGAATAAGGGCAATCACCGGTCAACGTGGGACGCCGTTCGACACCTCGTGCCGGGTCCGGGATGCGGCCCCGTACGAGTCGACACTAGGAGCATGTGTCGACGCTTGCCCACGACGCCTCCTTAACTGCCCACTCCGATCCTGAGTGCGCAAACGATGATCGAACTCGGAGTCGTGAGAGACGAATGCGCAGGTCAGATGCGCACTTTTGCCCGAGCAAGCCAAAACTTGAGCGGCTTTTCGCCAAGACTCTAGACAAGTGACTCTCGTCACTGACAGACTCGATCTGTCGACACTTTGAGTTGACCACGTGCAGAGGAGAATGACAGTGGCTGCTTCCCAACCGAAGCTCATCGTCGAGGACCTAGCCCTCGGCCACTACTCGAAACGAAGCAAGTCCTTCGAGCTCGCGACCGAGGGGTTGGGCTTCGCGATCGAAGAGAACGAGTTTGTCGCGATCGTCGGCCCCAGCGGATGCGGCAAGACGACGTTCCTGACCGCACTTGCCGGCCTGACGCCAGTCTCCTCCGGGAGACTCGAGGTCAACGGGCATCCAGTCGTCGGTCCCGCGCCCGACCGATCCCTCGTCTTCCAGCAGGCGTCGCTGTTCCCATGGCGCAACGTCACCGGAAACATCGAGTTCGGGCTCAAAGCCCAAAAGCGCCTCGACGCCCAGCAACGGCGCCGGGTCGCCGACCTGATCAAGCTCGTCGGGCTCCAGGGCAAGGAAGACAAGTATCCACGCGAACTGTCCGGCGGCATGAGCCAACGCGTCAACCTTGCCCGAGCCCTCGCCACCGACCCCGAACTACTCCTGCTCGACGAACCGTTCTCCGCCCTGGACGCGCAGACCCGAGAGGTCATGCAGGAAGAGCTCACACGAGTGTGGCAGGCAGACGGAGCCTCTCGCGGCAAGACCGCCGTCTTCGTAACCCACGATGTTCCCGAGGCGGTCTTCCTTGCCGACCGCGTCCTGGTCTTCTCAGCGGGACCGGCCCACCTCGTGGAGGCCGTCCAGATCGACCTCCCGCGCCCCCGGGGTGCCGACATCAAACGCACTCCTCGGTTCCACGAACTCACCGACTACATCCTCGGACTGGTCATGAGCCAGTCCCAGACCGCAGGGAGGACCGATGACGACCACGTACATGTCGCGTGACATCCGACCCACCGCACCACCAAAGGCACGCACGCGGCGTCCAGCCGGCTCCTGGTCGCGGTACATGAACCCGGTCCTGGGCATCACCGGCCTAGTTGTCGTCCTGGCCGCCTGGCAGATCTGCACCACGACCGGGATCGTCGACGCCAACTTCAGCAGCTCGCCAGCTGGAGCAGCCAGGGCGCTCATCGACAGCGTCCGAACCGGAGACATCTGGGCTCCCCTCGGCTCAACCCTCACAGTCGTGGCCTGGGGCATGGCGATCTCCCTCGTCCTCGGGATCCCGCTCGGCCTCCTCATCGGACGCAACCGGGTGCTCTACGCGCTGACCGACCCGCTCATTTCGATCATGTACTCGGTCCCTTACGTCGTCTTCTTGCCCATCATCATCTTCTGGTTCGGCATCGACGCCCAGGCCCGCGTCGTGATCGTCGTGTGGAGCGCCGTCTTCCCGTTGCTGATCAACGTGATCGCCGGCGCACGCAACCTTGACCAGAACCTGCTCCACGTCTCGCAGTCCTTCTGCGCCGGCAAGCTCCTCACCCTCCGCAGCGTGGCGTTCCCCGCAACCCTTCCCTACATCCTCGCCGGTGTGCGCCAAGCGGTGGGCCGCGGGCTGGTAGGCGCCATCGTCGCCGAGCTGTTCATGGGCTCGGCCGGCCTGGGCTACGTGGTTCAGCTCAAGACCTCCGCCTTCCAGATGGATGACGCGATGGCAGCGATCGCGGTCATCGCAATCGTCGCCATCGCTCTGACCCGCTCCATCGGCTACCTCGAGAAGCGGTTCACCTTCTGGTCAGTGGCCGACTAAGACCGCTCCGCGCCCACCCCCGACCCATCCCCGCTCGTAGCGCAGGCTCCGATCCAGCCGATCGGACCCTCCCGACACGCCCCCAACCACCGCTAGGAGTCCTCATGCGTGCCTCCACCACGGTCGGCGGCATCGCCGCCGCCGGCCTCGCCCTCTCCACCCTCGCCGGCTGCGGCAGCAGCAGCGACGCCGCCTCCGGCATGAAGCTGACCATCGGGTACACCGCCATCGGCGCCGCCTACTCCGACCTCTACGTCTGCGAAGACCAAGGCGTGTTCAAGAAGAACGGCCTCGACGTCAAACTCACCCTGCTCAACAGCAGTTCACAGCTCGTCGCCGGCCTGGCCAGCAACAGCGTCCAGATCGGTGCAGGTGTCGCGAGCTCGACGGCCGCGGGGATCCTCAAGGGCATCGATCTGCGCTACGTCGCCCTGCCGATCCCCCACTACTACCTCGAGATGTGGGGCAAGCCGTCGATCACCTCGGTCGACGACATCAAGGGAAAGAAGATCGGGCTCAGCTCTCCCGGCTCGCTCGGAGACGCATCCCTTGACGCCCTCCTCGAGGAGAAGGGCTGGTCGGAGGACGACGTCCAGAAGACCTTCCTCAAGAGCACCCCGGCCGAGGTGACCGCACTCGAGCAGGGCGCCGTCGACGCCATCGTCACCCAGCCGCCCACCGGGACCCAGACCCGGGAGAAGGGCTTCACGAAGGTCACCGACTTCACCAAGTTCCCTGCGGCCGCCAACGCCTACACCGTCAAAGCCTCCTACCTCGACAGCAACAGCAAGGCGATCGCAGCCTTCGTGAAGTCGGAGACCGAATGTCTCTCGATCCTGCACAACAACAAGAAGGCAGCCATCGCGAGCATCCTCAAGCACAGCGGCAACGACGACCCCGAGTTGGCCGAGTACTCCTACAACTTCTTCAACAGGCTGTGGGCCAAGGAGCCGTCGGTTGCCCCCGAGCTGATCGACCAGGCATTCGCCGCCGCAGCCGCCGAGGGCGACGGCGAGAAGCCATCCGACACGGCCAAGTACGTCGACAACAGCTTCGTCGACCAGCTTAAGCAGTCCGGGTTCATCAACAGCCTCTACTCCAAGAACGCCGCAGCGAAGGACGCCAATGGGAACCAGTCTTGACCAGGTCAACGACCTCCGCAGCTGGCTCGCCCTCGCCCAGGACCTCGGCGAGGTCCGCACCATCAGTGGAGCCCACTGGGACGAGGAGATCGGTGCAGCCTCGCAGGTGAACTACCTCAGGCCCTCCCCCCACGTCCTCGTCTTCGACGACATCGTCGGCTACCAGCACGGCCAACGGGTCGTCAGCGCCAGCATGGCCAACGCCCGCAGGCTGGGCATGACGCTCCGGCTGGGCACCGAGCTCGACGACCGAGCCCTCGTAGACGCACTTCGCAGCAAGCCACAGGAGTGGACCGAGAACGCTTCCCGCTACCCGGTCCACCACGTCGAGCACGGCCCTGTCCTCGACAACATCACACGAGCACCCGACGCCGACCTCCTCGCCTTCCCCGTGCCGCGATGGCACGCAGGCGACGGCGGCCGCTACGTCGGCACTGGCTGCGCGGTCTTCACCACCGACCCCGACACCGGGACGCTCAACGCTGGCGCCTACCGGATGCAGGTCCAAAACGGCGGTCGAGCCGCCAGCATCAACATCGAAGCCGGCAAACACGGCGCGGCCCATGTACGCGCCTGGTTCGACCGCGAGGGGCGAGCACCCGTGACCGCTTCCCTCGGGCACGACCCGCTCCTGTTGATCGCCGCCGGCACGGAGGTCCCGACCGGGGTGTCAGAGCTCGAATACGTCGGCGCCATCCTCGGCCGACCCATCGACGTCATCCGCGGGGAAGTCACCGGGCTCCCCGTGCCCGCCCACAGCGAGATCGTGGTCGAGGGATGGCTGCGACCAGACCGACGCGAGCCCGAAGGGCCCTTCGGGGAATGGACCGGCTATTACAGCGGCGGCAGCGAACCCGTTCTCACCATGGACATCGAGCGGATCTATCACCGCGACGACCCCATCCAGCTCGGAGCGCCCCCGGGCAAACCGCCGCACGACTACTCCTACATGCGAAGCGTCATGAAGTCAGCGATGATCCAGGACGCTCTCGTCGCCGCGGGCCTGCCCGGCGTCGAAGGAGTATGGGCCCACGAGGTCGGCGGCGGCCGCCAACTCCTCGCGGTCTCCATTCATCAGCGCTACGCCGGCCACGCACGGCAGGCCGGCCACCTAACCGCCTCGCTGCCGGCCGCCGCCTACATGAACAAGTTCGTCGTCGTCGTCGACCACGACATCGACCCCCGCAGCCTCAACGACGTGATGTGGGCCGTCTGTACCCGAACCGACCCAGGCCAGGACATCGACATCCTCCACCGGACCTGGGGCAGCAGGGTCGACCCGCTGCGCGACCGCGGCTCGGCCCCCTTCAACACCCGTGCCATCATCGACGGCTGCCGGCCCTGGGAGCGTCTCGAGGCATTCCCGGCGGTCGCCGAATCACCCAGGGCGCTCCTGGACTCGGTCATTGCCCGGTGGCCCGAGGTCCTGGGGGGAGTCCTGTGACCGGCGAGCTCACCGTCGATGAGACGAACCGACCCCTGCTGACCGGCGGGCGTCGCCGTGTGGAGCTGATCCGGATGATCAAGGGTGCTGCGCCGTCCGAGAGCATCGCCGACGAGATCGCAATCTCCGTCGCCGCTGACATCATCGAAGGTCGTCTAGGTCCCGGCGACGACCTCAACTCGGTCGAACTGGCCAGGGTCTTCCGCAGCAGCCGTACGCCAGTACGTGAGGCGCTGCTTGTCCTCGAGCGGGAAGGGTTCGTCGAGATATCCGCACGTCGCCGACCGCGTGTCGCCGGGCTGTCCCTGCGGGAGGTGCGCGAGTTGTACAACCTGCGGGCCGAGCTTTACGCCCTCGTCAGTCGCGCCGTGGTGCGCACCGCCGCTGAGACCGATCTCGATCGGCTCCGTCTGCTTCAAGCCGAGCTCGACCGGGCGGCTGACGCGGGTGACGTAGACGGCTACTTCTGGGCCAACGTCGAGTTCCGCAACGCCGAAGCCGCGATCTCCCACGACCGTACCCTGCAGCGGGTCCTGGACAACCTCGGGCTGCGTGCCCTCCAGCTACGTCACCTCAGCCTCGCGCAACCTGGACGGCTGACACCCTCGGCTGCCGATCACCGGCGGCTGCTGCGTGCCTACGAAGACCGCGACGCCGACCTGGCCGCCGCCCTGACCGGCTCTCTGGTCCGGCGCGGACTGGCTGCCCTCGAACGCTCCGGCTGGACAGGTCACGAGCCGTGAGCGGGGGTGCGGTGACCGCGCCACGCCCTACGCCCCGCAACCACCACGCAGCCACTACCCAGCAGCATCCGGTCCAACGACCGGTCCCACCTCCCACACCGACAAGGAGAGACCCGAGGCCATGCCGGACCTTGTGCGCTTCACCCTCAACGACGAATCCACCGAGGTCCACGTCGATGATCCCACGGCCACACTCCTCGATGTCCTACGCCACAAGCTCGCACTGACCGGCACCAAGGCAGGCTGCGAGATCGGCTACTGCGGCTCCTGCACGGTGATCGTCGACGGCCGAGCCGTGCCAGCGTGCCTACAGATGGTCGGCCTGCTCACCGGTAGCAACGTCCGCACGATCGAAGGGCTGTCGTCCCCAGAGGGACTCGACCCGGTACAGAACGCATTCGCCGAGTGCGCCGGATTCCAGTGCGGATTCTGCACCCCCGGTCACGTGATGGCGCTACGCGCGCTCCTCGATCAGGAACCAGACCCCACCGAGGAGCAGCTCGACGCCACCGTCGACGGGAACTACTGCCGATGCACCGGCTACGCCAAGATCGCCGACTCTGCTCGACGCGCCGCCGAGCTCGAACGGATCACGCGCAGGCGGCGACTTGAGAAGCAGGAGGAGAACGCCTGATGACCACCGAGATCGCGCCCCCCGCCATCCAAGCGCAGCAGCTACCCAGTGGGATCGGAACAGCCGTACGACGCATTGACGCCGATGAGAAGCTCACCGGGCGCGCGATCTACGCCGCCGACGTACGGCTGCCGCGAATGCTCTACGGCGCGGTACTGCGCTCCCCCCATCCGCACGCCCGAATCCGGTCCATCGACACCGCTCGGGCCCGACGGCTCCCGGGCGTCCACGCCGTGATCACCAGCGCGGATACCGCGCGTCGCAAGTGGGGGGCATTCCGGCCAGACCTCTACCCACTGGCCGTCGACAAGGTCCGCTACGTAGGCGATGAGGTCGCCGCCGTCGCCGCCACCGACCTCGAGACCGCCCGCCTGGCCGCCGCGCTCATCGACGTCGACTACGAGCCCCTCCCACCGGTCCTCTCCCTCGATGAGGCCCTCGCAGACGGCGCGCCACTCGTCCACGACGACGCGCCCGGCAACCTCGCCCACGAATTCGGCTTCGACCGCGGCGGCACCGAGGAATGGTTCGACCGCAGCGACGTCATCATCGAGGGCACCTGGGAGACCACCCGACAGTGGCACGCGGCCATCGAGACCATCGGCTGCACCGCCGAATGGTCCCACGGACGCGTCACGATGTGGGTCAACACCCAGACACCGTTCCTAGCCCGGCAGCGCTACGCCACCGCACTCGGCGAGCCGCTGCGCAACGTCCGCGTCATCCAGACCGATGTCGGCGGCGGCTTCGGGGGCAAGTCAGGTGACGACAACACCTCGGTCATCTGCGCAATCCTCGCGAAGAAGACGGGGCGCCCCGTCCAACTCGTCAACTCGCGCGAAGAGGAGTTCCTAGCCAGCCGGCCCCGAATCCCAATGCGATATCGCGTCAAGCTCGGGTTCACTCGCGACGGCCGCGTGACCGCCAAGGACATCGACGTCCTCGCCGACAACGGCGCCTACACCGGCAAGGCACAGGCAGTCCTCGGCGCAGCGACCGTTAGACACGACGTCCTGTTCAATTACCGTGCCGTACGGGCCCGATCGCGCCTCGTGTACACCAACCTCGTACCCACTGGGGCCTTCCGTGGCTTCGGCAACCCATCGGCCGATTGGGCCGTTGGACAGGCCTGGGATCTCGCCGCCGAGAAGCTCGGTATCGACCTGCCCGACCTCTTTCTGCTTAATGCCGTCGAGTCCGGAAGCATCTCCCCGCACAACCACAAGGTCAACAGCTGCGAGCTGAAGCAGTGCATCGAGAAGGTCACCACGGCAATCGGATGGCGTGAGAAGCGCGCCAACCGGCGGCCCAACCGCGGCCTCGCCATGGGGTGCAGCGTCCACGTTTCCGGACGTCGCAGCTTCGGCGACTACGACGGCAGCGCGGCCATGGTCCGCGTCGCCGACGACGGCCGAGCCACGGTGATCATCGGTGAAGGAGAGATCGGCACCGGCGCACGAACCACCCTCGCGCAGATCGCTGCCGCTGAGCTCGGCATCCCAGTCGAGGACGTCACCGTCACCCGTCCCGACACCGACCTCACCTCGCACGCGCTCGGTGCCCTCGCAAGCCGGGTCACCTACGTCGCCGGCAACGCTGTACAGCGCGCCGCCCAGGCCGCCTGCCAGCAACTACTGGAGGCCGCCGCGAAGCAGACCGGCGTGCCTGCCTCAGAGCTCTGGATCGCAGACGGTCACGTTCACGGCCACAACCCCGAGGGCCAACAGCTTCGGACCCCCGTCGGTACGATCGCCCGCGCCGCGCTCTACCAGCCCGGCGGCGAGCCGATCGTGGGCCTGGGATCCTTCGACAATCCCTCAGAGTTCCCCGACGAGGTGCGGTACGGCAACGAGTCTGGTGCCTACAACTTCGTCGCCGAGGCAGCTGAGGTGGAAGTCGACCCGGACACCGGAGCGATCACCGTCCATGAGGTTGCCGCAGTCGTCGACTGCGGCACCGTGCTCAACCCGCCGCTCGCCGAAGGCCAGGTCGAAGGCGCCATCGCCCAAGGGCTCGGCATGGCCCTGACCGAGCGGTTCCACTGGGCCGACGGCGCCCCTGAAGACCCGACATTCTCCGCGTACAAGATCCCGACGGCCGGCATGATGCCAAAGCTCCATGTCCAGTTCGCCGACTCCTATGAGCCAACCGGCCCCTTCGGCGCCAAAGGCGTCGGCGAGATCGCGCTCGACCCCATCCCGGCAATCATCTCCAGCGCCATCGCCGATGCCGTCGGCGTAAGAGTCACCGAGTTGCCGATCACAGCCGAGAAGATCTTCTGGTCGCTGCACCCAGCGACCACCCAGGGCAACGCCGCGCACCCACGCAGCGACAAGGAGGACCCGTCGTGACGTTCACCATCGACCCCACCGAAGCCGCCCAGTCCGGCCGCATCCGCTGGACCGACTCGGTAGATGAGGCCGTCGCGGTACTGGCCTCCGACAACGACGCCCGACCCGTGGGTGGCGGTGTCTGGCTCGCGCTGCGCCGGCGCGAGGGGGCGCCGATCGGGACGCTCGTGCCGCTCGATCACCTACCGGGCCTGACCGGAGTCCGCGAGGAGGGCGACGAGCTCGTGATCGGCGCCGCAAGCCGCCTCGCCGACCTCGAATCCGATCCTTTGCTGCGCACACACTGGCCCGCCCTTGCCGACGCCGTCGGCGCCGTCGGCACCGCACGGATCAGGCGTCTCGTCACCATCGGCGGGAACCTGGCCGCCGCAGACGAGACCCACGATCCTCCAGTCGCTCTCGCCGCCGCCGGCGCGGTGATGACCGTGCGAACCCAGGACGGCACGCGGAAGGTGCCGACCACCAACCGCCTCGCCCCAGGCGAGCTGATCATCGACCTGAGGCTGCCGCGCTCGCGCGCACTCGTCGGATCCGCCTACGAGAAGTTCCTTGTCCGCGGGCTGTGGGAGTACCCGTGCGTGCACGTTGCGGCCGTCGTCGAACTCGACAGCGCTGGCGATCTGATGAGGGTCGATCTCGCTGTTGGTTCCGTGCGAGAGGCGCCCTACCTGGTGGATCTCTCCGATCTGACCGGACACGAGCCCAACCGCGAGCTGATCGAGGTCGCGGCCGAGCGCTCAAGGCAGCTCACCCCAAGGACCGATGCGAAGGGGTCGGCCGACTACAAGCAGCAGATGATCGCCCACTTCACCCGTCGCGCGCTTCAGTCCGCCATCTCCCGCGCCCGTCACATCCCTGCGCGCCCAGGAGGAACAGCATGACCCCGACCGCACAAGGCGCCGCCGTCACCCGCGACGGAACCCGGATCAGCTACCGCCGAACCGCCGCATCAGACGGCTCGCCGAGGGTCGTCTTCGTCCACAGCCTCGCACTTGACCACAGCATCTGGGACCGCGTAGTTGAGCGCCTGACAGGTCGCGCCGACCAAGTCGCAGTCGACTGCCGCGGTCACGGGGCGTCCGGGCGCTCCGGGTCGCCGTACACCGTCGAGCAGTTCGGCGACGACATCGCCGACGTTCTCGATCACCTCGGCTGGGAATCAGCGACGATCGTCGGCTGCTCGATGGGCGGCTGCGTGGCCCAGGCGTTCGCGGCTCGCCACCCCGAGCGGGTCGACTCTGCAGTCTTCGTCGACACCACCGCCTGGTACGGGCCCGATGCCCCCAGCGAGTGGGCAGAGCGAGCGCGCAACGCCCGCGAGAAGGGACTCGCGTCACTCGTCCCATTCCAGCTCGAGCGTTGGTTCGGCGACGCGTTCCGTGCCGCCGAACCGAAACTCATGAAGAGTCTCGCCGACCTCTTCACCGCCAACGACCTCGACAGTTACACCGCCACCTGCGAGATGCTCGGCGCCACCGACCTGCGCACCGCCTCGGCGACAATCACCTGCCCCACCGTGGTTCTAGTGGGCGAACACGACCGCGCTACTCCCCCACCCATGGCCGAGACGCTCGCAGCCCTCCTCGGTGCTGGTTCGCCCACCGTCGTCCCCGGGACACGCCACCTCACCCCATTGGAGAACCCGAGCGCCGTCCTCAACGCGCTCGAACAGGTCACCCCGGCCCTGACCGTCTCGGAATCCGCATGAGCTCCATCGACGTCCACGCCCACCACGTCGGCGCAGACCTGGTAGCTCGCCTCCAAGCTGACGGTGCAGCCCACGCGATCGCACTCACCACCGACGACCCGCCGCGCGTCCGCGTCGGTAGCCGCATGACCGGCCTGCCGCTCCTGCCGGGGCTCACCGACGTCGCCGCAAGACTCGCCTGGCTGGACCGAGCCGGCATCGAAAAGCAGCTCATCGCACCCTGGATGGACCTAGCCGGCTACCACCTGCCCATCGAGGACGCCGCCTGGTTCGCCGCCGCTCAAAACGATGCGCTGGCGAACCTCGTGGCCGACCACCCCGACCGCTTCATCGCCGCCGCGGCCGTCCCGCTCCAAGACGCCCACGCCGCCGCAGACGAAGCCCAGCGTGCCATCCGCGGACTCGGCCATCGAGCTGTGCAGATCGGCGCCCGGATCGGCGAGACCGGACTCGACGACCCGATCCTCGAACCGTTCTGGAACACCATCGAGGAACTCGACGTCCCGCTCATCATCCACCCGATGGAGCTCGAGGTACCTCAGCGCCACCGCCGCCTGTTCCTCCACATCCTCGTCGGCAACCCGAGCGAAACCACCTTCGCTGCCGCAGCCCTCCTCCTCGGCGGAGTCCTCGAAAGGCACCCGAGACTCCGGGTGCTGCTCGTGCACGGCGGCGGCTTCCTCCCCTACCAGCTCGGACGGATCGACCGCGGTCTCGAAAGAGCGCCCCACGCCTCCCGCGGGCCAGCGCAACAGCCGCCGCGTCAAACCGCCAATCGACTCTTCTACGACACGGTCCTCCACAACCCCGACGAACTGCGACACCTCGAAGCATTCGCACAACCGGGCCATCTACTCCTCGGATCCGACTACCCGTTCCCGATGCGCCTGGACGACCCACTCGCGGCCGCTGGGGCCGCCGCGATCGACACCACCCAACTAGGCAGAGCGGCTGAAGAATGGCTCGGGCTCACTCCCGCCAGCCAGACGACTCCACCGTCGCAAGGCCACGATGAAGGATCGATCGCGTGAGCGCCATCGCCAACTCGGCATCCCGGTCCCGGTACGCCTGCATCAGCCGTCGATGGTCTTCCACCGAACGCTCCACCCGACCCGGCAACGACAGGCTCAGGTGCCGCACCCGCAGCATCCGGATCCCGATGGAGTCCAGCACCTGGCGGACAGCCTCGTTCCCTGCCACGCGCGCCTCAGTGTTACGGAACTCCACGTTGTGCCAAAAGTACGCATCGCTGTCACCGGCCGCTGCCGCAGCCTCAAGGCGAGCATGGACAAGCTCCAACTCGTCCAACTGCGAGTCGGTGCAGTGCTCGACAATCCGCCGGCTCACCAGGCCGTACAGCTCCTGCCTGAGCTCGTACAACTCCCTGACCTCATCCAGCGCCATCTTGCGGACCCGGGGCCTCCGCCTCGCAGGGATCTCAACCAAGCCCTCACGCTCCAGCGCCACCAGCGCCTCACGCACCGGCGTCCGACTGCTGTTGAACCGCCGCGCGAGCTCGACCGAGTTCAGATCATCGCCGGCGCTCAGGCGCCCCTCCACGATGGCCGTTCCCACCGAGACCACAATCCGCTTAGCCACACTGTCCAGCGCTCCCGACCGGGCGAGCACCCGCAAGATCTCACGATTCCCCGGCCCGTCGCTCTCCGGGTCCTGCGCACTCTCGCTAGCGCCCCACGACGTGGCCTCGCTCATCTCGACTACCTACCTCACCAGGAGTTGGACATGGCACAGGTAACCACAGCTCGCGTCCCCTGGGTCCTCGGCATCACCGGCGCCAGCGGTACCCCATACGCCGCCGCCGTCCTGCGCGGCCTCCTCGACGCCGGCCAACCCGTCGACCTGGTTGTCAGCCAAGCGGCACGACTCACCATGCTCGACGAGACCGGATGGACGTTCCGAGAAGCGACCTGGCGATCCGACATGGAGCGGTTCATCGGGCGAGAGGTCGCCGACATGGTGGCGTGGAAAGCCGGCGACTTCACCGCCGGCCCCGCCAGCGGCAGTTACCAGACTCGCGGCATGATCATCGTCCCGGCCACGACAGCTGTCGTCGCCGGCGTGGCCACCGGAATCAGCAAGGACCTCATCCAGCGCGCCGCCGACGTCACCCTCAAAGAACGTCGTCCGCTCGTGTTGGTTCCTCGTGAGACCCCGCTGCGGACCGCAACTCTCCGGCAGATGGCCGATCTCAGCGCGGAAGGCGCCATCATCCTGCCAGCCTCCCCTGGCTTCTACGCAGGTGCCAAGGACGTCGACGAACTCGTCGACTTCGTCGCAGCGAAGGTCCTCGACGTTCTCGGCGTCCCACACGAACTATCGCGGCGGTGGACCGGGCAACTTGGTGTCACCTCAGCGGCAGACCCCGAATAGTCCCGCCATGACGAGCCACGAAGACCGACTCGGACCAGGAGACCAATGAGCACCCTGCCAGACCTCGGATACCCAGAGACCGTCAGCACCGCCGACCTGTGTGATCGGCACGGCGAGACGCTCCGGGCGTGCACCACCCAGTTCCTCCAGCTCGGCGGCGTCGCTGCCTTCAGCGGCCCGATCGTCACCGTCGACGCCCCAGAGGACAATCTCCTGCTCAAGCACATCATCGCAGAACCAGGTGAGGGGCGCGTTCTCGTCGTCGACGGAGGCGGCCTTCTCACCTGTGCGCTCGTCGGCGACCACATGGCCTCAACCGCGGCCAACAACGGCTGGGCCGGCCTCATCATCAACGGCGCCGTGCGAGACCGGGCACGGCTCTGCGAGATCCCCATCGGCCTCAAGGCAGTCGGCTGCAACCCGCGACGAAGCGGCAAACAAGGCACCGGACGGCGCGACATCGACGTCGAGTTCGGCAACCTGCGCTTTCACCCAGGCGACATGCTCTGGTCCGACGACGATGGGATCGTCCTCATGCGATCCGCCGGCATCGGCGAATGAGCGAGTTCGATCTTGCCGCCGAGCCGTCTCAGACCTCGACGACTTCGGCCTCGGCTGCGCCACGCTGCACCGCTTCGGTCGCTTTGATCGCAGCAGCCTCACTCGGCTAAGTCCTCACCGAAGGCAACCTCCTGACCGTTAGCTCGCCCTTCAGGTGGAACTCCTACGAAGGCGATGCAAAGATGCCGTCAGCCCGACTGTCCAGATGCATCATGGAAGAGGGCTTCGGCGAAGTCCGCCAGCGCCTCACCGCCGAAGGCGACGTAGTCCGCGCGGTTGAACACTCCGACCGAGTCGGGCGGACCGGGCGTGCGGATAGCGTTCTCGATCATCGCTCCGACCGACTTGGCTTCAAGGCTGTCGTTGGCCGCCAGCGCCGCGTTCACTTGCCCCGCGACCGCTGGGAACCTTTCGATCGCAAAGACCCCGCGCGGCAGCGAAACACCCTCGAACCGGCAGCCGTCGAACTCCACGAACTCGAAAGAGGCCGCCGAGAAGTCGACGTTCACCAACGGGTTCGGTGTCGGGGCATCCGGGAAGGAGCGCCCATCGAAGCGGAGATCCTTCAGGCGGCCCGCAAAGACACAGTCACGCAACTCCGTCTGCTTGAACTCGGTGCCCTCCAGCCGAGTGCCACGGAACGAGCAGCCCTCGAATAGCGCACCCTCCAACGGCAGCCCCCGCATGTCCGCGCGATCGAAGCGGACACCGCGCCACGTATTCGCCTTCTGCTCCCACCACGTCGCAAGTGCCGACTCACGCAGATCCGCATCCACGAACGATGACTGGGCCATGGTGGTGTTCCACAACCGCCAGTCCTGACACCGGGTTGAGTCGACCCGGCAGTTGACGATCTCAGAATCGAAGAACCGCAAACTCGGCAGGGACGCATCGCTCAGTTCGAGGTCCTCCCACCGCTGCCCGCTCAACTCCAACAGGTTGAAACTATCGGGAAACCCTCGCAGCCGCAGGCCGGGGGCGCTCGCATGTCCCGTCAGCACGGCAACCAACACGCACCCACTCATTACAAGGCAGAATCAATCGGACCCGTCTTCGTCTGAAATTGTTATAGGCAATCCGTGCCGGCGATCGCTTCAATGATTCCTACTTCGGGCCTCGACCCGAAACGCCAGACGGCTCAGCGGCGAGCCTCACCCCGCAAACGACCTCCCCCGTCAAAGGTCCTCCGAATAGGGGCAACAAACGTGGTATCAACAGCCGCGACCCCCAGGGTCGCCATCGTCGGACTCGGAACCATGGGCAGCATGACCGCGTGGCAGCTCGCCAAACACGGCATCCCGATCACCGGCTACGAACGATTCAGCAGCCCACACGACCGCAGCTCACACGCCGGTCAAGGACGCTTCTTCCGCGTCGCCTACCACGAGGGCGTCGAGTACATCCCCGCCCTCATCCGCGCACGCAAACTCTGGCTCGAACTCCAAGAAGAAGCAGGGCAACAGATACTGCGCGAATGCGGGTTCCTCACCATCGGCGACCTCACCTCGCCCTGGCTGACCGAACTGATGAAAGGTGTCGCCGAACACGGGCTCCGCCACCAGATCCTCGAAGGCACCGACTTCACTGCCCGGTTCCCCGGCCACAAACCGCTCGCCGACAACGAATCCGGCGTCATCGACGAACTCGGCGGGATCACCTACCCCGAACATGCCGTCCGATCCGCCCTCTCCCTCGCCCGAGACCGCGGCGCAACCCTCCACACCTACACCGACGTCGTCGCCATCGAACCCCACGGCACCACCGTCGACATCACCACAGCAGACGGCACCCAGACGTTCGACCGCGTCATCGTCACCACCGGCGCCTTCGGCCCGCCACCCGGCCTCACTCTCTCCCGCCCCATCCGAGTCGACCGGCTCTTCCACTCCTGGTTCCACACCAACAAGCCCGCCGACTACACATTCGAGACATTCCTGCCATTCATGCGCCAATCCGCCGGACTCGAGGACTACGAAGTCGGCATCGCCGGCGGCCCCAGCCCGGACGGAGAGATCGTCCGCGCCGGCGCCACTGTCCCCTACTACCGCGGCGACGTCGACCCTGACGCACTCGACCGAACCGTCCCCCTGGACTACGTACGCCGCATGTCAGAGGTACTAGGCGAATACCTCCCCGGCATCGACCCCAACCCGACCCGCAGCGCTGTCTATATGGACGGCTACACCGATGACCTCCGACCGGTCATCGACACCGTCGGCGAAACGACGCTCGTCCTCTCCGGATTCTCCGGACACGGCTTCAAGTTCTCGCCCCTTGTCGGAGCACTAGCCGCCTCATGGGCCATCAGCGGAGACGCCGGCCCCCTGCGGAGCGCCTTCGTGACCAGCCCCGACCACCACGAGTGAAGAATCCGGTGAACCCCATGCGTAATCGGTCGATCCTCGACACCGCCCAGACCAGGCGGCTCGTTCCCGCTGTGTTGTCCATCGCCGTGACGGCGGCCCTGACCACGGCGTGCGGCGGCGGCTCAAGCAGCTCCGCATCGGACAACACCCTCGTCCTCGGCTGCTACCCAGCAGCCTCAGGAACCAACTGGAACACACTGTTCAAGAAGTATGTCGAACCTGCCTTCAAGAAGATGACCGGAGCCAAGATCTCCTACATCCAGGGCAACTCGCTTGACACCGTGGCCAAACTCCAGGCCGAGCGCAACGATCCCCAGATGGACGCCGCCTGCATCGACACAGGCCCCAACATCCTTGCCCAGCAGCGCGGCCTGATCGCCACCAACGACGCCTCGATCGTCACCAACCTGACCAAGGTCAAGTCCTACGCCAAGGACAAGAACAACCTCGGTGTCACCATCAGCAGCCTCGCGGCTGGACTCGCCTACAACACCAAGGAGTACAAGGCCCACAACCTGCCCGCACCGACGTCCTGGAACGATCTCACCGACCCCGCCGTCAAGGGGCACGTAGTCCTCACCGACGTCAGCAACACCCTCGGTGTCACCATGCTCGCCATGCTCGCCCGAACCAACGGCGGCAGCGAGAGCGACATCGACCCCGGGTTCGACGCGGCGAAAGAGGTAGCAGCCAACTCCTTCGCGAGCACCAACAACGACGACGTCAGCAGCTACTACCAGTCCGGTGGTGCCTGGCTGTCGCTGTGGACCAACTCCGAAGAGGCCACCTTCGAGTCCACCAGCAAGTTCCCGGTCAAGTTTGTCTACCCGAACGAAGGCGCCGTCGCGATCGGCCAGACGATCGCCGCAGTAAAGAACTCCCCCCACCCCGAACTCGCCCAGAAGTTCATCCAGCTCATGCTCAGCCCCGAGATCCAAAAGCAGCTCGGCGAGCTCTGCAGCCTCACCCCCGTCGTCTCCGGTGTGAAGCTCTCCGCGAAAGCAGCCAAGACCGTCGGTCTCGGCAAGCGCCTGGTGAGCCTGGACTGGGCAACCATCAACAAGGAACGGGACGCCTGGACCCAGCAGTGGGCCCAAGACGTCACCAGTAACCTGCACTAGGCGAGGAGGTCACACCTTGGCACCGCCCGCGGTCGAAATCGACACCGTCGCCATGGACTATGTCGCCGGGACCAGGATCCTGCACGACATCTCCCTCAGCGTCGAACACGGAGAAAGGGTCTGCCTGCTCGGTCCCTCCGGATCCGGCAAGACCACCCTCCTCCAGCTCGTCGCAGGCTTCCTCCAGCCCACCTCAGGCACCATCCGTATCGCAGGCGTCGACCAAACCCATGTCCGACCCAACCGACGCAACATCGGCGTCGTATTCCAGGCGCTTGCTCTGTTTCCACACATGAGCGTCGCCGCCAACGTCGAATACGGCCTCAAAGCGCGGAGGGTCGACAAAGACACCCGGCGCAAGATGGTCCACGAGGCACTCGAGATGGTTGGGCTAGCCGACTTCGCCAGCCGGCTACCGCGCCATCTCTCCGGAGGACAGCAGCAGCGTGTGGCCTTCGCCAGAGCCATCGCCTTCCGGCCAGAAGCGCTCCTGCTCGACGAGCCCTTCTCCAGCCTCGACACCAGCCTGCGCAAGTCCATCCGCGCCGAACTCGCCCGGCTCCAAGAAGAAGTGCAAGTACCAACAGTGCTCGTCACCCACGACCAGCAAGAAGCGCTCTCCTTCGGGCACAAGCTCGCCGTCATCAGCCACGGTCGCCTCGAGCAGTTCGGAACCCCCGAAGAGCTCTACGAAGCACCCAAGACCAGATTCACCGCCGAGTTCCTCGGCGCAGCCAACCTCGTTCCCGGCACCGTGACACGCACCGCCGGAGACCTCGCCGACATCGCCCTCCCCGGCGGCGTCGCCACCGGCGTGACCATCCCCGAAACCCAGGCCCCACCGCGAGCCGGGGACCCCGTCGACATCCTCGTGCGTCCAGAACATCTTCGTCTCGCACCCAAGGGCACCGGCACAGGCGGTTGCATCCTGCCCGGGACGATCACCCGCTCCACCTACCTGGGCGAATCCGTGGAAGCCGAAGTCAGACTCGGCGAGACCCACATCGTCGCCAAACTGCCCGGAACCCAACCCGCAGCCGCCGGCACCCAAGTCGACGTCATCCTCCCCGACCGCGGCCTACGGCTCTTCCCCGTCGAAGCGCCGCCCATGCCCAGCACCGGCGCCACCGCAAGCCTGGACGCAGCAACGGAGAACGGGCTTGACTCGGAGGTCGGCGTATGAGGCTCCACCCCGTCGCCCGCATAGCGCTCGGTCTTCCCGCCCTCGCCGCACTCGCGGTGCTGTTCGTGGCCCCGATGGTCAACATCCTGTTGCAGAGCCTCCACGTCAACACCATCGCCGGAACCTCCTCGGCGTGGACCGTCCACAACTACTCCGAAGGAATCTCCGGGTTCTACCGCTCCAGCATGCTGCGAAGCATCTGGATCAGCCTCGTAGTCACCCTCATTGCCATCCTCATCGGCTTCCCGTTCGCCCACACCTACGCCAAGGCGAAAGGACCCGGCCGATTCGTGCTGACCCTGATCCTGTTCCTGCCGCTGTTGACGACCTCGATCGTGACCTCCTACGGCTGGCTGATCGTGCTAGGGCGCTCAGGCATGGTCAACACCGCCCTCCAACACATCGGCATCATCTCCAAACCGATCAACTTCCTCTACAGCCCCCTCGGCGACATCATCGCCCTCGAGGAATGGATCCTGCCCTTCGCAATCCTCCCCATCACCGGCTCCCTGGCCGGGATCTCACCCGACATCTACAAAGCCGCGCACAGCCTCGGATCCGGATCCATCCGGACCTTCCTCTCCATGACCGTGCCACTCTCGAGAGCCGGCATCATCGGTGGCGCCGTCGCCGCCTACGCGCTCAGCATGAGCTCCTACACCACACCACGGCTGGTCAGCGGAGGCGCCGTCCAGGTCCTCCCCATCGCCATCTACAACCAGTTCGTCAACGTCCTTAACCTCCCCCTCGGCAGCGCGCTATCGATACTCCTCCTCGTCGTGGTCCTCGTGCCGGTTGCGCTCCTGGGACGACGCAGCATGCTGGCGGGTCGCGCATGAGCGCCCTGACCACCCTCGCCGACCGGATGCAGCCACGGCGCCGCACCGCCAAGCAGCCCGCGCTTCTCCCCCTCCCTCGGACGATCGCGAAGATCGCGTACATGACGCTCATCTCGGCGTTCCTGCTCGCACCGATCGTCGTCGTTCTCGCTGCGTCACTGACCGAACGCGCCTACCTGACCTTCCCTCCCCACGGCGTCAGCTTGAAGTGGTACAGAGACGCCTTCGCCCAGCAGGACTTCGTCGACTCACTCAAGTTCAGCGTGTGGACCGCCGCCGTCGTCGCCACCCTCGCCGCCCTCATTGCCTACCTGCTCGCCCTCGCCCTGGGCAGCACCTCGATCCTCGGACACCGCAGAGCACTAACCCGGCTCGTGACCTGGCTACGCGTCGGCACGCTCAGCGCGCGAACCATCCGATTGACCGCCATCATGCCGATGATGCTGCCGGTCATCGTCCTCGCGGTCGCGCTGCTGCAGTTCTTCGCGCGCATCGGCATCGTCAGCTCGCCACTCAGCATCATCTTCGGCCAACTGGTCATGTGCCTGCCGTTCGCGGTACTCATGGCCGAGATCGGTCTAGGACACGTCGACCCGAGCACCTGCCTGGCCGCTGAGAGCCTTGGCGCTTCCAAGCTACGTGTCCTGCGCACCATCGTTGTCCCCGCCTCCTCCAGCGGCCTGGCCGTAGCCTGGGCGTTCTCGTTCGTTGTCGCCTTCGGTGACTCCACCGTCGCACTGCTCCTTCAAGGACCCGGGCAGATCACCGCGCCGATCGACATCTTCAACGTTCTCTACTTCAACCCGTTCGCTCCAACCGTCGCGGCAATGGCGGGGCTGCTTGCCGTCATTACTTTCGCGTGCCTCACAGTCGGCATCGCCGTGCTCGAACGTGGGGGCAGACGCGCGTGAGCACGTCCGCACACAACCTGCCCACCTACCAGAATCTGCCCACCACACCTGCCGGCGACCGATGCACATGGGGGATCTTCGGAGCCAGCGACCAAGTTGGCACCATCAACCTTCAGACGCCAGGAAGTGTCGTCAGCGCCGCACGAGAGATCCGGCGGGGAGCAGTCTTCCCACTCAACGCTGGCGTCGACGAGATCGATCCGCCGTTGTTCTCGCGTCAGCCGACGCGGCATACGCTGCTGCCGGACAAACAGGATCTGGGCTTCGACGACCTACTCACGATCAACCCGCAAGCATCCAGTCAGTGGGACTCCCTCGCTCACGTCGGCGCCACTCAAGACGCGCTCTACAACGGTGTCACCGCCGAAGAGTTCGTCACCAATGGTCGCAACAGCATCCAGGCACTGGCCACACGCGGCATCGTGGGGCGAGGAGTGCTGCTCGACGTAGACGGGCTGATGAGCGCCCGCGCACAGACCTACAGTCCCGGAGACGCGCGGCCGATCAGCGTCGGCGACCTCGACGAGGCCCGAAGGCGGGCGGGAGTCGAGTGGAGGCCCGGCGACGTCGCAGTGCTCTACACCGGATTCCTGCGCTGGTACCGCACGCTGCCAGCCAACGAAAGGACCGCCATGTCGAAAAGCAGTCAGCTTACCGCAGCTGGGCTCGAGCACAGCGAGCAGATCGCAGCCTACCTGTGGGACTCCCAAGTCGCGGCAGTGGTTAGTGACAGTCCGGCGGTCGAAGTCTGGCCGCCCGACCGGTCGGATAGCGCCGACGCCTTCGGGTTTCTCCATCAGGCTCTGATCGGCCGCCTGGGCATGCCGCTTGGTGAGCTCTGGGACCTCGATGCGCTCGCCGCCGACTGCCGAGAAGAAGGCCGCTACACGATGTTCCTGGCCAGCGCACCCCTGAACAGCGCCCGCGGTGCCAGCTCGCCTGCCAACGCCCTGGCGGTCAAGTGAGCAATCTCAGACGGCCCAAAGTCATCAGTCTCGGAGTCCACATCGTCGATGTCCTCGGGTGGCCCGTCACCGAGCTTCCCGCCGGGCAAGGCCGCATCGTGCTCGACGACATCGCGATGACCGCTGCCGGCACAGCTGCCGGCACCAGCGTCGACCTGGCCGAACTCGGAGTCGACGTCGAAGCGATCGGGGTCGTCGGCGACGACCTCCTCGGCAGATTCCTACGGACCACGCTCGAACAGCGAGGCGTCAACTGCTCGGCGCTGCGCATCCGCCCCGGGGCCCACACCGCCGCCACCATCTTGCCGATCCGGCCGAACGGCGACCGGCCCGCAATGCACTTTCCCGGCGCGAACCCGTTGATGACGCTCGACGACGTCGACCTGGACCGAGTTGCCCAGGCAGATGCCCTCCACGTCGGCGGGCCAGACGCCCTAGGAGGCTTCCTCGATGACGGAGTCGGCGAAGTACTCAAGGTGGCGCGTCAGTACGGGCTCCTGACCACCATGGATGTGCTCTCGCCGTGCAGCCCCCGAATCTGGGAGCGGCTCGCTCCGAGCATGGCGGATGTGCATTGCTTCCTCCCCAACGAAGAGCAGCTACAGAACCTGACCGGCGAGGACAACCTGGACAGGGCCGCTGCCACCGTGCTCGAGGCTGGGGCCGGAGCGGTAGTGGTGACCACCGGCGCATGCGGAGCATCCCTCTACAGCACCGACGGCCGTCGTGACTTCCCCAGCATCCCAGTCGACGTCATCGACACCACGGGCTGCGGTGACGCAGTCTCCGCAGGCGTCCTCACTGGTCTCCTTGAGGAACGGTCGATCGAAGAAGCCGTTCAACTCGGCATGGCGTGCGCCGCACTCGTCGCCGAGCGACTCGGGTCCGACCCAGCTATCCAAGGACGTAGCCAACTCGATGAGTTCGTCGCGAGCCATGTCTAGCTGCTCACCCGAGCGCGAGATCTGGACCGAGCCGCTCCACCGACTCCAACAACTTCTGGACGGTCGGCGACATGTCGCCGCGACGCCAAGCAAGAGTCGCTGCCAAGTGGTGCCGTTGTCCGCGCAACGGACGAAACGCAGTTCCCGTTGGCTGAAACCTGGTCAGCGGCTCCGGAAGCAGCGCCACACCAACACCCGACGCGGCCAGCGCCACGATCGTCATCGACTCCGGCACCTCGCGCACAACCCGCGGCGCGAACCCGGCCGCGGCGCACATCGCGATGACCGCCGGACGGATCGCGGAACCTGTGTTCTCCGGGTAGAGGATGAACGGTTGATCAGCCAAGTCCCCAATCTCGATCTCGTGTTTAGCAGCCAGCGGATGCTTCTCGCCGAACACCGCGTACATGCGGTCCTGACGAAGGATCCGCATCGCCAAGCGCGGCTGGTTGACCCGCCCATGAATCAGGGCCGCATCGAGTTGGCCACCAAGCAAGAGCTCAACCTCCTCGAACGTCGTGTAGGACCCCATCAAGTCCAGTTCGACATCCGGATAGTCCTGGTGGAATACCTGCGCAAGCAGCGGCACGATGTCCACAGCCATCAGATCCGTGAAACCCAGTCGGACGTTGCCGATCTCACCTCGCTTGGCCCGCTCAGCGTCCTCGACCAGCTCATCGACCAGGCGAAGCGCATGACGTGCCTTCTCCAAGAGCTGCTCGCCCACGGGCGTGAGACTGACCGACCGGGTTGTCCGCTGCAGAACCGAGGCCCCCAACGCCCCCTCGAACGCTCGGATCAGTTGACTGACCGGAGGCTGCGCCATGTGAAGCCGCTCGGCTGCTCGCCCGAAGTGCAGCTCATCCGCCACCGCAACGAACGCTCGAAGCTGACGTAGATCGATCCTCGCCACGGCCCGCGCCCTCTCATATCGGAATCAGCTCAATGATCGCCACTTCTCTCTCACTTCGCTATTGATCCTCACCGTCTTCTTCATCGAGGAGCTACCGTGTCCCCCCGCCGCAACGCCCTAGTTCGCAGCCAACGACGCAGCGTGGTCGAGACTGCCCAAGCGCTCGCTCGCGCCGCGCTCGTCACCGGGACCTCCGGCAATGTGAGCGTGAGGCTGCCAAACGACCGAGTGCTCATCACACCCTCGGGAATTGACTATGACCGGCTGCGACCCTCCGAAGTCGCAGTCGTTGCGCTCGACGGAACGGTCGTCTCAGCCAAACGGGCGCCTTCCTCCGAGGTGCCCCTCCACCTCGACATCTACCGCGTCACCGACGCAAGAGCGATCGTGCACACCCACTCGCCATCGGCAACCGCAGTCGGACTCGTTTCGGATGAGCTGCCAAGCGTCCACTACGCCATCCGCAGGCTTGGCGGCCCGATCCGGGTCGCCCCCTATGCGGTCTTCGGGTCGGCCGCGCTCGCACAACAAGTCACACACGCGATGAGGGGACGGCGAGCAACTCTCATGCGGAACCACGGCGCCGTAGCCATTGGCGGCGACTTAACCGATGCGCTCACCAACGCCGTCACCCTCGAGTGGCTCTCAGAGCTCTACTTGCGCGCAAGAGCCGTCGGGCTTCCAGCCACACTGTCCGAAGAGGAGCTGAGCGAAGTCGCTCGTGCCGCCGCGACCGCCGGCTACCGCTACTAGTCGACACGCGCGCCCAGGCCCTCCCGGTTCAAGCCGTGCCGTCCTCTCCCATACCGGTCTGGCCCTTCTCAGGCGGCAGGTCGACAGCCCCCTTTCCTTCCTGGGTCGACCAGCCGCCTGTTACCGGCCCGCGGTCAACGAGAGGTCGACAAACTGATCCACACCCGGCGCGGCGAACAGCGTGTCGGCCAGTAACAGCGCCAACCCGATCAAGCCGGCCCGCTGGTCGAGCTTGCTCCTCGCGATCCGCAGATTCTGAGTCGCAAGAGACAACGACCGCTGGTAGACGACCTCCCGGACCCCAGCGAGCAGCTGCTCCTCGGCGCCGGAGAGCTGGCCGGCCAGGATGATCACGCTCGGGTTGACGAGGCTGACGGCCTGTGCGATCGCCTCGCCGATGATCCTGGCGGCTTGGCGCATCAGGTTAACGGCGGACAGGTCTCCGCGTCGGATCAACTGGACGACGTCATCGACTCCCTCGACGTCGAGTCCCGCGGTCTTCAGGTCGCGGACCAGGGCCCAGCCACCCGCGTAGGCCTCGACGCAGCCGGATCTCCCGCAGCGGCAGGCCGGCTCCGGGGATGCATCCCCCGAGGGGTTGGTGGCATGGAGGTGCCCGATGTCCCCGGCGGCGCCGTCGGCACCGCGGAAGATTCCCGCCTGGGTGACAAGGCCGGCGCCGACGCCGGTGCCGATCTTGAGCATGAGGAGCTCGGTGACATCCGGGTAGACGATCCGCTGTTCGCCGAAGGCCATCGCGTTGACGTCGTTCTCGACCAGGATCGGGCAGGTGAAGCGTCGGCCGAACCAGCCCCGGATGTCGAAGCGGTCCCAGCCGCTCATGATCGGCGGGCTGACGACCTGTCCGCGGGCGAAGTCCACCGGGCCCGGCACATCCAGGCCGACCCCCATCACGGCGGAGATCTCGACCCCGACGGCGGTCAGGAGCGCGTCGAACTCACTGTCGATGGTGGCCAGCAGCGCTTCCGGTCCTAGTCGGAGGTCGATGCGGCAGTCCCGCTCGCCGAGAACCTTGCCGGCCAGGTCACAGACGCCGGTGCGCATGCCGGTGGCGCCCATGTCGGCCACGAGCAGCACCCCACGGCCCCGGTTGAAGGCGAACCGCTCGGCCGGCCGTCCCCGCGGCTGCAACTGCTCGCCAGCCGGGGCGATGAGGCCGACCTGCAACAACGCGTCGATCCGTTGGTTGACCGTCGACCTGGACAACCCGCTCCGTGCCATCACCTCCGCACGGGTCAGCGCCTCGGCGCCACGGAACAGCTCGAGCACCGCGGCGAGCGTCGGGCCGGCGATGCCCCCGGGTGGCGACGGCGTAGCGGGCATCGAGGGCGGCGAGGGCATGCAGAGAGTCTAATCTGACTCGCGTAAAACAAAAAGGCCCTTCTTTTTGCTTGACGGACGTTATAACTGGGGATTGACTTGGTGATGACCGTCACTGCCCGGCTTTGCCTGCCCGGGCCTCGATGAGGAGGACCTCGTGCGTACATCACTGCTCTCGTCTCGGCACAGGTGGGGCGCGGTCGCGCTCCTTGCGGCTGCTGGGCTCGCGCTCACCGCGTGCTCCTCGAGTGACTCCAACGCCAGCGGCTCGGGATCGAGCAGCACGAAGATCGCCGCGGTGATCAAGGGCCTCGACAACCCCTTCTTCCAGTCCATGGAGCAGGGCATCCAGGACGAGTCCAAGAGCATCGGGGTCAGCACGACCGTCCAGGCGGCACAGTCGATCACCGACACCACCGGCCAGGCGGACAAGCTCACCGGGCTCTCCGGGCAGGACTACGACTGCTTCGTGGTCAACCCCATCTCCGGCACGAACCTCGTTCAGGGCATGGCGCGGATCGCGGCCGACGATGTCCCGATCGTGAACATCGACAGCCCAGTCGACAGCTCGGCCGCCGAGGCCGCCGACGCCACGCCGAAGACCTATATCGGCACCGACAACACCCAGGCCGGCGAGCTCGCCGGCAAGCACATGGCCCAGCTCCTCGGCGGTGGCGGCGGAAAGGTAGCGATCATCGGCGGCATCTCCGGCGACGTCACCAGCGGGGACCGCATCGACGGATTCAAGAAGGGCCTGGGCTCCCAAGGCACCGTCGTGCAGACCGTTGCCGCCGACTGGGACCGTCAGCAGGCGCTCACCAAGGCCACCGACATCCTGCGCGCCAACCCCGACCTCAAGGGCTTCTTCGCCGCCAACGACGACATGGGGCTCGGGGTCGCACGCGCGATCGCGAACGCCCACAAGACCGGCAAGGTCTTCATGATCTCGGTCGATGGCATCAAGGACGCCCTGCAGGCCGTCCAGGACGGAGACGTCACCGCCGTGGTCGCGCAGTACCCCTACGTGATCGGCGCCATGGGCGTCGAGGCCTGCCAGGCAGCCGCATCCGGCAAGGACCTCCCCGCCGACGTGAAAGCGCCCGTCGAGCTGATCACCAAGGACAACGCAGCACAAGCGCTGCAGAAGACCCCCAAGCCGGTCGGCAGCTACGACGACCCGTTCGTCAGCCTGCTCAAGTGAATCCCACCGGCCACCCGGGCAACGCCCCCCGACCCACGACACGCCCACTCACCGAAGGAGAACAGACGTGGCACACACCGCGCCCCCTGCCGTGTCGCCCGACCCACCCCCGGCACACCCAGGCCCGGACGCGACAGACGCCATGAACACCGAGCCCACTGCGACAGGGGCGCATGCGCTCCTGCATCGACTCCGCGACCCGGCCACCTGGGCCGACTGGGCCGCGCTCGTCGGGCTGGTCGTACTCCTGATCGTCTTCCAGGCGGCCGACTCCACCTTCCTGACCGCCGGCAACATCGAGGCGATGCTGGTCGCCGCCGCGATCTTGGTGGTGCTCTCGCTCGGCCAGACCTTCGTGATCGCGACCGGCGGCATCGACCTCTCGATCGCCTCCGCGATGACCTTCGGTGCCGTCAGCTTCGGCGCCGCCTTCAGCCACGGACTGGCCGTCTGGCTGTGCTCGCTGCTCGCCGTCGTCGGCGGCGCCGCCGTCGGACTCGTCAACGGCCTGCTCGTCGGCAAGGCCAAGATCACCGACTTCATCGCCACCCTCGGCACCCTCTCGGCCGCCTCCGGTGCAGCGCTGGTCCTCTCCGACGGCAAGCCGGTGACCATCATCGACCGGTTCCTGCTGCGCCTCTCCACCCAAGGAATCGGCGTCTTCGGCTGGCCGATCATCATCGCCGCCGTCCTGGCCATCGCAGTACACATCGTCCTGTTCCACACCCGGTTCGGCACCCACGTCCTGGCCGCCGGAGGATCCGCGGAAGCGGCGACCGCGGTCGGCATCAGCGTCGCCCGCATCAAGATCGCCGTCTACACCCTCAGCGGCGTCCTCGCCGGAGTGGCAGCAATCCTTCTTGTCGCCCGCGTCGGAGCCTCCGAGCCGGCGGCCAACACCACGTTCCTGCTCAACTCCGTGGCGGCCGTCGTCCTCGGCGGCGTGAGCCTGGTGGGGGGTCGGGCGACCATCGTCGGACCGGTGCTCGGCGCCCTGCTCCTCACCGCCCTCGCCAACGGCCTGACCCTGCTCGGCGTCTCGGAGTTCTACCAGCCCGTCGCGGTCGGCGCCGTCGTCGTGCTGGCCGCCCTTCTCACGAGGTTCCAACGATGACCCAGCCCACCACCGAGACCCGCGACGAGGCGAAGCCGCTCCTCGAGGTCGACGATCTGAGCCTCGCCTTCGGCAGCGTCCGCGCGCTCCAGAACGTCAGCCTGCACCTGACGCCCGGCGAGATCACCGCAATCGTGGGAGACAACGGCGCCGGCAAGTCGACCGTCGTCCGCTGCATCAGCGGCATCCACCGACCCGCCTCCGGCCAGATCATCTTCGACGGCCACACCGTCTCCTTCCGCAACCCCGAGGAAGCACGCGAGGCCGGCATCGAGACCGTCCACCAGAACCTCGCCCTGGTCGAAGACCTCACCGTCTGGCAGAACCTCTTCCTCAACCGAGAGCTGGTCCGCCGACTCGGCCCGATCTCGCTGCTCAACCGCCGCGCCATGCGCCAGCAGGCACGGGAGATGGTCTCCACCCTCGCCGTCAACGTGCCCGCCGTCGGATCCCGAGTACGTCGCCTCTCCGGCGGACAACGGCAGGCCGTGGCCATCTGCCGCGCCGCAGGCTTCAGCTCCAAGCTGGTCATCATGGACGAGCCCACCGCGGCACTGGGAGTCCAGGAGACCGCCCGCGTCGAGGAACTCATCGCCAGGCTCAAGGCCGACGGGCACGCCGTACTACTGATCAGCCACAACTTCGCCCAGGTCATGCGGCTCAGCGACCACGTCTGGGTGATGCGAGCGGGCCGGTGCGTCGCCGGACGCCGAACCGCCCAAACCACCGGCGAGGAGGTCGTCGCCCTCATCACCGGCGCCCAAGCAGCCTGACCCAGAACCCGTCCCACCACCAAGCGCCCACCGCCACCCGCCCACCGCCACCTGCCCACCGCCTCCCGTCCAAGGAAGACACACCTGTGACCGTCACCCGGACCGCCCCGACCGATCCCGATAGCACCTCGGCCTCGAACCCGCTCGGCGTTCACGCGCTGGTCTGGGTCGGCGACACCTCCCCCGCCTCGGTGACCACCGCCATCGAGAACACCCTCGCCGCCGGGTTCGACCTGCTCGAGATCTCGCTGCACGACTCCCTCAACCTCGACGTCGACCGAGCACGCGCCGAGCTCGAAGGCGCCGGGCTCGGCGTGGCCTGCTCCCGGGGGCTCGCCTTCGACGCCGACGTCTCCAGCGAAGACCCGGACACCGTCGAACGCGGCGTCCGCCTGCTCCACGACTCCCTCGCCATCACCCACGCGCTCGGGGGCAGCCACTTCACCGGCGCCCTCTACAGCGCACTGGGCAAGTACGGCCGACCCCTCACGGCGACTGGGCGGAGCAACGTGATCACCGTGCTGCGCGACCTCGCCAAGGAAGCGCAGCGCCTGAACATGACGCTCGGGCTGGAGGTCTGCAACCGGTACGAGACCAACGTCATCAACACCGCTCACGACGCCCTCCGGCTGGCCGACGACATCGGCGAGGACAACGTCACCATCCACCTCGACACCTACCACATGAACATCGAGGAGGACGACCTCATCCGCCCCGTCCACGAGGTCGGACAACGCCTCGGCTACGTCCACATCGGCGAGAACCACCGCGGCTACCTCGGCTCCGGCCACCTCGACTTCACCGGCTTCTTCCATGCCCTGACCGACATCGGCTACACCGGTCCCATCACCTTCGAGTCGTTCTCCTCCGCGGTCGTGGCCCGCGGCCTGTCCAACGACCTCGCGATCTGGCGCAACCTCTGGGACGACGGCGCCGACCTCGCCCGCCACGCCCGTACCTTCATCGCCACCGGCCTCGCCGCCGCACAGCGCTAATCGACAACAGGCACGAACAGCCCGGACAGCCAGGTACAGCGATGAACGACACCGGCGCACCAGCAGCCACCCTGCGCAGCCTCGACGACCTCATCAGCCGAGCCAACGCCATAGCCGACAGCAACCGGAGCCAACGTCGCATCATCGGCATCACCGGCAGCCCAGGCTCCGGCAAGACCACCATCGCCCTCGCCCTAGTCGACGCGCTCAACGCCACTTGTCCGCGACCCTTTCCATGGGTCGCCCACGTGCCGATGGACGGGTTCCATCTCGCCGACAGAGAACTGGCCCGACTCGGACGGCTCGACAAGAAGGGAGCTCCAGACACCTTCGACCCCGCCGGCTACGCCAACCTCCTGCACCGCATCCACACAGAGACCGAGGAGACCATCTACGCCCCGGCCTTCAACCGCGACATCGAACAGCCGATCGCCGGCGCCATACCGATCCCGCCCGAATGCGGGCTGGTCATCACCGAAGGCAACTATCTCCTTGTCGAGGAGCCACCATGGCGGCGCGCGCGCCGAGAACTCGACGAGGTCTGGTACTGCGACCTGGACGACGAACCACGCCGGCAGCGGTTGGTCGACCGACACATCCGCTTCGGCAAGCCGCAGGGGGAAGCAGTCGCCTGGGTCAACAACGTCGATGAGCCGAACGCCGTTCTGATCGCCTCGACGAGGAGCCGAGCCGACGCCTACATCTCCCACGCCGCCCAGCAGGCAAAGTCATGTCCCTAATCGGCAGCGTGCCCCAGACTGGCCCGACGAGACGTCCGAAACGGCATCCAGGGTGGTGGGGCAGGCGCGGTGGCCCGTTCCAGGCATGAGGAGACCGATCATATATGTTATATAGATGCCGGTGGAGTTGTGGCGATCACCTTTCCCCATACCAGGAGGCTTGCGACGTGGCCGTACAGACGTTCGGAGACGCAGTGGACGACGTGGCGTCACGATGCTCGAGTGCCCCTGCAATCGTCGATGACGACGGCCACCACAGTTGGGCACAGCTACGAGACGTGGCCGACGCGCTCGCCCGCTCCTTTCTCGCCCTTGGCGTCTGCCGCGGTGACTATCTGGCTGGCCTGCTGCGCAATCGGGCGAGATGGGTCGCCTGTTGCCTCGCGGCGTCAAAGGTCGGAGCGGTCTTCGTTCCGCTCAACACATGGTACAAACCGCGCGAACTCGCATGGACCCTGCGCCATACCGGGGCAGTCGGACTCATTGCGGAGCCCCGGTTCCTCGGCCACGACTGGGTCGCAGATCTCGAGGAGATCGAGCCGACATTGCGCACAGCAGAGCGCGGCGCCATCCAGGGAGCTGAGTTGCCCGACTTGCGCTGGCTTGCCTGGACCGAGGGTGCCCACGGCGCTGGGTGGAGTTGGGACGAGCTCCTTGCGATCGGGCACAGTGTCCAAGACGCCGACCGCGCCGCCCGGCAGGCCGAGGCTGCCGGGAGCGACCCGCTGCTCGTTCTCTACACGTCGGGCAGCACGGGCAACCCCAAGGGCGTCGTGCTCGCCCAGGGTCCCCTCCTTGAGAACGGCCGCGGCATCGGCGACCGGCGGGACGTTCGTCCCGGAGACCGGGTTTGGCTCGGGTCTCCGTTCTTCTACGGGCTCGCCTCGGCCAACGCCCTTCCCGTAGTGCTGACCCATGACGCGACCCTTGTTGTGCAGGACCGGTTCGACGAGGAGCGAGCCCTGTCGCTCATCGAGGGTGAGGCCTGCCGCGTCTTCTACGGGATGAGCAACATGATTCGCCGCATCTATGAGGCGCCGACGTACTCGCGCGACCGGGTCGCGTCGCTTGAGCGCGGCTCTGCAGGCATCGAAGTGCCGGAACGTAGATTGCTGCTGGTCGAGATGGGAGTCTCGGGCGCTACGAACTCCTACGGTTCCACTGAGTTGTGTGGCAACTCCCTCATGGGCGAGGTCGATGATCCTCTCGAACTCAAGCTAACGACGGCGGGCCGGCCGCTACCCGGGTTCGAGGCTCAAGTCGTGGATCCCGACACTCTGCAGCCCCTGGGAGTCGGCGAGGTCGGTCTGCTCCGGATGCGCGGCCACTCCGCCGTGGGCTATCTCCACGACTCCGAGGCGACCGCCGCGGCCTGGGACGGCGCGGGATGGTACTCCACGGGTGACCTCGGCTCCGTTGACCGCGAGAATCGATTCCGCTGGCGCAGTCGCCTCAAGGAGATGGTCAAGACGGGCGGCATCAACGTCTCCCCCGCAGAGATTGAACTGCTCCTGCAGGGGCACCCGGCTGTCCGCGAGGCCTATGTCGTAGGGGTGCCAGACGCCTCGCGCGGCGAAGTGCCGGTCGCCTTCGTTGTTGCCGACGACGGCGTCACCGAGCAGGAGTTGCGAGGCTATGTGCGCTCAGTCGCCGCCAACTTCAAGGTCCCCGCGCAGGTCTTCCTGCGTCGCTCCGATCAGATCTTCCGGACCGCGTCGGGCAAGCCGGGTCGACCTGCGCTCAAGGAGGAGGCGATGCGGCTGCGGGCTGGCTGAACTGCCGCGTCGCCGGATCCCAACGGAACGGGGAAACGGGCTCGTCCGTGGCGTCGGCCCGCGCCAAGCGCCGACGATGTGGGGTGGGTCGACTCGGCTCGCAACGCGACGGCGCCCGCAGTCCCCGACGGTGCGGGGCGCTTCAGCAGCCGTATCGACGTCCGGCGGGGCTCGGCCGGTCACGAGTTACACAATGGCGTATGCGTTGGCGGGACTTCCGACACCACGCGGAATCTGCAGAGCGGCCGAGACGAGCATGAAGTCATAGTCGCCGGATCGCGCGCAGTGCTCGGAGAGATCTCTTAGCCACCAGAACTCACCGATGAGCATTCCGAGCAGGGGAATCATCCGCCGGTGCAGAAACCCCTTGTCGCGGTCGACCGGGAGACATTCACAGGCGATGTTGTCGGCTGCAACGGCGACGATACCGTGGTCCCAGAGGAAGGCCGCAGTGTCACGTGATGACTCAAGGCCAGGGGTCGCGAGCCCGTGTCCGACCGTCCCACGCAGTTCGGCCCGCGACTCGGGGCTGAGGGACCGGTACCACTCCATCCAGCCGGTCCGCATGATGAGGAAGTCACCGGACCTGAGGTCGATCGACTCTGCGGTTGCGACCTGCTCGATCAGCGACCCGGTGATCTCGAACCGGTCGTCAGGCGTCATCTCGATGCCGGCTTGCTCACAGTAGCGAGCCACGTCTATGAGCACTCCTCGGCCCATTGGTCCCCGCGCGGCCCACCGGTCGATGCCGAGGTCGTCGCCAGCGTCGAGGTCGCTCTCGGTGCGGCCTCCCCAGTAGCCGTGCTCGCGGAATCGGACGTGACGCAATCCGTCCCATTGGCTGGAGAACTGCAGGTAGAGGTTGTCGACCTTATCGTCGCGGCCGTTTCGGGTGACCTCGATGGTGTGCTCGTAGGGTTTGCGGTCGGGGAAGATCCCTGGGTCCGGCTCGTTGAGCGGAAGCGTGAGCGGGATGATCTCGCCCTGACGGATGAGGGTGCTGGCCGCCTTGACCTCGGCGGCGCCCACTCGATTGAGTGAGCCGAGCTCGTCGTCGCGACCCCAAACGTCCCACGCGTGATGCTCGTCTGTGCCAGGGATGAGGGGGAGTTCGTCGAACTTTGGTGTGGTCATGAGTCTGCCTCCAGAGGGATGAAGCAATGGACGCCGTTGCCATTGGGGGTGGTCAGGTAGCCGAGCTCGATGCGAGTACCTGCTGAGACGTTGGTCGTCGGCGGGCAGATGACGCGGCCGGGAATCCGGGGTCCGTCGTCCAGCTCGACAAGGGCCACCACGTATGGGGTCTGCTGAGCCCATCGGGGATCGCCGGTGCCGCGGGTGACGATGGTGGCCACGCGTACGGTGCCCTTCGTCGCGACCGGGACCCATTCATAGTCGTCGCTGACGCAGCGCCAGCAGACCGGGGCCAGCGGGTATCTGACGAGCCCGCATTTACCACATCGCTGCAGAACAAGGGTGCCGGCGCCGAGCCTCTTCCAATGTGTCTCTGTTTCGGGATGAACCACCGGCTCGGGGCCATCATGGGTTCCGGCGTAGGTCAGCGGTGTCTGCGTCGAGGCTGTACGGCGGGGGTGGGGCTGACGGCTCATGAAACAGTCTCCGGGGTCGTTGCGGCGCCGAGGAACTGCTCCCCGATGAGTCGTTTGCTGACCTTTCCGGTGGCGGTGGTGGGGACTTGCTGCTTGTCGAGGATGATGAATGCCTTGGGCACCTTGTAGCTGGAGATCCGCGCCTTGAGCCAGGTCTTCAGATTCTCCGCGGCGTCGTCTTGAAGATCGTTGGGCCGGGTCAGGACAACCGCGCAGCAGAGCTGTTCCTCGCCGGTTTGAGAGTCGGGCCAGCCGAATGCCCATGCCTGGTCGACGGCTGGGTGCGCCTCGACGGCGGTTTCGACCTCGGCCGGCGATACCGTGATGCCGCTGACCTTGATGACCTCCTTCAGGCGACCGGCGAAGTGCAGTCGGCCGGCGGCGTCGATCGCACCGAGATCGCCGGTTCGGAACCACCCATCGGAGGTGAAGACCTGTGCGTTGGCGACAGGATCCTCGAGGTAGCCGGTGGTGACGCAGCCGCGGAGCTGGATCTCGCCGAGTCGAAGGTCGTCGCCCCACTCGTAGATCTCTCCGCTGGTGGGGTCACTGATCCGCATCTCCTGAGTCGGCAACACGGTGCCTTGGGTGTGTAGCTTGACGTCGGCGGGGTCATCTGCGTCGGTCATGGCGCTGTGGCCGTTTCCCTCGGTGAGTCCGTAGACGCTGCACACTCCGGTGACGCCCAACTCCTCGATGGCGAGGCGCTTCTCTTCGGCGCTGAAGCCGGTTGTTCCGGTCCGAAGGGTCGAAAGGTCGTGACGTCGATGGGCGTCGGCTGCGATGAGTCCCCGGGTCATCTGACCGAGCCCGTAGTACACGGTGCACTGGTTTGCGGCGATGAACTTTGCAGACTCTTCGGGGTCGAAACGCTCCTGCAGGCAGAAGGTGAGCCCGTGAGTGAGCACGACGAGCAGCGCATTCGCGCAGCCGTACCCGAAGAACATCGGTGATGCCATCCAGAGCCGGTCTCCTGGGACGACGTGTTGTCGTCGTCCGATCTCGTAGCAGTTGTGGACGAGATTGGCGTGGTTGAGGACGACGATCTTGGGCTTGGCACTGCTCCCGCTGGTGAATACGTAGAGGGCGGGGTCTTCGCCTCTTGGTGTCGGTGTCGCCACTGGGGGGCCGATGGTGGTGCCCTCGGGGGCATCGGCGTCGCGCGGCCAGAACACGGTGCCACGGAACTGGCTTGCGTTGTCCGCGCGTAGCAGGTCGGCTTCGCGAAGAAGTTCGGTGAAGTCGCGGCCGACGACGGTGCGGTCGGCATAGAGCAGGGACATGTGTGTGCGGTCGACCGCCTCGCGCAGCTCGTGTTGCTTGTAGAAGGTGTTGACGGGTACGCAGATTGCGCCGAGGTAGAGGGTGCCCATCACCGCGACCATCCAACGGCGTCCGTTGGGCAGCAGGACACCGACGACGTCGCCAGGTTGGATTCCTTGTTGCTGCAGGTGTCCGGCGAACCGGCGGACGCTGGCTGCGAACTCGGCGGCGGTGGCGGTCCCATCGTCGGCGATGATCAGGGACTGCTGGGGGTAGGTGTCGGCGTAGGCATCGAGGACGGCAGGCAGGGTCGGGGATTCGGCGAGCTCCAGGGGGGTTCGTCGAGCGTCAGTCATCGGTGCGGGCTCCTTCCAGGGTCGTCTCGCGGGGGCTCGGGGAGTAGCCCGTCGGTGTGTGGGGCGTCCATCGATAGAGCTGGAACGGGTTGCCGTCGAGATCATCGACCTCGTGGTAGGTGAGTCGCATGCGGCCGTCTAGGACGAGGCGGTCTGGCGGTGCGTCGACGTCGGCGATCAGGATGGGTCCCTCATCGAGCAGAACGGCGGCCACCGTGTGCGGCGGTGGGATGGTTGGGAAGTACTGCCGGTGAAAGGTCGTCCAGCTCAGGAGAGTGCCCGCTCCGCTGATGGCGGTCCACTGCCAGTCTTCGGACAGGCATGACGGGCACACGGGGCCCGGTGGGAACCAAGTCTTCCCGCAGCGGCGGCACCGTTGGAGGCGCAGCTGGCGCCGGCTGACGAATGACCAGAACGGATCTTCCCAGATGCCGCCGCGCGGGCGCGGTCGGACTGGTCTGCGGGCGGCTTCGGGTGGTTGGCTCATGGTCTTGTATGCCGTGATGCTGGGGCTTCATAGATGAGTGAGGTGACCTTGCCCGCGACGTCGGAGACGTACTGGATTAGTCGATGCCGGTCGAGCTGACGGGCACCGGCCTCGCCGCGCACTTGCCGGACGGCCTCGACCTGGTGATTCCAGCCCTGCATGTAGCTCTCCGAGAGGTGGCCGCCTGAGGTGTTGACCGGTATCCGACCGCCGGGCTTGGTGGCGCCACTCTCGAGCAGGTCGCCGATCTCGTCGTCGGTCGTGAATCCGAAGCCAGTCAGTGCGAGCGGAATGTGGACCGTGAAGCTGTCGTAGACCTGGAGGGCGTCGACGTCGGCGGGCCCGCACGCCGCCGCCTCGTAGAGGTCGTGGGCGGTTTGGTGATGGGCGGGATGGTAGAAGTCCAGAAGCCGCGGCCGGAGGCTGGTGGCCTCCAGGTTGAGATCGCAGCGAGCGATCGCCCGGATGGGGACTGCCCGATCGCCGAGGAGACGCTGTGCTCGCTCCACGGGTAGCAGGATCAGCGCGACCCCGCCGTCGTTGATGATGGTGTAGTCGAACAGCCGCAGCGGGTCGGCGATGAGGCGAGCGTTGAGGTAGTCGTCGAGCCGAAGGTCTTTGCGCATAACGGCGCGGGGGTTGAGGCGCGCGAACATGCGCTGGCCTACTGCCACCTCGCCGAGCCCCTTCTCGGTCAGGCCCGACTTTGCCATGTAGCGGCGGGCCAACAGGGCGTAGAGCGCACCCTGCGAGGTAAGTCCCCACGGCTGGTAGTAGACGTAGGAGAGGTAGGCATCGCCACCCATGGCGGCGGGTCCGCCGTACTGGACGCCCTTGAGACGTTGGTCGTTGCCGTAGACGAGGGCGACGCATTCGGCCTGCCCTGTGACGATTGCCGTCATCCCCTGGGCGACGGCTCCGGCTGCGTCGGCCTGCGCGGCCCACCGCAGATTGAGACCGAGAACCTCGGCGGTCCGTTCATACGCCAGTGTCGGCCCGACCACGAGACCGTCGACGTCACGCTTTGTTAGACCGGCGTCGGTAAGAGCACGCGTGAAGGCGCGGACGGCGTGACCGTAGCCGTCGGAAGTGGGTCGGCCCTCGCGGGCAAGCTGCCAGTCGACGGGGTAGTCGGTGTCGCCGACTCCGACTACTGCGACTTGCCTCCCGAGGTCGAGCGGCGCCGCCGTCGCTGATGGCTTTGAGGTGGTGGTTGTCATGGCTGGCCGAGTGGCTGGCTGGTGCCTAGGAATGCTTCCTCGACCGTCGCGCTCCCGCCAAGCTCTTCGCTGGAGCCTGTGGAGACGATCACGCCGCGTTCGAGCAGATATCCGCGCGAGCACAACGCGAGCGTGTCGGCGACCGACTGCTCCACGATCAGCAGGGCCAGGTCGGGCTTGGAGTCGTGGATTTGGTGGAGCCTGTCGAAGACGTCATCGACCATCTTGGGCGCGAGCCCGATCGATGGCTCGTCGAGGAGGAGCAACTTGGGCCTGGCCATCAGCCCGCGGGCGATCGCCAGCATCTGCTGCTCGCCGCCGCTCATCGTGCCGGCTGCTTGCGCGCGTCGGTCGCGCAGACGCGGGAAGAGCTCGAAGACCATGTCTAGGTCGTCGTGGTAGTTCAAGGGCTGACCGGACCGCCCCCGCTGGGATCGTTGTGCGTAGACCGGTGCCATCAGGTTCTCGATGACGCTCATCTGCGGGAACAGCCCGCGGCCTTCGGGGACGTGGACGAGTCCAGCCCGTGCGACCCTGAACGGCGGAGTGCGGCGTAGGTCGAGACCATCGAAGGTCAGTTCGCCGGCGCTGATATCGGCGAACCCGAAAAGCGCGCGGAACAGGGTCGTCTTGCCCGCGCCGTTGGATCCAAGGACTGCGACCATTTCACCGGGATCGACGGTGAGAGAGATGTCATGGAGGACATGGATCGGTCCGTAGCCGGCGGACAGTGCCTTGATGTCAAGCACGGTTCCTCCACTTGCTGCCGAGGTAGGCGTCGATGACGCGGGCGTCCTTCGTGATCTCCTCGGGTGACCCGTCGGCGAGGAGCTTGCCCTCGTTCATCACCAGGATCCGTCCGCAGAATCGCACGATGGCCCCGATGAGGTGTTCGATCATGACCACCGTCCAGCGACCTGCGGTGCAGATGTCTTCGATGACGTCGAGAAGGTGGGAGACCTCGGTGGGCCGGAGACCGGCCAGGAGCTCGTCGAGGAACACCACCGACGGCTCACTGGCGACGATCCTGGCGAGTTCGGCCTCCTTGATGGCCACGATGTTCAGCTGGCTCATCGTGATGTTGGCGCGGTGCGCCAGGCCGAGAGTGCGCAACGCCTCCATTGCGCGCTCTTCGGCCTGCGAGACGTCCCGGCCGTGCACGAGCGCGCCGATCATCGTGCTCTCCAGCACTGTCATGGACGGGAACGGATTGACCACCTGGTAGGAGCGGGCTAGGCCACGCGCGAACAGCTGGTGCGGCTTGAGTCCTTGCACCGGTCGGCCACGCAGGATCACCCGGCCTCCACTGGGCCGGTGGTCTCCGGTGACACAGTTGACCAGGGTTGTCTTTCCCGCTCCGTTGGGACCGAGTAGCCCGACTCTTTCACCTTCGCCGACCGCGAAGCTCACGCCGTCGACGGCGTGCAGTCCGCCGAACTGTTTGCTGACCTGCTCGAGTTCGAGTGTTGCCGCCTCGCCAGTCATCGTGTCTCTCCTTGGGTCACGGACTCCGCTCGGCCAGCTGCATCACGGCCGGTGTCGGATCTCGGGTCGGTTGAGCCGGTGGCATCGCTGTCGCGGCTGTCCGCCGTCGACGCGGGCGTCCGGGCGTTGGGCACGGCCGGGCCGATATGTGCGGCGCGACGGCCGAAGAGGCGCCCGATCCCTCCCTCGAGCAGCGGGTAGAGGCCGCCGTGGGAGAACAGGGCGACCACGAGCAGCACGGCGGCGTAGGCGAGGTTGTTCAGACCGGGCAGCTGCGAGAAGTGCTGGGTCATCAACTCACCGCCGGGGATGACGATCAAGGCGCCGATCAACGGTCCGAGGACGGTGCCGGGACCGCCGATCAAGACGATCAGGAGCGCTTGGACTGATACCAGAGGGGTGTAGACGTCGTCGGGGTTGAACACGAACGCGAGCTGGCTGTAGAGGCCGCCGGCGATCGCGGAGAAGGCCGCTCCGATGAGGAACGCATAGAGCTTGTATCGGGCCGTAGGAACACCCGATGCCTCCGCTGCCCGGGTGTTCTCGCGAATTGCGACGAAGTAGCGCCCGGTGCGGGTGCCAGCCAGGTATGCGGTGAGCGCGAGCCCGATGGCGACCAGGATTGCGGCGATCAGGTAGTAGTTCAGGCTCGAATCGAATTGCAGGTAGCGCAGCGACTCGCCGACGTAGGGTCGTGAGATCTCGTAGTAGCCGAAGTACTTCGTCAGCACGCCGAGGATCAGCGGGACGGTCAGGGTTGCCAGCGCGAAGTAGAGACCCGAGAGCCGCAGCGTGATGAGGCCGACGGCGGCGGCCAGGACCACTGAGGCGGCGACTCCGATCATGATGCCGAAGATCGGAGAGAGGTTCAGGCGGTCGAACAGCACGGTTGAAGAGAACGCGGTGAGGCCGAAGAAGGCTCCTTGACCCAACGAAAGGGGCCCGGCGAAGCCGGAGATGATGTTCCAGCCCATCGCCATCAGGCACCACACCGCCGTTAGCGCTGCGGTGTGGGCGTTGGTCTCCGAGTAGGCGGCCCAGGGCAGCGCCAGGGCGAGCAGTGCGGTCCCGACGAGCGCCTGCCAGTACCTCGTCTTCATGGTGGCTCCCTCTCAGACCGAGACTTGCCGTTGGTCGGCGGCCCGGCCGAACAGGCCTTGGGGACGCACGACCAGGAACAGGACGAACACGCCGTACACCAGGGCGTCTTGAAGTTGGATGTCGAAGTAGGTGGTGCTGAGCAGTTGGAGCACGCCAACGATCAGCCCAGCGAGGAAGGTGCCGGCGATGCTGCCGAGGCCACCAAGGACCGGGACGATGAACATGAGGATCAGGAAGGTCCACGCCGTCGAGGGGTCGACAGGTGTGGAGACGACGTAGAGCGACCCGACCACACCGGCCAGCGCGACCGAGAGCGCGAACGCGTACGCGTACACCCTGCCGATGTCGATGCCCATGTATTGAGCGGCGGCACGGTTCTGTGAGGTGGCGCGGATCATCACGCCCAACGGAGTCTTGGTGATGATCCACCAGGTCACGACGAAGGCAAGGATCGCAATGGCGAGTCCCATGAGCCGGCCAGCGTTGAGGTAGACCCCGCCGAGCTGGACCGCCTTGTCGGACCAGGAGTTCTGCAGGGTCCGGGGCTGGGGACCGGCGATCAGAAGTGCAGCGTTCTCGATGACGAGGGCGAGGGCGATCGTCGCGATCATCTGTGAACGCTCTCCAAGTTTGATCAGCCGTCGCACGAGAAGTCGGTCCAAGATGAACGCGAGGATGACCATGGCGATCGCCACTACTGGGAGCAGCAGGAACGGGTCGGCCCCTGTGGTGATCCAGGCGAAAAGTGTCAGGTACATCCCAAGCAGCACCAGGTGGCCGTGGGCGAAGTTGACGAAGTGGATGACGCCCAGCACGATCTGCTTGCCGAGACCGAGGACGCCCCACACTGCGCCGATCAGCAGTCCGTTCACGAGCGCTTGGATCAGGACCATCGAACCCTCCTTTCGTGCACTTCTCAGTGCGCGTTCTCAGTGCGTTTGGGCTCAGGCGAGTGTCGGCCAGATGGTCTTGCCGGTGGCGAGCTGTTCGGGATAGACGGTGACTGTCTTGGTCTGCTGCCACTGCACGAGCGCGGCCTGACGGTCCACGGCTCTGCCGTCCTCGTCGAACCGCATCCGCTGGGCGGGCCACACCGAGGCAGGGCCGCCACGCATGTCGGTCTCGGCCATGGCGTCGCGGATCTTGGTGGAGTCGCGGCTCTTGGCCCGTTCCATGGCGTCGGCGAGGAGGAAGAACTCGGCGTAGGTCGAGAGGTGGTACTCCTGGGGGTAGTCGTCGCCCGCGGCACGGATCTTGTCGGCGATCTTGCGGGACTCACCCTTGTACACACCGGAGGCCGCGACCGCGAAAGTGCCGTTGGCAGCCTTGGCTCCGAGTGCGTCGACGAAGGCGCCGCTGAGGAACGGGGCGCCGGACAGGACCCACGGGACCGGTGTCATCCCTTGCTGAACCTGGCCCTTGGAGATCAGGGCGATGTCGCTGATCGCAGGACCGACGAACAGCAGTTGCGGCTGGGAGCTGGCGATCTTGCTGACCAGTGGCGCTGCGTCCTTGAGGCTCCCCTCGGGGACGGTCTCGTCCAGGACGACTGACCAGCCGTACTTGTCGGCGTAGGTGCTCTTGATCTCCTTGGCAGCCTGGACTGCCACATCGTTGATGCCGGCGATGATGCCGATCCGCGTCACGTCCACGTGGGCGGTTTGTGCCAGCGTGTCGATGGCTTCACTGAAGAGGTTGGTGAACTCCGAGGTCTTCGGACTCGTGGCGAAGGTGTACTTGAACCCTCGGTCGGTGAGCTCGTCAGCGAACGCCACGTCTGTCCAGGTGATCTTGCGGCGCTCGGCGAGCTCGGTGATGGCGATGGTGGCCGAGGAGATCCCGGTCCCGACGCCAGCGATGATGCCCTGACTTAGAGCCCGATTCATGGCGCTGATGGCGGACTCTACGGTGGCGCCGGCGTCCTCCTCGACCAGCTGGATCTTGTTGCCGCCTAGGGACTTGATGCCGCCTGCTGAGTTGATGGCGTCGACCGCGAGCTTGGCGCCCATGCTCATCATGCGTCCGGTGTCGGCGTAGGGGCCGGTCTTGTGGACAACCAGGCCGATCTTGATTGGTCCCGAGCCCGCGGATCCGGCTGACCCGCAGCTGGTCAGGCTCCCAGCCAGGGTGGAGGCCACCGCCGCTCCGGCGAGGCCCAGGAACTCTCTGCGACGCATGGCCGCCTCCTAGTTTGTTCGGGTTTCTGCGGGGTCTGCCGCCGCGGCGTCGGCGGCGGGAGCGAAGACGACGAGATGTTGGTCAGCCTCGTGGATGAAGCGGGCAGTGACTCTGGCTCCGATGGAGATGTCGGTGTCGGGGGTGTCGACGAGGTTGGTGATGAGCCGTGGTCCTTCGTCGAGTTGGACGACCGCGACGGTGTAGGGCACCTGGCGTACCTCGGGCGGGAAGTACGCCTTGTGGAAGGTGACGTAGGACCACACTTCGCCGGTCCCTGCGGCAGGAACCCACTCCAGGGTGCCGCTTCGGGAGCAGCCGTAGCAGACCGCTCGCGGTGGGAACTGGAACCGCCCGCAGGCGCCGCAGCGGGTGATGAGGAGCTGGTCCTGAGCCAGGCCGTCGTAGTGGGTGTCGACGGCGGTGGCGATGGGAAGAGTGACCGTCTGCTGCTCGTGCATGGCCTCAGCGCTCCTGTCCGTAAATCACCGAGGAGACCATCGGTGAGGTGCACACGTACTGCACGATGTGGGCGTCGGCGACCTGTCGGTCGCCGCACTTGCCGCGTAGCTGGCGCACAGCCTCGACGTTCAGCGCCCAGCCCTGCATGTAGCTCTCCGAGAGGTGACCTCCGGAGGTGTTGATCGGTAACTGGCCACCCAGCGCGATGCGGCCGCCCTGGATCCAATCGGCGGCCTCGCCCTCCCCGCAGTAGCCAAGTCCCTCGAGGGCGAACAGGACGTTGGGGCTGAAGTTGTCGTAGATCATCAGGGCGTCGACATCGTCGCGGGTGATCCCGGCCATCGCGTAGCTGCGCGTACCCACCTCGCGGGTGGCCTCGCGCCAGAAGTCGTGCGGCGGGTACTCGGAGTCGATGAACTGGCCGTGCTGACCGAAGCCGAGGACGTAGGCCGGGGGGTGGGGGTAGTCGGCGGCCTCGTCCGCCCGGGTCATGATCAGAGCGACTCCGCCGTCGTTGATGAGGCAGTAGTCGAGCAGGTGCAGCGGTTCGACGATCCATCGGCTGGTGAGATATTCGTCAAGGCCGAACGGCTTGCGCATGACCGCGTTGTCGTTGAGTTCGGCGTGGCGTCGGAAGGTCATCGATACGGTGGCCAGCTGCTCCGATGTGGCGCCGTACAGGTGCATGTAGCGCCGGAACATGAGGGCGTAGAAGGCGCCAGGAGACACGAAGCCGTACGGGATCGACAGGCCCGGGGAGGTGCCGTAGCCCTCCCCCGAGGCTCCGTAGGTGGCGCCGGCGGTCCGTCCGTTATTGCCGTAGACGAGGGCGACGCGTCGGCACAGACCGGCGTTGAGTGCGAGTGCAGCGAGCTGAATGGAGGCACCGGACATCCGGCCCTGCGTGGGTAATTGCGCTACCCAGGCCGGCTGGATCCCGTAGGTGGCGGCGATCGCTTCATAGGAGCTCACCCGGTTCACGATCAGGCCGTCGATGTCGTTGCTGGTCAGGCCGGCATCGGTGAGGGCTTCGAGCAGCGCCATTCCGCCGAGGTCGTCGGCGCTGTGGCCGGGGTAGGGCTGGTAGACAGTGTTGCCAACCCCGACGACGGCGGTCGTGCCGCGCAGTTGCGCGCCGATGGTCATGTGGTGCCTCCTTGGTGGTGGGCTTCGGCGCCGGGAATCGCCCCGGTGCTGGCCAGCTGACCCAGCTCGTCGGGCAGGAACCCGAACTCGGTCAGGACGTCGTGGGTGTCTACTCCGATGCCTGGGGCGGGCGCTGTGATGGGCCGAATCTGGTCGTCTCCATCCCGCCACGGCGGCGACTGCACGCTCATGCCGTCCGCGTCTCGTACCGCTCCTAGCGCGGCGAGTTGGGGATGGTGGATGACCTCGTGTTGGTCCTGTATCGGCACGGCAATGCCGTCGCTACGGACGACCTTCTCCACCAGGTCCTCGGTGCTGAAGCGCTCGAAGTAGGGCTCGAGCTCGCGCCGCAGAAGCGCCTGGTTGGGCATCCGCATCTCGCGGGTGGCGAACCGTGGGTCGCGCAGGAGCGCCTCGGCGCCGATCTCACGACAGAAGTCGACCCAGGCCTGTTCAGACCTCAGCGGCTGTCCGTAGTAGATGCGGCCGTCTGCGGTGCGGATACCGCGATCGGGCGGATAGGTGGCGGCATTGGTGTGGAACCCGTCCCAGGTGTCCGGGTCGTCGAGCGCGGCGACCATCACCGTGCTCACGCCCATGAGTGCACCGAGCTCAGAGGTGGCCAGGTGTTGCCCGAGACCGTGCTCGCTGGCGAGTGCGGCAAGGATCGCCTGAAGCGCGGTACAGCCGCCCAGGATGCCGGCGACGTCAGCACCAACGCGGACCGGCGGCTCGCCCAACACCCCGAGGTAGCGCCAGGTCCCGCTGGTGAACTGGATCTCGCTCTCGGTGGCGGGAAGGTCGGCCCAGGGACCGGTCTCCCCGAACGGCGTGACCGAGCAGTCGATGAGCCGCGGGTTGATGGTCCGCAGCTGCGGTGGGGTCAGCCCCCGGGACTCGGCAACCGACTCGGTCATGTCGTGGAGGAGGACGTCGCTGCCGCGGAGCAGCCGACGCAGGATCTGGACGCCTTGGGGTGTGTCCAGGTCGACGGCGACCGACCGCTTGCCGCGGTTGAGCTGGTAGGCGGCCGCGCCGACACCGTCGACGAAGGGTGGTCCCGCACGGCGCATCCAGTCGCCGGTCGGCGGCTCGAGCTTGATCACCGTGGCCCCCAGTGTGGCGAGCTGCAGGCTGCAGTAGGGGCCAGCGATGCCCTGCGTGCAGTCGAGGACGACGAGATCAGTGAGCGCCTGGCCGGGTGTCGATTCGGTCATCGCTCTATGCCCATCTGGTTCAGGAGCTCACGGGTGTGGTTTCCGGGAAGCTCCGGGTCGCCGAGGGCGACCGGCGTCCGCTCGAACCGCCACACAGGCCCCGCCACGGCAAGGTCACCGCCGAGTGGATGGGGAACGCGCTGGATGAACCCGTTGCTGCGGATGTGGTCGTGATGTTCCGGCTTCTCGTCGAGGGTCCGCAGGCGGGTGCAGGCGACGCCCTGGCGTGGAAGTAGTTGAGTCCACCAAGCAGCGGGTCTGGTGGCGATAGTCGACTCGACGGCCTTGTCGATCTCCTCGCGATGCTCAAGCCGTGCTTGGTTGCTGCTGTAGACGAGTAGCGCCGCTGTCTCGGGGCTGCCCAGCGTGCGACACAGGGCCTCCCAACTGGCATCGGTGGGTGCAGTGATGCTGACCCATGCGTTGTCGGCGCACTTGTAGGCGCGGGATGGGACGACGGCGTAGGTTCCGCTTCCGGTCGGCTGGGCGGCGACACCGGTGGAGAAGTACTCGGCGAACCGGGTGATCTGCAGGCTTAACGCGGCTTCGAGTTGCGAGGTGCGCAGATGGGTTCCTCGGCCGGTTCGGCGGCGTGCGACCAGACCCAGCAGGACCGCGTTGAGCAGCTGCATCGATGTCGCGAGATCCACGAGGGCGACGTAGCGGAGTACCTCAGGCTCTCCCCCGTTGGAGCCGTTTAACGAGGCGAAGCCGCTGAATGCCTGGCCCTGTGGATCCGTGCTTCCCATGGCGGCGAGAGGGCCGGTGTCGCCGAAGGAACTGGAGGAGCAATAGACGAGGCCGGGGTTGTCGTCCTTGAGGTCGGCGTAGCCCAGACCGAGGCGGTCCAGTGTGCCGGCCCGGGAGTTCTCCAACAAGACGTCGGCGTTCTTAGCTAGTTCGACCGCGATCTCGTGATCGCCGGGGTCCTTCAGATTGAGTACGATGCTGCGCTTTCCCAAGGTGCAGGACAGGTAGGTGGTGGGTTCGCCGTGCTTGCGAGGCAGAACCGCGCGGATCGGGTCGCCGTAGGGAGGATCGACGTGAATCACGTCAGCACCCAATTGGGCGAGATTGCAGGCCGCCCACGGTCCGACTGCGTAGGCGGTGAGGTCGAGCACCCGCAGTCCCGCGAGCGGTCCGGTGCCGTGGGTGGATCGGGCCGGCCAAGCCTGCAGCCGCGCCGGGTCGTGGGATCTGGCCGTCATCTCATCCATCTCCGTCAGTACGACTTGGGCATCTTGAGAACGTTGTGGCCGATGAACGCGAGCACGAGGTTGTTGTTGATCGGAGCGTTCTTGTAGAGGCGGGTCTCGCGGAACTTCCGTTCCACGTCGTACTCAGTGGCGAAGGCATATCCGCCGAAGCAGTCCATCGCGGCGTCCGCCGCCTGCCAGGACGCCTCCGAGCAGAGCAGTTTCGCCATGTTCGCCTCCGCGCTGCAGGGGAGGCCGGAGTCGAACTTGCGGGCCGCGTCAGCCTGGACCATGGCTGCGGCGGTGACGGCGGCGTAGGCCCGGGCGATCGGGAACTGGACACCCTGGTGGGCGCCGATGGGCTGGTCGAAGACCTCCCGGTGCGAGGCATACTCCGCTGCGCGTTGACAGAACCAGCGGCCATCCCCGATGCACTCGGCGGAGAGAAGGATGCGCTCAGCGTTCATCCCGTCGAACACGTGGCGCAGGCCCTGCCCCTCGATGCCAATGAGATTGCTCTCGGGGACGAAGAGATTGTCGATGAAGAGCTCGTTGGTCTCGTGGTTGATCGAGGTGTCGATCTTCTGCGCAGTCACCGTGGCGCCGGCGTGGCGCAGGTCGACCAAGAATAGGCTGAGGCCATCGGTGGGACGTGCCGCCTCCTCGATTGGTGTGGTGCGAGTAAGGAGGAGCATGAGGTCGGAGTGCTGGACCCGGGAGGTGAAGATCTTGTGGCCGTTGATCATCCAGCCGCCGTCGGTCCGGCGCGCGAAGGTGCGAATGCGTGAGGTGTTCGATCCTGCGTCTGGCTCCGTGATTCCGAATGCCTGCATCCGCAGGTCTCCGCGGGCGATCGCAGGCAGGTAGGTCTCCTTCTGCTCGGTAGAGCCGTGCCTCACCAGTGCGCCCATGGTGTACATCTGTGCGTGGCAGGCGGCACCGTTTCCTCCGCTGTAGTTGATTTCCTCGAGGACTGCCGAGGCCTCGGCCATGCCTTGACCTCCGCCGCCGTACTCCTCGGGAATGAGAATGCCCAGCCAGCCGGCGTCGGAGAGTGCGCTGACGAATTCCTCCGGGTAGGCCTTCTGGGCGTCGATGCGACGCCAGTACTCGTTGGGGTACCGGGAGCACAGTTCGGCCACCGCCTTGCGGATGTCGGTGATGACGCCCTCGTCCGTCCCGTCCGTCATGCCGCACCGCCGGGCAGCAGGACGGCACGACCGGTCACGGCCCGCTCATCGACGGCGGCGAATGCGCCCACGACGTCATCCAGCGCGAAGGTGGATGTCACCGGGCGGATCTTCTTCTGCTTCACCAGTTCCATCGATGCGATGAATGAAGACATCAGCGTGGAGGCAGATCCGGTGATGGTGGCTTCCTTGCCGAAGACGAACGCCGGATAAAGGTTGATGGGCTGTGAGGTCACCTGTCCGGTGAAGACGTAGCGCCCCGAATGCCGAAGCCCGCGAAAGCAGCCAGAGAACACCGCGGGTGCGCCGACGTTGTCGAGCACCACGTCGACTCCGTGGCCGTCGGTCAGGTCGAGCAGCTCATGCCACGCGTCCTTGCCACCGACCACCACATGCGCGGCTCCGATCTCGATGAGTTCGTCCGATTTGGTCGGCGAACTCGTGACCGCGATGGGGATGGCGCCCAGCGACCGGGCCACCTGGATCGCGTGCAGGCCCAGCCCCCCGCCCGCGCCGGTGACCGCGACGGTCTCCCCGGGTCGTACGTCGCCGATCCGGGTGAGCGCCTGGTAGCAGGTGCCGATCGTGCATGCGACGACCGCTGCGTCGGCGAATCCCACGTCGTCGGGTATGCCGAGCACTGCCGCCTCGTCCACTGCCATGAACTCGGCGTAGCCGCCGTAGTTGAAGCTCTTCTGCGGGCACCGCAGCTCGTCGCCGGACAAGCAGGCCGCGCACGCTCCGCACGTGGAGAACTGTTTGATCGCGACTCTGTCGCCGACTGCGAAGCGCCGGACCTTCCCGCCGACCGCGACGACCTCCCCCGCAACCTCGTGCCCCAAGACCGCTGGTAGCGGGATGTGGGTCAGGCCCATCCGGTCGGCCTGGTCGTGGCCGCAGATGCCGCAGGCTGCCACCCGAATGACGACCTGGAACTCGCCCGGCTCGGGGTCGGCGACCTCGTCCAGCTGGAGAACGGACGGCCCGCCGGTCTCGGACATGACGACAGCTCTCATCCGTCCGCTCCTCTCCCCAAAACCTTGACATCGAATTGAATATAAAATGTTGTCTGGTGTTTCTAGCAGCGCCGTTGGCAGGTCCGCAAGGTGTTGCTGAGAGATTTCTCACCTGTTACCGGAGGCGAACGTCCAGGACGGCGCGGGGCATCGCAGAGCCGGTCCGCGACGCCGGGCCTTCGTACACACTGAAGCCGCTGATGTCACCGAGCGGGCGCACCCCGGCTCCTAGGGACCCTCGCAACCGGTGCGCCGCATCGATCCCGAGACGACGACCCAGGCACCTGTGCCCCCGTCCGGTGTTGGACACCGTTGCTGGCGCCACCACCCATCAGAGGGTCGTGACTGCGAGCGCGCCTATCCCGCACCGGGCGGCTCCCAGTGCGCCCGATGCGGACCCGGGCCTCATCTCTGTGGGCACCCCTCGGGGGCGCATCGTGGCGCCATCTCGTGAGACACGAGCGTCGACATGGTCGAGTATCCGGGACCCGTGCAGGACGTCGACCTGCTCCCAGCGCTTGCGACCCACCTGAGGCCCCGACAGAGCGTGCGGGCCTGCGCCAGACCTTGGGCCCTGTGCATTGCGGTCACAACGAGACGGATGTGCTGACGGCGGATCCGAGATCTGGGCCGATGAACCTGCCGACGGCTCGCCGATGGAAGCCCGAGCGGCGGCGACGGGAGCCGGCGTGTTGCACCGCCGACCGGGAGCAGACGGGCTGGAGCCGAATGTGCTTCGTGCTACTCGGCCCAGAACCCGGTCTCTTCGAGGTGGCCGACGAGTAGCTCTCCGGCGTGAAGGACGTGCTTGCGCATCGCAGTTCGCGCCTTCGACGCGCTCTTGCTTCGCATCGCGTCGACGATCGCGTGGTGATCCGCGACCGATGCCTCCTGCCAGCCGTGGATCGAGGCGTAGAAGTGCCGTGGAGCGTATCTGACCGCGATGGTCAGGAACCAACCGAGTTTGGGGGATTCGGCAGTCAGATTGATCGCGCGATGGAAGCGATGGTTTGCGACCTCGATCGCCTCGGGATCGCCCCCGCGCGCAGCCTCCTCGAGCTCTTGCTGAAGGCGTTCGATCTGCTCCACCAGCGCGGGAGTCATCTTGCGGGCGGCGCGGGCAGCAAGCTCGCCCGCGAGATCGGCCTGAACGAGAAACAGGTCACGTATATCCTCACGAGTCAACGGGACCACGACGAACCCTCGGCGCGGCACCAACTGCACGAAACCCTCCCCGCGCAATGCGAGTAGCGCTTCGCGGACGGGAGTCGCGCTGATCCCCAGCTCTTCGACCATCCGCTCGAGGCGAACGAACTCGCCGCCGCGGAGGCGGCCCGACATGATCATTCCGCGGATGAACGCTGCGGCCTGCTCGCCCAACTGGGGGCTGCGACGAAGGCCTTGCCCGTCGTGGATCAGTTGCGATGGAGGAGCTAGTTCGCTTCTGTGCTGAGATGACCGCAACCTGGTACCCCCTCTGCTTGAAACGACACCCGGCGGCACCGCCATCGGTCGCGGCCCACAGCGCTCGCGCAATGGTTCAGCGGTTCCGGCGATTCTAGGCCGGATGGGACGCACGCGCTTGACCCCGGGACATTCTTAATATTTTGTAGGATATCGAGGTTGTCGTTCCATCGGCACATGCGAGGGTGTGTACCTCATCACAGGAGGGCTCATGATGACGATCAACGGTGCTCGCGCATGCCTGGTGGGCATCGGCACCAGCGACGAGTTTGGGTTCGACCTCGGCAAGAGTCCGATCACTCTGCAAACCGAGGCACTAGTATCCGCGCTGGTCGACGCCGGCCTCGAGAAGTCCGATGTCGATGGCTTCGCGACAGCACACGGCTCCCCCACTGGCATCGACTACGAGGAGTTCGTCGTCGCAACGGGTCTACGACTACGCTACGTCGAGCAGGCATGGGCGCACGGCAGGTGGGCGACCGGTCTCCTAGCCCATGCCGCCTTCGCCGTGACAACCGGAGCAGCAGACGTCGTGGCGGTCGCGAACACGGTCGTCACGCGCCGGGGATACGCGCGTCATCTTGAGGGGCTCGGAGGCTCACCGGTTCGAGAGGGACTGCGGGACTCCGGCGGCGGGCACGGTGAGTGGACAGTGCATGGAATCGATACCCCCGGTGTCGCCACGGCGTTGGTCGCCCGACGCTACATGGACAAGTACGGGGTACAAGAGGATGACCTGGCCGAGATCAGCACTGCCTACCGTCGATACGCTCAACTGAATCCAATGGCGACGCTGCGGGGCAAGGCACTTTCCCGCGACTCCTACTTCAACGAGCCGACGATCGTCGCTCCGTTCCGTCGACCTGACTTCGCCCTGCTAAGCGAGGGGTCAACCTGCCTGATCGTCACGACCGAAGAGCGTGCACGTGACCTGCGGCAGCCAGTCGTGTGGATATCAGGCTTTCAAGGGATCCAATCAAGTCGCGACGACTTCGTGATGTTCTCCCGCCCTGGCCTTGGTATCGGCTACAGCTATGACGGCCCCTATCGGGCCGAACCGCAAGCCGTCTACGCGATGGCCGACCTCGACCGCTCGGCGATAGACGGCCTTTACGTCTACGACTCCTTCTCCTCCAATGTGTGGATGGTGTTGGAGCGCTTCGGCTTCTGCGGGGAGGGCGAAGCACCGGAGTGGCTCCGTACACAAAGCTTCTCTCCCGAACCTGCGACCCCGGTCAACACCAACGGCGGGATGCTCGGCGAGGGCGACTACACCGGCTACGGCCATCTCGTGGAGATGGTCAGGCAACTGCGCGGCCAGGCGGGCCGGCGCCAGATCGAACGGGCTACTGCCCTACAGTGGGCAACACCCTGGGGCGACTCGCTGATCCTCACCGCCGCCTGACACCCCGGACCATTGGTGAACCAGACAGCCTTCGCCACACTGGCCCACGTGGTGCGCGGCATTCGCGACATGGTGCCATCGCTGGCGGACCCGGATACGTCCGTACGGTCCCACACTCGGCGCGTCGGGACCGTGCCGGTCAGGACGCCATTCGACGACACCGACAACCAGTTATCTCCGGCCACCTTGGTGAACGTCGGTGCCGTGAGATCGTCACCCGCGGCGAAACCACTCCCTTGGACGAAGAGGCACCGACGTACTACGCCGACTCTTCCTCACCTACTAGGTACGCGGTCAGCTCCGTGTCGTGCCGCCTTCGACGGAGTTCTTGGTGGCGTCTGACCTTCCGCCTCCGGCTTACAGACCGGCCCGTCCGCCAAACACCGCCGATCTGCGCGCCGCGCCGATGCGATCCGCGATCCAGCACGTCTTGGGCGCGGCCCGCTCCGAAACCGGACGGCGCATCGCCGACCGTTGGAGCGAGCGCGCCAGTCCCGGCCCTTGGCCGCGTCGCCGACACAGATTGATCTTGGGCAGCGTGGCCCCACTGGCGTCAGCTCGATCTGTATTACGACATCTGATTCCGGGGTCTCAATGACCTGCAGCTAGATGCCTGAAACGGCGCCTGACCTGCGAAAACGTCTTTCAACGTCTTCCAGCGTCAGGCGCCGTTTCTCGTTGTTGTGCGTACCCAGTGCACCCCACGCCCCTCGATCGTTCGAACCCCAGTTGCTTGCGGTCACCGTCGTGAATCCGGTTCAGCCACCGCGGGACGACGTGGGGGCCAGCCCAGGATCGCGGCGATCGCTGTAGGCCGATCGCAGCGCGAGCAGGTCGGCCTGAGCAGTCATGTGGCGAGGCGGCCACACAACCTGATCTCCCGGCACCGGAGAGATCGTCACGGACCGGGCATGTGTCCGCGTCACCTGCGCATAGCGTGCAATCAATTCTGCAGTCGAGCTGAAGAATTCGTACCCGAACCTTCCGAAGGTCGACACCGCGTACACGCCAACTGGATAGGGCGGCACTCCACCAGGAACTACTCGCCGAAGTGCCGCATCACTATCGTCGGTAGGCGAGACGTGGAAGAGGCGGACAGAAGCGGGGAAGCACAGCGCACCAGTGCACAGCGCACCAGTGCACATCAGCCGTCGAAGCAGTTCGACGGCCGCGGTCCGCCCGATCTCCGAACCCGCCTGTTCGCGCATGAGCAGCCCGAGCACGCTGGTCTTCGCGATCCATGCGCCAATCGAGACCTGCGTTGCACCGTCAAGCACAACTGGAGCGCCGGAGACGAACCGCTTAAGAATCGGTGCCAGAGGCGATTCAAACTTCCGGCCCAGCGACTCGTTGCACCCCCGGCAGATCCTCACCTTGACCCGTGCGGGCAGCGGCCCATCCCCTTGCCACGCCTTTAAGGATTCCTTCCGCAACCACGTCGGGATGACGTCCTCAAACGTGAGCTGCGCCCGCTCGCCACAGATCGGACAAGGGTTTGGGGGCTGGGTCACCCTCCCACGATAGGTTTCCCCACCGACGTTCGCCGATGGCCCGACCCTGTTACGTTGGCAGTACCGCCGCTGGGAGGTGTCCTACGCCTCAGATTCGGCGAGCTCCTGGACTGCCGGGAGCCACACGCTCGGACTCCTTCGAGATCGGAGTGCTGGCGCCCCGCAACGGCTAACGTTCGGGATGGCCCGCCGACGAGCTAACACCTCAGTCCGATCTACATGCCCGGGGGAACCTTGAGCTCCAGTACACCCGTTATGACGGCCGACAGCGTTAAGCCAACAAGTCTGCCGTTGGGCGTCCTGCTGTCGCAGCGCTACCCCGCGTACGTCCCGCGTTACCAGCGCGGATACGCCTGGGAAGACGAACAGGTCGAAGACCTCATCGAGGACGTAACTGCGCTGGTGGCCGCCGGCTCCGGAACTCGAGGGCACTTCTACGGCGGGATGGTCGCGATCAGTGTTCCCGACGCCATGGAGACGGGCGGGCATCGGTACGAGGTTGTCGACGGTCAGCAACGACTGGCCACCTTTCTCCTCCTTCTTGCCCAAGTCGCCCTTCGAGCACGAGAACTCGCAACAAATGCGGAGGAGTCCGGCCTGCCGCAGGAAGCACTGAAATTTGCCGTCCTAGCCGAGCAGATTCACGACGATCACCTGTACTACATCCGCTACGACACAGCAAACGGGACGAAGGATGCGGCACCCCGGCTCCGTCTGAATCGAGCCGACGATCAGGTGTTCCAGGACCTGCTCGCTGGAACTCCGGTGGGACCCAGCACTCGAGTTAGCCACCAGCGACTCATGTCCGCCGTGGCATCGCTAAAGCGGGATCTGATCGACGACGGTACCTCTGGCTCCCTCCCGGATGCCTTCCAACATCTGGAGGCAGTGCGGGATGCCGTCCTGCAGGATTCGTTCGTCATTCACATCGTTGGAGATAGCCGAGCAAGCGGATACCGATTGTTTGCCGTGCTGAACGACCGTGGCGCTCGCCTCCGCGTAGCGGATCTACTCCGCAGCCACAGCCTCGAACGTCTCGAAGCTCACGGTCCCAGCCAGGAGAAGGCCGCCGCAATCTGGGACGACATCCTTGAAGGCGGCGCGGAAGCGGTCGATGACTTCCTCGTCACCTACTACACGTCGATGACCGGTCGGCGGACGAAGGACGACCTCTTCGACAGGATGAAGGAGCTCCTTTTTCCGGACTCGGCCACCGCGCCGGAGCAACTCAAGGCACTCCGGTCGATGGCCACAGAACTCGCGACGTTCCTGGCGATCTCGCAGGGACAGTGGCCCTACGCGACTACCGAAGCGCACCCCGCGGTCACGAATTGGGACCGTGACCGCCTCAACGTGCTAGTACGCCTGCTGCAGCACCGGCTGGCTATGCCCCTGCTCTTGGCTGCCAGGCAGGTGTCTGACGAGAAGCAGTATGCGGAGCTAGTCCGAATGTTGGAGGTCTTCGCGTTCCGGTACAAGAACCTGTGCGGCGCACACGTCGGTCCGGCGCAGGCGGCCTACTACGCGGAGTGCAAGGACCTGCGAGGGGGAACGAAATCCGCGCCCAAACCCGCAGGCGTAGCGAAGTCCGCAGCGGCGAAGAAGACCGCGCCTGGACCAGACTTCAAGAAGTTGCGAAAGGCGCTCCAGACGCAGATCGACAAGAGAGCTGGCGATCAGATCCTCGAGAACGTCATCCGTGACCAGGTCCGCTACGACGCGGGGAGCGCAGCGCGGACCAACATGCGCCTACTGCTAGTGACGATTGAGGACCATCAGGCTTGGCTCAAGGCCGGCGGTTCTGGCGCCCCCAAGCCATCCAAGATTGCGATCACTGACATGACTCAAGTGTCGATCGAGCACATCGAGCCAGAGCACGCCAACCCACCCCGCAAGCAGTTCGCCGGCCACCTCCATCGCCTGGGAAACCTGTCCTATTGGGATCCGGAGGAGAACTCCGGGGCAAGCAACGAGCCGTTCAAGGACAAGATCCCGCTGTACGCGGCCAGTAAGGTCGGGCTGAACCAGGAACTAGCAACGAAGCCCTCGTGGACGTTGAAACAACTCGAGGCTCGCGAGGCTGAGCTCGTTGTCAGAGCCTGCAAGATTCTGGTTCCGTGAACGAAGCGGGTGCCACGAAACGCACTTCCACCACCCTACGTGGGGGTTGCGCTTGACCATGTGGCTTGGGGCCGGCCCCGGCCACCAGCCCGACAAGCCGAGCGCCTAGCCTAGCCCGCTCCCGTCGAGACTCAAGCCGCCACCGCGTGAGTGCCGCAGGGCCAGGCAAGGCTGGCACCCAGTTCGAGTGAATCGCCCCGCGGTCGTCACACGCTTGGCAATATTGTCGGAGGTCTCGGTTAGAACTGCCCTGGCCTCACAGGGAGAGAGAAACGGTGACCGACGACTTCGACTTCGACTTCGCGTTCGATGACGTCCGCCCGCGCACGTGGGCAGACGCGTTCCCCTGGCTGTCCGGCGCAGCGGGCGTCACAGGCGCAACGTGGCGCGACCGCCCGATCGACGACACCGACTTCGCGAGCCGCCAGTCATACCTAGCGCAGATCTCTGAGCTCGCGATGGAGCGGCTCACGCAGTGGCCCATCGGGCAGATCTTCCCGGGCCTCTCCCCCAACCTGGACCTGCTCGCGACTGACCTGCCCGCCCGCGCCATCAACGCTCTGGGGCGATTCGAGTGCCGGACGTCGGGCGAACTGATGGCGCTGACCCTCGACGAGGTGCTCGGTTGGCGTCAGGTCGGCGTCGGCACGGTCGCCGCGATCCTGCAGCGCCTTGCGGACGCATCGACGTCCGCTGCTACCCCGCCAGTGTCGCAACACGAGTACGAACCGCCCCCGGGAACGTCGTTCTCCTTCGACACGGTCCGGATGCCTGATTGGCTGTCCGCGCTCGTGGACGATCTCAACACAGTCGCTGGCTGGTACGGAACCGTCGGACTGCCCGGCCAGCCGCTCCTCGGTGTGTCGACCCCGGCCGGGACTCCCCCCGAGGTCAAAAAGGCTCGGGAGCGCATCGAAGCACTCTGCCCTGCTGACATCCTTAGCGAGGGCGAACTCGAGTTGGATGTCGCCGGCTTGTTCGACGACGCGTTGGGCCTCCTTGACGCACGCGCGGTCCAGGTCCTTGCGCATCGCTTGTTCGCCGATGACCCGGCCACGCTCGATCAGCTGGGCCAGGTGCACGACGTAACCCGTGAGCGGATCCGCCAGATCGAGGGCAAGGCACGCGGGGCCATGCTCAGCTTCATCTCTGAAGCCGGGCCGCTCGCAGCGGTCGCGGACAGCGCTCGAGAGCTGATCGGGACCATTCGGCCGCTAGAGGACGTCCTCGAGCTCATCCCAGCGCTAGGTCGAACCGTCGAGCGGGTTGGCCAGCCTGCGTGGCGCGTTCTCGATCGCCTCGACGATGCCTACGAGATTGTCGATGGTTGGTGCGTAGTTCCGACGATGACAGAGGCAGAGCTCATCACTCAGAAACTGCTCGAGGAAAGCGCCAACCAGTATGGCGTCGTCCGGCTCGACGAGCTCAGTCTCATTCAGTCGTCGCACCCAGACCGCCTCGCTTCGCTGACAGGAGCCTGGCTCACCCACTGTGGCTACATCGTTGACGGCGACTTCGCACTGACCCGCACGTCATCAGTCGGTGACTATGCGGCCGCGATTCTGTCCATCGAAGGGTCGCCACTCAGCGTTCAGGAGATCGTTGATCGGTTCGTCCACGACCGATCGGCAGGCTCCACCCGCAACGCCATGGGCATCGACGACCGCTTCGAGCGGGTCGATCGTGATCGCTGGGCACTCAAGGAGTGGGGTCTGGACGCCTACAGCGGGATTCGGTCTGTCATCCGCGAGCAGGTCGCTCGCGCCGGGGGCAAGGCGCGACTCGACGATCTGGTGGAGTACATCACTGCGAGGTTTAGCGTCACCAGCAGCAGCGTTGTTGCGTACGCGGCGGCGGCGCCGTTCATGACCAAGGATGGTGTCGTTCAGTTGGCCGGCGACGTCACCGCCCACACCGCCCCAGAACGCACGCGCCGGCTGTTCCGGCGCAAGGACGCCTGGGCGTACCGGGTGCGGATCACGACCGACCATCTGCGAGGCAGCGGTTCAGTGGCACCGAGGGCAGTCGCGACCATCTTGGGTCTTCCGGCAGGTCAGTCAGTCCAGTTGCCGTCGCCGCTCGGACCCCAGGCTGTGTCGTGGACCGGGATCCAACCGTCGTTCGGCACCATCCGCCGCTTCTTGATGGAGGAGGACATCCCCGTCGGCACCGAGGCGTTCCTCGTGATTCACGATGACCGGACGTTCACCTTCGAGCAGGCACGAGAACTGATCCAGAATCCTCTCGCGGACGCCCTCTCTCTGATCGGTGCCGCGTCGGTGTTCGAGCGTGAGGCCGCCCGCCGAACGCTGGCGAGCTCGATCGGGCTTCCGGAGGACTCTCCGGTATCCAGCCTCATTGCCGGGTACCGGTCCCGGGGCGACGACGACGTGGCGGACTTGATCCTGGCTGCGCGCGAGTACCTCGAGACCGGTCACAATCCGGAAGCTCGGGCGCACACCGCTGACGTTGACGACATCTTGGATCTCCTGTGATTGATAGCCCCCGGGGACTGCGCACACTCGACCTCAGGCGGCGGTACCGGAGTCCGGAGCAAGACGTGGTTGCTGGCTTCTTCGTGCCCTCGTTCAAGGCGGCGAACAGCTATAGCCGCGCCGTCGGCTACTTCACCTCGACGAGTCTGGCTCTGTACGCCCGCGGCATCGACGCCTTCGCCAAACGCGGTGGGTCGATGCGTCTCGTGGCGTCCCCCCATCTGAACGACGAGGACGTTGCCGACATCGAACGCGGGTACGACGTACGCGAGGTCATGGAGCGAGCCACGATCCGCACCCTCGAGATCGAGGAGCGCGAGTCAGTGCTCGATGGCCTCGGCGTGCTCGGGCGCCTCATCGCAGAGGGCCGGCTCGATATCAAGCTTGCCTTTGTCGTGAAGGAAGGCCACGTCGGGATCTACCACGAGAAGATCGGCGTCTTTCGGGACGAGTTCGGGGACCTCGTGGCCTTCACGGGTAGTAGCAACGAGACATACGGCGGCCTGCAGGCGAACTTCGAGTCCATCGACGTTTACCGCGGCTGGGAAGCGGGCGACGGCGCGCGGGCGCTCGACATCGAGGCCGACTTCCAGAAGCTCTGGGCAGACAAGACACCCAATCTGAGCGTCATTCGCTTCCCGGAGGTCGCACGGGAACGGTTGGTGCGACTCGCCACAGACCGCAACCCCAGTCCTATACCAGGCACGGACGATGCCCTCATCCCCGTCGTAGCACCGTCCAATCGCCAAGCTCGTCTCACGGTTCCGTCGTGGCTCGAGCCGCGCGACTACCAAAAGGAAGCGGTCGAGGCATGGCTCCGGAATCGCGGCCAAGGCCTCTTCAAGATGGCGACTGGCACTGGCAAGACGAAGACGGCGATGCTCGCGGCCACCCAGCTCGGAAACGCCCTTCGCCAGCAGGAACAGCCCCTTGTGGTCTTGATCCTGGCTCCTCTCCAGCACCTGGTCGATCAGTGGATCTCCGAGGTCGAGGACTTCGGAATCCGCCCCATCGCCGTCTACGAATCTAGCGAGCGATGGCTTCCGCTTGTGGAGGAACAACTGTCAGAAGCACGCCTCGGGCAGCGCCCCGTCGTCGCCTTGGTGGCGACGTACGCTTCGTTCGCCGGCGCCAGGTTCCAGTCGTTGCTGTCACGCGTGACCCAGCCCCTAATGGTCATCGCTGATGAAGCCCACAACCTCGGCTCAGCGGCATACCGGCCGCTGCTTCCTGGCAATGCGACGTACCGGCTCGCGCTTTCCGCGACGCCTGAGCGCTGGTTCGACGATGAGGGCACTGACGCCCTCATCGACTACTTCGACAAGATCGTGTTCGAGCTCGAAATGTCGGCGGCAATCGAGATGGGAGCGCTCACGCGCTACCTCTACTACCCGCGGCTGGTTGAGCTCGACTCGAACGAGTCCGAACTCTACGCGGATCTAACTGCCCAGATCGGGGCGCGGATCGCTGCGGGCGAGGATCTGGCCACGTCAGACCCCAATTCGCCGCTCGGGTTCTTACTCCTGCAGCGCTCTAAGGTTCTCGGCCACGCCGCCGGTAAGTTGGCGGCGCTTGAGGCCGACATGGTCTCGCACCGGGAATCTGGATACCAGTTGGTCTACTGCGGCGAGGGCAGGCGTCCTGTCGCTCCCGGCGAATCCGAGGGCCCTGTGCAGTTGCGAGAGGTCATGCAACTCGTCGGGAACGACCTGCGTCTCGCCGCCCACTCTTACGTGTCAGACACTCCGCGCCCGGAGCGGAAGCACCTGCTCAAGCGCTTCGACACCGGCGTCGACCTCCAGGTGCTGGTCGCGATGCGGTGCCTCGACGAAGGCGTCGACATCCCCGACGCCCGAGTCGGCTATCTGCTCGCGAGCAGCTCGAACCCGCGCCAATTCATCCAGCGCCGGGGGCGGCTGTTGCGGAGAGCGCCGGGCAAGGAGCGCGCAATCATCTACGACTACCTCGCCGTGCCGCCCGGGGACGTTCCGATCAACTTCTCCGTTGAGCGGTCCCTACTTGTTCGCGAGCTCCAGCGAGCGAATGAGTTCGGAAAGCTTTCAGAAAACTACGAGGAAACGCTCGAGGTGCTGCGGCCCCTCAAGGAGCGCTACCAACTGATGGACATGTGATGGCATGAACGAAACGACTGAGGGAGCTTCGACAGTGAGCAACGAGCGCACCGAACGCGACGTGCTGAGCGAACTGAGCGACGAGGAGCGGATGCTGCTCAAGCGCGTGCTGGAGGTAGAGCGTGCGAAGTTGCACCTGACCGCCTATGACGCCACGGATGACCTGCTGGCCGCGGTCAAGGAGATCCTCCCGTGAAGCTTCAGTCGATCACTTTGACGAACTTTCGTCAGTTCAAGGGAACTCAGACGTTCGACCTCACCTCCGACACCCGCCGTCCGGTATCGCTCCTCTTTGGTGCGAACGGGGCTGGGAAGACGACCTTTCTGAACGCGTTCACTTGGTGCCTCTATGGCGCGATGAGCGAAGACGTCGAGGAGCAAGACCGCATGGTCACTGATGTGGTCTGGCGGGAACTGGCGATCGGCGACTCAGCCACGGTCGCCGTGGAGGTTCGGTTCGACCACGAGGGTCTCAACTACCGGCTCGTGCGATCAGCCAGTCTGCGCAAGGAGTCGGACCATCAGGGCGTCCCCTCGCCCGAAATCCAGCTGTGGGTGACGCGCCCGGACGGATCTTCCGAGGTGGTCGGAGCGCCCCAGGAGACAGTCCTCAGCATCCTTCCTCGTGGAGTCAGTCGCTTCTTCTTCTTCAACGGCGAGCGCATTGAGAACCTTGTGAAGAAGGGTGCTTACGCCGAGGTCCAGAAGGACATCAAGGTCCTTCTGGACCTGGAGCAGGTGGAGCGAGCGATTGCGCATCTGCCGAAGGTCGATCGCCGCATCACCAGCGAGCTGACCAAGAACAAGGGCGTCGGCTTGGCGCAGATCCAGGAGGCGATCGATGCACTTCAGGACAAGGAAGCCAAACTCAAGGAAGAACTCGCGCTCCAAGAGGGACAGCTCGCGACCTTGGACGAGGAGCGCGAGAGTGTCCGAAATCTGCTGCGGCAGCACGAAGCGGCGGCACCGATCCAGCAGGAGCGGGACACCGTAACGAAGGAGCTGGCCGAAGCACGTGCAGCCCGTGAGGCCGCGATCGCTGAGCGCAAGGCTGTAGCGGCCTCGCGAGGATTCCTCGCGTTCACAGACGGCCTGGGCGAGAAGACCAAGGTCATGGCCGACGGCCTCTACCGCCGCGGCGCGCTGCCCGCGCCGTTGAAGCGTGAGTTCGTCGACCAGCTGCTCGACGAGGGAACGTGCATTTGCGGTACCGCTCTCACCGAACACAACCATGCTTGGAATCAGGTCAAGGAATGGCGACAGCGGGCCGGCCTGCAGGCCGTGGAGACCGCGTGGCAGCAGGTCAGCGGTCAGATCCAGCCGCTCAGCGCGGCGCGCGACCAGTTGCGCGACGAATTGGCTGGGCTGGTGAAACGGATCGGTGACGCGCGGGACCGAGTGACGCGCCTTGAGGAGCGGAAGTCCGAACTCGACGGCAAGCTCCGCGATAGCCGCATGGAGGACGTCCAGGCCTTGGAGAGCAAGCACCTGGATCTCGATGCCCGCATCCGAGTGAAGGACCAGAGAATCGGTGCCCTGAAGACTGAGCTTGACACCACCGTGAGGGAGCTCGAGCAGAAGAACAAGGATCGTGGGCGTGCCCAGGTGGACGACCAGATCGCGGCGAAGGCGCGCTCTCGGTCTGACCTCGTGCAGAAGGTCAGGCGCGCTTTGGAGGAGATCCTTCGCATCCGGGAAGAGGACATGCGCAAGCGCCTCGACGCGGAGCTCAAGCGCGTGTTCGCCGACATCACACACCAGAACCACGTGCCTCATCTGAGCGAGGGCTTCGAGCTGACGCTGTACAAGGACGTCAACGGTGTTCAGCTGCCAGTGCCCAAGTCGACGGGCGAGAACCAGATCTTGAGCCTGAGCTTTGTCGCCGCCGTATCTAAGCTGGCGCGAGAGATCCGGTCCGGACGCCGCGCGGAGGGCGAAAGCGCACCGGACGCGGGCACGTATCCCATCGTGATGGATGCCGCCTTCGGGTCGCTGGATCAGGACTACCAGGAAGCCGTCTCACGGGCCTTGGCGAGAATGGCGCCCCAACTGGTTGTCCTGGTGAGCAAGAGCCAGGGCCTCGGCAAGGTGGTGACGGAGCTCTTGCCGCACGTCAGCAACCTCGGCGTGATCGAGACGCACACGACCGCAAGCGGTAACGCTTCCGACGACATCGAACTTGAGGGCATGAAGTACCCCTACATTCGACCCAGCGACGCCGACTACTCGCAGTTGAAGGTGATCAAGTGACGACCGCGCCCTCCGACATCCGGATTCGACGGCCCGAGCAGCACGCCCAGCTGATGGCGGAGCTCCAGAAGGAGGCCCTGTTTCCCACGTTCCGCGACATCCTCCTGTTCGCGGCGGCGGTTGGCTATCACCACGACCGTCGCGCGCCGTTCTCCGAGTCGACCGGCGACCCGATCCGGTACGAGACCCTCACCGCACCGGCATTCAGTGACACTCTCATCAACATGATCGCCGCGAACGTCGCCACCGACGATCCCGAGATTATGGATGCCCCGCGGCTAGAGGAACGAGTCAGGATCTTCGAGGAGTTCGCCAATGGCGGTCTCGAATTCATCCAGGAGCAGGTCAACGTGAGGCACCAGCCTGTCGATCTGGTAGTTCTCGATCTCGTGACTGAGACGCTTGCAGACGATGCTGGTGCCAAGCCGGCGACGGTAGAGGAGTTGCTCGGCGGCGTGACTTGGGCCTGATCTAGCCGGTCAGCCGGAACGGACCAGCCTGTGCCCGCGCAGGGACACCCCCGCTTTCGCCAGGGTTGCCTGCCAACCCTTCGCGGTGCCGATGAGCTCCGGATGCTCGTACAGTCCTGCCCTCATCTCGGCGCGTGTGAGCCGGGAGTACAGCTTCCGCCTCGGATCGTCCTCGCCGAGGAACTCCTCCTTGCGGTGCAGGAGCGGCGGGTTATCTGAGTGGCGGTAGTCGCGCCATTCGACCGACAACTTTCGAAGGTTCACCGTGATGGCAGAGCGCAGCGTGGGGTGTGGGTCCCGGTCGAATGTCGGGTACGTCAGGTACGACACCTGCGGCTCCGTCACGGATAGCTTGACCATGTTGGCGCTGGGGATTGTGCCCGCAAGCACTCGCGCACAGCCTTCGTATACCTGGAGCACCGGCGGAAGCTCGGCCATCGCAGAGCGATGCACATAGAGCGCGCTGGGTGTCTGTTTGCCGATCCGCGAGCTGCGCGCATTCACATAGAGCATCGCCTGATCGCCGCAGGCAAGCAGAAGGCGATCCGCCTCCAGGCATGCCTCCTGATACGTACCGAACAAGGAGCGAAGGTCGGTCGCCAGGGTGGGGTCAAGCTGCGAGAAGCGGGGCCGTCGACCGAACCGAGACAGGGCCACGTAGATCAGGAGTTCGGCCCGGCGCTGGGCGCTGACCTTGTCCCAATACTCATCCTCGGTGACCCTGCGGATGAGCCGCTGGGCGCGACCCAGACTGCCGAGGGCCGCCTCAATCCCGGCCCACTCCTCTATTGACAGCTCACCCTGCTTGGGCGGCCGAGCATGCGTCTGCATGAACTCCAGTAGCGGCGCCAATACTTGCTCGTTCGACTCGTACTGGGCGTGAGGGTCGATGGTCACGCGTGGCCGGTAGGAGTACACGCGCGACGCCACGAAACGCTGAGCCACTGCCTCATCTCGGAAGAGATAGAAGACTCCGGGAGCAGCCGCGTGGGGTTTGACTCCAAGAGTTTGCTCGATCAAGCTCGCCAGCTCGGTGTGCTCATAGAACTTCTGGAAGGTCCCGGTTCGCGTCAACAGGCCATCCCCCATCGGGCGGCCGACGAGGTCACGGGCATCCCAGGTCATCCGCGCCGAGACCACCAGCATCTGCCGTGCCAAGGCCCATGCCGCACGTAGAGTGGCTGCGCGCTCAGCCGGACTCTCGATGACGTTGAGGACATAGCCGAGATTGACGAGCTCGGCGGGCGTGCGCTCGGCGTCGGGCCGGTGCGCGGGATCCCAGCCCGCGACGGCATAGCCCAGCGTCCGAAGATTGCGAAGGTCGTCGCCCTTCCCGCATCCATAGTCAAAGACCGAGGCCCCAACAGGCACCAGGCCATCGGCAATGGCGAGCGTCATCGGTCGTGAAAGCGCCGACCTGCTCAGTGCCGTCTTGTGACGGGCAACGGCCCCCATGGTCATGCCGCAGGCGGCTCACTCAGTCCGACGCTGGCAAGACCAGCGACATCGATCACCCGGGGGTCGCCGACGAGATACCCAATGCCCCGGTGAAGATGGAGGCGGAACTGCTGCGCGAGGGTCTCCTCATCAACAGGCAGGCCATCGTTGTGGGCACGCAGCGTGACCAAGGCCCACAGCACGTCTCCCACCTCGCCGCTAAACGTCCGCCAGTTCATCTCGACGTTGCTGTCGAAGGTCAGCTTGATCGCGGGCGGCTTTGCGGGCTCAGCAAGTGACCTGCACAGCGCCCACCGGCAGAGCACGTTCCAGTGCTGAATGCCTGTACGGCGTTTGAGCGTAATGAGCTGGTCGCGGGCCTGCTGGGTGAGGCGGATGTGATCAATAGGCATGCTCAGCTCCAGAAGTAGCCGTCTTCGACGACAGTGGCGTTGGTGACAGGGTCGAATTCAAGGTGGTATGCGCGCCCAACCCGCGGAGCAATGAGAGCGTAGGCGTCCTCGTCGATCTCCGTGTCGGTCGAGAGCAGCACCACTTGGTGACTGGCCAGCGGGAAGTAGCGCTGGAGGAGATGCTCGCGGTGCGACCCATCTAGGCGTCCGAGGGGCGTATCGATCACGACCGGCAGCGGCTGGCCCGCTGCACGAGCCAGACCCCAGAGAAGCGCCACTGCGAGTAGCTGACGCTCGCCTGCCGAGAGATCCTTGGCCGGGAGCGGTCGGCCGTCCACGCCGGTCAGCGAGACTGTGTACGTCTCGGGGTCGATGCGTACGTCGGTGATCAGCTGGCGCTTACGGAGCAGCACCCCAAGCGCCTCAAGTACGAGCTGCGAGATGCGCTCCAGGTGCCGCTTAGTCGCTGCCACCCGGAGGCTGTCCAGCGTTTGGCGGACGCGATCGACGTGCTCGACGAGACGCCGATCGTCGTCGGCGGCAAGATTGGCATGTGCGGCCTTGTTGAGCGCCGCCTCGTATGCGTCCGCAGCCTTGGCGCGATCGGCGCCGGCAGATGCGAGGAGCTCCGTCGCAACTGCATGGGCAGCCTCCGCCCGGTGTAGCGCCTCACGACTTGCTTCTCGTGCCTGATCAAGAGGTGCCAGAGCCTCAGGATCCGGGATTGCCGCGAGCACACGCTCTGCCTGGTCCAACTCTCCCCTGAAGTTTGTGCGTCGATCCACGGCCGACGCCAGCCGTTTCCGGGCTTCCGGGAGCGCCGAGGCGATCAGACCCTCCAAACCGACTTGATCGTCATAGCCGACGATCACCTCGATCTCTGCGGACGACCGACGTACGTCCCGGTCGCTGGCAAGAAACGCCTCGATTGCAGCGCGCGCCTTCGCGGTGACCTTGGCTTCCGCGAGCTTCTCAAGCAGTGCCTCGTCCCGCGTGGAGAACGCCTCAACGAGCAGCGTGTCCCGCTTCGCCTCTGACTCACGCCGCACCTGAGCAGCCAGCTGAGCGAGGAGATCCGGAACCTGAAGTAGCGGCGTCAGCTCCGCCAGCTCATGACGGATCTCATCCTCCGCCCTGGCGAGACCTGCCCGCGCCATCGCGGCCGTGGTCTCCGAGGCCTCACGCCTCTCCAGCAAATCCCCTCCGGCCGCCCTATATGCCTCAGTGGCCTCGTGGAACAGCTTATGGCAGCGCTCGAGCTCGCTCAGGCGGGCAGCCACAAGCTCGCGCGCAGTCTCCTCCGCCTGACGGGAAGCCGTGGCGCGCTGCTTCTTCTCCTCCACGCTCTGGCGAAGCTCTTCAGGCACTTGCTCACCTCGGTGGCGTCGCTTGAGCACCGCGAGGTCGGTCGAAAGGCGCTCGACCAAGTCAAGGCCGAGGAGGGCGGCGAGAGCCGATCCCAGTACCTGGCGAGAGCGGTCAAGATCAGCCAAGGCCTCGATCTGCTCGCCATCGAAGAAGAACAAGCCCGCGATGCCACGAGGAAGGAAGGTCTCGATGTGCTCGCTCCACGTCGACGTGAGCGACGGGTTGTGCTTGCCGTCCACCGATACCAGCAGGATCTCGCGGATCGACGATCCGGTGCTCTTCCAGCTTCGGCGCACCCAGTAGGTGTGCTCGGCACCCTCCTGGTGTGCAGTGAACGTCAACTCGATCGCCGCGCCCTCGCTCGCCGGCACACCGCGGTGGATGAGTCCGCGCAGATAGTTCTCGTAACTTCCTGATCGCCGACCAGAGTTGGTCGACAGAGATCCGTACAGCGCCAGCTGGATGGACTCCAGGATCGTTGTCTTCCCCGCCCCGTTGAGGCCGCCAATGAGAACGATCGGCTTGTTGGGCGACTTCGGAGTCAGGTTGATCGATCGGCGTCCGGCGAAGGTGCCGACGTTGTGGAGCACCAGCTCCTTAAGGATCATGCGGAGGGCTCCGTGACTGCGCGGACGTAACCGTCGGCCACATCGAGTGGATCGGGTTCAACCGCCTCGGTATCCTCCGGTACGCGGTCGAGTGCCGCCTTTCGCAGCTGTGCGCGAACGGTGGCGTCCTGCTCGTCGTCGTAGAAACCCCGACGCAAGGACTTCTCAAGCGACTCAAACAGACCCGCCCGCCGCACCTGGGCGCGGTGACGCTGCTCGATATCGAGCAGTTCACGCACGAGCTCGAAGTGCAGCCGGTCTTCGCCCGCGACCTCACGCAAGGAGTCGATCATGTCGGCACCGAGTGGAAGGTGCTCGTCGAGCTTCCCACCCGGATAGGGCTCACCGATCGCCCGCTCGTAGATGCGTGGCAGGTTGTCCTCGAACTCATGCTTGTCAACCACCCAGATCCTGCGGATCTCCTCAAGCTCGGGCAGGGTGATCAGGTCGAGCGAGCTCACATAATCTGGCCCGTTCTCCCGGATCCAGGCCTGGGCCTCCAGAAGCCGAGTCAGCCAGTCCTCTCGGGCGGCCTGCGTGTACGGGCCGGGGATGGGCCGGTCATTGAAGAGCTGGACCGAACCATTCATTCGACGGAAATCTCGCAGGTGGCGGTCATCGGCCACGTCGAGAGCGTTCCGCAGCTCCAGGAGCGGGAGCATCCACTCCTTCTCCTCGTCGTTCTGGATCATCGCCGCCATCGACTTGTCCTGCTCGACCAGCGTGCATGTCCAACAGCCGAAACGGCTGTCGCCACAGCTGGGTGTGCTGGAGTCGACTACGAGCGGGCACTCGCCATCGGCCGAGGCACCCTGGTACATGGTGAGCAGCTCCTTGTTGGAGTAGCCCCAAGGGTTGCTCGACTGCATCAGGAAGGTCCAGACGTCGTCGTTCGACCAGTTCTCGACCGGCGAGTAGACGAGGGCGTTGGGCAGGGAGTCATTCGGGCTCAGCAAGTCACGAACGCGCCGCGACTCCAACGCCGCCATGCGGGCGTGGCGACCTGAGCTCTCTGCCTTGCGCGTGCCGAGCACCAGGATTGCTTCGCCATGGGACCGCACCATCTCGCGGATGAACGAGTTGGACGGCTTGATCTTGAGACGTTCAGTGCACCACCGGAACTTGGGCCTCGGCGCCGGGTAACCCCGTCCGATGAGGTTCACCCAGAAGGTATCCGTGACCGCGGGCGTCAACCGGTGGGGGGTCAGCGGCAACCCCTGCTCCTCAGCGGCCTCGGCCATGACGTCGAGCGAGTGCGTCACCCACGCGGCGACAACCGGGTTCTCCACCAACGTGTCCGTGCTGATCACGTGCACTTGCTTGTTGCGTTGCTCGGGCGTCAAGCCATCGAGCGCCAGCCACACGAGCTGCAGTGTTGCGGTCGAGTCCTTGCCGCCGGAGTAGCCGACCACCCACGGCACGCCGTCCGCGAGATACAGCTGTTGCGTCTGCGCAACAAGGGCGTCGATGGTCCCCGCAAAGCCCAGGTCGTCGAACGCAGAACGCGGCCGGATCGGCAGGCTGGTCGTCACTTCTTCTCTCCTCGAGCTAAGGCGTCTTCGGCACGCTGTTCGTCTGGTGGCAGGGGCAGTCCCACAGCACTCCTGATGTACGCCGTTGTCAGCTCTACGTTGCGCCGGCTGTTCGTTACGTTGCCGCCCGACGTCGCTCGGCCTTCCCAGATCGACGCGTTCGATCGGTGCCAGTCGATGGACCGCAACTTCTTCAGCGTGCGGCTCCAGACCTTCGGGTCGTCACTCTTGCGAAGCAGGGCGTTGCCGACCCTTCCAAGGGCGTTCAGCACGATGCTGTGGGTGTGAATGAAGTCTTGCCGCAAACCCCCGGCTGTGATCTCGCCACGCGAGGCTTGCAGCCACTGGGGGAATTGGTCGGCAACTGCTTGCCAGTAGTGGGTCGCCAACTCAACCCTGCGATCGAAGTCGTCCTCGCTAATGCCCTCAAGCAGGGAGTTGTTCGCAGAGTGAAGAGCCGACAGCGTGAAGAGCTTGCGGGACCGCAGCGACAGGCTGCTGTGCTCCATCTCGGTCGCGTCCCGCAAAAACGGATCCCCGGTCACGACCTGTCGAGTCAACTCGGCCATGGGGTCGCGATGGTCATACAGAACACCGATTGAAGGCGCGGGACGGATGGCGTAGCGGTTGAGGTCGGCGAACATCTGCTGGCAGCGGTCGAGACCAACATCGATGAACATGACGATCGCGATCGTCTCGTCGGCCAGGGCTGGGTTCTCCGCGAGCGCCTGCTGGATCGCCGCTCGGCGGTGCTGCCCGTCATTGATCACGAAGGTCGCCGACATCGGAATGCTAAGCATGCCGACGCGCTCGGCCGCCCCGCTGCCCCCTACCAACGACTCGAACCGAACCTCGGCGTTCACGCTCGCGGTCAGCGCCGAGAAGATGTAACTGTCGGGATTGTCGACCACGTAGCGAGCCATCTCAGGCACGCGGCTCTTGTTCAGCGAGCGCTGAGCGCGCATCTCAGGCGGCAGCTCCTCCTCGTTGAACAGGAATAGCCTCGGGATGATGCGTAGCGGGCACATCGTGACGTAGTACTCGCGTCCGGCCTGCACGCCCTTGATGGCCGGAAACAGGTACTCGAACTCACCTGCCGTCCGGTACGGGGCCACGGGCCCCTGCCTCGCCGTCGTTCCGTCGCTTGCCACACCTCTCCTAGCATTGTTTGGAACAGTCTCCGAACACCGGCCCACACAGATCCAAACAACCGTCCATACGCAAGGCTACACTTCCAAACATGACCGTAGCGAGCACGTCCGACACGTTCGCGAGTTCCTCCACAGGCGGCCGTCCGACCTACCTGGACTTCAACGCAACGAGCCCCGTCGACCCCCGCGTAGCGGACGAGGTCATGCGATTCATGGTCCAGGAGTTCGGCAACGCGGGCAGCAGGACACACGGCTACGGGCAGGTCGCGAAGGAACGGGTGAACCGCGCTCGCCAGGAAGTCGCGGCCCTGGTTGCTGCCAAGCCTGACGAGGTCGTCTTCACCAGCGGGGCCACCGAGAGTGACAACCTCGCCATTCTCGGTCTGGCCGCACACGGTGAGGCGACAGGTCGCCGGCACATCGTCTCGACGCAGATCGAGCACAAGGCCGTGCTCGAGCCTCTCGAGGTACTCGCCAAGCAAGGCTTCGAGATCACACTCCTCTCACCGGACCAGGGCGGCCGAATTTCAGCCGAAGCGGTAGCGGCAGCACTGCGCTCCGACACGCTTCTGGTGTCTGTGATGGCGGTCAACAACGAGACCGGAGTCATCCAGCCGATCGAGGAGATCGCCGACGCCCTGGTCGGCCACGAGACGTTCTTTCACGTCGACGCCGCTCAGGCCTACGGCAAACTCATCCAACCGCTCCAGCACCCGCGGATCGATCTTCTCGCAGTCTCGGGCCACAAGATCGGCGCGCCAAAGGGCATCGGGGCACTCATAGTGCGGCGCCGCGGCTACAAGCGTCCGCCACTGACTCCTCTCATGTACGGCGGCGGCCAAGAGCGCGGCCTGAGGCCCGGCACGTTGCCCGTACCACTCATCGCTGGACTAGGAACGGCATCAGCGCTGGCCCTCGATGAGGCCGACCAGCGGACTGCGTCTGCGGCGGCCATCAAGGAGCAACTCATCGAGGCGCTCCGCCCCCTTGGCGCGGTGCTCAACGGAGATCCGGATCGGACGGTCGCCACCACGCTCAACGTGTCAATCCCTGGCGTTGACTCCGAAGCGGCGATCGTGGCCCTCAAGGATGTAGTGGCGGTCTCGAATGGCTCGGCGTGTACCTCGCAGAGCTACGAACCCAGCCATGTGCTGACAGCAGCTGGATTGCCACGCGAACTCGTCGAGGGGGCACTCCGGTTCTCGTGGGGTCCGGACACGACGGACGTCCCAACGGAACTGATCGCGGAACGCCTGCTCCGGCTTCTGCGGCGTTGATACAGATGTGCGGACCTAGTACCCGTACTGTGACGGTTCGCGGGTGAAGGAGGGGAACGATGTCGCGACGAACGGTCGTCACCTACTACTCAGATCTGAGCGGGGCCGAGATCGGCAGCGAAGGCGTCGGCGTGCCCTTCAGCCTGGATGGCGATGCGTTCGAGATCGACCTTTCACCTGAGGAACACGAAGCCCTGCGCGAGGCGCTGGCGCCGTTCGTTGCCGCTGCGAGACAGGTGCGGACCCCGAGCAGCCATCAGCCGAGATCGGTCAACGACGAGTCGAAGGCCGGTCTACCCGACTCGCGGACCCTGCGACAGTGGGCGCTCGAGAATGGGTTCGACGTTCCCTCGCGCGGTCGGGTGCCGGAGTTGGTGCGCGAGGCATACAAGGCGGCAAACGTGCACCGGGACATGACCACGATCGGCCGACTTCTCAGTCCGATGTCCCAGTCTCGCTGACCCATCCCGTGCCGTACGGTGCGCCGTTAGGCGCCCATAGCGCCGAGATCCGGATGCTCATGCACAGGTTCGGCTGCTCGACGAGCGACCGCCCGCCGGCTGTCGTTCGCTCGCGCCATGAATCGTCTTGCCTTTCTCTCGCCCACCGAGGTCGCAGCCCTGTCCCGTCACGAGCGGGAGGAACGGGTCCAGCTCCTCGTGCAGCAGTCGCACAACATCGTGTCGCGCGCGGTCGAAAGACATGCGAACGCAGACGGCCGCAGGCTGGTTGCGACCGTTGTGCTGTTTAGCGGCGGAAACGACTCGACGGTCCTCGCCCATCTGATGCGACAACGAGCGAGCCACGCGGCGCATGCCAACACGACCATCGGGTTGGAAGCCACCAGAGAGTTCGTGCGCAGGTCGTGTGCCGCATGGGCCCTGCCCCTGCTTGAGTTCACTCCACCGCGGAGGATGGACCACTACGAGAACCTGGTGCTGGATCAAGGATTCCCTGGCCCTGGACACCACTTCAAGATGTACCAACGGCTCAAGGAACGGTCACTCGAACAGGTAAGACGCCAGTTCGTGCAGAACCCCTACCGCGAACGCGCTGTCTTTCTCGCCGGTCGCCGGCGCACCGAATCCGCCCGCCGCGCATCGATCCCCGCGGTTGAGCGCCGAGGCTCCACCGTATGGGTTTCACCACTCGTGAACTGGACGAGGTTCGACCTTTCCACCTACCGACTCCTGAACCCCGACGTGCCGGTCAACGAAGTGACGGACCTCATCCACATGTCGGGCGAGTGCCTCTGCGGGTCGTTCGCCAAGCCAGGCGAGCGAGAGGAACTCGCGTTTTGGTTCCCGACGTTTGAGGCGCAGATCCAGGAGCTCGAAAGGCGCATTGCCGACGTGCCCGGGATCCCCGATCACCGGCGGCGATGGGGTTGGGGCGCGACCCTCCGCGAGCCAGACCGTCGCCGCGGAGCCTCGGGCCCCTTGTGCAGTTCCTGCGACGCTCGCTTCGCGCCCGCGGCGCCGGCTAAGGAGTAGCGCGACCTGGTTCGGCGACTCGTAGCCGAACTCGCCGCGCACCTACCCAGGTCGCCCGAAGGAAGGTCTCGAGCGTCGCAGCGACGAGCTTGATCGTGTCCCAGGCAAGAATCAGGACCACAAGGTTCAGCCAGCCGGGCGCCCCGCCCGCGACTGCCGCCGCGACGGCGTGCATCGCAATCTGAAGGACTCCAGCCACAGCCGCCAGGGCGAAGGCGGTCCGGCACCGAGGCCGATGAGTGCGCACCCGGCGGATCAAGACGTTCGATGGCGCATAGTCCTGGAGGTAGCGGTGCATCGCAGCGACGGCCACGATTACTGGTAACGCGAGCAGGATCAGCATGAGTTCCTCCAGATAGGCGGGGTTTCCTCGATACGCCGGACACTCGGTGAGCCCGCTTGGTATCGCTCCCCCTGTGGAGAACAAGTCGACCGGGTCACCTATGGCGCAGGAGTGGCTCGAAGGTCTGTCGCCGCTGGCGTCGCCGGGCGCTGGTAAGCACTCCCCGAACGCGCCGCGCGGAGGGATGAGATAGCACGCTGACGGTCTGCGCGCTGCGCATCGTTCTTGGCGCCGCCGCCGACCGGCAGGTCTGAGGTGATCTGGTAGCGGTCGCGGTACGCCGCGACCGTCGCCACCGCGTCGAGCCAGGCATTGTCCGAGCCCGCGCCGACCGGCCGAGGTCGGGATTGCCGGGCCCACCGCTCGCGGGTGGCGACCGCCTCCTCAGCAAGGGCGCGAGCTCGCGACTCGATCAGTTCCTTCCGTTGGTCGATCGCCTGTCGGTCCTCGGCTGAGATCGGGCCGAGCGGTTCGGGGATCAGGCCGGCGATCAGACGCGGGCGGAGGCGGCAACCGCGCGGCGGCGTCGCTGCGAGCTTGTCGACGCGGTACCGGAGAACCGCGGCGATGTCGTCGGCATCGTCGAGTCCGTGGCGGCTGACGACTCGCGGGACCAGTTGCTCGAGATCGTGGTGGTAAGCCTCAGCGCGGCGGAGCGCTGCCGTGAGCGGGCCGAAGGCCGTCGACGCGACGAGCGCGGCATGCTGCGCGGCGGTCAGCCCTGAGCGGCTGAGCAGGTCGACGAAGCGGTCGTGCTGAGCGTCGGCTGCGATCGTTTCGAGTTCGGCTGCGAGGCGGTCGATGCCTCCGTGGAGCTCGTACTCGGCCTCGATCGTCTGGGTGGCCGAGAGATCAGCGCCGCTGTGCTGAAGGACGCCGTAAAGGACCGTTCTCGCCGTGACGTCGTCCGCCCCGGGCGTGGAGTGGCTGTCGTCGGGCTGGTCGAGGGCAACGTACGCGATGTTGGACTCGCGTCCGCGGGTCATTGAGACGTACAAGTTCTCCCGAGTCGTAGACGGAGTGACGACGACATGCGCCGTGTCGACGGTGACGCCTTGAGCGCGATGCGCGGTGACGGCGTAGCCGAGGTCGACATGCTCGGCGACGTAGTCCGGCGGCAGGAGCGTTCGCCCGTCGCGGGCTCCGAAGCGCTTGACCTGGACAGAGCCGTCCCGCCGGACGTCGGTGACCAACCACCGGTCGCCGTTCTTCACCCACCCGCCGCGCATCGTCCGGATGCGGCGATCGTTCTGGCGCGTGATGACAACGTCCCCGACCGAGGCTCGGGAGCCGTCACCCAATTGGGCCTCGCGGCCATCGACGGCGCCGTCGAGGAGCAGCCGCTCGGCCCGGGCGCGTTCGTTGAGCGCGCGGACGTCCCGAGCTGACTCGGTCACGAGGATGCTGGCACGCCCGGCCGCGCAGTCGGAGCGCCAAGCGACGTAGGCAGCGTCGACCATCTCGTCCGTGAGGCCCTCGCGGATCCGTTTGTGACGGGCATACGCCGAGATGACCTGAACGTCGCCGCGGCTCAGCGCGAGTGAGGCCTCCTTCTCCCACTCGTTGGTGAATCGGTGGATCTCATTCAGCTCCGGGGCGTCCGTACGGCGGTCGACGAGGAGGGCGAAGGCTCCGCCTGCATCCACGGACTGGAGTTGGTGGGGATCGCCCACCAGGAGCACCTTGGCGTTCGCGGCGGCCGCGATCCCCGTGAGCCGATCGAGTGTCACGGTGTCGGCGAGGGTCGCCTCGTCGACGATCACCAGCTGACCTCGACGGAGTTCGGCCCGGCCGTGGTCGTACTCGTGGAGCCACTTGGACGTGTTCTCGCACGCGACGCCAAGGTCGTCGGCCAGCGCCTGGGCTGCGGCGGCAGACGGCGCCAGACCGACGACGCTCCCCCGCCCGTACGCGCCGATCCAGGCCGCGCGGAGCGCTCTCATCGTTGTGGTCTTGCCAGCGCCGGCGGGCCCGACGAGAAGGTCGACCTGGCGCCCTGAGCGACAGATGCTCTCCACCGCACGCCGCTGCTGGACGGTCAGCGAAACGGTGCCACGGCCAACTGCTCGACCCCAGGCGCCGGCGGACACCGTTGGCGCGGTCACCTTCTCGGCGCGTGCCAAGAGTCGTGCCTCGGCCTCGAGCACTGCGATCGAGGAGTACTTCTCGCCATGCCGCGGGCGGAACCGGCTCGTGCCGTCCTGGCGCTGGAACCGGGCAGGGCTGAGGGAGAGCTCGGGCGGCGTCAGGACTACGGAGCGTGCCTGGGCCGCGTCCACGATGAGCCCGACGACGGCCTCGCGGTCCTCGGTCGTCGCGAACCTCAGATCCATCGTCTGCTTCGCCGCCTCGGCCATCAGGTTCCAGTGCGTCCACACAGCCCGCTTCACGGAGACCGCCGCGACCACCTCGGCACCGATCGCCTCGATCGCAGCCAGCGGCACGTCCTCCGCTGTCAGGAGGTCGCCGCCTCGGCCGATCACCGACTGCGACCACCCCGTGGGCGAGGTGCCCAACCGCTCAGCGGCCCGTTGCCGCCAACCCGCGGTGAGCTCGACGAGCGACCGGACCTCCTTCGGCGGGCGGGTGGCCAGCGTCGCTTGGGCCCGGAGCTCGACAATGGTTCTGGCTGATGGCATCCGACCGTGCCGTGTGACGTACTCCGCGATGAACTCGTTCTTCCTGAGCTCGATCTCGCGCGTGCGGCTCGAGAACTCGGTGATCAGCTCGTCGGTGACACCGGCAATTTCCCATCGGGGATTCCGGTCGGGTCCGCGCTGCCGCAGCTCCCATTCGATGCCGAGGTCGCGCGACAGCCGGCCGGCAAGGAGGGCGTCGTAGTGGGCGGACAGTCCGGTCCGTGAGGCGAAGACCGGGCGTCCGTCGAGGCTGCGCCAGCGGCCGTCCATGACAGTGAGGACCTTGTTGGCGACGACGACGTGCGTGTGGAGCTGCGGGTCGCCAGCCCGCGAGTCGAAGTGGTCGTACGCAACGGCGGCGACGCCAGCCACGTCGACCTGGGCGACGGCGCCGTCGGCGTCGGAGATGCCCGCACGGGTGGCGGCAACCTCTCGTTCGAAGAGCGCAACGACGTCTGCCACCGCGGCGTGATGCGCGGCGACGATCCGCTCCTGGGTGTCGGCGTCGGCGACACCCCAGAGCACAGAGACCGACTTCGGGACGCTGAAGGTTAGGTCGAACCCTGCCACCGCTCGCCGCACCCCGGCCGCGGTCTCCTCAGCCTCGATCCGCGTCGTCTCGGCGGCGCAGTCCTCCTGAGTCATCTCAGCATCGAGAGCGGCGACGCGCTCGTCGATGCGGTCCGAGAGCCTCTTGTACGACGGGTACGCGCGGCCGAGCTGCTCCCCCGTGATCGGGTCTCGGCCCAGGCCGACAAGCAGCGCGAGCTGCTCCTCACTCACCTGCATGCCCGGGCGAAGCTGCCCGGCACCGAAGGCACCGACACCGGATCCGAGCCAGCGGCCGGGCGGCGTACCGACCTCGGAGTAGTAGCGAGTCAGCGGCGTAGACAGGACGCGGTTGCCGTCGCCGGCCGCAACGCTGCGCAGCAGGTATTGGTAGCCGCTGCCCGCGGACATCCGGCGCATCGAGACCGTCACGGCCGTTTCCGTTCCACAGCGCTCAGGTGCGTGAGCTTCTCCACAGACCCCTCGAAGTGCACAGCGTGTGAGCTCGAGAAGGGGGTGGGGTGGAGGACGGCGGGAGAAGTAGTGAGCGGGCGAGGAGAGGGAGTGAGGCGGGTTGTGGAGAGAAGACAAGTTGAGGGGCGGCAGGAGAAGGGAGAGGTGGGAGATGAGGGAGGAGCGCCGGAGGGAGGCGAAGTGGAAGACGCCGAGCACCTGTCCTCTGAACACCGACGAATCGGCCGGTGCTCGAATGCAAAAAACAGGCTTACGCTGAGGCCAGACGATGTGCGCACCGCCCGCAGGAGCGACTCGTCCGCCTCGAGCCGAGTGGCACGAGGAAGCAGGAACCGCACATGACGAAGCGACTCGGGTTGATCTCGTGGGCGACCGGCATTCTGTTGTTGGCCGCAGTGTCGGCTTGCGGCAGCAACGACGCCGATCCGCCGCCCACGGCCCCGACCACAACGTCGGCCACAACGTCGGCACCGACGGCCCCGACCACGAGCTCCTCGCCGACCTCATCCTCAGAGGCTGCGGCCGCGAACGCTGAGGCCGTGGTTCGCCAGTACTACGCGACCCTCGACCGGGTCCGTCACGACCCGAGGCTTCCGATTGCGCAGCTGCGAAGGGTCGAGAACGGCATTGAGCTCACCGCCGACCAACGGCTCGTGACGAGCGAGCGGAAGCAGCACTTGCGACAGATCGGCAGCGTTCGCCTCATGTCGGTCGTCGTCCAATCCGTCAACCTGGACAACTCCGACCCGAAGGGCGGCAAGGCGCCGACGGCACAAGTCGACGTTTGCTGGGACGTCAGCAAGGTCGACCTCGTGGACAAGAATGGCAAGTCCGTCGTGCCGAGCACGCGGCCCGATCAGGGCAGCACGCGCTACTTCGTGACGAATCCGAAGTGGAGCACCAATCCATCAGACGGCTGGCGCGTCTCGAACGGGCAAGACCTGAAGCTGGCGTCATGCTCCGGCTCGTAGCTCGACTGCTTGCCCTCGGCATCGTCGCCGCATGCCTCGTGGCTCTAACGACCGGCGTCGCCACCGCGGACACGAAGTGTCAGAAGACTGACGCCACGACCGGGACCTGCCTGATCACCGTCGAGGTTCCTGGTCACCCGGGCACTCCGGGTACGCCGAGCGATGACGGTCCACAGGACACCGGCTCCGGCGCGGCCTGCTACTGGGACGGGACGTCACAGGGGATCTCGAATCCACCGCCAGGTCCGGTCCCCTGCCAGTCGGCCGACGGCTACTGGTCGAACACCTATCACTGCTACATCAGTCCGGTCACTCCCCCGCCGCTCGCGGGTGATCCCGCCTGGCAGGGGCACCAGCCGGGCGACGGCACGATCTACAACTGCAGCCAGCCGCAGACCGGGATGCTCATCATGATCTGGGCACCGAACCCGCCGCCGAACTCAGGCGCCGGGCCGACCCCCCGCGAGGTCGCGCAGATCGCGGTGAAGCAGATGGGGCTGACCGCCATCGAGATAGGCATCGCGCCGAAGCCGGGACCGAATAGCATCGGCCTGGTCGGGATGCCGGTGTGGATGTGGGCGGCGAATCCCAGCGACCACAGCGTCGGGCCGATCACCTCCAGCGCGAGCGCCGGCGGGATGACGGTCACGGCCACGGCGAAGCTGCTGCACGTCACCTGGGACATGGGCGACGGCAGCCAGATCGTCTGCAAGACGGCGGGCACGCCATACAAGCCGGAGTACGGGCGCAAGGACTCCCCGGACTGCGGCTACACCTACAAGCTGTCGAGCGCGCGTGAGCCCGGTCAGGCCTACACGGTCACCGCCACCTCGAGTTGGGTCATCACCTGGGCGGGCGCCGGTCAGACCGGCACGATCCGCCTCGACGGCCTAGCCCGCTCGGCCCAGATCCGAATCGGCGAGGCGCAGGTGCTCGTGGACTGACGAGCGCTGCGGGGAGGTACGACGATGACAACGACTGCCCGAGAGGACCGGAAGCCCGGCCCCCGCATCACCACGCCGGAGCCAGCCCCTGTCGCTCCCCCGGTCAAGCTCCGACGGCGCCCAGCCCTGGTCGTCATCGCCGTCGTCGTCACCGCGCTCGGGTGTCTGCTCGGCGCGTGGGCCTGGAGCGCCACGACACACACCGAGGAGGTCCTCGCAGCGACGCACACGATCCATCGCGGCGAGGTCATCCAGTCCGGCGACATCCAACGGATCCGGATCAGCGGCGATCCGGCCCTCACGCCGCTGCCTTCTTCGGCGTACGACAGCGTGGTCGGCCACCGCGCCGCGCTCGATATCTCCGCAGGCGGGCTTCTCACTCCCGACTCGACGAGCACGGCACCCATTCCGCCGAAGGGTCAGTCGGTCGTGGGGATCTCACTGACTCCAGCACAGGTGCCGGCCCTACCGATGCGGGGCGGGGACAAGGTCCGGATCATCGTCACCCCCGGCGACAACGGCGACGCCGGCACCGGCGCACCACCGTTCACATCGGCCGTAGTCGTCGACACCGCGGTGGACGAGACCACCGGCAACACCGTGGTCAACGTGCTGGTGCCGTACGCCGACGCCAGCGTCCTCGCGGCCCGCGCCGCGACCGGACACGTCGCCCTCGTCCTCGACTCGCAGGATCAGTGATGGCCGTCATCTGCCTGACCTCGGCGTCCGGATCGCCCGGTGTCACCACCACCGCGGTCGGGTTGGCGTTCTGCTGGCCGCGCCCGGTGCTCCTCGTCGAGGCCGACCCGACAGGTGGATCCGGCATCCTTGCTGGGTTCTTGAAGGGCACGGCCCCATACGACGCTGGTCTGCTCGAGCTCGCGCTGTCGCCGCTCGGTGTGCCTGATGCCCTGCGCGATGTCGTACGCCCGCTCAGCCCGAGCGTGTCGCTGGTCGCGGGCACTCGCACGCATGCGCAGGCACCCGCACTGCGAGACGTGTGGGAGCCGCTGGCCACGGCGCTCGCCGAGCTCGAGGCCAACGGGCAGGACGTGATCGTCGACGCGGGTCGGCTCGGCCTGACCGGATCGCCGCAGCCGCTCCTGGAGTCAGCGGACCTGACCTTGCTGATGACCCGCGCGACATTGCCGTCGATCTCGGCCGCACGCTCGTGGGCCGAAGCCGTTCGGCAGCCCGTGACGGGCTGGCGGCACCCGGGCCTGCTTCTCGTCGCCGAGGGCCGCCCGTACAGAGATTCCGAGATATCCAAGGTGCTCGGCATGCCGGTGGTCGCCGACCTTCCCGACGATCCCGAGTCGGCAGCGGTCTACCACCGCGGCGCGACACCGCCGCGCCACTTCGAAACCGGGCCCTATTTGCGTGGCCTCCACGCGGCGGTGCAGGCGATCCAGGCGCAGGTCGCCCGCGCTCGGTTCGCCCTCGTCGAGGAGGCGAGTCGATGACCGAGGTGTCGCGCTACATGAGCGAGTACGGCGAGCTGTCGAGCCTGCCGCTCTTCACCCAGGCTCCTGCCGCAGCGGCGCCGCTCCCGCAGCGGTTCGACGCGAAAGTCACCGCACCCCCGGCGGCCAGCAGCGACGTCGACTGGTCCCTCGTCGCGGCGCTTCGGGCTCAGGCGTCGGAGCAGTTGAGCCAGAGCATCGCCTCGGGCCGTGCTCGGCTCGACCGGGATGCCCAGCAGGAGCTCGGTCGCTCGATCGTCCTGGACCTGATCGAGTCGGCGATGGCCGATGCTGCCAATGCCGGTGAGGGCGCGTGGAGTCCCGCTCGGCAGCAGGCCACGGCCCAGGCGGTCTTCGACTCGCTGTTCCGGCTCGGCCGTCTCCAGCCGTTGGTCGATGACGACCGGATCGAGAACATCATCATCGTCGGCTACGACCGGGTCCGGCTCGAGCTGATCGACGGCACCGTCGTCGAAGGGCCGCCGGTGGCGGACTCCGATCAGGAGCTGATCGACTTCCTCGTCTTCCTCGCCTCCCGCAGCGAGGTCAACGCCCGCTCGTTCTCCGAGGCCCAGCCGCGCCTGCATCTGCGCCTGGACGGCGGCGCCCGTCTCGCGGCTGCGGCGTGGGTGACGCCGCGGCCGTCTGTGGTGATCCGGCGGCACCGGCTGATGCACGTCACGCTGGACGACCTGGTGGCGCGGGAGATGATGACGCCGATCGCCGCCTCGTTCCTGAGCGCTGCGGTCCGCGCCCGGAAGTCGATCGTGGTCGCCGGCGCTCAAGGGGCGGGGAAGACGACGCTGGTCCGTGCTCTGTGTGCGGAGATCGATGAGACGGAGGCGATCGGCACCTTCGAGACCGAGTACGAGCTCCACCTGCACGAGGTCAGACCGAACCAGATCGTCCATGCCTGGGAGGCCCGTCCGGGCTCTGGCGAGCGCGGCCCGGACGGGCGTCAGGCGGGCGAGTTCACCCTGGACGAGGCGCTGGTGGACTCGTTCCGGTTCAACCTGTCGCGCCAGATCGTCGGCGAGGTCCGCGGCAAGGAGACCTGGGCGATGATCAAGGCGATGGAGTCCGGCACCGGGTCCATCTCCACGACCCACGCATCGGACGCCGTCGCCGCGGTCCGCAAGCTCGTCACCTGCGCGATGGAGGCCGGGCCTCACATCACCCAGGGCCTCGCCACGAGCAAGCTCGCCGCAACCGTCGATCTGATCGTCCAGCTCAGCATGGAGACCACGCACGTCCCCGGCGGTGCACAGCGGATCCGTCGGGTCGCCGAGATCATCGCGCTCGCGCCGGGCGAGAAAGACCCCGGCTACGCGACGACCCATGTGTTCAGCCCGGATGCTTCCGGCGTCGCGGTCCCCGACGTTCTGCCCGACAAGTACCGTGCGCTCGCGCATCACGGGTTCGACCTCTCGGGCTACCTACAGACCCGGCCCATGCGGGATCGGATGGGAGGCGCGTCGTGACGCCCCTGCTTCCCGGCCTTGCCGGCGGCCTGGTCGCTCTCGGGATCCTCGGCATCGTCGTCGGGCTCCGGCCGGCCCCCGTCGTACCGAAGCAGCCTCGCAAGAATTCTGGCCGCGGCCGGTTCGTGATCGACTCGCGGACGCGGATGCTTCTCCTGATCGGCCTCGGCCTCGGCATCGTCGGCTGGGTTGTCACCGGGTGGGTCCTGGCGCTCGTGATCGCGCCGGTCGCGGTGATCGGCCTCCCGGTCCTGCTGTCGGCTCCCCCGGCCGCGACCCAGATCAACCGGCTCGAGGCCATGGAGGAATGGACCCGGTCTCTCGCCGGGGTGCTGACCGTCGGGATTGGACTGGAGCAGGCGCTCGTCGCCACCTTGCGCTCAACCCCGGGCCCGATCAGCGCGGGGGTGACCCGGCTGGTGAGCAGGCTCCGCGCTCGCTGGGACACAGAGACCGCGCTCCGGGCGTTCGCCGACGAGCTCGACGACGCCACCGGCGACCTGATCGCCGCCAACCTCATCCTCGCCGCACGGCGCCGGGGCGCCGGGCTCACCAGCGTCCTCGAAGGGCTGGCCGAGTCGGTCGCCGCCGATGTCCGCGCTCGGCGCCAGGTCGAGGCGGACCGCGCCAAGCCCCGCTCCACCGCCCGCTGGGTTACGGTGATCAGCGCGAGCGTCCTCGTGGTACTCGCCCTGTCCGGAAGCTACGTGAAGCCCTATGGGAGCCCGATCGGGCAGGTCATCCTCGTCGTGCTGCTCGCGGCGTACGTCGCGACGCTGGTCTGGATGCGGCGCATGGCGACCGGCAAGCCGCTCCCCCGGTTCCTCGACCGGCGAACCGATCTCAGCCTCGGATCAGGGGTCACGCCATGATCACCGGACTCCCGTTGGCGATCGTGGCCGGTGGGCTCGTCGGCCTCGGGCTGACGCTGCTCGTCGCCCGCGCTCTACCCGCCGAGCCGGACCTGGCCGACGCACTTGACCGCATCACCGCCACCCGCAGCCGCACGGGCACCCCTACCCAGACCGCCCGCACAGGCAAGGAGCGTCTCGGACTCTGGGGCCTGCGCGTCCTCCCGCCAGGCTTCTGGGTCCGTACGCCGACCAGCGAGCTCGCGCTGCTGCGGATCTCGACCGCCCAGTTCTACGGCGAGAAGCTGACCTTCGCAGGCCTCGGGCTCGTGATCCCGCCCGGGCTCATCACCCTGTTCGACTTCCTCGGGCTGAGCATCCCGCTGCAGATCCCTGCGCTCGCCTCGCTCGTTCTCGCCGCGGGCATGTTCTTCATCCCGAACTACAACGCGCTCGACGACGCCAAGAAGGCCCGGCTCGAGTTCGCCCGCGGGCTCGGCGCCTACATCGACCTCGTGGCCCTGGAGCGCAACAACGGGATCGGCGTGCGACAGGCCATGGAGGCCGCCGCCGAGGTCGGCGACTCGTGGGTCTTCACCCGACTCTCCGAGGAACTGACCCGGTCGCGCTGGTCCGGCCTCCCGCCCTGGGACGCCCTGCACACCTTGGCGACGGAGCTCGGACTGCCCGACCTCGACGACTTCGCCGACATCATGCGCCTGGGCGGCGAGGAAGGAGCCGGCGTGTACGCCAACCTGCGGGCCCGCTCCGCCGCCACGCGCACCGCCATGCTCAACGACGAGATCACCCAGGCCAACGCCGTCGGCGAGCGCATGACCATCCCCGGCTCGCTGCTCGGCGTCATCTTCATGGCCCTGCTCGTCGCCCCATCCCTGCTTCGCATGTTCACGGCCTCGTGACACGGAAGGACAACCCACCAGGAGGAACCCGATGTTGAAAGCCCTCGTTCTGCTGCAGTTCGCAGCACTCCACCTCGCCGAACGCGCCAAGAAGAGCACGCGCAGCGAACGCGGCTCGGTCACCACCGAGCACGTGCTCTGGGCGGTGGCCGTCATCGCGATCGTCGGCATCGTCGTCGCAGCCATCACCAGCTATGTCACGAAGCAGTCAGGCAACCTCAAGTAACCACCCGCGCGGGAGTGGTGGTCGCGGGGAGCGGGGCTCGGTCTCGATCGAGCTCGTGATCCTGCTGCCCGCGCTCTTCGCGCTGATGTTCCTGGGGATGCAGGCCGCGTTGTTCTACCACGCCCGTACGACGGCGATCGCAGCCGCGCAGGAAGGCGCCCGCGCCGCCGGAGCCGAGAATGGGCGCACCTCGGACGGCGCCGCCGCAGCCAACGCCTTCATCAACGAGGCGGGCGGCGACGGCGTCCTCCAGAACGCCTCAACCACGGTCTCGCGCACCGCCGCAATCGCGACCGTCACGGTCACCGGGTTCAGCCTCAGCGTCATCCCGGGCTGGCACGTCCGCATCACCCAGACCGCCACCGTGCCGGTCGAAAGACTCACCGATCCCGTCCCAGCAAGCAGCGCGGCAGGCGCGCCATGACCCGCCAGAACCGGCGGGACGAGCGAGGCTCGGCGGCGATCGAAGCGGCGATCGGCGTACCGGCCTTCGCCCTCTTCGTCGGCCTGATCATCTTCGGCGGACGTACCGCCAACACCCACGAAGCACTCCAGTCCGCAGCCGCGGACGCCGCCCGCTCAGCCTCGATCGCGCGCGACGCCCAGACAGCCACGATGGACGCGCGCACCGCGGCCACCGCCAGCGTGACCAACCAACACATCCACTGCACTCAGGTCGACGTCACTGTCGACACCTCCGACTTCAACAAGGCATCCGGCGTGCCCGGATCCGTCGCGGTCACCGTCTCCTGCCGCCTCAACCTCTCGGACCTCGCCGTACCGGGCGTGCCCGGATCCAAGGTGTTCAGCAGCACGATGTCCAGCCCCATCGACACCTGGCGCGAACGATGAAACGGCCACGACCGCGAGCACGCGACGAGCGGGGATCCATCACCGTCTGGCTGGCGCTGGCCAGCTTCGCCATGATCTTCCTCGTCGGCCTGGCCGTCGACCTCGGCGGGCAGGTGCACGCCCACGAACGCGTCCACGACGTCGCCGCACAAGCCGCCCGTGCCGGCGGCGAAGAGGTGACCGGCGGCCCCGCGATCCAGGGCACCGGTCTCACGGTCAACCCCGCCGCAGCACGAGCAGCCGCTCAGCGCTACCTCGACCAGGCAGGAGTTCAGGGCACCGTCACGGTCACCAGCAACGACACCATCACTGTGACGGTCCACGACAGCTACGACCCGCAGTTCCTCGGCCTCATCGGCATCCACCGCCTCGACGTCACCGGAACCGGCAGCGCACACCTCATCCGCACCCTCGGAGGTAGCCAGCAATGAGCACACCCAACGCGCTCTCGACCCGGCTCCGCGGGTTGGCCGCGACCCTCGCCCTGGTCGCGTTCATGCTCGGCGTCCCCGCCCTGCTTCTCGCCATCGACGCCACCCCGGACGCCGGCGCGTTCTCGTGGTCGCGGCTGACCTCACCGGACGATGGGAACCTGGTGCTGCAGGTGATCGTCGTCGTCTGTTGGGTCGCCTGGGCGATCTTCACCTGCCAACTGATCGCCTCGATCCTCTCCCAGATCCGCGGCATCCGTGCTCCACGAGTGCCGGGGCTTGCCGTTCCCCAGCTCGCAGCCGACCGGCTCGTCGCGGCCGCCCTGCTGTTCGTCGCCATCCCGACGGCGACCACGCTCGTCCCCCAGCCCAAGGCCGAAGCCGCGGTCACCGCGACTCCCCTGCCCGCCGCCCCAGTCCCTGCCGCGCCGACCCCGCCTGCGCCGGCCACACACCCCGCTGCGCCGGCGAAGCACGAACCGGCCACGGAGCGCTACACCGTCAAGCGAGGCGACAGCCTCTGGAAGATCGCCGAGCAACGCCTCGGCGACGGCAGCAGGTACGTCGAGATCGTCGACCTCAACGAGCCAGTCCTCGGCGGACGCCCCGACTTCCTCGTCCCCGGCACCGTCCTCAAGGTTCCCGCTCCTGGGGTTGCTAACGAGGGCGAGTACGTCGTCCAGCCCGGCGACACACTTTCGGAGATCGCCGAGGACGAACTCGGCGACGCCGACGCATACCCGTCGATCTTCGATGCCTCCCGCGGCACCGCTCAGGCCGACGGTGCCCACCTGGCCGACCCGGACCTGATCCTGCCGGGCTGGAGGCTCACCATCCCGGGACGGGCTGAACCGGTCGCTCCGCCGCCGCCCAAGCACTCAGCGCAACCGCACGACCGGCGACCGGCACTTCACCCGGCCACCGATGCTTCAACGCCTCCAACGACGACCGACGCGACCAGCGCGCCCCAGACGCAAGCAGATGCCGACCACTCGGACCTATCTGCCTGGCTACTCCCAGGACTCGCCGGTACGGGCGCCGTCTTCGGGGCCGCGTTCTGGATCGTCCTGCGGGCACAGCGCCGTACCCAGCTGCGCTGGCGCCGACCGGGCCGGATCATGCCACCGCCGCCACCCGAGGTGGTCCGGGCCGAGAAGACCGCACGGGTCACTGCTACGTCACTCGCGCCAAGCGTCGAGGAGCTCGACGCCGCACTGCAGTCGCTCGAACCGACGAACGTCCGGATCCTCACCGCGACGCTCACCGGCGAGGACATCGGCATCACGCTCGCAGCGCCGGCCGACCTGGCAGCCCCGTGGACAGGGTCAGGCGCCGCGTGGCGGCTCGCGCTCGCCGACGTACCCCATGGGCGCGAGGCGTTCCCGCCGTACCCGCTTCTCGTGAGCGTCGGCCAGGACGACGGCGGAGCGTTCGTGTTCGTCAACCTCGAAGAGCTGCGCGTCGTCAGGGTCACCGGTGACTCCGACCGCAAGGCAGCGTTCGCTCGTCACCTCGCCGCCGAACTGGCGGTCAACCCGTGGTCGATCGTGAACCACGTCGACGTCCTCGGCCTCGGGGCGGACCTCGCGTCGTTCCATCTGGGCCGCGTCAGCACTCACCCGCCGGGCGACACCGCCTTCATCAACGCCCTCGCCCGACATGTCGGCGAGTCCGTCTCCGGCTGCGATCCGGACGACTTCTACGCCGCGATCATCGCCACCGCCGACCGGCCCGACGACGAGCTCGACGCATTGGGCTCAGCGCTCGAAGGCTTCACCGGTCGCACGGCGGCCGCGCTCATCGACCTCGCCGGCGAACCTCGCCAGACAGGCGCTCGCCTGCGCCTGGCCAGAGACGGTCGGCTCACCTGCTCGAGTCTCGGACTCGATGTCATCGCCGCCGGGCTCAGCGAGGACGAGGCCCGCGCCTGTGCGCTGCTTCTGGATCTCACCCTCGACTCACAGGATGTGCCCGTCCCCCGAACGGCCGATCCGACCGCCACGGCGGACCAGGGCGGCGCGCTCGTCGACGAGCTGACCGAAGCAAGGCCCGACGAAGGGCCTGCCGGGGACGCCTCGCTCCTGCCGCTCGACGCCCACGTGTACGCCGACGCCGCGGCTGCCACCGTCGAGGACATCGAGACGCTCGCACCCGTCGCCGCGCCCGAGGCCGAAGCAGTCGTCGCCGACGCGGATCCCGGACTCGACGAGGACCTGGCGCGATGGGAGTCGCCGACACTCACCTCGACCAAGCTGACGCTGCTGGGTCCGGTCGGCGCACGCACCACCGGTGACGCCAAGACCACTGCCGCCCGCCGTCCGTACTACGTCGAGCTCCTCGCCTACCTCGTCCTCCACCCCGAAGGATCGACCGCAGACGACCTGGCTGAGGCGTTCGGCATCACCAGGGAGCGCGCCCGGGTCTCGATGAGCAATCTGCGGCGCTGGCTCGGCACGGACCCGAACACCGAGAGGCCCTACCTCCCCGACGCCAAGCAGACCCACACCTCCGGGGCACTGGCGGCGTACAACGTCCAGGGCGTGCTGTGCGACCTAGACCTCTTCCGCCGCCTGCGCACCCGCGCCCAGAGCAAGGGCTCCGGCGGCATGGACGACCTCATCAGGGCACTGCGCCTGGTCAGCGGCGAGCCGTTCAGCCGCCTCCACGACCGCGACTGGTCCTGGCTCTTCGAAGGCGAGCGCTGGGACCACATCATGACCAGCGCGATCATCGATGTCGCCCACATCGTCTCCGCGCACGCCCTCGCCGATGACGACACCGCGCTGGCGCTCTGGGCCGCGAGAACCGCGTACGCCGCGGCTCCGTACGACGAGGTCGCACAGCTCGACGTGATCGAAGCCGTCGCCGCCGGCGGCGACGACGAGCAGGCGAAGAAGCAGCTTGCTGACAGGGTGTTCAACCGCCGGGACGACGACCAGCCGCCGATCGAACTCCCTCAGCGCACGGCTGAGATCGTCGAGGGCAGGAAGTGGGCACCGCCGCGATCCCGCTCTCACCGAACTGGGTGAACCACGATCAGCAGCCGCCGACTGCGCCACACTTCCGACGTGCGGATTGCGACGTGGAACCTGGAAGGCAAGTGGACGCTCCGCCACCGCCACCTGATCGAATCCCTTGACGCCGATCTCTTGCTTCTGACCGAGGTCCCGGATCGTGTGGCGATCGCCGGGCTGCGCGTCCACCTCACGCAAGGCGAGATGCAGCCCGGCCGCCGATGGGCAGCAGTGGCCGCGCGGACCCCGATATCGCCGCTCCCCGATCCTCACGGGGCGACTGCCCGCGCCGATGTGGACGGACTACGCGTCGCATCATCAGTCCTTCCCTGGAGGAACTGCGGCGGCTCGCTCCCTTGGACCGGCCCAGACCAGGGCTCGCGGACGATAGCGGCGGTTACTGACATCGAAGCCGCCAACCCCGTCATCTGGGGCGGCGACTGGAACCACGAACTCGCCGGCCGCATCTATGCCGGAAGTATCGCCGGACGCACCGTCTGCCAGGAGCGACGAGCATCGACCACGTCGCCGTCCCCTCGTTCTGGTCGGTCACCTCGGCGGAGCGCGTCAGTTCCATCGTGGAGGGGATCGTGCTCTCGGATCACGACGCCTATGTGGTCGACATCGAGTAGTTCATCCGACTGCCGCCACGGACCGTCGTTCCAGACGTTGATGTCGCTCTGCGCAGGGCGCAGAACTGAGAGCGGAAGCCAACCCTGTTTCACCGTCTGGCCACTGCCGGTGTAGTCGATCCACACCACCCGCGCGCCACTGCTGGCGGTCGCGACGCCAGTCGAGGATCAGCCCCGGCGCTGGTGGAGGCTGGGGCGCGCGCGTGAAGCGCACCCAGCAGTGACTCCAACGCGCCGGTTGAGGCCACGCGTCGCGCTTCGAGGGGTTCATGCCCACGAATCCTGTTATGTCTCCGGACATTGGTGACAGTTCTGCATCAGGACATCGGTGACACAACTGGGGTTGACGCCGGTGGCAATTCCGGCGTTCAAGGACCGCACCATCGTGTGACTGTGGCTCCGCTGTTGACACCTCACCGGAGGGCCCGGCCCCGAACAGTGCCGAACAGAGCCGAGGCGCACGGGTTACGCTGCGCCGGGTCGCGTTGCGCCGAGGTGTTGTCCGGGAGTTGGATGCAGTGCGCGGCCGGATAGTCAGCCGGCCGCCGTCGCAGGGAACGGGGCGGTCTCGTGCCGCCCGCCCGCGCGGGGGCACCCGTGGAAAGAATGGTCCGGCGGTGAGTACGGTGCCGGCTGGACCGGTCAGCATGCTTGGAGCAGGTGCGCCTTCGTGCCCTGGTAGACCGAGGGGCCGCTGGTCGTCCACGTCTCGTCGATGTCGGAGTCGTAGGTGTAGGGGAACGCGATCGTGGAGCTCGCGAAACGGATGTGGAGCTCGTTCGGTGCGCCGGTGCTGGACTTGAGGACGGTGATCTTGTTCTTCGGGAACGCCTTCTTGGCGATACCGATCTGCGCCCACTTCCCGACGCCTCCGACGGTGGACGCCCACGCAGACCACGAGTCCAGCTCGGTGATCTTGCCGTTCTTGAACACGGCCAACGCCGCCGTCTCGTTGCGCTGCGTATCCCAGTTGTAGACGCTGCCGAACGCTGCGGTCCCGCACGGCCACGACGCGGTGGGGGCGTCGTACCAGGCGACCTTGTACTGCTTCTTCAGTTGCGCCAGCGTCATCCCGAGGCGTGCCCGCCCGATGCCGGTCGGGGTGACCAGGTAGAGCGAGGGCGTGTACGCCGGCGCACCGGAGACCAGCTTCCCGAAGTGCCTGGTCCAGATAACGTTCGCGTTGTTTGAGCCGCAGCAGGACGCGTCGTAGCTGCCGTGGAAGTTCTCCCGCGTCTGGATTCGTCCGTACCCGATCGACTTCGAAGTGGTGAACACTGTCGGGATCGCGCCGCCGGGCCAGTTCGGGTGGGCGAACATCGCCCCGAGCAGCCGCAGCCCGGTCGGTGTCTGCGTGTAGATGAGAAGGTTCTCGCGGATCTCCCCGTCGACGGTCCCGCTGCCGTTGTTGCAGCTGACTGCAACCCACGCCTCCGGCTTCCCGTCTCCGGTCGCATCGGCGTACCGGACAGCCCCGGTGTCTGCGAACCTCTGGGAGTTCACCTTGCCGTGCCCGCCACTCAGACGGATCGGCGCAGCGACCCCGCACACCGAGCCGGGGACGACTGCGTTCTTGAAGTTGATGTTGCGGATGTTCGCGACCGCGCCTGCGCGTCCGCCGTTCGCCTTCCACCGTGACACGATCCAGTCGCCGACCCTGTTCATGTACGTCTCGCCGTTCAGCTTCACACTCCCGTAGCGGGAGTGGACGCAGTTCGCCTTGTGGATGAAGCAGCCTTCGAGGTTGCCCGGTGACGTGTTGCAGATCGGGTCACCTTTCGCGCAGAAGCTACGGACCTTCGACGCAGCCGCCTTCGCCCAGTGCCGTTCTGTGCCAGCCCAGTGCTTGGCGACCATGACGACCCAGGCGAGCCCGGCGACCTTGGAGAGCGCTCGCAGGCTGACCTGCGCGATGTCGCGGGCCCAGCTGATGTCCCACACGCCGTTGAGCCGGTGGCTGTAGGTGCCGACGTTGATGCCGTACTTCTGGTTCCCGGCGAACCTCGGGTCGCCCAGCAGCGCGATCGCTTTCACGTGCCGCTTGTCGGCGGTGCTGAGCTTGGTCTGGTACACGTTCCCGACAACTTGGGCGCCCTGGCTATACCCGATGAGGTAGATCCCGGTCTTGGAGCCGCACGAGCCGGTGGTGAATGCGTGGATGGCCGCCTTGAGATGTTGCTCGCCGTTGGCGACTGACTTCTTGTACAGCGCCGGGTACTTCACCCCTCCGCCGCCGACGGCGATTGGGCCATGGTCGGAGGCGCGGGCTCCGTACCCGATGGTGTCGTAGGAGACGTCGACTCCGGGAACCTTGTGCAGTACCCGCGAGACCGCGGTCCACAGCTTCCCGTACCCGGCCTGGTTCGTCGTCTTCTCACCGGAACCGCGGACGACCATCAGCTCCAGCGACGGGCACGACACCGTGGTCGGCGTTGAGGTGGCCGCGGACGCCGGGGACACTGCGGGCAGTGACAGAGCCGCAGCGAGGACCGCGGTGACGGCGACGAGGGCGGCGCCGGAACGGCCGGTGAGGACGCCGCGGCGGCGAGCTGCGCGGTTCCGTCGGGCGCGAGGAGCGGCGATGTGGTCGTGCAGCACGTGTCCCCCTTGGGTTCCCTCTGAGCCGAGCAGGTCGATGAGCCGCTCGGCACAACGATCTGGAACCTAGGGGCCGCGACCCTGACTGGCGGAGTCTTTTACCGAGGATCGCCGATACCGGGGATGTCCCCGTGAACGGGGACGCGGTGGGCCGCAAGCAGCGTATGGGCGGCCACGATGAACGTGTGCACGTCCTCGGCGGGCAGCGCGTCCACGTAAAACCCGCTGGCCTCGCGCACCGGCGCCGTGTCCGGCTCTCTGGTCGGCCGGACGGGGACGGGCAGGGCCCGTGATCGTCGAGGACAACCCGATCGCCTAGGAGGACCGCTGGCCGCCAGGCGCCGTTGTGGCCGGCGGCGAGAACGACCGGGTATCCGGTCACCTCGGAGACCGCCCACGCGAGCGCCCAACCCCACTCGTCGGCGGTGGCTTCCACGAACGCGGCGTCGTAGACGGTCGGGTCAAACTGAGGCGGTCTCGCCGCCCGGGGCGGGCCGGGCACGGTGCTGGGTGGCAGCGTCGTGAGCGTCATGGTGGGCACCGTGCCGACCAGATCTGGTCCGACAAACGCGTTCTTGTCCATCGGGGTTTTGAGCAGCGCACACGAACAGTCGTCTGGGACGCGCCCGTCCTGGCGCTCAACCCATTAGGAAAGGGGTCCTGCTGTGTCCGACTTCTTCACGGTCACCTTCATCGTCACTTCGGCCCTCGCGTTGCGCCTACGCGGCGATGGTCGTCGCGGTGGCCACGGTTCGCGAGAAGCGCCAGCTGCGCCGCACCCGACGCACGCGCCTTACGGCGCACCCGGCTCTCGAGACGGCGTAGACCGCGCCCAGGCCGGCGCGCCGCACGACCGGAACGCGCCTCCCCCAGATGTGGGAGGCGCGTTCAACGTGTCTGGTCGGATCAGTCCTTGAGCTGGTCCGGGTAGAGCTCGCGGAGCCTGTTGAGCTCGGCGAGGTCGCGCTGGGTTTTCGTGGCTACCTGGCTCGCCCGCTCCTGGCGGATACGAAGCAGTTCGGCCTTGACGTCCTCGTCGGAGACGTTCTCCCACCAGGTCGCCTCAACCCAGTAGACCTTGTCTCCGTACTCCCAGTCGCTGTCGATGTCGATCTCGAAGGCGAGAGTAGCCGGGCCGGCGCCGCGGGCGCGCGCCTACTCGGTCAGGCTCACGATCGTGAATGTCTCGTAGGAGTCGAACGCTCTCTCGGCCCGGCGCCGCTGAATGACGTCGTTCTGCTTGCGCCAGCCACTGCCGAGCAGGGACAGATCGGCCTTAGTGACCCTCATCGGGCCCTCCTTCTCAAAACGGTGCGTGTCGCGGCCACGTGGGCCCCGTTGCCTTGTCGGTTCGCTGGCTGACCGTCGCGGCTGCGAAACGCCCGGGTAGCGATGGTTGTGTCAGCCGTGCCGTGTGGGCGTCCCGCCGGCTTGGCGTTGCTGTTGGTACCCCCAACCGGATTCGAACCGGCGCTACCGCCGTGAAAGGGCGGGGTCCTGGGCCGCTAGACGATGGGGGCAACGGGATGAGCTTTTGCTCAACCGCGGGCACTTCGCGGACGCGGTCCTGGGTGCGTCGCATCTGCACTGTGCCGTGCAACTCGGTTCTCGCAGTCAGCCCACCGCGTCGCCCTAGGCGTGACCGTCGCCGATACGCGCAGGGGTGGCCGAGTCCCGGCGTCGGGATCCGCCACCTCACGTAGTGTCCGACGGCGCCTGGCCGTGTCAGGCGCGGGTGCTCGCCGACGCCAGCACGGGCCCAGCGGGGGCGGGGATGGCTTGAGCGGTGGTGGCTTCGAGGACACGCAGCGCGGGCTCGGGGAGCACGATGGTGTGGATGTGTTTGAGCAGTGCGGTTGCCTTCTCGGCCGCGGTGACGCGTTCGCCGATCGGGGCGGCCTCGTCCGCGCACGGTCCGGGTCGGCGGAGATGGGTTGCTAAGCGCTACGCCGAGCTTGGGCCCCGCACGGGCCCCTTCCGCGTCCGCCCGAGTATCGGCGCTCGTCGCCGTGGCGACCGCCATCTCCGGATGGGGCGTCGGACGGTATCTGTGGTCGCTGGTCGATGAGGTCCCAACCGGATGCGAAGCGACCGGCATCTTCTAGCCGCATTGGGCAGGCGGTGCCGGCATCGGTGACGAAGTTGCTCGCGTCATGGTCCGGGGCGGCCGCGCTATTCATGACCTCTCAGAACTCCGGGCGATAGCCGCCACTGCTCGTCTCCCACCGGTGAGCCGGTGTCCCACCGAGCTGAGCCGGGTGCTGATCATGCCTTCCCCGGGCCGGCCGCCTTGCGTCGCTGACGGCCGACGTTCTAGATCGATGGAATGGCTCTTCGAAGTGGCAGTCGATCTCGTCGACCAGTGAAGTAGCAAGATCGGAAGGTGAAGGCCTCAGGATCGGAGAAGCCCGCCCCGCCCAGCCGCCGTGAACCGCACGCCGACTCAGAAGCAGAAAGTTCCGAAGCCCCCAAGCCCTTGAGACCAAGTGGTCCACGCCAGACGTCAACTCTGCGCGCATCGGTCGTAAACGTCGTCGACCAAGGTCCTCACCCTTTGGTGCTTGCAGTCACGGGTGATCGGGCGCTTGAACAAATACTGCGTAGTCGCTGCTTCGCTGCCGCGAAAGTCCGTGCCGTTGATGCCCGTGGCGAGCGTTGTCTGGACCGGAACCGCTGCCACCAGTTCCCAGCCGTCGAGTCCGAGTTCTCCGGTTACGACGACCCAGTGTTCGGTAGTGGTATGGGCTTCCCAATCCCCCCTTTGGTCATCTCGTGCTGCTACTTGCCACCACAGGCACCATTGCGAGTTTCGCTTGTGGCGGTCGGGATGTTCGTCGGGCAAGGTCGTGTTGACCCCGATGCAGCGCCAGACGGTGAGGTACTCCCAGGCGGTCATAGGAGCAGCAGCAGGTCGTCGTCGGCGCTCGTGTCTGGGCCGCCTGGTGGGGGCCCCGGCGGCCCTGACCACATTGGCGATCCAGGGTCGAGCGACATGGCCAAGACGTTCTCGAATATCACCGGTACGGCGCGAGGGTCTGAAACGTCGACGTAGGCGCGCTGCCCAAGGTCCGTCCCGACGCCGTGGACCGTTCCCGGTGGGCGCCAGTCACCTGGACCGATCGGGCGAATCGGGATGGCGCCGGGCTGTCGTTGGGGAACGACGTTGAACTGTTGGTCGGTCACGACGGCACCGTATGCGGCTCTGCGCGAACATCCTTCACCGAGAGGCTTCCATACCTCGATTTTGGGACCAGTTAGGCCGGGGCGATCCGTGGCGCTCAGCCCGGTGGAAAACGTTGGCTTCATCACGACCCCTTTGACCACCGATATTCGTCGGACTAGCGGCAACTTCCTGGCCTTAGCCACTGGCATGTCCGTTGGACACGTTTCTGTCGCATTCTCCGACGACCAGATCCCGCGTTCGCCTAGCGTGAGGTGTTCGCTGAACAGCGGACTGTTAAGGCCTGTCTCCTGACCGGCCTCCGCGTCCCTATCTCGGAGGCTCTTCTTGAAGAGGCTCATCTCGACGGCCGCCGCCCTGCTCGTGGCTAACCGGGCTGCAGCTCGTCGCCCTCGGATACCTGACCGCGTCCCCGGCCGGTGCCGCCACGGCGCCTCACGCCGTGAACTTCACGGTCGTCTCCAAGCGTCTCCTGGCCGGGATCGTGGGCCTCCCCAAGGGCAAGGAGACACCCGCCGTCTACGACCGCGACAAGTTCAAGCTGTGGGTCGACGGCGACCACGACTGTCAAGACCCCGCTCTGAAGTCCTGCGCCAGGAGAAGAAGAGCACGACGGTCACCGGCTCTTGTGCCGTCAAGACCGGCAAGTGGGTCTACTCCTACGACAACCAGACGTCCGCGCAGGCCCCCACCTCTACATCGATCACCGGGTATCAGTAGCAGGCGCCGGACTCGATGAGGGCGACGACGCCGCCGACGCCGTCGTCCACCTCGTCGGCGCCGTCCTGGCCGAACAGACCGACGAGTGGCCGAAGCCCACCGCTACCTCGGACGCGACCTCCCGACCGCTGCCGCATCAACATCGTGCCCACCACCGAACCCGAGATCGGAGCCGACGACCTGCCTACACTCCCCGCCTGAACCCCTCAAGTAGGAGAGGGCATCGCTACACCACTACGAGGACTTGATCGCGAGCTCCTCTGTGGACTTGTAGTTTCCGCGCTGTTGACGGACTTGCTTGGTGCCAAGCGCGCTTCGTCTCAGCCATCGGGCTACACCTCCGCCGTCCCTCGGAACGCCAGCAGGAACCTCTCTCCAATGGCGTCGAAGACCGGCAGCCGGTGCGCGAGGAGCCTTGGCGTTCATCTGCGTCGTAACCCTCGCCCAGCGCCAGGTGTCCGGCTCATTTCGAGACGTCCAGTCTCCTTGCCATCGTTGACCCTGGTCACGTCTTCGCCAAAGGCGAGCGGCATAGGATGGTTCCATGAGGCGAATGCCCTCGGACTCGCTCCGGTCGACGAAGCCCTCTTTCGCACTGGTGACTGGAGGCGGAAGCAAGCCCGCAGGCGCGTAACGAACCGACACTCTCATTCGGAAGGTGAACTCAGCAGGCGTGGTCGCCATCGACAAGGTCTTCTACAAGCTCGACGTCGACCACGCGTTCAAGCAGGTCCTCGTCATCACCGACGGCACCGAGCCCGGCGAGAAGATCACCATCACCGACCTGGAAGGCGAGATCCTCGCCGAGCACTCCCGACCCGCACCCGGCACCACCTACGTCGGCAACGGACGACCACCAGGAACCCGCCCGAAGAAACCCGCGAGTGTCACCGAAGTCCTGACACATCAAGCGTCACCGATGTCCTGATGCAGAACTGTCACGCATGTCCTGATACATCACACATGCCCACGAATCCCATCTTGACGCGCCTGCGAACACCTGTTCGAATTAGTCCGGTGGGAACGAGCGGCGAGCAGCAGTACATTGCCGGTTACAACGCCGGGCGGATGATCGCGCTTCGGACCGGGTCCACGGAAGCCGCTCGCCGGTGGGTGGTTGAGCCAGCACAGCGAGGCCGGCCTCGCATACGTCGCCGGCTACGAATGGGCCCTCTGGGACTACGAAGATGCCAACGGCCTCTCCCACGAACAGCGCCCGGCGACCGCTGGCTAGGGGAATCGACGTCACTTGGGGATACCTGTTGACCTGCGGAAACGCTGAAAGCGGGCAGGTTAACCGGTCGGGTAAACCTGATTCGCGTAAACCTGCCGGTGCAGCGTCGTCGGCATGTACGACCCTGAGAACCCGGTCCCCCAGTGGACCGTCTCGACGATGCAGCGCGTCGCCGCCGAGCCAACCTTGGCCGGGGCTGCGATCCGCTACGCCAACCTCGGCATCCCGGTCTTCCCGTGTGTCCCGGGCGGCAAGCAACCGCTGACCCCGAACGGGTTCCACGACGCGACCTCGTCGGCACCCGCCGTCCATGCCTGGTGGCGACGCACGCCAGAGGCGAACATCGGCCTCCCTACCGGCGCCCGCACCGGCGTTCTCGTCGTCGACGTGGACATCCACGCCGGCGGGAGCGGGTTCGAGGCATTTGAGCGCGCCCGCTCCGAGGGGCTCGGCGATCGGTGGGGATGGCTGGTGCGGACACCGTCGGGCGGCTTGCACGCCTACTACCCGACCAGCGGCCACCAGGAGCAGCGCAGCTGGCAGGTGCCCTCGGCGCACCTCGACTTCCGCGGCGACGGCGGATACGTGATCGCTCCCCCGTCCCGGATCGAGGTCGACGGCGTCGCGAAGGCGTACGACGTCATCGCGGTCACGACCCAGCCGGCCAGGACGGTCGACGCGATCAAGCTGCGCCAGTTCCTGGAACCGCCCCGATCGACTCGTCACCTCGGACCCCCGGCCGCGCTCAGCGGCCCACATTGTCACCCACCAGCGCTCGCCCGCACTGTGGCGCTGACACCTGTGGGCGGACGCAACCGGGCGCTCTTCTGGGCGTCGTGCCGGATGGTCGAGAACAACTTCACGCCGGCCGACATCGCCAGCTGGCTTACACCGGCCGCTCAGCATGCCGGGCTCGGCGACCGCGAGATCGAGACCACGATCAACTCCGCGGTCCACCACGCCACCCCGCTCGGCCCGGTGAGCCGCCCGGGCCCTACACGGACGAGTGAGGGGCTCCAGCTGTGAACACACACTCGGAGTACCGACGCCACGGCTACCAGCCGCCCGAGCCGCCCACCCCGCAACCGGATGCGGAGGCGAGCGAACTGGCCCGTCACCGCGACCCGTCGCTCGCCGCCGAGAGCGGCAAGCCGTCCATCGCGCAGAAGCACGTCGCGTGGGTCCGGCCGACCGAGATGGCGTCGTACGCCGGACCGATGGTCGGCCGCGGCATCGATCTCCACGCCGAGCTCGCCCGACGGGCGCGACGCGCACCGATCACCGCCAGCAGAGCGATGCGACACCCGACACCGACGACACCGGCGAACCCGCCGCCCACCGCGAACCGCACGGAAGGACTACAGCTGTGACCCACTCGTTCGACACCTCTCAGGGGCTTCGCCGACTCTTGACCCGCCTGCGCGTCTTCGGCTCGCGCGCGTGGGAGCAGGACCCCGAGGCGCGTGAGCTGATGCTGTTCGCGGCCAAGAAGTACGAGGCCCTCGCGATCAAGCACCACCTCGACCCGAGCGCCGGCGCGGCCGCGGCGTTCGAGGCCATGCGCACGTACGCCGTCCGCACCGCCGACGATCCCTGGGCCGTGGTGACCATGGCGGTCAACGTCAGCCTGATCGCCGAGGAACGCGCCAACGGTCTGTTGTGCTCCGTCGAGAAGGCGCGCCGGCCCGAGGTGTCCAAGCGCCACGACGTACGCCGCTTCTGCGATACCGAAGTCGACCTGCCGAGCTTCCTACCCGCACTCGCCGTCGACCCGTTCGAGAGCGACGACGACGCGCCGACAGGCGCGTACGAGGCGGTCGACGCGACCATCAACCTGTTCACCGCCCTGGGCTGGCCGCGCGACACCGCCACCTGCGCACTCGACTTCATCACCGCCCGGCTGTGCGATTGCGGGTCACGGCCAAGGACCCATGCCGCGCTCCGGCGCGACGACAGCGCCCGGGCGCTGCTCGACATCGACCAGGAGGCGTGGTCGACCGTGCTGCGGATCATCCTGGGCAATCCAAATCCGGACGAGTTCTGCACCTCCGACGGGCGCGGCGTGCTGCTTCGCCTACTCATCGGTGACCCGATCAGCGAGATCCTCGAGGACGACCTGCTGCTCTGGGAGATCGCCCAAACGGCGCCGCGAGTCAGGGGGCGGGCCCATGCCTGAGACGCGCGGCCACATCGAGCTGGATCGGGCGATCGAGTCGATCACCATCGGCGCCCGCCATCGCAAGGACCCGGGCGACCTCGCCAAGCTCGCCGAATCCATCGACCGACTGGGGCTGCTCCAGCCGATCACGATCACCCCGGACGGAGTTCTGGTGTGCGGCTGGCGGCGACTCGAGGCTGTGCGTCGCCTCGGATGGAAGTCGATGAAGGTATGGGTCCGCTCCGGCATCTCCGACAAGCTCAATGCGTTGCTGGCTCAGCAGGACGACAACGAGCTGCACAAGCCGCTCAACGAGCTCGAGAAGGCCTCGCTCTACCGCGAGCTCAAGGCCATCCGAACTGAGGAAGCCCAGGCCCGCATGCAGGCCACCCAGTTCCGGGCCAACGCCGGAGGCTCCGGGTCCGCACCGGGTGCGGACCCGGGCGAGCACGGTGACGCACGACTGCAGGCGGCGATGGCGATCACCGGCAAGGCGTCGTACAACACCCACGAAAGGGTCTGCGCGCTCATGGATTGGGCTTCCCGCAAGGCCACCCCGCCCGGGGTCCGGGCGATGGCCGCGGAGGCGCTCCGCCGGATCGAGAACGGCGAACCGGTCAAGCCTCTCTATCTGGAGGTCAAGGCGGCGTACGACGAGACGCAACTGCCGCAGGCCGAGGTCGAGACGGACCTGGCCCGGATGGCACGCGAGGCGTTGGAGCGGGTGAACGGCAAGAAGGAATCGGGTCAGCACCTCACCCACAGCAACGGTCCCGCGAAGCACTACCGCAGCACCCGCTCGTTCAACCTGATCTGGACCGAGCTCGACGGACTCGGCGAGATGTACGACGTCGACGTCCTCGCAGTCGAGATGTCCGACGCCGACTGGAAGCAGTTCGACAGCGTCGTCACCACCACGATCGCGTTCCGCGACCAGCTCGCCGCCGCACGACGGTGCGCGCACACACACCCGGATGCGCCCGATGCGTAGCCTCACCGGCCGACAGGTCCTGCTTCTCGTCGCTGCTGTGGCCCTGCTCGCCACCGTCGTCGTCGGCGTCTACGGGCTGGTGCGCGGACCAGGTGGCAAGGCTTCGCCGTCACTCGCGGGCAGGTCGCCGGAACCGGCCGTAGTCACGCATTCAGATGCGCCAGTTGCCGACCTCCGCGACCGGTCACTCCCCCACACGACTGATCCGATCGCCTACGCCCGTGCAGTCGCCACGTCGCTGTTCGACTGGGACACCTCCTCGGGCCACCTTCCCCCCGACTACACCGCGGCGGTCCTTGCCGATGCCGATCCCTCCGGCGACGAGACACCGGGCCTGCTCGACGACGTCGCCACCTACCTGCCGACGACAGATCAGTGGCTCGACCTCGGAGCGCTGGACGTCGTCCAGACAATCGACATCGCCAGCGCGTCCATCCCCGCGTCCTGGCCAACTGCACTCGCACAGGCCCACGGGCAGCTTCGTCCCGGCACGACGGCGGTCACCATCACCGGCACCCGGCACCGCAGCGGCGTCTGGGATGGCGAGCCCGCGGCGTCGTCGGACCCGGTGTCGTTCACCGTCTTCGTCGCCTGCCCGCCCGCCTTCGACCGATGCCACGTGCTCCGGCTCTCCCAGCTCGACAACCCGCTCCGCTGAGGCCCTGGGGCTCGCACCGGTGGGACTCAAGCTCGCGATCGCAGCCGGCGCCGCCGTCCTGTCGGTGCCGGGCGCGGTGCTCATCGCGGTCGCCACCGTGACCGCGCCGACAGCATCCCTGACCGCCTGCAGCACCAGCACTCCCACCAGTGAGCAAACGCCGGCAACCGCAGTATCCGGTGGCACCCGCGGTGGTGTCGGCACGGGGCTCCGGCTGGGCGCCCTGCCAACCGTGCATGCCGCGACGGGGACGCCGTACGTCGGGAAGGTACGGATGGCGGTCGCCAACCTGCCGACCACCCACCACGGTGCAGGCTCTCTCCCGACCGTGCCCGGATCGCTGAGGTCGATGACCCGCCGCCACCCGGACTTCATCGCGCTGAATGAGATCACCGCGGCCGGCGCGCGGTTCCTGTCCGCCCATGCCCCGGGCTACGACGCGTACAAGGATCCTGTCTCCGCCACGCGCCACGGCAACAGCCGCAACAGCCTCGAGAACGCCGTCATGTGGGACGCGCGCAGGTGGAGCCTCGTCGACGCCGGACGGTTCGAGTACGTCGCAGACGACCTGGTCGTCTTCAAAGGACGGCCGGTCGACTGGAACCGCTACGCGATCTGGACCGTCCTGCGAAACCACGGCACAGGTCGACAGATCGTGGTCATCGCGACCCACAACATGACGAACCCGCAGAAACAGCGACGTACCCACGGCGACTATGCCTGGCCGAGCAGGATCGCACAGTATGCCGCAGGGATGCGCCTGCTCCGACAACTGATCACCCGGCTGTCCGTCTACGGCCCCGTCCTGCTCGCCGGGGACATGAACGTCCACCCGAGCCAGGGCGGCTGGTCGGCACCGGACCAACTCGCTCGAGCGGGGTATTCGTTCGCATACGACCGTTCGGTGATCTACCAGTTCTTCCCCCGCACCGCGCGGCTGTTGGGCACGAGCCTCGTCCCGGTCAGCTCGGACCATCCGCACGCCCTGGTGACCACTCTCGTTCTTCGCAGCACGGCGGAGTCCGTCGCGCCGGCGAAGGCCGGGTCAGGGAACGTGCCCGACAGCCTGACGGCGACCGACACGAACAGCCGGACCGTCACCCTCGACCGTCGACAACTCGCCCGCGCCGCCACGATCATCGCCGTCGGCCGCAGCGAAGGAGTCCCGGCCCGCGGCCAACTCATCGCACTGATGACAGCTCTCACCGAGTCGTCGCTCCGGGTCCTGTCGAACGTCTCGGCCTATCCCGAGTCCGGATCGATCCCGAACGACGGCAACAGCGGCGACCACGACTCGCTCGGGCTGTTCCAACAGCGGCCGGCGGCGGGATGGGGCACGGTCCAGAACCTGATGGATCCCGTCTGGTCCTCGCGCGCCTTCTATGGCGGACCGAGCGGGCCGAACCATGGCTCACCCCGCGGCCTGCTCGACCTCGACGGTTGGCAGACCATGGACCCCGGCGCTGCTGCTCAGGCCGTCCAGGGCTCCGGCTATCCCGGCCGGTATGCCGTCAACCAGTCCGTCGCCGCGAAGATCCTGGCGGCACTCAGCGGCGTCTCGCTGAGCAGCGACCTCGGATGCGCACAACCGACCGGTGCTGTTCCTGCGGACCTGCCGCCCGGCCTCCCCGGCGCATTGATCGCGACAGCGGCGAAGGAGATCGGCACGCCCTACGTCTGGGGCGGCGGCAACTTCGACGGCCCCACGGACGGCGGCTTCGACTGCTCAGGCCTCGTCCTCTACGCCGTCTACCAAGCCTCCGGCGGACGCATCCGGCTCCCGCACTACACCGGCGACCAGATCCACCTCGGCCAGCCGATTGCCTGGGCCGACAAGCAACCCGGCGACCTGATCTTCTTCAGCTATCCGGGCGCCATCGGCCCGCACCACGTCGCCATCTACGTCGGCGGCGACAAGATCCTCCAGGCGCCGCGCACCGGCGAGGCCGTCCGCTACGGAAGGATCGACGAGTTTTCTGGACAGACGATGACGGTCCGACGACAGGGCTAACCCGCGAGCTAGCTCCCTCCTACGAGTCCGGTTCCACGACGCCGCCCTTGAGAAGGACTTCGTTAATGTCCTGCGAGCCGACGTTCGCGCCCTGAGGCGGCAGGAGCCCCCGAGCACGTAGCCATTCGTAGGCGGCTCGGTTCTGTTGGTACAAGCGCCGCTCGGCCTCTGCGTCCCGCGCGGGGTCGCCCGTCACCTGGTACATCGAGGCAGGTGTCTCGAGGCGCTCGGAGGTTCCATCGGCGTGGAAACGCTCGGCGCTCATGCCGGCCATGCGGTGCTCGGAGAGAAAGTCCAAGAACCAGCCACGGCGATCTTCCGCCCACGCCCATCCGATGTGCATGCCGCGGTGGAAGGAGTGGCCGTTGTCGACGAGCGCGACGGCGTCGGGAGTGACGGCAACGTAGTCCTCGGGCACCGTGCGGAGGGCCGCTTCGGCGCAGCGCAGCCTGTCGCTGTTCATGCGACGACGGTACGGCGTCGGCGCCACAAATCGTCGTCAGTTCTTGTTATAGCCCAGCGAGCGGGCGTGAAGGACTTCCTTCCAGTACGACTCGCGCTCCAACACGTGGGCATCGTCGGTACGCATCGACCAGAATTCAAGCAACGCGAACTTCATGTTCGCGCGGAAGTGCTCCGGGCCCTTCTCCTTCAAGAGCTCCTTGAGGCCGACGTTGTTGCCGTGAAGCGTTTCGGCATATGTGCTCCACCGTTGCCAGATGCCGGTGTCACCGTAGGCAGACCCGACGTACCGTGCGGCCGTCGTCTGGTCATGGATGACGTAGACGCCCTTCATGTGCTCCAGGGCGATCCGCCAATCAGGTCGCTGCTGTCTCACGATGCTCTGGAGGTCGGAGAGCGTGTGGTTGATGCGATCGTGACCCGGGAACGGGTCGCCCACGAACGCCTCCTCGAGGATGGACGACACCGTCATCTCTTCCAGGCACGACTCCATGGTCCGGCGCCGCTGCCGGCCGGCCAGGCGCAACCGGATGTAGAGGCGCCAGATGAAGGGGCCCATCAGGTCGTCGCACAGGACGACGTCGTAGGAGTAGGTCCGCGGCTCGGGGCGCCGTCCGGTAACCCGCCAGATCCCGCCGAAGAGCCAGAGCGTCGGATCGTGGCGACCCTGAGCGAGGGAAAAGATGAAGTCCCGGTTGAAGGCGTTCGTATCCGGGCGCCAGGAGTTCCAGCGCTGCCACTCCTCGGGGTCGTTGGCCAGAACGTCGATGGGGTAATTCCGGCCGTTGAAGACCGCACAATGCACCTTGCAGCTCGCAGGGTCGAAGTTCGTGGGTAAGAGGGAGGCGAGCGGAATGGCCGTTTGCTGCATAGGTCGAGCCTATGCAGACGGTCCGACGTCGGCTCTCGACGAATGCCAGTCCCCGCGCACCTGAACGCCATGAGCACAACCCTGCTCGCGGGCACCCATGTGGGGCCGAACTTCGGCGCCGTCGGCGGCGCTGACGGCCTCCGCGTCATGGTCGGAGCGCTGCTGACGTACGGGTTGATCATAGCCGTCCTGATGCTCATCGTCTCTGCGACGACTTGGGCGATCGCCTCCGGATCCGGGAGTTGGCATACCGCGCAGAAGGCAAAACTCGGCTGCTTCGTCGCGCTCGGCGGCGCGACCCTGACCGGCGCAGCACTGACATGGGCGAACTGGCTGCTGGGCATCGGCGCCCACCTGTAGGACGTCCGCTGTCGTCGACAGGAGAACCCGCGATGTTCCGCCTCTTCAACCCGGTCTTGGTGCCGCTCGACATCAACATCGGCCCGAACTCGAACGGCCTGCCCGGCATCAGCCAGCTCAAGAACATCGTCGGCGCCTCGATGACCGTCGGGCTGGTGCTCGCCGTACTCGCCCTCATCATCTCGGCGATCGTGTGGGCGCTGGGCGCGAACTCCTCAAACCCCCACCTGGCCGGCCGCGGGAAGCTCGGCGTCCTCATCGCTCTCGGCGCAGCCATTGTCTGCGGCGCGTCGGTGACGCTGGTGAACTTCTTCTGGAACGTCGGCCAGCAGGTCCGCTGAGACCGGAGGTCAGTCATGGGTGTCTGCAACGTCCCGGTGATCCACACCGTCTGCAACGTCGCTGGCGACGCCGCGGGCGCCGTCGTCACAGCGCCGTTCGACTGGCTCGCCCAGGGCATGGCCGGCGCTGCCGCGTGGATGTTCGCGACCGTCTGGAAGGTCATCGACACCACGACCTACGTCGACGTGACCAGCGGCGACTACACGAAGGTCTACAACGTCATCTTCGGCATCGCCGTGTTCTTGATGCTCGGCTTCTTCATGCTCCAGGTCATCGGCGGCATGATCCGCCGCGAGCCGGCGGCGCTCTCCAGAGCCGCGCTCGGACTCGCGAAGTCGATCCTTGGATCCTTCGTCGCCCTCGCCCTCCTCGGCACCGCGCTCGAGATCGCCGATCAGCTCTGCATCGGCATCGTCAACGCAGCCGGCACGAACATGAACGAGATGGGCGACAAGGTCGCCGTACTCGCCGGAGGGCTCGGCGCCATCAACCTCTCCGCCCCCGGCGCCGGCGCGATCCTGACGATCTTCCTCGCCAGCCTCGCGATCATCGGCGCGATGGTCGTGTGGATCAGCCTGCTCACCCGCAAGGCGCTGCTGCTGATCGCGATCGTCTTCGCGCCCATCGCGCTCGCCGGATCCAGCTGGGACCACACCCGCAACTGGGTCAGCCGCTGGGCCTCGTTCGTGATCGCGATGATCCTCTCGAAGGTCGTCCTGGTCGTGATCTTCCTGCTCGCCACCGCCCAAGTCTCCGCACCGATCGACGCCGACCTGCAGTCCGTCAGCCAGCCGATGGCCGGCGTCGTCCTGATGCTCATGGCCGGGTTCGCGCCGTACCTGACCTACAAGGCGATCTCCTTCATGGGCTTCGACATGTACCACGCGATGTCGGCCGAGCAGGAGGCCAAGGCCTCCCTCAACCGGCCGATGCCGATCCCGCTTCGAGGACGTGGCGGCGGCGCCGAACCGGCCAAAGTACTCGGAGACAGCGGTGGAGGCGGCGGTACGCCGAACGGCCCTGCGCCCACACCATCGGGCGGGGGCGCCGCGCCAACGGCTGGAGGCGGCAGCGCGAGCGCATCGGGTCGAGCTGCCGGTGCTGCCAGCGGCGGCGCGGCCGCAGCGGGCGGTGCAGCTTCCGCGGGACTGGTCGTCGCGAAGACCGCGGCGGCGGCCGGGCCACGGCTCGGTGGCTTCGTCGCCGCCCAAGCGACCGAGCACGCCGACGCGCACGAACCCTCAGCGTCCCCGGCCGTCCCGCCGCCGGTCGCGGACTCCACTCTCCACGACGTTGGCGGGCGGAGGTAGCCGGCGATGAGTGCCTCCACCGACTCCGAGCCTGCACTGACGCCGATCAAGTTCTCCCGGCTCGCGCGGCGCGGGATCCTGCTGGGCTTGTCGGGCCCGCAGCTCGTGATGGCGAGCCTCGCCGCGGGAAGTCTCATCCTCGGCCTGTACGTCGGCGCCGTCGTGATGACCTTCCCGACCATCGGCGTCTTCCTCGCCCTGGCGTTCATCGGAGTGAGCGGACGGAAACTGATCGAGTGGGCGCCAGTCGGAGCTCGCTGGCTCTGGCGGTCGACCGGCCGCCAGCTGATCTACCGCCGCAAGATCATGAAGCCTCGACCGGCCGGGACACTCGCGCTGCCCGGCGACGCCGCCTGCCTGCGCCAGTGGCTCGACCCGGAGACCGGCGCGGTCATGGTCCAAGACCCACACGCCGCGACGCTCACCGCGATCGTCGGCTTGTCTCACCCGGCCTTCGTGCTGCTCGACCCTGCCGAGCAGGAGCGTCGCGTGGTCGCTTGGGGTCGTGTCCTCGCGACCGCGTGTCGCTCGGGACGCCTCGCCGCGCTCCAGGTGAGCGAGCGGACACTGCCCGACTCCGGCAAGGGGCTCGCGCAGTGGTGGGACAGCCACGGCACCCACGACCGGACCTGGACCTCACAGACGTACGCCGAGCTCATCGACCGCGCTGGACCCGCCGGCGAACGCCACGCCAGCACGATCTCGATCTGCCTGGACATAAAGACCGCCGGCCGCGCGATCCGTGCCGCTGGCGGCGGGATGAAGGGCGCCGCGGCCGTGCTGCGCCAGGAAATGTCGACGATGACAGCCGCCCTCCGATCAGCCGACCTCTCCCCCAGCGACTGGCTCACTCCCGGCGACCTCGCCCTGATCCTGCGGTCGGCGTACGACCCAGCCGTCGCCGGAGCGCTCGAACGCCACGGCGAGCTCGGCCGCGACCTCGCCACCGCCGGCCCCGTCGCCGTCACCGAATCCTGGGGATCGCTGCGCAGCGACTCAGCCCATCACTGCGTGCTGTGGATCAGCGAATGGCCGCGCTCGCTCGTCTTCCCCGGCTTCCTCGCGCCACTGCTCTCATCCGGCATCCGTCGGACCTTCACGCTGCTCTACACGCCGATGAGAACCGACCGCGCTGCGCGCGACATCCGCAAGAAGAAAACGGAGTACATCTCCGACGCTGCCCAACGCCAAAAGATCGGCCAGATCGAGGACGCCCAGCAGACCGCCGAGTACCAGGACGTCCTGCAGCAGGAGGCTGATCTCACCGCTGGCCACGGTGTCCTCCGCTGCACCGGCCTCGTCGCCGTCAGCGCCAATGACCCCGACGAACTCGAGCGCGCTGTGGCCGTCATCGAACAGGCCGCTATCCAGGCGTCGTCCGAGACCCGGAGGCTCTGGGGTCAACAAGCTCGGAGCTTTGCCGTTGCCGCACTGCCGCTCGGGCGCTCCGTCTGACCAGTGGCACTTCGCGAGTCAACCTCGACATGGTGGGTCACCACTGCTTACGACCGCGTTCGAATTTCTCGATTCCGGGGACACGCGGCTGCCGATGCCCCACGATGAGCCTCAGAACCCGCCGGAGACCCGAGACTCCGGCGGGTTCGCTTAGTCCGAGCGAACTGTCGGCGCATCGTCGTACCCTCGCTCCCTGCCATCCGGACCGAACCCACCCCGCCCTCCGTGGCGGGAGTCGGTCACGGATTGCAGCCTCGATGGCCCACTCACCTCATCGGCAGCACAAGGGCTGCCAGCTCTGTAAGCCCACAAGAATCGACGCAACGGTCGCTGCGTGCGCGAGCCCTGGCCCGTTCTGCGCAAGATCGGGAAGCAGCGTCGTGTCCGGCGCCGGGATCTCGGTGATGCCGCCGAGTAGGTAGCGTCAGTGGCAGGGAGCGCCTTCGCAGCACGGGCGGATGTAGCCGCAGCTGTCGCATCGCTCGTGCGAGGTCTCCCAGCGGAGCATGTGGCCGCAGTTGGGGCACGGCTCGGTCAGATCAGCCATGGCGAAAGGGTAGGTCGCCCATCGCGTGGTGCTCCGCCGACACGGCGGGACACCACGCGCACCTCGTTGATGAGCACTCATCCATCGAGGAGACGACCATGACCACCTTCGACGACCCGGTCGCGGACGCGGCCGAAGTCCGGGAGTCCGTGCGCGGACTCGCCCACGCGACGAGGAACATCCAGGACCCGACCACCATCTACAGCATCATCGGCTCCCTGACCTCGTCGCTGGCGTCGATGGCGCAGGTTCTCCAGCAGCTCGGCACGACCCACGACCGCATGTCCGCGGTCGGCGGCCAGGTGCCGATCGGCAGGGAGGACAGGGCCACTGCGTACCAGGTCTCATGGGAGCTCCACCGGGCCGCCGAGATGGTCAATCAGGTCGCGTCGACCGTCGATCAGGCGCACCAACTCGAGGCCGCGATCACCTACGACGTCCACCTGCCCACAGCGCCCGTGCCCACCGCGGGCCGCGAGCACGGCCTCTCGCTGTGACCGACCGGTACGACGAGCACCGGCTTCACTCGAGCGTGCTCGTCACGCCGGGACGGGAGCGCCGGCGCGACCGCAAGCTCCGGAATGCCTCCGCCCGGGCACTGATCGCCGAGGACCGCGCGGCACGACGGACCCGCGCCAAGCAGAACGCCGAAGCCCTCGCGGCCGAACGGCGCTCGACCGTCGCACTCCCCCGAGCCGGCGAGCCCGGGCCAGCAGCACTCCGGACCCCGGGACGGCTGCGACTCCCACGCCACCAGGACACCTCGGCCACGCTCGCTGGCGCGTACCCGTTCCTCGCCGAAGGCGGACTCGGCAGCGAGGGCGTCTTCGTCGGCCAGGACCTCTACTCCGGTTCCTCGTTCGTGTACGACCCCTGGGTCCTCTACGCCCGAGGTCTGATCACGGCGCCGAATCTCGTCCTCGCGGGCATCGTGGGCGCCGGCAAGTCCAGCCTGGCCAAGAGCCTCTACACCCGCTCCATTCCGTTCGGGCGGCGCGTCTACGTGCCCGGCGACCCCAAGGGCGAGCACACACCTGTCGCCGAAGCGGTCGGCGGGAAGGCGATCGCGCTCGGGCACGGCATGGCCAACCGGCTCAACCCCCTGGACGAGGGCCACCGGCCCGCGGGGCTCGACGACGTCCAGTGGGCCAGCCAAGTCACCGCGCGACGCCGCGACCTCATCGGAGCTCTCGCCGAGACCGTTCTCGACCGGCGGCTAACCCCGCTGGAGCACACCGCGGTCGACCTCGCTCTCGACCGCACAGTCCGCGGCACCGACGTACCCGCCCTCCCGATGGTCGTCGACCGACTGCTCGCCCCCGACCCCGCCGATGACCACGAGGGGCGACTCACCGAGGACGGACGCCTCGTAGGCCACGCCCTGCGGCGGCTCGTCGCTGGCGACCTCGCCGGGCTGTTCGACGGCCCATCGACGGTGGACTTCGATCCGGGTCTGCCAATGATCTCTCTTGACCTGTCCCGCGTCACCGAGAACGCCACCCTCATCTCGGTCCTGATGACCTGTGCCTCGGCGTGGATGGAGTCCGCCCTGATGGACCCTGCCGGGGGGCCACGGTGGGTGATCTACGACGAGGCCTGGCGACTCATGTCCCACCCCGCGCTGCTGCGCCGGATGGACGCCCACTGGCGACTCGCACGGCACTACGGGATCGCGAACATGCTGATCTTCCACAAGCTCTCCGACCTCGACAACGTCGGCGATCAGGGCTCCGCCATGCGCGCCCTGGCGTCCTCGCTGCTGGCGAACGCCGAGACCAGGATCGTCTACCGCCAGGAGTCCGACCAGCTCGGCTCTACCTCAGCCGCTCTCGGGCTGACGGGCACGGAGCAGTCGCTGATCCCGACGCTCGGCACCGGGCAGGGGCTGTGGCGGATCAAGAGCCGCTCCTTCGTCGTACAGCATCAGATGCATCCAGCCGAGCTCGAACTCTTCGACACCTCGGCCCGTGCGGCAGGCCGGTGATCACGATGACTGCCGTTCGCCGGCGGACGGCTCGGCGTCCCTCTTCGGTGTCACCGTCCGAAGGAGGCAGCGATGCACGCATCATCGACCACGCGTGACGCCAAGCTCGAGGCCCTGCACGCGCAGCTCACGAGCGCGGTCGAGGCGCTCATCTCCGGCGAGGACTGGAAGCGCGCACTGACCTACGCCGCGCAGTTCCGCTCCCGGAGCTTCAACAACACGATGCTGATCTATGCCCAGCACTACGCGGCGTACGTCGAGGGCCGGGTGCCTGAGCCGACCCCGACTTACGTCGCAGGCTTCCACCAGTGGCTCAGCCTCGGGCGGCACGTCTCAAAGGGCCAGCGCGGGTACGGCATCCTCGCCCCGGTCACCGCGAGGTTCGCCTCCCGGAACCCTACCGTCGAGACCTCGTGGCATCGCCTCGGCCGCGGTGAGAAGCCCGCGCCGGGTGAGGTTGTGCGGTCGAAGGTCATCGGACTCAAACCGGCCCACGTCTGGGACGTGTCTCAGACCGCCGGCGACCCGGTCCCCGAGCTCCCCCGGCCGGCTCTGCTTCAAGGCGAGGCACCCGCGGGTCTGTGGGACGGTCTTGCTGACCAGATCACCGCCGCGGGGTTCGAGCTGCGGCTGGTCTCCTCGGCCGCGGCGATCGGCGGCGCCAACGGGATCACCGACTTCCTCATCCGAGAGGTCTCGATTCGGATGGACATGGACGATGCCGCCCAGGTCAAGACGCTTGCCCACGAGCTCGGGCACGTTCTGGTGCACCAACCGCCGGACGACAAGCTCTCCACCGACCTCGCCGCCGACGCGACGCTCCACCGTGGCGTCGCCGAGGTCGAAGCCGAGTCCATCGCGCTGATGGTCGGGGCTGCCCACGGGCTCGACACGTCCTCATACACGGTTCCATACGTCTCGACCTGGGCCGCGAGCGTGCCGGGCAAGACTCCGGTCGCGGTTGTCCAGTCGACCGCCGAACGAGTCCGAGCGACCGCGCTCGGCGTCCTGGACAAGCTCGACACCCCCAAGATCGGCGACGGCAGCCCGCCTGGACTCGACCGCGAGGCGCTCAGCCGCGGGACCGCTTCCGCCAGCAATGGGATGCAGCGCACCGAGGCGGTGCTCGGGCTATGAAGATCCCGATCGTCCTCAGCAGCGTCCTGGTCCACATCGAGGCCGACGGAGCTCTGTCCGTCGAGCTCGATGGAGAGCCGTACGCCGCCGACCGCGACCTCGGCCGTGCCGATCTCGGAGCGCTCCTCGACGAGATCACCACCGGTCTCGACACCGCAGTCCGGGTCGAGATCCATGAGGCCGACGGCACCACGTACGCCGACCTCGCAACGCCGCCCAAACGCCCGGCGCCGGCAGCCGACGAGCCTTCACCGATCGCGCGGCCTCACGCGCTCGCCGGTGCCGGGTTCGCCCCCGGCGAGGAGGTTGCACTCGCCTATGTGGTCACCCGGCAGCCTGCGGACTCCGATGGCCACGCCGCCATGAACCTGCCGCCAGCCCTTCTGGCTGCAACGCGCGGCGGACTCGTCATGCTCGGCCTGACGTCCCAGAGGGTCGCGCCCGTTGAGGCTCCAGCATGAACACCGGCCTACGCCGCGTCGACGACGACCTGGTCAACTTCGCACTGGTCGGCATCGGCGCCGTGTTTGCGCTCGCAGCGACCCTGCGCGGTGCCGGAAGCATCGTCACCCGGGTCGCCGGCACACGACACCCGCGGTCAGGCGTCGCCGCTGGCCTGCGCGTGCTCGTACGGCCGAATAATCCCCCGGGGCTCTCGCCGCGCCGGGCATGTCCACCGTGGTCTACTGGGTCGTCGTCGCAGCGATCCTGACGGCGCTCGCCGCGCTGGCGTACGCCGTGTGGCGCGTGGTCGCGTGGGTTCGTCACCGTGCCGCGCATGACCCCCACCGGATCGTCGGGCTCGCAACGCGCGCCGACATCGCGCCGGTCGCATCCAAGCGAGCGCTCGTATGCCGCGGCCGAACTCTGCGACCGTCACTGGACGACCCGAGGGCCGAGGAGGTCGGCTACCTGCTCGGGCGCTCCTGTGGCCAGGAGATCTGGGCATCGGTCGAGGACTCGATCCTCATCGTTGGGCCTCCCCGATCGGGCAAGGGCCTGCATCTGGTCATCAACGCGATCCTGGACGCGCCCGGATCGGTCGTGACCACCTCGACCCGGCCCGACAACATCACGGCCACCATCGCCGCTCGCGCCGACCGTGGGCCAGTTGCCGTCTTCGACCCTCAGCGCCTCGCCGCCGAACTCAATCTTGCCGCCGGCAAGCGCTGGGCGCTCGTGAGGGGCTGTGACGACCCGCTGACCGCGATGATCAGGGCCAACGGCCTCGCCGCATCGACCGGGCTGTCCTCGGGCGGCGTCGAGTCGGGCGGGTTCTGGGAGGGCAAGACCCGGGCAGCCCTCCAAGCACTGCTTCATGCCGCGGCACTGGAGAAGCTCACCACCAGGACTCTGTTCGAGTGGTCGCTTGCGCCCGCAGCCGCGAGTGACGCGGTCGCCATCCTGTCGAGCCACCCCGAAGCCGCCAAGGGCTGGAGCGACTCGCTGGAGTCGATGATCGGCTCCGATCCACGCACCCGCGACTCCATCTGGATGGCCGTCGCCGAAGCCCTCTCCTGCCTCGCCGACCCACGCGTCCTCGACGCTGTCAGCCCTGCGCCAGCCGACGAGTTCGACCCACGCGAGTTCCTCACCAACAACGGCACGCTCTACCTGCTGTCCACGGGCGCGGGAGCGGGAGCGTCCTGGTCGCTCGTCGCCGCACTCATCGAGGACCTCGCCGAGACCGCCCGCCACCTCGCCGCCGCATCGCCGGGCGCCCGCCTCGACCCCCCGCTGCTGCTCGCCCTAGACGAGATCGGCAACCTCTCACCACTCCCCTCGCTCCCAGCCCTGATGGCCGAAGGCGGCGGCACCGGCATCACGACCATGCCGGTACTGCAATCGCTCTCCCAGGCGAGGGACCGCTGGAGGAGCCATGCCGCGAGCGCGATCTGGGATGCCTCCATTGTGAAGGTCATCCTCGGCGGCGCTTCCGCCTCCCGCGACCTCCAAGAACTATCCGTCCTGATCGGCGAACGCGACGAACTCTCCGACGCCGTTAGTGTCGGCGACTACGGCGCGCGATCGCTTCAACGGTCGACGCGCCGTGTTCCGATCCTCCCGCCCGAGAAGATCCGCACTCTCCCCTTCGGCACCGGGCTCGTGCTGCTCCGCAGCGCCCCGCCCATCGTGACGAACCTGCGGCGCTGGACCGACCGCTGAGCATCGACCCGTCCCGTTGACACATCGCCGTGTCACTCCGCCCAGAATGCCCCCGCAGCCCGACGCAATGCGTGGCCCGACGGCGACGTCGCGAACGCAGCGGCTCTACAACCTCTGCGGCCAGCGAGCGGGCTGGCCCTGGAGCATATCGCGGCGCGGTGACGCCGGCGCGCGGCGCCGTCGACGACAACCCGATGTTGGGGATGCGCACCTAGATTCGTCAGCGGCGTACCGAGGGAGCAGTAGATACTGCGCCGGTGGACCGACTCTTCACCGCCTTCGTATCTTCAACGTTCCTGGACCTGGTCGAGGAGCGGAAGTTGGTCGCGAATAACCTCCTATCCTCAGACTGCGTGCCCCTCGGGATGGAGTTTTTTCCCTCCACGGGCGCGAATCAGTGGGAGGCAATCCTGGAGTCCATACATTCGGCGGACTTCTGCGTTTTTGTGATTGCCGGACGTTACGGCTCAATGGTTCGCGATCTGGGCATTTCCTGGACTCACCGCGAGTTCCGAGAGTCGGTCACTCAGGGCAAGCCGATCATCGCCCTAATCCACAGTAACTCGGACCAGTTACCTGCTAACCGAGTGGAGGGAGACCCGAAGCAGCGGGAGAGCCTAGAGGCCTTCAAGATGGAAGTAGAAAACACGACCGGATGCAGGTACTTCAACAATGAGGCCGAGTTGGTCACCGGTCTCTTTGCGTCGATTTCCGCACTGAAGCGGGATGGGAAGATTGATGGTTGGATCCCTGCCGGCAAGCGACCTATGTTTGTTCAGGAGACAGACTTCACTCTCACCTACGAACTAATCGAGATCGAGCACGTGCTACGAGCGTCCAAATCGGACCCGTCCAAGCTGGATCACAGGTACATGGGTCGTCGAAAAATTCGTGGAAACCTTGCAGAAGGGGTCAAGAGTATCGTCCAAGATTTCAGCCGCGCATCGGAGGCTCTTCCATTTACTACAGGCAACCAGCCCAAGCTAACCCTGACGGAGTGGCATCGCTCTGGGCCAGGAACTGTTCGGCTGGCACCGCCACGCAAGACCGTGGGCGCCGCCTTCGCTCAAGACATCCTTTTCTCCCCGCCAATTGGGCGCGACGAGGAAGTAGACATATCGATCTCAGCCGAGTTGCCAAATTACAAATTCGCCTATCTCGACGACCTGTTGCAGGCTGGCCCTAGAACCGTATTGGGGCCAACTACGTTTGACTATGCCTCACGCCAGATTACTTTTCCGACGAACCTCTTGGTAATGCGCGTTTTCTTACCCGACGAGATTAGCGCGGTCCCGGCTGGTCCACGGGTCGGCCGCCAGGGAAGCATCGACGACGCCGGAAGCGCCGATCTAGTGGCGTCCGGTTTCTACCGAGAGTGGACCGACTTGGTCGATGGCCTTCCGGGCGTCTTTATGGAGTTGCGTGTACCGAAACCGCGCTTCAATCGCACATATAGGTTGTGTTGGACGCTACCAGCTCGGCCCTGACGGCGTCTCGCGGACTGCTGCACCGACACGTGAGATCGTGACCTATCACCACGGCGTGCAACAGTCGTCGCACAGCGGCCGCCTGCTACACCGAGGGGCGCCTCGCCTTGACGGGGCACCGCCCCGCATGGGACGCCGGGATCGATCTCGCCAAATTGGGCGGCTCGGGCGTAGATCGCTAATCGGACCGCACCAGTGCGCTTACGTTTCCGCCGTGGTAGCACCAAAGTCCCCACGGAGGACGGCGGAGCTCTTGACTCTCGCGGGTCGGCCGCAGTGACAAACAAGACCGCAAGAGGACGGGACTGCTCCGCGGATGCGTGCATCTGAATCTGTGCGACCGTCCCGGTCGCCCATATCGCCGCGTACCGTCCCGGTCGCCCATATCGCCGCGTACCGTCCCGGTCGCCCATATCGCCGCGTACCGTCCCGGTCGCCCATATCGCCGCGTACCGTCCCGGTCGCCCATATCGCCGCGTACCGTCCCGGTCGCCCATATCGCCGCGTAAGGAATAGATTCACCGGCCACTGCCTACTCGCATCGAGCACCTAGACGCCGATATTGCGCCCCTCAACATCGGCATCGAGGTTGCGGGGTGGCAGAGTCCGATCCACGTCTCCATCGGCCAGCTCGGTGGCGACCTAGCAGCCTGGAACTCCTTTGCGCCGCGACGACCATATCCGGACAGCAAGTCTTCGCTGCGACAACGTCAGGCCCACGAGACAGGCCGAAGTTGCACACGGCCGAAAAATACGCGAGTTCGAGTCACGGCTCCGGACTGCCGTGGTCACAGATCGTTTGAGGACTTCACGAGCCCGCCACAGTCGCAACGCCCGCAGCAACAATTCGTTCCCGCCCCTCGCGACGGTCTGCAGGAAGCACTCGTCGCACCGCCACGGTGCGCTGCAGTCCGGGGAAGGCTGCGGCAAGCTCAGCGAGACCCTGGTCACTCAGGACGACTTGCCACACCTCTGCGCACACGGAATCCGACGGCGGCCTGTGGCTTAGTTGTCCGCGAACCCGCAAGGCCGTACGGGCGCGCCACGAACCGTCTGCGCCGCACCCACTCGAACTGGCTGTGCCCGGGCGTCCAGTTGAGCTCACGCGCGGCTGCGGGGTGCAGCGAAAGCCACTCCATACGTTCTGCGTCCGAGTACAGCCCGCGCCCCTGAACGACAAGTTCGCGATCCGCCCAAGTGAGGTCGCGAAGCGCCGGGTATCTCGACGCAACGTCTACCGTTATCTCCCACACCGAACCCGCCGCTGGGGCGATAAGTGAAGAGGCCGTCCGGTGTCCATGCCGGGTGCGGATCCAGCGATCCTCCTCAGGGACGCCCCACCCGAGCCACCGCCAACTCGAGTGTTCGGCAAGTACGTTGTTGTTCGAGAACTGAGTGCCATAGGCGTGAGCCGCGTCCGGTGCCTCGCTACACCAGTCAGACGAGGGATAGTCCTTGTTGTCGGGATCCCTCCACGGCATCGGCGTTGTTTCGTTCAAGGGGAGTGGAGGAATCCAACTAGCCGCCTCATCAATCATGAGGTCAAGTGAGATCGAACGTGCACCACCCGGCAGGGCTTGCCCGTCGATAAGTTCGGTCATCACCTCCGCGCACCCGCGACGGCCAATCATGTACGCCCAAGGCCGATAAGTGTGGAGGTTTCCTCGCATCCTCAGGCGGTCGGAGTGCTCGCGATGACCACCCTCGGTCCAACGATCGGCGGCCGCCTTGCCGAGAATTGCGGCGCGGTGCACCAGCGTCGCCGCGTCTAGGCCAATCTCCTCGGCGACGGCGTCGAGGTGCTGGTCGAATGGCCCGATGACCTGCTGCGGGTCGGTCATGTCGACGAAGGGCACACCGTATCTGTCCAACTCGGGAATGCTGCGTTCCGGCAGGCGCGGCAACTCGAGGTCGTAGAAGGCCGGCAGATCCTTTGACGTCAGGGCGGGTGCCTCGAGATTCTCAAGGGACAAAAGTCGCCGCGACAATACGCGGATAACCGCGTCCTTATCGGACGCCATTTCGACGAGCGCCGAACGGAGCTTCTCATCGCGACCAAGTCCGGGGCGTTTGCGAACTTCTATCAACACGTGAAGTGCTGCTTCCGCGGCCCACCCTCCGCCTTCAAGCACTTCGGCCAAGACTTCCTCGACTACAGAGCCATGCGCTTCGTGAGCCGCTGCGAGCACCCGCCGAGCTCCGAAGTCCATAATGCGCACTGGATGCCCCAACTGCCGAGCCACCCACTCGAGGACTTCCACCTCGGGCGCCCTCGGGGTGCGATCGACCAGCTCAGACAACTCGTCGGCCGCTGGCGCAAACACGTCTAGGTAGGCCCGGACCTCCGACCAGCATTGCCCAACCAATTCCTCGCCCCCGAAGAGCTCCGCGAAGCGCCTCAGATCGCTAGGCCGGAAGTCACCACCAATGGCTCTAGAGGCGACGAGTCCCGCCAAATCGCGAGCAGCGAAGTCAACGAGTTCGACACCCGCCTTTTCGATCGCCGCCTCGAACAGGGCCGCCCGGCTCCCCCCGTCATAGTGGCGCATCCAGGCATATGCCTTCGTTCTAGCGAGAATGCGACTGAGAGCTGCTCGTGCTTCTTCGACTGCTCCGGCCCGCGCCGCCACCCCGGCAAGTCTTGCGACGGTGGTCGGATCGAGTTCGAGGCGCTCCGCCTCGTTCAAGAGCTCAATCCCGACGACCCGCGGCGCCACGCCGTCGAATGCCGCGACCGCCCGAGACCACCGCTCGACTTCCTGCGCGGTCACCTCTGCGGCTTCCACGGTGCGCATCTGACCCAGCATCGTCGGCGGCTGAATGAGAGACACCGCTCCAGATTCTGCGCTTGCGCCTGATGACGGGCCGGACTCTGCGGATACGTCCGACTTCCGGCCGTCGGAAGCCGACCACAGTTCTCGTGCCCACGAGATCCGCTCCGCGGTTTCGACGGGGTTAGCACTGCGCGAGACCAGAAGGTCCCGAACACTCGCGGGGGTGTCGGTGCTCAAAGGCATCAATAGTTCGGTCAGCACAGAAGTTGCCAACCCGGGGTCCACGGTCGAGTTGAGAGCTGCACCGTTGACGATCGCGAGCACCATCTCGGCCTCGGAAAACACCCCGTGATTGCATAGCGCCTCACCTACGTCTATGGCGAGGCCCGCGTTATAATCGAAAACCGCCTTCACTAGATTCCCGGCAGCCTCTGAAGCTTGCGCTTCTGCCCCATCTACGGCTGCGGTAAGTCGATGGGCATATACGCGAGATTCGGCCACGAACGAGTCTGGATCGATTTCTCCGATCTTCGTGGCGTCGACCAACCATGCTAACCAAGTGACGAGTTGGTTGTCGTCGTGGTGTTGCGCTGGCCCCCAACCGTTTCGATGTGCGTTGCCGACAGCACTCGTCGCGCCGGTTCGGTCGCCGATGTCGGATCGCGCCTTTGCGATCTCAAGCCAGGCGGCGGCGCTACCGTGGGGATCATTGTCCTCGGCGATCAGAGCCTCAAACGCTCGGAGCTCGGCAGCACACCATTATGCTGCCTCGGCGAAGCGAGCGGCAGCGCGAATAACGCCGACGCGCCTACTAACTGACCAGTAGGCCGCTCTCTCGGGGCTGTTCCATGCGAGCCTGAACTGGCCGATAAGCCGTTCGAGCTGGTCGTAGCCTCCGCATCTATATGACAGTTCGATAAGTCGGGCGCATAGGCCAGGCGCCGCATCAGTAAACAGATACCAGCTGGTCCAATCCTGGGTTGTCTGGCGTGGAACGTCCAGCAAGCGAATTACGGGATCAGCGAGCGCAGCAACGTCTGGGGCATCTGCTACACCCACAGTGAAGGCAATCGCTTGCGCTTCGAGTTCGGCCACCCGAGTGATCGCATCTGTGAACCGTCGCCGTGCTGGATCCTGATCCCACCCCGGAGCTGTGAGCCCCTCCGCGGGCAAGTCTTCGTAGACCTTCATCCACTGCGTCAGAGCCCGCATGCGGAACACTCCGAGCATCGTTCTGTACGGAGCCAGTCCTTCGGAACTGGCGACCGAGGCTGGCCATGCGACCTTTGTCTCGGGCGGTAGGAGTTGCGCGAACTCCTTGCTCTCCGCAAGTCCTGCTCTGGCGAGTACGTCCGCCGCGGCGACCCTGAGCGCGAGGGCAACTCGCCTGCGTGGAGGCGCGACTTCCTCGTCGTCATCGCCTGAGTCCTGGCCCACCGGACCGCTGGAAACTGACGCCAACGAGGCATCCCCTTGGGATGTCTCGAGTGCGAGCATCGTTTGGATCTGCCGCAAAACCTCTGCGGTTTCTCCGTCGAGCTGCGCTGAGGTGGCGCTAACTACGTGCCTGCGGGCACGCCAATCGATGTCTGATTCTGCATCGATCCGAGCAGCAAGCAGCGACGTTGTGACTGAATCTCGAACGGCATCCGCCAAGTCGAAACAGCGGGCGTGGACGGCATTTCGCGCCGCGATGACTGCGTCTCGCTCCTCACGGGCTTCCCGCTCGTCCCTTGCAGCCACCCAGTCCCGTTCGTCGTCGCCGGACCTCGCTGCCTCATCGTTTGACGCCAATTCAGCGGTCGGAACGGGCAGTAGGTGGTCGAGCTCGTCCAGCACCCGATCTACGCCGGATCGGTGCCAGGTAACCTCCGCCCAGTCAGCAACACTCTCAACCCACTCCCGACCCCGATGGATGCGCTCCCCGACGATCTTTTGTAGCCCTCCAGCAGCTCGAACGATCGCCTCGGCGTCCTCCAGCGCGTTGTACGCAGCCAAGGATGAAGCGACTGCAAGAGCAGGCGCTGTCTCGACCCGCAGACTCCGACCCTGAACAGTGTGCTCGACGGCGCTGCGGGGATCGACCTCAGAGATGGTTCGCGCGATCTCTTCGGCGCTGAGCACGTACCCCCGTTGGTTTAGTTCGTTCAAAAACATTAATGTCCGGATCAAGGCGCGGTAGTCGCGAGCCTCGGCCGCAGCCCGGACCGCAACTAGGGCCTGATCACGAACGACTCCGTATGGCCTGCCATCGAAGAGCTTTTGGCGCAGAACTTCTGGCAACGACGCTTGCAACACAAGCTCATGCTGACCCGCAAGGTACCGCTGAGCGAGCTCCTCGTCCTGGTACTGGGGCCAATCGGTGCTCGCCGCGCACCGATCAGCCAGTAGTTCGTGAAGTTCGCGCGAACGCCATTCGCGGAACTCGCCGCCAACCAATGCGGTCTGCTCTACCAGGAAACGGCGAAAGCTGTTATGGACAAAGGTCCACTCATCGCCGGACCGACGGAAGAAGGTATGGGTGCTTTCAGCGAATCGCGAAACTGCAGCGGGGGCGGTCCACGTCTCCAGCCAAGCAAGATCAACGGGGATGCGCAGTCGACACACGGTGCCGAGCACCGATAGAACTTCGGTGTCATCCAGCAAAGAGCCCAAGTAGTGCGCGTACCGGAGATCGATACTCCCGCGATACTCAGATGCCTCCATGAGCATCTGCTCGGCTTCGTCTCGGCGTGCGTCAACGTCCTCCGTGGTCTCAAGAGCACGCAAATCCTGAATCATGTACGTCAGGACGAGCGGGTGGCCCTCGCTCCTGTCGACGAGAGCGCTCAATTGGCCAGGAGCCAGCCAATCGGTGACTCCGGCCAAGGACGCGATGGCCTCAACTTCCCGATCCGAAAGCGGCGGGACGTCGACAATCCTCTGCTCGCCATTCAGAGCATCGCGGATCGGGCGCGGAAGAACCGAGATGGTCTGCGAACCGATCAGGATGCAGACCCCGTCGGGCAGCGCGGTCGGAGGTGGTAACTCGTCAAGCAGAGAGCGCGTCGGATTCTGTTCACGGGGAATGTGGTCCAGACCGTCCACGATGATCGTGGTGCGAACGCCGTCATGCGCGAATTGCTCGCCGGCTCGAGCCAGTTGATCGAACAAGACCTCACGCTGGCCGAGCAGATCGCTGCCGAATCCATTGCGGTACACGCCGGCCTCTTCGAGTGCCAGAGAGAGGTCATGCATGAAGCTTTGCGCCTCGCCTCGACCGCTGAAGGGATCAGGCGCATCAGGCACAAAGGCGTAGTACCTAACGAGTCGACCTGGCACGGCCAAGCTCTCGACAAGAGTCGACTTTCCCGACCCCGCCGGGCCAATCAGGCCCAGATAGCCGCTGGTATGCCGTGCAATCGCCTGCTCAAGGGACGCGCGTGCAGCGGCATTGGCGGTGTAAGCCTGCGGGACTGGAAACTTGTGGGGGTTTCGGTACTTGAGGCGCTCCGCCCACCCGAGGCGCTGCATCAGCTCGGAGCGGGACAGCTCGACTGGTCGGGCCGGATCGACGACGACTGACTGCAGGACTCCCGCTAGGTGGCTCACGTCGACCGAGTCGCGACTAGAAACGAGTTCTGATTGGTCGAGCGGGATAAAGGCGAACTCGAAGTCTCGCAAGAAGGCTGGGAACTCCACTTCTGTCAGCCCAGAGGACGCCAGCAGCGCCGTCCACGCGTCCGACCATGACGCGACCAAGTCGAGGCCGCTGACGTCCACCCAACGGTGGCCTGGGTTCAGCCGTAGATGTTGGGACAGCGGGGACAATGAGCGGCTCAAGAACGCGGCTAGGTGCCGTGGCACAGTTGACGCCGATGCAAGCGCCGTACCCGAACTAGGCGTCGCAGTCGACGGAAAGTTGTTCGTACATAGGTGAATGGTGAGCGGGCCGTCCCAGACCTTCCGGAGGCGCTGCCATGCGTGGGCGAGATCGCCCAGCAAAGACTGGCTCTGTCCTGAACTGCCAACTAGCTCGCTCCAAGTGAATGAGCCTGGAAACTGCGACCACTTGACTTGTAGAGCGTGTCGGTGACCTGAAGCGAGAAACTGAAAGTCGTCCGCAACACCCGCATCGGGATCCGCTACACGGATCCACTCGAGCATCGGGAGGTGCCGCTGTACCACCTTTGCCGCGAGTGCGAACTGCGCTGTGAAGCCGACAAGCGCGCTCCGCTCACCGTCGCTCGGGATTGATTCGTTGGGAGTTGTAGGCATGGGTCCGCATCGGTGTCGAATGATGGTGGCGGCACCATCATGCAGGTTTGGACGTTGCTCCCGCTCGACTGCCGCCGCTCTGCGTCATACCGCCGCGAGCCGGTGTCAGCTGGCGAGCCGGTGCAATCCGGGTCAGCGCATGAAGGAGAGGCGGCGCCGCGAGCACCGTGGCGCACTGGCCGACCCTTCGAACCGGGCTGAGCGCCGTCGCCAGCCCTGCAGGGATTCAGCTCAGAGGCCGCTCATGAACCCTGCGCCGAAGCCCGACGCGACAATTTGTCCAGGTCACGCTTGCAGAACCCGTGATGGGCCCACTCCTCATTGAGCACGGTGCCGAGGCATTGCCGCACTGCCCGTCCCCTCGCGTACGGGGGCCATCTGGCGTCGTCGGGGACCGGCGCGGTACGCGCCAGCTGATCAGGCGTGACCTGGGCCAGCCATGTCTCAACCTCCGAACCCTGCCGGACCCGCACGGCGAGCACCCTGGTCGAGGCTCGGTCGGGCGGACGGGTCGAGCCCGTTCTCCACCTGGTCCATGACGAGCGCCGGACCCAGCCCCATAGCCGTGAACGGCTCGGTCAGCCCGAGCACGCAACGCCGGAACGACGAGTCGTGCACGAAGACAAGGTGGCGCAGGGTCTCGACCATCGACCACTCACCGTCGACGCGATGATGTTCGCTGTTCTCGGGCATGGACCGAACCCGCTCGATGGTCGTGGCCCATCGTCCCGCAGTTGCCGCCAAGCCTCCCGCAGGGCCTCCGGCTGATCGGAGCGGAGCAGCAGCCGTACCGGGTGACGGCGGTCGAGCTCCGCCTCGACATATGACATCACCTCGACGCCGTTGACCACGAGATTGGTGACCAGGCCGTCGATCTCGGCGTCCTGCATCACCACGCCGACCATCCGCGCTCCGCTCGGTTCACACTCGCGCAACTCTGCGCCGGTGAGGTCCTCGTCGCCGAAGCCTCGCGTGACGACAGGCTAGGGCGCACCGCATATGCCCGGCCCAGGATCCGGGCAATCAGCTCGCCTGGAAGCCGCGTCATTCGCCGCGGGTAGGCCCATCGTTGTGGGCCGGGCTGCCCCAAATGTCGATTGCTCGCGATGGATGTCTCGCCAACGGCGCAGGTCCGCTCGTGTTTGATGGGCATCATGATGCTGCATGTCTTGATCGGCCTCGCGGCCTCGGTGCCGACGTCCACGGGCGCTGCCGCGGCAAGTAGCGGGTCAAGTGGCAGCACGACGAACTCAACCTCTCTATTCACCAACGTAACCCTGATTGCGGCCGTCATCGCGGCGTCAGCAGCCACGCTCGCCGCCTTCCTACAGCGCAAGACTGGTAAGGACGCTGCCGCGGCGTCCCGTACCGCCGCCGCAGCCGCGGAGCGGTCGGCGAACGCAGCTGAGGCTGCGGTGAGGCTGAATGCGGAGAACGCCACAGCCGCTGGTCGTCGGTCGGACGCGGAGTCGTTGTCGAAGCGCTATCAGGATGCGGCCGCGCAACTTGGTCACGACAAGGCTGCAGTCAGGCTCGCTGGCGTCTACGCGCTGGCGCGTCTGGCGGATGATTGGCCCGACCAGCGCCAAACGTGCATCGACCTACTCTGTGCCTACCTGCGCATGCCGGTCGGCACGACCGCCTCGGAAGCGGTCGATGTCCATGATTTGCAGGTGCGGATGTCAGTCCAGCGGACGATCGCGCACCATCTCATGCCCGACGCAACGGTGAGCTGGTCGGATCTGGAGTTCGACTTTGGGGGCGCCGTGTTCAGCGACCTCAACCTCTACGGAGCCGTCTTCCAGCATCGCCCGGACTTCAACGGCGCCACCTTCAGGGGTTTCTCGTCATTGGGCGCGACCTTCTCTTCTGGTCTTGCGATGACGGCGGCGCGTGTGGAGGGCGAACTGTCTCTTAGTCCAAAGAAGTTCGGAGGGCTCATGAGTATGGATAAACTCGTGATCGCCTCGGGCGCGAAGATGACGTTCCACTACACCTCTCTGGGTCCTGGTCAACTGTTGACGATGAACGCGATGCGAATCGCCGGCCGGTTGGACGGCACCATTGTGGCCCCCGCCACGGACGGGGAGCTGCTGCACATCTCCGCGGACGACGTTTGCGTCGAGGGGGGCTATGTGGACCTACGTGTTGGGATCAGAGGACTCAACGACAATCCATTCCTCTTCGCCCGAGGTTGGACTGCGACGCATCCACAACGGATATATGTCGAGTCCGCGGCGGGCGCTGGGGACCCACCAGGGCCTTACGCCAACGCCGTCTTCAATCTGAACGGATCGGCTGTCGCGGGCGACGGCGCCTCAGGCTAGGAGAGGTGGCCGGCAGCGGTGTTCTCCGCAGCCGAGGGTCACGGGACAGGGTCGATTTCGACGCGCGCAGTGCAGCTAAGGCACTGGACTGCGCTCCGGAGGACCTCGTGTCGGTTCCGCTGTGAAGGCGCGTCGATCCGCCGCCTGTCGGCTGCTCCCCCTGCCTACGCGCGAGGGTGGTCCGGGACGCCCCGACGCCGGACGACCCTATTGCCAAGTTCACGTCGGCCCTGGGCCCGCGCGGCGTCGTCACCCCTGGAAGGCGCGCCACTACCCGGTAACCGCCTCGGAGCATCTAGCCTGCGAACATGACAACGACCGAGGAGCGACTCGGCACCCGATTCGCCGTCCAAGTGCGCCTCGTCTTCAACCTCGACGGGGACGTTGGCCTCGGGCTGCAGATCCGGGAGTTCATTGAGGCGTTCGCAAGAACCCAGTCCCTCTTCTACGTGGCATCGTTCGAGGACTGGACCTATGCACGTCTCGATGGAGAGCTCGATCAGCGCGCCGCTGCTTTCGTAGGCCAAGTAAGAGTGCAAAGCGTCTCTTACAACAGCCCCCTAGAGGTCGTCGTCGGAATTTCGACCGGTGTTGCGGCAATGGCGACATCTGCAGCGCTCGTGGCGAATCGGGTCAAGCAGGTGTTCAGCGCATACAACGACATTAGGTTGAAAACGCAGGCAACGAGTTCTCGAGTAGCAGCGCTTAAAGCGTTGCATCAGGAACTCGGGGTGCCAGACAACCCGCCCGACGCTCTGGAACCAGCCATGAAGCAACTTGAACGTGCCGCCGGGCTCATCCGACAGCTTGAGAGCGTGGACGTCGCTGAGATGCCGTAAGCGCCGACCGCCTCCGGCGCGCTCGGGCCTGAGTGGCGCAGGTGGATGGGTTCCAGTCCTTCCCTGACGGACCCACGCCTGAAAGTGCACGTCCACACGGGCGGTCACGTCCGCCTGTCGGCGCTACATCACCCATGCCGGACCGCCGCTAACAACGCGCCACAGGGCCTGCGTCATATCGCCGCGAAAGCCTCCATTGGCAGGACAATCGCACCTGACTCCCAAGAGTTGCTCCAAGCGGAGCGACATGACGTTGGGAGTCACGATGTCCATCCCCACTCAGATGAGCTTGGTCGGGTTCGTCGCATCAGCGCCGGAACTGCACTTCACCAGCGAGGGCAAGGAGTGCTGCCGCGTCCGCGTCGGTGTCGAGCAGTGGCGCAAGGAGGTCGACGGCGAGTTCACCAAGCTCGACCCGACCTTCCACGACATGGTCGCGTTCGAGAGCACGGCCCGGGAGACGTACGCCCGCTTCCGCAAGGGCGACTCGTTTGTCGCCAGCGGCTACGTCCATGAGTACGAGGTCGAACGAGCCGGGCAGCCGAGCGTGATCAAGGAAGAGTTCGTCGCCCGCAAGATCGGGCACAACGCCAACCGGACGGCGTACGAAGTGCAGCGCCGCCGCCTCGCCCCCGCTCCGGCTCCGCCGGTCCAGGACCCCCCGAGCCCGGCGATCGGGTTCTGAGGGGCACCGTCATGGAGGACGAGCCGACGTTCGGCACCGACCGTGACCTGCCGCCGGGGCCGATCAACTGGAACCTGCTCGATGCACCGACCGCGGCGATCGAGTGGCGCGACCTCGACACGTTCGTGACTTGGCTGAAGGACACCTTCGGTCTCCCGCCGGCGATCGTGCCGCCGTGCTGGCACCGCCACGACGAGCTGATCTGGGAACTCTCCGCACTCCACACGCATTTCCTCGCCTGTTACGGCGACACCGCCTCGCCCTCGGCACCAGTCGCGTGGATGCGAGAGTTCGCCGACTGCCGCCAGCGACTTCGTGATTGGGTCGCCATCTGCGGAACCCGCCTGGACCGTGATCGACCGACCCGGCAGACGACCTGGCCTGGCGAACCCGTCAGCTCAGCCGGGGGCGAGGTCGAGATCACCGACCGCGCCGCCGACTTCAAGAAGTTCGTCCACCAGGACGTCTCTCGGCGCTCGCGTGCCGAAGAGATCGCCCGCCACCAACTGCTCGCGTGACCGCGAGTGCGCCACGGAGCCCAAGACCCGAGCGCCGTCCACCGGCGAGGCCGCCTGCTGCCCCTCAGCCGCGTCGGTCGACACAACCTGCGTGACGGCAACGAAAGGAGTCGTCATGGATCTTGAGCACGCGCTGAGGTTGGCCCAGGCCCGGTCGTTCGTCGCCGCTCTCGCCGATGCGGCGGTAGATGACGACGTCTCCGCCGCGTTCGAGAGCGTTCTGGTTGAGCTCGACTGGCTCCACGGCGATGAATCCCCCGGCCTCGACACCGACGGGCTCAGCGAGGACCGCAACGTCCTCTACCTGGCCGCCACCGCGGCGATCGAGGCCCTGGCCCTCTTCGGTCTGGACGCGCTCGACCTTGAACTGATTCTCGTGCGGCTCGAGGCAGCCCGAGCTCTGGACAGGCTCTGATGTACGGCGAGACGGGCGACCTGATGCGGACCGAGCTCGCCGCCCTGCTGCGCCAGCACCGCATCCTGCACCGCCTCGGCGAGCACTCCCCCGCAGCCGCTGACGCGGTTGCTGATCGCGAGGCCGCGGGCATCGCCATGCAGCAGTACCGCCAGACGATCCTGAGCTGGTGCGCCGAGGCCGTCATGGCAGCGAAGCCACTCATCTTCAGCGCAACGCTTCCCGCGCCGGCCAACCCCTTCAAGACAGCGAACGAGCCTGGTACGGCGGTCGGCGAACTCGCCCGCGCACTCCGTCTCGCCCGCGACGCGTCCACCTCGCGCCGAGCGACCACCGCACTGCTCACCATCCCGAGCCCCAACGAAGTCGTCGAGCACTGGCGGCAGGCCGCACGGGCCGCAGCCTTGGCCGAGCATGACACGAACGGTGCCGCGGGCGCACGACTTACCAGCCCCCAAGCGCAGGCGCTCGTCGGTGACGTCGCCGCCGTCACGCAAGCGCTCGTCGTACTCGACCAGCGCTACCTCAACATCCCCGGCTGGGAAAGACTCGCCGAACCAGGCCGGCTCGGCTGGGCGGCGCTCGCGACCGCCCTCGACGTCAGCCTCGGCCAGCCTGATTACAGCATCGACAACACCGGTTGGCGCCCACGCACCCACGAGCTCCGGATCAGCCCGCAGAAGGGCATCCTCGGCGTCCTCCAGGCCGAACACGACCTCCTCGTATGGCTCAAGTCCTTCCCGACCGCGATGAACCTGCGGCTCATCGTCGACTCGCAGCAGCGGCTGTCACGGCGACTCGCTCCGATGGTGGAGCGGACCGATGCCTGTCGCGCCGAGACGTGGCGCGCCCGCGCGGCGTCGTACGCACTCCTCAAGCAGCAGCTGCGCAACGTCGGCGGCCGGATCGGCAACGGAGGACCCGCCGTCGCCGAAGCCTCGAAGGCGGTCTCCCGACTCCGGGCGGTGCCCGCGGACACCATCGTCGAACCACGCGTCGCGGCTGGCTTCCAGACCCTCTTCGACGGCATCGACCAACGAGTCGCGGAGATCGTCGACACCGGGATCGACCGCGGCGCGTACCTCCAGCGTGTGCAGGTCCCCCGCCTCGTCACCGCCGCCGGGCAGATGGTCTCACCCGTGCGTGAACGGTTCATGCCTCTCGACCGGAGCGTCAACACGGAACTCGTCGACGCCGTCCGAGGACTCCTCCCGCGCGACCCGGCCGAGCCAGTGGCACCGGGGCTCAGCCGCTCGGTCCTCCACTCCGCCCTCATCCACCGCCCGGCGGCCGCCGCAGACTCTCCCCAAATCTGATCGCGATTGCGGTCAAAGGTGCTCAGGTCCGCCGAGATGGTCACGATGGCGACTCTCCTCGGCCTTCCCGAGGACCTCATCGATCGCGTCGCGTGTCCTGTCCTCGGCGTCGGGCCAGATATGGGAGTAGGTGTCGAGCGTCTCCGCCGCGCTCGCGTGGCCAAGTCGTACTTGGACGGTCTTGACCGATTCGCCGTATCGGATCAGCAGCGACGCGTAGTAGTGCCGCAGGGCGTGCATCCCGGTCCCGGTCTCGGCGGTGAACCCGGCGGCCTGGGCCGCCGGGCGGAAGATATGGCCGAACGTGGATCGGACGATCGGCTTGCCGAACATCGTGAACAGCAGGCCGTCCTCGGCAATGTCGTACTGGGCGATGTGGTTGTTGAGAGCTTGTACGACGATCTTGGGCAGCGGCACTGTGCGGTAGCTCGCCTTCGTTTTGGGCGGGCCGAACGCCGGCCCGGTCACGCGCCGCTGCACGAGCTGGCGATCGACCACCACGACCGGGTTCCTGCCGAGGAGCCGGAGCCGGTCACGGGTGAGGCCGAAGACCTCGCCCTGCCGCAGCCCGGTGCCGGCCGTGAGGACGACCAGCGCCTTCAGATGGGCCGGGAGCGCCTCGCGGAGCTTCTCCACTTGGGCGGTGCTGACCGGGGTCAGCCGGCGCTTCTCGACTCGCGGGAGCCGGGTCCCCTCGCACGGGTTGGCCATCAGCTTCCGGTCCCGGACAGCGGCTCGGAAGATCTGAAAGAGGATCCCGTGCACGACGCCCACGGTCGCGGGCGCCAGCGGCTTCCTCTTCGTCGCCGCATCACCGGTGGACAGTCTCGTCACCCATGCCTGGATCTCCGAGGGCAGGATGCTGGCAATCTGGCGTTCGCCGAAGAACGGGTAGGCGTGCCGACGCAGCATGCCCTCGACGTGGGCTTGGCTGGCCGGTCGGTGGGCCTGCGCCGCCCGCCAGGGCTCGGCGTAGTCGCGGAACAGGATCCGATCGGCGTTGGGGTCGACGTACTGGCCGGTGACGATGGACGCCGTGACCTCGTCGAGCCAGCGCTGGGCGTCGACCTTGCGCCTGAAGTGGCGCGAGTGCTCCTTGCCGGCGGCGTCGCGATACCGGGCACGCCACCGGCCGTCGGGGCGCTTCTGGACATTGGCCATGACCGTGTCCGGTCAGACGCTCGGTCGCAGGTCGCCCTGGGCCTCATCCAGGTAGCCGCGGACCTCCGCGACCGTGGTCCGCAGCTGGTGGCCGATCTTGAAGAAGCGCGGCCCCTGGCCGAGCTGGCGCCACCAGCGCAGCGTGTTGATCGGGACCCGCAGGATCTCGGCGACCTCGAAGATGGTCAGCAGCTCGTCGTCGTCGCGCTCGTGGAACGACTGGGTGTGCAGGGTGGACATGGTGCCTCCGTTGACTCACAGGGATCGCACCCCTCCCCGCTCCGACCGGCCGGCCCAACCCGGTCCCGGTCGTTGCTGGGCAGTGATGCTCACCCCTTAGGTGTGGAGGTAGATCCGCTAGGTCCCAGGGTCGACGCGAATGGCCCGTCCGACCGATCCTCTGCTGCGATTCAGTCCGCACACAGTCCGCAGGAGATCCCGCGCGGCCCGTTGACGACCATCACCACGGAATCACGTTTTCCCAGGTCAGAGGGCATTTGGCGCTACCTGCCACCACCGGCCGTCCACGCGGGGTCCGACCCCGGCTTACAGACCGGCCCGTCCGCACAGGACCTCTGACCTGTTCCGCGTCCTGCTCGGCGTCGACCAGGAGCTCCCGCAGCTGACGTGACGGCCCGAGGTGAGAACCGGACGCCTCGCGGGCACTGGTGGTCGTGGAGGCAACGCTGGAGTTCATCGGTACGGCGACGACCCTGCTCCGCCTGGGTCCGTACACCCTGCTCACCGACCCTGACTTCCGCCACCACGGCCACCGCGCCTACCTCGGCAACGGGCTCTTCTCCCGACGCCGCACCGAACCCTCGCGGCAACCCGACTCGCTGCCGCCGCTCGACGCACTGCTCCTCTCCCACCTGCACGGCGACCACTTCGACCCGATCGCACGCGACCGGCTCGAGCGCCGGCTGCCGGTGCTCACCACACCCGCCGCGAGTCGGCGCCTGACGCGCTGGGGCTTCGGCGAGGCACACGGCATGGCCACCTGGGAGACGATGACGCTGGCCGAGGATCTGCGCGTCACGTCGGTGCCGGGGCAGCACGCACCTGGCGTGGCGCAGGCGCTGCTGCCGCCGGTGATGGGCTCGGTGATCGAGTACGGCACGCCCGAGGACCCCTTCCGCGCCTACATCACCGGGGACACCCTCTACCGTCCATGGCTACGCGAGGTCGCCGACCGGCTCGGCACACCTCACGCGATGGTGATCCACCTGGGCGGCACCAGGGCCTTCGGTCTGTTGGTCACCATGGATGCGCACCAGGGCACAGATCTGGTCGAGCTGCTCGGCCCGGCGGTCACCGTGCCGGTCCACTACGACGACTACACCGTCTTCCGCTCGCCGCTGGAGGACTTCGTGCGCGTCGCCCGCGAGCGACAGGTGCCCAGCACGGTCCGCGCCGTACGTCGCGGCGAGAAGGTGTCACTCATCTGATCTTCACCGCTGTCTGTGAACGACGCGCGTCGTCGGGCGCTTCAGTCGGTCCGGGAGCCTGCGTGGGAGCTCGCCTCGAGGACCTCGCCGGTGAGGCCGTCGATCAACTGGGCGCCGTCAGCGGCCGAGCGCAGCGCACGGAGTGCGATCGCGCGACGGTCGAACGACCGGGGCTCCGCGCCGCGATCAGGTTCGGCGAGGATCCACCGCCGTACGGGTCGCGTCCCGCGGCGAGGCCGCTCCGGTTCCGGCTCGCGGTCGACCGGTGCGACGTACTCGCCGCCCAGCGCGTAGGCGAGCCGACCAGCTCGCACGCGACCGATGCCGGGGTGACGAAGCAGACCCTCGGGCGCGACCGCGGCGACCGCCGCGACGCTGCCGTAGGCGGCGAGCAGGCTGCGGGCCATGGTCAGGCTGATGCCCGGCACGACCGACAGCATCACCTCCGCCTGAGCGGACGGGTGCCGCGGCGCCCGGCGGGGACCCTCCGTTCGAGTGGTCGGCGCAGCGCGCCGGGCCCGCTTGGCGAGTCGGACGATCCACGCCGCGCTGTCCTCGGCGTCCAGGCTGTGCAACACGGTGAACCCGTCCTCCACCAGCCGGCACACCGCGCCCCGCCACGCGGCCTCAGGGATCCCCGAGGGCTCACCCTCGACCAGCAGCACCGCTTGGGTGAACGCCGACTGCAGACGCACCGCCTGGTCGAAGATGCGTCCATCACGGATCGACGCACCCAGATCGGCGGGGCCCTTCCGCTCGACCGCCAGCCCTGGCCCCAGCACATAGTCGCCCACCGGAAGATCCGTCAGGCGCACGTCGAGACCAGCGGCACTGAGAGCCTCCGGGATCCCGCTGCCCCGCTCGCGGTGGTCGACCAGCACCGGACCCATCTCGACCACCCGGCCACGCTACCCGTCCGCCTACGGCGGTTCCGAGGCGGGAGGCCCTGGCGAGACCGTCGCGCCTCCGCCGGTTGACCGGACTGCGCCCCGGGGACGAGACTCCGATCGGTCCACGCGTCGTGGGTCCGGTGGCAGTCTCCCGAGAGGTACGAGATGAAGATCAGCGCGCGCAACATCCTCGAAGGCACCATCGTCGAGCTCACCAAGGGCGCCACGACCTCGCACGTGCGCCTCGACATCGGCGGTACGACGGTCACCGCCTCGATCACCAACGAGGCGGTCGACGAGCTCGGCCTGGCCGTGGGCCAGAAGGCGTACGCCGTCGTGAAGGCCTCCGACGTCATGGTCGCGATCGACTGACGCCGCTCGCGGGGCCGCCTACCGGGCCCGCCGGCCGTCAGCAGCCGGAACTCGTTGCCGTCGGGGTCGGCCAGGAACAGCGAGCCGTCGTCGAGCGTCTCGAGGGGCCGCGCCCCGAGGGTGACGAGACGGTCGAGCTCCGTGCCCTGCTCGGCGTCGACCGGCGCGATCTCGAAGAACAGCCGGTTCCGCGCCGGCTTCGGCATGACCGGCGGACCACCCCACGCGAGCTTGGGGCCGCCCCGCGGCGACTGGATCGCGGTCTCCTCGTCGTGGTCCCAGACCAGGGGCCAGTCGAGCACGCGACCCCAGAAGTAGCCCACCGCCTGGGTCCCGTCGCCGTTGACGGCGCCGAGGAAGCCGCATCCCGCCAGGAAGCCGTTGCCCGGCTCGATGACGCAGAACTCGTTGCCGTCGGGGTCCGCGAGCACCACGTGGCCCTCGTCCGGGGACTGCCCGACGTCGAACGGTCGGGCGCCGAGCGCGAGTGCCCGTTCGACCGTCTCCCGCTGACCCTCGGCGGACTCGCTCGTCAGGTCGAAGTGCGTACGATTCAGGCCTGTCTTGGGCTCGTCGGCCGGGAGGAAGCGGAGACGGAGGCCGACGTCGTCCGGAGGCAGCACGACGACCCCGCCACCGTCGAGCTCACGACCCAGGACCCCCGCCCAGAAGCAGGCGAGCAGCGGCGGGTCGTTCGCGAAGAAGCCCAGGCCGAGGAGCTGGCAGGTCATCCGGTGACGCTAGGCGCCGCCGGGGGACGCGGCAACGAGATATCCGGCCGGCGCGGACGTTTCCGCAGTGGTCCTACGATCAACCACATGGCGCCAGGGCCCGAGCCCGTCTCGGAGTCGGAGGGGCGCGCGCCGGGGATCCGCGGGAGGCGCGGAGTGGTCCTCGGAGCGGCCCTGCTGGTCGTCGCCCTCGTCGCGGCCGTGGTGGTGCTGGCGGTCCTCGCCTTCCACCCCGACGACGGCGGTACGCCGCAGAGCGGCACGTCCCCAAGCGCCAGCCCGAGCGCGTCGAAGACGCCGACCGTCTCGGACATCTACCGGCACCTGGTGCCGTCGGTGGTCGTCGTACGCACGAAGGACGGGTCGCTCGGCTCGGGCGTCGTCGCCGCCGACGACGGGACCATCCTCACCGCCGACCACGTCATCGAGGACGGCAGCGCGGTGAGCGTCAGCTTCTTCGACGGCACCCGCAGCCCCGCGACCGTGGTCTCCCGCGATCAGCGGGCCGACGTGGCGTCGCTGAAGCCCGCACGGCTGCCCCAGCCGCTGGTGCCGGCCACGATCGGGGGCGAGGTGCAGGTCGGCGGGCAGGTCGTCGCGATCGGTCACCCGCTCGGCCTCGTCGACAGCGTCTCATCGGGCGTCGTCTCCGGGGTGGACCGCCCCGCCCGCACCGACCACGGCCGGTTCACCGGTCTGATCCAGTTCGACGCCTCGGTCAACCCCGGAAGCTCCGGCGGACCGCTCCTGGACGCCCAGGGCGCGGTGATCGGGATCGTCGTCTCCATCGCCGACCCGGGACGCGACGACGCGTTCGCCGGGATCGGCTTCGCGGCGCCGATCGGCGGCCTCCTCGGCGGAGGCGGCGGCGGGCCGCTGCTGTGACGAAGGAGCAGCCATGAGTACGCCGAGCACGACCGGGAGCACGCCGTACACCAACCCGCTCGAGCAGGTGCTGTTCGAGGTCAAGCGCACGATCGTCGGGCAGGACGTGCTGCTCGAGCGGATGGCCGTCGCCCTGCTCACCGGCGGCCACCTGCTCGTCGAGGGGGTGCCCGGTCTCGCCAAGACCCTGGCGGTGAAGTCGCTCGCGGGTGCGATCGGCGGACAGTTCCAGCGCATCCAGTTCACCCCCGACCTGCTGCCGGCCGACCTGGTCGGCACCCGCGTCTACCACCAGCACACCGGCGAGTTCCAGACCGCGCTCGGGCCGGTCTTCGCAAACCTGCTGCTCGCCGACGAGATCAACCGGGCGCCGGCGAAGGTGCAGAGCGCGCTGCTCGAGGTCATGCAGGAGCGCCAGGTCACGATCGGACGGGAGACCTTCCGCGTCCCCGAGCCGTTCCTCGTCATGGCCACCCAGAACCCGATCGAGTCCGAGGGCGTCTACCCGCTCCCGGAGGCGCAGGTCGACCGGTTCATGATGAAGGTCGTCGTCGGCTACCCGAGCTCTCCCGAGGAGCACGCCGTCGTCGAGCGGGCGATGCGGCCGCCCGCTCCCCCGCAGGCGATCCTCACACCCGAGGAGATCCTGCCGATGCAGGAGCGGGTGCAGCAGGTCTACGTCGACCCGGCCGTCGTCGACTACGCCGTACGCCTCGTCACCGCGACCCGCGCGCCCGGCACCGCCGGGCTCGGGGAACTCGAGCGCTACGTCACGTACGGCGCCAGCCCGCGCGCCTCGATCGCGCTCGTCCTCGGGGCTCGGGCGATCGCCTTCCTCCGCGGGCGCGACTACGTCCTCCCCCACGACCTCGGCGAGATCGCGCTCGACGTCCTCCGGCACCGAGTCGTGCTGTCCTACGAGGCGCTCGCCGACGACGTCGACCCCGACACGGTCGTCACCAGCGTGCTGCGGGCCGTGCCAGCGCCCGACGTCGTGCTCCAGGACCGCTGACCGGCAGCGCGCCATGGCCACCGCCCCGGACCGCCTTCTCCGCCGCCTCGAGTGGCGGGTCGTACGCCGCCTCGACGGGCGGCTCCAGGGCGCCTACCGCACGACCCATCGCGGCTCCGGCGTGGACATCACCTCGCTGCGGGCGTACGCCGAGGGCGACGACGCCCGCCACATCGACTGGAACGCGACCGCGAGGCTCGACGAGCCCGTCGTGCGGGAGTTCGTCGAGGACCGCGAGCTGACGACCTGGCTGGTGCTGGACCGGTCGGCGTCGATGGTCGCGGGGGCGCCCGACCGCGGGAAAGCCGATGTGCTCACCGAGCTCGCCCTGGTCCTCGCCCGGCTGCTGGGGCGCGGCGGGAACCGGGTCGGGGCGATCCTCTACGACACCGGTGCCGGCGCCGGCACGGTGCGTGTCGTGCCGCCCGCCACCGGCCGCGACCAGGCGTTGCGGATCGGCGCCGAGCTCGAGCGCACGGCGACCCCGGCGCGGGGCGCCACGACCGACCTCGCGGCGATGCTGGACACCGCCGCGTCGCTGGCCCGGCGGCGGTCGCTGGTGGTCGTCGTCTCCGACCTCATCGGCATCGGTGACTGGGAGCGGCCGCTGATGCGGCTCGCCCGCCGCCACGAGGTGGTCGCGCTCCGGGTCGTGGACGCCGTGGACGACGGCCTCGCCGAGGCGGGGCTCATCGTCGTCGAGGACGCCGAGACCGGCGAGCAGCTCGTCGTCGACTCCAGCGACCCGCTCTTCCAGGTGCAGCTGCGCACCGCGGTGGGCGAGCGCGACGCGGCGCTCGAGAGCGGCATGCGGCGGGCGGGCGTGCCGGCGTACCGCATCCCCACCGACCGCGACCTCGTCGAGGCGCTCGTCGACGTGGTCGCGCGGACGAGGTGGCGGACGTGAGCCTCTCCTCGCCGCTCCTCCTGGTCGTCGGGGTCCTGGTCCTGGCCGGGCTCGTCACGGCCGCCGTACGCCTCGGCCGGCAGCGCTCCGCCGCACTGCGCCGGGCGGGGCTGACGCCGAGCGGCCGGCTCGGTCAGGGCGGACTGTGGTGCACCGTCGCAGGCGTCGGCGTCCTCGCGGTCGCCGCGGCGGGGCCGACCGCGTCGGTGCCGGTCCCGCAGAGCACCGGCACGGTCGTCGTGGCCGTCGACGTCTCCAACAGCATGGGCGCCGACGACGTACGCCCCACCCGCCTGGCGCTCGCCCAGCGCGCGGCCAAGGCCGTCGTCGAGGCCCAGCCCGACAACGTCAAGGTCGGCGTGGTCGCCTTCGAGCAGGGGGCGCTGACGACCTCCCGGCCCAGCACCGACCACACGGCGGCGCTGGCGGCCGTCGACCGGCTGCGCGTCACGGGAGGTACGTCGCTCGCCGCCGCGATCCTCGCCTCGCTCTCCGCCATCACCGGCCGCCCGGTCGCCCTCAAGCGGGACGGGAGCGCGCCGACCGGTCTCGGCTACTGGAGCTCGGCGACCGTCGTGCTGGTCTCCGACGGCGAGGACGAGGGCGACCCGGACAGGACCGAGGCGGCCGCGACCGCCGCGCAGAACGCCGGGGTCCATGTCGACACCGTCGGGGTCGGTACGACGCAGGGCACGGTCGTCGACGTCGACGGCTACCGGCTGCGTACCGCGCTCGATGAGGACACGCTGAAGGGGATCGCGACGACGACCGGCGGGGACTACCACGCCGCCACCGGGGCGGCCGACCTCGACGACGTCGCGTCCGGGATCGACCTGCGGCTCGAGGTCGCCGACCGCGAGCTCCCGCTGGCCGGCGCGTTCGCCGCGGCAGCGCTGCTCCTGCTGGCCCTCGGCGCCGTGCTCACGGTGCGGCGGACGGGACGGATCGTCTGATGTCGTTCACCTGGCCCTGGGCGTTCGCCGCGCTGCTGCTGCCGGCGCTGGTGCTGGCGTACGCGTGGTGGGCGCGACGCCGTCGGCGCAGGAGGGCGCTCCGGGTCACCTCGGTCGCGCTCGTGCGCGCGGCCGTCCCCCGGCACAGCAGCTGGCGCAGGCGCGTCCCCGCCGGCGTACTCCTCCTGGGGCTCGGCGTCCTCGCAGTCGGCGCCGCCCGGCCGCAGGCGTCGGTGCCGGTCGTCGACAACTCGACCAGCATCCTGCTCGCCCTCGACATCTCGGGCTCGATGTGCTCGACGGACGTCGACCCGAACCGCCTCACCGCCGCCGAGAAGGCCGCCGAGGAGTTCGTAGACTCGCAGTCCGGCGGCCCGCGGATCGGTCTGGTGACATTCGCGGGTACGGCGGGGCTGCCGGTGCCGCCGACCGACGACACCGACGAGCTCCTCGACGCGCTCGACGGCCTCACCACCTCGCGCGGGACGGCGATCGGGCAGGCCATCCTGACCGCGATCGACGCGATCGCCGAGATCGACCCGACGGTGGCGCCGACGGGCGCGACGGCCGACCGGGAGCAGGCGGCCGGCTACGCGCCTGACGTGATCGTCGTGCTCACCGACGGCGCCAACACCCAGGGTGTGCCGCCGCGGACCGCGGCGCGTCAGGCGGCCGAGCGCGGCGTACGCGTCTTCACGATCGGCTTCGGCACCACCAGCCCGTCGGCGCTGGTGTGCTCCAGCTCGCAGATCGGCGACGACGGGCTCGGCGGGTGGGGCGGCGGGCCCGGTGGCGCCGGGGGGTACGGCGGCAACCCCGGCCCGGGTGGCTGGAGCGGCAATCCCCTGCTCATGGACGAGAGCACCCTGCAGGCCGTGGCGCGGACGACCGGCGGCGAGTACTACCGCGCCGAGAACGCCAAGGAGCTCTCCGACGCGCTCCGCGACCTGCCCAGCAACCTCACCCTGACGCACAAGGACGTCGACCTGGCGGCCTGGTTCGCGGGCGCCGGCGGACTCCTCGTCGCCACCGCCGTCGGGCTGTCGCTGTGGTTCAACCGGGTGCGCACCGTTCCGGGTGGGTCGCCCCGCTAGATTCGGCGCGTGACGCCGCCTTCCTCGATCAGCTCGCTGCTCTTCGACTGCGACGGTGTCCTCGTCGACTCCAAGGAGGCGTCCGAGGAAGCGTGGACGGAGTGGGCCGGGCACTACGGCCTCGACGCGGAGCAAGTGCTCGCCGGCATCCACGGACGCCGGTCGCTGGAGACCGTCGCCCGGCTGCTGCCCGAGCCGCGGCGCGCCGGGGCCACGGCGCTCATCGACCGGCTCGAGGTCGAGACCGCCGACCGGACCCGGCCGGTCCCCGGGGCGGTGGAGCTCCTCGCGGCGGTGCCGCGGTCGGCGTACGCCGTGGTCACCTCGGCCCCGGCCGAGCTCTGCCGGGCGCGGCTGGCGGCGGCCTCGCTGCCCGCTCCCCCGGTCCTGGTCACCTCCGAGGACGTGGCGCGCGGCAAGCCGGCGCCGGACTGCTACCTGCTCGGCGCGGAGAGGCTCGGGGTCGAGCCCGCCGCGTGCCTGGTGCTCGAGGACAGCGCGGCGGGCATCGCGGCTGCCCGCGCCGCCGGGGTCGGGTTCGTCGTCGGCGTCGGCCCGGACGCGCACGGACGCGGCGCCGACGTCGTCGTCCCCGACCTCACCGCCGCGGGCTGGCAGAACGGGCGCCTCGTCCTGCGCTGACCGGTGCTAGTCGGAGCCGCCGGTCCCGCCGCCGGCGGTGTCGCCGGAGGTCGGCTTCGGGGCGTGCGAGTGCCCGTGGCCGTGCCCATGACCATGCCCGTGGCCGGCACCGTGGGAGTGGCCTCCCACCGGCGTGTCCCCGGCCCGCAGCGGAGCCGCCTCGTAGACGCCCTCGTGGGCGACGATGGGGCGCCGGTCGCCGGCGAGCTCGGGATGCTTCTCCTCCAGTCGCGTGCGCGCCTCCGCCGTACGCCGGAGGCTGTCGACGTACTCCTTGTCGCCGTCGTAGGTCCCTCGCCAGGTCTGTGGCATCGCGTCGTGGGCGGGCGGAACCGACGCCACCCCGGTGAGCCCGACCCGGGACGGGACCTTGGCGGTCTCCGCCCCGCAGGTCGGGCAGACGGGGAGCTCGGCGGTGAAGGACTGGATCACCTCGAAGCGGTGACCGCCCTCGCACCTCAGCTCGTAGATCGGCATGTCACCACAGCTCGAGCGACCGCTCGTAGATGCCGGCGATGTCCTCCTCGGTCACCGGCTTCGGGCTGGTCGCGAGGAGACGCTGCTGCTTCATCGTGCCGTCAACGAGGTCGGGGATGTCCTCCTTGGAGTAGCCGACCGCGCCGACGCCGTTGGGGATGTCGATGTCGCGCATGATCCCGGCGAGGACGGTCGGGAGGTACTCCCTCAGATCGTTCGGCTTCTCCACCTCCGGCCCGAGCATCTCGGCGGCGCGGATGTGGCGCTCCGGGTTGGCGTCGAACGTGAACCGGAACGCCTCGGGCGCCGTCAGGGAGACCGACATCCCGTGCGGGACCATCGGCTCCGCCGGCGGGTAGTCCTTCGGGTGGAAGTCCTTGACCCGGCCGGCGATCGGGTAGGCGTTGGCGTGCGGGATGTGGACCCCGGCGTTGCCGAAGCCCATCCCCGCGAACGTCGCCGCCATCGCCATCGCGCCGCGCGCCTCGGTGTCGTCGCCGTGGCTCACCGCCCGCCGGAACGAGCCGGACATCAGGGTCAGCGCCTTCTCCGACCACATGTCGGCAATGGGGTTGGCGCCGCAGTAGGGCACCCGCTGCTCCGGTGTCTTGTGCTCGTAGGTCGTGTAGGGCCGCGCGGTGTAGCTCTCCAAGGCGTGGCAGAGGATGTCCATGCCCGACGAGGCCGTGACGCCGGCCGGCTGCGAGATGGTCAGATCGGGGTCGATGACCGCGAGCGTCGGCCGCAGCCGGGCGTGGCTGATGCCGGTCTTCACCTTCAGCGACAGCACGTCGAGCACGCATACGGTCGTGGACTCGGCGCCGGTGCCGGTGGTGGTGGGCACCGCGATCATCGGGTGCAGCGGCTTCGTGGGCGCCTTGCCGCCGCCGACCGGCGCGTTGATGTAGTCCATCAGCTCGCCGTCGTTGGTGGTCATCAGGTTGATGGCCTTCGCGGTGTCGATGCTCGAGCCACCGCCGACCGCGACGATCGCGTCGAACGGGCCGTGCTCGCGCGCCCACGCGATCGCCGTCTCGAAGCTCTCGTCGGTGGGCTCGACGTGAGCGCCGTCGAACACCTCGGCGACGATGTCGAAGACCGCCATCTGCTCGGCGACCTTCGCGGGGGTCCCGGTGGCGGCGATGCCCGGGTCGGTCACGACAAGAGCACGGCGTACGCCGTACTGCGCCAGGTCCCAGCCGATCTCCGCGGAGGCGCCGGGTCCGAACTTGAGCTGCGGTGCGCCGTACGTGAAGACGCTCTCGGGGTTGGCGGGGGCGGGGTGGCTCATCAGGTGTAGCTCCCAACGGGTGCGAGCCGCATCGACTTCAGCTGGGCTGCGTCGTGCCCGAACACGACGGTGGCGTCGGTCTTCTCGGCGAGGTTACGGATCTTGTCCACAGACGTGTACCACGCGGTCAGGTCGTTCACGATCGCGGCCGGCGTCGAGGGCGGTCCGTAGGAGTCGCCCATGTAGACGGCGTCGGAGGTGAAGATCATCGTGCCCGAGTCCTTGAGGTCGACCTGCATGGCCATCTGTCCGGGGGTGTGGCCAGGCGCCTGGATGAGCGTCACGCCCGGCAGGAACTCGGTGTCACCGCTGACCGTCTCGAAGTCGAGGCCCTCGTAGTCGGCCTTGAGATGGGCGCCGGTGAACGCCCCGTCGAAGCCAAACGCGAACTCCTTCTCCGCGTCCGAGCAGACCAGCTTGGCGCCGGTGCCGGCGAAGGTGCGGACGTTGCCCGCGTGGTCGAAGTGGAGGTGGGAGAGGACGACGTAGTCGAGCTTGTCCGGGCTCACGCCGAGCTGGCCGAGCCGCTGGTCGAGGTACTGCTCCTCGCTCACCTGGTCGTAGGGGAAGAACTCCTGCAGCCCGGTCGGCTCCCACCGGGTCTCCCAGTCACGGGGACAGCTGGTGTCCCAGAGGATGGTGCCCTCGTCGGTCTCGATCAGGACCGCGTGGGTTGTGCACTCGTACCACTCCACCGGCTTCTCCTTCTCGCCCCGGGGCCGGATGCTGCGGCCCGGTTTGAGGAGGAGCCAGGTCAGGTCGCAGCTCATCGCGCCGCAGTCGAGGATGTGAAGCCTGTTCGCTGTTGCCATCTGCCACTCTCCGTCGCTTCGGTGTGCCGGGGTTCCGAGATGAGACTTCTGAACGACAGTTAAGTGAGGGCCATCACACGGTGTCAATGACGTGCTCGTAGGGTGTCGCCGTGACCGTGCTGATCACCGCCGCCGAGCTCGCCGAGGCGCTCTCCTCCGACACTCCGCCGGTCGTCCTGGACGTCCGCTGGCAGCTCACCGCCGCCGGCGGGCCGCCGTACGACGGGCGCGCCGACTACCTCTCCGGCCACGTCCCCGGCGCGGTTTTCGTGCCGCTGGACGAGGAGCTCGCGGCCCACGGCGAGCCGACCGACGGACGGCACCCGCTGCCCTCGGCAGAGGCGCTCCAGGCGGCCGCGCGCCGCTGGGGCGTGCGGGACGGATCGACGGTCGTGGCGTACGACGGACATGGCAACCTCGCCGCCGCGCGGGCATGGTGGCTGCTGCGCTGGGGCGGCGTCGCCGACGTACGCCTCCTCGACGGCGCGCTGCCCGCCTGGTTGGCCGCCGGCGGCGCGCTCGCCACCGACGACGTCATGCCCGAACCGGGCGGCGTGACGCTCACGCCCGGCGCGCTGCCGACGATCGACGCCGACGTAGCCGAGACGTACGCCGGCGTCCTGCTCGACGCCCGGGCGCCCGAGCGGTTCCGCGGGGAGACCGAGCCGGTGGATCCGGTCGCCGGCCACGTCCCCGGCGCGGTCAACGCCCCCACGACCGATAACCTCGACCCGGAGGGCCGCTTCCTGCCGGCCGCGGAGCTGCGCAGCCGCTTCGCGGCCCTCGGCGCGGACGGGTCCGCGCCGGTCGCGGCGTACTGCGGCTCGGGCGTCACCGCCGCCCACGAGGTCGCTGCCCTCGCGATCGCGGGCATCGAGGCCGCGCTCTACCCCGGCTCCTGGTCGCAGTGGAGCAACCAGGGCCGCCCGGTCGCCACCGGCGAGTGAGCGGCCCGATCGTCGGACGAAGTACGCTGGCGAAGCAGCCTCACACCGCGTCGGCCAGCGTCGCCACGAGCTCCTCCGACGACCTGGCCGCAGGACCTGCCGCCACCGCGCGCAGGACCCGCAGGACCTGCGCCTGGCCGCCCATCACCTGCTCGAAGGTGAAGCGCAGCAGCCGCCAGCCGGCGAGCGCGTACGCGTTGTAGCGCTCACAGTCTCGGCTGAACGCGGCGCGCCCACTGTGGAACCCGAACGAGTCCGCCTCGATCAGCACACCCTTCTCCACGCACACCAGGTCGGGGTGGAACACGAGTCCGGCCGCCATCACTGCCTGCTGGGGCGTGACGACGAGCCCGGCGTCGATGCAGAGCGCCCGGAGCACTGACTCGAAGGGATTGGCGGCTCGCCCGTCGGCATGGATGAGCACGCGGCGCACGCGAGCGGCCCCGGCGCCGCGCACGATGACGCGGTCCAGCTCGGCGCGGGTCACCCGCCCGGAGCGGAGCGCGGAGTCCGCGATCGCCAAGGCCTCGTCGAACGGGAGCCGGCGCGCGCAGTCGACCACCGTGCGCAGCGGCGTGGTCACCCCGTCGCGCGCCTCGTCGTCGGCGAGCCGCACCCAGAGCAGGCGTACGCCGTCGCGGCGCACCCGGGTCAGCCTCGAGCCAGCCGGGATCGCGACCTCGGGCATCGGCGGCTGCGTCTTCAGCCCCCACTCGTAGTGGGCGGCCGCGCTCCGCAGGGCCACGACGCCGCCGACGAGCTGGGCCGCCGTGACCGCGACCGCGGCTGTCGGAAGCGCATAGCGTCCGTGGGCCAGCCGGCGCACTGCTCCGTCGCCGACGGCGCTGCGCAGCCTGCGGCGGCTCGTGAGCCGGAGGATCTGACGATGGGTCGCCACACCACCCAGCCGGGCGAGGGCCTCGGTCGCTTCCATGACCGTGTCATGCCCGCCTCGGCGCGGGCCAGCGGGTTGTCCACAGGCCAGTTCGTCGGAGAAAGTACGCCGCCAGCACGCTATGGGAACGGCAGGCCGCGGGACGGCGGAGCACTCCTCCGACGATCTGGTCTGGCTACAGACTGAACGCCACCTTCCTCGACGCGATGTCCGCGCTGGCGAGCCGCACGCGGACGTCGCTGCCGAGTGGCAGCGGCTCGGTGCCGCTGACCGGCGCCTCGATCGCCGGCTCCTGGACGGTCACGCTGCCGCGCCGCTCGTCCTTGTCGTCGAGGTCGACGATGACGCCGGCGAACTCCTCGCCGACCCGGGGCGCGAGGATGCCGGCCTCGACGAGGTCGACGACCGCCCGCTCGTACGCCGAGGCGCGCCGACCGGACTCCCGCATCGTGTCGGGTAGCTCGTGGAGGGCGGCGCGAACCCAGTCCGGCACCGGCTCGTCGGCGCACAGCGCGACGCAGATCTCGCCGGCGTACCGGTCGGCGAGGCGGCGCAGCGGGGCCGTGACGTGGGCGTACTCAGACGCGAGCGCGGCGTGCTCGGTCAGCTCGGGCAGCTCGCCGTCGAAGGTCGCGTAGCCGCTCCCCCGCAGCAGTCGGGTGCAGGCGACGGTCATCGCGGCATGCTTGGGGTTCTTCGGGTCGAGGCCGCGGATGAAGTCGGGGTAGAGCATCTCGGCCGGCCAGTCGATCCCGAGCGCCCGAGCGGTGCGGTGGAGGCGCTGGATGTCGTGCGGGTCGGGCGGCGGCAGCGTGCGCAGCACGCCGACGCGGGCGTAGACCATCAGGTCGGCGGCGCCGAAGCCGGTGAGCAGCGAGAGCTGGGCGTTCCAGTCCTCGACGGGCAGCATCTCCCGGAACTCCAGCCGCCACTCCTCCCCCAGGACCGCGATCTCCTGGTCGGGCAGCGGAAGGTTCACCCCGCCGCGCGCGGCCTCCTTCGCCAGCCGGAGCTCGCCGATCGGCTTGAGCAGCGCCAGCGAGTCGGCATACGCCGCCGGGATGGTGCCGGTGTCGATCATCTGCTGTACGCCGGCGTAGTCCAGCCTCGCGACGGACCTGACCCTCGCCCGCTCGACGAAGGTGTCGACGCTCTCGCCCTCGGCATCCAGCCGGGTGGTCCAGAGCAGCGCCGGGCGGACCTCGCCGGGCAGCAGCGACGCCGCTCCCTCGGAGAGCACCTTCGGGTGCAGCGGGATCTTCGAGTCGGCGCCGTAGAGCGACTCGCCACGGCGGTGCGCCTCCACGTCGACCGGATCGCCGGGCGCCACGAACGCGGCCACGTCGGCGATCGCGTAGTGGACGACATAGCCGTCCCCGTCGCGTTCGAGGTGGAGCGCCTGGTCGAGGTCCATGGAGCCGGCCGGGTCGATGGTCACGAACGGCAGGTCGGTCCGGTCCTTCTCGGGCAGCCTCGGCTCCGCGGCGGCCCTGGCAGCGGCCTCCTCGACCTCGGCCGGGAAGCCGGGCGTCGCGCCCAGCTCCTTCTGGATGTCGGCGATCCCCTGCTGCAGGGTCCGTGCGGCGACGCCGTCGTCGGCCTCGGCCACCCGGATGACGCGGTTGGAAGGCATACCGGCACCATAGGGCACCGTGCTGATCCTGCTCCCGCCGTCCGAGGGCAAGACGGCGCCCCGCCGCGGCGCCCCGCTCGACCTGGAGGCTCTCTCCGTGCCGGTGCTCACCGACGCCCGCGAGGCGGTGGTCGACGCGCTGGTCGAGCTGTGCGTCACCCGGCCCGAGGACGCGGTCGGGATCCTCGGGATCCCCAAGACCCAGCCCGAGCTGGTCGCGCTGAACGCCGGACTCCGGGAGGCGCCGACGGCGCGGGCCGACCGGGTCTACACCGGGGTCGTGTACGACGCCCTCGACCCGGCCACGCTGTCGACCGCCGCCAAGCGCCGCGCGGCGAGCCGCGTCATGGTGACCAGCAGCGTGTTCGGGCTCGTCGGCCTGGGCGATCGGATCCCGGCGTACCGCCTCTCCGGCGACACCACCCTCCCCCGCCTCGGCGGCGTCCAGGCGCACTGGCGCCGCCACCTCGGCCCCGGCGTCCTCGAGGCGTTGGGCGGGGGCCTGCTGGTGGACCTGCGGTCGGGGACGTACGCCGCGTTCTGGCACGCGCAGGAGGTGGCGGAGCGTGCGGCGACGGTCCGGGTGCTCCACGAGGTCAACGGCACCCGGAAGGTGGTCAGCCACTTCAACAAGGCGACCAAGGGCCGGATCGTGCGCGCGCTGCTCGAGTGCGGCGCCAACCCGCGCACCCCGGCCGCGCTCGCCGACGCGCTCCGCGACCTCGGCTGGACCGTCGAGCCGGGCGAGCCGTCGAGGAACGGGACTCGGCTCGACGTCGTCGTCAGCGAGCTGTGATCACCACGCCGGGCCGCTGAACGCGTCGGCCCCCGGCGGCTGGGCGTTGTAGAGCCGCATCGACGCCCTGTCGTCGTCGTAGAACGCCAGCACCGTCACCGACGCCGGGGAGAGCTCCATCCTGAAGCCGGCATCGAGCCCGGCCCCCACCACGCGGGCGACGAGCAGCTTGATCGGCGTGACGTGACTGACCACGACGACCGTCTCGCCGGCGTGCCGGGTCAGGAGTCGGTCGAGGCCGTCGAGCACCCGCTTCTGGACCGTGGTGAAGGACTCGCCGCCCGGCGGCGCGTAGTCCATCGAGGAGAACCACTGCTTCAGCTCACCCGGGAAGCGCTCGTCGATCTCCGCGAGCGTCAGCCCGTCCCACTCGCCGAACTCGGTCTCCGCGAAGCCGGGCTCCTCCTCGACCGGCACGCCGAGCGTCTCGGCGATGATGTCGGCCGACTCGCGGGTCCGGCGTACGGGCGAGGCGACCACCGCGCCCACCCGGTCGGCGATCGGCGAGATCCAGTCGGCCGTCGCACGGATCTGGGAGCGGCCGTCGTCGGAGAGCCCGGGGTTGTCGCCGCCGAGGCCGCCGGAGAACCTCTTCGCGGCGGTGTGCGGCGTGACCCCGTGGCGTACGACCACCAGCGTCGTCGCCGTCGCGCCCGGCATCGACCAGCCGCGGGCCGGCGGCTGCTGCGCCTCGACCGCCCCGTCCTGCTCCGCGGCCTCATCCGCCGCCTCCGCCGCCTCCGGCGACTCCAGCTCGGCGACGAGCGACTCGTCGCCGCCGCCACCGACCGTGACGCCGCTGCGGAGCCCGTCGAGGGCCTCGTTGACGAGCCGGTCGGCGTGCTTGTTCCGCTCCCGCGGGATCCAGGTGTAGACGGTCCCGAAGGGCGCCAGCCGATTGGCCTCGAGCGCCAGCGGACGCATGTCGGGATGCTTGATCTTCCACCGGCCCGACATCTGCTCGACGACGAGCTTGGAGTCCATCCGGACCTCGATGTCGGCCTCGGGGGCGTACTCCGCGGCCATCCGCAGGCCGGCGATCAGGCCCTGGTACTCCGCCACGTTGTTGGACGCCCGCCCGATCGTGGTGCCCTCCTCGGCGATCACCTCGCCGGTCTCGGCGTCCTTCAGCACCGCGCCGTACGCCGCCGGTCCGGGATTGCCTCGCGAGCCGCCATCGGCCTCGATGATGACGCTGGTGCGGGCCACGCGCCTCACAGCCCCGACTCGGAGGTGCGCACGAGGATGCGGGAGCACTCCTCGCAGCGGACGACCTCGTCACTGGGCAGGGCCTTGATCCGGGCGAGCTCGGCGGGGTCGAGGGTCAGCATGCAGCCCTGGCACTGCCGGGCCCGCAGCGCGGCGGCGCCGACGCCGCCCTTCTGCTCGCGCAGCCGGTCGTAGAGCGCCATCAGGTCGACGGGCATCCCGTCGGCCGCCGGGCTGCGCTCGGCCGCGATCTCGTCGAGCTCCGCCTCGATCTTCGCGACCTCGGCGTCCTGCTGCTCCTCGGCGACCGCGAGCTTGCCGGCGACCTCCTCGAGCTCGGCGTCGAGCCGGGTGAGGGTCGCCTCCGCCTCCTCGAGCCGCTCCATCACCTCGAGCTCCTCGTCCTCGAGGACCGAGATCCTGCGGTCGAGCGAGGTCAGCTCCTGCTGCATCCGCTCGAGGTCCTTGGCGCTGCCGACCGCGCCGGAGTCCATCCGCTCCTGGTCACGCCGGCGGCGGGTCTTCACCGCCTCGACGTCGGCGTCCGCCTTCTTCCGGGCGCGCTCGAGGTCGTCGCGGGCGATGCGCGCGTCGCGGGCCTGGTCGTCGAGCGTCTTGTGGGAGGCCCGCAGCTCGGCGATCACGGCCGCCTGCGGGAGGTGCGACTTGCGGTGGCGCAGCTGGTGGGCACGAGCATCGAGCTCGGCGATGTCCAACAGCTTCAGCTGCGCGTAGGGGTCGGCTTTCAGCATTGCTCCTAGAGACGAAGGGTCCACGGGTCCGTCACCGTCGTGGACACGCGGGTCTCAACCGTAGCGCCCAGGCCTGCGCGGAGCCTCCCCTCCACCACCGGCAGCCAGGTCCACTCGGCCGCCCAGTGCGGGACGTCGACCAGCGCCGGGCCCTCCTTCTCGAGGAACTCGCTCGCCGGATGGTGCCGCAGGTCGCTCGTCACGTAGACGTCGGCGCCGCCCGACGCCACCCGGTCGAGCAGGAAGTCGCCCGCACCGCCGCACAGCGCCACCGTCTCGACCGGCCGGTCCGGGTCGCCGCCGACCCGGATCCCGGACGCCGTCTCCGGCAGCGCCTCGACCACCCGGGTCGCGAACTCCCGCAGCGTCGTGCGCGGCACGTGGCCGACCCGGCCGGTCCCGGTGGAAGACGGGGTGAGAGGAGCGAGCTCCACGACGTCGTACGCCGGCTCCTCGTAGGGGTGCGCGGCCACCATGGCCGCGACGACCGACCGGCGCAGCGGCCGCGGCAGCACGCACTCGACGCGCACCTCCTCGACGGTCTCGAGCGAGCCCACCGAGCCGATCGCCGGGCTGGCGCCGGGCAGCGGTCGGAACCTGCCCTCGCCCGTGGACGAGAAGGACGCGGAGTCGTAGTCGCCGATCCGGCCGGCGCCGGCCTCCGCCAGCGCCGTCCGCACCGCGTCCGCGTCGCCCGCCGGGACGTAGACGGTCAGCTTGTCGTACGCCGCCGGATCGGCCGGCACGAGCGGCTCGACCTCGGTCAGCCCGAGCGCGAGCGCCATCGCCTCGGAGACACCGCCCAGCGCCTGGTCGGCGTTGGTGTGCGCGGTCAGCAGCCCGCAGCCGGCGCCCGCGAGGGTGGCCAGGGTCCGGCCCTTCGGCGTCGTCGCCGGGAAGCCGTGGACGGCCTTGAGGAAGAGGGGGTGGTGGACGACGAGGAGGTCGGCGCCCCACTCGGCGGCCTCCTGGGCCACCGGCAGCACCGGGTCGACGGCGAGCATGACCCGCGACACCGGCGCCGCGGGGTCGCCGTACACCAGTCCGACGGCGTCCCAGGAGTCGGCGGTCGCGGGCGGGTACCACTCGTCGAGGAGGGCGACCACGTCGCCGAGTGTCGGCTGCTGCGGCATGGCCTCAGGCTATCGACGCGCCACGCCGGCCAGCGCTCGGTCCGCCCGGCGGGCGAGCTCCTTGCGCGCCGCCGCGGTGCGCTGGTCGGGCACACCGGACCACTCGAGGAACTCGATCGCCACGATGCAGTCGTGGTGGGCGCCGAGCGCGTCCTGGACCGCCTCCGGCTCGGAGGAGTCCTCGCCGACCGCCTCGAGGGCGTAGCGGGCCCGCTTCGCCGCCTTGCGCGCGTCATGGAGGGCGACGGGGTCGTCGCCGGCCCGACGCAGCCGCTTCTCGGCACGGTCGATCGCCCGGCGTACCCGCCGCCGCGGATGTACGCCGCCGTCCGGCTCCGCCAGGGCGAGCGACTCGAGCTCCTCCATCAGGTCGCGGTGGGCGGGCGAGTAGAGCTCGGTCTCCAGCGCCGCCCACGCCTCCCCGGCCTGGTGGTCGAGGCTCGGCCGCAGCGCCGCGAGGAGCTCGTCGTCGCAGACCTCGCCGAGCGTCTCCAGGAGCACCTCGTGGTCGCGGGCGGCGCCGAGGACACCCGACCAGTCGCGCAGCGCCTCGATGACCTGCTCACGGCGCTCCTCGGGGACGAGCGCGGGAAAGGTCTGGAGCGTGCTACGCACCCGGCGCAGCGCCACCCGGGCGTCGTGCACCGTGTCGGGCCCAGGGTCCGCCAGGGCTGCCTCCGCCCGCCGTGCGGCCGCGACGTGGTCGGCGAGGTAGGCCCTGACCCGGGCCGTCCGGGTCGCCATGAGGGAGACACGCCCTAGTTCACCTGACGGTCGCGGCCCTCCCAGTAGGGCGCGCGGAGCTTGAACTTCTGCAGCTTCCCGGTGGCGGTGCGCGCGAGCGAGTCGCGGAACTCCACGACCGTGGGTGCCTTGTAGCCGGCCAGCCGCTCCTTGCACCAGCCGATCAGCTCGGCCTCGGTGGCCTCCCGGCCGTCGCCGAGCACGACGAGCGCGAGGATGGTCTCCCCCCACTTCTCGCTCGGTACCCCGATGACGGCGACCTCGGAGACGGCGGGGTGGCTGAAGAGGACGTCCTCGACCTCGATCGAGGAGACGTTCTCGCCGCCGGTGATGATGACGTCCTTCTTGCGGTCGGTGATCGTGAGGTAGCCGTCCTCGCCGATCTGCCCGCCGTCGCCGGTGTGGAACCAGCCGTCACCGAGCGCCCGCTCGGTCTCCTCGGGCTTGTTCCAGTAGCCCTCCAGCACGGTGTTGCTGCGGGCCAGCACCTCGCCGGCGTGCTCGCCGGTGCCGATGGACAGCTTCGTCCCGAGCGCGGGCGCGCCCGCGCGGGTCAGTCTGGTCGCACGCTCCTCGGCCGGAAGGTCGTCCCACTCCTGACGGGTCCGGTTGACGGTCAGCAGCGGGCTGGTCTCGGTGAGGCCGTAGATCTGGATGAACTCCCAGCCGAGCTCCTCCTGGACGCGTACGACGGTCCGCGTCGGCGGGGGCGCGCCGGCCATGATGATGCGCACCCGGTCGCGCCCGGGGATCTCGCCCTCCCAGTCCTGCGCGGCGTCGAGCACCGCGGCGGCGACGGCGGGCGCGGCGCACATGAACGTCACCCCGTGGTCGCGGACCCGGCGCAGGATCTCGGCGCCGTCGACCTTCCGCAGCACGACCTGCTTGATGCCGAGGCCGGCGGTGGCGTACGGCATCCCCCACCCGTTGACGTGGAACATCGGCAGGGTGTGGAGGTAGACGTCGCGGTCGGTCAGTCCGGCGTGCAGCGCGAAGACGGTCGCGTCGGTCCAGATGTTGCGGTGGGTCAGCTGGACGCCCTTCGGGCGCGCAGTGGTGCCGGAGGTGTAGTTGATCGTCGCGGTGGCGTTCTCGTCGGGCTCCCACGGCTTCGGCACCGAGCCCTCGGGGGCGAAGAGGCTGTCGTCGTCGCCGAGCACGAACCGGTGCTCCGCCGTGACGTCGCTGAGCTCCTCATCGAGCTCGCGGTCGATCCACAGCACCCGGGCCCCGGAGTCCTCGACGATGTACTTGACCTCGTCGGGCCGCAGGCGGAAGTTCACCGGCACCAGGATCCGGCCGTAGCCGCACACGCCGAACATCGCCGTCAGCAGCCGCGCGCTGTTGTGGCTCACCATCGCCACCCGCTCCCCCGGGCCGACGCCGAGCTCGTCGAGGCGGGCGGCCATCCGCGCGGCGAGCGCGTGCACCTCCCGGTAGGTCAGCCCCTCGCCGCCGAGCGCGGGCGCGGGCTGCATCGGCTCGTCGACGACGCCGACCCGGTCGGCGTACACGAGCGCGGCGCGATCGATGAAGTCGGAGACGCAGAACGGTACGAACACGTGACCTCCCAGTCCTCGCGTGATCGCGGTCACTCTAACGAGTGTCGCCGTCGGCCGCCTCCGGGGTCGCGGTCGAGCCGACGAGCGATCGCTTCGCTGCGTCGAGCGGTCGGGCCACGGATGAGCGCCCTCTCACCGGTTCGGCGGGAACCTCCCGGCGACCACGACGCCGTACACCACGTGGTCGAGCGCGAGCATCGCCCGGCCCACCACCTTCCCCTGCGGGTGGCGTACGCCGAGCAGCGGGGCGAGCAGCAGCTCGAAGCCGAGCCAGACGCCGAGGCCGTACGCCGGCCCGGACACACCGCGCACCTTCAGTGCGTCGGGCAGGAGTGCGTACGCCGCGCCGCCGCCGGCGCCGTAGGCCCAGTGGGCCAGCTCGGTCACCGCGGAGCGGGTGCCGTCGCCGACCTCCTCGACCGACGCCGGCGTCCCCTCCCGCACCATCGTGTCGGGAGGCGACTCACGCAGCAGCCCGAGACTGAGCGTCACCTCGCGCAGCGCGCTCATCATCATCGCGCCCGCGAGTCCTCTCGCGGCGGCTGCGAGCAGTTCGGTTCGACGCACCATGGCGGCTCCGGTACCCCTCCGGGTGACACCGGACTCGCGGTTTCACCGGTGCCCGGTTCGGGGACCGGTCGGCATGAACACGTCCACCCTGACCACCGCACTGCAGGGATCCGGCCCGTTCGCCACGGTCCTGGCCGACGTCAGCCAGGACACCGAGCACGGGCGGCACGAGCACGAGCTCCGCGTCCGCGCGGCATGCGAGCGGCTGGCGGAGCAGGGCGCGCCCGCCGACGTCGTCGATCTCGTCGCGCAGCGCCTCGACGAGCCCACCGACCGGCCCGCGCCGGTCGGTCGGATCGTGGTCGCCGGTCCCGAGGGCGTCGTGTACGACGAGACGGCGCTCACCCGGGTCGACCAGCCGGTCGCGACCTGGGACGCGCTCCCGGACCTGGCCGCCTGGATCGCCCACCGTGACGCCACGCTCCCGTTCGTGCTCGCGCTCGTCGACCACGAGGGCGGCGACATCTCGCTGTGGGAGTCCGATGTCAGCGAGCCCGACCTCAGCGTCTCCGCCGGAGGCGAGACCGAGAACATCCACAAGAAGCCGACCCGCGGCCCCGGAGCGGTCGAGATCCAGCGGCGCACCGAGGACATCTGGCGGCGCAACGCCGACGACGTCGCGGAGGAGCTGACCACCGTCGTACGCACGCACGGGCATCCACTGGTGCTCCTGGGCGGCGACCCGACCGCGGTGTCGCTGGTCCGCAAGGCCCTCGGGGATCTCCAGGCCCGGATCGTGGACCTGCCCACCGGGCAGCGGCACGCCGACGGCGGCGACGAGGCGCTGCACGAAGCGATCCACGAGGTGCTCGCCGGGGAGGTCGTGAGCCGGCGTACGGAGCTCGCCCACCGCCTCGAGCAGGGTCTCGGGCGCGGCGACGCCGCCGTGGCCGGCGTCGAGGCGGTCACCGACGCGCTGGTGCGCGGCCAGGTCGAGACGCTCGTCGTCGACCCGGCGGCCCTCTCCGAGGTGACCCTGAACCCGAACGACTTCCCCGGTCTCGCGTTCGGCGGCCCCGAGCCGTCCCGTCCGCTCCGTGCCGACGAGGCCCTGGTCGCCGCCGCGGTCGCCACCGATGCCGAGGTGACCACCCTGCCCAGCATCGCCATGCAGCGGCAGCCGGTCGCCGCGATCCTCCGCTGGGACCAGGGGGCGTGAGCGCGGTGTCCGTTCGTCTCGACCACTCGCGCGCGCCGATCCTGGAGGCCCTCGCGGACTTCCGCAACCGCGGCGACTACGTCTTCGGCCCGCCCGGACACCGCCAGGGCCGGGGCGTCGACCCGCGGGTCCTGAACGTCGTCGGCGAGGGCACCTTCGCCTCCGACGTCCTCAACCTCAACGGGCTCGACGACCGGCGCCTGTCCCGGGGGATCCTGCAGGAGGCGCAGGAGCTGATGGCCGACGCCGTCGGCGCCGAGCAGGCGTTCTTCTCGACCTGCGGCAGCTCGCTGTCGGTGAAGGCCGCGATGCTCGCCGTCGCGGGGCCCGGTGAGAAGCTGCTCGTCTCGCGCAACGCGCACAAGTCGGTGATGTCGGCGGTGATCGTCAACGGCACCGACCCGGTCTGGGTCCACCCGAAGTTCGACGAGCGCCGCAGGATGGCTCACCCGCCCGAGCCCGACGACGTACGCCGCGCGCTCGAGCGGCAGCCCGACGCGAAGGGCATGCTCCTGATCAGCCCGACCGACTGGGGCTCGTGCGCCGACATCCGAGGCGTCGCCGAGGTGTGCCACCGGGTCGGCGTCCCCCTCATCGTCGACGAGGCGTGGGGCGCGCACCTGCCGTTCCACGACGACCTGCCGGCCTGGGGCATGGACACCGACGCCGACGTCGTCGTGACCAGCGTGCACAAGATGGGCGGGGCCATCGAGCAGAGCTCGGTGTTCCATCTGCAGGGCGACCGCGTCGACCCCGCCGTGCTCGCGCAGCGCGAGGACCTGCTGGGCACGACCAGCGCCAGCTCGCTCGTCTACGCCACCCTCGACGGGTGGCGGCGCCAGATGGTCGAGCACGGCCACGATCTCCTCGACCGGGCGCTGCGGCTCGCCGACCGGGCGCGCGCCGAGATCGCCGCCATCGACGGCGTCGAGCTGATGGGCCCCGAGGTGGTGCAGGAGGGGTTCGCCCACGAGGTCGACCCGCTCGTCCTCACCGTCGACGTCCGCGGCCTCGGGATCAGCGGCTACCAGGCCACCGAGCACCTGCGCACGGCGCACCACGTCGACATGGGCGCCAGCGACGCCTGCCGCTTTAGCGCCCGGCTCACCCACAGCGACGATGAGGAGACGGTCGCGCTGCTCGTCGAGTCCGTACGCCGCCTCGCCGCCGAGGCGGGCGGCCTCGAGCAGGCGAAGCCGGTCGACTTCCCGTCGCCGGAGGGGCTCCAGCTCGAGACTGTGATGCTGCCGCGCGACGCGTTCTTCGCCGAGGCGGAGCAGGTACCGGTCCGCGACGCCGTCGGTCGGATCGCCGCCGAGATGGCCAGCCCGTACCCGCCCGGCGTACCCGTCATCGCACCCGGCGAGCGGATCACCGCCGAGGCGGTCGACTACCTCCTGTCGGGCAGGGCCGCCGGCATGCTGCTGCCCGACCCGGCCGATCCGAGCTTCGAGACCGTGCGCGTCGTCGCCTGACCACGACCCCGGACTCGACGGGTCACACTCCCGGACTCGACGGGTCACAACCCCGGACTCAACGGCGCCAGGCGCGGATCCTGCCGGGCTCGATGTCCGGTGACTGGGTGGAGGCCCAGACCCGGCGCCACTGGGCGACGTCCGGGCCCGAGGGGTCGGGGGTGTCGCCGGAGGCGGCGCGGCGCAGGGAGGAGTACCAGTCGGTCTGCTCCTCGTCGAGGAGCCGGGCGACCGCGTCGCGGATCCGCGGCGCGAACGCGCGCACCGACTCGCCCTCGGCCGGGACGAGCGGCTCGCCGAAGCGCACGGTGAGCTGGCGCCGCCCGCGCGCCGGCCAGGAGGCGCCGCGCGGCATGGCGGCGAAGGTGCCGCGGTGGGCGACGGGTACGACGGGGACGCCGTGCTCGACCGCGAGGTAGGCAGCCCCCATCCGGAAGTTCCCCATCCAGCCGTCTTTCGACCGCGTCCCCTCCGGGTAGATGACCAGGCTCCAGCCGTCCGCGAGCACCTCGCCCGGCGTGGCCGACAGCGTGCCGCCGCGGCGGTCGATCGGCAGCGTGTTGAAGAGCAGGGACGAGCCGACCGCGCGCCACCAGGTGTCGAAGAAGTAGTCGGCCGCGGCCGCCACCGCCGTACGTCGCCGCCACTCGTCGGGCAGCGACAGCAGGAGCAGTGGGGTGTCGAGGTGGGAGGCGTGGTTGGCGACGAAGATGACCGGGCCCGTCAGCCGGTCCAGGACGTCGAGCCCCTCCACGCGGGTGCGCACCTGCGAGCGGAAGACCGGCTCCAGCCCGGCCTTCTGCGCGGCCTCGCGGACAGCCATCGCCGCGGGCGTGCGGGACCAGTCGTTGGGGTAGACGTTCCTCGACGGCGGCGGCACGAACGGCTCCGCCGAGCGCGGCACCTGGGCGCGGTGGCCCCAGCGCCAGCCGCGCTTGACCTGCGTGACGTCCGCGACCGTGTCGCGCCAGAACGAGCGCTTCATCGCACGTCCGCCAGCAGGTGCGGAGGGTTGTGCAGGTAGGTGATCGACGGCGAGGTGCCGACCGTCCCGGAGGCCATCTCGAGCGCGTCGGCCAGCGTCGAGGCGGCCCGGAAGCCGAGCCGCGACGCCACCTGCCGCCTCGCCCCGACCCAGATCACGTCGCCGACGTGGTCCATGGCGTGCGCGGCCCAGTACCACATGTAGAACGGGTGGACGCCGTGGTAGGCGTGCGAGGTGCGGTAGAGGTGGCGGTACCACTCGTCGGTGGCGAACTGCTGCTCGTACTTCTCACCCACCACCGCCGGGTCGGTCGACTCCGCGAGCACCTCCTCGTAGAAGTCGACGTACGACGGGTGGTGGAGCGTGTTGAAGCCCTCGTCGAGCGGGTGGTAGAGGATCACCGCGCCGCCCTGCCGGACCAGCGGCCTGCCGAGGTAGGAGTTGAAGTAGTAGCCGAGCCCCATGCAGGTCGCGAGGATCGGGTTCATCGAGCTGTTGACGTTGTAGGGCCCGAGGTACGGCACGCCCATGACGAGGACGTCGGACTGGCCCTGCACCTCGACCCGCTGCTGGCGGTGCACGTTCGCCAGCGTCCGGTCGTGGACGGCCTCGACCTCGCCCGCGTTGATCCCGGTGACGCCGTACGCCGACCGGAGGTCGTGGAACAGCTTGTGCCTCAGCTTCCGCGGCGCCAGCGCGAGCCCGCGCCGCATCCCGAGCATCGTGGCTTGGTCCTTGACCGACCACTCCCACTCCCGCTTCATCAGGAAGTCGTACGGCTTCGGGAAGACGTCGTTGTCGAGCGTCGTCTCGATCTGGAACACCTTCACGTGCTCCTTGATGAGCCGCCCCATCCGCCACGCGGAGGAGTGCATCTCGGAGTGCTTGTGGTCCATGAACGACCGCGAGTGCACCATCGTCTTGGCGTTGTGGTGGTGGCGCAGCGATTTGTACGACGCCAGCCCGATCCCCACCGACTTGTGGCCGCCGTCCATGGCGACGAGGTTGACGTTGACGTAGACGAGCAGGTCCGACTCCGCGGCCCGCTTGCTGATCTCGACGTCCTCGCCCTTCTCGGTGGTCCCGAGGTGAGCGAGGTTGGCGCGGTCCTCGGCGTCGAAGTTGGTGAGCGCCCCCTGCGGCCAGAAGCTGCGGAAGACCCGCTCGCCCACGATGTGGCGGATCTCGGCGGCGGTCATCCGCCGGTGCAGCGCGTTGGCGGCGACCAGCTCGACGTCGTCGACGCCCTTCTCGGCGGCGAGGGTGAGGACCTGCTCGATGATCCGGCCGCGTACGTCGGGGGCGCGCATGGTCGGCAGCGGCAGCGACAGGTCGTCGAACGCGATCGTCAGCCGCATCCCGGGGAAGAGCAGCTCCGGCAGCGGTTCTGAGTCGACCGGGTGCAGCAGCGCGTCGCTGATCGCCTGCTCGACGTCGGGCACCGCGGGGACCGACTCGGGCGGGTAGACGACGCGGGTGCCGAGCGGGAACTCCTCCAGCCGGAAGCCGAGCCCCTCGTGCACGAGCAGCGGCGGCGTACGGTCGTCGACTTCAAGGACGAAGCCCGGGCGGGTCATGAGGAACTCCTCGGATCGAAGGCAACCTTGACCGTGCCGAGGCGGCCGGCCGAGTGGGCGTGGTCGAGCGCCTCCCGCCAGCGGTGCAGCGGGTAGGAGGCGACGGTTTTGGACATGCGGGCGACGGAGTCGTGGGCGACGAGCTCCGTCGCCTTCGCGAAGGCGTCCTCGCCGCGGGCGGAGGCGTATGTCCCGACCACGTCGAGCTCGCGGAACCAGGCGGCCGACAGGTCCGCCGCCGCCGGCATCCCCGACAGCACGACCCGGCCGCCAGCGCGGGTCGCGTGCAGGCAGGTCTCCAGCGACTGCTTGGAGCCGACCGCGTCGATCGCGACGTCCACCCCGCCGAGGAGGTAGGGCGAGGAGTACTCCGGCTCGAGCTGGAACGCGCCGGTGGCCCGGCGTACGCGCCGCAGCGTCTCCTTCGGGGCCACCACCTCGGTGGCGCCGAAGTCCTGCGCGAGCTCGCGCTGGTGGCCGTGCTTGGCGACGACGAGGACCTCTCCCGCGCTGGTGAGCTCGCGGAGCGCGAGCGTGACGAGCAGCCCGACCGCGCCGGCGCCGGAGACGAGCACCCGGTCTCCGGGGCGTACGCCGGCGCGCAGCGCGGTGTGGACGGCGCAGGCGACCGGCTCGATCAGCAGCGCCTGCTCGTCGGAGAGCCCGTCGGGCACGGCGTGGAGCTGGGAGCGGTGGGCGACCAGCTGCTGGCTCCAGCCGCCGCCGGTGTCGTGGCAGAAGCCGGTCTGCAGGCCGGGCGAGAGGTCGCCGACGGTGATCCGCGAGCAGCGGTTGGTCTCGCCGCGCTCGCAGGCCTGGCACTGCTCGACGCCGCGGACCGCACAGGTGAGGACCGGGTCGACGACCACCCGGGTGCCGGCGGGCAGGTCCTCGCAGTCCTCGAGCAGCTCGGCGACCACCTCGTGGCCGGGCACGAACGGCAGGCTGACGACCGCCGAGAAGTAGAGCGAGGTCTTCCCCGACAGCATCCCGAGGTCGGAGCCGCAGATCCCGGAGAGCCGGACCCGCAGCCGCGCCCAGCCCGGCCCGTCGACCTGCGGCGGGTCGATCGTCACCAGCCGCAACGGCGCCGCGAGGCCGGTGAGCAGCATCGGGATCCGGCCGCCCGCGGCCTTGCCGATCATCGTCTTCGGCACCGACCGGAACATCTCCAGCGCGAGCATCAGCGGATCCCCCCCGTCGGGTCGAGCGAGCGGGTGGCGTGGCCGGGAGAGGCCCAGTCCACGATCGTCCAGTGCGACGTCCGGGCGTGCCGGAAGAGGGGTACGTCGGGCCGGACCGCCACCGGGTTGCCGACCGCCGCCAGGAGCGGCAGGTCGGAGTGGCTGTCGGCGTACGCGAAGGACGCCTTGAGGTCGACCCCGTTGCGACGGGCGTACTCCCGCACGAACGCCCCGCGCGACTCCCCCACCAGCGGCGAGGACGCCAGGTGGCCGGTGCAGTAGCCGCGCGCGTCGACCGCGAGGTCGGCCGCCTCGATGTGGTCGAACAGCGGCGCCAGCGGCCGGGTCAGCGGGCGGACGGCGCCGGTGATCAGCACCGTCCGGTGCCCGGCCGCGCGGTGCTGCCTGATCCGGCGTACGGCGTCCGGCGCCAACCGGGCGAGGACGTGCTGTGTCAGGTGCTCATCGACGATCGCGTCGAGGTCGGACAGCAGCGCGCCGGCGTACTCCTTGTAGACGGTCCGCAGGAACGCACCGCGCTCCCTGCGGTCGGCGTTGACGAACTTCGGCAGCTTCCCGGCGATCCGCGCCGTCTCCGCGAGCTTGCCCGACGGCGGCAGCTCGCCGAGCCGCATCCACAGGTAGGTCTCGATGACGTTCGAGGACAGCAGCGTCCCGTCCATGTCGAAGAACGCCGCGACCGCGGGCTTCGGCTCCAGCTTCTTCAGCTGCCCCACCGAGGACCGCCTCTCGCGCAGCTTGCGCAGCTCGTCGAGCTCGCGGACCGGCTTCGTGACGGCCGGGGCGTGGATGTCGTGGAGGTACTCGTACCAGTCGATGACGGCGGTGTCGAAGGCGAAGGTCCGCTGGTCCTCGGGCGAGAGCGAGCGGTAGAGCGCGAGCGTGTTGGCGTCGACGAAGCGCAGGTCGGCCTGGGCGTACTCCTTGTAGAGGTCGAGGTAGCGCCGCAGGAACCGCAGCCGGCGGCCCTGGAGGTCGAGCTTGCGCGCCCAGGAGCGCGCCCGGTCGCTGCGCGGCGCGAGCCCGAGCAGCCGGTCGGCGACCTTGTGCGCGCGCTCGCCGGTGCTCATCACCCGCTCGACGGTGTGCGCCCCCGGCCAGGTCCACTCGGGCAGCCGGGCGGCGCCGCGGTCGCCGAAGGAGAACGGGTGCTCCTCGAAGTAGGCCCTGACGTAGTCGTAGAGCATGCCGAACGTGACCGGGTTGCGGTCGCCGGACGCGAGGTGGAAGTACGCCGGCGAGCCCGGCTCGGGCGGGTGCGCCAGGCAGGCGACGATCGAGCTCACGACCTGGTCGATCGGGACGATGTCGATGGTCGTGTCGGCCGCGGCAGGGAAGAGCGGCAGCTCGCCGCGGCCGTAGGCGAGGATCAGCGGCTCGGCCATCTTGAAGCCCTCGATCCAGCCGGGGTTCGGCCGGTTCAGCGCGGACTCGATGATCGACGGGCGGTAGATCGTCACCCGGTGCCCCTCGACGGCGTACGCCTCGACGACCCGCTCCCCCAGCGCCTTCGTGAACGTGTAGCAGTCGGTCCAGCCGAGGCTCCGGGCGCGCTCGGTGCCGACCCGGACCAGCTCCTCCTTGACCCAGCGCTTCCGGGCCTCCTCGGTCGCCGCGGCGGCGGTCAGTAGGCCGGCCCGGCCGTGCTCGCGCTCGGCCCGGCGGCGCTCCCGGCCGAGGACGTCGACGCTGCGAGAGCGCGCCTCGATGTCGGCGCGCTGGGCGAGCCCCCACGCCAGCTCGGCGTCGAGGTCGACGGTGTGATCGACCGGCGCCTCGGGGATGTGGCCGCGCCGGCGCCCGGAGACGTACGCCGTGGAGACGTGAAGGTAGTGGGCCGCCGGACTGGCCTCGCGCACCCGCTCGAGCAGCGCGCGCACGCCGACGACGTTGGTCGTGAACGCCTCGTCGACCGGCGGGTCGAAGGAGACGTCGCCGGCGCAGTGGACCACCGCGTCCAGGTCGGTCGGCAGCGCGGGCGGCGCGGACAGGTCGCCCTCCACCACCGCGACCCGGGAGCCCGTGAGCGCCTCGACCCCGCCGGCGGCCTCGACGACCTCGGCGAAGATCGGCTTGCCGAGCAGCTTCTCGACGCGCTTGGCACCGCTCGTCGACCCCTTCGGGCGGACCAGCACCGAGAGGCGCACGCCCGGCACCTCGGTCAGCAGCAGGTGGAGCAGCGCCTCGCCGACGAAGCCGGTGACGCCGGTCAGCAGGACGTGCTGGCCCGCGAGACGCTCCTTGATCGTTCCCCCGGTCCGCTCAATCACCCTGGAGATTCTGCACTGTCAGCCTCCCGTGCGGGCGGCGGGGCGCGCCACGACCGTCGAGTCGGGGGTTGTGCCCCGTCGAGTCGGGGGTTGTGGCCGGGCCTACGCCAGCGCCGCGACCAGCTCACGGGCCCGCGCGATCGCTGACGGGGTGTCGCGGTGGATCCGCCGGTCGGCGCGGAGGTGGTCGGCGACGCCAAGACGCTCGAGCACCTCGTCGTGGGCGGGGTCGATGCCGGAGATCATCACGATCTTGCCGCGGTGCTCGAGGCGGCGGACCACCTCGTCGAGTACCTTCGCGCCGGTCGCGTCGATGGTGCTCACCCGGCTCATGCGCAGCACGACGACGCGTACGTCGGCGACGTCGGCGAGCTCGAGCAGGAACCGGTGGGCGGCGGCGAAGAAGAGCGGCCCGTCGAAGCGGTACGCCGCGATGTGCTGCTTCAGCAGCTCGTGCTCCTCGTCGCTGTGGTCGCCCCGGGCGAGCTCGACCTGCTCGACGCGCACCTCGCGTGCGACCTGGCGCAGGGCGTAGAGCACCGACACCAGCAGGCCGGCGACAACCGCGTCGACGAGCGTGAAGACCACCGTCACCACGAAGGTCAGGACGAGCACGAACGCGTCGCCGCGGGTGGACCGCAGCAGCGCGCCGACCGAGGCGGCGTCGACCATCCGGACGCAGGTGGCGAGCAGGACGCCCGCGAGGGCGGCGAGCGGGATGTGAGAGACGATCTGGGCCAGCGCGCTGACGATGACGAGCAGCACGACCGCGTGGGTGACCGGCGCGAGCTTGGACCGCGCCCCGGCGCGGACGTTGACGGCCGTACGCGCGATCGCCGCCGTCGCGGGCACGCCGCCGAAGAACGGCACCGCCAGGTTGGCCAGCCCCTGGCCGACGAGCTCGCGGTCGGGGTCGTGGCTCTCCCCCACGGTCATCGAGTCGGCGACCGTCGCGCAGAGCAGGCTCTCCAGCGCCGCCAGCGCCGCGACGGCGGCTGCCGCGGGCGCCAAGCCGCCGAGGTCGCCGAGGTGGAGGAACGACGCGCTGGGCGCCGGCAGGCCGGCCGGTAGCTCGCCGAGCCCGTCGAGCGGGAGGTCGAGGAGCTCCGACGCGGCGGTGGCGAGCACGATCGCGACCAGCGACCACGGCACCACCGGCCGCCACCGGCCGGCCACCAGGATGAATGCCGCGACGGCCAGTGCCGTGAGCACCGGTGTCCAGTGGGGCGAGTCCGCCCAGCGGCGTACGACGTCCCAGGCGACCGCCCAGGTGTGGTCCTGGTCGCCGCCGGCGAGCCCGAACATGCCGGGCACCTGCTGCAGCGCGATCGTCACCGCGATGCCGGCCGTGAAGCCCTCGATGACCGGCACCGGCAGGTAGCGGACGAGCCTGCCGAGCCCCAGTCCGGCCATGACCAGCAGCATCACGCCGGCCATGAGCCCGGTCATGAGCACGCCGTCGGCGCCGTGCTCGTGGATCACCGGCACCAGCACGACCGTCATGGCACCGGTCGGGCCGGAGACCTGCAGGTTGGAGCCGCCGAAGACCGCGGCCACGACGCCCGCGATCACCGCAGTGACGATGCCCGCCTCGGCGCCCATCCCCGAGCTCACGCCGAAGGCGAGCGCGAGCGGCAGCGCCACGACGGCGACGGTCACGCCGGCGATCAGGTCGGCACGGGGGTTGCGGCGTACGGCCAGCAGGTCCTCCCTCCCGGGCAGCAGGGAGGAGGCGCGGGCACGGACCTGGGCAACCGACACGCGGGAAGGATAATTCGAATGTGACCAATTGAAGAAGTTTTCAAGGCGTACGCCGTCAACGGACGACCAACGGACCGTCAAGTCCGGGTCAAGCGGCCCGCCGCCCGGCGCGGGCGGGACACTACGCTCGGTCCATGGCCCAGGTACTGCTCGTCGAGGACGACAGCGCCATCAGGTCCGCGCTCACCCGCGGTCTCGCCGACCTGGGCCACGCCGTGACCCCCGTCGCCAGCGGCGCCGACGCCATCGCCTCGCTCACCGCTAACCGCCCGGACGTGATCGTGCTGGACCTCGGCCTGCCCGACATCGACGGAGCCAACGTTCTTGCGATGAGCCGGGTAGTGGAGTCGGCGCCGGTGATCGTGGCGACCGCGCGCGACGACGAGCGTGACATCATCCGGCTGCTGGACGCGGGCGCCGACGACTACCTCGTGAAGCCGTTCTCGGCCGCACAGATGGACGCCCGGATCCGGGCCGTGCTGCGGCGCACCTCACCGGCGCCCGCGGACGATCGGACCCTCGCCGTCGGCGACCTCCGCCTCGACCCGGTCGGGCGGACCGCCCGGCTCGGGGAACGCGAGCTGGAGCTGACCCGCAAGGAGTTCGACCTGCTCCACACCCTCATGCAGCGACCCGGCGAGGTGGTCACGAAGCAGCGGCTGCTCGCGGAGGTCTGGCAGCTGCCGTGGGGCGGCGCCGACCGCACCGTCGACGTCCACCTCTCATGGCTGCGTCGCAAGCTCGGAGAGACCGCGGCGGAGCCGCGCTACCTCGTCAGCGTCCGAGGCGTGGGCGTCAAGCTGGTCGACCCGGTGGCGCGCCGTTGAGCCTGCGCGCCCGCATCCTGCTGCTGGCCACCGGCACCGCCGCGCTCGTGGTCGTGCTGGCCGGCGTACCGATCGCGCTCCTGCTGCGCTCCGCGGCGTACGACGACCTCGAGCAGGACGCCCGCGCGGCCGCGCAGAGCACGGCCGACTACCTCTCCACCGGGAGGTACGACGACACGGTGCTCTCGCAGTACCTCGACCGCCTCAACGCCCGCGGTCACTGCTCCGTGACCGTCGTGATGGGCGACGGCGACGTGCTGGGGGCCGCCCTGCCCGACGGCGTCGCACCGCGCGAGCGGGACCACTCGGGACTCGGCCACAACCATGACCGCGACGACCTCGGCCGGGTGTCATCCGCGACCGTGACCGACGTCGACGAGGGCCGGGTCGTCGAGCTCGACGCCCAGAGCACCCAGGGGGTGGCGCAGGTCTTCGCGCTCGCCCCCGACCGCGCCGTCCGCGACGAGGTGGTCGAGCGCTGCCTGATCGTTGCCGGCTGCGCGGTCGCGCTGCTGCTGCTCGCCGCCGGCGCCGCGGAGATCACCGCGCGCCGGCTGGCCCGGCCGCTGGAGCGGACCGCCGAGACCGCCGTACGTCTCAGCGGCGGCGACCTGCTCGCCCGAGCGCCCGTCGAGGGGCCGGCCGAGGTGTCCCGGGTCGCGGTGGAGCTCAACGCGCTGGCGGACCGGATCGACGAGCTGCTCGCCCGGGAGCGGGAGACGACGGCCGACCTGTCGCACCGGCTGCGCACGCCGCTGACGGCCGTACGCCTCGGGGTCGAGTCGCTGCCCGCGGGGACGGCCAAGGACGAGCTCGAGGCGCACGTCGCGGCCCTCGAGCGCACACTCACCCAGATCATCCACGCCGCCCGACGGCCGCAGCGCGAGGGCGTCCACCCGCGGTGCGACGCCGTCGAGGTCATGCGCGAGCGGGTCGCCTTCTGGAGCCCGCTCGCCGAGGACCAGGGCAGGAAGGTCACCGTGACGCTGCCCGACGGGGAGGTGCCGGTCCGCGCCGCGGCCGAGGACCTCGGCGCCGCGCTCGACGCGCTGATCGAGAACGTCCTGGCCCACACACCCGAGGGCACTGCCTTCGAGGTGGCGGTACGGGTCGAGGGCTCCTCGGTCGTCGAGGTCCTCGACGAGGGCCCCGGGATCCCGCCCGCGGCGCTCGACCGGGGACGCAGCCACCACGACTCGACGGGTCTGGGGCTCGACATCGCGCGGTCCTTCGCCGAGGGCGCCGGCGGGTCGCTGTCGCTGGTCGACGGCGGCGTACGCCTCACCCTCCCCGCCGTGGACCCCGCCGACGGCAAGACTTGACCCGGACTTAACGCAGGCCAAAGGGCCGTCATAGGACGGCGCCGGATGATCGGCGACATGACCACCCGACCGAGCATCCGGGCCCGCTCCCGCCGCTACCTGTACGGCGCGATCGGGGTCGGCGTCGCCGCCACCACCGCCTTCACGGTCGCCGCCGCCCACGCGACCTCGTCCGGATCGGATCTCTCCAGCGGCACCGACGACTCGACGAGCTCCGGCACCGACGACGGCTACCAGGGCTATCAGGGCTATCAGAGCTACGACGGCTCCCAGGGTTACGACGGCGGCTCCTCGGGTCAGGGCTCCTCGGGTGGCGTGTCCGGTGGCCAGTCCGGCCCCGCCGACGGATCGAGCCACTCGTCATGAGCGCGACGGAGGCACCCGCGACGGCCCGCTGGCGGGACTGGTCGTGCGCCGTGAGCGTCACCGTGGACGACGCCCGGCACCTCGACGGCGCGGCCGGCGTCGTACGCGACCTGATGACCGAGGTGGACGCCGCCGTCAGCCGGTTCCGCCCCGACAGCGACCTGGCCAGGATCAACGGCCGCGCAGGGGTCCTTGTCCCCGTCCGGCCCCTGACCCTGCACCTGGTGACGGTCGCGCTCGACGCCGCCCGCGACACCCGAGGCGCCGTCGACCCGACCGTCGGGTCGGCGCTGGTCGCCATCGGCTACGACGCCGACATCGACGTCGTACGTCGGCGGTCCGCAACGCAGCCGCCCGGGGCGACGTCGCACCGCGGGACGTGGCGCGCCGTCGCCGTCGACCGCGCGCTGCGGCGGGTCGGCGTACCTGCCGGCACGCTCCTCGACCTCGGCGCCACCGCGAAGGCGTGGACGGCCGACGAGGCGGCGCGCCGCGTCCACCAGCGGTACGGCGGGGCCGTGCTGGTCGGCCTCGGCGGCGACCTGTCCGCCGCCGGCACCCCCTCCCGCGAGTGGCGGATCGACGTCTCCGAGACCGAGTCCGGCCCCGCCGTACGCCTCGGCCTGTCGTACGGCGGTCTCGCCACCTCCTCCACCACCGGCCGCCGCTGGGCGGCGGCCGACGGCAGCACGCTGCACCACGTCGTCGACCCGTGCACGGGCCTGCCGGCAGCGGGCCGCTGGCGCACGGCGACGGTCTGGGCCCCCTCGGCCCTGGCCGCCAACGTCGTCAGCACCTGGGCGCTGGTCGACGCCGATGCGGCCCGCCGGCGGATCACCGGCCGCGGGCTCGCGGCCCGTCTCGTCGGCCATGACGGCTCGGTCACGACGCTGGGCGGCTGGCCGCGGAGCCTCGAGGGAGAGGTGGCGTGATGCTGCTCTGGTACCTCATGCGCTCCCTGGGCTTCGTCGCCCTGCTCGCGCTCACCGGCAGCACGGCCCTCGGCGCGCTGGCGACGACCGGCGAGGAGACCCCCGACGGCCTCGACCGCCGCCTGCTGCGCCAGCTCGCCCACCGCTCGACGGCGGTCCTCGGGCTGGCCGCCCTGGTGCTCCACCTCGTGGCCGCGGTGGCCGACAGCTACGTCGACGTCCCGGTCGTGGCGGCACTGCTCCCGTTCGGGTCGGGCTACCGGCCGCTCGCCATGGCGATCGGCGTCCTCGGCCTCTACGCCGTCGTCGTGACCGCGCTGTCCGGGTGGCTCCGCGGTCGGCTCGCCGGCTCCGCGCGCTTCGCCCGCTCCTGGCGCGCGATCCACGTGGCGGCGTACGTCGGCTGGCTGCTGAGCATGGCCCACGGGCTCCTCTCCGGCACCGACACCCGGACGTGGTGGGGCGTGGCGACGTACGCCGTCTGCGGCGCCGCTGTGGCCGGTGCCCTGCTGGTGCGGGCGGGTGCGCGGCTCCGGCGGGTCCCCGACGCCCGCGGCCACCTCCGACTCTCGACGGGAGGCACCCGATGACCGCGACCGCGATCCCACCGACCGCACAGCCCGACGACACCCCGCCGGTCCTCGCCCTCGGCGCAGCCCGGCTCCTCGCCGGCGTCCCCCAGGACCGGCCGCTCACCCACGCGGAGCACCTCGCCGCCACCGGAGCCCCCATCCGTCGCAGCCAGGCCTGGCTCGTCGACGCCGCCCGCCGGGTCGGACTGCTGGGCCGGGGCGGCGCGGCCTTCCCGTTGGCCACGAAACTGGCGGCCGTGCCCGCCGGGCAGGCGACCCGGGTCCTCGTGAACGGCACCGAGAGCGAGCCGGCCAGTCGGAAGGACCGCGTGCTGATGCGGCGCGCCCCGCACCGGGTGATCGACGGCGCCCTCGTGGTCGGCTCCGCCCTGGGCACCCGCCACGTCACGATCGCGGTCCACGACCGGCCGGCCGCCGAGATCCTGGCCGCGGCGTGCAGTGAGCGCGCGGACGCCCACCACCTCGCGGTCGTGCTCACGCCCGGCGGCTTCGTGGCCGGCGAGGCAAGCGCCCTGATCCACGCGGTCGAGGGTCTGCCGGCCGTCCCCGACGGGCGCAGGGCGCTCCCCCACGTCAGCGGGCTCGGCGGTGACCCCACGTTCGTCTCCAACGTCGAGACCTTCGGCCAACTCGGGCTGCTCGCGACCTTCGGCGTCGCCGACTACGCCGCCCTCGGCTCGACCGACGAGCCCGGCACCAGCCTGGTCACGATGCTCGGCGACGTCCCGCGCCCCGGTGTCGCCGAGGTCCCGAACGGCGTCACGCTCGACCTGCTGACTGGGCCGCTGGGCGACAAGCCGGCGCTCGTCGGCGGCTACCACGGCACGTGGACCTCGATCACGGGACTGCGGCTGGAGCGGCGCTCGCTGCGGAGTCGCGGCGTCTCCTGGGGCGCCGGCGTCCTCGGCGTACTTCCGGACACGACGTGCTCCCTCGGCGAGGTCACCCGGGTCGCGCACTGGCTCGCCGCCGAGTCCGCCGGGCAGTGCGGGCCGTGCGTCTTCGGGCTGGCCTCGGCCGCCCGCGACCTGGCGGCGCTCCACTCCGGCGCCCGGGTCGACCTCGGCGGCCTGCGCCGGCGGCTCGGCCTCGTCGACGGGCGCGGCGCCTGCGGACACCCCGGCGGAGCCGTGAGGTTCATCGCGAGCGCGCTCGATGCGTACGCCGACGAGGTCGCCGCGCATGCATCCGGCCGCGGCTGCGGCCGGCCGACCCTCGGCGTGCTGCCGCTGCCGTGGAGTGCCGCATGAGCGAGCGTCGGCGGCGGCTGGTGATCGACTGGACCCGCTGCGACGGCCACGGCCTGTGTGCACGGCTGTGGCCGGAGCGGATCGCCGTCGACGACTGGGGCTTCCCGCTGTTCCGGGCCGAGGTCGCCGACGCCGAGACACCCGACGCCCGACGAGTGGTGTCCGTCTGCCCCCGGCTCGCGCTGCGTCTGGAGCGTGACTGAGCCGCTTCCGGCCATCGGAAGTCGGCTCCCGACCAGTCGGAGGGCGAGGCACGATCGGGGTGTGACGTCGCTCACCTCACCCATGACCGATCCCCCCACGGCAGCCCCCGGACCGCACGACGACGACCGACCCGCCACCGGCCCCCGGCGTACGTCGCTGGGCCGGGTCCACCGGCTGCTGTCGTCCTTCGACTACGAGCACACCCGGCTGAGCCTCTCCGAGCTGAGCCGCCGCGCCGACCTGCCGCTCTCGACCACCCACCGGATGGTCACCGAGATGCTCCGGCTCGGGCTGCTGGACCGCGACCGCGACGACAACCTCTGCATCGGCATGGCCGTCTGGCGGTTCGGGCTGCTGACGCCGAAGACGTACGGCGTCCAGCGCGTGGCGCTGCCGTTCATGCAGGACGTCTACGCATCGACCGGCTACCCCGTGCACCTCGGCGTCCCGCAGGACGACGAGGTGGTCGTGGTCGAGAGCCTCCGTCCCCGCGGCGGCGGCGCGGAGAGGCCGCGGATCGGCCAGCGCGACCCACTCCACGTCGTCGCGGTCGGGATGGCGATCCTCGCGTTCAGCGAGCCGACGTTCCAGGACCGCTACCTCGCCCGGCTCGACCGGCAGCGCGCGACCGGCCGCAGCTCGGCGGCCACGATCCGCCGCGAGCTCGCCCGCACCCGGGCCGAGGGGTTCGCCGTCAGCGACCGCAAGACCGCCCCGCGGGTATCGATCGGCGCGCCGGTCCTCGACCGGCTCGGCCGCCCGCTCGGCTCAGTCTCCATCGTCGTGCCGGAGGGGTCGGCGGAGACGCCGTACGGCCACCTGATCCGGAGCACCGCGCGGGCCGTGCAGCGGACCGCGTGGGAGCAGGGGCTGGCGTGAGCGAGCGTCAGCGAGCGACCATCGGCCACCTCACGGCGCTGCGCAGCAACTTCCCGCCCCACAGCGCCCTCGCCGTCACCCGGCGGGCGCAGTGGGTGTCGCTGGGCCTGAGCCCCGACGACCTCGACCGCCCCAAGGTCGCGATCGTCAACACCTCCAACGACCTCGCCGCCTGCTTCGCCCACCTCGACGGCATCGTCGACGTGCTCAAGGAGGAGCTTCGCGCGCTGGGCCTGCTGCCCTTCGAGATCCGCACCACGGCGCCCTCGGACTTCATCACGAGCGCCGGCCGGGGTGGACGCTACATCCTGCCCAGCCGGGACCTGATCACCAACGACATCGAGGTGGTCGTCGAGGGTGCGCAACTCGACGGGATGATCTGCCTGAGCTCGTGCGACAAGACCACGCCCGGGCACCTGATGGCGGCCGGGCGGCTCGACCTGCCGACCGTCATCGTGCCGTGCGGCTACCAGCACAACGGGCTGGCCGAGCGAGGCGAGGCCGATGTCGAGGAGGTCTTCCTGCTGGCCGCGAAGAAGGCGGTCGACGGCACCCTGGACCCCGAGGTGGTCAGGCTCGCCGACGGCGCGATCCGCGGCCCCGGCGTCTGCGCGGGGCTCGCCACCGCCAACTCGATGCACATGGCCGCCGAGGCGCTCGGCATGGCCGTCGGCGGCTCCGCGCCCGTGCGCGCCAACAGCGACCGGATGTGGGACGGCGTACGACGAGCCGCCCGCGCCCTCGCGGGGGTCCTCGAGCGCGGCCAGCGGCCGCGCGACATCATCACCGCCGGCTCGATCACCAACGCGGCCCGGCTGATGCTGGCCGTCGGCGGCTCGGTCAACACCATCAAGCACCTGCAGGCGATCGCCGAGGAGTCGGGCGTCGCGGTCGACGTGTGGGAGACCTTCCGCCGCCTCGGCCGCGAGACCCCGACGCTGTGCTCGATCCGCCCCAACGGCCCGCACCTGACCGAGGACCTCGAGGACGCCGGCGGCGCCGCGACCGTCCTCAAGGAGCTGCTCCCGCTGCTCGACGGCGACCAGCAGACCGTCGAGGGGGTGACCCTGGCCGAGCGGCTCGCCGGCGTACGCCCCGCCGACGGCGAGGTCATCCGCACGCTCGAGGAGCCCGCCTCGACCACCCCCGCGATCGTCGTCCTGCGCGGCTCGCTCGCCCCGGAGGGAGCGGTCGCGAAGCGCCCGATCCCGGACCCCGGCCCGCGCCGCTTCCGCGGCCCGGCCCGGGTCTTCCACTCCCGCGAGGAGGGCGTCCAGGCGATCGCCGACGGAAGGGTGAAGCCGGGCGACGTCGCGATCATCCGCGGCATCGGCCTCGTCGGCGGCCCCGCGATGGGGATGATCTCGGCGTTCGTGTTCGCCCTCGACGCCCGCGACCTCGGCGAGAGCGTCGCGGTCATCACCGACGGCCAGACCAGCGGCCTGGTCAACCACGGCATCGTGATCGGCGAGGTCTCCCCCGAGGCCGCGACCGACGGCCCGCTCGGACGGGTCCACGACGGCGACGAGATCGAGATCGACCTCGCCGCCGGCACCGTCGACCTCCTCGTCGACCCGGCGGTCCTCGCGGCCCGGCCTGCGTACGCACCACCCGCCGACGCCGTCGACAACGCCGCCGACGGCGTCCTGGAGCAGTACCGCGCCGCCGTACAACCCCTCGCGTGCGGAGCCGTGCTCCGCTCCCGGATCGAGAAGGGCGCCAGCCGATGACCGAGACCCTCACACTGCCCGCGGCGACGGTCCCCGTCATCGACGAGTACGACGTCGTGGTTGTCGGCGGCGGGCCGGCCGGCCTGATGGCCGCGACCGCGGCCTCGCGCGCCGGCCGCTCGACGATCCTGCTCGAGCGCTACGGCTTCCTCGGCGGGGCCGGCACGATGGGCGGGCTGTCGACGTTCTGCGGACTGCACGCGCGGGTCCACGGCGAGCACCGGCTCGTCATCCACGGGTACGCCGACGAGCTCTACGACCGGCTCGCCGCGCTCGACGGGCTCAGCGAGCCGCACCTGAGCGTGCAGGACCGGATCATGGCGCAGGCGTTCGACATCTCGGCGTACAAGATCGCCGCCGACGAGCTGGTCCTCTCCGGCGGGGGCGAGCTCCTCTTCCACGCGCTGGCGGTCGGGCTGGTGATGCGCACGCCCGCGGAGATCGACGCGGTGGTGATCGAGTCGAAGTCCGGCCGGGCGGCGGTCCGCGGCCGGGTCTTCGTCGACGCCTCGGGCGACGCCGACCTCGCCACCTGGGCGGGCGCGCCGGTCGAGGTGTCGGAGCGACTGCTCTACCCGTCGCTCATGTTCCGGATCAACGGCGTCGACCCGGACCGCGCCGGCGAGGCCTGGCGGACCGTCGCGGAGCAGATGGCGGAGGCGGAGGCGGCCGGCACCCACGCCTTCCCGCGGAAGAAGCCGATCGTCAGGCCGCAACGGCACCCCGCCGAGTGGCGCTCGAACCTCACCCAGCTCAGCAACCCCGACGGCAGCGCCGTCGACGGCACCGACGTCCACCAGCTGACCCACGGCGAGATCCAGGGCCGACGGCAGGTCCGCGAGACGTTCGACTTCATCAGGTCGGCGACGCCCGGCTTCGAGGAGTCCTACATCGTCGACATCGCCCCGCAGATCGGGATCCGCGAGACCAGGCGCGTGGTCGGCGCCTACCAGCTCAGCGAGGCCGACATCCTCGGCTGCGTCGACTTCCCCGACACGATCGGCGTCAACGGCTGGCCGGTCGAGGCCCACGTCGAGGGAGACGTCGAGTTCCGCTTCCCGTACGCCGCCGACAGCCGCGGCTTCAACCAGCTTCCCTACCGGATGCTGGTGCCGGGCCGCGTCGACAACCTGCTCGCGGTGGGTCGGAGCGCGTCGATGACGCAGTGGGGGCAGTCCTCCGCGCGGGTCACCGGCCCGTGCTTCGCGATGGGCCAGGCCGCCGGGATCGCGGCCGACCTCGCGATCGCCAAGGACGTGCCGGTCGGCGAGGTCGACGTCCCCGAGCTCCAGCGTCGGCTCGTCGAGACCGGCGCCTACCTCGGCACCGACCTCCCTCCCGACCCAGCCCCCACGACAGCACCCGAGAGGTGACGATGAGAACCCGCGCAGCGATCGTCCGTGAGCCGGGCAAGCCCTGGGAGATCACCGAGCTCGAGCTCGACGAGCCCAGGGCGAAGGAGGTCCGGATCCGGTTCGCGTACTCCGGTCTGTGCCACTCCGACGAGCACATCCGCACCGGCGCCTCCGTGGTACGGCTGCCGATGGTCGGCGGCCACGAGGGCTCCGGGATCGTCGAGGCGGTCGGCGAGGGCGTCACCCGGGTGGCGATCGGCGACCGGGTGGTCTGCTCGTTCATCCCGGCCTGCGGCACCTGCCGCTACTGCTCGACCGGGCGGCAGAACCTCTGCGACCAGGGCGCCGAGATGCTCACCGGCCTGCTCTCCGACGGCACCGTCCGCTTCCACGACGGCGGCGAGGACCTCGGCGGCTTCTGCATGCTCGGCACCTTCGCCGAGCGCGCCGTCGTCTCCGAGGCGTCCTGCATCAGGCTCGACGACGACATCCCCCTCGACGTCGCCGCGCTCGCGGGCTGCGGCGTGCCGACCGGCTGGGGCTCGTCGGTGTACGCCGCCGGCGTACGCGCCGGACAGACCGTGGTGATCCTGGGTGCCGGCGGGGTCGGCAGCAACGCCGTCCAGGGCGCAAGGTACGCCGGAGCGCGCCACATCGTGGTCGTCGACCCGGTGCCCTTCAAGCGCGAGAGCGCGCTCGGCTTCGGCGCGACCCACGCGTTCGCGACGGCGGCCGAGGCGCGCGAGGCGGTGCGCGAGCTGACCTGGGGGCAGATGGCCGACCACGCGATCTGCACGGTCGGCGTCCTGACCGCCGAGGTGGTCTCGCAGGCCGCCGACATGGTCGGCAAGGACGCGCAGGTGACCGTCACGTCGGTCGGGAACACCGGCGAGACACAAGTGCAGCTGGCGGCGAACGGTGCCCTGGTCGGCTTCCAGCGCCGGATCCAGGGTCACGTGTTCGGCAAGTGCAACCCGCTCTACGACATCCCGCGGCTGCTGCGGCTCTACCGCGACGGCCAGCTCATGCTCGACGAGCTGATCACCCGGCGCTACTCCCTCGACGAGGTCAACGTCGGCTACCAGGACCTCGACGAGGGCCGCATCATCCGCGGCCTGCTCGTCCACGACGGCTCCGGTGAGTGAGGCGCGGGCAGCGACACCGGGCCGGGAGGCGGTGGCTGGAGCCGCGCCGCTAGGGTTGCGGCGACCGACCGCCGTCCCCGTCAGCTGAGGCCGCCCATGCACCACGGCAGGCTCGCGAGCATGCGAGGAGCCGACCTGCTCCGTCACCTGTGGCGCTCCCACAGGCTCTTCGGGATCGCGCTGGTCGCGGGCGCCGCCGTACGCCTGCTCGTCCAGCTCTCCTTCCCGCCGGCGTTCGCGTTCAGCGACGGCCCGACCTACCTCGACCTCGCCGACACGCTCCACCCCTCCCAGGACCGTCCGATCGGCTACAGCATCGTGCTGCGCGCGCTGTGGGTCTTCGGGGACAGGCTCGACGTCGTCACCGTCGCCCAGCACCTCCTCGGACTCGCCACCGCCGTCGTGGCGTACGCCGTGCTGCGCCGCCGCGGAGTCGGCCCGGTGCTCGCCACCGTGGCCACGCTGCCGATGCTCTTCGACGCGATGGAGCTCGTCCTCGAGCACTCCGTCCTCAGCGACGTCCTCTTCGACCTGCTGATCATCGTCGTCGTCGCCGTGCTCGCCTGGAACCCGGTCCCGCGGCTGCGGGCCACGGCCGCCGCCGGGCTCCTGCTCGGCGCGGCCACGATCGTGCGACTCGTCGGCGGCCCGACAGTGGTCGTCGTCGCCGTGTTCCTTCTGCTCGCCCTGCCGACGCTGCGTTCCCGCGCCGTGCACGTCGGCGTCCTGGTGGCCGCGTTCGTGCTGCCGCTCGCGGCGTACGCCGGCTGGTACCACCTCGAGAACGGTGCCTGGGCGCTGACGCAGTCGGGCGGCCGCGCGATCTACATCCGCTCCACGAGCTTCGTCGACTGCACCACGCTCTCACTGCCGTCCTACGAACGGACGCTGTGTCCCCGTGCCGCGCCGGACGAGCGCGGTGACCCGACCTTCTACGGCTACCACTCGAGCTACACCGTCTCGCAGCTGGCGCCGCCGCCGGGCATCAGCAACGACGAGGCGATGCGCGACTTCGGCGAGCGCGCGATCGCGAACCAGCCGCTCGACTACCTCCGGATCGTCGCGCGCGACTTCGTGGCGCCGTTCGTACGGCTCGACCGCAGCGACTTCGACGAGTACTCCACCGCCGACAAGTGGACCTTCGCCTACTGGGTCGACTACCAGACGACCGAGTACACCGAGCCGGCGTACGCCGCGCACGGCGGGGAGATGCCGACCACGCGGCACCCCACCGGCGACTGGCTGGCGGCGTACGGCCGCGCGGTCTACGTGCCGGGTCCGGCGGACCTCGCGCTCGGCCTCCTCGCGCTCCTGGGGCTGGCGGTGCGCCGGCGCGGCGGTCCGCCACTGCGCGCGGCGACGTTCCTCTGCCTCGCGCTGCCGCTGCTGCTGATCCTGGTCCCGGACGTGACGGCGCAGTTCACGTGGCGCTACCAGCTCCCCCTGACCGGGCTGCTGCCGATGGCGGCCGCCTTCGGGCTGACCCGGCTGCTCGGCGCACGGTCACGGGACGAGGAGGCGGCGGTGGCCGCCGGCGGCAGCCAGGAGCCCGAGCTCGCCTCCGTCAGCTCGAGCTCGAACGCGCTGTAGCGGAGCCGGCCCGCACCCGGCTGTACGACGAGGGCCGCTCCCGCGGCGCGAGCCCGAAGATCTCGACGACCGCCGAGACCCCGGCGTTGTTGGCGCCGGCGACGACGATCTGGACCGACGACGGCCCGGTCATGACGTGGACGTGGTCGGGGTCGTCGCTGCCGGCGGCGGTGTCGGGCATCGCGTCGGGGTGCGACGCGGGCAGACGCCAGCGGGTGTGGTGCGAGATCGCGTCCTTGCCGACCGCAGCCAGCTCGGCGCGCGGCCGCACCGCGTGCTCGTAGACGAACGACCTGACGTCCTCCTTGCTCCAGCCCGCACCGGCGAAGACCCGGGCGTGCTCCGGGCACAGCACCAGCAGTGCGTTCGTGTACTCGTGGATCAGCGCCCCGGTCCGCCGGATCGTGTCGGCGAGGTCCAGCGCGAGCTGCTCGGGCAGCTGGGTGTGGCGCGCCTCGATGTGGATGACCGACCTGACGACGTACGCCGTCACGGCGCTCTCGGCGCGGTCGAGGCCGTACTCGGTGTGCAGCGGCTCCCAGGGGCTCTGCTCCTCGTTCTCGGCGATGCAGGCGGTGTACTTCGCCGGGGTCGCCTGGGTGGCCTGGTCGAGCTGGTGCGGGTGCAGCCCGAAGACGTTGATCAGGGCGAGCCGGATGGCCCGGCCGATCGTCGCGTTGGCGCGGAAGCCGGAGCCGAAGACGTTCCCCTCCGAGTTGAGCCCCAGCTCGGTGCGGACCGGGCCGTTGACGACCGTGAACGGCGCGGTGCCGGTGGTGCTCTGCCAGATCCCGCGGCGCGGGTGCGGCTCCTGGGCGATCGCCTCCCAGGCGGCCTGCACGACCGGGAAGTACGCCGGCCGGCAGCCCGCCAGCGCCGCGTTGATCGCCGCGAGGCGGACGGTCAGCTCCCGGTTCAGGTGCGGGACAGCGAAGAGCACCTCGTCGGGATCGCTCGCGGTCGTGGCGAGGAACTCGGCGACGTACGACTCGGTCACCGGCACCACCGGGAGACCGTCGGTCCAGCCGCGCTCGTCGTAGAACTCCATCAGCGCGCGGATCTCGGCAGGGTCGGCGGCGGGGACGTCGCCGAGCTCCATCGGGGCGGCGCCGCTCGCGGTCTCGTGCGTGAGCTCCGCCATCTCAGCCCTCCGCCCCGAGGACGCGCAGGACGTCGGGCAGGAGCTCCTCGGCCCGGCGCCGGAGCTCGTCTGAGTCCAGGCTCGCGATCGGGTGGCGGGCGGCGAGGAACTCGAACCCCGGGAACCCCTGCAGCCTCGCCATCGCCCGGCCGGGCATCAGGAACGAGTCGGAGGTGATGCTCACCGCGGGCACGCCGGCGTGCTCGAACAGGATCCCGTCGGCGACCGTCGCGGCGCTGCACGACCCGCAGTCCCCGACCGCCGTCACGACCACGTCGCACTCGGCCGCGATCTGTTTCAGCAAGTCCTCCTGGACCGGCGTACCGAAGTAGTCCTTGGTGTAGAGCCGGGTCTCGCCGACCCCGGCCCGGCTCTCCAGCCCGGCGCCGAGGTGCGCGAGCAGCTCGGTCGCGTTCGGCTTGGTGTTGTCGAGCAGCCCGACCGTCAGTCCTCGCAGCGTCCCCGGGCGTGGCGCGAGCGTCCCGTCCGCCGCCCTCTCGTCCATGCCCGTCGGGTCGAGCAGCGCTTCGCGCACCATGGCTCCTCCTCGGTATCGCCTCTTCTACCGAGTTCAGGCAAGCACGTGCGTCGGGCCGTGCCGAGCCCCGCTTTCAATCGCCGGAAGGTGCTCGTCACGCGGTGGACCTGACAGGACGTGAAACCACTGCTAGCGGCCCAGTCCGCTGACACCGTCGAGGACGAGATCGACAAGCCTCTCGGCGATGCCTGGGTCCAGCGGGCGTCGTCGGGCCAGGATCCGGAAGTGCATCGTGCCGATCAGTGCCTCGTAGGCCAGCGGGGCGACGTCGGCGTCCGGGATCTCGCCGCGCGCCTGCGCGCGCTCGAAGATGACCTGTGCCCGCTCGAACCGGTCGGCCCAGAAGGCGTCGCGAAGTCCGCGGGACGTCTCGTCCTCCGCGGTCGCGCCCAGATACGCCAGGGCGTACCCAGCAGGCGTACGAAGGAACTCCGCGACCGCCTCGATCACAGCGACGAGATCGCCCCGCAAGCTGCCGGTGTCGGGCGCGACCAGCCGCTCCCCCGAGAGTGTCATGAGGACATCTGCCAGCAGCGCCTCCTTGGTCCCCCACTTGCGAAAGATCGTCGTCTCATTGACTCCGGCCCGAGCGGCGATGTGTCCGACGGTCAGGTCTCCGGGGGAGATCTCCAGCAACAGGGCACTCGCGGCTTCGAGAACAGCCGTGCGGGTGCGGGCGGTCCGTCCGCCGGGTCTGGGCTTTGGGGTGGTCGGCACCGCCTCAGTATAAACGCAAGTTTGACTTGCATTAGTGGTCCGAACGGGCTCATAGTCGACGACGTGAACTACTCACAGCAAGCGGCCTGGCGCGAACTCCAGGACTTCCTTCCAGCCGAATACCGGCTCACCCCCGGGACCGAGCCGGTCGAGGAGTGGTGGCAGCACAACGGCCACAACATCCACCTCGACACCTACCGCAACCCCGAGGCGCCGGCGAAGGTGATCCTCTTCCACGGCGTCGGCACCAACGGCAGGCAGATGACCACGATCCTGGGCCGGCCGCTCGCCGAACGCGGTTACGAGACCATCGCGATCGACATGCCGACGTACGGCATCACCGAGGTCGCGCCCGACACGCTGGTCACCTACGACGACTGGGTACAGATCGGCTCGGACCTGATCGACTCCGAGCTCGCGAAAGACGACCGCCCGATCGTCCTCTACGGCCTCTCGGCCGGCGGCATGGAGACCTACCACGTGGCCGCGCTCAACCAGAAGGTCAAAGGCATCGTCGGGATGACGTTCCTCGACACCGCCTCGACCAGGGTCAGAGTCGAGACCGGGTTCGACCCGGTCAGCGGCTTCCTCGGCGCCTACGTCATGAGGTTCCTCAACACGATCGGGCTGGGCAAGGTCCGGGTCCCGATGCGCTACGTGTCCAAGATGCGTGCGCTCGTCAACGGGCGCGCGGCCAAGAGGGCCTGGTACCGCGACAAGACCTCGGCAGGCAACGACGTCTCGATCGCCTTCCTCGACTCCTGGCTCTCCTACCGACCAGGCGTGAAGCCGGAGGACTTCGAGGTCTGCCCCGTGCTGCTGACGCAGCCAGCAGCCGATCGCTGGACCCCGCTGCACCTGTCCGAGCCGTTCCTCGGTCGGATCTCGAAGGTCCCGGTCGCTCACGTCATGCTTCCCGACGGTGGTCACTACCCGCTCGAGAAGGAAGCCCTCGACCCGATGGTCGAGACCATCAGCTCCTTCGTCGCCGACCGCGCCCGACAGTGACCCGCATTGGAACTCGGTGGGCGCAAAGGGACTCGAACCCCTGACATCCTCCTTGTAAGGGAGGCGCTCTACCAACTGAGCTATGCGCCCGCACAGTGCAACTGACCGGGCGGCAGACTACGCGAGATGCGGCCGGAGCACCGAAACCGCGGGCTGGAGCGGCCGGGCGAGAGAGCCCCGAAATGAGTTGAACCGCTGGCGTCTCGGGTCACCAGCGGTTCAACAAGACAAAGATTAGATCGCCGAAGCGCATCCGCCAAGTCGTCGGCTGAAAATTGTTGAATCTTTACCTTACTGGTCCGTACCGGAGCCCGCGGCGGCGTTGTCGGCGGCCGCCCGCAGCTGCCGCAGGTGCTCGTCGAGGTCGCGCCCGTCGGCGTTGGCGTTGTGGACCGACCAGCGCACCACGCCGTCCCGGTCGACGATGTACGACGAGCGTCGGGCCGCACCGGAGCGCTCGTCGAACACGTCGTACGCCTTCGCCGTCGCGCCGTGGGGCCAGAAGTCCGAGAGGAGCGGGAAGTTGAGCCCGTCCTCGTCGGCGAACTGCCGCAGCGCGTAGCGCGGGTCGCAGGAGATGGCGAGCACCTCGGTGTCGAAGGTCAGGAACTCGTCGAGCCGGTCCCGGATGCCGGTCATCTCCCCCGTGCAGACGCCCGAGAAGGCGAACGGGAAGAAGAAGATCGCCACCGCCTTGGAGCCGCGGTACGACGAGAGCGTCACGTCCTGACCGAACTGGTCGCGGAGGGCGAAGTCGGGCGCCGCCCCTCCGATCTGCAGTCCGCTCACTTGCCGCCTTCCTGTGGTGGCGTGTCGATGCCCGTCGCGTTCGTTGCTGCCTCGGGGGCAGCGGGGTCGTCGGCCCGCCAGTTGGCCAGTTCCCGCTTCAGGACCTTGCCGGTGGCGTTGCGCGGCAGCTCACTGAGCAGCACGATCTCCCTCGGCACCTTGAAGCGTGCCAGATTCTGCCGCACCCACTCCTTGAGCTCGTCCTCGGTGCACTCCTCGGTCACCACCACGAACGCTCTCAACCGTTTCCCGAACTCGGCGTCCTCCACACCCACCGCGGCGGCGTCGGCGACCTTGGGGTGCCTGACGAGGCAGTCCTCGACCTCACGCGGGAAGACGTTCTCGCCGCCGGAGACGATCATCTCGTCGTCGCGGCCCTCGACGTACAGCCTCCCGTCGGCGCCGAAGCGGCCGACGTCGCCGGTGGACATCAGCCCGTCGACGACCTCCTTGCCACCGCCGCCGGTGTAGCCCTCCATCAGGATGCTGTTGCCGACGAAGATCCTGCCCGGCTCGCCGGCGGGCAGCTCGCGGCCGTCGGCGTCGAGGATGCGTACGACGGTGCCCCACGGCGGCTTGCCCGCGGACGTCGGCGCCTCGCGGAGGTCCTCGGGCGTCGCGATCGACGCGTAGGCGACCTCGGTGGAGCCGTAGATGTTGTAGAGGTGGTCGCCGAAGCGGTCCATCCAGGCGACGGCCAGGTCGCCGGGCAGCGCCGAGCCGGAGGAGGCCACGACCTTCACCGAGGAGAGGTCGTACGCCGCGAGCGTCTCCTCGGGCAGGGCCAGGACGCGTTGCAGCATGACCGGGATGACGACCATCGAGTCGCACCGCTCCCGGGTGGCCGTCTCGAGCGCGTCGACGGGGTCGAACCGCCGGCGCAGGACCATGGTCGAGCCGAGGAGCATCGAGAGCAGCAGGTGGGCGATGCCCCAGGTGTGGAACAGCGGCGCGGCGATCTGGGTGCGCCAGCCCTCGTGCAGGGGCATCCGGGAGAGCAGCGCGATGGCGGAGTCGATCCCGGCGTCGGTACGCGGGGCGCCCTTCGGCGTACCGGTCGTGCCGGAGGTGAGGATGATGACCCGCCCGTGCCGGGGCGGCGGCGCGAGGTCGCTGGTGTCGCCCTCGGCTGCGAGGCAGTCCACGGTGTCGGCGGCCACGTCGGTCTCGGTCCACGCCACGATCCGGTGCACCCGGTGGTCGACCTCGTCGAGCCCGCCGAGCATGCCGGTGAACTCCTCGTCGTGGATGAGGACAGACGGGCGCTCCCGGCCCAGCACGTCGACGAGCTGCGGCCCGGCGAACGCGGTGTTGAGGTAGAGCGCGTCGGCGCCGAGCTTCGCCACGGCGATGGTCGCCTCGACGAAGCCGCGGTGGTTGCGGCACATGATCGCCACACCGTCGCCGGCGCGTACGCCGCGGGCGGCCAGCGCGCGGGCGAGCGCGTTCGATCGCCGCTGCAGGTCGGCGTACGTCAGGGTGCCGAGCTCGTCGACGACGCCCACCCGGTCCGGCTCGCGTACGGCGACCCCGGCGAACCCGCCCGCGGGACCGAGCCCCCACTCGTACAGGGTCCTGCCGAGGCGCGCGAGCGTCAGCGGCGAGTACGGCTTCACGATGCCGGAGTCCGCCAGGACCTTGAGGCCACTGCCGGTGGCGAGGGCCTTGTCGAGGAGCGACATCACACGGGCGTCTTGGGCGCCACGAGCCTCGTCGCCATCCAGTCCTTGCTCACCGCCGCGGTGGTGGTCTGGCTGAGACCGGCGATCGGTGCCGCCTCGGCGATGTCGGCGGGGTCGACCGCGCTGGGCCGGCCGACCTTCGGGGTCAGCAGCCAGATCGCGCCACCGCCGACGAGGTCGGTGAGCGCGTCGACGAGCCCGTCGACGAGATCGCCGTCGTCGTCGCGCCACCACAGGATGACCGCGTCGACGACGTTGCCGTAGTCGCCGTCGACCAGGTCGGCGTCGATGGCGTCCTCGATGGCGACCCGGAGCTCGTCATCCGTGTCGTTGTCCCAGCCCAGCTCCTGGATGACCATGCCGGGCTTGAAACCCAGCCGGTCCGCAGGCCCAGTGGCCGCGGTCGAGCTCACGCGTCGTCCTCCAGTCTTGCGTCCACGCCTCTTACGCGGACTTTAGGTGCTGAGTAGTCCAGCGGAGAACCCGCTGGCCGCGCAACCCTGTCGGCCGCGGTGTGTCGCCCGTCCCACCCGTCGGGCGGGCGGCGTACGACCGCGTATCCGGCTACCGACGAGTAGCGGGCCACCCCGTCGCGGCGCCCGATCGGGCGTGCGACGATGGTGGGGTGACCGATGAATCCACCACCACTTCGGGCACGGGAGCGGCGACCCCGTCCCAGCCCACTGTGATCCACGAGGGCCTGCCGACCCAGCTCCCCGACATCGACCCGGAGGAGACCCAGGAGTGGCTCGGCTCGTTCGACGCGCTGATCGACGCCAACGGTCGTGAGCGCGCCCGCTACGTCATGCTGCGCCTGCTCGAGCGCGCGCGTGAGATGAACGTCGGCGTGCCCGCGCTGCGGAGCACCGACTACATCAACTCGATCCCGCCCGAGCGCGAGCCGTGGTTCCCTGGCGACGAGGACATCGAGCGCCGGATCAGGGCGTTCATCCGCTGGAACGCCGCGGTCATGGTCTCCAGCGCCAACCGCAAGGGCCTCGAGGTCGGCGGTCACATCGCGACGTACCAGTCGTCGGCCAGCCTCTACGAGGTCGGGTTCAACCACTTCTTCCGCGGCAAGGACCACCCCGGCGGCGGCGACCAGGTCTACATCCAGGGTCACGCCTCCCCCGGCATCTACGCGCGCGCGTTCCTCGAGGGCCGGCTGACCGAGGAGCAGCTCTTCCACTTCCGCCAGGAGGTCCAGCACGGCCTGCACCAGGGCCTGTCGTCGTACCCGCACCCGCGGCTCATGCCCGACTTCTGGGAGTTCCCGACCGTCTCGATGGGGCTCACCGGGATCAACTCGATCTATCAGGCCCGGTTCAACCGCTACCTCGCCAACCGCGGCATCAAGGACACCAGCCAGCAGCACGTCTGGGCGTTCCTCGGCGACGGCGAGATGGCCGAGCCCGAGTCGCTGGGCGCGATCCGCGTGGCCGCCCGCGAGGAACTCGACAACCTCACCTGGGTCATCAACTGCAACCTGCAGCAGCTCGACGGGCCGGTCACCGGCAACGGCAAGATCATCCAGGAGCTCGAGGCCAACTTCCGCGGCGCCGGATGGAACGTCATCAAGGTCATCTGGGGCCGCGAGTGGGACCAGCTGCTGGCGCGCGACGTCGACGGCGTACTCGTCAACAAGATGAACACCACGCCCGACGGCCAGTTCCAGACCTACTCCGTCGAGACCGGTGACTACATCCGGGAGAACTTCTTCGGCGGCGACCCCCGGCTGCGGAAGATGGTCGAGCAGATGAGCGACGAGCAGATCCGCAAGCTGCCGCGCGGCGGCCACGACTACCGGAAGGTGTACGCCGCCTTCGACGCGGCCACCAAGCACGTCGGCCAGCCGACGGTGATCCTCGCCCACACCATCAAGGGGTGGACGATCGACGCCCTCGAGGGCAGGAACGCCACCCACCAGATGAAGAAGCTGACGATGGCGGACCTCAAGAAGTTCCGCGACCGTCTCTACCTCCCGATCTCCGACAAGGAGCTCGAGGACACCTACGAGCGCACCGGCGCCGCGCCGTTCTTCAACCCGGGCGAGAGCTCGCCGGAGATCCAGTACATGAAGGAGCGCCGCTCGCAGCTCGGTGGCCCGATCCCGCAGCGGACGGTGCGCAGCAAGCCGCTGACCCTGCCCGGCGACGACGTCTACAAGGAGCTCAAGCAGGGCTCGGGCAAGAACCGCGTCGCCACCACGATGGCGACCGTCCGCCTCCTGCGCGACTGGATGAGGGACCCCGAGATCGGGAAGCGGATCGTGCCGATCGCCCCGGACGAGTACCGCACCTTCGGGATGGACTCGATGTTCCCCTCCGCCAAGGTCTACAACCCGGGCGGCCAGCAGTACGAGCCGGTCGACCGCAAGTTGTTGCTCTCCTACAAGGAGGCGACGAACGGCCAGCTGCTCCACGAGGGCATCTCCGAGGCCGGCGCGCTCGCCTCGGCTACGGCCGCCGGCACGGCGTACGCCACGCACGGTGAGCCGATGATCCCGTTCTACATCTTCTACTCGATGTTCGGCTTCCAGCGGACGGGCGACTCGATCTGGGCGATGAGCGACCAGATGGGCCGCGGCTTCCTCGTCGGCGCCACGGCGGGGCGTACGACGCTGACCGGCGAGGGTCTGCAGCACGCCGACGGCCACAGCCCCCTGCTGGCTGCGAGCAATCCAGCGGTCGTCCACTACGACCCGGCGTTCGCCTACGAGATCAGCCACATCATGCAGTCCGGGCTGGAGCGGATGTACGGCTCGTCCGAGGAGCACCCGCACGGCGAGGACGTGATCTTCTACCTGACGGTCTACAACGAGCCCGTCATCCAGCCGGCCGAGCCCGAGGGCGTCGACGTCGAGGGCATCCTGCGCGGCATGCACCAGGTCTCGCGCGCCGAGGGCGAGGGCCCGCGGGTCCGCCTGCTCGCCTCCGGCGTCGGATTCCCGTGGGTCGAGGAGGCGCAGCGGCTGCTCCGCGACGAGTGGGGCGTCCAGGCCGACACCTGGTCGGTCACCTCGTGGAACGAGCTGGCCCGCGACGCGATCGAGACCGAGAAGTGGGCGCTCAACCACCCGGGTGAGACGCCGCGTACGCCGTACGTCACCGAGAAGCTGGGCGGCTCGACCGGCCCGGTCGTCGCCGTCTCCGACTACATGCGCGCGGTGCCCCTGCAGATCGCCCGCTGGGTCCCGGAGGACTACCGCGTGCTCGGTGCCGACGGCTACGGCTTCGCCGACACCCGCCCGGCAGCCCGCCGGTTCTTCCAGATCGACGCGCAGTCGGTCGTCGTCCAGGCGCTCCAGGCGCTCGCCGACGCCGGCGAGATCGACCCGAGCGTGGTCGAGAAGGCATTCGCGGCCTACCGCATCGACGACCCGACCGCCGTCGCAGGCGTCAAGCAGGAGGGCGGCGACGCCTGACCCGGCGGGTCAGGCCGTCTCGCTCGACCGCACCGACTCGAGCGGCGGCACCCCTCCGCCGGTCTTCAGCAGCCTCCGCCACCGCGCCCGGGAGTACGTCGCCGGGCGGGTGGTGGAGACGAAGTCGTCGAGCAGCTCGACGAACCGGTCGGGACAGTCCTTGTGCGGGAAGTGACCGGCGCCGGGTACGACGGTGACCCGCGCCTTCGGCGCGACGACCGCCGCGGTCCTCGCGTGGCTGGCCGGGATCACCCGATCGTCCTCGCCCCACACCACTGCGAGCGGCATCGACTCGGTGAGGTAGGCGCGGTCGCGCATCGTGACGACCTGCCCGCGCCAGTCGATGACGGCTGAGACGAGGTGGTGGATCGCCGCCCGCTTCTCCGGGTCCTTGAGCGAGTCGAAGATCTTGGCGACCTCATCGAGGTCGTGGGTCGCGGCGCCGCCGTACGGCCGGATCGCGTTGAGCATCGCGACCGTCGCGTGCCGGATCCCGGGGAGCGTGAGCAGGCCAGTGAGCTGCTCGAAGAGCGGCAGCCCCATCGCCTTGATCAGCACCGTGACCTCCGGGCCGAGGCCACCGGGGTCGACGAGCACGAGCCGCTCCGTCCGCTCGGGGAACTGGTAGGCGAACTGCATCGCCACGCCGCCGCCGAAGCTGTGGCCGATGACCGTCACCTTGTCGATGCCGAGCACGGTGAGCAGGTCGCGCATCCCGTTGGCGTAGCCACCCAGCGTGTAGTCCGCCCTCGGCTTGTCGGACTCACCGTGGCCGAGGAAGTCGGGCGCGACGACGGTGTACTTCTCCGCCAGCTTCGGCAGGATCGGGTCCCAGTCGTGGTGGTCGCAGGCCAGTCCGTGCAGGAGCAGCAGCACCGGCGCCGTACCGACCTTCCGGCCGGCCAGGACATAGGCCCGCCTGTGGCCGTGGATCGTCTGGAACCGCGTCGCGAACTCGTCCCGTGCCATCGGTGGCCCCCTCCTTCCTCGCTGTCGGTGACGGCGACGTGAAGCCTCCGAGATGGATGGACGTCCACGTACCGACAGGTCAACGATTCAAGCAGAGGCGACATTCCACGTCACCCATCTGCAACGCCGCGTCACCGAATAGTGGGAGGATCAGGGGGTGACACCCAGGTCCACCGCGGCCACGCGCCGCCGCACCGCGAAGGTGCTGCAGCGGGCGACCGGTCGGCTCGCGACCGCCGCCACGGCGCGGATGGACAGCGACATGCCGTGGTTCCGCGACCTCTCCGCGCAGGACCGCTCCTGGGTCGGGATGATCGTGCAGGCCGGCATCCGCGAGTTCCTCGAGTGGTATGCCGCCGGCGCCGACTCCAGCTCGGCGAAGCCCGACCTCGCGGCCTCGATGTTCGGCGAAGCCCCGCGCGCGCTGACGGGTGTCATCACGCTGCGCCAGACCGTCGACCTGATCAGGCTCTCCATCGAGGTGGTCGAGGCGAACGTCGACGACCTGGTGGACGCCGCCGACGCGCACGATGTCCACGACGCGATCAGCCGGTACGCCCGCGAGATCGCCTTCGCCAGCGCGGAGGTCTACGCGCGGGCCGCCGAGCAGCGCGGTGCGTGGGACGCCCGGCTCGAGGCGCTCGTCGTCGACGCCGTCCTGCGCGCGGAGACCGACGAGGCGGTGCTCTCCCGAGCCAGCGCCCTCGGCTGGGACGCCGCCCAGCCGCTCAGCGTCGTCCTCGGCGCGACCTCGGCCCGGCCGGCCGACGCCGCCGCGCTCGACTCGCTCTTCGAGGAGGTACGCCGCCGGGCCCGCACCCAGGGGCTGGAGGCCCTCTGCGCGGTCCAGGGCGACCGGCTCGTCGTACTCCTCGGCGGGGTGAAGGACGCCCGCGACGCGGCCGCCGCGATCGCCGACCTGTTCGGCAACGGCCCGGTGGTCGCCGGGCCGGTCGCCGACGGGCTCGCCGACGCGCAGCGCTCCGCCCGGGCGGCCCTCGCGTCGTACCGCGCGGCGCCCGGCTGGCCGGAGGCGCCGCGCCCCGCCCTGAGCCAGGAGTTCCTGCCCGAGCGCGTGCTCGCCGGCGACGGCCACGCCCGCCGGCACCTGGTCGAGGAGGTCTACCGGCCACTCGTCGACGCGCGCAGCACCCTGATCGAGACGCTCGCGGCGTACTTCGCCTCCGGCGGGTCGCTCGAGGCGACCGGGCGGGCGCTGTTCGTCCACACCAACACCGTGCGCTACCGGCTGCGGCAGGTGGCCGAGCTGACCGGCTACTCCCCTGCTGACCCACGCGACGCGCTGGCCCTGCGGATCGCCCTCATTCTCGGTCGGCAGTCCACGCGTGCGTTGTAGGAACCCTACAAGCTCGGCGGAGGCAGATTCGTCGGTGCCGATGGTGAATCCCGACCGCGGACCGGGCACTGTGTGAGGGTGCTCGTCATCGTCGCCCCCGGACAGGGAGCCCAGACCCCCGGATTCCTCTCTCCCTGGCTCGAGGATCCCGACTTCGCGGCCCGGATGGAGTGGCTCTCCACCGTCGCGGGCGTCGACCTGGTCCACTACGGCTCCGAGGCCGACGCGGACGCCATCCGCGCCACGGAGGTTGCGCAGCCGCTGCTGGTGGCGACCGGGCTGGTCGCCGCGCTCGAGCTCTTCCCGCACCCCGCTGACGCGTTCTCGCAGATCGGCGCCGTCGCCGGCCACAGCGTCGGCGAGCTCACCGCCGCCGCGGGCGCCCGCGCGATCAGCGCCGAGCAGGCGATGGTGCTCGTCCGCGAGCGCGGCAAGGCCATGGCGAAGGCGTCCGCCGTGACCCCCACCGGCATGACAGCAGTCCTCGGCGGGGACCGCGACGAGGTGCTCGCCGCGATCGAGCGCCACGGCCTGACCCCCGCCAACGACAACGGCCCCGGCCAGATCGTCGCCGCCGGCACCCTCGAGCAGCTCGAGGCGTTCGCCGGCGACCCCCCGACCAAGGCCCGGCTGATCCCGCTGAGCGTCGCCGGTGCCTTCCACACCGACCACATGGCGCCCGCGGTCGGCCACCTCACCAGGCTCGCCCGCAGCGTCTCGGTCCACGACCCGCGTACGCCGATCATCTCCAACAAGGACGGCCGCGTCGTCCACGACGGCCGCGACGTGCTGGCCCGCATCGTCGGCCAGATCGCCAGCCCCGTGCGCTGGGACCTCTGCCTGGAGACCATGGCAGACCTCGGCGTCACCGGCATCCTCGAGATGCCTCCTGCCGGCACCCTGACCGGCATCGCACAGCGCCAGATTCGTGGGGGTGCGCTCAAGGGTGTCGAGACGTTCGCCCTGAAGACCCCCGACCAGCTCGACGACGCCCGCGCGTTCTGCGAGAAGCACGGCGAGGCGAGCCTGATCGACACCTCGCCGACGTGGCGGATGGTCGTCTCCCCCGCGAAGGGCACCTTCCGCCTCTCCCACGAGGTCCTCGACCTCGCGGTCCTCCCCAGCGGCGCCGAGATCGGCGACGTCGCCAGCCTCCGCGACACCATCAAGGTGACCGCCGCCCACGGCGGGCAGGTCGTCGAGTGGCTCGTCGAGGACGGCGATCTCGTCTCCCCCGGTCAGCCGCTGCTCCGTCTCCACCCCGAGGGAGCCTTCTGATGGCCACGATCACCGACGCCACCGGCGCCCGGCACGCCCGCATCCTCGGGGTGGGCGGCTACCGCCCGTCCAGGGTCGTCCCCAACGCGGAGATCGTCGACGCGATCGACTCCAGCGACGAGTGGATCCGGACCCGCTCCGGCATCGTCGAGCGGCGCTGGGCGACGCCCGAGGAGACCGTGCAGATGATGTCCGTCGCCGCCTCCCGCAAGGCGCTCGACCGGGCCGGCATCGACGCCAAGCAGGTCGACTGCGTCATCGTCTCGACGGTCAGCCACCTGATGCAGACGCCGTCGGTGGCGGCGACGATCGCCGACGAGCTCGGCACCGAGCACGCCGCCGCCTTCGACATCTCGGCGGCCTGCGCCGGCTTCTGCCACGGCATCTCGATGGCGGCCGACTTCATCCGTGGCGGCAGCGCCCGCCACGTGCTGGTCATCGGCGTGGAGCGACTCTCCGACCTGACCGACGTCCACGACCGGGGCACGGCGTTCATCTTCGCCGACGGCGCAGGCGCGGCCGTCGTCGGGCCGAGCGACGCCCCCGGCATCGGCCCCGTGGTCTGGGGCTCCGAGGGCGACCGGGCTGACCTCATCACCTCGAAGACCGACTGGCCGACCGCGATGGAGACCGGCGAGACGCCGTACCTCGCCATGAACGGCAACCCGGTCTTCCGGTGGGCCTCCTTCGCGATGGCGAAGATCGGCCAGGAGGCGCTCGACCGGGCCGGCATCACCGCCGACGAGCTCGACTGCTTCGTCCCGCACCAGGCGAACATGCGCATCATCGACGCGCTCGCCCGCAGCATGAAGCTGCCCGAGTCGGTCAAGATCGCGCGTGACATCGCCGAGATGGGGAACACCTCGGCGGCTTCCATCCCGCTCGCCCTCGACCGGATGATCGAGGAGGGCCAGGCGACCTCAGGCGAGACGGCCCTGTTCATCGCCTTCGGCGCCGGGCTGGTCTACGCCGCCCAGGTCGTCGTCGTCCCGTGACCACACCCCGACTGTTCAGCCACACCACCACATCCGAGAGGAATCAGATGGCCACCACCGAAGAGATCCGCGCCGACCTCGCCGACATCGTCAACGAGGTCGCCGGCATCGACGTCGACGACGTCCAGCTCGACAAGTCGTTCGTCGACGACCTGGACGTCGACTCGCTGTCGATGGTCGAGGTCGTCGTCGCCGCCGAGGAGAAGTTCGGCGTCTCGATCCCCGACGAAGAGGTCAAGAACCTCAAGACCGTCGGCGACGCGGTCGCGTTCATCGAGCGCGCCCAGGCCTGACCACCGCCTGACCTGTCCCACCCCACCACCCCAGGGGAGAGCCACACCATGAGCCGTACACGTGTCGTCGTCACCGGAATGGGCACCACCAATCCGGTAGGCGGAGACGTCCCGAGCACCTGGGACGCCCTAATCGCGGGGCGCTCCGGGATCCGCACCCTCACCGACGACTGGGTCGGAGACATGCCGGTCAAGATCGCCGGCCGGGTCGCCGTCGAGCCGTCGGAGGTCCTCGACCGGGTCAAGGCGCGCCGCCTCGACCGGTCGGCGCAGTTCGCGATGATCGCCGCCGCCGAGGCCTGGCAGGACGCCGGCCTCAGCGGCACGGTGACCGAGAGCGGGCTGGACGGCGACCGTGTCGGCGTGGCCGTGGCCTCCGGGATCGGCGGGGTCACCACGCTCCTCGACAACTACGACACCCTGCTCGCGAAGGGACCACGCCGGGTCAGCCCGCTCGCCGTCCCGATGCTGATGCCCAACGCCCCGGCCGCCAACATCAGCCTCGCGTACGGCGCCCGGGCCGCCGCCCAGACGCCGGTGTCGGCGTGCGCGTCGGGCAACGAGGCGATCGCCCTCGCTGCCGACCAGATCCGGCTCGACCGCGCCGACCTGGTCCTCGCCGGGGGCACCGAGGCGGCCATCCACCCACTGCCGATCGCGGCGTTCGCCAACATGATGGCGCTCTCGAAGAACGCCGGCGACCCGACGACCGTCAGCCGACCGTGGGACACCGGCCGTGACGGGTTCGTGCTCGGCGAGGGCGCCGGCGTACTCGTCCTGGAGTCGCTGGAGCACGCCCAGGCGCGCGGTGCGCGGATCTACGCCGAGCTGCTCGGGGCCGGCATCACCGCCGACTCCCACGACATCGCGCAGCCCGACCCTGCGGGCCGGGGCGGCAGCCGGGCGATCCTCAGGGCCCTGGCCGACGGCGACATCGACCCGGCGACCATCGCCCACGTCAACGCCCACGCGACCTCGACGCCGCAGGGCGACATCGCCGAGGGCCTGATGCTGCACGCGACGCTGGGCAGCCACGTCTCGGAGGTCGTCGTGACCAGCACGAAGTCGATGACCGGGCATCTCCTCGGCGGCGCCGGTGCGCTCGAGTCGATCGCGACGATCCTGGCGATCCAGCACCGCCAGTCGCCGCCGACGATCAACCTCGACAACCTCGATCCCGCGGTCGACCTCGACATCGCGACCAAGCCGCGCGACCTCCCGGTCGGCGACATCGCCGCGCTCAACAACTCCTTCGGCTTCGGCGGCGCCAACGTCGCGGTCGCGTTCGGGAGCATCTGACCCACGCCCACCGGAGTCGGGCGCCTCCCGCTGCGCTCCTCCGTCCACGACCAGCGGGCATCTGCGGAGAAATGACAGTCACAGCATCCAAGCCGGCCAAGCTCCCCCGGGAGCAGGATCCGCGCAACCCGGTCACCAGGCTCACCGCGCTCCTCGACGAGGGCAGCCTCGAGCTGATCTCGCCCGACGACGACTCCGGGATGCTGGCCGGCGTCGGGACGGTCGACGGCACGCGGGTCGTGGCGTTCTGCTCCGACGCGACCGTCATGGGCGGCGCGATGGGCGACCAGGGCTGCCGGGTGGTCGTCGACGCCTACCACCGGGCGATGACCGACGGCGCCCCGATCATCGGGCTGTGGCACTCCGGCGGCGCCCGTCTCGCCGAGGGCGTCCTGTCGCTGCACGCCGTCGGCCGGATCTTCCAGGCCATGACCCAGGCGTCCGGGAAGATCCCGCAGATCTCGGTCGTCCTCGGCCCGGCGGCCGGCGGCGCGGCCTACGGCCCAGCGCTCACCGACGTCGTGATCCTCGGGCCGGAGGGCCGGATCTTCGTGACCGGCCCCGACGTCGTACGGTCAGTGACCGGCGAGGACGTCGACATGCTCCGCCTCGGCGGGCCCGAGCCGCACGGCCGACGCTCCGGCGTCGTCCACATCCTCGCCGAGACCGAGCGGGACGCGCTCGACCGGGCGCGCGCGGTGACCTCGCTGCTCGGCGCGCAGGGCGGGCTCGACCTCGACGCCGTCGAGGACGAGGACCTGTCCCAGCACCTGCCGGAGTCCAAGAAGCGGGCCTACGACGTACACCCGCTCGTCGAGGGACTGCTCGACGCGGGCACGACCCAGGAGCTCCACGCCCGCTGGGCTCCCAACATCGTCACCGCCCTCGGTCGGTTCGGCGGACGCACCGTCGGCGTCGTCGCCAACAACCCGCTGCGCCTCGGCGGCTGCCTCGACTCGCTGTCGGCCGAGAAGGCGTCCCGCTTCGTGCGGCTCTGCGACTCGCTCGGCGTGCCCCTCATCGTGCTCGTCGACGTCCCCGGCTACCTGCCCGGCGTCGGCCAGGAGTGGGACGGCGTCGTACGCCGCGGCGCCAAGCTGCTCCACGCCTTCGGCGAGTGTGTCGTCCCGCGGGTCACGCTGGTCACCAGGAAGACGTACGGCGGCGCCTACATCGCGATGAACGCCCGCTCACTCGGTGCCACCAAGGTGTTCGCGTGGCCGGGCGCCGAGGTCGCGGTCATGGGCGCCGTGGCCGCCATCCGCATCCTCCACCGCCGCAAGCTCGCCGAGGTCTCCCCGGACATCCGCCCGCAGGTGGAGGCCGAGCTCGCCGCGGAGCACGAGCGCATCGCCGGCGGGGTCGACAAGGCCGTGGAGATCGGGGTGGTCGACGAGGTCGTCGAGCCCACCCGGACGCGGTCCGCCATCGCCGCCGCGATCGAGGACGCGATCCAGACCTACGGCGTACGCCGCGGGAACCACGGCAACATCCCGCTCTGAGCCTGAGCCGCGCGGCTCCGCCGGCCCCGGCGCCCGGGCCGTTGCGGCCTGTGACCGTAACCACACCGGCCCTCCTCCGTTGGACCACGTGACGCAGGTCACGCACACGGGAGGCTTCATGTTCGGTGTCCAGAAGACAGGCGTGTACGGCGCGGTCGTCGTGCTCGGGCTCGTCGGAGGACTCCTCGACCCGATCATCGGAGACTCCGGCAGCTCCTCCGATTCCAGCCGACCGACGGCGGCGCAGTGGAAGAAGATGGGCTCCACCCACTCGAAGTGGAAGCGCGTCCTCCGCAAGGGCTGCCACAGCTACCGCTACAGCTACACCGTGAAGCCGCGCACCGACGACTGGAGCCTGGAGACGTTCCTCATCGGGCCCCGAGGTGGTCGGATCGGCTCCGATGTGATCCTCTCCGGCGCAGACCCGAAGAGCGGCACGAAGAACTGGCGGATCTGCCGCAGCAACACCGTGCCGGGCAAGTTCACCATCAAGGGGAAGCTCACCTACAAGGACTACCCCGACGAGTACTCCGGCTGGATCACGACCAGCCACTTCCGACTGGTCAGGCCCTGATCGTCCCCATGAACGACAGCGGCCCCGGAGCGTCGATGCTCCGGGGCCGCTGTCCGTCTCGACTCAGACGACCTGGTGCAGCCAGCGGACGGGGGCACCCTCACCCGCGTGGCGGAAGGTCTCGAGCTCGTCGTCCCACGGCTTGCCGAGAAGCTTGTCGATCTCGACGTTGAGGGTGGTCTCCCCCAGCGCCGCCTTGACGACCGCTGCCTTGAGGCGGTCCTCCGGGATCATGATGTCCCCGTGGAGCCCGGTGACGGCGTGGAAGACGCCGAGCTCGGGGGTGTAGGAGAAGCGCGCGCCCTCCGACCCGGAGGTGGGCTCCTCGGTGATCTCGAAGCGCAGGTGGTTCCAGCCCTTGAGCGCGGACGCGACAGCGGCGGCCGAGCCCACGGCCCCGGTCCAGGAGAGCTCGGCACGGTAGGTGCCTGCCTGGGCCGGCTGCGGGGTCCAGTCGAGGTTGACGGCAACACCGAGCACACCGCCGACGGCCCACTCCACGTGCGGGCAGAGCGCCGAGGGCGCCGAATGCACGTAGAGCACGCCCCTCGTCGCGGTGCGGGTGGCGCTGCGTGTGTTCATCTGTGCGGTCACCGTTGGTCTCCTTCGTTCCGGCGCGAGCGACGCCTTCCCCAGCGGGCTCGGTTTGGAACGCGTGAAGGCCGATGGCGAATCACACGAATGTAGTTGTCGTTGCCATTGTGACGCATGTGAGCCGTGAGCACCAGTCATCCGCCACAACTCGGACGCGTCGAGCCCGGACGTCAGCTCTCGAGCCGCTTCTCCAGGTCGGCGGCTCGCGTCTGGGCGTCGGTGATCTCCTCGGCGTCGATCGCGTGGGTGCGGTGGAACCACGTGAGGGCGTCGGAAGGCCTCCCGGCGGCCTCGAGCGTGTCGGCGTACGCGTAACGGAGGCGTACGACCCAGGGTGCCCGGCTCTTGTTGTGCAGCGGCGCCTGCTCGAGGATCCGCAACGCGGCGTCGAACTGACCCATGTCACGGCGCGCCCCGGCCTCGACGATCGTCATCTCGGCCTTCGCCTCAGGGGCGAAGTTCGCGACCGACGGGCTGTGCGCGAGCTTGATCGCCTGCTCCGGCTGTCCGAGGGCCCGGTGGCAGTCCGCCATGATCGGAAGGTACGCCGTCGCGCCGTTCATCCGCTTGGCAGCCCGCAGCTCGGCCAGGGCCTCGGCGTAGTGGCCGGCGGCGTACGCCGCCTCGCCGACCGCCTCGCGGATCACGGCGAGCCGCTGGGTCCGCGCCTTCGCGGCCTTCGCGTGCTGGTAGGCCAGCTCGGGGTTGTCATCGATGTACATCGACGCCGCGACCAGGTGACGCGCCACCCGGTTGGCGAGCTTCTCCGGCAGGCCCCGCAGCTGCGCGGCGATCGAGCGGTCGAGCTCCTTGCCGGTGATCTCCGGCGGCAGGTCGGGGCCGTCGTACGCCCTCTGGTCGGCGGTGCGCTCCGGCTTCTCGACCGGTTGATTCCGCGGACGCTGCCCCCGCGCGTCGTACGGCCGCTTGCCGCCCCCGCGTCGGTCACCGGACGTCGCGTCGGTGCGCTTGCCGCCCCGCCCGCCGCGGTCTGCGCCGGGACGGGACCCGCCACGCTTCGGCGCGCCGGCCCCCTTGGCATCGTCCCGCCGCTGTCCCTGTCGGCCGGTGCCGGACCGGGATCCCTGGGGACGTCCCCCACGTCCGGCGGGCCTGCCGGCCCGATTGTTGCGGCGTTCCTCAGCCACGCCTTCCATCCTCACTGGCCGCATCGCGCGACCGACGGACTACATCTGTTGGTAAATACAGTAGAGGCCACCCGAAGGTGGCCTCTACCAAAAGTATGTCCGGCGGCGTCCTACTCTCCCACAGCCTCGCGGTTGCAGTACCATCGGCGCTGAAAGGCTTAACTTCCGGGTTCGGGATGGGACCGGGTGTTTCCCTTTCGCTATGGCCGCCGTAACT